>CAMCVK010000008.1 GCA_945881865.1 Fimbriimonas ginsengisoli Gsoil 348 | reverse complement strand
GCCGGTCGGCCCCTTCAATGAAGAACCGCTTCTGGGCGTCGCCCACGGCTCCCGTGGCCATCCGAACATCGTTCTGCGCCGTGATCGCGTTCGTAACGGCGAGAACCACGCCGAGGCCGCTAATCATCAGCAACGACCGCAAGGTTCTTGCCAGGCGGCTGGTCGGCTTCTTGGCACGAGCCTTCGGGGCGGTATCCGTAGATGGCTTCGTTGGTTCTTCGTTCACCGGCTACATTCTAACCGGGTTCGGGTTGCGCTGTTAGAACGACTTTTCCGTCCGGAAAGGTGAGTTCCAGCTTCTCGGTGGTGTGGCTTACCGGGATGTCGCGGTTCTCTCCGTCCGGGATGGGTCGCCCGATGAGGCTTTCCACGCGGAGAATTGTTTGATCACCAGAGGTTCGAACGCGACCTTCCATAGGGACGCCGCCGTCGGTGAGCAGAAAGGTTCCGCCGGCTCGAATCGTCAGTTTGACCCTTGCCATCGTCCCGAGGACGGATACGTCATCGCCTGGCTTCGACGCAAATTCTCGTTTTCCAACGTAGGTCCCGATCGGTAGGCCACCCCCGCCGCAGCCTACAACCAGCAACCCCAGGCAGAGGACAAGCAGTCGGACGGTTATACTTCTTACCATGATCCCCATCACTCGCGAAGTCTACACATCGATGGGCTTGAACGACGCTGAGTACGCCTTAATCCTGGAACTTACCGGCCGCGAGCCAAGCTACACGGAGTTGGGCATGTTCGCCGTGATGTGGAGCGAGCACTGCGGCTATAAGTACTCGCGGCCGGTGCTGGCCTATTTTTCGAAATACCGCGAGGCGATGGAAGGTGCCGGGCTGGAAAACGCCGGAGTTGTCGACCTCGGCGACGGCATGGGCATTACGATGAAAGTCGAGAGCCACAACCACCCGTCGGCCGTGGAGCCATATCAAGGCGCGGCAACCGGCGTTGGCGGCATCATCCGCGACATCCTCACGATGGGCGCGCGGCCGATTGCGAATTTGAATGCCTTGCGGTTTGGTCCGATCACCGAGGGAAGCGCACCGCCGAACATTGTCGCTCGAAATCGATATCTCTTCGAGCACGTTGTAGCCGGAATCGCGGGCTACGGTAACTGCGTTGGTGTTCCCACGGTGGCCGGGGAAATCCATTTCCATCCGCGGTACAGCGGAAACCCGCTGGTCAACGCGATGAATGTTGGCATCTTGCCGCTTGATGGCCTGACGACGGCGGCGGCTTCTGGGGTTGGCAACCCGGTGATTTACCTAGGTTCTCGAACCGGAAAGGACGGCATCCACGGCGCGACATTCGCCAGCGACACCCTGGGCGAGGACAACGAGGACAAGCGGCCGAACGTCCAGATCGGTGACCCTTTTGCCGAAAAGCTGCTTATCGAGGCGACGCTGGAGGCTCTCCAGACCGGTGCAGTTGTGGCGATTCAAGACATGGGGGCGGCCGGGCTCACTTGTAGCACGATCGAGATGGCGGCGAAAGGCGACGTCGGGATGTCGGTCAATCTGGACCTCGTTCCGATGCGCGAGTCCGACATGACTGGCTACGAATTGATGCTAAGCGAGAGCCAGGAGCGCATGCTCGCCGTGGCGCATGCCGGTCGCGAGGCCGAAGTCATCGAAGTTTTCCATCGTTACGGGCTTCCTGCGGTGGTTATCGGCCACCTCACCGACGATGGGCGAGTTCGGGTGACCCGTTGGGAAGAGGTTGTTGCCGACGTCGATCCGCATCTCTTGGCGGATCGCTGCCCAACCTACTCCTTGCCGCTGGCCGAGCCAAGCTACTTTAGCGAAGCGGCCGAGTTCGACCCATCTAAGTTAGAGCCGAAGCCGGTGCGTGAGTCGCTGCTGCAACTGTTGGCCACGCCCGATATCGCGAGCAAGCGCTGGGTTTACCAGCAGTTCGATCAGCAGGTGCAAACGCAGACGAACGTGGCGTTTGGTCGCGGCGATGCCGCCGTCCTCAGCCCGCGCGGAACGTCAAAAGCCATTGCGCTCTCTTTGGATGGCAATGCCCGAGCGACCTACCTCCACCCGTACCGAGGCGGAGTTCTGGCGGTTCTCGAGGCGGCTCGAAACGTCGCTTGCGCCGGTGGGAGACCCGTTGCCGCCACCGACGGCCTGAACTTCGGCAGCCCACAGGAGCTCCACGTTTATTGGCAGTTCGAGCGAGCCGTAAAGGGAATCGCCGACGCCGCCGAGGTGCTTCAGACCCCCGTGATCAGCGGAAACGTATCGTTCTACAACCAGAGCGACCTAGGCGAGGTACTGCCGACGCCGCTCATTGGCATGCTTGGCATCTTGGACGACCCGACGCTCGCCCGTCCGAGTGCACCTGCAGTCCCCTGTACGCTCGTGCTGGTCGAGACGGAACGCGAGCGAACGGCCCACCACGGCCTCGGCGCGAGTGCCATTTTGGCCGACGTCTACGGTCTGGAGACCGGCTATCCCGAGCCTGGTTCGCCCGAAAAAGAACGCGACTTGCACCGATTCCTCAGCACCGAGCGGCTGGAGTCTGCCCACGATTGTAGCGAAGGCGGCCTTTTGGTGGCGGTTGCAGAGGTCTGCCTACAAAGCGGGTTCGGACTTCAGCTCGACATCGCGCCAACGGCAAGCGATCTGTTTGGCGAGTTTCCCGGCCGCGTCATCGTGGGGGCGGTCGATCCGGATCACGTCATTCAACTGGCCGCCGCCTATGGTCTGAACGCGCAAGTCCTCGGCGAACTCGTGGAAACTGGGGAGTTGCGGCTTGGCCAAGAAATCGCATGGTCCATCGAAGAGCTTCGCGAGACTTTTGAAGATTCCATCGCAAAATGTATGGCGGAAAGATGAGACCGGTGGTCGTTTTGGGGATTTTGGCCGCGCTGGCTACGGCTTCGTTTGGCCAGGTCGACGAAGAGAAGACCTTCAAGCAGCGCGTCACCGAGGCCACAAACCTCTACAAGGACGGCGACCTGCCAGGTGCTACGGCTGCCTTCGAAAAGCTCCACGCTCAGAATCAACGCAGTTCCGACATTCAGTCGTGGCTTGGCTTTCTTTACCTCCGTGCCGGTCAGGCAGCCAAGGCGATCTCATTCCTTGAGTTTGCCAACCGACACACCCCGCGCGATGTCGAGATCTTAAATAATCTCGGCAACGCCTACCTGCTGACGCAACAGGACGACCGCGCGCTGGCGATTTTCGATCAGATCCGCCTGATTTCGCCAGACCTTTTTGAACCGCTTTACAATTCCGGCACGATTTTTCTTCGGAAGAAGCAGTACGGGCGTGCGGTGGAGCGATTCCGCGAGGCGGCCAAGATCTCGGCCAACGACGCCTTCGTGCAAAACAATTTAGGCGTTAGTCTCGAAGGCGCCAAGGACCTGATCGGGGCAGGGAACGCGTTCGCCCGCGCGAGCGATCTCCGGCCGGACAATGTAGCATTTGCCCGAAACGCGGGGCTCTCCCTCTTAGGCACCCTTCGGTACGGCGACGCTGTTTTGTATTTCACGCGCGTCTGCGAAATTCAGCCGAGCGATCTTGCGGCGGCACTGTCGCTCTCAGAGTGCTTCATCCGACTTGACCGCGCAAAGGATGCGCGGCAGGTGCTCGAGTCTCGCCGTGAACTTGCGGGCGACAGCCTGGTGTTCTGGTTCAACCTGGGCGTTCTTCGAGCGGATGCGAGCGATGCAACGGGGGCGATTCAGGCCTATGAGCGCGCCTTGCAGGCAAAAGACGACGACATCGATACGCTCAATAACCTTGGCCTGCTTCAGTATGAAACCGGAAACATGGTCGCCGCCGTGACTACCTTCGAGCGACTGGTAGGTCTCAACCCAGGTTCCACTGCGGCTATGGCGAGCCTTGGCGCGGCCAGCGCAAAGGCGGGGAATCTACCTCGAGCCATTGAAGCCTGGAAGTCCGTGGTTCGTGTCGACCCAACCCAATGGCCGGTGCGGCTGGACCTAGCGACGGCCCTTTGGGAAACGGGGGATGTCGAAGGCGCGTTCTCACACTACTCGGCGGTCGCAAAAGGCAACCCAAAGAGTGCCGAGGCTTTTAACGGGATCGGGTTGTACCACTTGCGTCAGAGGAAGTTCCCGGCGGCCGAAGCCGCCTTTAGAACCAGTTTGGAAGCGCGAAGCACTTTTGCTCCGGCCTATAACAATCTTGCCGTGACGCTTGAAAAAATGAACCAAACCAGTCGGGCGATTCAGACTCTGGAGCAGGGCCTGAAGATTATTCCGAGCGACATTCCGATGAAGAAGAATCTTTCCCGGTTAAGGTCGGGCGGATAATTGCGCGTTCACCTCATCGCGAACATCCACCGGAAGGACGCCATCGCCGCCGTTGCGGATGCCGCAAGCTGGCTGACGGCCGGTGGCCATACGGTTGGATTTGAGTCTGAAACGTCTCGGGAGCTAAACGGCCTTCGAGTTGGCCCAGAAGAGTTTTCTGCCTGCGATGTCGTGGTTGCTTTTGGCGGCGACGGAACGCTGATTCGTGCGGCGCATTTGTGTTCGGAACGCGGCACACCGATCCTTGGTGTCTACTTTGGCCGATTTGGGTTCGTAACCCAGTGTAATCCGCAAGATATTCGGCCCGCGCTGGATCGGTTCTTTAAGGGCGAAGCCCATCTGGATGCCCGTGGCATGGTGGCCGCTGAGCTGCTGCGCGGCGGAAATCCGGTGACGAAACTGCACGCCCTGAACGAAGTCGTGCTGCAGCGCGCCGTCACCGCCCGAATGATGACGTTTCGGGTTTGGGTAGACGGCCACCGAGTGACCAGCTATCCCGCCGACGGCGTTCTTGTTTCGACACCGACGGGTTCGACGGCTTACAATCTTTCGGCAGGTGGTCCGATCATGGACCCGAACGTGTCCGCCATCATGCTCACCGCGATCGCCCCGCACACCCTTTCGGCGCGCCCGCTGATTTTGCGCCCCGAGAGCGAGATTCGTTTGAAGATCATGAGTGACGGCGACGCGGTGCTGTCCGTTGATTCGCAAACCCGCCTCCACATCCTCGCGGGGGACGAGGTGCGTGTCACGCAGTCGACGCGCGTGACAAACTTGATCACCGTGCACGAAGCGGACTTTTTGATGAAGCTAAACCACAAGATGTTTTGGAGCAAAGGGCTGACGGAGAACGTAGATTGAGCGCGCCGTTACTGGAGATCCGCGACGTTGCGGTTGAGTTTGGCGTTTCCGGCGGAACGGTCCGTGCTCTTGACGGAGTTTCCCTTACGGTGAACCCGGGCGAGACCGTCGCGGTCGTGGGTGAATCCGGCTGCGGGAAGACAACACTTGCGCGGGCGGTACTGGGTTTACAGTCGCTCTCGAAGGGAAGCATTTTGTTGGCCGGATCGGAAGTTCACGGCGTGGATCGCCGGGCCGCCGAGAAGGTTGGAATGGTTTGGCAAGATCCGTACGCCAGCTTGAATCCGCGATGGAAAGTCGGGGATTCGGCGCTGGAACCGTTGAAGCTCGTCGGGAAAACGCGCGACGTGAATGAGTTGTTCCGATCGGTTGGTTTGGATGATCGATTTGTGGATCGTTATCCGCATCAGCTCTCGGGAGGCCAGAGGCAGCGCGTTGCCATCGGTCGGGCGTTGGCTTGTCGGCCTCCGCTGGTGATCTGTGACGAGCCGACCGCTGCGTTGGACCTCAGCATCCGCGCGCAGATTCTGAACCTGCTGAAAGATGTGCAAAAGAACGAGGGCTGCGCGTTCTTGTACATTTCGCACGACCTGACTACGGTTCGATTTCTTGCCGACCGAGTCGCCGTAATGTACCTCGGCCGCATCGTTGAGGAAGGTAAGACCGAAGATATCTTCCAGAATCCGCGCCATCCCTATACAAAAGCGCTTTTGGATTCCGCGCCGAGCATTGAGAAACTTATGACGCTTCCGGCGGCGACTCCCGGGGAGATTCCCGACCCGCGAACCCGTTTTGCTGGGTGCCGATTTGAAACTCGTTGCGCTCACGCCCGCCCGGAATGCCGCCAACAGGACCCGCCTGAAACGCAAGATGGTACGCGGCGGTATTATTGTTTCTTCCCGGTGGACTAATTCTTGCCGCCGACGGTCTTAAAATGCAACATTCCGGCCCGGCCAGAGTCGCCTATGCGGAGGAGATGCGTGAACTTGAACACGATCTCCTGGATATGGGGACGCGCGCCGAGCAGATGGTGCTGCTTGCCGTAGACTCGCTGGCGCGAAGCGACGGCGAATTGGCGATGGAGGTTTTGCGGCGCGATGACGACATCGACCAACGCGACCTTCAGATCGAGGCGCGTTGTCTGCGCCTACTCGCGTTGCAGCAGCCGATGGCACGGGACCTTCGCACGATCGGTACGGCAATGAAAATGATCACCGACATCGAGCGCATCGGTGACCTCGCCGTCGACGTCGCGAAGATCGGATTGAAGATTGAAAAGGAGTTCGGCAATTCGACGGTGGTCGACGTGCCGCGTATGGCGAACGTTGCGCGCGAAATGCTTCGCGAAGCGTTGCAGGCGTACATCACACGAGACCTAGCAATGGTGCGGAAAGTCGTTGCGCTTGAGGACGACGTGGATGCGATGTACCGCGAGCTTCGCACGCAGCTATTTGACGACATGCGTAAAGATTCTCGGAATGTCGTCGCCGATGGTTGGCTCCTTTTAGCGATTCATCATGTCGAGCGAATCGCTGACCATTCGCTTAACATTGCGGAGCGAGTTTATTTTATGGAAACTGGCGAGCTGTACAATTTTGCCGCCCATCGAGCCTCGCTCGGTAGCCAGAATTCTCATGAGCAGCAGGTTTAGTTCGTCGCATGCTAGATGAACTAAAAGAATTGTGGCGTTTTCGGGAGCTTTTGCTCACGATGGTAGAGCGAGAGCTTCGGGTTCGCTATAAGAATTCCGCGCTAGGGTTCCTGTGGTCTTTCATTATTCCGCTGACGACCATGGCGGTGTTGACCTTTGTCTTTGGTTACCTCCAAGACAACGGAATGCGGAGCTTTAGCGCCTATATCTTGGCGGCCTACCTGCCCTACTTGTTCTTTCAACAGAGCATCATGGACTCCTCCCAGTCGGTCTTGCAGTATATGCCGCTGGTAAAGAAGATCTACTTCCCGCGCGAGATACTGCCACTGGCGGTCATTCTGGGAAACTTCGTTCACCTATTGTTTGGGTTTGTAGTTTTCTTTGTCTACCTGCTTGTGGTTTGGTTGATCAACCGAGGTGAGTCTCCTTTTCAGCCCACAACGGTTCTTCTGCCGGTCCTCTTCTTTATCAGTTTCATCCTCAGCACCGGCATCGGGCTTTTTGTTGCGGCGCTGAATACATTTTACGAGGATGTGAAGTATCTCACCAGCGTGGCGCTGTACCTGCTATTCTTCTTGTCGCCTATAACGTATATGAGTGAACAGGTTGCGTACAGTCGAATCAACATTAAGAGCGGCGGCCTTATCTACAATATCTATAACCTTAACCCGATTGCGGTGCTCTCTACCGCATACCGACAAATTCTTCTGGCCCCGCAAGGCATACCGGTTAATGGTGTGAAGCAGGTGCCGATCATGCTCGATCCTAAGTATCTGATCTGGACCCTTTTCCTGGGTTTCGCCACGCTATTTGGCGGATACCATCTCTTCAACCGGATGAAGTGGCGGTTTGTGGAGCGACCATGAGTGAGGCGGCGATTGAAGTTAGAGAACTCTATAAGGAGTTTCGGATCAAGGACGCGTCAATTGGCTCGCTGAAGACCCTCCTGATGTGGTGGAAGAAGCGGAGCGTTTTCGAGGTTAAGGTGTTAAGGGGAATTAGCTTCTCGGTTTCGCCCGGAGAGTGTGTAGCCGTGATCGGCAAGAACGGAGCGGGGAAGAGCACGTTGCTTTCGCTGCTCGCGAAGATTTATCGTCCGACCAGTGGAACGGTCTCCATTCAAGGAAGGCTTGCCCCACTGCTCGAATTAGGAGCGGGCTTTCACCCGGATCTCTCCGGCATCGAGAACATCCAGTTTAACGCGGTAGTTCTCGGCTTAACGCGTAAACAAGTGGCCGAGAGAACGCAGCAAATCATCGAGTTTAGTGAGCTAGGTGACCACATCTATGCGCCCGTTCGAACGTATTCTAGCGGAATGACGGCCCGCTTAGGCTTTTCCATCGCGGTGCACGTCGACGCTAATGTTTTATTGGTAGACGAGGTACTCAGCGTTGGGGACTATCTGTTCGAGCAGAAATGTCTCGCCAAGGTTGCCGAAATCCGGGCCGCCGGTGGAGCGATTCTGCTTGTCAGCCACAACCTCGAGACAATTCGCATGTTTGCCGATCGTTGCCTGTGGCTCGAACGGGGTGTGATGCGAATGGAGGGGCCGGCTTCGGAAGTTATTCCGGCCTACCTGGCGTCTGATTCGGAGTCGGCGACGGCCTCGCAAATCCGCGCGGCGCCGTAAGAACTCGCCAAAACAGTCCGACCTTTCCGCGCTTAGCAGGCTGTACTAGCCCAATAATAGCCCAGATCGTTAGCCGAAGAAGTGCGCCAAGTCTATTTATAAGTAGGCAGAAGAACTCCCATACCCAGCCGTGGTGTAGGCGGAAGTAGAGTTCTTTCCCAGCATTATAGCGAATAACCCCTAGCCAGGGACTACGTCGGCTACTTGCCCCAAGTTCGTGAGTAAACTGTGCGCTGGGCACATACAGGATTCGACCGGCGGTACTCAACCGTTTGGCGTAGTCCGTGTCTTCACAGTAAAGGAAATACCGTTCGTCGAAATCCAAAAAGTCGCCCGTAGGTAACCGCTTTACCATGAAGCAAGCTCCCATGACCTGCGGGGTTTCCTTCACCGCACTTGTTGCCGCTAAAGAAGGGGTAGTCCAGTATCCAGTGTTGATAAAGAATTGCTCCCCAAAAACGTGCCAAAGCGTGAGTTTCTGCGCCGTGCTGTTCTGTAAGCTTCCGTCTACGTTCAGTAGCTTTCCCCCTGCGCCGACCACGGCCGAATCTTCCATCGTCTCGGCAAGCAAATCAATAGCGCCGGGAAAAGCATAGGCATCGCTGTTCAAGAACAAGGCGATCTTGCCGGTTGCGGCCTTCAAACCAAGATTGTTTCCCCCGCCAAACCCAAGGTTTGTTGGCGATGCGATGAGGTTCACGTGCGGAAACTCCTCCGTTACCATCTCGACGGAGCCGTCGGCTGAAGCGTTGTCCACGACGATGACTTCGTGGTGTGGCTCGATGCATCCGAGGCACTTGCGAAGCTGCTCCCGCGTGTTATAACTCACGATGATCACGCTCACTCGAGCCGGAGGCGAAGGTTGGGGGCGCATTTCCAATCTGATGCTACAATATGCGTCCCATGGCCAAGGAAACCCATGTCACACGTGAGGGACTTGAAAAGCTTAAGCTTCAATTAGAAGAGCTGAAGGGTCCCGTGCGCATGCAGATCGCAGAATCCATTCGTGAGGCCAAGAGTCACGGCGACCTTCGGGAGAATGCGGCCTACCACGAGGCCAAGCTCAATCAGCAGCGACTGGAAGGTCAGATTAACGATCTTGAGCGTGTCGTCCAAATGGCTAAGATCGTCGAGCGGCTGGAAGCTTCGGACGAGTCGGCCCAGTTGGGGAGCAAGGTCACGCTGCTTGACCTGGAATTTGACGATAAATTCGACGTGACCCTCGCGGACTCATTTGAAGCCGACCCGGCCAACGGTCTGATCAGCGTCAGCTCGCCGCTTGGCGAGGCCCTCATCGGAAAACTTGCCGGGGCTGAATTAGAGGTTATGGCACCCGCTGGAAGTCAGCGATACCGCGTCGTGCACGTGATCCCGTGACGTAGAACCCTGTGATGCGACGCTTTTGGCCAGTTCTGGTTGCGGTGGGATTGCTGGGGTGCCAGGCGCCCGAAGGGAAGTTGGCTCCGGAACTCGTTCCGGAAGCGCCAGAGGCAGCGAGCGCGCAAGTGGCGATAGGTTTGCCACCACGCTTAGAAGAATCGGAGTTGCGGCTTTTTCATTCTGGGGCGAGCTTCCGTCTAGGCGAGCCCTACGATCAGGCGATGGCCGTTTTTCCGATGCCAAAGTCGGCTTTTGAGTTCAACGAGCTGCCTTTGCCGCTGCAGAAGAACTATGTGGGAAGGGGTTGGGAGACCTCGCGCCTCGGCTTCGGCGTTGTCTTGCACAACGACCGCGTTCTGCTAGCCGTTTCGCAAACCGACCGGGCGGATGCGGCGACCGCCGAACAGTTTCTTAAGGCTTACGACGACGCGTTCACCACGCTTCAGCCGATTACGGTTGAGGATGGTCGCGTGAAGGCACGATTCTTCGAGCAGGCCGGACAGCGGTTGATGCTGCTCGTCGTCAATGACGGCGACATCCACCTCACCGCTGCGCTCGGGCAAATTGAGCTGATGGACGCGATCGGCGCGAATCCGGCTAAGGTTCGGGAGGGCGTCGCGTCGATGGTCGAGGCGTTCCGTCCGCGAACTGGGCGTGAGCCGTGACGGAAGTCTGCGTGGTCATTCCTGCGCGGATGGGAAGCTCAAGATTGCCGGGAAAGCCGCTCCTTCAGCTCGCGGGGAAGCCGATGGTGCAGTGGGTCTACGAGGCGGCGGTGGCCTCCGGGGTTTCTGACCGGGTCGTTGTGGCCACGCCAGACGACGAGATCATTGAGGCGTGCCGATCCTTCGGTGCGGAAGCAACGCTCACGCTGGCAACCCACCCAAGCGGTACGGATCGACTCGCCGAGGTTGCAGAGAAAGTAGTCGCGGACATCTACGTGAACCTACAAGGCGACGAACCGTTGATTCCGCCGGAGAACGTCCGACTGTGCGCGGATGTTCTCCGAGATGATCCGACCGCGGAAATGTCTAGCCTCTTCGTCGTCGCGAGCCCGGACGAAATCGATGCGCCGAGCACGGTCAAGGTCGTGACTGATCTGCAGGGGAACGCGCTGTACTTCAGCCGCCACGCAATTCCGTTCGAACGGAACGCGCGCGTGTCGCCGGTCAAAAAGCACCTAGGCATCTATGCGTTTCGCCGAGGAGTTTTGCAGCGGTTCCCAACTTGGCCGCAGTCGCCGCTTGAGATCGCGGAAAGCCTTGAGCAGCTTCGATTTTTGGAGAACGGCGTAGGAATCGCGATGCGAGAAGGACGGCCGACCCCACTTTCGGTGGACACGGCAGAACAAGCCGCCGAGGTTCACAATATTCTTATAAATCGTCAAAATTCCGTCGTATATTAAGTAACCGTAAACATACACCGCAACGTGGCGGGGTGCGTTCCTTGGTCTGGCCATGTTTTCAGACTCCGAACCCCGCATTGAAACGCCGAACCCACACCTCCTGCCCGGACTTTTGGCAGAGGTGAAAAGGTCCCGCCCAGATTCCGACTTAGCGGCAATCACAAAGGCTTATGTATTTGCTGACACCGCCCACAAAGATCAGAAGCGTCTCTCTGGCGAGCCCTATATCGTCCATCCGGTTGAAGTAACCAAGATCCTCGCCCAAATCGGGATGGATGACGAGACGCTGATTGCAGGCCTTTTGCATGACGTTTTGGAAGACTGCCGGCAGATCAGTGAAGACGATATTCGCCGGGAGTTTGGCGAGCCGGTTCTCATGCTGGTGGACGGCGTCACGAAGCTCAAAACCAATCTGAAGGAGGGCATGACGCCGGACGAGGAGCGCATCGCGCGGCTCTCAAGGACCGCAGAAAGCATGCGTCGCCTCTTGCTGGCGATGGCGAAGGACCTCCGGGTCATGTTTATCAAACTCGCCGACCGCCTGCATAACATGCGCACGCTCGATGCCACGGAGAAGGACAAGAGTCCGGACGCGGCCGAAGAGCGACGTCATCGAATCGCCTCCGAGACGCTGGACGTTTACGCGCCTATTGCCGCTCGCCTCGGAATCTGGCAAATTAAATGGCAACTGGAGGACGAGTCGTTCAAGGTCCTCCACCGGCGCGAGTTCGCCGAACTGAGCCAAATGATCGGCGCGACCCGCGTGAAGCGAGAAGAGGAGCTTGCGCGCTATGTCGGCAAAATCATTGCGGAGCTCGACGCCGAAAATGTCCCGTACGTTAAAGTCACCGGCCGCCCGAAACATCTGTACTCGATCTTCAAAAAAATGAAAGATCAGAAGGTCGATTTTGGTGACATCCACGACCTGTCGGCGATCCGTATCATCATGCGAGACAAGCCGTCCTGTTATCTCGCGGTCGGGGTTGTGAGCTCACTTTTCAACACGATTCCATCGCTCTCGTTCGACTACATCGCTAAGCCAAAGAAGAACGGCTACATGTCGTACCACGTGAAGGCGTATGCGGACAACAACAATATCATCGAAATCCAGATCCGGTCGGAGGAGATGCACCGCACCGCTGAGTTCGGTTTTGCTGCCCACTGGTCCTACAAAGAGGGCAAGTTGGATCACCGCGAGCAAGAACAGTTTGAGGCTCTTCGGCAAGAAATTGACGTTTGGTCCGACCCGAATAAGCCTGCTCTCGGGTTCTGGGCCAGCCTCAAGGCCGGCCTCTTTCAGAACCAAATTTTCATCTTTACGCCCAAAGGCGAACCCATTGAGCTGCCCATCGGGGCGACGCCAATTGACATGGCGTACCGATTGCATACTCAGCTCGGCAATACGCTGATCGGTGCGCGCGTAAACGGCCTTAACGTGAAGATCAGCACGGTACTGCAAAGTGGCGACGTGGTGGAACTCATCACGAAGAAGGGTCAGCAACCCAGTATGGACTGGGTAAAGATCGCCGTCACATCCAGTGCGCGAAGCAGGATCAAGGCCTACTTCCGAAACAAGAATCGGTCCGAGCGGGTTTCTGACGGCAAGAGCTCCATCGACCGCGAGCTGAAGTCGCTTGGGCTTGACCCTCGCCGATACCTGGGCGAAGAAAAGCTGAACGCGGTCGCGCCGCAATTCCACAGCTGTAAAAACGGGGAAGATCTACTGGCGCGGGTAGGTGAAGGTTTGGTTGGCGCAGCCAACGTCGTCCGAAAACTGCAGATTCTTTTGGGCGAAACCGGCCCGGTTCGAAAGCTCCCAGTCATCCCCATCACGAAGGTGATGGGCAAAATCACCAATGCGGCGGGCGTTGCCATCAATCGCGGTCGTTGTTGCGCGCCGGTTCCAGGCGACGACGTGGTCGCCTACACGACACGCGGCCGCGGGTTCGTGTTGCACCGCGTGGGCTGCAAAAATGAAATGGCGTTCCGGCAAACTGACCCAGGTCGGCTGAACGAATACGTTTGGGCGTCTTCCGAGGATCGATACCCGGTGCCGATTCAAGTCGTTTGCGTCGATCGGAACGGCCTAACGGCGGACGTCACCGGTGTGTTTGCGGAGATGGACGTCGGCATTCGCGACCTCAAGATTAGTACGTCGAGCAACCAACAAGCCGTCATCTCGGGCGCTGTGATGGTGCATGATCTGGATGAGTTGAACCGGTTGTTTATGAAGATCTCCCAGATTTCCGACGTGATTTCTATCGTGCGCCTAAGCCGCCTGCTAGGGGCCTAGGTTGCGCGCCCTGGTTCAACGGGTCGCCCACGCGTCAATCGTGATCGACGGGGAGGCCGGTGGAGAGATCGGCATCGGGCTCGTGGTTCTGCTTGGGGTGCATCGAAATGACACGTCTGAGGAAGCGAAGAAGCTTGCCCGGAAAGTTCTTGGGCTCCGCATCTTCAACGATGAAGCGGGGAAGATGAACCTCGCGCTCGAGAGCGTAACCGATCCAACGCGGGGACTTCTCGTCGTGTCGAACTTCACGCTTTACGGCGACGGCATTACCAGTCGGCGGCCGAGTTTCACGGCTTCGGCACCGTTTGACCAAGGGGAACGTCTTTATGAAGAGTTCCTATCGGAATTGCGCAAAGGCAACGAGCGGATTGTCACCGGAAAGTTTGGGGCAGACATGCAGATTGCACTCGTGAACGACGGCCCCGTAACGCTAATGTTGGAAGTCCTTGCTAGGTCCGAAGTAGGTACGTCGGCGTAACGGAGCCGAAGCCGGCGCGTTAGAAATGGGAACGGTTTGGTTTTGAGAGGAGCACGCGAACAAGTGTTAGACAGCACGCTTATGGGGTGGAACGTGGCGGTAGGTCCGAAACTTACGACGGAAACGGACGCCGTCCTTGTTCAACGGGCACGGGATGGCGAGTACGCCGCGTTCGAGGCGCTTTTCGAGCGGCACAGAACGCTCGTGTACCGGTTTGCCTACCAGATGACCGGCAAGCGGGACGACGCGGAAGACATGGTCCAAGAAGCGTTTGTTCGGGCTTACCAGCACTTGGCGAGGTACCGTGACGAAGCAAAATTTACGACCTGGCTACTTCGCATCGTGACCAATCTTTGCACCGATCAAGCTCGAATGAGCAACCGCCGAAATGCGCTAGAGCAGCAGGAAGCTGCCGGCGCGCTGGACTGGATGACCTTGGGCAGCCATGACGATCCGGTCGAAAATTTAGAAGGCGACCGGCGTAAACTAGCACTTCGGAAGGCTCTGGCTGCGCTCCCGCTTCATCACCGAACCATGATCGTTTTGAGAGACCTTGAAGAACGGGAATACCCGGACATCGCGGCCATCGTAGGTTGCACCGTTGGCGGCGCCAAGCTACGCGTGCTGCGAGCTCGCCGTGCACTTCGCGACCGAATCGCTCCGCTTCTGGAAGAGGTGTCGATTTGAACCGACTTGACGACCTGATTATGCGCGCCGCCTACGGCGAAGCATCCGCGGAAGAATTGGCCGAACTGAAGCTTCGTGCTGCTTCCGACCCAAAGATCCAAGCCAAGCTTGACCGGCACCTCGCCGTTTGCGGTGCGATGCAGAGCCTGAAGGAAGTTCCCGTCAGCCAGCTGTCGAATGAGCGGTTGCGCGAGGCCGTCCTTCGCCAAGGGCTTAAGCCGGAAGCAAAGCGTTCTTCGATTTGGAGCTGGGCATGGATGCCGACCGCCTCGTTTATTCTCGTGCTGATGATTTTGCCGCTCTCCAAAGGGTGGATGTCATCTGCCGAACCTCAGGTCGTGTTGAAATCGGACCTCAACCCGGCTCCGGTGGCAAAGGTCGAGCCAATCAAGCGTAGTGTGGTGCCGGCACCGCCAATTCGAACCAACCTGGTCGCATCGAAAACGGCCGAGAAGCCTGTCGTGGCGCCGGTGCGAACCGCCGAGCGTAAGGCCCCCAAGCAAGACGAAGCGATCTCGAACGAGATGCTCTACGCAATGTTCGTCTCGGCCGAGACGCAGGCACCCCGCACGGTCGTCGCACGGCCCAAGCCCGTGGCTACCCCAAAGGTGACAAAACCTCCCACGGAAGTAGCGACGGACGCCGGCGAGCCGATTATCTTGGTCGACCGCGGGCCGGACCCAACCACCGGGACCGGCGGTCGAGCCACTGAATCTAAGGACACCAATGCTATTCTCGTCGGCGGTTAGTTTTCTGGCCACGTTTGCCGGTTTCGCCGCAATGCCAAGCCCGCAAGCGAAAGCTGGAACGGAGACATTCGTGTCTCTGATTCAGAACGGGCGTACCGTTGGCGTTGCCGCGTTGATCAGCGACAAAGGGAAGTTCATCGCGCACCGCTCGGCGTTTGTCGGCAGCGAAGTGGACGCAAGGATTCGCGCTGGCACGATCATTCGTTTGAAGGTGGCGGGCGAAGATCGCGTCACGCGATTGATCTGCCTAGATGCCGGTTCGGCGTTGGTGGGCTCGTGGACGTCGTTGCTTCCGCCGGTGGATGGCGGGTCGGTTGAGCTTCAGGCGGTCGGACCCCGCGGGATCAGCAACGTTCAAATGGTCGACGACTCCCGTTTTGGCATCCTGGGCGACAACTTACGGCTCGTGCCGCTCTGCGAGGTTCGGCTTGAGGAGTCCGAAGGTGCCCTGGTGAACTCGCTTTTCGTTCGCGGAACCGAGTTCCGAGGCGTCTTAGTCTCCAGCTTGTCCATTTCGGATCAGCCGCCAGCCGCAACTTTCTCTGCCCTAAGCCAGAACTTCCAAGCCTACGGACCGGGTGCGCTTCAGATATCGTTTATCACCGGCCCTAAACTGGTGCGTCGAGCGATGAATGCATTCCTCGCGGGCGAAAGCGTCGTTAGGCATCCGTTTTTAGGGATTGTCTGTAGAAACGCGTTGGCGGGCGGGGCCGAGATCGTGACCGTCTCGAAAAACTCACCCGGTCAGAAGGCTGGCCTACGGGTTGGGGACGTGTTGGTGGAAATTGAAGGCAAGGCTATTCGCCGCCAACTCGACTTCGCTCGGACAATGATGGAGCAGGAGATCGGCGACCGAATTCGGCTGGTCGTCAACCGAGCCGGTAGGCAGGTTCGAATCGATGCGGTCGTCGGCGGCTCTACGGACTAGGTCGCTTCTTGGAAGTCAACGACATTCCATCGAAATTCTCGACGGTTCTGCCAAATATTGAACTCCGGCCGGAACAGTAGGTCGAGCTTCTTACCTGCGCCGACGGCGGCTAGCTTGTCCGCCGCGCCAAACAGTATGCCACCTACCGATCCGTTGCCGGCGGCGATCGTCAGCTTGGCGTGCTTGGGGTCGCGCATTGGCATGAGCTGCCGAAGCTCGACGCCGCGAACCAGGAACGTTGGCTGGCGGTTTCCGTTGCCGTAGGGTTCCATTTTGGAAAGCGATTCGGTGGCATCGGCACTCACCTCGGTGGCTGACACCTCGAAGTCGACGTCGGCGGACGGAATAAAGTCAACCGGGTCGATCTGCGCCCCGGCGAACGCGTGCAGCTGCAGCCGCAGTTCCTCGATCTGCGCCCCGTCGAAGGAACAGCCAGCCGCCATGGCGTGGCCGCCGCCCCCGAGAAACAGCTCCGGATTTTCGCGGATCGTGGATGCAAGATCAAAACCGCGAATGGACCGCCCACTGGCCTTCACGACGCCGGTCACCGGGTCAATCGCACCGACAAACGTTGGACGCCGGAACCGCTCGGCAATCTTGCCGGCGACAATCCCGATGATTCCCGGATGCCAGTTCTCAGAGGCGATGATAATTACGTTGCGATCAGCCTGGCCGCTCTCGATGACGGCAGCGATCGCTTCTTCGGCCAAACGATCTTGCTCATCGCGGCGCTCTTGGTTCACGGCCTCGATTTCGTCCGCAATCGGCTGGGCCTCGGCCGGATCATTCGAAAGAAGAAGTCTCAGAGCCAGGGCCGCATCTTGGATGCGTCCGGCGGCGTTGAGGCGCGGCCCAATGCGCCAGCCCACGTCCCGCGAAGTCACGCCATCGACCGGATTCATCCGGGCATTTTTCATAATCGCCTGGATTCCGGCCTTTCGGGTGTCTTTTAGGGCCTGGAGCCCGAAATGCGCGATAAGGCGATTCTCATCAACCAGCGGCATCATGTCGGCGATCGTGCCGAGCACGGCGAGGTCGAGATACCGACGGTAGAACTCCTCTATTTTCAGGCCATTCTCGCGGGCCAATCCTTCGCACAGCTTAAACGCGACTCCGGCACCGCTCAACTCCGAGAAAGGATAGGTGGAGTCCGAACGATGCGGATTAATGACGGCGGCAGCCTCCGGCAGATCGACGCCCACGGAGTGATGGTCGGTGACGACAACGCGCATGCCCGCTGCATTTGCCTGCTTCACCTGTTCGTGCGCGGCGACTCCGCAGTCGCAGGTGAGAAATAACTTGGCACCAGACGCGGCGGCCGCCGCCACCACAGACTCATGAATGCCGTAGCCTTCCCGAACGCGGTGCGGTACGTGCGGAATGACCTCGCACTTCATCACCCGCAGAAAGCGAACCAGGATTGCCGCGCTCGTCACACCGTCGGCATCGTAGTCGCCGTGAACGAAAATGGTGTCGCCATTTGCCTGCGCGGCTCGAATTTCGCGAACCGCGGGTGCGTAATCAGGCAGCAGTTCTGGCCGGTGGAAGTGCTCCAGGCGGGGGTTAAGAAACTTGTCGGCCGCACCGGCGTCGGTGATTCCGCGATTAACAAGCAGCCCGGCAACCACGGCGGGAATGCCGAGTTCGGCCTGCAACTTGCTCTCGAGAAGCGGATTTCGCGTTCCGACCGACCACCGCTCGTAGACTACGCCCATACTGATGCCCCTCCGAAGAAGGGGCTAGAGCTTCTCGACTTGGTTGAAATCCAGTTCGACCGGGGTGTCTCGTCCAAAAATATTGATAAGAACTTTGAGCTTCTCTTTCTCGGCGTTGACCTCTTCGATCTTGCCGGTGAAGTCGGAGAACGGTCCTTCCACCACGCGGATGGCGTCCGCCTTGTTCCAGTTGACCTTGGGAGTGTCCTTGCTGGATTCCAAGTTCGACATGATGCGCCGGACCTCGTATTCCTCTAGGGGAACGGGTTTGTTGCCGCTCTGGACAAATCCGGTGACGCCGTTCGTGCCCTTAACGAGCTTGAACGTGTCGTCGGTCAGCTGCATCTGGATGAGGATGTAGCCGGGGAAGACCTTCTTGTCGATCTCATATCGCTTTCCGTTTCGGGTTTGCATTTCCCGCTCGGTCGGAATGAGGATGTCGTAGATGTCTTCGTCCCACATCTTCTTGTCCTCGGCCATCTTGCGAATGACGTTGCGCACTTTGTTTTCGTGGCCAGAGATCGTGTGAACCGCGTACCAAGCCTTCGGCATTAAGGGGTCCCCTTGGTTAACAGATTGACGCCAATCTCGGCGGCTTTGCTCATCAAGGTGATTGCCAGCATCATCATGCCGCAAACAACAAGCACGACCATGTTCAGGCGGTTCGTCTCTTTGCGGGTCGGCCAGTTGACCTTCTTCAGTTCACGCACGACCTCTGCGTAGTAGCCTTTGATGCCGCGTTTCGATTTTGGAATCGGAAGCGATCCGGTGTTCCGGGGTTCGCTACCGCCAGGGTTTGCTGCAGAAATCTTAGCCATGGGCGTTCTCTTCCCGGCGTGGAATAGAACCTCCGGGAATCACTCATATTACCTGCCGGGGGGTAGGTTGGGGCTTGTCGTTAGGACAGTCGCGTGTCTAAAATGAAAACTCGCAAGGTAACTACCTCCAAAACTGAAAAATCGAGTTACACTGCCGTCGTTTTATGCAATTCTCTGGCCCGAATGTTGAACTCGAATTCCTAATCCTTGGGATGGTGAGCCAGGAGGTGAACTCCGGCTATGCCATTCGCAAGGCGATGACCAAAATGAAAGGCAGCCGCTGGAGTTCTGAGAGCGGCTCTGTCTACCGCGTATTGCGACGCCTCGAATCAGAGGGATACGTGGAGATCACCGGGAAGGTCGGCGTCCCAAACCGCGAACGAACGGAATATAAGATCACTCCGACCGGGGTGAAGGCGATGCAAGAGTGGGTGCGCCTCCCGCCGGAGCCCGCCGAATGGGGATATCTCGTTGACCCCATCCGCACACGCTGCTATTTCCTAAAGCAGCTTCCGGCGAGGGAACAACAATCGATCCTCCGGCTCTGGATCCAAGAAAGTCGGTCGTTTATCGCGATCCTTGAAGCCGAATCGGAAAACTTTGCCGAGGGCGATGTTTTCCAGACGGCGGCTTTCGAGAACCTTATCTTTCTGGCGAACGCCCGCCACCTTTGGTTAAAGAAGATGTTGGTTGTGTCGAAAGATCTGGAGCGCGCCACGGTGGCCGTGGCCGCCGCCGACTAGCTCAGTCTGCTAGTGAATCAGCCGCCGATTGTTAGCGGCTGATGGAAACGATACGGAAGCGCTTGACACCGTCCGGCGCTTCAAAAGATACGTCCTCTCCGGGTGCGTGTCCCAGCGCAGCCTGCCCCATTGGCGACTCGTTGCTGACCAGGTCGTGCGATGGATCGGCTTCGACGCTGCTGACGAGCCGAATCGTAAACTCATCGTGGAACTGCAAGTCCATTAGAGTGACGAGCGAGCCAATGCCGGCGTAATCGGTGGGAATCATCTGGGGTTCCAGAATGATCGCGCTCCCAAAAACTTCCTTCAGCTCGGCGATTCGGTTCTCCACCATCGCCTGCTCAAACTTCACTTCGTCAAGTTCGCTGTTGTCTTCGCTGAATTCGCCATGCTGTTGGCTTTCTCGAATTCGGTCGGCAATCTCGGGGCGCTTAACGGTGGTGAGCTCTTCAAGCTCCTTCTGAAGCATTGAATACCCCCCGGGCGTAATGTAGAGCCCACTTTGTGTTTCGATGTTCAGTTCCGCTTCGTTCATCAAGTCAATACTCCTTGGTTGAGCGCGTAGTATAGCCGCTTGCTCCGTCGGTATTACGACGGCTAGTCCACTTTTGTTCGGCAAAACATGGGTTGGGGGTAGGCAGACCCGAACTTTTGGTCCTTCTGTCCCCGTCGGAGGAAAGTGCGGAACGAAGTGCCGGCCAAGAATGCGGCCAGATATGCCCGAGGCAATCCTGATCAGGGGTAGTGTTCTTTGGATGGTGCGTGTCTGTATAGCGTTAATTGCCTGCACCCTCGTGGCTGGCGTTGCACTCGGCCAGGAACCTGCGCCAAAAAAGGACAACCTGTTTAGAACCGTTAAGCCGCAGGTCATGGTCTTCATCCGTGAACATGCCACGGGCGCCGATCTCGTGGATGTGTCGGTCACGGACTCGGAGTACCCACCGGAACTTCTGAAAGCCCAGGCAGAGAATATTGCGAGGGAAATCGGCTCGCCCCTGCGCGGATTTCGGCAGACGCGAGAAACGTTTGGCTTGCCCGGCAAGGGCTCATTGCAGGCCACCTTCTCGGTAGATGGCCTGATCCAGCCGGGCGAAACGCACCTGCTTCCGGTTGTTCGCGCTTTCCTCGGGGCACCGAAGCCGTTCGAAATCACGGGACTAAGCGTCCTGTTTGGCGAAGTCCGGCCGACGTCCTCCACTTTGATGGCCTACCGAAGTCCGTCTGTGGAACTCCAGGGGTATTCGGACGCAGGCCGCATCGGAACCGAATACCGCGTTCTCATCAAAGACCAAAACCCGGCGAACCTGGACATTCCGGAGAAGGCAGGCGACGTGGGCGGGAAAGTTGTGCCAGTCGTCGCAAAAACCGGCCTTGATCCCATGGTTTTGACCCTATTTATTGTCGCCGCCATCGCCGCAGGGGCGTTGGTATACTCCCTTGCATCCCGTCGACCTCGGTCGCCACGTTGAAACACTGTATCATTAAGGAACGATAAGCATTATGCGCACTCTCGAATCGCTAGAGTTGATGGAACTCATTCAGATAGGCTTCGAAATAGAAGCCTCCGACGTCATGCTCAAAGTTGGTGCTGTCCCAAAGGTCAAGCGGTTTAGCCAAGTGTCCGTTATGGATGAATCGTTGCCGAAGCTCGACCAGCCAACGATGCGCCGGCTGATGGAATCGGTCATGAACCCTCGGCAGAGAAATCGTTTCGAGGAGCACATGGAGATGGACCTCGGCTTCACCGTCGAGGGTAAGTGCCGTGTCCGCTGCAATATCTACCAGCAGAAAGGCACGTGGGCATCGGTCATGCGAATTGTCCCGCTGACGATCCGAACCCTGGACGATCTTGGGCTTCCGCAAGTTTTGGCTGAACTTTGTAGCCACCGGCTTGGCCTGATCTTGGTCACCGGACCAACCGGCTCGGGCAAAACGACGACGCTCGCGGCGATGATCGACATTATCAATCAGCAGCGCGCCTGCCACATCGTCACGCTTGAGGACCCGCTTGAGGTCATGCACCAGGACAAGACTGCGTACGTCAGCCAGCGTGAAATTGGAATCGATACCGAGGACTTCCAACCGGCACTCCGCGCCGTCGTTCGAGAAGCTCCGGACGTCATCCTGATCGGCGAAATGCGCGACCCGAACACGATGAACGTTGCGCTTCAGGCAGGTGAAACCGGTCACTTGGTTTTTTCCACCGTCCACACCGCTTCGGCCTACGAAACGATGGACCGAATCATCAACATGTTCCCGCCGCACGAAAAGA
This sequence comes from Fimbriimonas ginsengisoli Gsoil 348, assembly GCA_945881865.1. Lineage (GTDB taxonomy): Bacteria > Armatimonadota > Fimbriimonadia > Fimbriimonadales > Fimbriimonadaceae > Fimbriimonas > Fimbriimonas ginsengisoli_A. The sequence continues at coordinate 136,701 of CAMCVK010000008.1, read as the reverse complement.
AGCACCTATGCCAACGCATGGGAGGTTCCCTGCGCGCCATCGTCGCCCAGAAGTTGGTACCTCGCGCGGATGGCAACGGACGCGTCTGCGCCCTCGAGATTCTGGTGTGTACGCCGACGGTCAGCAAGGCCGTTGAAGAGGGAGCGTTCAGCGACTTGTATCACCACATGAACGAAGGTTCGTTCTGGGGAATGCAGACAATGAACCAATCCCTTGTAAAGTATGTCAAAGCCGGAGTGATTACGGAGCAAACCGCGATGAACTACGCCGGAATCGCTTCGGAATTGAAACAATTGCTTCGACGCTAAGGGAATCCTTGGCGTCTTTAGATGGTTAGTCGTAGGATAAACAGATGGCGGTTACGCTTGAGGAATTGCTTGCCCAGCTCGTCTGGTCGGACGCAAGTGACCTGCACTTAAAAGCAGGTCAGCCTCCGATCATGCGCATTCGTGGCGATTTGCAGCGATTTCCAGAACTCGCTCTGACCCTCGAGGAGCATAATCGGATGCTTTTTGGCATCCTGAACGACGAGCGCCAGGAGCGGCTGCGCGAATTCAAGGAGGTTGACCTCTCATTTCAGGTTTCCAACCTTGCCCGATTCCGCGTGAACATGTTCTGGCAGCGCGGAAATGTCGGGGCTGTTTTCCGAGTGATTCCCCACCGAATCCGAAGCCTGGACGAGCTTCAACTCCCGCAGGTATGTAAAAGCATCGCGCTGATGCCCCGTGGTCTCATCTTGGTTACGGGACCGACGGGAAGCGGAAAGTCGACGTCGCTCGCCTCGATGATCGACCACATCAACAACAACGCGCGCGCCCACGTGATGACGATTGAGGATCCTATCGAATATGTCCATAAGGACAAGATGTCGATCATCAACCAGCGGGAGTTGTCGACGGACACCCACTCGTTCTCCGAGGCGCTGAAGCACGTCATGCGCCAGAACCCGGACGTCATTTTGGTCGGAGAGATGCGCGACCTCGAGACGATTCAGCTGGCCATCACTGCCGCGGAAACCGGTCACCTTGTTCTAAGCACGCTCCACACCGTCGATGCGGCGCAGACGATCGACCGGATCGTTGACGTGTTCCCGCCGGAGCAGCAACCGCAAATTCGAACTCAGCTATCCGTTACTTTGCAGGCGGTGGTTTCGCAGACGCTCTTGCCGAACAAAAGCGGCACCGGGCGTGTCGCCGCGTTTGAAGTCATGATCGCGACTTCCGCGATCCGAACTATCATTCGAGACGGCAAGACGCACCAGCTGTACCTCGACATTCAGACCGGCGGCGCAATGGGGATGCAGAGTTTGGATAACAGTCTGCTGAACTTGCTGAAGGAGGGTAAGGTCGATTATGAGCATGCTCTGGCAAAGTCCTCAAACCTTGTGGAGTTTGCTCGTCGCGCCCAGAATCTAGGATTGGCGGAGGTGTCGCATGCAGTCCATTGAATCGTTCTTGTCGATGTGCGTTCAGATGAGCGGCTCCGACGTCCACTTTAAGACGGACACCGGAAAGGTCTACATTCGCGTGGACGGGGACTTGCTGCCGATTGACTCGCCCGGTTTCACGGACGCCGCCTTCCGGCGCGAACTGTACAAAATTTTGCAGTCCAGCCAGATTGCGAAGTTTGAAAACGACCTCGAACTCGACTTCGCCTTTGAAATCCCGGGTGTTTCCCGCTTCCGCGGAAACTGCTATCAGCAACGTGGGCACATGCAGGCTGCCTTCCGCGTGATTCCGTACCAGGTCCTCACGATGGAGGAACTGTTCCTTCCTCAGGCCTGCTACGACTTCGTTACGCGTCCGCGCGGGCTTGTCTTGGTTACCGGCCCGGCCGGATCGGGTAAGTCGACTTCGCTTGCCGCGATGATGGACAAGATCAACCGCACCCAGAAGGTGCATCTGGTCACGGTCGAGGACCCGATTGAGTTTGTTCACGAGGACCAGCTGGCCCTCATCAATCAGCGGGAACTCGACGTTGACACGATGTCGTTCGCGAACGCGCTCAAGTACGTCCTCCGGCAGGATCCAGACGTGATTCTTGTCGGTGAAATGCGCGACTTGGAGACGATCCACCTCGCGATTACCGCGGCCGAAACCGGCCACCTCGTCTTCGGCACTTTGCATACCGTTGACGCGGTTCAGACCGTTGACCGAATGGTCGACGTTTTCCCGACGCACCAGCAGCAGCAGATTCGAATGCAGCTTTCCGTAAACCTCATCGGCGTGGTCTCGCAAACGCTGGTTCGCCGGAAGGACGGCCGAGGAAGAGCCGCCGCGCATGAAGTTTTGGTTGCCACCTCGGCCGTGCGAAACCTCATTCGTGAGAATAAGAGCTACCAGATTCACTCGCTCATCCAGACCGGCGCGCGGCAACGGATGATCACGCTGGACCAATCGCTGGTGAACCTGTACGAGCGTGGCCTTGTTACTCGGGAAGATGCCCGCGCGCGGGCAAAGGACCCGTCCGACTTTGATCGTTTGGTCGACCTCGGATCCCAGCTTGGGCCGGTCGTTCCCGGCGGTGCAAACGCACCCGGCGGCATTGTCCAGCGGCCCGTTACGCCGCCGCCAGTCGGAGTCCGCAGCCAGCCAAATCGTCCCGCGTTTCGTCGCGATTGAGTCGGCAGTGGATGCCGTTCGAAGCGTGAACCATGATTGACCCGGGATTGTTTGTGGAGCGCGATTCGGCGCCCGACTCTGAGGGCAAAACCGTTGCCTTGGGTGCGATGCGGTTGGAAGCCGGCTCCACGCTCCCGTCGGTGAGGCTTGCCTACCAAACCTGGGGTCGGTTCGACGGCGAGAATGCGGTTCTGGTTTGCCACGCGCTCACAGGAGACTCGAATGCGACGTCGTGGTGGGATAGGATGGTTGGCCCCGGAAGGCCCATCGACACAGACCGGTACTTCGTGATCTGCTCAAACGTTTTGGGCGGCTGTCAGGGGAGCACCGGGCCATCATCGTTGGCGGAAGACGACGCGCCGTACGGAAGCCGGTTTCCGATCATCACCGTTGGCGACATGGTGGATGCTCAGGCGCGTTTGCTGGACCATCTTGGCGTCAACTACTTGGCGGCGGTCGCGGGCGGAAGCATGGGCGGTATGCAGGCACTCGAATGGACCTCTCGCTACCCGCAACGGGTTCAGCGTGCCTTTGTAAGTGCAAGCGCCATGCGGCACTCGGCGATGCAGATTGCCTTCAATGAAGTCGGCCGCCAGGCAGTGATGCGCGACTCTCGCTGGCTCGGCGGTGACTATCTTCCCGGCGAGGGGCCAGACGATGGGTTATCGGTCGCCCGGATGTTGGGCCACCTGACGTTTCTCAGCCCGGGCGCGTTCGAGGCGAAGTTCGCGCGTCGCCTGCAAAACAAGCTGGTGCCGGATTATCACCTCGGGATCGAATTCGAAGTGGAGAGCTACCTCCAGTACCAGGCGGGGAAGTTCCTGAAGCGATTTGACGCCAACTCTCAGCTCATCCTCACCCGTGCGATCGACTACTACGAGGGTCCGAATTTCTCCGCGGCAAGCGCGAAGTATGGCTTCGTCAGCTACACGAGCGATTGGATTTATCCGACGTCGATGAGTGCAGAAGCCCATGCCGAGGCGGTCGCCACCGGGCGTGCCTCGTTCCATCGCGAGATCGACCTTCCGTACGGCCACGACGCCTTCTTGTTAGACGGAGAATTACAGGGCGAGGCGTTTCGGGAGTTGATGACATCCTGACGATTCGCGAGGGCAGCCAGCTTTACGCGGTAGCGAGGGCGGATCTCACGGTTTCAGGAGATGCCTTCTGGGCGAAGACGTTCGACTCCGGCGGATGGACAACGGTGCTGCCACAAGACGATCTTGCCGAGGGTATCGAGGCAGAGAGAGACTGGTCGTTGTTCACCCTACAGGGACCGTTTCCGTTTGCGCTGACCGGAGTTCTCAGCTCGGTTCTATGTCCGCTTGCACAGGCCGGAGTTCCGATTTTTGCCGTGTCGACGTTCGACACTGACCATGTGCTGGTTCCTGCGCGATTGCGCGAGGCTGCCGTGGCCGCCCTAACTGCCGCCGGACACAGCATAGTTTCGGACTAGGCCTCGTCGCGAGTCGGAATTTCGACCCGGAACTTCGTGCCTCGGCCGACTTGAGATTCGATCTGCACGCGACCTTGGAGAGCCGCCGTAAGCTCCAAAACGATCTTCAGGCCCCAGCCGCTCCCGCCCGCCTTGCCCCACTCGCTTCTGGCCTTGCCTTGCAAAATGCGCTCAATCGTGTCTTCGCTCATACCGGGGCCGGTGTCGCGAACCTCGATGACGTGCGTATCGCTTTCCACCCGGTAGCAAACCTGGATTTCGCCGTAGTACTCGCTCGGCTCGCCGTCCTCCAGAACCTCCGGCAGGTCTTCCGGCAGCGTCTCGCGTACGGCTTTGATGGCGTTTCCGACTAGGTTTTGCACGATGCGGACGATGAACAGCTCGTCGTTGAACGTCTCGGGCGCAGAGTAGTCGATGTCGTAAACGATCCGGATGTGCTCGGCGCGGCCCTGAGTTTCAAAAAGGGCCGCAGAAGTGTAGATGTTTTCGGCGAGGGACGAGCGTTGAAATACCGGACGGATCGGCCTCCCGGCCGACATATCGCTGATGAGTTGGCTATAGCCGACGATGCGATCTACGGAGCTTTTCAGTTCCCGAAAGAACGGCTCAAGCGTATCAACGTACATCCGAACCGTTCGGTCTGGTTTCCCACTCAGCAGGTGCGTGTTCAGCCCGCCCATCGCCATCTCGCCGAAGCTCAGCGTGGCGTAGAGGGAAGCGGCGAGGTTGCCGATGTCGTGGCTGACTTTGCCCATACCGAGGAGGGTCGAAGCGCGGGCTTGCTCGTCGATCAGCTGAGCGTTCAAAAAAGCCATCGTCGCAACCGCCGACACGATGTCCAAGACGGCGATGTCGGACTCCGTGAATCCGCCTTCGTCCTTGTTGATGAGCTGCACGACGCCGACGGGCTCTTCGTCTTCCATCGAAAGTGGCGTGGCAATGATGCTGCGCACGGGCACGCCCGTTGCGCGCTCAAACTCGTTCCACGCGTCTCTTGGCTTTTCTGCGTAGTCTCGCGTGACCGATCGGCGTGATTGGAATGCCAACCCGGCCACCCCAAAATCGTCAGCGATGTCGCGAACCGGAAGGCGGTCCGCAATGTCGGAGGGAAGCACGTGCTGAAACTTTAGACGTCGCTGGGCGGAATCGTGAAGGTAGATCGTTCCATTTTCCGCGCCTACCGCCTCGACGCAAATCGCGAGCACGTCTCGAAGAACGTCGTCAAACTTCCCGGTGCTGGCAAGCTTCCGCGTGGCGCGCTGAACCGCGCGGATGAGCAGCTCGTTGTTATCTACTTGGGAAGCGACCTCAGCCGAATCGACCACTAATGTAATCCTCGGTGCGGGTCTCCTGCGGTGAAAGAAAAATCGACTCGGTGCGGTTGTACTCGATCAGTTGGCCCGCCATGAAGAACGCGGTGAAGTCGCTTGCCCGCTGAGCCTGTTGCATGTTATGGGTGACGATTACAATCGTGTAATCGTTCTTCAACTCGAATAGAAGGTCTTCAATTCGGGAGGTGGCGATTGGGTCCAGAGCACTGCACGGCTCGTCCATCAATATCGTATTTGGGTTGACCGCGAGCGCCCGCGCGATGCACAGCCGTTGCTGCTGACCGCCAGAAAGCGAGAGCCCGCTTTGGTCGAGCTTGTCCTTCACTTCCTCCCAGAGGGCCGCTTTCCGCAGACTCGACTCGACGATTTCGTCAAGCTCGTCTTTACGCTTGGTGCCGTGCAGTCGGGGACCATAAGCGATGTTGTCGCGGATCGAACTCGGGAACGGGTTTGGCTTCTGGAATACCATGCCGACGTTCTTCCGAAGCTCTTCCGTCATCACGCCGGGCGCGTAGATGTCCACGCCGTCGATCGTGACTTTGCCCTCGAGGCGGGCACCGTCAATCGTATCGTTCATGCGATTGATGCAACGAAGGAAAGTGGATTTTCCGCAACCCGATGGGCCGATGAATGCCGTGACGCGGTTCGGGGCGATATCGACCGAAACTTTTTTGAGGGCCTGAAACGTGCCGTAGTAGAAATCGACCTCTTGCGCCGAAATCTTCGGGGGAATGGCCGTGGTGTCCTCGGTCGGGGTTCGGTTCATGGTGCGCCCGCAGAAAAGGTACCCGCTACGGTTCGATTTGGTTCCATGAAATTGTGTGGCAAGCATCCGCAGGAGCGAAGCAGTAGACTAGCGGAATGCCAGAGCGAATCGACGGCCTTGCGGGACTGTTCGGATTTTTGTTCGTTGCCGGTGGCGTTGTCACCCTCATCGTCATCATGGGCTATTTTGCTCTGAAGATGATGCTCCGCGACGAGTACATCAAATAAGGCGCTGCGCCCGTTGCCGCAGGGCGTGATCGACGAGCGTTAGAGCAAACATGGCTTCTACCATCGGTACGGCGCGTGGCAAAACGCAGGGATCGTGCCGACCTCGGCCTTGAAGGGTGGTGTTCTCGTGCTCGGTGGTTACCGTTGGCTGCTCATGCATCACGGTCGCGGTCGGTTTGAAAGCTAATCGGAGCGTGATCGGCATTCCGTTGCTGATTCCGCCCTGGATCCCGCCCGAAAAGTTGCTGCTGGTCGTCACCTGACCGTTTTCGTCCGCCATGAACGGATCGTTCACTTCGGTCCCGAGGCGTTCTGTCATCCCGAACCCTCCGCCGATTTCAAAGCCTTTACAAGCGGGCAGCGAGAGCATCGCCCGCGCCAGGTCTGCCTCAAGCTTATCGAAAACCGGTTCGCCCCATCCGGCCGGAACGCCCCGCGCGACCGCGCCGATGACGCCGCCGATGGAGTTTCCGTCTTTACGCACCTTCTCAATGAGCGTAATCATCACCTCGGCCTGCGCCGAATCCGGGCAGCGCACGATGTTGGCTTCCACCGCGGCTTGCGTGACCGTGTTCGGGTCGATTGTGGCCCGCAGGTTCTGGATCGTCTCGACGTACGCGATGACCTCCACTCCGAATGTGGCAAGGATCTTTTTCGCAATCGCACCGGCGGCCACGCGTCCGATGGTCTCGCGTGCCGAGGCCCGACCGCCACCCGACCACGCCCGGATCCCATACTTTTGGTCGTAGGCGAAATCCGCATGCGATGGCCGATACTTCGACTGCATCTCGTCGTAATCTCGGCTCCGGTGGTCTGCGTTCCGAACCAGAATCGAAATCGGGGTGCCAAGGGTGAGTCCATCCTGCACGCCGCTGAGGATTTCGGCGGTGTCGCTTTCCTTTCGCTGCGTCGTAATCTTTGACTGACCCGGACGCCGCCGGTCCAGTTCCGCCTGGATTTCCGAGACGTCTAGTGGCAATCGGGCGGGGCAGCCATCGATCACGACTCCGACCCCGATCCCGTGCGATTCGCCGAAGGTCGAGATTCGAAACAGCGTGCCGAAGCTACTTCCCATAATCCGTAGAGTCTACCGACGGAGCAAATTTCATGATTCCCAACTTCTATCTGCATCCGGAAACGACCGACTACTCGTTTGGCCCGCGGCATCCGCTGAAGCCAGAAAGGTTGCACCGCACGATGGCGTTGCTTCATCGGCTGGCCGAGGTGGATGTTTTGGTTCCGGCCCCTGCCACCCCGGCTGAGGTTGCACTGGTGCATTCGCCCGCCTATGTGGAAGCTATCGCCGAAGTCGAAGAACTCTTGAAGACCGGCGCGAGACACGAGCGCCTTGGAGAACTCTCCGCGGAGTTTGGGCTTTATGGTGACAATCCGCCGTTTCCGGCGATCTATCGGTCCTCGTTGGCATACGTTGGGGCAACGCTTCGCGCTGCCGAGGCGGTCCGCGATGGAGCACGGCGTGCGTTTGGAATCGGCGGCGGACTGCACCATGCCATGCGCGCCCGCGCCAGCGGGTTCTGCATTTTTAATGACCCCGCACTGGGAGTGGCCGTCTTGCGTCAGCGCTTTGCCAGCGTTGCCTACATCGACATCGACGTGCACCACGGCGACGGCGTGCAACAGCTTTGGTTGAATGATCCGGCCGTTCTCACGGCGAGCATCCACGAAGATCCACGAACGTTGTGGCCGGGAACCGGCTACGTTCGCGAAACGGGAACTGCGTTTACGAGCGTGAACGTCCCGATCCCGGCAAATGCCACCGGCGACGCATGGAGGCTGGGTTTCAGCGCGATTCTCTCTGCGCTAGAAAAGTTTCAACCGGAGGCGATCGTGTTGCAGCTGGGCACCGACGCACACTATCTGGACCCGCTTGCGCACCTACGGGCCGATGCGCGGGATTGGCTATGGGCGGTGGAGAAGATCCACGAGCTCGGCCTGCCTACGGTCGCCGTCGGCGGTGGCGGCTATAACCTCACCACCGTGCCCCGGATGTGGACGGCGGCGATTCTCACGCTTTCCGGACTTCCGGTGCCGGAACAGGTGCCCGAGGACCTGCGGGAACGCTTACAGGTGGCTTGGATAACCGACCAAGATCGTCCGGAGGAGCCTTCCTCCGGTTACGATCAAGTGGCCGCCACCGTGAAGGTTTTGGAGCGCGACTTACTGCCGTTCATCCCCGGCCCGGCGTAAACTACGTTTCGATGAAGATCGGAATCGTCGGGCTCGGTCTCATCGGGGGCAGCATTGGGCTTGCCCTCCGCGACCCGCGCCGCGAGGTGGTTGGCTACGATGCCTACCCGGAGGCGGCAGAACTTGCCCTCAAGCGGTTCTGCGTCGATCAGGTTCAGTCGTTAGAGGAAGTTTGCCAGGCCGACGTGATCTTCGTGGCAGTGCCTCCGTCCGTATGCGTTTCTTTGCTCGCTAAGATCGCCCAGCTCCGCGGGCCGGACACAGTGGTTACGGATTGCACCAGCGTGAAGGCCGAGGTCGCCGCTTGGGCAAAACATGCGAAGGCGGAATGGTTTGTTCCCGGGCATCCGATGGCCGGCCACGAGAAGGGCACTGCGGCGTTTGCCTCAGCCTGGATGTTTCGCGGGGCGACTTGGCTGCTAACGCCCACGCGCCGAACCAAGACTTCGGCGACCAAAGTCGTCAGTGGGCTCATCGAAGAAATGGGAGCAAAGCCGGCGCGGTTGGATGCCGAGGCACATGACGCTCACGTTGCGCTCACGAGTCACCTGCCGCATGTGGTCGCCTCGGCCCTAGCGGCAATGTCGGATGGAGACGCCGCGATGCGAACGGCTGGTCCGAGCTGGCGCGACATGACACGGGTGGCGGAGAGCGATCCGGAGCTTTGGACGCAGATCTCACTCGGTAACCGCGCGGCCCTGGCCGAAACGCTTGGGCGGCTCGAGGGCAAGCTGGCCGAGTTTCGCGAGGAGCTACTTCGGGACGTACCGGATGCCGCCGTCTTAAGAGGATTCTTTGAATCTGGCCGGCTGGCCAAAGTGAAAACAACCATGGATAAGGAACCGCAATGAACGAATGGATTCTTCGAAGTTCTGGGCCGCTGAGGGGCTCGATTCGCCCGGCGAGCGATAAGTCGCTCACGCACCGGGCGTTTCTATTCGCCGGATTCGCGGATGGTCCGTGCTTTGTTCGCGGCGCGCTGCGGAGTGAGGACACTCAGGCCAGCCTGGATGCCGTGCGTGCTTTGGGGCTGGATACCGTTGAGGAGGACGCGGCCGGTATTCGTTTGGTTCCAAGCTCAGCGTGGCGTTCTCCAGGGGAAGCCATCGACTGCGGGAACAGCGGCACGACGATGCGGCTGCTGGCGGGCGCCATTGCGGGAATGCCCGTGAGCGCGACGTTGACGGGTGATGCGTCGCTGTCTCGGCGACCGATGAAAAGGGTGGCCGAGCCGCTCCGGCTGATGGGTGCCGACATTCACGGTGACTTTGCTCCAATCACGGTCCGTGGCGGTGATCTGAGAGGGATTGAATATCACCTGCCTATGGCGAGTGCCCAGGTGAAGAGTGCGATCCTGCTGGCAGGCCTTCACGCCGAGGGTCCGACCGTGGCCATCGAGCCGGCGGCGAGCCGCGATCATACAGAGCGATTCCTGAAAGGCATCGGCGCCCAGATCACGGAGGAATTCCATCTCGACGGACGCCATTCTGTGACGGTTCAACCAACGGAGCGGCTGGCAGCCTACGATTTCACGGTTCCGGCCGACATCAGCAGTGCCGCCTTCTGGATGGTTGCGGCGACGCTGGTCGCCGATAGCGAGGTTCGCCTGGAAGGTGTAAACGTGAATCGAACTCGAAGCGGAATACTGGACGTATTCGCACAGTGTGGTGTGAACGTTCGTTTGGAAAACGAACGTTTTGAGACCTATGAACCGGTAGCCGACCTAATCATCTCGGCAACTCCGAACTTAAAACCGTTCGAAATCTCTGGCGATCTCGTCCCTCGGCTCATCGATGAGATACCCGTGCTAGCGGTTCTGGCAACGCAGTGCGACGGAACCACGATCATTCGCGATGCGCGCGAACTACGAGTGAAGGAGACGGATAGAATTGCCACCGTGGCGATGTACCTGAGGGCGATGGGGGTCGGCGTGGAAACTTTTGACGACGGAATGGCGATCACCGGGCCGAGGGCTCTCACGGGCGACACCATTGACGCGGCGGGCGACCATCGCCTCGCAATGGCGTTTGCGGTCGCCTCGATGATCGCCGAAGGCGAGACAAAGATTCTCAATGCGCACTCGGTGGCCACGAGCTATCCCGACTTCGACAAGCACCGCAGGACGTTGCAGGGAGGATCAAACTAATGGAAAAGCCAGTGATCGCCATAGACGGCCCGGCGGGAGCAGGGAAGAGCACTGTCGCTCGTGCGCTTGCCAACTACCTAAACCTGCGCTACCTTGACACCGGCGCGATGTACCGCGCGTTCGCTCTACGGCTGCACCGGTTGGAGCAGCTTGAAGCCGAAGACCTGGTCGCGGCGTTCGGCGAGGCGAGGATCAGCTTTGGGACGGGGACGCCACCGCCGGTATTCCTGGATGTCGAAGACGTGAGCGAAGCGATTCGGATGCCGGAGATTGGTGAACTGGCCAGCCGTCTAAGCGCGATCCGCGAAGTTCGCGTGCTGCTTCTACGGCAACAGCAAGAGATCGTGGCAGACGGCGGCGTCGTGCTGGAAGGGCGCGACGCCACCACGGTCATCGCGCCCAACGCGAACCTAAAGATCTACATGACGGCAAGTCTCGAAGAGAGGGCGCGACGGCGTTCCCGCGAGTTCTCCGCAAAAGGACTCGAAGAAGACTTTCGCGATGTGCGAAGCCAAATCGAGCAACGCGACCACCGAGACATCAATCGGCAGGATAGCCCGCTGACGGTCGCGCCCGATGCAGAGATCATCGAAACCGGTGGGAAATCCATCGACGCGGTCATTAACGAGATTGTCGAGCTACTTCACCAGCGCGCGGGTGGCCATGGTAGAACGGACGTATGAGCACCCGCACACCGAAGGATTGGGGACGACTGTTGACGGCGATGGTGACGCCCTTTGATGCCAGCGGCAACCTAAACGAGGCCGAAGCCGCCCGAATCGCCACCTATCTGGTCGACGTTCAGAAGAACGACGGCATCGTGGTCGCCGGGACGACCGGCGAGTCGCCTACTCTCTCGGTTGAGGAAAAGCTTCGGCTGCTGGAAATCACGATTGAAGCGGTTGGAGACCGGGCGGCCGTCGTCTTCGGCGCCGGGACCTACAACACTGCTGAGAGCGTCCATCTGGCGAAAGCGGGCGAGCGGCTCGGCGCGGATGGCATCATGCTCGTCAATCCGTACTACAGCCGCCCGGGCCAAGAGGGGCTTTACGCTCACTTCTCGACGGTCGCGGGTGCCACCGGGCTACCGGTTTTGCTGTACAACATTCAGCCGCGCTCGGCGATCAACTTGGACACAGAGACCCTCGCCCGACTCTGGCAGATTCCGAATATTGTCGGCGTCAAGGAGGCCAGCGGAAACATGGCGCAGATTCAGGAAGTCGCCCGGCGCAAGCCAGATGCGTTCCGGATTTACAGCGGAGACGATGCCCTCACGTTGCCGATTCTTGCCGTTGGCGGACATGGAGTCGTCAGCGTTGCCGGGCACGTCGTTGGCGCAGAGATCAAGGCACTTCTGGATCATTTCCTATCGAATGTTGAGGCCGCCCGAAAGCTACACCTCGCCTTGCTGCCGGTCTACGGGGCCGTTTTCTCTGCACCAAATCCGGTGCCGGTGAAGTGGCTCCTCTCGAAGCTCGGCTTCGACTGTGCCGAGGTTCGACTCCCGCTGGTCCAGATGACGCCCGGACATGCAACCGAGGTTGAGAAAATCTTCGCCGACTTCAAATCGCTCACGCAAGGATGACGGGCGAGGTCTTTCCGGACGAGTCGATCGCCTGGGACCGGGCAATTGCGCTCTACGATCAGGACAAAGTCTTGGAAGCATCGGCCCTGGCGCGTCAGCTTTCGGTCGGTGCGTGGGGCGAGTACATCGCCTGGTGGCGGACGATCGAGGCCGAGGCCCAAACCCGAAAAGCGGTCGTTGTTTTGCCCATCGCCGACTGGGCCTCTCTAGAATTCGTGGAAGATGAGTTCGGGAGTTTGCGGGAAGAGCGAGTGCGGCTTTTGCTTCAGGTCTGCGACGCAACGGCTCGCACGCTGAACTGGCACCACAAGGCCGCGACTAGGTTCACGATCCTGCTGGAGGCGTCCTACACGGACTTTGCCACCCACCCGGAAGGGTACATGGCCGAGAAAGACCCGTACTACAAGATTTGCCTGCCGATGTACGTCTGCGAGGATCCGGAAGAATTTGCGTCAGCGGTTGCGCACGAATATGCCCACGTGATCTCAACGGAAATTGCCGATGGCCGCGCGGACCGCTGGCTGGAGGAAGGAATCAGCGTTTGGCTGGAAGGGGAACCGAATGAAGAGGTCCTGCAGATGTTTCGGGACAAAACGATGGGATGGCACTCCGTAGAGTCGCTGGAGCAGCTTCTTGAAGGCGGAGGCGCGTTTAATGAAATTGATGACGAGGAATTCGATTCGGTCTACGTCGGCTACCAGCAAGCGGGCGCGGTTGTCCGGCACATCGCAGGTTTGTTTGGCGCGGAAAAGATCACCGAGATTCTGACGGCGCACCTGCGTGCCAACCTCGGCGAGAGTCTTGGCCTCATTTCTGCAACGGAGTCTGCGCTCTTGCACGTGACCGGTGCAGGAGCGCAGACACACTTCTCGGCGGCTTACCAGCGGCTAGCTCAGAGCGAGTAGTCGGCTTCGCCGACTTCTTCCAGGAATTTCGCCAGCAGGTCGATGCAAGCCTGCACGTCGCGGGCGTCCACCGTTTCGTTCACGGTGTGAACGTACCGACAGGGAATGGAAAGGGTGAACGCCGGAACCCCGCCATTCAGTCGCTGGATGCCGCCGGCGTCGGTTCCGCCGCGAGTCAAAATCTCCATCTGGTGCGGAATCTCGTGCTTCTCCGCAATCGCGCGGAAATGCTCGACGACCTTCGGGTGGCAAATGAGAGAGCTGTCCATGATCTTGATGGCCGCTCCCGCGCCAAGTTTGGTGATGGACTCAGAATCCGGCACTCCCGGAATATCGTTCGCCAAAGTGACGTCCAAGGCAATGACGACGTGCGGAAGCACCGAGCTACCAACGGCGCTTGCTCCGCGCAGGCCAATCTCTTCCTGGGTGGTCGCCACCGCATAAATGTCGGCCGAGTGTCCGCCGACCTTCTTAAGCGCTTCGATCATCACGAAAACGCCGACCCGGTCGTCCATTGCCTTGCAGGTCAGGTGGTTGCCGGTAGAGAGGAATCGGCCCTCCATTGTGATGGTGTCGCCGATGCGGACCTTTGCTTTCACTTCGTCGGCGGACAAGCCGAGGTCCACGAAAAAGTCTTCCAACTTCTGGCCGGCTGCTTTCTCTGAGTCCGATAGAAGATGCGCCGGTTTTGTGCCGTGCATGAGCAGCCCGGGTACGAGACCTTCGCGGGTTCGAACCTGAACACGCTGGCTGTTCATCTGCCGCGGGTCCCAGCCACCAAGCGGGGCAAATTTCAAAAATCCGTTCGAATCGATGTGCCGGACGATGAAGCCGATTTCATCGATATGGGCAGCAATCAAGACCCGCACGTCGCCAGCGCCGCTCTTTTTGCAGATGACGTTGCCAAGGGCGTCCGTCGAAAGCTCTCCGTAGGCCCCCAGCTCCTCCCGCACGATCTCTCGAAGTGCCTGTTCTTGGCCCGAGGTTCCGTGGGCTTCGGTTAAACGTTGTAGGAGGGATAAGTCCATCCCCTCATTTTCCCTAGATTGACGCGCCGCCGTCGCGGTAGCCTCGGGGCATGTCAATCGTTTCCATGAAGCCGTTCTCTGAGGTGTCCGATGTCGAAGGCTTCTGGGACGTACGCGCCCTAACCTACAACAACGGCAACCCCGTTCCGGAGGAGCGACGCGTGAGCAGTGGGCGCCACATGTACGCCGCCGAAGCCGAAGGCAAGGTCATCGGCTGCATGTCGGTATTTGAGATGCCGACGGCCGTCGGAGCGAGAACCCTCCTGTGCGGCGGAGTTGCCGGGGTTGCGGTCGCTCCGCATCGGCGGCGTGGAGGCGTAGGGTCCGAAATGCTGGCTTGGCTGCCCGGCGAGCTTCGTGCCGCGGGTTACGCACTTTCCAGCCTGTACGCCTTTCGCGAGCCGTTCTACCGTCGGGCCGGATATGAAGTGTGCGGAAAGCGGCTTAAGGTCACCTGTCCGACGGATCGATTCCCCCGGGTTGAGCGGCCACTGACGATCCACCGGCTTGCTCCCGCCGACTTCCCGTCGCTGGGTCAGGCCTACGAGGGCTTTGCTCGTACGCGCTCCGGTATGGTGTTGCGCTCCGAGGAAGGGTGGATGCGGGTTCTGGCCGAGAACCGCGAGCTGACGGTGTATGCCGCCGGAGACCCGGTGGAGGCGTACGTCGTCGTGAGCCACAACGTCGCGTTTTGGTCGACGGACCATATCTCTGAAATCATTTGGAGCACGAAGCGTGGCTACGACTCGGTGATCGATTTCCTGCGCCAGTTGGCGATCAATAAGACCGCGCTCAGCTGGTTCGAGCCGTCGGACTCGCCGTTCTACGCCTCATCGATGGACCAGGGAATCCAGATCGCCGTCGAACGGCCGATTATGTTCCGCGTGGTAAACGTTCAAACGTGCTTGGAAGGACTCGAGCCGGTCGGAACCGGGGACGTCTCGTTCTCAGTTCGTGATGCCCAGGTGCCGGAAAACGACCGGATCTGGCGCGTCAGCTGGTCTGAAGGAAATCTTGAAGTACGTGAGGGCGGCCTGCCGGAGTTCGATCTTACGATCCAGCAGTTCACCCAGGTCTTCCTCGGTGAGCCCAGTCTCGCCGACCTCCTACGTAATGGCGGCGTAGATGGCTCGGCGGCAGCGATCCTTCCGCTTTTCCCGGCTCGCCCGGTCATCTGCGCAGACTTCTTCTAGTTTCGCCCGCGTGCTTTCAAAAGTTGTGCGGTGCTGAGCCGTACAACTGGGTATTTGTTGAGCCGATCGTCGAAGTAGGGCGATCGGCGGTAGAAGAAGTCGAGCCGTGCGGATGCACTGGCAGCGAACTTTTCGTCTTTCAGGGCTTCGGCAAACTCCTTAGCAAGGGCTTGGTTACCGGCCAACATTTTGTTGGCGTAGGGTTCCATCGCGTAATCTTCCGCGTATTCCTTTGATTCGAAAATCGTGTTGAAGAAGCCCCACTGAACAAAAGAGTCCGGCGCGTTCGGCTCCATCAGGTGAATCAGCAGGCGCGAGTGCGGTTGGGCCACCGGCACGATTACCGTGCCAGCAGGCAGCGTCCGCGTTCCGTTTATGGCAACCGATTTGAAGGAAGGCTGCTGCCGCGACTCGAACGGGCTCGGAGCGAATTTGACGTCCTCGAAGCGTTCCGTCCAGAACAGGTCCGTCATTGGCTTGTTCAGGGTGAAGGACTTAACTCCGTGAAGCTTGAGCCGGTCGATGACGCCATGCCACGCCGGCGGGACGGCGTAGGCCGCCGGAGCGGCCACGCTCAGACCGGGCTTAAACTTCCACCGCACGGTCGTAGCAACCGTTTGCGGCTTGGTTCGATCCCACGCGGCGACAGGCCGCCCGGTGATGCTGCTGGGCCGAGGAGCGTAGGGATAGGCCAAGAACGTGAACGGCTCGGTTTCGTTCGTCAGCTCGCTTGTCAGAACAACCGAGTCGCCTTCCTTGACGCTGGCCGCCGCCGCATCGGCGCGGGCGTTCATCGCCTTCAGGTCTTTGGCCTGCCGGACGCACTCAAGCGCGGTTTCCACCATCACCGAGTACGTCGCCCTCACGCGAGGCTCATACGGCTTAAGAACGTGCGTTTCCACCAGGATCGCGGGGCGATTCAGGGCCGACACGTAGCCATGCGAAAACCGGGGGCTGTAGTCGCTGACGGTGATTCCTTTCGATGGATCGGTTCGATTATTGAGACTGAAGTAGGGTGCGGTCGGGAAGCCCTCGCTGGAGCAGCGTCGCTCCAGCATGTTGTAGAGCTTCTTCGACCACGCGGCGGTTTCCGACGGAATTGAGCTTCCCCAGGGGATTCCCAGCGTGAGGACGTACTGAAAGTCGGCTCCGTCGGTGGTGTGGTTATCAAAGAAGATGTCGGGCTTGTAGCGCTGCACGAGGCTGATTTCGGCGCGCATCTCGGGTGCGTCCGCCTTCATCCAGTCGCGGTTCAGGTTCAAGTTTTGCGCGGTGGCTCGCCAGCCCATCTCTGTGGGCCCGTTCTGGTTGATTCGGTTGAAGGGCCCGAACCGCTCGTGGGCATCCAAGCTGAAGACCGGCACGATCACCCAGTTCGCTCCGGCAAGGAGCTCCGGATGCTTTCGATGAACCAGCATGTCGCGGGCGAGCATCAGCGAGGCATCTTTGCCTTCGATCTCGCCGCTGTGAATGCCATTCTGGACAAAAATGAGCGGCTTCTTGGACGTCGCGAAAGCCTTCTCGGAGAATGAGCGGTCGCTGGATATCAACAGCGCCACCATCGGTCGCCCTTCGGGAGACTTGTCGTAGGTGATCACCTTTGCGGCCGGGCTGAAGCGGGCGAGTCGCTTGCAGAATCCCACCGCTTCCTCGTACCGACCAGTCTCGGCGAATTTCGTTCGCTCGGCGGTGATGGTCCAGTCTTGGAAAGCGACGGCGAGGAACGGCCAAACGGGCATGGCGCTAGTTTACGATGGCTTTGCGCGGAACGCGTGAACTACGATGCTGCCCCAACCAACCAGGAAACAGAGTCCGCCCAGCGGGGTGATCGCTCCCAGGATCGGCAGGTTCAGCAACACGAGCGCGTAGAGACTCCCCGAGAAAATGAGAATTCCGACCGCGAATAGGGCCATGGCGACGTTGGCCGCCTTCTGGCCAAGCGTGGCCGACATGCAGAAGACAAGCAGGATGGCCAAGGCGTGAACCAGCTGGTACTGAACGCCGGTTTGCCATGTGACGAGTCGGTCTGGAGTAACGGACGCGCGTAGGGAGTGCGTTCCAAACGCTCCAAGCCCGACCGCAATGAGGGCAAAGAGGCCACCGACTCCAATCCATTTCGGATTTGAAGACGGCTCGACTATTTAAACACCGGCAAACTGTCTTTTGGCAGCCGAATCTTTGCGTCGGTCGCAGCCTTAGAAGCGGGAATCAAGTGTTTCGGCAGGAGGGCGCGTTGCTTGATCGAGAGTTCCTTAAAGGTCAGGTAGCCCAAGCGACCCGCGCGGGTTACCTGAGCCTCGGTGAGAGAGTCGATGAGTGGATCCAGCCGTCGGTCCCGGGGAGCCGCCAACTGCGAAGAGATGGGAGCCACCGTCTCAGAGTAGGTCAGAACCACGTGGCGGTTCTTGAAATACCAAACGTTCGAGCGCAGTTCAGCGGCGGCACCAAACGCTTCGGCTACGATCGCGATCACCTCGGAGACGGGCCGCTCGCTCAGGCCGATGGAAACGCTTTTGTCCTGCGCTATGACGCCCGCTGGCATCACATAGTCAATTCCTTGCTGCATCAGGAAGTCAGAAAAACTGCTCCGGGTGAGCTGTGGGTCGTACAGCGATGCCCGCTTGTCTGCATTGCTGTCAAACGTTGGGGAGCTGTGTTCTGCCATCGTGATCGATGGCACCACAGTTTGGAGATCAAACCCGGCGTATTGTCCACCCCATGCACCTGAAGCGGCAACCGCAACCAATGCCGTGACGAGGGGTAGTTTGAAGATTCCGGGGTTCATGACGTGTACACCAAGCCGTTTGACCCCTTATTTATATCATAGGGAGCTAGGCGCCGGTAGCAGAAAAATCTTCATGCATGTCTTCGGTGCGAACGACGAGGTGAGGCGCCATCGTATTGATAACGCCTTGCTCCACCCGGCGGCGCATTCTAGCTTGCAGCGCGGCTTGAGCGTGCCCCAGAGACTCGATGGCCTCGGCATTTTCGGGACAGGCCAAAGGTCCCGCCTGATACATTCGCAAGCGTTCAACCGCGAGGTCAATGACGTGCTCCACGCGGCAACCGTTAACGCCCGCGTCTTGGGGCAACCCTTGCTGGAAGGTCACTTCGATGAAGGGGCGCCGAATGGTCAGCCCGGGGGTTCGCGTTTCGATGATGGACGTCTGGCTGCTGGTCATGGAGGCTCTTGTAGCGGGGTTCGGGGTGGCCCCAGCGTGGTGCCGGGGCCAAGAGTGCGGGTTCAGCTGGTCTTTTTGAATTCGGCGAGCCGACCTTCTAGCTCTTTGACGAGCGCGGGGTTGGACTTCTTCGCCAATTCGATGGCCTTTTCTTGAGTCTTGATGGCCGTAGCTTTGTCTCCAGATTTGAAGAGGGCATAGGCATAGGTGTCAAGGACAGCCGGGTCGTTTCCGGCTCCGGCGTCCACCGCTTGTTTGGCGATGGCGACGGCGACCTTGTAATCCGTTGGTCCGACGTACTTAAACGTCGCGAGGTTCCATGCGAGCGCGTTCAGTGCGTTCGGGTCCTTTTTAATAACTGGATCGTTTGCGAGCGCCTTGGCGGCCAGAAGACCGGCGGCTTCGTCCGTTCGCAGCGTCAAATCGACTCTCGTCATGGCGAACCGAGGCTTAAGGTCGGGGTTCGCTGCAACGGCCTTATCGATCTCGCTGAGAGCCAGCTTGTAGTCCTTATTGGCAAGGGCCGCTTGGATCGGTGCGTAAACGGCCCGCTCTTTCGCCTCTGCCGCTTTCTCTTCCGCGCGTGCTCGCTTCACCGGCGCCATGTCATACGTGCCAGCAAGGACCTGGCTTAGCGTTTTCTCAAGATCGGCAAGCGGGTGGCCGATCCAGGCAACGCGTCCCTTCTGGTCGATCACGAAGGCACTCGGGATTCCGCGCTCGCCCGCGGCTTCCATCCAGTTTTTGGCCATCGACTTATCGAGGCCATCCACGGCGACGTTGTAGTCCATCTTCGGCCCCATTTCCTTCACAAAGGCATCGACCTTCTTGAAGTAGGCGTCGTCCTCGGGGCTCGTTTGGTTCTCCCACACGCTTACGCCGGTGAAATTGACCTTGCCCTTGAACTTCTTGGCGAGCTCGGTGAGGTGAGGAATGCTCTGCAGGCACGGGCCGCACCAAGTCGCCCAAAACTCAACGACGTACACCTTGCCCTTTTCGAATTTGGCGACCGGTTTACCCTTCACCCACTTTGCCGGGGTCATGCTGGGGGCCATATCACCAACGTCAATCCCGGCGGAGGCGACCGACGAGACGGAGAAGGTGGATGCCAACGCCAAAAGAGACCAAAAAACTCGCTTCATGCGTTGGATTGTACGGCCCCTGGCAAGCAATTGTTTCGGCGCCGTGATGTTTCAGATGAAAAGTTTGCAACCGCGCCCAAACGGCCCCGGAATCGCAAGGATTTTGGGCCGTTTCAGTGCCGTCAAAGTCAGCGAGGAAGCAAGACCTTCGTGATGACGTGGATGATTCCGTTGCTCTGTCGCACGTCGTAGGTCGAGATGCTCGCGACGTTGTCGTACTCGTCCTTGATGACGATGTTATGGGCGCCGTTCATCATGGCGACCAGCTTTCCGCCGCTTGCCGTCATGAGAGTGGTGGAGCCTCTGCCGGTCTTGATGAGCCGGGCGAGAGCGTTGAAGTCAAACTTGCCTGCAACGACGTGGTAGGTCAGGATCTTCGAGAGCTTGTCCTTGTTTTCCGCCATCAGGAGGCTATCCACGGTTCCGGCCGGAAGCATGCCAAATGCGGCGTTGGTCGGCGCGAAGACAGTGAAGGGTCCCATGGACTTGAGCGTGTCCACGAGGCCCGCGGCTTTCACGGCGGCGACTAGCGTCGTGTGATCGGCCGAGTTGACCGCGTTGTCGATGATGTCCTTCTGCGCCGACATCATCATGCCGCCGACCATCGGGTTCTGCATGCGCATCCCCTTGCTGATCATCTCCTGATCCACCACGACTGTGTTCGTCATGACGGGGGCGGCTTGGCCGGAAGTGGTCGGCGACATCATGGTTGCCGCGAGAGCTGAAACTAAGGTGATGAGGGTCATGGTGGGTTCCGTAGTGCAAGGGCGGCCTACGGTCCTTTAAACGGGGATGTGCGGAACACTGCTTCGGTAAGCACGAAAATCTTATTGTTTACTTATATATGCTCTTTCGAAGAGCCGCACTCGACGGTCGTAATCTGCCCGCGAGGCGGAGAACTTCACCCTGGCACCTGAGATAGCCGTTGGAAGCACGTTCAAACTCCACTTGCCGTCTTGCAATTTCGCTGAAATGAGAGCCGACTGGGCAGGCGTCGGCGAGACCAGATTGCCGAGGGAGTACATGATCGGCTTACCTTCGTAGATTTCGGCGGCTTGCAGGACGTGCGGATGGTGCCCCCAAACGATGTCAGCCCCCGCGTCGATGCATGCCCGGCCGAGCGCGACCTGGTACGGCGACGGCACCGCCTTACGCTCAATGCCCCAGTGCAACGCGACGACCACCAGGTCGTGGTTTTTTCTAGCCGTGCCGATCCAGCTTTTCAGTTTTGTGCGGGCGTCGTCGTTGATGGTCCCGTTGAAAGGCAGCACCATGATTCCGGGCTGCTTCGTGGTTGCCGGGGTGCACTTCCAAAGCGCGGTTCGCGACATAAATGCAAGGGAAGAAATGAGCGCGATGCGATGCTTTCCGGCGATTACGGTGGTTGGGCGGGCGGCGGCGGCGGCGTTCTTGCCGGCACCGGCGTGCGGAATTCCGGCGGCGTCCAGCGCGTCATTTTGCTGGGCCAGACCTCGCCAGCCATAGTCCATCGCGTGGTTGTTCGCGAGGCTAACCGCCGTGATTCCGGCTTGCTTCAGCGATGCAATGTGCTTCGGATCGGCTTTGAGAATGTACTGGTCGCGCTCCCGAAGTTCTTTCGGTGTCTTCCGGGCGGTGGCCGTGCGCACGTCCGTGAGCGGAATCTCCAGGTTGGCGAAGAACGCATCGTGCTTTGCCGCTTGCGGGGCGAGGGCGCGCAAAGGAGCGGCTTTAACCGGCACGGCGTTGAGCATGAGATCTCCACCGAAAAGGAGCGAGACATCCGGCGGACCGGCGAAGAGAATGAAGCTGAATGCAGAAAGCACCATGAAAAGACGACGCGGACGCATGGATTGTGCCGTAAACTTGCGGCATGTGGATTGCCACCCTGTTTGTTCTGGGAACCTTGCCGGTTCCTGCCGACCAGCCTTTCCTCCTTCGGCGGAAGTTTGCGATGGCAGAAGGCGAGCGGTACACGTACACAAGCGAGACGAAGAACTCCGTCGAACTTCCTGGCGGGGCCGGCGAGCAGAGCTATTCGGTCTCGCTAACCGGGACCCAGTCGTACCGATGCGTTGGCGCCGACATCCAGGGAATGAAAATCGAGGCCACGGCGCAAATGGAACCGATGAAAGTTACCGGACCGATGGCCGCGATGATGCCTAAGTCGGACAAGCCAACCGTCGTGAAGACACTGGGAACGCTCGACGTTCTTAATCGGCTGAGATTCGCGAATGCGCCGGTCACGATGCCCGGTCAAACGGTCGACGCCAGTGCTTTGGTTGCGGCCACGAACGGGTTTGTGTTTCCGGAGTTTCCGGCAGAGCTGGTTGGTATCGGCAGCAGTTGGAAGGTCAAACTACCGACGTCGACTCTACCGAGTAAGTCTGCATCCTTCATGCACTACACGCTTTCGGCCCGTGAATCGCTCAACGGAGTTCCGGCGCTGCTACTGCTAGCCAATTGCGAGGCCAACATGTCAATGACGCAGAAAGTCCCCGAGAACTCCGGCTTGCCCGGGGGTGCGGAAGAGGTCGGGCTGTCGACGACGATCAACCTTTCGGGGAAGATTTGGATCGACCCGGTAACCGGCAGGACGCTACGGGCCGAGATCGGCGGTACGTCGAAGACCAAAGTATCGATGGGCCGAACGATGTCGATCGACTCGACCGGTGAGCAAAAGACCGTTTACATCTCCAAGCTTTAGGCCGCCGCGTGACCGGAGGCGATCGCTTCTTCTTTCGTCTCGATCTTCGCTAGCTTGCCGTCCCTAATGTGGAAAATCCGGTCGCTCACGTCCAGCATCTTGTGGTCGTGGGTGGCCGAGATAATCGTCACGTTCTGGTCGCGGTTGAGCAACCGAAGCAGGTCGATGATCTCTTGGCCGGTCTTCAAGTCGAGGTTTCCGGTCGGCTCGTCCGCGAGGATGATGCGCGGGTGATTCGCCAATGACCGCGCGATTGCTACACGCTGTTGCTGACCACCGGACAGCTCCGTGGGGCGGTGATGATACCGGTGCCCGAGCCCAACCAAATCGAGAAGCTCCATTCCGCGCTCTTCGGCCTCGTCGGGAGGTGTGCCGGCAAATAGCATCGGAAGCGTGACGTTCTCTAGCGCGGTGCGAACCGTGATGAGGTTAAACGTTTGGAAAATGTAACCGATGGTGTGGCAGCGAAGAAACGCCAACTCCCGGGCGGTGAGCTCGGCGATGTCGACCGAGTTCACGAAAACCGAACCTTCGGAGGGTTTGTCCAGGCCGCCGATCATGTTGAACAGCGTCGACTTGCCCGAGCCAGAGGGGCCCATGATTGACAGGTACTCGCCGCCGTAAATCTCGCATGTAACGCCGTTGAGCGCGCGCACGGCCGCCTCGCCCTCGCCGTACTGCTTGGCTACGTCGACGGTTCGGACAACAACGTCCTGGGTGTTTGCTTCTCTGCTATTTTCCATAACGAAATTTTCTACACTTCCACGCGGAGCGCGGCGGCGGCGGGCATCTTGGCGGCCTGAATGGCGGGGGCAACTGCCGCGAGGACCGTCATCACCATTCCGATTACGGTGGCGCCCAGGGTGATGCCGAGACAATCGGCGAAGGCGACGTCCGCCCCGCTGGCGCGTGCCGCAATCCAGCTAAGCCCAACACCGAGCGTGGCGCCAGCGAAGGAGCCGGTCGCACCGAGAATCGTGGCCTCCAGAAAGAAGACGCGCACGATGAAGCTATCCGAAGCGCCAAGGCATTTGATCGTGCCGATCTCGCGGAAACGCTCCGAGACCGACATCAGCATCGAGTTCGTGACGCCGACGAGGCACATCAGTAGGGAAGTCGCGACGAGCCACTGCATCTTCGTGTCGTCTTTGGTCAGTGAGCTCTCGGCAATGCGAAGGGTCTGCATCGAGGCGTAGAACGCGATGCCAAGCGCGATGCCAACGCTGGTGATCAGCTGCCGGAAAAACCGAACGCGGATGCTGGCGAGGGCCTGGTTCCATGCCACCCAAAACGGCGGGTCAACGTTTTTAAACTGTGCTCGCGCCGAAGGTTCACTCATTTCGATTTTCCGATCAGAAGCGTGACGAGGCGGCGTTCCGTGAGCGAGCTGAGAAACGCGCTGAGAGATGCCTCCGCTTCGAGACGGTTCATTTTAAACCGTTCCCGAAGTTTTCGGGCGATTGTCTCGCTCGTTTGTTCGCCGTCGCAATGAATCCAGACGAAGCCGCCAATGGGTTCGAGTTCAAATTGTTTCTCGACCGGCATTTTCATGTATTTCGCCATCCACTTTAGCCAGGCGCGGCGGTCCACATCGATGGGCGCGATGATGAGAACGCTGCCGTCTTCGTTCTCTTCCCAGCGAACGAGGTTGTTCCGGACCGGTTTCGCCTTGCGGAACTGCTCGGGGGTGAGCTTGGCTCGTCCCCGGTTCATGCTCGACTTTACTTTTTCAGCCAGTCCCACTGTGGCTCCCATTTTGACTCACGAAACTCTGAGTAGACGACGCTAATTTGGTTCTGGGCCTCGTCCACCGAAACAAGTGCCTTTACGGCAGGCCGAAACCAGGTTTTGGGACGCAGAACCTCGACCAAGTTTTCGCTGACCACGACCGTCTTTGCTTTGGGGAGACGGGTGACCGATTTGGCCCAAGTTTCTAATGGATGCTTTTTCAGCAGCTGATCGGCCAGCCCCCATCGTTCCGCCCAAAACTCGGAGCGCCCGGACTTAAACGCCAGATGCGTTCTCCCGGCGACAAAAACCCGCTTGGTGACCTCGGCCCCACGCGGCAACCACACGCACAGCCCAAGCACGGCCCAACACTCGGTGTCCTGCTCGGTGGTCCGAAAGGCGGAGAACGACTTCCTTAAAGGCGCGAGCAACGACTCATTCTCTTTAGAAATCGCCTCAAGGAAAACGGTGCGGGAAGTATTTTCATCCCACCACAGGCGGCCGCGCCCAAAACCGGTGCCCGAGTAGCGGTAGGCAAATCCGCGAACGTCCGACTCGGACTCAAACGTGAACTTCTGTTTCGACCGCTTCGCGTCCTTTTGAAGTTTCGCCGAGTATTGCTCTAGGGCGCGCTGCAAGTTGGGTTGCGACTTCGCGGCTTCCCAGCGGAGCTGCAGGCCGACTTTGCCGCCGGAAGCGAGACGTAGGTAGCCTGAGGCTCGGTTGCCATTCACGGCGGCAGGAGCCCAATCTCCATCGAGATCGAGCTCAAATCCGTACCAACCCAGTTTCAAACTGGGTTAGCTCTTAAGAACTTTCTTCGGTTCTTCTTCGGTCTGGGCGGCTTCAACGATCGTTCGCTTGCCTTCGTCGAGACCCTTTTGGAGTTCGCCGACGCCCTTGCCGACACCCCGGAGCAGTTCGGGGATCTTCTTTCCGCCGAAAAGCAACAACACGATGACGAGAATAATGAGTAGCTCTTGGCCGCCTAATCCGAACATTTTTTGACTCCTACGTCGAGTATACGCTTGACTTGGTGAGAACGACGCGATCAGAGGTCGTCAACGTTGAGGTCCATGCCCGTATTGCTCGAAGCTTTTGCCCGCTTGCCGTCCTTTCCAAAGACATAGAGCTCGCCACTTGCCATGACGACGAACCAGCCGCGATGTTCCGCGGTGCCCATCATCTTCGGGCTTTTCTCGTACGGCTCCGCCTTGTACTTGAACGCAAGGTTCTTGCCGGTCTTGCTGGTTTCAAACAGCATGATGGTGTTTGCCGGGTCCTTGATGTCCGCTAGCTTCTTGCCGGCGACTTCGGTGTTGAAGGCCATGCCGGAGGTCTCGCCGGCTTCGGCGCAACCCCAGTCGCCGTCAACCGGCGCTAGTTTGAACGGCCCCAGCCCGCCCTGCTCGGCAATCCTTGTGTTGATCTTCTTGTAAAACGGCCGCACGTCATCCTGCCACTTTGCCGCCTTCGGCAAGGTGCCAGCGTTCTTCTTCACGTATGCCGTTACTGCCTTTGGAACGAGGGTGTACGACATCGTGCAGGTCATGAAGCTCTGACCGTTGTTCATCAACCACGCCGCTCCACCGCCAAGAAGCGCGATAGGCGCGACGCAGCAGACAACGACCGCCGCGATGACGAGCCCGATGACGAGCCCGGTTTTGCTTTTTGGCTTCGAAGGAATGTAAGGCGGAGGCGTTTCCATTGGGCAATATTCTACAAGCGGTTTGATGGCGAAGGGACAAATGAACTACGGAATCTCGTAAGCTCCGTTGCTAAAGATGGAGCAAACCGATGGAATTGGTCGGGAATCGCCGAACGGGGACTCCGAATTTATTCTTCGACGGCGTCTTGTCGTCCAGGAGGTGTCTCCTATGCCCGAGCAGATTGCCCTCGCAGACGATGTCACCCTCCTGGCCGTATCCGTCGCGGTGGATCTGGGCTGGGATTCCGAGGCACTGGATGATCTCGCGCTGAATGCGGTTCGGCTGGTGGGCAGCGTTCCGTTAATCTCGCCGCAGCCGGCGGTCGACCTGCTCAACGCATGCCTCCGACGGTGCCAAGAGCCTCTGAGCGAGCGCTGGACGGATGACCAGATTGCAGCAGAGTTTCCTTGTGAAGAGATGCGGGCGGCATTCCGGCGGGTTCAACTCGTTTGGCAGCCCGTCGGCACGGCATAGGTATCCTCCCTGCACATGACGGTTCAGGAGATGGTCTTCCGGCTCAACGACTACTGGAGCAAGCAGGGTTGCGCCATTCTCCAGCCCTACGACACGGAAGTTGGTGCCGGAACGATGCACCCGGCTACGACGCTAGGCGTGCTCGGACCGAATGCTTGGAATGTTGCCTACGTGCAGCCCTCTCGACGACCGGCCGACGGCCGCTACACGTTGAACCCGCAGCGAAGCCAGCGATATTACCAGTATCAGGTAATTATGAAGCCGTCGCCGGACAATATCGTCGACCTTTACTTGGGTTCGCTGGACGCGCTGGGATTCGACACCGCAAAGAACGACGTTCGTCTGGTGGAAGACGACTGGGAGAGCCAAGCTGCGGGCGCAAGTGGAGTTGGCTGGGAGGTCTGGGTGAACGGGGCGGAGATCACGCAGTTCACCTTCTTCCAGCAGATGGGCGGCATCGAATGCAATCCGGTCTGCGCGGAAATCACTTACGGTCCCGAGCGCCTCTGCCTCATGCTGGACGAAGGGAAGGGGTTCTGGGAAGACCTTCAGTGGAACGACCGCGTCAGCTATCGCGACGTGGACTACCACCAGGAGATGCAGAACAACGTTTACAACTTCGAAATCGCCTCGACGAAGATGCTGTTCGAGCTGTTCGACATGTACGAGGCCGAGTCGAAACGAGTGATTGAGACGCCGGTGTTTTGGGACGCCTCGCAGTCGATTTTGACCTCGAATCCGTTAGCGGGCGGCAGCGATTTCCCGGCGGGCGAAGGACCGCGGGCCCTCGTTTACCCGGCCCTCGACTTGGCTCTCAAGTGCTCCCACGTGTTTAACCTCCTGGATGCGCGCGGTGCGGTTGGCGTCACGGAGCGCGCCGCCTACATTAACCGCATACGTGGCCGCGTTCGCGCTTGCTGCCTTAAGCACGTCGAACAGTTCGCAACTCCGGCGTAAAAAAGGACGGCTCAACTTTCGTTGAGCCGTCCTTGTCGTTCGGTGCTAGGGTTTAGTTTCCGCCCGCTCCGCCGCCCATGCCCTTTCGCGCCTGGGACATGCTGGCCATGAACTTCTTGAACTGCTCGGGCGAGAGGATCTTCTTCAGCTCGGCCATTGCTTCGCTCTGAAACTTCATCATCTTCTGCTGCTTTGCGCTCATGTCGCCCGGCTCCTGCATGATCTTCATCATCTTCGGCTGCATCTTGGCGTCGAGAGCCTTCATCTTCTTGACCTGGTCCGGCTTCAGGTTGAGAGTCTTCTTCAGCATCTCGTACTGCTTATCGCGCATTTCTTCCATCTTCTTCTTCTGCTCCGGAGTGAACTGCGGCGGGGTGCCCTGGGCGATGGAGAGAGCCGGAACTACGGCAAGCGCAGCGGCGACGAGGATAAGGAGAAGCTTCTTCATGAGATTCGTTTAGTCTGACGCGAAAAAAGTCAATTCACGTTTCGAAGCGGGCCTTTTTCCCACTGTTTTCCATCAAATCTTCAGATTCCGCGATACTCTTCGACCTCGGTGCCCTCGACGGATGCGCGCACGGGTATCCCGAGTTCCTGAAAAATTTGCTGCGCAAGGAAGGGGATGACGTCCGGCTTCCGGGTGGCGTTCCTGGTGAAGATCGTCAGAATTGCCTCGCGGCCGTTCGGGGCGACGACACGGGCGATGTCGTGGCGCTCGGTCTCCACGAAGCCTGCCTTCGACCACAGCCGAACTCCTGGTCCGATGGCGCGACCGATGAACCCCCTCGCCTGGAAGTCGGCCGTCTCGTCGCCCAGCGGATTTGGGCGGGCAAGCAGGTCTAGCATCCTGTTACAGGCTTCGAGGTTGAGAATTGCAACCGTGGAAATCTCCGTCATGAGCCGGGTGCAAGCGTTTGCCGTGAGGGAGTTCCGCAGATGACGATCCGGGCCGTAGCCTTGGCGTTCCCGACCGTACGGACCCTCGTTCCAGGTTTTCTGGCAGGCCATCACGCCGGTGTAACCCTTCGACGCAAACCAGCGGTTGATCGCCTGTCGCTTTTCCATCCAAACGGTAAGTTCGACGGCTTCAAGCTCCGGCCCGCCGGTGGTGCCCGTGAGCACATCAAGGATGAGCCCGGTGGCATCATTGGAAGAGTCGCGAATCATGTCGGTGGCCGCGCCCTGCACTTCGTCAGAGAGCATCCCGCCCCATTGATGCTCCAGGAAGGCGAGATAAAACAGCTTCACCAGACTGGCCGGGTAAAACGGCTCATCGCCCCGGTGGTGAATACACAACTGCCCGGGCACGCTGAGCGCAATTGCAAGGTCCTCGGGCGCGATTGCAAAGCGTTCCTCTGCGGTTCGGGCAAAGAACTCAAGCCGTTGTGAATCCATCGCTCAAGGGTACAAGCTTTAGCCATGTCCTTAATCGTTCGCCAGTGGGAAGCTCCGTTCTCTGACACGCGCGTGTTCCTTTTGCACGGACTGGGGGCGGATGAGAACGACCTTGCCGATCTCGCGCTCGGGCTGAATTCATTCGGAAGCGTGACCTCACTACGAGCCCCCGTTCCATACGGACCAGGCTTTGCTTGGTTTGACGTGCAGTTCGGCCCGGACGGCGTTCGAAGCGTCGATGCCGATGGAATCCTGGCGGCGGGGGCGATGGTGGCCAAGTACGCGGCAAGCAGCGCAGAGCCGCGGAAAGTAATGATCGGGTTCAGTCAAGGTGCGGCGGTCGCCCTCGCGGCGGCGGCACAGCATCCGGATCAGTTTGTCGCGGTGGCTGCGCTCAGCGGGTTTCCCCCGCCTAACTTCGAGGCGTTGCTAAACACGCCTAACTGCCCGGCCATCCTGCTCCAGCATGGCGAGGAAGACCGCGTGGTCGCGCCCCACTTCTCACAGGAAATGGCGCAAGCTCTGCGAAACGGCAACAAAAAGGTGACCCATCAGAAGTATCCGATGGGCCACACGATCTCGGCGGAAAGCTTTAGCGAGCTGCGCCGTTGGCTCGCCGAGACGCCAGCTTAGCGGAAGCGCCAGATGACCTTTCCGAAGCTCGCCAGGCTGTTGGCGTTGAAGGACTTTGCGTGGCCGTCGGCGAAGATCACCGGCGTCGAACCGTTGCCCTTGCCATCTGCGCCGTAGAGAGCGAAAGTTGGCTTCAAGGTGCCAGGTGTTCGGCTCGAGTAGTCCATGCCCTTGTAAGGCGTCGTGCAGACATTCACGTCGGCGATCAGCGGCAGGCCCTCGCGGTAGATGCCGGTTGGCGAATTGGGTCCGTTGTACGGGTTGAACACGTAGCCGCGCTCTTTGCCGGTCTTGGAGTTCGGCGTGGTGGCGAAGAGTCCGATGGAAGCTGGCTCGTCTGCGGCCGAGAAGTTGGCGGCCGATGTGAAGCCTTCCGTCCCCGGGCCAGCCGCACCCTCTACGGCCGTAGAGGCAAGGTCAACCCCGGTAGCGTCGCTGTAGCCGATGTTCTGGTTGCGGCGGGAAGCCCAATCTTTGGCGAACGTGGCATCGCTGCCCGGAACGATAAAGATTCCCTCCGTCTTGATGTATGGGAATAGCTTCGGCGGCCAGACTTCCGGATCACCGACCGGGATGAGCGGTCGCATCGAAGCCGGGAGGAAGTAGTCGTCCGAGTCTCCGGCGTAGATCAAGAGGCCGGTCGCAAGCTGCCGCATCTGCGCGAGACCTTGCGTCTTCTTTGCGGCCAATTTTGCCTGCGCAAAAACGGGGAAGAGGATTGCCGCCAGAATGGCGATGATCGCGATGACCACCAAAAGTTCGATCAGGGTGAAAGCTCGTTTCATGTCAGATTTCGAAGAGGAAGGATGAATTCCGGCAGACCGGCAAAGTGTACGACGAGCTTTTCGGCTGCAATGTGCGGGTCGAGGAAAAATTGTGGAATTCTCGAGCGTCAGAACGTATCTAGTAGTAAATGAAACCGCTCGCTAAGCTTTCCATCGCGTTTACTTTTTGCGCCGCTCTCATGGGTTGCGCGGTTGTCCAGGCAAAGCCCGGCGGGGGCAAAGTCGGGATCAATCCGGGCAACGCACTTAACACTTCGAATCCGAAGCCGAAAGCGGGCCTCGCATTAGCCGGTTTTTCGGCCGGATGCTTTTGGGGAGTAGAGACCGCGTTTCGTGAGACCCCCGGGGTGACGGCGACGACGGTGGGCTACACCGGCGGCACAACCAAAAACCCAAATTACGAGCAGGTTCTCACCCATACCACGGGTCATGTGGAGACCGTCCTGGTCGAGTTCGACCCGAAGAAGGTGTCATACAAGAAGCTGCTCGACACGTTTTGGGCTTGGCACAACCCGACGGCGGTGAACCGCCAAGGGCCCGACATCGGCGACTCGTACCGAAGCGCGATTTGGCTGTACGCTCCAGATCAGCTAAAGGTAGCGCAGGCCAGCCGAGACGAGGAGCAGAAGAACTGGAAAAAGCCGATCTCGACAACCCTTCGAAAGGCAGAGCCGTTCTGGGTGGCGGAAGAGTATCACCAGCAGTACGACGCGAAGACGGGGCACCGTTGCGCACCGCCCCGGAATTACCCCATCGGCGACTGAGTTCAGATGTCGATCTGACGGGTGGGTCGGATGTTGGGGACGGGAAGTAAAGTCTCGTCCTTGCGGAGAGGCATGTGGGGCTTCTCTAGGATCTGCTGGAGCCTCGCCTCCACATCCTTTGCGTATTCTTCGAACTGATGCTCAAGGTCGCGGCGCATCTCGTCCATATCCTCCAGTAGGCGTAGGATGAGTTCGACGCCGGCCAGATTGACACCCATTTCCTGGGTGAGGCGTTGGATGCGCTTCACCCGCTTGATGTCGTTTTCGCTATAAAGACGGTTTTTAGCCCCGGCGCGCTGGGGCGTGACCAGCCCCAGACGCTCGTATTGGCGCAGCGTCTGAGGGTGAATTCCGCAAAGTTGGGCGGCAACGCCGATCATGTAGACCGGTTGATTGTCGGCCTTCAAGCGGTGGCTCCTAGCCGGTACATCGCGGCGATTTGCTCCAGCAGTTCGCGCTCGCGCGGGCTAAGGGTCTTTGGCACGGTGATCTTGATTTTTGCCATCAGGTTCGAGCGTCCGCCGTTCTTCAACGAAAGGCCCTGGCCGTTCAGGCGGAAGCTTTGGCCGCTTTGGGTGCCCGCCGGAATCTTCAGTTGTAGCGTGCTGCGGAGGGTTGGTACGTCAATTTCTCCGCCAAGCGCGGCGGTCAAGTAGCTCACTTCCACATCGACTTCTAGGCCGTCGCCGACCGTTCGAAACACCCGGTTCTCGGCCCACTTGACGGTTACAAGCAGGTCGCCGGCTTTGCCACCCGCGGAGGCCTGCCCTTTGCCAGAGATCCGGTAGCGCGTTCCGTCGGGGGTGCCCGCTGGAATCGTTACCTCGGCCTTCTTCGTCACGGGCACCGTCGTCACGTTTCCTTGAATGCGCTGTTGGTCCAATGTCTGGTAGGTCAGGGTCCGCTTGGTCCCGCTATCGATCTCGGTGAGCGGAATCGAAATTGTCTGTTCGACATCCTTTGGCTGGCCGTACTCTAAGTCCTCGTAGACGACACGGTTGCCACGCGGTCCGGTGAAAAACTGCTCGAAGATGGTGCCAAACCCTCCGCCAAACCCGGTGAAACCGCCCATGTCATCCTCGCCCTGGGCCCCGGAGGCGGCGCGGGGACCGTTGGCCTGCACGGCACTCCAGTTGTCACCGTACTGATCATAGAGCTTGCGCTTTTCTGGATCACCCACGACCTCGTAGGCCGCGCTGACTTCCTTGAATTTTTCCTCGGCCGAACGGTCGTTCGGGTTTACGTCTGGGTGATACTTTCGGGCAAGTTTGCGATAAGCCGACTTGATCGTCTTTTCGTCGGCCGATTTGGGAACTCCGAGCACGTCGTACAAACTCTTTGCCATAATTGCCTCAAGCTCAACTTCCTGAGCCTATGACGATCAAGTGTATCGGAGGGATTCCGTTTTTGCGAGGAATGCACCGGTAGAAAGAGACTTTTGGCGCACCCACGGTTTGCTCCAGATAGTTGTACGGGAAAGAGAGACACCCAAAAAGGTGATAGCCGGGGCACTTAATCGTCGGTTAACCTTCGTGTGTGCTGGTTGCGACAATGGCTATGCTCCTTACCGAGCAAGCGATAAGGCGGGAAACAAAACTGTTGACCGAAGTCGTAACTCTTAAGAACAAGAGCTATAAACTTTCCTATTGGCGGACAACCGGCCGCGTTATCTACTACGGACCGCTTGAAGGCCCGAATCTGCTTTGGCGAAATCTAAACGCTCCGCGAAAACCCGGTGAATGGGCTAACTTTGGCGGAGACAAACTTTGGCTGGCACCGGAAAGCCTTTGGGGCTGGCCGCCCGACCCAGATCTCGACGGCTCTGGGTACGACGTCACCCTTCTCGCGAACGGCTTTGTTGCCCGTAGCCCGGTGAGCAAGAAGTACAACGTGCGGCTGGAGCGCCGAGTAACTCTCGACCCCAAAACGAGCTTGGCTCGGTTCGAAAACAAACTGACCAACGTCGGCAACAAGATCATCGAAATGTCGATTTGGCAGGTCGCCCAGGTTGCAGAGCCCGACGCGGTGATTCTGCCGATCGAAAAGTCGCCCCTTTATCCCAAGGGTTACGCAATCTTGCAGGACATCGACAACTCGGCCTATGAAACAAGCACGGGAGCGGAGCTTCGCGTTCGAAGCAATCCCCGGCAAACCGTGAGCTATACCGGTGGAGCGCTTGCCGGATACGTTGCGGCCGAGCGGGCAAACATGCGGTTCGTCATGCGGTCCCGGTTCGAGGCAAGTGGCGTCTACCCAGATCGTGGTCGTGCCCAGCAAGTCAGCTCGACTCGCGACAGCACACGCTACGCCGAGTTAGAACTTTGCACGCCGCTTCGCCGGATTGCCCCGGGCAAGAGCATGTCCCAGCGCGTTGAGTGGGAAGTCATTTCGCTGCGTTAACCAGCTGGCGAAGCGTTACGACCGGAATTTCGACCGCTTTCGCCATGACGGCGATCTCCTTGAGGTGAATGAGCTTCGGGTCGTACTTCGCCATTACCTGAGGTCGCACCGAGAGCGTCATGCCCCGATCGCGCGTCGCGCAGTCGCGGATGTTCTTCTTCATCGAATCCGTCCAAGCCCTTGCCGTGAGGCCGGTTTGGCTGGCCTGTCGAATCGATTTGAACTCAACGGGGAAGAACGGGATGCCGGGGGCGCAGGAACCCGTGCCGCTAATAAACCGAAGGCTCTCAAGTCCGGGAAAACCCGGCGAGTCTTCCGGCCATCCGGCCTTCAGGGCGAGGCCCTGGATTTCGTTCTTCTGCTCGGCAAAGAGTCGGGTTGCTTCGGCGAATCGCTCCGAGGCGTTTTCGGGGTGCTTGCACAGCCAGTCCAGGTCGTGACCCTCGCCGAGTACGACCTCGGCGGTTGCGGGAAAGGCGCGAAGGACGCGATTTGACGCGAAGAAATGCAGCTTTAGCCCCATCGTCTTCGCGAGCTCAAGAGTGCGCAGTAGCATAGCGGGCTCGCCATGACCGTACTCGACGGCGTCCGGCGTGTCCCACGGAACGTAGTCCAAATCAACCCGGATGCACAGGTACATCAGGCATCGAGCAACGCCGCGATTCCCGGCAGCGTCTTTCCTTCCAAAAACTCTAGGCTAGCGCCGCCGCCGGTGCTCACGTGGGTCATTTTATCGGCGAGGCCGAACTTCTCGACTGCCGCCGCCGAATCCCCGCCGCCCACGATCGTAACGCCGTTGCTTTCCGCCATCGCTTCGGCAACGGCGCGCGTGCCGGCCATGAACGGCGTAAGTTCAAAAACGCCGACCGGGCCGTTCCACAGAACGGTTCCGGCGGTCTTGATGATCGCCGCAAAATGCGCGCTGGTCTCCGGGCCGATGTCAAGCCCTTCCTGATCTGCCGGAATCTCGTATACCGAGACAACGTTCGTTACCGCGTCTTCGGCGAACTTATCCGAAATCACGACGTCGGTCGGAAGCACGATCTTGTCGGCGTGGTCTCGCAAAAGCTGAGCGGCGTAGTCGATGCTGGTCGCATCCAGGATGGATTTGCCGATCTCGAGTCCTTGGGCTTTCAAAAAGGTGTAGGTCATGCCTCCACCGACTAAGAGCTTGTCGACCTTCGGCAGGAGGTTGTCGATGAGGGCGATCTTGTCCTTGACCTTGCTTCCGCCCATAATCGCGACGAACGGCCGAGCTGGGTTTTCGACGACGACTCCGAGATGCTCAATCTCCTTCTGGATGAGATATCCGGCGTAGGCGGGAAGTAGACGGGCCACGCCTTCAGTACTGGCGTGGGCCCGGTGGGCGGTGCCAAAGGCGTCGTTCACAAACACGTCGGCAAGCGCAGCAAGCTGAGCCGCGAACGCCGGGTCATTCTTTTCTTCTTCGGGGTGGAACCGGACGTTCTCAAGAAGAAGCACATCGCCGGGCTTTGCGGCGGAGATAGCGGCCTCCACTTCGGGGCCGACGCAATCTGGGAGGAGCGGGACATCTTTGCCCAGCAGTTCGGTCAATCGGGCCGCAACCGGGGCCAAGGAGAATTCGGGGGTGATGCCTTTCGGCCGACCCAAGTGGCTCGCCAGGATGACAACGGCCCCTTGCTCAATCAACCGCTTGATGGTGGGCAGAGCGCCTTCGATTCGGCGGTCATCGGTGATGACGCCGTTCTCTAGCGGAACGTTGAAATCGCATCGAACGAGAACGCGCTTGCCGGAAGCGTCGAGTTGGTCAATCGTTTTCTTGTTGAGCGACATCGCGCCAAGATTACCTTTCGCCTTGTCGCTACTCCGGCGGGCGAAAACGATAGATGGGGAGGCAGCAATGCTGCCTCCCCAATCGACTGTAGGCGTGAGTTACGCCTACAGTTAGTTCGAGTCCGATCCGCCTCGCACAGGTTGTGCGGCGGCACCGGCTTCTTTCGTGGCGGCGGCGTCAGGCGCCGGAGCCTTGTCGCCCTTATTCTCGGGAGTTCCCCCCTCGCAACCCGCGAGGAGGAGACCCAAGAGCAGGGCGCCGAGGAACCACTTGCTTACGGGTTGCATGCGCGTCGGTCCGCAGTGCCACCGAGCGCATAGTTGAACTCGGAGTCGGGTCGGAAATAGCTGAGGTAGGCCGGAGCCGAGCTGCCAGAGACGCAGCGAGCCGGAAGCGAGACGTTGCCGCCCTCGATCGTTGCGCCCTGCGCGATCGTCGAGTACTCATAGCCAGGCATGGTGCGCGACGACGTGTTTAGACCGGACTTCGGCTGCTTGAAGAACTTAGCGGATGAGTCGGCATGGACTACGATCCAACCGTCACCGAACACCCAACTGGTGTCGTTCGAAGGAACGAAGGTGAACTCGTAGGTGTCCTGTCGGGTTCGCTCCGGAAGGCCAGCCTGCGGGGCGCCGCCTGGGTTGAAGACGCAAGCCGGTGCCGGATTGCCAGGAGTGCCTACGATGTTGCAGCGGAGGTAAACCGCCGTGTATCCGTAGCCTCGGTAAGCCTCTTTTCCGTTAGCCCACGTCAGAAGCGGAAGCTGGCTGCTTCGCGCGACAGCGGTTGCCGGATAACCGTTGAGAAGGCCGTTGGCGCTAAGTCCGGTGGTCGGAAGCCCTTCTGAACCTGCCGGATAGGTGAAGCCTGCGGTGTAGGTGTTCAGCCCAGAAGCGGTGAAGATGCCGTAGTTCTTGGTGTACGGGAACACGCTGTTGTGCCAAGCGACGGCGTCGGTGTCTCGGAATGCGGCGTTCGGGCCCCAGCCGGCCGGAACCGAGTGGAGTCGGTAGGACGGCGAAGTACCTGCGGTGTGAAGGTAGGTGCCGGTGACCGAGTCAATCGCGTGCATCAGCGGGAACGTATCGTCGTTGTCTCCCGCGTAAAGAAGCACGCCGGTTCCGCTCTGCTTCGTGTTGCTAAGGGCGACCGACTTCTTAGCCGCAGCTTTCGCCTGGGCGAAAACGGGGAAGAGGATGGCGGCAAGGATCGCGATGATCGCGATGACGACGAGAAGTTCGATCAGCGTAAAACCGCTTTTTGAATGATTTCGAACAGGCATAGTTTCTCCACCGGCATCAGTTCACGAGGAAATGGCCGGATCACTACACCATATCAAACACTTTGGATATCTGTATGGTCATATTGCCGAATGTTGTGATATTTGTGGCGATTTTCGCGAAATGCAAGGAATCTTGCGACTTCGACGCGCCAAATCGAAAGCTTTCCCCTCTGATCACCAGATGCATCTTCTGATTTAGAGTCAGTTTGCCTCAGGCCCTTCCGTTTTCCGCAGAGTGCCGGCGTTAGGTGGTTAGCTAGAGTGCTATGAGCGACGCTATCCGCCAAAGTTTTGAAACCCTTGCCCTTCACGGCGGGCAATCGGTTGATCCGACGACGAAATCCCGCGCCGTTCCCATCTATCAGACGACAAGTTATGTGTTTGATGACGCGGCGCACGCGGCGCGTCTGTTTGCGCTTCAGGAGTTCGGGAACATCTACACCCGAATCATGAACCCGACGACGGCGGTCTTCGAGACGCGAATCGCCCAGTTGGAAGGCGGCTCGCACGCGGTCGCGACCGCAAGCGGCCAAGCGGCGGAAGTTCTCGCGATCACAAACCTTGCCGAAGTCGGCGACGAAATCATCTCGTCCACATCGCTCTACGGCGGCACCTACAACCTGTTCCACTACACGCTGCCGAAATACGGCATCAAGGTCCACTTCGTCGATCCTTCAGACCCGAGCAACTTCGAGCGGCACATCAACGAGAAGACCCGCCTTATTTTTGGTGAGACCATCGGCAACCCTAAGTGGGATGTCTTCCCGTTCGAGCAGGTTAGCAAGATCGCGCAGGCCCACCACGTCCCACTCGTCATCGACAACACCTCGGCCACCCCGTTCTTGATGAAGCCGTTCGAGCACGGCGCAAACGTGATCGTGCACTCCGCGACGAAATTCATTGGCGGCCACGGAACCACCATTGGCGGTGTTTTGGTCGACGGTGGGAACTTCGATTACGGCTCCGGCCGCTTTGCGAACTTCACCGGGCCGGACCCGAGTTACCACGGCCTGAAATTCTGGGAAGTCTTCGGCAATTTTCCGGGTCTGGGGAACGTGGCGTTCGGCTTGAAAGCGCGAGTTCAGGGACTTCGCGACACCGGTGCCGCGCTCAGCCCATTCAACAGCTTCCTGCTGACGCAAGGGCTCGAAACGCTACACCTTCGCATGGAGCGACACTCGGAGAACGCCCTGCGCGTTGCGGAGTTCTTGAGCTCGCACCCGCTCGTTTCCTGGGTGAACTACCCGGGTCTGCCAGGCACCGCGAACCACGACGAGGCGAAGAAGTACTTCCACCGCGGCCTGTACGGCGCGCTTCTCGGGTTTGGCATTAAGGGCGGCAAGCCGGCGGCGATCAAGTTCATTGATTCGCTTCAGATCTTCTCGCACGTTGCCAACATCGGCGATGCGAAGTCGCTGGTAATTCATCCGGCAAGCACTACGCATCAGCAGCTCACCGAGGCCGAGCAGCTTTCGGCGGGGGTTTCGCCCGACTTCGTGCGGCTTTCGATTGGTATCGAAAACGGCAACGACATCCTGGCCGACCTCGACCAGGCGCTGCGCGCGAGCCAGTAAGACTCTCCTAACGGCCCTTTCGCATACGCTTCGCCAAGATGGCGGTGGCGATGCTCGGAAGGGCCGCCGAGCCAAGCATCGCGGTAAAAACGAACATCGGATACGGCGCGACGAAGTAGCCGATCCCGGCTCCGACAATTGCTAAGATGATATTGGTAATCGCGAGCAGGCAGCCATCGGCTTCGGCGTTTGTGGCAGCACCCACTCGGAACGCGGCAAACGCGCCGACCGCTGCGCACACGATAGTCTGGATGAAGATCATCGTGAATGCCCCACCGGCCGCAAGCCAATCGGTGGGTGCTGCATCCATGACCTTATTATCTCACCGAATCTGCCCACGGTAACCTTGCGGGGTGCTGGCATTGGTCGCAATCGGTTGGGTCCTAGCGCAGTCCCGCGTCCCGCCCGCCCGCCTTGATCGGATGAATTTGGCCCTTTCGTCCCCGGCCGTCACGCTGAACTCGGAAGATGCCTTGCTGGATTCGATTCAAAAGAGCGGATTCAAGAGCGTGGGTTTGTCTGGCGAGGCCGGCGAGCTCACCAAACTGCTTGAGAGATTTCGCCAGCGGCAACTTTCCGTTCGTTTTCGGCTCGAGCCGGAAGAGGCGAGCGTGCTGCGAGGCAGCAACCCGGATTGGGTTTTTCCAGAATTCAATTGCCCCACGGATCCAGAAAAGATGGCTGAGTTCTGGCGGCTCCTCGCCGATGCCCGGATGGAACTGCCGACCCACACATTCATCGTTGGCCTCGCAGACGGGTCTTTGCCGACCCAAGACAGCCGACCGAGAGGAGAAGCCAACTTGGTGCACGGTTTTCGGTTCGCCTCGCCGGAACGCCTCACCGCGCCGGTAGAAGAAAAATCGGTATTCAGCAAGCTGCCGTTTCCTTCCTCACCAAAGCTCGTCGCCGGCCTCCTCCCGGACGCGACGGATGCCGAAAAACTGGAGATCGTTCAGTACGGGCGGGAACGTTGGGACGCGGAGAAAATTCGTCTTCAGGTGGCGCAAGTGGATGCTTGGCGGAAGCGGAACCGGGTACCGGTGGTCTGCCTTGGGTTCTCCGGCGACCTCGGCGCGAACCGTACGGCGCGGCTCGCCTACGTCCGGGCGGTGCGGGAGGCCATGGTTGGCTTTAGCATTCCGTGGACGGTGGATGTTGGGACGAAAGGCCGATTCATCAAGGATTGGAGCCCAGATTCCGATCTGCTGGTTGCGCTGGGGCTTCGCTAACTCATAATTGTCTTCGTAACTTCGTTCAGCCGTTGAACGTTTACGTCACCGCCGTGCACTTATCTTCTGACAATCGGATGGACGGGGAAGCCGAGGAACTCACCATGGCCCACATCGCCCGAACCCACTACGAGTCGGTTTACCGATTTTGTGTTCGGCGAGTTGGCGTCGAGTGGGCGGCCGACGTGGCGCAAGATACGTTTCTCACCGCGCAGAAAGCCCTTCCGAAGTATCGAAGAGAATCAAAATTGCAGACTTGGCTATTTGGAATTGCCTTTAACGAGTGCCGACGCACGGTGCGACAGCGCCGGATTGGGGCGGTGTCGCTGGAAATCTCTGAGGAACCGGCCGTGCCAGCGCCCGACTCGGGATGGATCGACCGGCAGCTTCTCCAAACGGCGATTGGGAAGCTGAGCGCTGAGCACCGTGAAGTCGTTATGCTACGAGAAATCGAGGGCTTAACCTACGATGAAGCGGCCGTGATTTTGGGCATTCCTTCTGGAACGGTGAAGTCTCGTTTGCACCATGCTTTTCTGCATCTTCGGCGCGAACTCGGAGCCGAAAGCCTCCTGGAAGGAGAAGTGGCCCTATAAACGATCTGCGCGAGGACCTAAAGGCGTACCTAGACGGCGAGTTATCGCCGGCGAGAATGCATGAGATCGACGACGCTCTCGCCAAAAGCGAGGAGTTGCGCACCGAAGTGTCCCAGCTTCGAAGTCTGTCCTCCGTGCTGAACACCGAGGTAAAGCGAGCCCAAGTTTTGGGAATGGAGCAGACGCTCATTGCGTTGGCGACCGACTCGCCGAAGGTGAGTTTTTGGAACAATTTTCGGGTTTGGACGGTGCGGGTTTGCCTTGCGGCGGCCATCACGGCGGTCGTATTCGTGCCGGCCTACTTCAATAAAAATGACTTCGTTGCCATGGAAGGCTCAAAGAGCGCTGTTGCCGCTGTGAGCGACGCCGCAAAAATGGCAGTGGAGTCTGCCGCTGAGCCTCTGCCGATAGTGAAGTCGAAATCAACCGCCGCACAAACATACAGCGGGCCGCCGGAAGCGCCAACGACGTCGCCCCCTGTGACAGCAGATTCGAGAGCCGGCGCCGGTCCGGGCGGGCCGATATCAGTTCCGCCGGTAACGGTTTCACCGCTCCCGGGTACGGCTTCCGCCGGCACGGTTCCGCCGATGAACTTCGACCTTGAGCCGATGGCCGGGCCCGTTGGCCCAGCCGTCACCGGGGACGTTGCCGCTCAGGAGAAAGCCGTGCGTGTGGCGGTGAAGGAAGCGGGCGCGACCGTGATGGCGTCCGCCGAACTATCGAACGGGGGA
Organism: Fimbriimonas ginsengisoli Gsoil 348; assembly: GCA_945881865.1. Taxonomy (GTDB): domain Bacteria; phylum Armatimonadota; class Fimbriimonadia; order Fimbriimonadales; family Fimbriimonadaceae; genus Fimbriimonas; species Fimbriimonas ginsengisoli_A. The sequence continues at coordinate 96,155 of CAMCVK010000008.1, read as the reverse complement.
GTGAAAACCAAGACGCTCACGATCTCTGCCGACCCGGAGATGTCCGAAGCCCTCCTGCAGCGTCTGCGGAATCTTGTTGGACCTTCCGGAACGGTGAAGCCAGTGACGGACGATCCGGCCGCGAAAGTGGCCCTTAGGTCGAGTACACCTCCCACCCAGGCAGGTACCGCACTCGGCGGAGGCGCCGGAGGATTTGGCGGGGCGGGCTCAGCCCCCGCAACCGCACAAGAAAGCGCTGCAAGAAAAGCGGCCGGCAACCAGAACATTGCTGCCGACGCATCGTCCACCGTCGGGAACGACGCTCGGAGCCTCTCCGCCAGACTGGATGCACTCCAGAAGCAGCGGGGCATCCTTCTGGAGCAGTTTTACGCGGATGCGAAACCGGTGAAGGAAGTCGATGCGGAGATCGAATCGGTTCAGAAGGCGCTCGAAGCCGCCCAGCGTCGCTCGGCAGCTAACTCAAAACGGCTGATCACCGTGATTCTTCAGGGCGCAGCCCCCGCGCAAAGTAGCCCAGCGCCGGGTAACAGAGCCAACAACGGCGGGGGCCAGTAACCCCGGTGTATCCGTTCGACCTAGAGGTCTTTCGCCTGATCAACGTCGGCAGCCGCTCTGCCTTCGGCGATCTCTTCTTTTTGTTTTGGAGTTCGGTCGGCTTGGGTTACGTGCAGGTGGCGCTGACGGTGCTCTCGCACTTCGTTTTAAAAACAAAGAGCTTCACGTGGCCGATCATCGCCTCGGTGGCGATTGCCGGTTTGCCGCTGGCGCAGGGTCTCAAGGCCACGGTTCCACGCGAGCGGCCGAGCCACATGCAATTCACGATCCGCGAGGAGGCGTTCATGTTTTCCAGCTTCCCGAGCGGGCATACGGCGACGTCCTTTGGCGTTGCGACCATCGTGATTTTGATGACGTGGGGGACCAAAAACGTAAAGTGGGGGTGGCTGCTCGCCGTCGCGGCCGCGTGCGTCGGAGTAAGTCGAATCTATCGTGGCGTTCACTGGCCGTCGGATGTGATCGGTGGAGTCTTCTGCGGACTGCTTGCTGGCGCGATCGTCTACTATTTCATGCTTGGTCGCTCGCCAAAGACAGCGTCTTCTTAACATTCCGATAATCTTCCATCGGAGAATTAAGGTGCAACAATGGGCCGATCTCCGTATAAACTCCTACGTAGATGATCGCATTCGAATCGGTGCACCGCATACGCGTTCGGTGGACTCCAAAATTGGGGGACACCATAATACGTGCCTTCCGATATGCTGTGCCAAAGAGGCTCGTGCGCGTTTGTGCACGGGCCATTTTTGTGCCCGGTGGCATAGAGCAGGCGATGAATCTACCTATCCCATCGAAGAGGAGAATTCAGAATGGCATCGCATGAAGTCTTGGTCCTGAATAGTAACTATGAGCCGCTAAACGTCTGTTCGTTGCGAAGGGCAATGAGCCTCATGTTCTTGGGAAAGGTGGAGGTTCTGGAGCATCGCCTAGAGCCGATCCACACGGCGGGTGGTACCTTCCGTGCGCCAAGCGTGGTCAAAATGCGCTACCAGGTTCGTCGGCCGATGCCGCAACTTCGGCTTTCCCGCCACAGCATTCTCGCGCGTGACAACTACACGTGCCAGTACTGCGCCGCGAAGGGTCGGGAACTAACTATCGACCATGTTGTGCCCAAGTGGTGCGGCGGACCGCACACGTGGGACAACCTCGTTGCGTGTTGCCGACGCTGCAACCTGAAGAAGGGCGATAAGACGCCGCAACAGGCGGGCATGAAGCTCGCCCGAAAGCCGAAGCGTCCGCACTTTGTGCCCTACCTTTCCTTACCGCTGTACCTAAAAGCCCAGGGACGGGAAGACTGGCGCATGTTTCTGCCGTTCTTTGAAGAGTTCTCCCACAGCTTGGAGTATCTCGAGAAGCGGGCGTGACGTACATCACCCGCCGTCTGTGTGTGGTGGTTTAGAGTGACGGGTGAGAGAACGTTGGCCGCCAAGACGTCCAGTAAACTTGCGTTTCTGGAGTCTTTCCGCTATCATAGTGGTGGCCACCACGGACGGAGGTTTCACACATGCACATATTGTCGATTCACGGAGGAAGCCGGCTCACCGGCACGGTTCATGTTCCGGGCAGCAAGAACGCAGCCCTAGGATTACTTTCTGCGGTTGTTCTCGCCCGCGGTGTCACCGTCTTCGAGAACGCCCCGGACATCGTTGACGTCCGCCTCAAGGCTCGCCTGCTGGAAAGCTTCGGCGCAAAGACTTCCTGGCAAAACGCCACCCTCACGGTCGATACGTCGGAAGTGGTTGCGAACCGGATTGAAGAGGAGGTTGCCCGAAGCATTCGCACCTCGTTCTTCCTTCTTGGCCCGCTTCTGGCCCGGCTCGGCAAGATTTCGCTTCCTGCCCCCGGCGGCTGCAAGATTGGCGCGCGCCCGGTTGATTTCCACATCAAGGGCCTGACCGCTCTGGGTGCGCAGATTGAGTACGCGAACGGCTTCTATCACGCTTGTGCGGATCGATTGGTCGGGGCCGACATCTACTTGGATAATCCCAGCCCGGGCGCGACGCAACACCTGATGGCGACGGCGGCCTTGGCATCCGGCGTCACAACGATCCACAACGCCGCGATGGAGCCCGAGGTTCTTTCGATGGCCGACTTCATCAATCAGATGGGTGGGCGCGTCGAAGGTGCTGGCGGAGCAACGATCACCATCATAGGCGTCGAAGCGCTGGGTGGCACCCGATTCCGAATTCCTTCCGATCGCATCCAGGCCGGAACTTATCTTGTTGGCGGAGCGATCACCGGCGGTGACGTCACCGTGGAGGGGATCCTCCCGGAAACCCAAACCCCAATCGTTGGCAAGCTTCGTGAAGCCGGCGCAAACGTTGAGGTGGGCCACGACTCGGTTCGCGTTCAGGCCGACGGACGACTGAAAGCCGTAAACATCCGAACCATGCCGTACCCGGGATTCCCGACCGACATGCAGCAGCCCGCATGCGCGCTGCTTAGCGTGAGCGAAGGCACGAGCTTGGTTGAGGAAACCATCTACGAAGGCCGTATCGGTCACATCCAGGAGCTCAACCGAATGGGAGCCCAGATCGCCCTACGCGATCGCACGAGCATCATCAGCGGCGTTGCGCGCTTGCAAGGCGCGAACGTCGAGGCGTCGGACCTGAGGGCCGGAGCGGCCCTGGTGCTAGCGGGTCTCGTTGCTGAAGGTGAAACCGTGATCCGGAACGTTCACTACATCGACCGAGGCTACGAGAAGATCGAGGCGACCATCACCGCTCTCGGCGGCAGCATCAAGCGCGTGAAGGTCGAAGACCCATCGCCGACGCTGGTCCACTGAGTACTCTACAAGTCCACTTGAAACTCGTTCCTGAAATCGGCATCGACCTTGGAACCGCGAACATCATTGTTTATCGGCGCGGTAAGGGCATCGTCCTCACGGAGCCGACCGTTGTTGCCATAAATGTCTCGACGGGCAAGGTCCTTGCCGTCGGCATCGAGGCCCGTGAGATGCTCGGCCGGACTCCCGGCAATATCGCCGCAATCCGTCCGCTAAAAGACGGCGTCATCGCGGACTACACGACCACGCTGAAGATGCTGGAGTACATCATCCAGAAGACGTGCGGTCGCAGCATGTTCATGCGGCTGAAACCGACGACGTTGATCTGCGTTCCCAGCGGTGTCACCAACGTCGAGCGACGGGCCGTGGTGCAGGCCGCACGCGAGGCCGGCGCGGGCCAGGCGATGACCATCGAAGAACCGATGGCCGCGGCGATTGGCGCGGGTTTGCCGATCTCGGTTCCGGGTGGAAACATGGTTGTTGACATCGGCGGTGGGACCACTGACATTGCGGTGATTTCGCTCGGCGGAATCGTGCTTTCACACAGCCTGCGAGTCGGCGGGAACAAGATGGACGAAGCGATTATTCGCCACATCCGAAACACCTACAACCTGATGATCGGTGATCCAACCGCCGAAGAGATCAAGATCAAGATTGGCAGCGCCTATCCCTTGGCCACCGAACTTCGGATGGAGATCCGCGGACGAGACATGATCGCTGGGCTCCCCAAAACGGTCGAGATCACGAGCGAAGAAATTCGGGATGCACTTGCCGAGCCGGTGCGGCAAATCGCCGAAAAGATGTGCCTCGTGTTGGAAGGGACGCCTCCTGAACTCGCAAGCGACGTCATCGAGCGCGGAATCACCCTAACCGGTGGCGGCGCGCTCATCAAGGGACTCGATCGATTACTGAGCACGATCACCGATATTCCGGTGCACGTCGCGGAAAATGCCCTAAACTGTGTGGCAATTGGTACCGGCCGGGCGTTAGAAGATCTTGACGCCATTCGTTCGAGCGGGGCGGTGAGCACGATATGAAACTTGGAACCGTAGTTTTGGTTTTGTTGGGCATGGTCGGATTGGCGAGTGCGCAGAAAGAATCGTTTAAAGTCGTAAATAAAAAGGCGGCACCGGCGGCCTCCGGCGACGTGACCCGTGCCGAAGCCGCGCAAGTGATGGCAAAACTGCGCCGCGCTTGCCGAGAGGTTCTCGGCGTTTCGGTGAGCCCGAAGCCGACGATCGCGGCCGGGAAAGCGGTCGTTTCACGAAAGGAGATTCTGGAGGAGTTCGCAACGATTCACCGCGCGGCCGCCGCCAGCTTCAAGCTTTCGCCGCAGCCGGTCAGTTTTGATCCGAAACGGTTTACGGTTCAGTCACCTGCGTTGACCTCGCTGGTGAAGGGCGGCTTCGTGGCCAAAGTAGGCCCGCTGGCGGCGGGGAAGCGACCCGGGGTTTCGCCAACGGAGCTCGGCGATGCGATCGGCTTCTTTGTCGCCCGCATCGCCGAGGTCTCGCACCTGCCGTCTAGCCGCTGGACGCCGTACCTCGCGGACGAGAGATAACCCGCACGACGGTTGGCATCCTGCTCCCTTGCAGGAATACCAGCCAAGGGCAAGGCCGCCGTCAGGCGCGGCGGAGCCAGACCTGCATCCCATTCGGACCGCGATTGTTCCAGGCGAAGTAGGGAATCATCGACACCGTCTGCTCCCGGGTTTCGGTTGAGCCCGCTTCGGCGTAGAGTCCGTCCGGGAACCGCTCGACTTCCACAATGGAGTCCACGGAGATTGTATTCACCCCCCCTAGGAGGGCCGGGTTCCAGGCAACGACCGGCGGGGCCTCGGTCAGCGCGGTCACCAATTGCGGCGCGAAGCCAAGGTCTTTCTCCTCGGCACAATACACCAACGGTCCATTGCAAAGGGCGGACCGACCAAGGTTCTCCCGAACCCGAGGGTCACACTCGACCCAGCGCGGTTCCATCTCGAAGTCCACCTTCACCGTGTCTCCCGGATGCCACTCCCGATCAAACACGGCGTAGCCATCTTCAAACTCCGCGAGCTCCTCGGCTCCCTCAATCTCCGCGTTGGTTTCGGTCGCCCAATCGGGGATGCGGAACCCGATGGTAAAGGTGCGTCGGGTCGTGCCCTTGTACCGAATCTCAAATTTTCCTTCCCAGGGGTAGTTGCCCACGACCTCGATTTCGCCAAACGTTGTGTCGGCCCGCAAGGCCGATGGGATGTGAATGTACACGCCCGTCTCCGACTCAGAGAGTAGGTAGTCGGTCAGCGATGCCAGCACACGGGCGATGTTGGGCGGACAGCAAGCGCAGTCGAACCACGGTTTGCGGGAATGCGAGCCGGTGCTCTCGAGCGGGTTGTCGTAGAAATAGTGATCGCCGGATAGCGACAAGCCGCTGATTGCTCCGTTAAACAGAGCCCGCTCGGTGACATCGGCAAACTCGGCGTTGCCGGTGCGCTCCAGGAACTGTTGGCCCCAATAAACAAGACCGACAGCGGCGCAAGTCTCGGCATAGGCGGTGAGATTCGGCAAATCGAAGTCGGTCGTAAAGCCTTCGTTCTTCGGGCTCGGACCAATTCCGCCGGTAATGTACATCCGCCGTTGCGTGAGGTTCTGCCAGCAGCGAAGCATCGCGACCTCGAGATCCTCGTCATCGGAAAAAAGCGCTAAGGCACCTGTGTAAAGGTACATCGACCGAACGGCATGGCCGACCACCTGGTTGTGCTCGCGAATCGGCGCGTGGTCTTGCCAGTAGTCGCCCTCGTAGCTCTCGACAGCGTGCGTCTGGCCGTTGTCCCAAGGTGATAGCGCCAGTACGTCTCGATCCGTCCGTTCTTGGGCAAAGATGCTGGGCCGCTGGCCACGTCGCTCAATCATCCAACGCGCCCGGTCGGCATAGCGTTCGTCGCCGGTCAGCGCTGAGAGGCGGGCAAAAGCCAGCTCGATCTCCTCGTGCCCGCAAAAGCCGAGTCGGCCGTCCGGGCCGAAGATTGAAAGGATGTGGTCGGCAAAGCGAATCGCAACCCGCAGGAGTCGCTCGTCCTGATGGTTCTCTGCGAACGCAACGGCCGCCTCAATGAGGTGCCCGGCGCAGTACATCTCGTGCATCGTGTGCAGGTTCCGCCAGCGGTTCTCGATTCCGGTGAGCTGGAAGTAGGTATTCAGGTAGCCGTCTTCCATCTGCGCGGCGGCAACGAGATCAATCACCTCATCCGACATCGTGCGAAGCTCGGCCGAATCCTCGACGACCCGCGCATAGGCAACCGCTTCGAGCCACTTGTAGACATCGCTGTCGTTGAAGATGAAGCCCGTATATTTGCTGGCATCCTTAGCCACTGCCCTTCGGAAATTTTCCAGCCTTCCGGTATCTTCCAATTGCCGAAACTGGGTAGGAAGGGTGGTCCGGCACACCTTCGCCTGCCAAGTAGTCCAAAATGAATCGGTAAGTCGAACGCGACGAAGGGGAATCCGGCGGAAACGCCGAGCAGAAGACATTGGGGGAGTTTAACCAACGAACGATACGAATTTGGTTAGCCCGCGTTCTCGAACCCTGCGGTTCGCGCGCCTTCTACACGTTGCTTGCCCCAGAGTGGCAGCGAATTCCGATGATTAATGAGATTTTGGCGGGAGCCAAGATTGAAGAGCACAAATATACGAAGGCCGTTCGCGACGTTCGGTATTACGTTGGTGCGAATCTTTGCCGCCTAGCAACCTATGGCCCGATCTACTACGGCCTGTGGCAAAAGCCCTACGTTCTGTCGCTGATCATGATGGGGACGCTCACGTTTTTCCACTTCATGAGCATGTTCACCGAGTTTTACAAGGGCCTCGTGCTCTGGACCGCCTGGGAGCGAAACCAGATCGGCGAAGACGAGAACCAGATAAAGATGCCCGATCCTCAGCCGCCCAAAACCCGCGGCTTCTGGGCGCCGTATAGGTTTGAGTCGAAAGAGGGTTACGTGAGAATTGGGATGGAGTGGTTCCGAAAACGCGTGGTGCTGTTTGTTGACTCGCTGAGCGGCGGTCCGGCGACGGAGCGATCGTCGCGGAAGGGACTCTACAACTTCGTGGACGACACGATTGCCGCCGAGAAAGTGCACCTCGTTGGGGCGGTTCTTGGTGCCCTTTTTGTCCTCCCTTTCTTTACGGACGGCCCACACTGGATCGGAGTTTACGGTTTGTTTGTTATTGGACTTGATATGTATCTCGCGCTCCTTCAGCGTTACCACCGCACCCGCGTCTGGGCGGCCCTCCGGCTGGAGCGTGGAAATTGAAACCGCGTGTGCTCATCATCCACGCGAGCACCGGGAACGGCCATCTGAGCGCGGCCAATGCGGTTGACTTGGCGTTGCAGGAGCTTGGCGTTGAGACCCGCGTGATTGACGGGCTAGATTTCGCCCCTCGCGCGTTTAGAACCTGGTACGGCGGCGGCTACGAGGCCACCGTGCGTATGAAGCCCGAGCTTTGGGGCTGGCTGTATAAGATTTCGGACGACCCTGGCTTCGCTTATCACGTGCAAACCCTCGCCGACTCGGCGTTTTTGAACAAGCTGGAGAAGGAGATTCTTTCGTTCCGGCCAGACGTAGTGGTATGCACCCACTCTTTGCCGCAACCCAAGGTGGCCGAGCTTCGCGAGAAGCTCCCGCTGAAGATGGCGGTTGTCGTCACCGATCTCTACCCGCACTTGATGTGGCATCGCGGCGAACCGGATTTTTTCTTCTTGCCGCAAGACTGGTCCTACACCGAGCTTCTGAAGCGTTATCCGGCGGCGGAAGGGAAGTGCATGATCACCGGCATCCCGGTCAACCGGGCCTTTTCTCACGCTCTGCCGCGCGCCCAAGCCGCGGAAGCGATGGGCCTTTGCCCGACCGCCCCAACCGTGCTACTGACGGCGGGAGGAATCGGGGCAGGTGACTTTTTGGGTGCCGCCGAGGCTCTGACGACCGTCCCCGACTTGCAGCTCTTTGTTGTCTGCGGAAGAAACGACCGGCTATACGAGAAGCTGACAAAGCACCTGCAGCCCGGAAAGACGAAGTGCCTGCGGATTCTGAAGCGGTTGCCGGTCGAAGAGATGGCCAAGATCATGCATGCCGCCCACCTCGTGGTCGGCAAGCCGGGCGGGCTTACCGTTTCCGAGGCTCTCGCCGCCGGCTGCGCGTTTGTCGTTCACGAGCCGTTCCTAATTCCTGGGCAAGAGGAAGACAACGCCCGGTTCTTGGTGGAGCGAAAGATCGGATTGGTAACGCACGACAATGCCGAGCTCGGGGAAACGGTGCGTCATCTGTTCGAGTCACGCGATGAGATCGTCAAGATGCGGGCGAACGCCTTGTATGCCGGCATGCCAGGCTCGGCGATGCAGATTGCGACCAAGGTGCTGGAACTGGCGACGTTAGATACCGTGGCGGCAAGCTAAGCGCAATGGCGGGCAGCTAGCTGTTTTGCGGACTTTTCGAACAAGTTGCCGATCACGCGCACGAACTGAGCGTTGAACAACAGCACGTCGAAGACCAGCATAATCGCCGACATCGGGAGATAACGCTCGAACGCGTTAAGGTAACGGTGGATGAGCTCCGCAATTGCCCAGTTTAGCGGGCCGGCGATGGCGGTGAAAATTGCGCCAATTTTCAGCATTCCCCATTGAAGCGGAAGCAGGTCCTTCTCAGCTTCGATGAACGGCTTAGCGGACTCCTTGTAGAGGTCGCGATTGGTCATCATCCAAATGATGTGGTACGCGATGAGTGCCACTCCGTGCCCCACCGCAAAGGTGGCGATCAAGCCAACTTGGGCGCTTCCGCTGGCTGCTTGGGCAGCGACACCAACCGGAAAGGCAACCGTGCTAAAGGCACCGGCCATGACGAAGGTGGCGAACATCTTTCCGCGCGCGGCAGTGTTGAAAGCGGCTTCGTCGTGCTTGAGCTTTCCAAGGTGCCAAACCTTAATGCCATGGACCGCCGCAACGAGGTCTTCGCGAATTTTCCGGAAGTGATAAACCGGGTTTGCCCACCGGGATAAAAACGCTTGTACGGTTGCCAACGCGGACAATTTTGGGGACGGGGCGTCTGCATTCGGCAGATGGGGCGAAGGTTGGTTCATCAAGTCGTCCCCGGCACTACCCGGAAACTATAGGATAGCACCTACCAATTTTGCTTCACCGGAATGCGGAGAAAATGCCTACGCGGGTTCGATTCGACTCTGGTTCGGCGATCGGCTCTGGACCGGGCCGTTGCAGCAGAAGATCACGCCAGTAAACGAGCTCCAGCGTGCCGTCGAATCGTTCGGCGACAAACGTGCAGTTTTCCACCCAGTCGCCGGTGTTGACGTACCAAATTCCGTCCGTGGCCTGCCGCATCTCTGGGCGGTGAATGTGCCCGCAAATCACGCCGTCAGATCCCGTGCGCCTCGCTTCTTCGGTAAGCAGTCCTTCGAACCCGGTGGCTTTCTCCGTCATCGCCTTAATTCGGCGCTTCAGCATCCGGGCAAAATCGCTTTGCGGAAGGTTGGTCCGCTCGGCGATGGCGTTGTACGTCCAGTTCAGGCGGCTGATTGCCTCGTGAATAATCGCCAGCGTAACGGCGATGGGCTTCAACTTGGTTACGAACTTGTCGAATGTGTCGCCGTGGATCACCAGGAAAGTGCGGCCGTCGGCGGTTCGGTGCTGGAAACTGTGCTCCACCGAGGTGCTGAAGACCTGGATGCCAATAAATCTTCGCATCACCGCATCGTGGTTCCCCGGCGTGTAATAAACACGACAACTTGGTGATGCTTTTTGCAGAAGAGCAACGAGAGCACGCTCTTGGCCAGGTTTCCAACGTGTGGTTCGTCCGCCGACCCACGCGTCGACCATATCGCCTACAAGATACAAATGCTCGCATTCCAAACGCTGCAGAAATGCGGCAAGCTCGCCGGTTTGACAAGCGGCCGAGCCGAGGTGCGAGTCGGAAATGAAAACAGATCGATAGCGAAGATCGGGGAGAATCATCTCGGAGGCCGCCGGAGAAGCTAGTGTAATCGACATCGACCGATACGACGGCAGGTCTTAACAAAAACCGCGATGAAAAACTTCGTCCGATTTACCGATACTCTCGGGATGAGCAAGGTTTGCAAATAAGGGACCTGGTGCCGTCGCTCGGACTCGAACCGAGATGCCTTTTGGGCGCCGCCACCTGAAGACGGTGCGTCTACCAATTTCGCCACGACGGCAGGAGATCAATAATACCAGACTACGCCGCGCGGGTCCCAGGCTTCACCGCCGGGATGGCTGCCAGCCAATCAGGGAGATCATCCGCGGCGTAGGACACTGCCTCCACACGGTAGGCACCAAACAGCGGTCGGTCCCATTCGGCGTTTTGAGAGCGGTCAATCAGCACGGCGTAGGCGGCAACGTTTCCGCCCGCAGCCTCAATGGCCTCTCGACTCTCGATCAGTGAGCGTCCGGTCGTGAGGACGTCATCCACAATCAAACCGACGGCGCCGGCGGGAAGTGTCTTGTTCCGTCGGAGGGTCTTCTTCCCGTCCTCCGTTTCAATGTAAACGGCCGGAAGCCCAAGCTGCCGGGCGACTTCGAAGGCAATGATGATGCCTCCGGTCGTAGGTCCGGCGATAAAGTCAAGCGAAAGATCCCGGTGCCTCTCGGCGATTTCGGCGCAAAGGGCCGAAAGGACGGCAGGGTTCTCGAGCACCCGAAACTTCTCAAAGTACACATCGCTGTGGCGTCCCGAAGTGAGGATAAAGTGGCCGTGCAAAATCGCACCGCTCGATTCCAACAGCTCGCCTAGGGAAGCCGCCGAACTCACCCGATCACCGAGAACGGGGTCATGTCCCGCACGATCTGGTTGTGGTCGTCCACAAGAATGACGCGCGGGATGATGGGCGCATCGGCAAGATCGAACGCGGCGACGATGATCCGGTCTCCGGCGGAGAAGAAGTGTGCGGCCCCACCGTTGAGGCCAATCGTGCCGACCGGCCCGGAAAACGCATACGTCTGAATCCTTGCTTTGTGGTCGACTGCCCAAACGTGAACTAGCTCGCCGTCGTCGATGCCAACCTCACGCATTAGCCGTTCGTCGATCTGAATACTGCCTACGTACTCCGGATCGGCGTATGTCACCCGCGCGTGGTGAATCTTTCCCTTTAGATACTGAGACAGCCGCAACTATATTCCTTGGGGAACCACATCTGTCGCTTCTGCCGCTGGCGCCCGCTTGCGGCGAGCTCGTCGCGCAAAAGCAGACATGAGCCCACCCAAAGTGAGAATACCGGTTCCAAACCACACGAGGAGGGTCATCGGCTTAATGAACAACTCCACCGGGTAAAGCGGACGCTGGAACAGAAGCCGGAGTTCGACGCTCCGATCGCTGGCGTCCATTCGTCCAAGCACGGCAAAGAACTGCGTCCCAACCGGAGTGATGCTAGGCTTCACGCCGTCCGGGCCAAGCTCCAAATACGGCCTAATCGTGTACTTGCCGAACTTGGTCTCTGTCTCTTGGACCTCAATCTTCATTTCCGAAATGAACTTCGTTCCGCTCATTCCGGGTTGGCCGGTTCGGGTTTGGCGCACGTAGGTGAGCTTCACGCCATCGGTTATTTTGGTTTCGCCGGGCTTAATCGAGATTGGCTTTTCCCAGACATCCGTGATTGGGGAATGCAAGGCAAAGTAGATGTCGTGGGTCGGTTTCACCACGACGAAGGGCCAAACTTGGCTTTTCAGCTCTTCACCTTGCTCGTAGTAGTAGAGTCCGGGCGTCATCTTTGTGACTCCACCCTTGCCGTCGGTCATCGTGAACGTCGCCTGTCCGTCTCGGTCGAACAGATCCTTCGCCTTGATACCGGTGAATGCAACCTGGTAACCCAGCATTTGCACCGGTGAGCCCTCCTGGATCATCTCCTGCTGCTTCCGTTCGAAACCGCGGGAGAGAATCAGGCCGCCGAGCAGCATCGCCAGCCCAAAGTGGGCAACAAATCCTCCCAACGACAATCCGGCTTTCCGGCCCAGCTCAATCGCGCGCCACGTGCCGGTTAGGGCGACGAAAAGGCACAGGAAGATGAGCAGTGCCATCACCGGTAGCAGGGGCAATTTTGAATTCAGCGGGCCGTTGAGCATTTTGCCCCCCAGGCCCACCACGCCCCACTCATCGTTCTGTAAGCCGACAAAGACGAAACCGGTCAGGCCAACGCTGAACACGAGCTGGTTACCTACGCGTGCCCAGATTTCCTTCCAAGATGAAGGCTTCCACCCCAGAAACGGCGCCACGGCCATCATCAGCATGAGCGGAACGAAGAACCAGACCACGACAAGGTGGTAGAGGAACTCCTCGACCCTGGCGCCCTGTCCGCCGCGCACGGCGGTGATCACCGGCCAGCTCATCCCCAAGGCCACGACGACGGCAAGCATCGAGAGCAACAGCATGCCGAACCGGTAAGTGTTTTCTCGGTCGACGCCCGGGGCCGACTCCTTCATTGGAGTGGCTGCCTCCGCTGCTTTGGCCAGCTTCAGCCCGCGTGCGACAAAGAGAACCGCAAAAGCCGTCGCAAGAATCGCCAAGAACGTGCGCAGGATGACAAGGGCGCTCTTATCCATGCTGGCGAACGAGTGCACGCTGACCTTGTCAAGTAGCCCGGAGCGCGTAAGGAAGGTTCCGTAAACGAACGAGATGAAGGGCAGGCCGCTGAGAAGCAGGTTCGAGGCGATCCACTTGCCCTTGGCAGCTTGAACGATGAGGCCATGGGTCAGCGTGGCCATGAGCAACCAGGGAACTAGGCTCACGTTCTCGACGGGATCCCAGGCCCAGAAGCCGCCCCAGCCTTGCGTTTCGTAGGCCCACAGACCGCCCATGCACAAACCAAGTCCGAGAATCGACAGCGTTGCAAGGCTCCACGGCCGGACCTGTTTCGCCCAGTCCTTTACGTTGCCCGACAGCATGGCCGTGACCGCGTAGGCGAAGGGAACCGTTAGGGCGCCAAACCCAAGGAAGATGACCGGTGGGTGTACGACGACCCAGTAGTTTTGCAGCGACGGCGTCATGCCATCCCCGATGGGCGGGACGAAAACCTTGCCGTCCTGAATCACATCCTTCATGATGTTGAAGGGAGACTCGTAGGCAAGGATGCCGCTAATGCTAGCCAGAAAAATGGCGTAGGCGAAGCCGTACCAGCGTCGATAATCTCCGGTCCCCTTTAGACTTAGCAGCCCAAAGATCGCCGACGAGACCCCCCACAGCAAGAAGCTGCCTTGCTGGGCTGTCCAGATAGCGGCCACCTTGTAATAAACCGGGATATCGGCGTCGCTATGATTGAAGATGTACTGGTACTGGAACTGATTCCGGAGGAACAGTGTGCCCAGGGTAATGATTGCGACGAAGAGTCCGAGAGACCCTAGGAAGAAACTGCTACCGCCAACCCTATCCAGGAGCTTGGATCGCTTGGGGAGAAGCCAGGCCAATGCCGCCAGCGAGAAGAGACCGATTGACGCCTGAATGCTTCCTCGGCCGATGCTTCCGGCGGTGAGTGACCAAGGTTCGGCGACGGGAAGCCCTTGAAGGAGATCCATCGGGGTTACTTGCCCCCGGCTGGCTTATTGGCCCCGGAGTTCTTGTCCGCCTCATACTTCGAGGGGCACTTCACGATCATCTGAGTCGATCGGAAGTCGCCGCCTTCCATCTTGCCGACGGCGACCACAAATTTCACTTCGCTCAGGTTTGGCGGCATGTCGCCCTGGTGAACGACTTGAACCTTGGCACCAGTGTCGTCGGTGAGTTTGAACCGTAGGGTGCGGGCCCGAACGTCGTGACTAATCGACTTCTGGTCGACGGTCCCAGCCAGGTGCAGGCGGTCGCCTGACGAGTGCTTCGCCTGCTCAATGGTCACATAGGGACTCGCGTTTGAGCTGAAGGCGACCAGAACCCCGGCGAACGCAACCGTAGCAACTACGGCGGTAACGATGGCACCCGTTTTCATTCTTTTCAAAATACCCATTCTAGATACGAGGTTCGTCGCGATACCTTGTCTCAGGGCAAGGGTCGGACGCAATTCAGCTTCTTGCCCTTGCCGGGAACCAGACGGCGGAACCCTCGGTTATCTTTGAACGACTGGGATACAATTGGAGCACGTGATGAAGCCTGGATTTTTGATGATTGGATCTGCCGTTCTGCTCGGTACGGCCGCGCTCGTCATCGGTCAGATGCCGGTGACAGGCGAAGACGGGCCTTCCGTTCCGCTTCCTCCGCCAACAGTCGGCACCGACGCGGTTCGATTTGCCTCGAAGGTTGGTAGCTTCAAGCTCCTCGGTTCGGACCAGGTGGTCCCGACCGGTAAGTTGTCGTTCAGCTTCAACGGTTCGGTCCTCATCACCGGCCTCGACGGAAAGATGACGATCGAAGGCAAGGTCATCAAAGAGTACGACAGCAAAGAGTTCTCGAAGGCGACCTACTCCGGCAAGGGCAAAATCACGATTGACGGCAAGGTGCGAAGCGTTCAGTTCTTCGGCAGAGACATCGATGCCTCCTTCAAAGGAATTGGAATCATTCGGCTTTACGGCGAGTTCGACCGCAACCTGGAGACCGGCTGGTTCCAATATGCGGGTGGCGAGCGGCGAGACTGGGGCACAGGCGGAACTCCGATCACCGTTCCGCAGATGGTTTACGGGCCCAGCAGCGGAAGTGTGAAGGTTAAGGAAGCGGGCTAGCCCGCTTTGCTTCGACAATCCTTTATTCACGTACCAGGTATCGGTCCAGCGGCGGAGCGGTCCTTGTGGGAGCAAGGCTGCGCCGACTGGGACGCCTATCTTGCCGAGCCGGATCGTTATTCACTGGGTTCGGCAAGAATTGATCACGTCGGGACGTTCCTAGAACTCAGTCGCGACGCCCTAGCGGAGCGCGAGCACCAATTTTTCGCGCGGCATCTCGGCCTCGCCGAATCTTGGCGTGCCTGGCCCGATTTTAAAGACACGGCGGTTTACCTCGATATTGAAACCGACGGTGGCAATTCGGGCGACGCCATTACGATGATTGGGTTGTACGATTCCACCGGTTTCCACTGCCTCACCCGCGACGAAGGGCTTGGCGCATTTCCCGATATCATGTCGCGGTACAGCATGGTCGTGACGTTCTTCGGGGCGAGCTTTGACCTGCCGATGATCCAGAAAAAATTCACCGGCTTTCGCTTTGACCAGTTGCATCTGGATCTGTGTCCTACTCTCAAGCGCGTTGGCTTCAAGGGCGGCCTCAAAAAGATCGAAAAGGCGGTCGGCATCGCGCGACCGGATGAAGCCGAGGGCCTGAACGGGCGCGACGCCATCCGGTTGTGGCGTCAGTACGAGCGCTACGGCGACATCGGGGCCAAGGAAACGCTCATTGCCTACAACCGGGAAGACGTCGTCAACTTGGAAACCCTCGCCCAGATCGCCTATGATCGGCTAAAGGATGACGCCTACGGCGTGAAGCCAGTCGCAACCGCGTGAAACGCGTCGAGCGTCTTCGTCACATCGGCATCCGACAAGTTGAGGTGGGTCACTAGACGCAGCGTGTGTGACGCGACCGGGAAGCAAGCCACTCCTTCGTTAGCCAGTGCCTGTTGCCATTGAGCAGCGGGCGCTTCCGTATGAACCAGCACGATATTCGTCTCGGTGTCCTTCGGCGAAGTCTTTAAGCCAGCGACGTTTTCAAGACCCACGGCGAGCGCCTGCGCCCGGTGATGATCCTCGGCCAAGCGGTCAATCCGTCCGCGAAGACTGACGATTCCGCAGGCCGCCAGAATCCCAGATTGGCGCATCCCGCCGCCCAAACGCTTTCGCCACCGGCGAGCTTCGTCAATGAAAGCTTCCGTGCCGCAAAGCAGGGAACCGATCGGGGAGCCGAGCCCCTTGCTGAGGCATAGGCTCACGGAATCAAAGGCCGCGGTAACGGTCGCGACGGGCACACCGAGAGCGACCGCCGCATTACAAACGCGCGCCCCGTCGAGGTGAAGCTTGATCCCATGCGTGTCGGCGATTTGACGGTACTCGGTGAGAGTTTCCAGCGGAATGACCGCCCCGCCTTTTCGGTTGTGGGTGTTTTCGACGCATACCAGCTTCGTTGCCGGCCGGTGAAGGTCTTCGGTAAGAAACCGTGCGGCAACGGCATTTGGATCCATTGCTCCGCGAATGCTCGGCAATGTCCACGAAACAACCCCGGCGATGATCGCGGAGGCGCCAACCTCATAGTAAAGAATGTGGCTCTCCTCCTCCAGGATGATGGCGTCGCCCCGGTTGCAGTGAACCGCCAGCGCGATTTGGTTGCTCATCGTTCCGCTGGGAACGAACAGCGTTGCCTCCAGGCCGGTAACTTCTGCGCCCAACTCCTCCAAAGCGCGAACTGTCGGGTCGTCGCCAAGGACGTCGTCTCCAACCGGTGCCGCCATAATCGCGCGGTACATCTCTTCGTCCGGGCGGGTCACGGTGTCGCTGCGGAGGTCAACAAAGCCAGTCATGGCTCCAGTATCCCGGTCTTTGCGCGGAAGCGGGTACACCTGCGGCCATGCGTGCATTACTCGTTGGCGCCGGCGGAATGGGAAAGACTTGGGCCAGAAACATCGCAGAGTTTCCGGAAGTAACCCTGGCGGGCTGGGTGGACGTTCGGCCCGAAGCGGCGGCGCAGGCCGGAGCTGAAACTGGCGTCACCGCCGAGGTCTACGGGACCGACTTAACCCAGGCGATCAAGGACGCTGCACCGGATTTTGTCGTTGACGTGACGATTCCCGAAGCCCACCACGAAGTGACACTGACCGCGTTGGGCCACGGGCTACCGGTCATCGGCGAGAAGCCCATGGCGGCCACCATGGCGCAGGCGAAGGAGATGGTCGCGGCGGCCGATGCGGCCGGAAAGCTGTATATGGTGAGTCAGGCTCGGCGGTACAACCGGCAGCTTCAGGCCTACCGTGACTTCGTTCAGGCGAGCCTTGGGGGAGTCGGAATTCTCAACGCTGATTTCTACATCGGAGCTCACTTTGGCGGATTCCGCGATGAAATGGAGAGCCCGCTGATCCTTGACATGGCGATTCATACGTTCGACGAAGCGCGGTTCATTTCTGGCAAGGACCCGGTAGCCGTCTACGCCGAAGAATTCAACCCGCACTGGAGTTGGTACAAGGCCGATTCTTCGGCAACGGCGCTTTTCGAGTTTGAGGACGACCTTAGGTTCACGTTCCGGGGATCATGGGCGGCCGAAGGCCTTCACACGAGTTGGGACGGAGACTGGCGCTCGGTAGGGAAGAACGGAACGGCGATTTGGGAGCACAACACCGTGCCGTACGCGGAGGTCGTGCGGAAGTCCGGCGAGTTCCACTCGGAGATGGAGCGGGTCGAAATCACACCGACCCCCGGTTTTGAGTTCATCAAGGGTTCGTTCGCGCAGTTTCTTGCCGCCCTAAATGGCGGTCCGACGCCGGACGGCGAGTGCCACGACAACATCAAGAGCCTCGCGATGGTGTTCGCGGTGAAGGAATCTAGCCGTCGCCGCGAGCGCGTCCTGCTTTCCGAGATCCTCTAAACCAACTCTGCCAAAAGCTCGGCCGTTTCGGCGATGGATTTGCTAACGGCCCGGCGCACGGTTTCGATTTGGTCGTTTGAGATCATGACCGGCGGCTCGAATCGCAGAACGCGTGGGTTGTTCAGGGCGTACGCCACACAAACTCCGCGCTTGAGAAGCTGGGCGACAACGAGTTCGCCGACTTCGTCCATCGAGAATTCGAGGCCGATCATCAGTCCGCGCCCGCGGACGCTGGCGATGAGATCGGGGTGCGCCTGGGCAATCTCGACAAAGCCGTCTAGCATCAGGCGGCCTTTTTCCTCGGACTGAGCCGCGATGTTCTCGTCTTGCAGAATCTGCAGCGCCGCGAGCCCCGCCCGGCAGGCGAGCGCGTTGCCACCGAACGTCGACGTGTGCGCCAGCGGGTTGACGTCGTAGATTTGGTCATAGATCGCGCGAGCGTAAAGGATCGCGCCCAGCGGCATTATCCCGCCGCCGAGGGCTTTGGCAAGGCACATGATGTCCGGCGCGACGCCGTCCCATTCGCATGCGAAGTTCCGACCGGTGCGGCCCAGCCCGGTTTGCACTTCATCAAAGATGAGCACCGCGCCAGAGCGATCGGCGATCTCTCGGAGCTGTGCCAGGTAACCGTCGGGCGGAATAATGATGCCGCCTTCTCCCTGGATCGGT
Source organism: Fimbriimonas ginsengisoli Gsoil 348 (assembly GCA_945881865.1). Classification (GTDB taxonomy): domain Bacteria; phylum Armatimonadota; class Fimbriimonadia; order Fimbriimonadales; family Fimbriimonadaceae; genus Fimbriimonas; species Fimbriimonas ginsengisoli_A. The sequence goes on along the minus strand of CAMCVK010000008.1, from coordinate 77,616 downwards.
TCCACGATGATCGCGGCGGTGTTGTCGTCGGCCAGATAAGCGACCGCTTCGGCATCGCCAAACGGCGCAAATTGGACGCCCGGCAACAGCGGCATAAACGGTTTCCGGTACTTCTCCCGTTCGGTCGTTGAAAGCGCGCCGAGTGTTTTTCCGTGGTAACTGCCTTGCGTTGAAATGATTCCAGCTCGCTGGGTAGCCCCTTTAGCGAACTTTAGCGCGGCTTCAACGGCTTCGGCTCCAGAGTTGCAGAAGAACGCAAAGTCAAGGCCGGCCGGAGAAATTTCGGCGAGCGCCGCAGCCAGGTCTGCCTGCGGTTTGGAAAAAAAAGCCTTGCCGGAGAGCCCCATCAAATCCAGCTGGTCTCGAACGGCGGCGACAATCTTGGGGTGCCGGTGACCAAAAGTGAAGGTGCCGTAGCCGCCCAAGCAGTCGATGAACTCGCGGCCTTCGTGGTCCGTGATGATCGCGCCCACGGCCGAGATTTCCACTCCGAACCCCGCGAAGGCCATCAGCCGTGCGAGGTTCGGATTGATATGGTCGGTGTAGTTTTGAAAGACGTCGGCATACAGCGAGTCGGAATCCACCCCTGAAGTATGCCGTGAGCGGACGGCTTAGGAGTAAAGCGCGAAACTGGACCAGCCCGGCTCGAAGGCCTGTCGGGTTGCGGCCATCTGTCCGAGATGGTAATGATCGTGCTGCAAAATATAGTCCGCGCCGGTGTTGAGGGCATCGTCATTGGCGACCGTAAAGATGAGCTTTACGGCCTCGGCGCGCTTTGCCTTCAGCTCAGCGACCAAGCCGGCAAGGTCGGTGGCGACCGGCGAGTAGGATCCCCAAGCATGCTCTTGTCCCTGCAACATGGCCAGGCTGGCGATGCTGACCTCGGTGAGGTGGGCAAGGTGCTCGCGGTACGACATCATGGTTTCGTGGGCCCGGTAGTCCAGGTGGGCTTCGTCGACGCCGGCGACGGCGACGTCAAGCATGGCGGCAGTTTTTGCGATTTGCTGTTCGAGTAGTTCGGGAGCGGTCATGGCGCTTCTACGTTACCAAAACTATCGAAGGAAACGGGGGCATAATTTGGGGCAAGTTGGCGGCAATAAAGGGATCTGAACTTTCGCCGAGCATGATCGCCCAGGCGATCCAAACCGGATACTTCCCGATGGGCGAATCCTTCGATGATCCTGAAATCTGGATGTACTCGACCGAGGTCCGCTGTCTCCTTCCCATCGAGGGAATCCACGTGAGCCGATCCCTGGAGCGAACGTTGCGCAAAGGACCGTATCAGATTCGGTTTGACACCGCGTTCGAAGAGGTCATGCGGTCGTGTGTTCGGCCCACGGGAAACTGGATCACGCTTGATCTGATTCGGGTGTACACGGAGATTCATCGGGCCGGCTGGGGCCATTCGGTTGAATGCTGGCTGAACGACCGACTGGTTGGCGGAGCGTACGGAGTGGCCATCGGCGGGCTGTTTTCCGCTGAATCAATGTTTCATCGCGAGACGGACGCGTCTAAGGTCGCCATTTGGGCGTTGGTGAACCGTTGCCGCGCGCTGGGATTCACGCTGTTCGACTCCCAATTTTCGAACGATCACACGCTCTCGCTGGGTGCGTACGAGATTCCTAAGCGGGAGTACATGAAGCAACTCCGGGCCGCGCTGGAACTAGACACGCCGTGGAGCCTCCCCGGCAGCCCAAGCAAACGGAGGGTTGTGTAGATGGCGGGCGGATACGGGCGATACCCGCGAATTTCGGTAGAAGAGTGTCGGGCGGTGTTCGAGAGAAGCGCGACCGACCCATCTGCCCGGGGTGCGACGGGGATCCTGCGGGTGCTTCGGGAGCAACGCATCGCTCGAGGTGAGCTGGGCAGCAACGTTTGGGTGGCAGTTGGCTTTGGCGTTGCCAGCGTTGTGTGCCTCCTGCTCGCCTTTTCTGGTTGGTTCGTAGACCCGAACCAGGTTTTTTGGGCGGCCGGGGTTCTCGGGTTGGCGGCCCTAGTTTTGACTTACGGCAACTTCGTGGCGCGGCACGACAGGCGGACGGGAAAGGTGGAGCTCGACGAGATAGAGCAACTCGCTTGGAATGCCCTGGTGACTTGGACCTCCAATGCGCGCGGAACGGTCACTCTCGAAGAGGTCAACTGGCGAACGTTGTCGAAACTGGCGCGGAGCCGACCGCAAGCAAAGGAAGTGGAAACGTTCTTCGCTAAAGAGTCTCGGTGACCTTTCGCAAATGACGGGCGTGGTCCGGGTCAAGGCCGCGATTGCGTGCCGCAAAGAGGGCAAGGTACTGCCCAAACGGAATGTCCCAGAGTGGCTTTAACTCCGCCGATGCCGGGGATAAAGGCGGTTCGAAGATTTCCGCGCCCTGCGCCGCGAGATCCAACTGCGGTCCGTCAAACGAGATGATGCTGGAGTTCACCCCCGCAAGTGCCTTCGGCCCGTGGTGAAAGTCGGCGGTTGAAAATGCTTTTGCCGGGATAAGCGCACATTCCATTAACTTTAGCGCCGCTTCCTCGGCGGTAGAAAAACCGAAGCCGCGCCCTAAACAGAAAACCGGTGAACATCGGCACACGGGCCCGGCGGTCTCCCGGGCGGCGGCCGCGCAGGTTCGTAGCCATTCCTCGCTGTAGATATGGGAAGTGCTCGCGGGAAGATCGGCACCAAGCGCGCGGGTGAGTTCATACAGGGCAAGCAGCGTCGCGCTGTAGGTCTTCGTCGCGGCGATTGACGTCTCGTCGCCAACCCCGAGAAGGAGCGTGAACTCAGCCGTGGCCGCCAAGCGAGAGCCAGGCGTGTTCGTGATACCCACCGTGAAGTGCCCGTCGGTGCGCAATGCTTCCAGCACTTCCGCGACATCGGGGGCCGCGCCGCTTTGGCTTATCCCGATCGCAAGGGCGTTTCGGTAGCGAATGTGTCCGTGATGGCGTGTGATCACGCTCGGCGCGGCCAGTGAAACCGGGATCCCGAGGTGGACTTCGATCAAGTAACGTGCGTAACGTGCGGCGTTATCCGAAGAACCTCGCGCGGCCAGAACGACCATCTCGAAGTCTCGCCCGCGGAGCGCTTCGCCGAGCCCGGACGCAAACCTGGCGGCGGAGGCCGCAATCCGGCTTGGCTGCTCCAAAATTTCGCGCTCCATTCTTTCGCCGTGCATGGCCGAAATTATGAACGCCATACTTTAATCGCCGTGGTTGCCCTCTCCGAATGGACTCAACTTCTCACGAAGATTTCGAGAGATCTCTCCGTAGACCACGCCTTGGACGCGATTGCACTCGCCGCAAAGCGGCTGACCGGTAGCGCGCACGTGCTCATTGCCATCGTCGAGGACGAAGTCAGCGATCTCGTCGTTCGGCACGGAGCGGGTGACGGCTGGGAGTCGGTTGCGAAGTTCCGGCACCTCCCGCTCGACATCCAGTCGAAGGAAGGTCTGGTCGGCTGGGTAGCCGCGACAGGAACCAGCGTCGTGAGCGGAAGCGTGCGCGATGATCCCGCTTACCGCGCGCTTTTCTCGTCGACCCAGAGCGAGATTGCCGTGCCGATCAAGGATCGTTTTGACCGGATTCGAGCCGTGCTGAACGTGTCTTCCGATCAGGCAAACGCGTATTCAGAAACCCATCACGAGACGGTTACGGGTCTGGCAAGCCTCATCGACTTAGTCCTTGAGCGTCATGAAAGCACGAAGCGGGAGGAAGCCCTGATTCAAATCGGAAGTGCGCTCGACACCGTGACCTCGGAGGACCTGCTTGTTGAGAGCGTCATTGGCGTCGCGCAGAACACGCTCCGGCTGCACACGTGCAGCATCTTCATCATGGATCCGAAGACGGACTCCGCCGTTCTGCGAGGAACTATTGGGCGCTTGAAAGACCAAATTGGTCTCTTATCCTACGAGCGGGGCGAAGGCTTTACGGGGTGGGTTTGCCAGCACGGCCAGCCGATTCTGCTGGACGAACCTCAGCTCGACCCGAGATGGCGCGGCAAATACATCGAGATTCCCAACGAGAACATCGCCAGCTTTCTCGCGGTGCCCATTCTTTGGCGAGACGAAATTCTGGGGGTCATCCGCGTTCTGCGGCGGCGTTCGGAGAACCCGTTCTCTGATAACCGGTTCACAATTCAAGACCAGCGGGTTTTGCAGGCGATCGCCGAGCAGATGGCCTCGGGTCTACAAAACATCCGTCAGATCGATCACATCGTGCAGAGCGAACGCATGATCGCCTGGGGCGAACTCAGCGCAAAGTCTTCGCACATGATTGGGAACCGCGTTTTTGCCCTGAAGGGCGACGTGAACGAGCTCGGATTTCTCATCGCCGATGACAAGACCAGCTTGCAGGACCTCAGGACACTCCATGAGAGTTTGCGAGCGAACCTCACGCGCATCGAAGAAATCCTCCACGACTTTCGGGATTTCGTCACGGCAACCAAAATCGAAAAGGCGCCGACCGACGTGGGTGCGCTGGTTCGAGAAACCGCCGAGGAGGTCTTCCCAAAGCGTTCCCTCGTGAGCCTGCGACTTGAAATTGCTGACCTGCCCGTCGCGAATGTGGACGGCCGTCGATTACGTCGTGCAGTCTCGGAACTCATTGAAAACGGGCTACATCACACGGAGTCCGGGGAGATGGTGGTTCGGGCGCTGCTCTCCGCCGACGAACGGAGAGTGCGAATTGAGGTCGAGGACAGCGGGCCTGGTGTGCCCGACGATGTGAAGTCGCTTATCTTCCAGCCGTTCTACAGCGGCCGGGTCAAAGGCATGGGTTTGGGACTCGGAATCGTGAAAGGAATCGTGGATGCGCACGGCGGCGACGTATTCGAGAACGGGGTTTTTGGGGAAGGGGCCCGGTTTGTCCTTCACGTTCCGCTGTGATGTCGGCATAATCTGAAGCTATGGTTTCCGCTTTTCTAGTTTGCTTACTCGCGCAGGCGCAGGTAAGCGACCTCCAGGACTTCCGCGACGAGTCCCTAAATCTCACCTTCAAGTACCCAAAGGCGTGGAAGGTATCGAAGAAGAGCAAGCGCGAAACCAAGATCACGATTCCGGGCACGGGGTCCGACTCTGGGGAAGTCGGTCTGATCCGGGCGGAGTTTCGCGGCGACGCGGCCGCGTGGCAGCAGTTGCAGCTTACGAGCGGTCAGCTGAGCAATCGCAGCATCATCCGCCAGTATGAGCAGACCGTGCTTGGTGCGCCCCTGCTTCTGACCCAGCTTGAGTTTTCCGAACGGGGAACCCCGGTCACGCTCCTCACCGGGCTGTTCTACACCCAGACGAAGTCGAAGCTGTTGTTCAACTTGAAGGTCCCAACGAGCCAGTTCGAGGCGGTTTCGTTCCAGTGGCAAACTGCCCTGGAAACCTTTGCCACCATCGACGGCGAGAACCTTCCGCCGGAGGACCCGACGAAGCCGGCCGTCACGGCGGCACCCCTCTCGCCCAAGTTCACCCGTTCCGTCATCGACGACGGAAAGGTGGCCGGGAAGCTTCCAAAGAACCTGCTCTCGGTCGAGACCACCGTTTCCACCCGCCGAATCCGGGTTCTGTATCCCAAAGGGTTCAACGTCAGCGTTGGCGAAAACGGCCGGCTGACGTTCGCCTCGCGAGAGCTGAAGGGGGAAGTGCTGGCGGCCGCTTCGTACACTTTGGATTCGCCCGAGCCGTCGCGTGCGTTGTTCGTCGCCTCTGGGACCTCACTAACCGAGTTCGCGAGCGTGAACCTTCGGGAGGACAAAGACTTCGAGACGACTCCGGCCGGATCGACGCTCGGCACCGTCTGGCGGCGGGGAACTTCGAAAGACGGCGGCTTGGCGAGCTTGGATGCTGTAGTTCGAACCGGCGACTTTTACCTCACGTTTGCTTATCGGCTCAGCTTGCCCGCCGCGACGGGGCGAGGTGCGATGCGCAAGCAAGAGAACCAGTTCGCCGACCAGAAGCGCACCCTATTTGAGCTTTTGAACGGAATTCGGATTGAGCTGATTCCGTGATTGCGGCCTTCAGTTCCTCATCTCCGGTTGCGAGCGTCGCGCTTTTTGATGCCTCAGGCCAATTGGTCTTTGCGGGGTCGGATACGGCGGGCTACCGTGCCGGCGAGGTGCTTCTGAACCTGCTAACGAAGGGTTTAGAGCAGGCGGGAATCGGGCCGGGAGACATAGCCGGTTTCGCCGCCGACCTCGGGCCCGGCTCGTTTACCGGTTCCCGGGTGGCAATCGTACTGGCGAAGACGCTCGCCTATGCCCAGGGCGTTGACGCCGCAGGCGCGACGGCTTTTGATCTCATCTCACATACGGGCAAGGTCGTTTTCCCCAGTAAACGTGGTGAGTTTTTCGTTCGAGAGCCGGGGCAAGTGCCTTCCCGAACCGTTGAGCTTCCGGCTGGAAGTTTCACCGGGTTCGGCTTTGGAGGGGATGATCACTTTCCAACGGCCATAGGCTTTGGTCCCATCTTTTCACTGCTTGACTGGCAAGCGCCGGAACAGTTGATGCCGAACTATCTCATCGAGCCGAGCATCTCGGTTTCAAAACGGCGGCTTCCAGCATGATCCAGACGAACGTCTCGCTGCGGCCCTTCACGACGCTGCGCGCCGGCGGGGCCGCCGAACGATTCACCATCGTGCGGACGCACGTGCATTTGTGCGCTGCGCTCGCGCAAGCACAAGCTGCTGGCCCGGTGACCATCCTGGGTTGGGGAAGCAATGTTCTTCCGAGCGATGCCGGCGTTCCCGGCCTGACGATTCGCAACGAAGCGCGCAAGATCGAAATTCTTGCCGATGGGGAAGTTGTGGCCGACTCCGGCTGTGGCTTCCAAGAGCTTTTCCTGAAGGCAGCGCAAGCTGGGCTCGCCGGCCTTGAGTTCGCGGTCGGCATTCCCGGCACGCTGGGCGGGGCCCTCGTGAGCAACGCGGGTGCCTATCGTTCGGCTATCTCGAAACATCTGGTTGAAATCGAGATCGTCCATGAAGGCCAACGAAAGTGGGTTCGGCCGGGCTGGATGGAATTCTCCTACCGTAACTCAGTTTTAAGGCGGGCAAACCCGCCCAATGCGGCGATAACTAGGGTTCGGTTACGGCTGGAAACCGGGAACCCGGTCGCGATTTACGACGCGGCGCGGGAGTTTCAGCGTCAGCGAATCTCGAAACAGCCACCATCGCCCAGCGCGGGCAGCTTCTTTAAGAACGTCGAGGACCAAGCATTCGCGGAGTCACTGGATCAGTTGCCGGTTGCTCTCAAGGCGGCGGGGGTCACCCCGGCCGGATATCTGATTGAAGCCGTCGGCCTGAAGGGCCATCAAATTGGCGGTGCCAGGGTGGGAGTCCGCCACGCAAACTTCATCCTCAACGTCGGCGGGGCCAGCGCGACGGACATTCGCCGGTTGGCGGAGAAGGTCGCCAAATCGGTGTTCGACCGATTTGGCGTGCAGCTTGAAGAAGAGGTGCTGTACCTCGGAGACTGGTCGGGCTTTCGGCCCGATTAGCCCCAGTGAATTTCGGCGTCGCCAAAAACTGTTTGCAGGTAGTTCAGCTGGCCCAAGTGGTACTGCATGTGAAGAACCGCGAACTCTCCGTAGGAAAGTGCGATCTCGCTTCCGCCGGGGTACTCAATCATTCGGAAAGGATCCATCCCGACTGCCGCAAGCAGCTCTTCACAAGAGTCGGCAACTTCGGTGGCCAGGGCTTCGGCAGATTGGAGCTCTGGTGGGCACGCCGGGAAGCCAGGACCAGGTCCGGCGTCTTCTCCTCGAAGCCGTCGAGACGCCCGGCGATTATTTAGGATCACTTCAAAGACGATGTCGGCGGCAGATCGCGCCGGTGCACCGGGCGAACGCGTCAGGTCATTCGGAGCGAAGGCATGGAGATCTTTTCGGTAAAGATCTACCGTCATTTCCACGTGCTCTTGGAGCATTTTGAGAAGGGATTCGTTCATCGAATTTAGGATATCCCTTAGACCTCGGCGACCTGCCGGTTGTGCCCACTAAGCCGCGCAACACAAGCGGCAATTGTCATGTCGCCGGTCACGTTCAGTACGGTACGGCTCATGTCGAGGATCCGGTCTATGCCGATGACGATACCAATCGCTTCCGCGGGAACTTTGAACATCACCAAGATCGTCGCGATCATCGGCCATGCGCCTCCGGGGATTCCGGCCGTGCCAATGCCGGCGACAATCGCCAGTCCCATGACGGTGAACTGCTGGGCAAGCGTGAGATCAACGCCGAACATCTGCGCCAAGAAGATGATGGTGATGCCTTCAAAGAGCGCCGTACCGTTTTGGTTAGCGGTAGCGCCAACCGTTAGGACGAACGAGCTGATGTCCTTCGGCAGTCCAACCTCGTCCTCGGCGGCCTTGAGTGCGGTCGGCAACGTGGCGTTGCTGGAGCTCGTCGCGAACGCGAACATCATCGTTGATCGCATCTGCTTGAAGAACTGCAGCGGGTTTCGCTTCGCGACGAATTGAAGGACAAGCGAGTAGGTTCCGAACTGGTGCAGGGCGAGCGCGGCGAGGACCAGTAGCACGTACACCCCGAGTGCCCCAAAAAGCTCGAATCCCAGCGTGGCCGTCGTCTTGAACACCAGGAAGAAGACCCCGATCGGCCCATAGCGCATGGCGTATTCAATCACCTTCTGGCTGGCCGCAAAGATGCCCTCGAAGAACGCCCTCACCGGCGCTGCCTTCTCGGGCTCGATGGCCGCGAGGGCAACGCCGAAGAACAGCGCGAAGAACATGAATGGCAGCAGGCCGCCTTCCAGCGCCCGGTTGATTTCTTTGAACGGGTTCTTCGGTATGAATCCGAGAACAGGTGGATCGTCGGGTGCCTTCTTGGCGGCTTCTAGGTTCTTGTCCGCCGCGGCTTTATCGCTGAACTGCGCAACGAGCTCGCTCCGCTTCTGCTCGGAGATGATCTTTCCGGGCTGGACGAGATTGACGCCGACTACGCCGATCACGACCGCGGTTCCGCTGAGGATGATGGTCATCGCGAGAGAAAGCAAGCCAATCTTTCCCACCTTTGCCGCGTCGCCCAGGTCCCCAACTCCCAAAATGAGGGCGGAAAACAGGAGCGGAACCACCATCATGAACAGCAAATAAAGGAAGATGTTTCCGCCGGGCGTCGCGATGTTATCCACGAACCACTTGAGCCCCTCGTTCTTGGTTCCCAACGTGACCTGGGCAATACCGCCGACGACGGCACCTAGCAACAGGCTAATCAGGATCTTGGTGTGCAGGGGCATCCCGCGACGGGCTTCAGACATGCGCGTATTGTACGCTCGCTTCGTCGCTTAAGCGGTTAGAATCGCGAGAGATCGAGGCTGTCGAACATCGATTCGAAGTCGGCCCGGTGCCGCTCGAAGTCCTCAGTTGGCGCGTTCATTTCCACCGCTCCCGCGCGGTTCTCTATGGAGAAGTAGAAAATCTCTTTCCGCAGGACGCCTCGTTTCGCATCCAGTCGATCAAAGTTCCACTGGTACCCAGAGATGCCTTTTCGGATGGCTTCTGCAAAGGAGACTTCGCGGAAGAACGCCGGACCCTTGGCAAAGCGCTTTCGACGGGCCTCAATGAAGGGCAGGATTTCTCCCGACCTCGGGTCCGTTCGGTCGATGCGGATGACGGCTTTTCCGTCTGGCGACGCAAAGCTGATCCCCGTGTAAGTTGCATCGGCTTGCCGCTTCAGGTACTCCCATCCGGGAGCAAGTTCGAGGTCGAAGAACGGAGACGTCCAGCGATTCTCGGGAATCGACTTCGCCGGTTCGGTTCGCTCGGGATCCGACTGTTTTGGCGTCGATACTTCGATTGTTGGTTCGGCGGGCCGATCGCTTTTGGCAATCGAGCCTGGATCTGGCACCGGCGGTTCGATCGTTTTTGTGGCTGCCTTCGGCTCAATCGATGCTGGCCGGTTCAGAGCACCGATTCCAGCTCCGGCGGCCACAAGAACGACCGCGAGAAGGCCCAAGGCGAAATTTCGGGCGAGCGCGGGAGATGGGCCTGGCTGGGGTGACGCCGGAATACGGACCGATGGTTCTCTTGGGACCGCGGTGGGCGCTGGTGCCCCGCCGGAAACCACTGTCTGGGGTTTGGCGGGCGCAGTCAGCTTGTTGAAGGATGGATCAGGGCCCGAGATCGGCACCAGCCGGGCGCCGTCTTCCGGACAGAACTTCGCTGCGCCAGGGTAAGTTCTCCCGCAGGTTGGGCAACGTCCGGCGGGCGTTGGCTGGCTCATTTCGCTTTACGGGTTAAGGTCTTGAACATCCGGATGGTCCCAGTTGACCAAAATGACGGAATAGTCATACTGTTCGCCGCGCCGCTTTTGCACCGCAACCGCGCCGGCCATCTCAAGGCTGGAGATAATCGCCTTTCGTTCGAACTCCTCGAGGGTTGGCATTTCGTTTCGCAACCGGTTTAGGTAGGGGGTGAACCAAACTTCTGGCTTCTCGCCAAAGTGCGTGAGCATGATCTCCAAGGCTTTCCGTTGCTGTTCGGACTCGAGCTTGCGGAACGACTTGAACGGCGAGTTAACCGGCACCGGCGTTCGGATGAACTCTTCGAACGACTCGGGCGCCTTCGGTCTTTCAACCTGGACGGCAACCGGTTCGCGCAAAACGGTGCCTTCCGGCAATAGCTTTCCAGCGTCTAAGAAGTTCTCCTTTCCGACGATCTGGATCAGGTCACCGCTAGCGTTCTGAACGAATCCCACGACCAATACTCGCTTTGCGTGCTGCTGAAGATGCTGCAGCAGCGGGATGTAGTCGCGGTCTCCGGCGACCAGAACGAAGCCGACGATGTCCGGCCGGGTGTAGAAAATCGTTAGCGCATCGATGGCCAGGTGCATATCGGCGGCGTTCTTGTGATCGGTGCCAAGCACGTAGTGCGGCTCGACACCCATCAAGTAGAGCGGGGCCATTGGGCTGTCTTCGATCCGGTCAAAGTCGGCGTACGCGTTCATCAAGATGCACGGCAGACCTAGCTCGCTTTGAAGCTTTGCGCGCAGAATGCGGATCAGTTCGTTGGTGACGTCGGTTGCTTTACCTTGATCCTCTAATCTGTTTTTGATAAAGTAGTAAACATTTTCGTAATCAACAAATAAGGCAGCGGGTTTGGGTTCAATGTTTTGATTCAATTTTCGTTCCTCGGGTCGGGTGTTTTACGACGGAATGGCGACAGTGGTTCCGGCAGGTATAGACAAAGAAGGCCGGGCAATTGCCCAGCCTATATTGGACCGTACACGCGGTCGGATGTTCGGTTTCCGAAAAAAGTGGGTAGACACTTTTCCGGTATAGCGGGGTTACTTGGCTTTGTCGGCGATCTGCTTCGCGAACCGTCGGTTGAACTTCTCGACTCGGCCTGCGGTGTCTACGAGTCGCTTCTGACCGGTATAGAACGGGTGCGTGAACGCGGAAATTTCCACACCAATAACGCCGTACTCAACGCCATCGATAACGCGCTTCTGATTTGTCTTAAGGGTGGAAATACCAACCCATTCATGCTCACCATCCACGAAAAGCGTGGGGTAGTTCTTAGGGTGAATGCCTTCTTTCATTTGAACCATCTATTTTGGCATAACCGCCGCTCCAATTTCCGAAGTCTCACTGGCACCCACAAAAAATCTGTCGGAAAAAAGAGAACCAGCGGCTAAATCGGATAAAGTATCTTTCGAAATGCGGAAGCAATATGGTCTCTCAACTCGGCTGATTATTCTGGGTGTCTCCGTAACGGCCTTGGCTTGTGGCGGCGGCACCGGCGTTACCGATTCGCCGGTTTCGCGACGCTACTTCCCAGTAAATCTGCTTGAGAGCGGGAACCCGGCACTTTTTCAGCTGAACGGAACGACCTTGTCGAAGCAAATTGACGGTGCGGCACTCCCGCCCGTGCCGACGTTTTCCGTTGGAAACCGATCCATCGTGTACAAAGAGACGTCGTTCTCGAATTTCACGGTGATCGCCGAGTCCTCTTTCACCCTCAAGACCGTGCAAACCAACGATCCGCGCCAGGTGTTGGTCGCTTTTGGCCGCGGAAGCAAGCCGGGCCTGATTGCCGTGCCGTTCCGCAATCTGGAAGGGAATCCAAACATGGTGTCCTTCTCCTATGCCGCCTATGTGGATGGCACCACGATGCCGGTGCTTGCAGACCTGTACATCGTTCCTGTAGGGACCACCGGACTCGGCGCGTTCACACCGGCGGTCTCGGCCGTTTCGGCGGCAGAAGGGGCCCTCCCCACCGACCGAACCCGCCAAGTTTTTGGCGACTTCCTTGGCGCAAAAGACGTTGTGGTGACGATGAGCGGACAGCCGACCAGGGTGCTCGCCCGCGAAACGGTGACGTTTACGACGCGTCGTGAGTACTTCTTCTTGCTGGGTCGCCAGGCGAATACGGCAAAGCTCTTCCGATTCGATTCGAACTACTGAAGCGATTGATCCGAGAATCTCCGACCGCCTAACAATCGCCCGGTGGGTATCCTGATTGCCGAAACGAAGGCGCATTCAATCAATGAAGGCGCCTTTTCTTACGCAAGATTGGAGATAGAAATCAATGGCAACTAAGCGAGTGTATTTATTCCGCGAAGGCGACCGCACGCAGCGCGACCTTCTGGGTGGCAAGGGTGCAAACCTTGCCGAGATGAGCAACATCGGGCTGCCGGTTCCCCCGGGCTTCACCATCACCACCGAGGTCTGCACGGAATACTACGATAACGGAAAGACCCTCCCGGATGGCCTGTTCGCCGAAATGGAAACGGCGCTTGCCGACGTCGAGGCCTCGCAAGGCAAGAAGCTCGGCGACCCTTCGAACCCGCTCCTCCTTTCGGTTCGATCCGGCGCCAAGTTCTCGATGCCGGGAATGATGGACACCGTTTTGAACCTGGGCCTTAACGACGAGGTTGCCCAGGCAATGGTTGCCGCCGGCGCCGACAAGCGATTCGTTTACGACAGCTACCGCCGCCTCATCATGATGCTGGCCGACGTCGCTTTCTCGGACGGAAACCACGCCATCTCCAAGCACGGCTTCGAAAAGTTGTTCTATGCCCTGAAGGAAAAGCTCGGCGTGACCGACGACCTTCAGGTTAGCGGCGACGACCTTGAGCAGCTCTGCAAAGACTACGACGCGCACCTTTTCGCAAATGCCGGACGACACTTCCCGCAAGATTCCCGCGAGCAGCTCAAGGAAGCGGTTGAGGCCGTTTTCCGCAGCTGGAACAACGAGCGCGCCATCGTATACCGACGCAAAGAGAAGATCGACCACTCCATCGGCACTGCCGTCACCGTGCAGGCCATGGTGTTTGGAAACATGGGCGAGGATTGCGGCACCGGCGTCGCCTTCACGCGAAACGCCTCCACGGGCGAGAACGTAATTTTCGGCGAGTACCTGATGAACGCGCAGGGTGAGGACGTCGTCGCCGGCGTTCGAACCGGACTTCTGATCAGCGAACTGGAAAAGGCAAACCCCGAAATCTACGCCGAGTTCGACAAGACCTGCAAAGTCCTGGAGGACCACTACCGAGACATGCAGGACATCGAGTTCACGATCGAGCGAAACAAGCTGTACATCCTGCAGTGCCGCGCCGGTAAGCGAACCGGTACCGCCGCAATCAAGATCGCGGTTGACATGGTCGAGGAAGGCCGAATCACGAAAGAAGAGGCCATCGCCCGCGTTGCGCCGGATCTTCTGAACCAGGTTCTGCTTCCGGTCATTCCCCAGGACACGAAGTACAACACCATCGCCCGCGGACTTCCGGCCGGCCCCGGTGCCGCAACCGGAATTGCCATCTTCGACGCAAACCGCGCCGCTGAGCTCGGCAAGGGTGGCCAAGGCCAGCGCGTTATCCTCGTTCGCGCCGACACCTCGCCAGACGATCTCGCCGGCATGCTCGCCGCACAGGGCGTTCTGACGGAGCGCGGCGGTATGACCAGCCACGCCGCACTCGTTGCCCGTGGATTCGGAATCCCGACCGTTGCGGGTTGCAGCGAAATTCGTGTAGACGCCGAAGCCCGACAGTTCACCTATGCTGGCGGCATCATTAAGGAAGGCGACTTCATCTCGCTTAACGGCGCGAAGGGCGAAGTCATCGACGGGCAGGTTCCGGTCGAAGACGCCAGCCTCACCGGAGATTTCGGCACGTTCATGGGGTGGGCCGATGAGTTCCGAACCATGAAGGTTCGAACCAACGCCGACGCTCCCGCCGACGTTCTCAAGGCCATCAGCCTGGGCGCCGAGGGCATCGGTCTCACCCGAACCGAGCACATGTTCTTCGACGAGGCACGCCGCCCGATCGTGGTCGACATGATCCTCGATATCGACAACGCCGAAACCCGAAAGGTCGCCCTTGGAAAGCTTCTCGAGTTCCAGCGACAGGACTTCAAGGAGATCTTCGAGGTTCTCGAAGGTCGCCCGGCAACGATTCGACTCATCGATCCGCCTCTCCACGAGTTCCTTCCCTCGCTCACCGAGCTGAACTATGAAGTTGCCGCCCTTCGAACCAAGATCGAGTTCGGTAAAGATGAGCTCATCCCTGAGCTTCAGGCGAAGGAAGTCATCCTGCGCGCCGCCGAATCGATGCACGAGATCAACCCGATGCTCGGCCTTCGCGGTGTACGGCTTTCCATCGTCTATCCCGAGATCGTCGAGATGCAGACGCGAGCCATTCTGGAAGGTGCCGCTGCCGTCATCAAGTCCGGGAAGCCGGCCGTTCCCGAAATCATGATCCCGCTCGTTGGCCACGTCAACGAGCTCAAGGTCGTCAGGGAGCGATTAGAGAACACCGCCCGAGCTGTCGAAGTCGAGCAGGGCGTCCAGATCGAGTACAGCTTCGGAACCATGATCGAAGTGCCGCGCGGCGCACTCACCGCTGACAAGATCGCCGAAGAGGCTTCGTTCTTCTCGTTCGGAACGAACGACCTCACGCAGATGACGTTCGGCTTCAGCCGAGACGACTCGGACAAGTTCCTCCGACCCTACGTGGACCAGAAGATCCTTCCGGGCGATCCGTTCGATAGCATCGACCAGGAAGGCGTTGGCCTTCTCATGGAAATGGCGATCGAGAAGGCGAAGCGTGTTCGACCGGATATCAAGCTTGGTATCTGCGGCGAGCACGGCGGCGAGCCGGAATCGGTCAAGTACTGCCACAAGATCGGCCTCGACTATGTTTCCTGCTCGCCCTTCCGGGTGCCCATCGCTCGCCTCGCGGCAGCGCAGGCAGCTCTCGGTAAGGGCGTCAGCGACAAGTAAGCCTCGACTGGCCCTTCCTGCTTTTAAGCAGGAAGGGCTTTTTTGCGCCTGCCTTCGCAGATGGAAGCGGATGGCATAGCCTAAAGAAATCCGAGATGGTTCCCCTTGAAAGGGGGAACCGTGGGGGAGGGGGTTTTTCCTCGCGTGGTGCGCGCGAGCCCTCGCCTCAAAAGTTCCCCCTTGCAGTGGGAACCGGTCTCTCAGACGAAAAGCCGTCAGTCTTTCTTGATCATCGGGCCGTTGTTCGAACCCGGGGCGGGTTTCAGGCCGGCGCGGTCCATCCCGCGCTTTGCGATCGGGTTCTGGTTCGTCAAGCGATGAATCAGTCCGGTTCGGGCGTTCTCGACCGACACCAGCATCATGCCGAGGTCGATGCCGATCACGTCCGGATCAGTCCACTCGCGAGTTGGATTCAATGCGTTCGGAAAACCGTAACGACCGTAGGCCGCCGGATACGCCGATCGTAGATGCCGTAAGGCCGACAGCGTCTCCTTTGGCGCGACGCCTAGCGATGCCGCGATGCCGGTCGGGCTGATGGTGCCGTTGTCGTCGATCCAACCGGGTGCGCCCTGCGCGCCGTAGCCGTCCGGATGGTCGCTCGCATTCAGACCCCAAAAGTCCTGCCCGTAGCCCTTAAACTTCTTCGGGTTGTTGATAGCATAGGCCCGATTGGCCAAGATCGCGTTGCGCGAGGCCGCGACGTAGTTGATGCCGCTTCGATCACGTTTGTTCGAGAAGTCGAACCAACCTTCCGCCATTTGGTGCAGGAAAATCGGGCCGCCCACAATGTACGGAATTCCTTCGTAGGCCAGCACCGGTCGGCTAACGGTGTCCCAGCCCTCGGTGCGCATGTCTGTGCTGCCGTAACCAAGAATGTAGAGCAGTTTGTGCTCGCAGTACATGCTCCATCGGGCCTTGATGAACCCAGTTTCGGGGTGCCAGCCCATGCTGACGTGGGTCTCATCCGGCTTTTTTCCGCCGTCGGTAAGGGCCCAGTTCCAGTCGATGCGCTTCAAATACGCGTCGGAAAGGCCGTTGACTTCTTTGTCTTTCCAGTAGGACTGTGCGACCAAAAGGCCGCAGGCCAGAAGGGAAGTGTCGATTGTGCTCGCCTCGCTCTTCCACTCGCGCTTGCCGGTGGCCCAATCGGTGAAGTGGTAGCTCCAGCCGCGCTCATGCTCCAGTAAGTCGTTGATGCCGCGCAAGGTCACGAGCGTCTTGGCCTTGGCGTCTGCCTTGCTAAGCCAGCCACGGTCGGCGCCGATGACGAAAGCGGCTAGGGCGTAGCCGGTGCTTGCGCTGCTGGCGATCTTGTAGTCGTCGCGGTCGGCGTTGTTCTTGGCGCGGTCCTTGGTCAGGCCGGTCGCAGGGTGCGACTCATTGACGAAAAAGTTGACCGCTCGCTTCTGCAGGTCGTTCAGCATTGCGGTGTCAGCGGTCGAGAACATCGGTTGGGTGAGGAGGACGAGCGAGGATATCAGCATCATGGGAATAAGAAAAGCCCGGTGGCGCAACGTGTGCGCCCCCGGGCAGGGTCATTGGCTTACTTAACTGCAGCCGGCATGGTAACGCAGTAGGTATCAACCCACGTAACGTCTCCAAGACCGCCGAAGTTCGAGAGTTGATTTCTCGTGTAGCCCCACATGTTCTGCTCGTCGTTCTTGCCGCAGATTGCGGTGTGAGCGGCTCGCTTTGCGTGGCTGTCGTGGAAGATCAGGATCATGGCCTTCTCATCCCACTTCTTTCCACCCCATGGGTAGTCGCCGATGGTGGTCGTGATCGGATCCCAGTCATCTCGATTCCAGTCGAGCCAAGGACCGGTATCGACCCAAGCACGCTTGTGCTCTGCGATTACCAAAGTTCCAGCAACGTTCTCAACTGCGGTCTGGGTGATCGTGGTTGCGCCCCAGCTCTTCGAAAGAAGCCAAGGTGCGTCGAAGAACGCGTATCCTCGAGCGAGGACCGGTCCAACGACTTCCTGGCCCCAGCTTGCGCGGAGCAGCGGGTCCGATGCGTCATCCGGAAGCTTGGACTTCGGGTTGACCGGGTCGGTGAAGAGGGCCTGGTTCTTGATGTACGGGTAGGCCAACTGCTTCCACGACAGCTCGCCCTTCAGCGAACCGTTCGGATTGTTGACGGCAACCCGTCGCGGCATGTAAACGTCATCAGAATCGCCGAGGTACAGCTGGATTCCGGTGCCGATTTGCTTCATGCTCGAGAGAGCCTGAGTGGTCTTTGCTGCGGCCTTAGCCTGAGCGAAGACGGGGAAGAGGATCGCCGCCAAAATGGCGATGATCGCGATGACGACGAGGAGTTCAATAAGCGTAAATGCTGTATTTCTTCGATTCATGGATGCACTTCTTCGTGATCAAGGTCGGGGCGGCTCGCGGTGGAGCCACGGACGTCAAGTGAGAGAGGGAAAAGAAACTGTCTTTTTGCCGGTGACTCTTTTCGAATTAGGTTCACCAAGAGCCGAGTGGCGTTGAACGCCATCTCGTGGACCGGTTGCCGGATGCTTGTCAGCGGCGGAACGGTGCGCTGGCTAGGAGCCAAGGAGTCAAACCCGATGACGGAAACGTCTTCCGGAACGCGAATCCCGTGGTTCCGCAGGACCTCCAGCACGAGGTAGGCATCATCGTCGGACCAAACGAAGAGGGCGGTTGGACCGGCTGGTCGGGAAACCATTTCGAGGAGTGCCTTTGGGTTGTTCCCGAGATTTGATCCGCGCAGGCAATGCTCTGCTGGCAACGCATGCCCGGCCGCGCCAAGTGCGTCTCGGAAACCTGAGAAACGGTCGTTTGCACTCACGGACCCCGGGCCGCCCATCACCATTCCGAAGCGGCGGTGACCAAGCTCCAAGAAGTGACGGGCAACGATTCGTCCGCCGTTATAGTTGTCGGCGTCCACCCATGCGGTGTTCTTGTCGTCCGATCGGGTGAAAAATTGAACGGTTGGGAAGTTACGCGAGATCAGCGCCTTGACGGTCGGGTCGTCCTGGTCCCTCAGCACCAGTGCTCCGTCAACGCGGCCGTCCGAGAGCGTGTCGGCTTCCATTTCGGCAGACCCAACGTGCTTGGTGTGCAGCATCAGGTCGAAACCCTGGTTGACGGCGGCTGCGCAGACGCCGCGCATGACTTCACTGGTGAAATTGGACCAAGTACTGAAGTAATTACCAGACTGGAAAACGACGGCCAGGGAGTGGGTCTGCTGCGTGGCAAGCATCCGAGCGAGAGCGTTGGGTCGGTAGCGCAAAACTTCCGCTGCCTGAAGCACCTTCTTCTCCGTTTCCTCACTGATGCGAGTCTCCTTGGATCGGCCATTCAGCACGTAGCTGACCGTAACTTTGCCAACGCCGGCAAGTTTGGCAACATCCTGGATCGTAGTCCGTTTCAGCATTGAGGGCATCTCAACCTGGATTCGGAATCTTTACGCCCGGCTGGAGCACACCATTTTGCCCGGGAGGGTTCTTCATGAGGTCCCAAAACCGCTTGGCCTGGGCTTCGTCATTCTTGAAGTTTGCAAGGAACCGGGTCCGGTCCTCGGGGGTCATCTTGTCGTAATCGCCGCCGGCTTTGACGAAAATCTCTCGATTGACTTTTCCAGTTTCTTCCGCCGATTTCAAGTAGGCAGGGTCGATTGGACCGCCCTCTGGCTGGCAACCGCCGCCAATGCCCGCAACCATTGCAAGCCCAAGGGCAAGCAAAGACAACTTCGTCTTCATGGGATCCACTATAACACACCACAGGTCGGCTTGCTGATACGGTTCAGCACAAACCAGCAAAATTACTGGTCGGGTTGTGTCAGGCTCACGCGGCGGAATGCAGCGGGACTTTCGCCTTAGCGCAAGCGCTTATGGCCCCGCCGGTGCTCAGGCTTCAGATCCCAGGCGTGCCGACGATCTCGGAGACCTTGATCTCTCCGTTCTTGGTCGGGAAACGTTCCAAGAGCGTATCCAGAACTTCACGGACACCATTCCGGTGGATCGGCTTCTGAAGGATGGCGGCCACGCCGGCCTCTTGGCACCGCCGGAGGTCCTCCGGTACGTTGGTGGCGGTCATCACGATCACGGGGGCATGAATCTCGGCCTTCTGAATCTGCTCGATCAGCACGAATCCATCGATCTCCGGCATGTAAAGATCGGTAAAGATGAAGTCCACCGGGTTCGTCCGTGCGTGCTCCAATGCAGCCGCGGCTGAGTCCGTGGCGAAAACCTCCAAGGCGAACGACTTCAGCATGTGTTGGGCCACCTTCAGGTTCACGTGGTTATCATCGACCACGAGCGCCCTCAGGCCGACCAGGGCCGAAGAAGCGGCCGTCACCGTCCGCCTGGGAGTCGTCTGTCCTGGCACCAGCTTCAGCGGCACGGTGAAGTAGAACCGAGAGCCGCGCGCCAGTTCACTCTCCACGTGTACGTCGCCGTCCATGAGGGTTACGAGAGACCGAACGATCGCTAATCCCAGCCCGGTGCCGCCGTACAGTCGGGTCGTTGACGTATCGGATTGGGTGAAGCGCTCGAAGATTCGAGCTTGTTGATCCTCCGGAATTCCGATGCCGGTGTCCTGCACTTCAAACTGTACATGGACGAGGTCATCCAGCCTTCTAACTTGCCGGAAGCTGACGAAAACGCCCCCGCTGTGGGTGAACTTGATCGCGTTTCCAATCAGATTCGTAAGAATTTGGCGCAGGCGAAGGCCGTCGCCAACAACGAGATCTTGGGTCTCGGGCGGGACGATTAGGCGCAACGAAAGCCCTTTCTTCACTGCCAGTGGACTCAACAGGGTCACGACATGGCCCACCGTATCGGCGAGAGAAATCGGGGTCTGCTCCAAATCGAGTCGGCCGGCTTCTAATCGGGAAAGATCGAGAATGTCGTTCAGCAGAACCAGAAGGTCATCGGCGCAGCGCCGGATCGTGTCGGCGTAATCCCGCTGCTCTTCCGTAAGCTCCGTGCTTGCCAGAACCTGAAGCATGCCGATGACGCCGTTCATGGGCGTTCGAATCTCGTGCGACATGCTGGCCAGAAACTGAGACTTCATGCGGGAGTCTTGGGCGGCTTCTCGATAAGCCTTTGCGAGTTCGGCTTCGGCTTGCCGCCTGACTTCAATCTCGAGCTCCAGCTCACGGGTGCGTTCGTGCACGCGACGCTCCAGAACCTTTCGAATCTCGGCCAGCTCACGCATGCGGTACTCGACCATGCGCTCCGCTTCCTTGCGAAGGGCACGCTCGGCTTCGAGCCGTGACTTCCAAAGCTCGACCAGATCCAGGCCGTCGTTACTGATTTCGGCTCTCCCTTCCCGGATTAGTGGACGCAAGAACCCCACGCTTTGGTTGGAGCATAAAGGGCAGGGCTAGCATGAATACATTAGGGTCTGCGGGTCTTCCCGGCAGCCAGCGAGACGTGAATTTTCTACAATAAGGGTAGTCGCAAATTCGTCGTAGCGGGGATAACTGTTTTGGGTGACCCGGGATCGGGTGAATGCGCCATTATTGCGACGCTTTGCGCACGAAATCGCGAACCCGAGCGACGGTCTTGGAATCTGGGCCCCATTGTCCTTTTTGGCACTCTCGACGGTACACTGCTAATCAGAAGGTCGACCCGGGCGTGGATCGCATTTCCGGGCCGTAACTTTACACAAGGTAAAAATGAGCATCCAACCGTTGCACGATCGCATCGTTGTTAAGGCCGCCGAAAAGGAACAAGTGACCGCAAGCGGCATTTTGCTTCCCGATTCGGCCCAAGAGAAGCCGCAGCGCGGCGAAGTTCTGGCCGTTGGGCCGGGCAAGCGACTCGACAGTGGCGCTTTGGCTCCGGTCGGCATCAACCCAGGCGACTTCGTTCTGTACGGCAAGTACGGCGGAACGGAAGTTAAGGTCGACGGCGAGGACTACATCATCCTTCGCGCCGACGACGTTCTGGCTATCGTCGCCAACTAAGGCACAGAAAAGCTCTGGCAAAGGGATGAAGCGCCGCGCAATCTGGCGGGTTTCTTTCATCCCTGTTTAAGGAAATCATATGGCAGCAAAAGACATTAAATTCACCGACGAGGCCCGCAAGCTCCTAGAGCAGGGTGTCGACAAGCTCGCAAATGCGGTCAAAGTGACCCTCGGCCCCCGCGGCCGAAACGTCGTTCTCGAGAAGAAGTTCGGCTCGCCGACCGTCATCAACGACGGCGTGACGATCGCGAAAGAGATCGAAGTCGAGAACCGATTCGAGAACATGGGCGCGCAGCTCATCCGCGAAGTCTCGAGCAAGACGAACGACACCGCCGGAGACGGAACGACCACCGCGACCGTTCTCGCCCAGGCCATCTTCAAGGAAGGCATTCGAAACGTAGCCGCCGGAAGCAACCCGACGCAGATCAAGCTCGGTATCGATAAGTCGGTTGCCGCTCTGGTCGCCGAGCTTGCCAACATCAGCAAGCCGGTTGAAGGCGAGAAGGGAGCCGTCGAGGTCGCAACGATCTCGGCAAACGATGAAGAGCTCGGCCAACTGGTCGGAACGCTCATCAACAAGGTCGGCAAAGACGGCGTTGTGACGGTTGAGGAATCGAAGTCAACCGAGACGACGACCGAAACGGTTGAGGGTCTTCAGTTCGACAAGGGCTTCATGAGCCCGTACTTCGTGACCGACCCGCAGCGAATGGAAGTCGTTTACGAAGAGCCGTTCATCTTGTTCTACGAGAAGAAGATCGCCAGCGTCCAGGACCTGGTTCCGCTTCTTGAGCAGGTTCTTCGACAGGGCAAGCCGCTCGTCATCATCGCCGAGGACCTCGAGAACGAAGCACTTGCGACCCTCGTGCTGAATCGAATCCGAGGCAGCCTCCCGCTTGCGGCCGTTAAGGCTCCAGGCTTCGGCGACCGACGCAAGGCAATGCTCGAAGACATGGCCATCCTCACCGGTGGCACGTTCATCAGCGAAGACCTCGGTATGAAGCTCGAGAAGGTCACTCCCGATCTGCTTGGCAGCTGCCAGCGAATCGTCATCACGAAGGAGAACACGACCATCGTGGGCGGAAAGGGCGACAAGGCGCGCATCGAAGGCCGACTGAAGCAGATTAAGCAGCAGATCGAGACCACCGACAGCACCTACGACAAGGAGAAGCTGCAGGAGAGACAGGCCAAGCTCAGCGGCGGCGTTGCCGTCGTTAAGGTTGGCGCGGCCACTGAAACGGCACTCAAAGAGAAGAAGGCTCGAATCGAGGACGCACTCGCCGCAACTCGGGCTGCGCTGGAGGAAGGAATCGTCCCGGGTGGCGGAACCGCTCTCATCACCGCCGGCAAGGTGCTTGACACCCTGGAACTGGTAGGCGACGAGAAGATCGGTCTCAACATCATTCGAAAGGCGATCGATTCGCCGCTTCGAACGATCTCGGAGAACGCCGGCGTCGAGGGTTCGGTCGTCGTCGCTCACGTGAAGGCAACGGGCCACGGCTTCAACGCCGCGACGCTGGAATATGGCGACCTGCTTGCGCAGGGCGTCGTTGACCCGACGAAGGTTGTGCGACAGGCGCTTCAGAACGCCGCGTCCATCGCCGGTCTCTTGCTCACCACGGAAGCGATCATCGCCGAGCTTCCGGAGAGAGAAGACGAAGGCCACGGCCACAGCCATAGCCACTAAGAGCTAGTTCAACGGTGGCCGCGATCTCGCGGTCACCGTTCAGAAACCCCGCGCCCAACGCCACGTAGAACGTTGCGTAGAACACGGTGGTACCTTTATGTTAATGGGCGTTTCGAAACTCGTTCCTGAACCTCAACTAATTTTTGAGCGTTCTCGGCCCGGCCGAATTGGCTGCAATGTCCCGAAGTGCGACACGCCGGAGGTTGATCTCCAAGCATCGCTCGGCGACCTCCGCGAAGAACTTCACCTGCCGGAAGTCAGTGAGCTGGAGCTCCTTCGCCACTTCACGAACCTTAGCCACGTGAACTACGGCATCGAGTCCGGCTTCTACCCGCTGGGCTCGTGCACGATGAAGTACAACCCGAAGGTCAACGAACTGACCGCGCGGTTCCCCGGGTTTGCAAACCTGCACCCGATGCAGCCGGTTGAAACGATTCCCGGCGCACTCGAAATTCTCTACGGCGTCCAGGAGATGCTGCAAGAAATCACCGGCTTCGATGCGATCACGCTACAGCCGCTGGCCGGAGCGCACGGCGAAATGACCTGCTTGATGCTGGTTAAGGCATACCACGAAAAGCTCGGCGAGACTCAGCGGACCGTCGTTCTAGTGCCCGACTCGGCGCATGGCACGAATCCGGCTTCGGCAGCGCGCTGTGGCTACACCGTCAAGTCGATTCCAACGGACAAAGAAGGCAACACGGACATCGCGGCCCTCACCGCCGCGCTGGATGGCGAGAACGGCACAAAGGTTGCGGCTTTGATGCTGACCAACCCCTCGACGCTGGGCCTGTTTGAGCCTAACATCGAGAAGATTTGTGAGATGGTGCACGCCGCCGGTGGCCAGGTCTTCTGCGACGGAGCCAACATGAATGCCATGGTCGGCACCACGCGCCCTGGCGACCACGGCTTCGATTGCATGCACTTGAACCTGCACAAGACGTTTAGCACGCCGCACGGCGGCGGCGGACCGGGTTGCGGGGCCATCGGCCTTAAGTCTCACCTCGCGCCGTACCAGCCGGTTCCGGTGATCCGAAAAGAAGGGAACACGGTCGTCGCCGATGAAGCCTATCCGCTTTCGATTGGCCGAGTTTCGGCGTTCTACGGCCAGTTCCTCATGGAGGTTCGGGCGTACACCTACCTTCGCGCCTACGGCAAGGAAGCAATGGCGGACATTAGCCGCTATGCCGTGCTCAACGCAAACTACGTCCGGGCTCGTCTGAAGGACGTTCTGCCGCCCGCCCACGACCGTCCATGCATGCACGAGTGCATTCTCACCGCTGAGAAGTACAAGAAGCAGTTCGGGATCCGTGCGCTCGACATGAGCAAGCGGCTGATTGATTACGGCTTCCACCCGCCGACGAACTACTTCCCGCTGATCGTGCCGGAGTGCTTCATGATTGAGCCGACGGAAACAGAGACCAAGGAGACGCTTGACGCGTTCTGCGACGCTCTGATCCAGATTTGCCACGAGGCCGAGACCCAGCCGGACCTGTTGCACGATGCCCCGTCAAGCCAGATCGTGGGTCGGTTGGACGAAACGGCAGCCGTGAAGAACCTGAACGTTCGCTGGTGGCCGCCGGTTCTCGCCCACGCGTAAGGTGGTCGTTTGGTTTCGAGAGGATGGGCCGGCCGACGGCCCATCCAACATGCGGCTGGACGCCGAAATGCTGGACTCCGCTTCGCTTCGGTGCTCCGCCAGAACGTATTCGTGGGATGGGGCTTGGATATCGCTGGGTAGGTTTCAACGCGACTTCAAACCGGCGAACGACTGCCCAACGGTGCGTCGCCCGACCGGAGGCCGTGCGGTTCATCACGGCGACGATCTGACCCTTGCGATCGCCGTGGACGCGAACGTCCTCGGCTTGGATTCGCGGCGTCTGGCCGAGATCTACCGTTTTCTGGTGATCCCGCTATGCGCCGGGTTCGAAGCGATTGGCCAGCCGGTGGTGCCGGTTAACCAACGAGAATCGGCGGGCGACGAGATGGATTGCTTCCGGGTTCGCACTGGATTCGATCTTGTTTCGACCAAAGATGGCCGGAAGCGCTGCGGGGTTGCCTTGCGCGTCTCCGGGGCAGCGGTATTGCTCCAGGCGTCGATGCCGGGCATACTTGCTCAGCGAGCGGGATGGACCGATGGCTTCATCCGGGGAGGCGCCGGACTGGGTTGGGAATGGAAATTCGATTCGTGATACTCTCCTGGCATGGGAGTTTTCCAAGAGTTCAAAGAGTTTGCGTCGAAGGGTAACGTCGTCGATCTCGCGGTCGGCGTGATCATAGGCGGCGCGTTTGGCAAAATCGTGAGCTCGTTGGTCGAAGACGTCGTGATGCCGCCCATCGGCCTTCTTGTCGGTCGGGTTGACTTCAAGGAGCTTTACGTGTCGCTCAGTGGCGGTAGCTATCCATCACTTGCCGAGGCCAAAAAGGCCGGCGCGGTCACGCTCAACTACGGGAACTTCCTTCAGAACGTCCTGACATTCCTCATCGTGGCGTTCAGCGTGTTTTTGATCGTGAAGGCCGTGAACCGGTTCAAGCGAGCACAAGCACCGGCGGCACCGGCGGGGCCGTCCGAAGAGGTCGTGCTCTTGACGGAGATCCGCGATTCCTTGCAGAAAAAGTAAGAAGCGGGCCGGTTGGCCCGCTTTCTACTACTAGCTGTTTGGAAGCGGCGTGATCGTGAAGCCCTGCGCGGTCTTCTCCTGACCAATATGCCGCAGCTTCTTCATCGCTCGCAGTTCGATTTGCCGAACGCGCTCTCGGGTGACGTTAAGCTCATCTCCAACTTGCTCTAGGGTTCGCGCCAGACCGTCGTCTAGTCCGAACCGCAGTCGAACCACATCGCGTTCGCGCGAAGTTAGTCGACCAAGAATGTCGTCGATCTCCTCACGGCGAATCAACGTCCAGGTGACATCCCCCGGCGACGGCATGTTCTGCGACTGAACGAAGTCACCAATGCTCGAGTTGTCCTTCTCGCCAACCGGGGTCTCAAGCGAGATCGGTTCGACGGCAACGCGCATCATCTCGCGAACTCGGTCGATTGAAAGGCCGACTTCCTTGGAAATCTCCTCTTCGGTCGGTTCTCGTTGCAGCTCTTGCTGCAGTCGCGAGGCCGTCTTGACGACCTTGTTGATCAGCTCGGCCACATAAACCGGGATTCGAATCGTTCGGCCCTGGTTGATGATCGCACGAGCAATCGCGCGGCGAATCCACCACGTTGCGTACGTGCTGAAACGAAATCCTTTTCGCCAGTCAAACTTTTCAACCGCACGGATGAGTCCCAGGTTGCCTTCCTGAATGAGGTCGGCGAGGGGGATTCCGCGTGCGTTGTACTTTTTGGCGATGCTGACCACCAACCGAAGGTTCGACTCGATGAGAATGCGCTTGGCGTTCATATCGCCGGTTTGCACCTTTCTCGCCAGGTCGACTTCTTGCTCGGGCGTCAGAAGTTGGGCGCGCCGGGTCTGGCGCATCCACATCTCAAGCTCTTCCGAGTCGTCGTTTTGTGGTTTAGCGGTTTCTTCTTCGGCCTCTTCATCGGCGGCCTCAAGATCGAGCAGATCCTCATCACCGGGCTCGACTGCCGGATCGTCCAAGACGGGCGTACTGCCTGCCTCGGCGTACGTGTGTCGACCGGGCGTGCGAACCGTAATCGCACGTCCACGTCGCGGTGCCGTGGCCATCCCGTTGTCTACTGCCATAATATTTTCGTTAATCCTCCGAAGGTCCTACGTATTCCCGCAGGATCTTTATCCTCTTTTGGCCTTAAAAATCCGTTTCCGCGTTGAATCGTGTTTTTCGCCGGCCCGTCGATCTTCCGACCTGCATAACCCTAACACCGATAATTATTCGTGTCAAGCTTAGGCTGTCAGTCGCCGATTTAAGAGGCTTTGTTCTTGGGCTGAAGTTCTAGCTATTCTAAACCCAAAGTATCTAGACGAGTCTGAATACCCCGCGCGTTTCAGATTTAACAAGAAAAGTAAGAAATTCATAGTAGGCTAGGTATGCAGGCTCTGCAAACGGCGGACCGTCGAGAGCAGTGCCTTTGCCAGCGCCTCGGTAGATTCCGCTGTATTGCCTAACCCAAAGCTGATACGCAAGGTTCCCCGCGCGAGTTCGTCCGGGAGGCCCAGGGCCCGAAGGGGAGGGCTAACTTCCGTGGAGCCAGATGAGCAGGCAGCGCCCGCCGAAACCGCGAAGCCGAGCTCGTCTAGCCCAAGCACAATCGATTCGCCCTCGATTCCGGAAAAGCTAAGGCTGAGGATGTGCGGCGCCGGGTTCGGTCCGCCATTCATTGTCAGATCAGGTTCTTTAGAAAGTGTGGAGAGAAACTGCTCCCTGAGCGCTGCCGCGTGTTGCGCTCTCTCTAGCCATTCAACTCGGGCGATCTCTGCCGCAAGGCCGAAGCCTACAATGGCGGGGACGTTAAGCGTTCCTCCTCGGTTTCCAAGTTCTTGCCCTCCACCGCGAAATAGCGGCTCAATCTGACCCTCCACAGAGTAGATGGCTCCAACGCCCTTCGGGCCGTTGAGCTTGTGCGCGGAAAAGGAAGCGAAGTCCAAACCGGTGACGCCGACGGCTTCTTTGCCGAGGGATTGCGTCATGTCGGAGTGGCGGGTTTTTGCCGGGAGGGAACGCACGTCCCACCGGGCGCCGGTTTCGTTGTGTACCGACATCACGCTCAGGAAATCACTAGCGACCGGCGCAACCAGATCGTAGCCATGGTTGCCCAAAACTTCGTAGCCATTCGCCGCCGCCCGAACGGCGCTGTGCTCGAATGGACTGATTGCCCCCCTATGAGCGCGAATCACCGTCTCGTTAGCCTCGGTCGCCCCCGAGGTGAAGATGATTTGTTGGGGATCTTCCGCGCCGATCGCAAGCGCCACCTGCTCCCGAGCGAACTCAACTGCGTGTCGGGCCTCGCGCCCGGCACCATGCACCGCATGGGCGTTGCCCGGGAGTCTTTGGTAGGCCGACATCATCGCCTCGAACACGCGCGGATCGAGCGGTGTGCTCGCGGCGTGGTCGAAGTAGCGCGGGTCGGCCACGTTTTACACTAGGTTGGGGTCAACCTGGGCGTTCTTCCAGAGGGTTTCCAGGTCGTAAAACTGCCGCTGTTCTTCGCGCATCACGTGAAGAATGATGTCGCCGTAATCCTGCAAGACCCAGCCGCTTCGCTCGCCTTCCACGCGGAGGGGCTTTTCACGGTGCGTCGCCATGCGCTCGAAAACGCGGTCGGCGATGGACTCTACGTGGCGGTCGCTGGTGCCACTGCACACGACAAAGTAGTCGGCGATGGAGGTCTTGCTCCGAACGTCGAGATGCTCGATTTGCTCGGCTTTGATTTCGTCAACCGATTCAATAATGATTTGGAGTTTTTCTTCTGAGGTCATTCAATCCTGATAGAGGCGATGCTCTTCAATATAACGTAGCACTTCTGGCGGGGTAAGGCCATGCACCGGTTTTCTGCGGGCGAACTTTTCGCGGATGTCGGTAGAGGAAATCTCCACCGGCGGCATCTCGATAAGGTCGGCTTTGCCCTCGAACTCTGCTGGCAATTTGGCAAGCAGGTCCTCCGATTCGTACGGCGGCCTGACCGCAATACCCAAGCGGCAGAGCTTGGCGATACGCACCGTATTTCGCCATTGGTCCAGTTGGCTGATGCCATCGGCGCCCATCAGGAACCAGTACTCGGCTGGCTGAACCATTTGGAGTTCGCCGAGCGTGTCCACGGTGTAGCTGACGCCGCCCCGGGTGAGCTCCATGTCGCTGGCCGCCATGCCCTCTTGCCCGCGAATCAACAGGCGAATCATCGCCAGCCGATCTGCTCCGCTTGTGCCGGTGCGGCGAGACTTGAGCGGATTGCGTGCCGCCGGCAAAAACACGATTTCGTCGAGGCCCAGAGTTTCCCGGGCCGCCTTGCCAAGCGCCAAGTGCCCAAGGTGGGGTGGATCAAAGGTGCCGCCAAATACGCCAATTTTCATGATTCGTCTGTGAAGTTGAAGCTGAACTCTCCGACTTCAACCTCGTCGCCCTCTTCAATACCAAGGTTTCGAAGCCGATCCAAGACTCCAATTCGCTCCAACCGGCGTTGAAGGTACCGCACGGCTTCCTCGTTTTCGAGGTCCGTCATCGCGACCATTCGCAGGAGTCGCTTTCCGATCAGCCGGTAGCCCTCTTCATTGACCTCAATATCCCAGAAGGCTTCGTCCGTGACCTTGAGAACCGGGATCAGCAGCGTGTCTTCTTCTGGTGCCGCCGACGCCAGCAATTCGCAGAGCGCATCCAGCAGTCGCTCCATGCCTTCGCCGGTAACGGCGGAAACGATGACAAGCGGAACGCCCAGCGCCTCAAACTTTTGCCGCAATGGCCCGAACGACTCGCGCGGCAGAATGTCGGCTTTGTTCAAGGCGATCAGTCGCGGCCGCGCCCAAATGTCCTCCCGGTACGCCTTCAGCTCGGCTTCGATGAGGTGGTAGTTCTCGAGCGGGTCGCTTTCGTCGATTGGGAAGGTGTCCACCACATGGACGAGCGCACGGCATCGCTCCACGTGACGCAGGAACTGGTGGCCTAGTCCGATGCCCTCGCTGGCGCCCTGGATAAGACCCGGCATGTCGGCGACCACGAAAGTTTCGTCGCGATACTTGACCACGCCCAGGTTCGGCACGATCGTGGTGAACGGGTAGTCCGCAATCTTCGGCCGCGCCGCCGAGATCCGCGAAATGAGCGTGCTCTTTCCGGCGTTCGGCAACCCGACCAAACCGACGTCGGCCAAAAGCTTGAGCTCTAGCTTGGCGAGAATGCGTTCGCCCGGTGCGCCCTTCTGGGCGAAGTTCGGGGCCTGGCGCACGCTACTGGTGTAGTGCATGTTGCCCTTGCCGCCTTTTCCGCCCTTACACAGCACGAATTTCATGCCGTGAACGGCCATATCGACCAGCAGGTCGCCCGTCTCGGTGTCGGTGACGACTGTCCCAACCGGAACCTTTACTTCGATATCTTTGGCATCGCGGCCGCGCTTGTTTTGCACGCCGTGAACGCCGTCATCGGCCTGAAACCTAGGGTGAAACTTAAAGTCGTAAAGCGTTCGGCGACCGCGATCGGCGATCAGAACGATGCTGCCACCCTTTCCGCCGTCGGCACCATCTGGACCGCCGCGCGGTACGTGCTTTTCCCTATGGAAGCTGACCGCACCCGATCCGCCGCGGCCAGAAGTGAACTCTACTGCCGCCTCGTCAAGAAACATAGACGCTAGTGTACCGGTTCGGCAGGTTCGGTCCTATTTGATGATGGCTTCGCGGATCGCGTGTCCCGTGGCGTTGGCCGGGCGGGGAAGTCCCACGGCCGCGAATAGTGTCGGCCCGATGTCTTCTACCCGCACGCCCGGTATCGAGCCGACCTTCGCGATGCCCGGGCCGGCCGCGTAGAAAATCGCCTGCATCGATCGGCGCTGGGGCCAAAAACCGTGGACTCCGTTGCCAATGATCGGTGCTCCCGGGCTGATCAGGGCCCCCGAAGACGGCTGCGGATAGTAGCCCGGTTCGAGGTCGAAGTAGAGATCGCCGCCCGCCGGACCGCCGATTCCCATTCCGACAAACCGCTCCGGACGCCAAACGCGGTTCACGATTCTTCGCCCTGTTTCCGGATCGCGAACGGCGAATAGGGCTTCGGCGGCCTTGTTCAGCAAGTCCTCCCGATCCGCCGGGGGAACAATGCCGCTCTTCCAATCGGTGCCGTTGATGACCACCGCGAAGTCGCTCCAGCCGGGGCAGAGGGCCTTCGTGGTGGCGAGGTCGATCTTCCCGGCGGCAAAGTTCAGTAGCCCGGCGTCGGCCAGGGCACGGTTCGGGTTGAAGTACTTCGAGATGCCGGCCATGCCGTGGTCACTCACCAGGGCGAAAACTGTGTTCGGCCCGGCGACTTGAATCATGTCGCCCAGCCACTCGTCCTGGATCTTGAAAATCTGCTCGTAGTAGGGCATGATCTTCGCCGCCAAGTCGGGCTTGTAGGCCGGCGACTCGGGGTCGAGTACGCCCATCCAGGTGTGCCCGGCCGAGTCCGAAGTCGGAGTGTAGTGAAAAACGACATCGGGCCGGTAGGTCTTCCATCCGTACCGGAAGGAGCGCTTCAGGAACTCAGCATCTAGCTTCGCCATCTCGACGATCATTGCCTCGGCAGAGCCGTCGCCGCCGTCGGCGAGTGTTTTGCCTAGTTGGCCCCGCTCGTAGGCGCGAAAGCCTTCGTCGTGAAATCCGCCGTAAGCGCGAACGTAGTCGTCAATCTCCTTGGTTGGCTGGGTGCCTTTGATTCCCGAGGTCGCGCGGGCCAAGATGGTTGCCTTACCGGTTTGCTGGTCTAAGTCAAGTAGCCGGACGTAGGCGTTCGCCAGCATCCCGTCCTTCCGGAACTCAACGGCCTCGGACCATCCCTTGATATCGCCCGTCTTAAGCGGCTTAAGTTCGCCAATCGGCTGGTTGTTGCGAACCATCTTGACGGAGGTAAAGACTTCCGGACGACCCCAGGACTGCGGCAGGAACTGGATCTTCTCGCCGGGGGCGAATTCAATCGGAGCCTCGCCGACCGAGAAAACCGTCGTCGGCGTGATGGAAGACTCGAAGCCGCTGAACTCCACCCAACGGTCCAACGGAACGCCTTTGGCGCGCAGCCTGGCTTGGTCGGGCTCGACGGGGAAGGAACCGGCGGCGCTGAGGCACAGCACCTTTCGGCCAGCGGAGGCCGCCGTCACCCAAAGTGGCTCGGCGATATGGACCGAGCCATCGAAGCCCCGCTTGGTCTCCAGAACGGTGTGCTCCGAGCGAGGCAAAAGTGGCACGGTGTTTCCGGTGACCCCGTTTGCCACCGGGTTCGCCCCGGTAAAAATGGCCATGTGGCTAACCGCCGTTTTGCTGGGGAACGACGGCGTGCTGTATTCGGCCGCGAATCCGTTCGCCCGCAGCTTCGCGACGTTCGGCAGCTTGCCTTCCTCCACCAACCGATCCATGACCCAATCCGGGGCGCCGTCCCACGAGACGATCACCAACTTTGGCGCGGGAGCGGCGAACAGCAGCAGGGAAGCGAGGCAGGCAAGCATAGGTGCCCTGAGCCTATCTGATCTGACGCCGCCTTAACGGGAAGTTAACCATCCGGTTCTGCGCTGGCCCTGGGGGATCAGCTTCTTCTAGTCGTTCGGCACTAGGGAAGCTAAAGCTACGAAAGGCTAATTGATACCCCCCCCCCAAGAATCAGGTAAAAATACGGTAACCAAGCAGTATTCATAGGAGTAGCATCGTTGAATGCTTTGTCGCTGGCTCCTGGTGTTCTTAACGCTATTCGCATTCGTCTCTGTCGGTCTGGCGCAACGGTTGCCGGTTGCATGGCAGCAGCCGACTCTGCGTGATGTGGTTCATATGGAGTACTCGCGTGATGGCCAGCATTTACTCGTGCAGGGAAACGGCGGTGGCCGTCTAAGCGTGCTTTCCGTTACCGGTTACAACAGACTGTGGACCTTTGACTTCCCGAGCGGCATCGTCGGTGAAGTTCGATTCGGGCCGGTTCCGGGAACGATCTGGGCCAACGATGGCGGAAATATTCGCGAATACTCGACGGCGACCGGCGAGTACATCCGGCTGGTAAAAACCTTCAGCGTTGCCGAAGGCTTTGCGTACCGATTCGCCGTGGCACCAAACGGTGAGTTCTTCATCACGGAGACCGACACAGCATCCGCGAAGGCGATCAAGGTTTTCAACGCGACTACCGGAGCTTTCATCCGGAGTATCGCAGCCATCGACGACGCTTCTACACTACAAATTTCGCCCGACTCCACCAAGATCTTGAATCGCCGAACTTGGTTCAACGTTAACGGGACCCGAATATCGACGTCCGGCGTTCCGGAGAGCGAGCGAGTTTTCAGCCCGGATAGCACGAAAATCTACGAGGTTTATCCGTCCGGTGATGGCCGCTTCTCACTGCGAACGCTCAACGCGAACACCGGGGCGACCATCTCGATCGTCCTGCTCTCCCAAGTGACCAGCGCACGGTTCGTGAGCGGCTACTCTCGAAGCCAGCTGGCAATCTCCGGGAGCGGCGGAACCCTGCTTTTTTACGGCGGTCGGAACTCCGTTTCGGGCATGATCGCGGTGAACACGAGTAACGGTGCGATTCGACGATTCATCCCTGCCAACTTCGTGAACCCAATTGCCACCCTCAGAACCGGAACGGAGTACGCGGCAATCGCGAACTTCGAGGGCTACACCTATACGGCGCTCTGGTCTGGCATCTTCAACGAAACAACGAACCTGCCGGAAAATGTGGTGGTTCGCGGGGTTGATGCCGGCGCGCCAACCCTGCATGCGGTCTCTGGCAGCATCACCGGCGTCACGGACGCGCCCTGGCTGTCCCTCAGGCAGTTCTCCAACCTGGTGGCAAGTAGCTCCTACCAGCTCTTAAGAAACCGAGATGGCGAGGTTAAAGTGAGATTTCCGTCCATCTTTCCCGACATAACTCAATTTTCTCCCGGCGGGCTCCAGTTGCTTGCATTGGATGGTGGGACTGCGTCGGTCTTCGCCTCGACGACCGGCGTGCAGCAAAGCACCTTCGGGACAAACGTTTATGGTGGTCGTTGGCTGGACGAGTCCAACGTCGTCGTTCGGGAGGTTGAAGAGACCTGGCAACTTTCCACCTACCGCAAGGTGACGACTGGTTGGACGCGACGGCTCACACAGCAATTAGACGACAATTTTGCACTGGTTGCCGCGTCAGCTTCCCTGAAGAGGGTGGCCCTTGCAGAAGGCGACCGAATCCGAGTCTTTAACACCGACACCTTGGCCCTAGTCTCGACGCTGCCTCTATCTGGCACGCCGCCGATTGCAACCTCATTCAACGCCGCTGGAGAGCTTCTGACGCTGCAAACGGATGGCTCTGGGGTCTACAGCCTTTCGGCCTACAACGTGACGGGGGCGGCGGCGACCCATGCGCGAGGGCCGTATCTCTTCAGCACGAGCGGTGGGGTAGCCGCTTACTTTTCGCCTGACGGCACCCGACTTGGGCTTGCCAGCGACACCGGGCTCTTGATCATCCGCACCACCGACGGCACCGTCGCTTTTGAGGACGAGTACTTCGGCGTCTTCGAAGATGTCAACGCGCTCCGGTTCACCGCCGACAACGCCAGCCTTTATCTAACGACGGCGCAGGGTTCGCTGTACTCGCTGGCTCTCCCTGTCGAGCTCCAACGGATCACCCTTGCGCCTACCACGGTGATTGGCGGTCAAGAGTCGGTCGGAACGGTAACCCTCGCTCGCACCCAAGGCAGCGATGTCGTCGTTAACCTCTCGTCCCTCAGTCCGTTGGTCGAGCTCCCGGCGACGGTGACCGTCCCGGCGGGCACGCTCAGCGCAACCTTCGCCATCGGCACCACCGCGGGAGCAACCGACCAAATCGCAAGGATCAATGCGACCCTGCTTGGGCGGACGGTCTTCGCAAATCTCACGATTCGGCCGAACGCGCTGGCTACGTTCACATTGACGCCGGCAAGGGCAGTCGGTGGTCTTCCGCGCACCGGAACGGTGACCATCTCCGGTCTGGCACCCGAAGGTGGCCTCCCGGTCACCCTAGCTCCAAGCACCTCAAACGCGATCGTCCCGTCCGGAGTTCGGATTCCGGAAGGAACGAGCTCTGTGACGTTCTCGGTCGATACCCGCGCCGTCCGCACCGAAACCACGGTTGGTGTCACCGCAACGGTAAACGGCCGTGCCCTTCGCCTAAACACGGTTCTGGTTCCCAGCGCCGTCAGCCAAGTCACCGTGTCGGATAGTTCGATCAAGGGTGGCGAAAGTGCCGAGGCGACGATCCGGCTGACCGGTCCGGCTCCGTCGGGCGGCGCGGTCGTCGCGCTGTCGGGCTACGGTGCCAGCCTAACCGGACCTGCAACGGTCACGATTCCGGCGGGGCAGACCGAAGCCACTTTCGGGTTGGGATCGGTGCCAGTCGCCGCCGATGACACGCGCAGCCTGTCGGCCACCTTTGGCGCGACCGCCTCGGCAAACGTGAAGGTCGAAGCACCCATCTTGACCGACTTCGTTTTGAGCACGCGAAGCACGAAGGGTGGCACGAACCTGATGGGTCTGGTCACGTTCGACGGAATGGTGCTTGACAGCTTGCCGGTGAGGTTCGGTTCGTCCAGCGGGTTTGTAACGGTGCCAGGCCAGCTGTTCGTGATCGGGCTGAACACCTACGTGTTCGTGAACATCACGACGCAGGCCGTGACCACCGCCACCAACGTGACGATCTCGGCGACCTTCCGAGGGAAGACGATCTCGCGACCGCTACGGTTGACCCGGTAACGAGAGCGGCGGCGGGGAAACCTTCCGCCGCTTTTTCATTGCGGCTGATCAATAAACTTCATAATAATGATTATCAGAACTTCTCGAAGAGCCGGGACTGGGTCCGCGTCCACCCGAATCGCCGTCGGTAAACTGCAATCGTGCTCGACAACCTAACGCGGCGAATCGCCGGGATTCTTGGTGGACTCCGGAACAAAGGACGGCTCTCGGAGCAAGACGTCGCCGACGTGTTGCGAGAGATCCGCGTTGCGCTCCTGGAAGCCGACGTTAACTTTAAGGTCGCCAAAGAGTTCATCGCCAGCGTAAAGGAAAAAGCCGTCGGCGAAGAGGTTTTCGGTTCGCTCACCGCTGACCAGACGATCGTCAAGATCGTTCGCGACGAGCTGGTGTCGATTCTCGGTGAGGAATCGGCAAAGATCAACTTTGGTAGCTCCCCGCCCGCCGTCATCCTCATGTGCGGCCTTCAGGGTTCCGGAAAAACCACTACCACCGCCAAGCTCGCGAAGCACCTTCTGGCCGAGGGCAAAAAGCCGATGCTCGCCGCCTGCGACATCCAGCGGCCCGCCGCTATCAAGCAGCTCCAGGTTCTGGGTGAATCGGTCGGAGTTCCCGTCTTTGCCAAGACCGACGGCACAAGCCCGGTCCAGATCGCCAAAGAGGCACTGGAACGGGCCAAGTACCTGATGAACGATGTGTTGATTATCGACAC
Source organism: Fimbriimonas ginsengisoli Gsoil 348 (assembly GCA_945881865.1). Taxonomy (GTDB): domain Bacteria; phylum Armatimonadota; class Fimbriimonadia; order Fimbriimonadales; family Fimbriimonadaceae; genus Fimbriimonas; species Fimbriimonas ginsengisoli_A. Next base: position 41,767 of record CAMCVK010000008.1, on the reverse strand, counting down.
GGCCGGCCGACTCCAGGTGGACGAGGACCTGATGGAGGAGCTGCGCAAGATTTGGGAGTTCACCAAACCGACCGAGGTTTTTCTGGTTCTGGACGCAACCACCGGCCAGGAAGCGGTCAGCGTCGCCAAGGCGTTCCACGAGCGCGTGGCCGTTACCGGCGCGATCTTTACAAAGCTAGACGGCGACACGCGCGGCGGCGCGATCCTCAGCGTGCGCGCGGCGACCGGGGTTCCGGTTCGGTTCACCGGCGTCGGTGAGCAGGTCGATGCCTTGGAGCCGTTCTATCCCGTTCGTCTCGCCGAGCGCATCATCGGCATGGGCGACGTGATGGGAATCATCGAGAAGGCGGAGGCCGCCTTCGCCGGCCACGACCTTTCCTTCATGGAAAACAAGCTGGGCAAGGGCCAGTTCGACTTCCACGACATGCTCCAGATGTTCGAGATGATGAAGAAGATGGGGCCGATGAAGAACATCCTCAAGATGATTCCGGGCATCGGCTCGCAGATCCCCGAAGAGGCGTTCGATAAGGTGAACGACAGCGACACGAACCGAATCAAAGCGATCATCCAAAGCATGACCACCAAAGAGCGTTCGAACCCGGATATAATCAATGGTTCGCGTCGGAAGCGCATTGCCCGGGGCTCGGGAACATCGGTGGAGGAAGTCAACGCACTTCTCAAGCAGTTCTACGAGGGCCGCCGTCAGATGAAGCAGATGGGGCAGATGCAGAAACGCCTCGGAAAGTTTGGCGGGATGCGACGAAGATAGCAGGTTAAATCACGGAATGGTAAAAATTCGACTTCGACGGCTGGGCAACAAAGGGCGCCCTTTCTATCGCGTAATCGTCGCCGAGGCTGCGGCCGGCCGAAGCGGTAGCTTTGTAGAGACGATCGGTCTGTACGACCCGATTGCGCAGCCCAAGCGCCTTGAGCTGAAAGAAGATCGAGCCCTTCACTGGCTGCTCGCTGGAGCCCAGCCGACCGAAACCGCCGCCGTCATCCTCAACCGCGCCGGTGTTTTGGAAAAGTTCTTTGCCGAGCGACCGAACCTGAAGGCAAAATACAAGTTTCTCGATAAGCGAACCCCGGCAACCAAGGCCGAAGTCGCCGAGCCCGTTCCCGCTGAGTAATCACCATGGCCTACGCACCCCTCGTTGAATCGCTGGTTAAAGCCGTCGTCGAAAAGCCAGAGCTCGTCTCGGTGGAAGAAGAAACCGAAATGGGTTCGCGAACCTTCCACGTCACGGTCGATCCGGAAGATGTCGGTAAGGTGATCGGCAAAGCCGGTCGCGTCGTTTCCGCAATCCGTTCCGTTGTCAGCGCCGTGGCCAGCAAGTCGCGCGAAAAGGCGTACGTCAAAGTCGTCACGGATTAATTGCGTTTAGGACAAATTGTTGGCGCCCACGGCCTGCGTGGGCAGCTAAAGGTAGAACCGCTCACCGATTTCTTCGAGCGGTTCGCCAAAGGCACGGTCGTCACGATTCAAGGTGTCGAGCGAACCATTACGGAATTCACGGTCCACAAAGGACGCCCGCTTATCCGCGTTGCGGGCATTTCCGATATGACGACCGCCCAGAAACTTCAGTGGGCCTACGTCGAAGGAGCCGACGAAGAGGTTGAGCTTGACGACGACGAATTCCTCATCGAAGACCTTATCGGGATGCGCGTCGTGACCACGGATGGGCGCGACCTCGGCGTCGTTACGGAAGTTTTAGAAAATCCCGCGCACGAGATTTTAGTCGTGGGCGACGTCCTTATTCCCTTCGTCGACGAGTTCGTCGGCGAGATCGATGACGAGGCGAACGTGATCCTAGTGAAACTGATTCCGGGAATGCTCAGCTAGTCGACAGATTGATTCCTACAATAATCCTACTCGCCGATCGGCGATACGGCCCATGGGGCCGCAGACCACGGATATCATCCAAGCGTGCCGCCCGCGACGCCAACTCCCATCCAAAAGCTGTTGGCGTTGCCCTCGGTGGTCTTCCTGCGAACCGTGGGGGCAAACGCAGCCGAGCATAACCTTCCACGTCTTTCTGCGTCGTTCAGCTTCTTTGCGATGCTCTCCCTGTCGCCGCTCATTGTTTTTGCGGTGTTCGTGGCCGGGCAGTTCGTGCGGGATGGAGACAAGCTGGCCGAAGTGACACGCCTGGCCGTGAACTCGGCCGGCCCGCAGGCGGGCGAACTGGTGCAGACGCTTGCTCAGCAATCTCAGAACCCCTCGGCCGGAATCCTTGCCACGGTCTTCTCGATCCTTATTGCGTTTAACGGCGCGTCTGGCCTCTTCCTTCAGCTTAGCGACGCGCTGAACACGATATGGGGCATCAAGCCCAACGCGCATCGGGTGAAAGCGTTCTTCCAGACCCGGCTGCTAGCGTTTGCCGCGTTGCTCGCATTCGGTGGCCTCTTGCTTGCTTGGGTGGTACTGGAATCCTGGATGCAAACGGCAGGGGCGGCGGCCAACTTCCACAACGCACGCGACGTGACAACCGCCGTCGGCGTTCTGTTCCTTACCTTTATCTTTGCCGTTGCCTACCGAATGTTCCCCCACAAAACCGCCACTTGGCGCGATGTCTGGCCGGGAGCGTTGGTGGCGGCGGTCGGCTTCACCATTTGCCGGGCTCTCCTCGCCTACTACTTCGCCCGGGCGGGCTTTACGCAGATTTACGGCTCGGCCGGAAGCCTCGTTGCGGTTCTGCTCTGGATCAATTACTCCAGCCTCGTGTTCTTTCTTGGGGCCGAAATCACGGTCGAATACACGAAACAGCTCGGAAGTCGGCGACCGGTGGCAGGTTCGGCGGATTAACCCATATAATCCTTCTTGACATGCGCGTGATGATGCTTTCTTGGGAGTACCCGCCTCGAATCGTTGGCGGCATCTCGCCGCACGTTTTTGAACTTTCGCAAGAACTTCAGCGGCAAGGCATCGAGGTTCACGTCGTCACGAAGGCGACACCCACCGCGCCCGACGAAGAGACCGAACCTAGCGGCGTTCAGGTTCACCGGGTCCACCTCAAGGAAGAGCCTAACGACTTTCTGCACGAAATTCAGCTTCTAAACCAGGCGACCGATCTCCGGGTGCGGCAGTTGCTGGAAGACTGGCGACCCGGCGGCGAGCCGACGATTTTGCACGCGCACGACTGGCTTTCGCTCGACTCCGCCCGAGAGTTGAAGTACGAATACAAGCTGCCCATGGTGGCCACGATTCACGCCACGGAACACGGCCGCCACGGCGGAATCCACACAACGACCCAGCGTTACATCCACGACCAGGAATATTGGCTGACCTACGAGGCCTGGCGGGTCATCGTGTGCAGCGAGTTCATGAAGGGCACGGTCAGCAAGATTTTTGACGTCCCCGACGACAAGATCGACATCATCTACAACGGCGTGAATGCCGCCCGGTTCAACTTCGAATGGCCGGATGAAGAGCGCGCCGCGCAGCGCGCCAAGATCGCCCTTCCGGGTGAAAAAGTCGTGATGTACGTTGGTCGATTCGTTCGCGAGAAAGGCATCCAGGTTCTGCTGAATGCGGCGAGCGTTGTTCTGGCTCAGCAACCGGACACCAAGTTCGTCATCGTGGGCGGCGGGCATCGCGAGCGGTTCGAGCACTTTGCCCGATGGTCCGGCCTGGAGGACAAGATCCTGTTCACCGGCTTCATGTCGGGCCGAAACCTTCACCAGATGTACCGCTGCGCGGATGTTGCGGTCTTCCCTTCGCTCTACGAGCCGTTCGGAATCGTCGCGCTAGAGGCGATGGCGGCAGGATGCGCGGTCGTCACCTCCGATGCGGGTGGCCTGAAGGAGGTCGTGTTGCACGACAAGACCGGAACGACGACGTTTGCCGGAGACCCGACTTCCCTTGCCTGGGGCATTCTCCACGCCCTTGGCGACGCCGAGCGAGCCGCAGAGCTGAAGGTCGCCGCCGCCGAACGTCTGGTTGCCGATTTCGCTTGGCCGAACTTGGCGGAGCAAACGATTGCCGTCTACCAGCGGGTCTGGACCGAGTTCCTAACGAGCTACTGGGCGGACTCGACGGTGTGGCCGGTTTCTCCGGGTGCGGAGGAACGGGCGAAAGAGCTTCAGCTCGACGAGAAGGCACTCACGGGCGTTCCCATCGAGCGACCGCGAATTCCCGTCGCCGTCCCCGTTCCGGCACCGCGGCCGGAAGAGGACGAAGACGAAGCGTTCTGGTCTCCCGCGTTCTAAGTTAGAGCGCGGGTCGGACGGTGAGGCGTCGGTAGGTCACCGGGCCGTGGTCGCCCTGGATGAGGATCGGGCCGGGTTCGCCTTCGTTCGAGTCCAGAGCACCACCGGTGATGCCCGGAATCTCCTCGGCATCGATGATGGTTTCGCCGTTCAGGACGACCGTGATGAAGCGGCCAACGAGCGTGATCTCGGCCACGTTCCACTCTGAGGGCGGGTGGATCGCATTTTTGGTGGGTCGAATGAAGCCGTAGATCGCCGCGCTTCCGCCAACGTGCGGTGTCGTGCCGTGGTCGTCCAGGATCTGGAACTCGTAGCGGCCGCGCAGGTAGATGCCGGAATTGCTTCCTTCCGGATACCGGTACTCGGCGGTGAGGTGGAAGTCAGAGAAAAGCTCGGTTGAGACGTAGTCCGTACCGGCTTCGGAGTTCACCAGGCCGTAGGCGGTGATCGCCCAGTTGTCCTCCATGTGCGGCCATCGCGCAGTCCAGTTTGCGGCGCTGGCACGAACCAGTTCGATCGGCTCGCCCCAGGTCACGTCGCGCTTCGGCAATTCGGGGGCACGTGTTCCTTCCCAGCGGACTTCGACTCCGGCGTCGTTAACGAAGGTTCCTTCGATGCGGCCATCAACGAGCTCACCCGTGAAGACCAGATCATCGCTTCGACCCTCGTACTGCTTCGGCAACTGCCAGCGAACGGTATCGCCAACAAGATCGGTTTGTATGACCGGGCGGGCGCTGCCGACCTTGCCGACAAACCAGCCGCCCTCGGCTGATAGGTGAACCCAAGACGGATAGTCTCCGTCGGTGTCATGAACGATAAGATCCCAGCGTCCAGAAATCATTCTGCGATCTTACTTGGTTCGTGCGCTTCAGTCTTGCGCAGTGAGCTTGGGAAAGAAAAGCATCAGTCCTCGGCGGATTCCGTAGGCTTTTGCGCCGCCTGCTTTGAGCTCCAGAACATACTGCGCCGGTCCGTCGCTCGGCAACGGGGTCTCGGTCATTGGCTTACCCCGAACCACGTTTCGAACCACCCCGCGTGCGGAGATGTAGATGATGTCGAGCGGAATCAGTGTGTTCCGCATCCAGAAGCTCTGCGGCTCCTCGGACTTGAACACAAAGATCATTCCCTGCGACATTTTCATATCCTTGTCTCGCACGAGCATAAGGCCTTCCATTCGCTTGCTCGTGCTGTCCATGATCCAGGCCGTAATCTTCTTGTCATTGGCCTTGATCGTGACCGTCTGAAGATCCTTCAATGGGTAAATGCGCTCGCCGCCCTGCTGCGGCTCGACGCCGGGCTGCAGAGCAAGGATGGCAAGGAGCGAGACGGCAAAGATTCCCATGGCTAATTAGACGACGCAACGAAGGTGTTGTGTCGCTTTTCGAAACGGTCGATGTTTTCGGCGTACAACAGGGTCGTCCCAATCAAATCAAGCCCCTCTACGATGGCGTGCTTGGTTGCGGCGTCGATTTTGAATACCAAAACAGTGGTGCCGAAGGTGATCGTCTGGCCAGGGAGATCAATCGTAGCTTCCTGACCGCTTCCGCCGCCTGCCAGAGCCGCGTGCTCCTGAGGGTCCAATTCGATCAACAGCAGCCCACAGTTCGCCGCATTCTGGCGAAAAATGTCGCTAAATCCCGGCGTGCCGTCTCCCTTCCGAGCGATAACCGCCCGGAATCCAGCCTGCTGAATGGCCCAGACGGCGTGCTCGCGGCTGGAGCCGCAGCCGAAGTTTGTGCCAACGACCAGGATCGAAGATCCGGCGGCGTCGGGCTGATCGAGCGCGAATTCGGGTCCACGAACATCCACGAAGAGCAGCTCCCCGTAGCCAAGCCGGGAGATTCGGCTGAGGAACCGGGCCGGGATAATGCGGTCGGTGTCGATCTGATCGCCCGGCAGCACCGCAACTTTGCCAGAGTGCACTCGAAAAGCTTCCATACGGACAGTATCCCCGAAGCCATAATGAGCCGCATGCCGATTCCCTCGCTTGAGAATTATCTAGCGGAAACGGGCGGAAACCGCCGCTACACGCTTTCCCGCGAAATCCTGGGTGACACCGAAACTCCGGTGAGCGCCTATTGGAAGCTGTGCCACGATGCGCCGCTTTGCTTCTTGCTAGAAAGCGTAACCGGCGGGGAAAACGTGGGTCGCTACTCCGTCATCGGCTGGCAACCCAAGCGATATCTGCGCGCAAAGAACGGCCAAGCAACCATCGACGGGCTTGCGCATTCCTTGCCGGAGGGGAGTGACCCGCTCGATCTGCTAGCCGAGGTTCAGGCTCATGCGCCAAGAGTGCACCAGGAAGGTCTCCCGCCGTTCACCGCCGGCGCGGTCGGATTTCTTGCTTACGACATCGTACGGTACTTCGAGCGGCTGCCGGATACGACGGTTGATGACCTGAATCTGGACGACCTCGCGATGATGGAGATCGACGACGTAGTCGTGTTCGATCACGCCAAAAACCTTGTCCAGATTTTGGTGGATACGGACGGCAGCGAAGCCGGATACGCCGCCGGTGTGGAGAAAATCGCCGCAACAGAGGCACGACTTCGGGAGCCGTTGCGTCCGCTACCTACCGGCACGTTCCCGGTTCATCCGGTCGAAATGAACGTAACTCGCGAGACGTTTGAGGCGAGCGTTTCGAGAATGAAGGAGTACATAGCCGCCGGGGATGGCGTGCAAATGGTGCCCTCCCAACGCTTCGCAACCAAATGCGAAGCTCACCCGCTTACGCTGTACCGGGCTCTGCGATCGATCAATCCTTCGCCTTACATGTTCCTGATTCGCTTCGGCGAGTTCGATCTCATTGGCGCCTCGCCCGAAATTTTGGTCAGCCTTCAGGGCGACCAAGCTCGCGTGCGACCCATCGCCGGAACGCGTTGGCGCGGGAAGACCATGGCCGAGGACTTGGCGCTGGAGAAGGAACTTTTGGCCGACGAGAAGGAGCGAGCCGAGCACGTGATGCTGGTCGATCTTGGCCGAAACGACCTCGGTCGCGTCTGCGAATACGGCACGGTGCGCGTTAACGACCTTATGGTCATCGAACGATACAGTCACGTCATGCACATCGTCAGCGACGTGACGGGCACGCTTCGGGCCGGAAAGTCACCGCTAGATCTGATCCGAGCAACCTTCCCGGCTGGCACCGTCTCCGGTGCGCCGAAGATTCGGGCCATGCAAATCATCGACGAGCTGGAGCCAACGCGGCGTGGGTTCTACGCGGGCGCGGTGGGCTACCTAAGCCGGACCGGAAACTTGGATCTTTGCATCACTCTGCGAACTATCTTGCTGAAAGATGGCGTGGCGTACGTGCAGGCTGGCGGCGGAGTGGTGTACGACAGCGTCCCGGCACTTGAGTACGAAGAGAGCCGAAACAAGGCGCGAGCTTCGCTTAAGGCTATCGAAACCGCACAACGCGGCCTCGATTCGCTCTAAAGCAAGTCGGCGTCGCCAAGGCCCATTTCGACCAGAACGCGTCTTGCTTCGGCCCGGTCGAAGCTGTCCATCTTGTCCGCGCGCTCTTGCTCGTGGACGGCGTCCTCGATCTGGCCGTTTGCCTCCAGCAGCGCGGCCAACAATCCGTTATAGATTGTTTTGTCCGGGTCGAGTTCGATGGAAAGCCGAATCGACCGGATCGCGTCTGCCTTGCGGTCGGCAAGCCAGAACGCCACCGCCGCACGAAGATAGAGGAAGTCATCCCCCGGCGAGAGTTCAATGGCGGCGCGGAAAGACTTCAGCGCGTCGTCGGGCCGCTTCATCTTGAGCAAGAGGTCGCCCTTCCAGTAGTGATAGAACGAATTCTCGGGATCATTGACCACTGCGAGATCGATCGCCACGAGAGCCTTCTTCCGCTCGCCGATCTCCTTCAGTGTCTCGGCCAGCTTGTAGTGGTGAAAGGCGTTTTGCGGGCTCAAGTCGATCGCTTTCTGCAGCTCTTCGAGGGCGTCCCGGTACCGGCCGTAGCGTCGATACAAGTCGGTAAGGCCCAAGTGAGCCTCCGGAAGAGCCTTCAGCCGGACGGCACGCTCGTACTGCCGAAAAGCTTCCGGTAGCTGGTCGGCCGCTTCATATGCCCCGGCCAGGTTCAAAACATCGGCTTCCGTCACTTCCTCGGATTGTTCAAGGACACGCTTAAAATGATCGATCGCGACGGTGTACAGCCCGTCGTTCATTGCCGTCAGGCCAAGTTCACGGCTCTCGGCGGCGGACTTGCCCGGCTTATGCCCGGACGGACCCTCGGAAGGTGCCCCCTGGAATAGCTGGCTGATCGCGAGAAAACTTGGGTCCAAAGCGCTACTTCCCTCCAGAAGTGATCCCGGTGCTGAGCACCTGGAATGGCCGAATGCTAATCATCGACGGATAGCTGCTTCCAGAAAGCGGAATCGTTACCAGTTCGATGCGCTTGAAGCCTCCGGGAGGAATGGTAACGCGCTCCACGCGGTACTCCGCCTTTGGCTGCAAAAGCGGCGACTCCTTGTAAGCACCGTCAACGAGGAAAAGGCAGCCGCTGTAACCGGCCGAGGCCTCAAAAACGATCTCGATGTCGGCCGGCTCCGGCGTCGGATTACTGATGTCGGCCCGAATGTTGTAGACCACGCCGAAGTTGCCGTCCAGCACTCGCCGCTGGTCCTCTCCGGAGATAGGCCGTTCCCCGATCTTGAAGAACCCAAAGCGCTTCCCTACTTCGTACCGGACGTCGGCCGTTTTAAATGGGTTTGGGTACACGTGCTTCGAGATCTCGAAACGAGAGGAATCGTATTCGTTGATCGGGTTGCAGCCAACAAAACGCCACGGGGTTGGCGAATTTGTCGCGGCAACCCAGCGCGGCTCTAGCGGAAACGGCGGCCAAGCGTCGGTTCGAACCAAAACGCTGGTTGGTCCGTCGATCAGGCGCAGACCACACAGCCCGCTCATGGTCTCCTTCGGAGCCAGACGCCGAATGGAGATCGGCAACGTGCTCCGTGGAGGAATCGTGATCACTTCGCCGCTTCCCGTGGTCAAAGCGCGGAAGTACTGGCTAGCTGCCCGCAATCCGACTCGTACCGGGTTTTTGTCGGGCTCACCGTCGCCCGGCATCACGACGACGCGCGCCGGGATGTCGGAGTCATTGACTGCCTGTATGCGAATAAAGAGTGGGCTCCCCGACTCGTTGATGTGATGGTAGAGCATCCGGGCCGGCTGATTGATCTTCAGATTCGCGGCAAAGAGATTCCCGGCGGATTGCACGTTCTCGGGATAGTTGCAGTACCAGAGCTCGGATTCCTTGCGGTACGGCAGCGAAGCGTTTCGAACGATGACGTTCACGGTGCCGACCCTTTCAATAGCGTCCGGTGCGAAGATACGCACTTTCACCGGAACGGTTCTTGCCTGACCATCGGCAAGACTGCTGACGTCGGTCGGGGAAATTTCGACGTTGGAGCCGGGAAGACGATTCAGCTGGGTTCGGATGGCACCTTCCACTGCCCCAATGATGGTGGCGCCACTGGCCGGACTGCCGTTGACGGTTGCCGCCACCGTCTGCGGTAGTAGGGCCGCGTAGGGTTGGGCAGTCACCTCGAAAGACTTGTCGGCATCCGTCGAATAGACCCGGATCGTAGCGTTGCCGGGTGAGTTGACGGCAAGGGTGAGCCCGGTCGCCGTTTTCTGAACCGAGACCACCGCTGGGTCGGAGCTTTCCACGACCGCTTCGGCAAATTCCGAGCCGGAAACCTTAACCGTCCGCGTGGAGGGCACCGGCAAAAGCATCGGCGACGTGTCCACCTGGAGCGGCGGAACGAGAAACGCCTGACGGAGCTTGCGAGACCAACTCATTCCCAGCGCTGCCGTCGTGCTGCCGTGGGCTTTGGCCTCGGCGGCAGTAATCGTGACGAGCCGCTTGCCGCCAGCAAAAACCACATGTGTTTTGCCTACTTTCCGAAGTTTGACTTCACCGAAGTACGGGAGCCCCTCAACCGCCAAACCGAACTCGGTGGCGCGCCCCTCGGCCGAAAGACCATACACCGACGCCGTCTTAAACGACACTACGTTTACGCCATTGACGAAGACGTTAGCCCCTTCCGTTCGAACCACGACCTGGCCAAAACAAACCGAAACAATCATCCACAGCCAAATGGTTAGCCATCCCTTGCCAAACCTTTGCATTCTGTAAGCTCCAAGAACCAGACGGTTCACACCCTCGTGTCGCCTCAGGGAAGGGTACCCTTCTACACAACATGGCGACCGTTATCGCAAAAAATTACGTCCACGGTGAGTGGCGCGACGCTGCCCAGCAGTTCGAAAGCGTGAATCCGGCAAACCGGAATGACATCATCGGCACGGCACCGCGTTCGACCGCTGCCGACGTTGATGATGCCGTTTCCTCGGCGAAGCACGCTTACGAATCCTGGCGAGAACTCAGCTGGGTGAAGCGCGCGGAATACGTCGACACCTTCGCCCAACTCCTGCGGCGCGATATCGAAGAAGTGTCAGCACTAGTCACCCGGGAGTGCGGTAAGGCGATCAACGAAGGACGCGCCGACGCCGTCGAAGCCCTCCACATGGCGCAATACGTGGCCGGCCTGGGCCGCATGCCGAACGGCTTCACCATTTCAAGCGAAGTCGCCTCGAAGGACGCGTTCATCCTGCGCAAGCCGAAAGGCGTCATTGCCTGTATCACGCCATGGAACTTCCCTAGCGCGATTCCGCTCTGGGTCATTCTGCCGGCGATCCTGGCCGGTAACACGGTTGTCTTCAAGCCGGCCGAGCAGACCCCGATCGTCGCCCACAAACTTCAGGAGCTGTTCCACGAGGCCGGGTTCCCGGCCGGAGTCGTCAACCTCCTTCATGGTTTCGGTGAGGAAGTCGGCGATCCGCTCGTGAAGCACAAGGATGTCGCCGCAATCCTCTTCACCGGCTCGCGAGCCGTTGGAAAGTACATCCAGCAGGTTGCCGCGGGCGACGCGTTCAAGTTCGCCGCGACCGAGATGGGCGGTAAGAACGCGACCATCGTTCTGGCGGACGCCGACCTGGACCTCGCCATCAACGCGTGCTTACTCGGTGCTTTCAAGACAAGCGGACAGCGATGCGTTTCCACCAGCCGAATCATCATTGACCGCGCGCTTGAGCCCGAATTCAGCCGCCGCTACGCCGAGAAGGTCGCCAAGATCAAGATCGGCGACGGCATGCGTGAGGAGACGTTCATGGGTCCGCTGATCGAGCCCGGCTCCATCGAAAAGTGGCAGTTCCACAACGCGAAGGCGGTTGAAGAAGGTGCCGAAGTTCTGGTCCAGGGCGAGGTTCTCACGGACGGCGACTACGCCAACGGCAACTTCGTTTCGCCGTTCGTCTACCGCTTCGACGGCTACAAGAAGAACACCTTCTGCCTGCGCGAAGAGGCCTTCAGCCCGCACGTCGCCATCATCCCGGTCTCCGGCATGGAAGAAGCCGTCGACGTCTACAACGATACGGACTACGGCCTCGCGATGGCGGTCATCACGGAGGACTATCGAAAGTGGCGCTGGGTGCGCGACCATGCCGAGTTCGGACTTGGCTATGTGAATCTCCCGTCGATCGGCGCCGAGGTTCACCTTCCGTTTGGTGGTGTCAAGGCTTCCGGCAACGGCCACCCGGGTGCCGAAGGCATTCTGGATTCGGTCACGCACCGAATCGCCTTCACGGTTAACCATGCGCGTGAGATCGTCTTGGCTCAAGGGCTTTCGACGACCATCTAATCCGAATGAACCGACCGCTCGCCTTCCTCTTCGACCTCGACGGCACGCTCATTGACTCGCTCCCGGCCGTGGAGCGAAGCTGGGCAAGGTATGCGGCCGGTGCCGGTTTGGATCCCGCTGAAATCTTGCCGCACATCCATGGCCGCAGAAGCCTGGACACCTTGCGTCTTCTCGCTCCGCATCTCGATGCGGAGGTCGAGAATATGAAGCTGCGGAAGATTGAGACGGCAGATACGGCGGGGGTCCGCGCCCTCGCCGGAAGTCGGTCCTTCACCGCCTCTTTGCCGCAAGGAAGTTGGACGGTGGTTACGTCCGGAACGTCCGACGTTGCCCAGGCTCGCTTGCGTGCCGTCGGCATTCCGATTCCCGCTCTGGCGGTATATGGCGAGGACGTCGAGAACGGCAAGCCGCATCCCGAGCCCTTCTTACTTGCGGCGGCGAGACTCCGGGTCCCGGCGGATCGTTGCGTCGCGTTTGAGGACACGCTGGCCGGGGTTCAGTCGGCGAAGGCGGCGGGATGCCGCGTGGTAGCGATCTCGGAGATGCACCCTGGGCAGGAGTATCCCGAGGCCGACGCAGTTATCAAAAACCTATCGGAGGCCGTCTACATCGACGGCCAGATAGTGATTCGCGGCGTGCCGATTAACTAGCCTTCCCAGACAACGAGCGGCAGTTCGCTGGCGACATCCACGTCGTCGTGTCGCGGCCGAATTCTCACCGTGTAGCCCTGATGGCCAGTGATCGCGCAGCGGATCTGGCCGGTGAAGATTACGGTTGTGCCATCAATCTTGTTGAGGGCAAGCGGCTGCGGTTCCGTCTGGTGAAGCTCCCGATTCGGTCCAACGCGCCCGACGATCGCTTCGGCTTGCACGTCATTCGGGGTGAGCTTCCCAAGCTCGGCAACCACCGTCACGTTGACCATCGCCCCGACTCGGTTCGAGCGAGGAGCGTCGTCAACGACCGAGATGATCCGAACCTGGGGCCAGCTTTCGCGGACCTGGACTCGCCAGGCGATCGCCGCGTGGGCGAGCGAAAGGTCGCCGCTCGACATGCGCTCGAACGCCTTGATCGCCGGAACGTACGCCTGCGTTGCATAGTCCCGCACCATTCGCGCGGTCGAAAACTGAGGCGCCAGCTTCTTCATGGACTCCTTCATCATCCGCACCCATCGAACCGGGATGCCGTGCTCGTTGCGCTGGTAGAACGTCGGCGCGATTTCTCCTTCAAGCAGGTAGTAAAGCGACCGGCTGTCCAGCCAATCCTGGTGCGCTACGTCGTCGGCTTGCACGCGGTCTCCGATTGCCCAACCGACGGAGCTGTCGAACCCTTCGTCCCACCAGCCGTCTAGAATCGAGCAGTTCAGGCCGCCGTTTGGCACGACTTTCATGCCGCTGGTACCGCTCGCTTCATAGGGGCGGCGCGGGTTGTTGAGCCAAACATCAACCCCCTGAACGAGCCCACGCGCGATCTGCATGTCGTAGTCCTCCAGGAACACCATGCGGGTCTGAGCCCCATCTTTGGTGGTGAAGTTCCAGAGATCTTGAATGATGTGCTTTCCGCCGTCATCGCGCGGGTGCGACTTTCCGCTGATGACGATTTGTACTGGTCGTTCGGAATGGAACAGGAGGCGCTTCAGTCGCTCGCGGTCGGTGAGCATCAGCGATCCGCGCTTGTACGTTGCGAAGCGACGCGCAAATCCGATGGTCAGCACACGCGGATCTAAGATATTGCCGTCGGTTCCAAAGTCGGTCTTCGTGCTCTTGGTCTGGAGGCGCTTGCGAACGAACCGCACGAGGTCGGCGCGAGATGCCTCACGGGCGAGCCAGAGCTCGTCGTCCGGAATGTCTTCCACTCCGGCCCAGGTTTCTGGCTCTTGCGGGAACCGTCGCCAGTCCGGTGAAAGGTACGCGTCGAATACAGCGGCCATACGGCGGCTGATCCAGGTAGTTGTGTGGATACCATTGGTGACGGCTTGTACCGGTACTTCGTCCTCGGGGTACTGCGACCATCGGTGCGAGAACATGGTGCGCGTAACCGCCGCGTGTAGCTTTGAAACGCCGTTCACGTGGTTTGCCGTCTCCATGGCAAGCACGGCCATGTTGAACGCTTCCCCGCCGTTTTCGGGATCGATCCGACCCAAACGGAGGAACTCGGTGAACGGCAGTCCGGTGTCGGCGACGGTTCGGCCTAGATATCTCTCCAACAGCTCGGGTCGGAACAAGTCGAAGCCAGCCGGAACCGGCGTGTGGGTCGTGAATACATTGCCGTTCACGATGGCCTGGCGGGCCGTACGGAAGTCGCAGGCATGGTCCGCCATGAACTGCCGAATGCGCTCCACTGACAGGAAGGCAGCGTGGCCTTCGTTCATATGGCAAACCTTCGGCCGAATCCCTAGCTCTCGCAGCGCCTTCAGACCGCCGATGCCGAGGATCATTTCTTGGCGGATGCGCATCTCCTCGTCACCCGAGTAGAGCGAGTCGGTGATCGTTTGGTCGGCGGCCTCGTTCTCGAGAACGTTGCTGTCGAGCAGATACAGCGCGATGCGGCCTACTTCGGCCCGCCAAACTTGAAGCGTCACCTGGCGATCCGGGAACTCGACCTCAATCCGAATCGGCTGACCGTCCGATCCCCGCATCAGCGTCAACGGCATCTGGTAGAAGTCGTATTCCGGATAGACCTCTTGCTGCCAGCCGTCGTGGCTAAGCCGCTGCCGGAAGTAGCCGCGATTATAAAGCAATCCCACCGCGACGAGCGGCAAACCAAGGTCGCTGGCCGCCTTTAGGTGGTCGCCGGCCAGCACGCCCAAACCACCGGAATAGATCGGCAACCCTTCGGTAATGCCGAACTCGAAGCAGAAATAGGCGATGGAGTTATCGGTCGAAACCCCAGGAAACGTCTTGCTAAACCAGGTGTCTGCGGCAAGGTAGTTCGAGAGATCCTGCTCACACTCGTTCATGCGCCCCAGGAACGAATCGTCCTTCGACAGCACGTCGAGTCGCGCCGCAGGCACCGAGTTCAAAAAGAGAACCGGATTGTGCTCACTGGCAACCCAAGCGGCCTTGTCGATGCTACGAAAGAGGTCGCGGGTCGCGTGGTCCCACGTCCATCGGAAGTTTCCGGCGAGCCGCTTGAGCGGCGAGAGCGAGGCCGGGATATCGGCGACAACTTCAAAAGCATGCGAAAACTTAGGACTTTTCATAGCGGCGTGATTGTTAACTAGCGACGACGTGAAGGGCGCAAATCCGCTTTGATTCGCGGCTCGCGCGCGAGAGCACCCGACTAGGATAACCCAGGTGCGCCGGTACACTAGCTTTGATTGGCCAGCCGATGAAAATAGTTGTTCCCATTAAGCGCGTTCTCGACCCGTATGCGAAGGTCAAGCCAGGCTCCGACGGCATGAGCATTGACTCGGGCGGAGCAAAGTCAGAGATCAATCCGTTTGACGAAATCGCCCTCGAAGAGGCGGTTCGTCTCCGCGAAAAAGTCGGTGCGGTAGAAATTATCGTGGTGGCCATCGGTCCAGCCGAATCCGAAGAGCAACTACGAAAGGCCCTGGCGATGGGTGCAGATAAGGCCGTTTTGATTGAAACGACCACGTCGCCGGATTCACGGGCCGTGGCGCTGGAACTCGAAAGTTTTGTTCGCGAGCAAAATCCGGATCTCGTCCTGATGGGCAAGCAAGCGACCGACGACGACTCAAATCAGGTCGGGCAAATTTTGGCCGCTCGCCTAGGCTGGCCGCAGGCGACGTTCGCCAGTGAAGTCACTCCGGGTTCCGGCTCCCTCACGGTCATCCGCGAGACCGACACGGGGACCGAGACGCTGCAGATCCAGCTTCCGGCGGTGGTTACCGCCGACCTCCGGCTCAATGAGCCGCGGTACATCGCGTTGCCAGGAATTATCAAGGCACGCTCGAAGCCGCTTGAGAAGCGCGCTCCGGCAACGGCGCTTCAGAGTTTTGTCACGGTGACAGGCTTCACCGCACCCCCGGCACGAAAGGCCGGAAAGCGGGTTGCCAACGTGGAAGAGCTGATCGCCGAGCTGAAAGCCGCAGGGAGCATCTAATGGGTAAGTCACTATTTTTATCGCTCGACGGCACGGACCTCGCGGTTGGTGCCGCTGTCGCCGCCAACTTCGCGGAAGCCTTCGACGTCATCGTTCTCACCTCGACCGTGAACGACTCGTTTGGCGCAGAAAAAGTTATGGCAACCGGCTGGGCTTCCCTACCGCCGGCGGCGGCCTATGCTGGGGAACTCGCCAAGCTGGCAACTGGTTACGCGCGCGTCTTTGCGGTCAGCGCGATGTGGTCGAAGGATCTGTTGCCGAGGGCAGCCGGAGTCGCCGACGCCGCCTGCGTGACGGACGTTCTTTCCATCGAGTCGGACACTCGCTTCACGCGGCCCATGTACGCCGGAGCGATTGTCGCTACGGTGGAAGTTTCGGCACCCCAGACTTGGTTCACTTTCCGTCCGGTTGGTTTCCCCGCCGTTTCAGATGCGGGTGCATCGGTCCCTACGGAAACCGTGGCAATCCAGGTCGACGATTCTGCGGTGCGGAACATCGGAACCCGAGCCAAAGAAGGCGGTCGCCCCGACCTCTCGGCAGCGAAGGTTGTCGTCAGCGGCGGACGTCCGCTGAAGGACGCCGCTAGTTTCGAGCGCGTAATTGGTGGTCTTGCGGACGCCCTTGGCGGCGCGGTCGGAGCAACTCGAGCGGCCGTGGACGCGGGTATCGCCGCGAACGAACTCCAGGTTGGCCAAACGGGCAAGATCGTCGCCCCAGACTTGTACATCGCAGCCGGGATTTCTGGCTCCACGCAGCACATGGCGGGAATCAAGGACAGCAAGTTGATCGTAGCGATTAACACCGACGGCGACGCCCCCATTTTCTCGATAGCGGACTTGGGTTTGGTCGGCGACCTATACGAGGTCCTACCGGTTTTGGAGCGAGAACTTAAGAAAGCGTAAGCCGATGGTTCCTAACTGTAGCCTCGGGCGTCTGGAATGACACCGGTGCTCGATGGCACCACGCCCGGAACGGCGAAAAACTAAGAGGATCTTTTGAAACGAAACTTTACGTCTCGCAGTGCCGTTCTCGGCCTAGTCCTATTGATGGGTTCGGCATTGGCCACCGCACAGGCCCAGGCGCTAGACCCGGCCAAGGTGGTTCTGGTTGTCAATGGCGAGGAGGTAAAGGCCGCCGAGTACTACCGCAAGATGGAGTTCCTGCCGGGCGTGGGTCGCCGGTCTGGGAACACGATCGCCGAAATGCCGCCTGGGCTGTTGGCTCTCGACCAAATCGTCACTGAGAAACTGATCCTGCAACTCGCCAAGGAGAAAGGTGTTCTTCCGAGCGATCTTGAGGTGAACACCGAATACGCCGAGCGAAAGCGCGATAATCCAGACCTCGTGACCCTTTGGCTAGCATCCGGACGCACGGAAGCGGACCTGCTGGATACGATCCGCGTGGACCTTGCCCAGTTCAAGATCCAGGCGTTCGGAATCACCGTGACCGACCAGGAAGTTGATCGAATTTTCAAAGAGCGCGCTTCAGAGTTCACGACGCCCAAGCAGTATCGCCTGAGTGTGATCGTGGTTTTAACGCCGGCAGATAAGGACGCCGTGGACGCCGATCTCGCCGGCGGCAAGGTCTTCGCCGATGTTGCAAAGGCACGAAGCAAGGACTATACGGCGGCCAACGGCGGCCAGTTCGGAATGGTCCCGTCGACTTCGGTGAACACGCCGACGCGTGACGCCCTGGAGAAGATCAAGGTCGGGCAGAACACGGAGTGGATCAGCACGACAGCGAACGACCAAAGTGCCTTCGTTAAATTCCGGTTGGAAGACATCGTCGCCGAAAAGAAAGACGCGATGACTCCCGAGTTGCGCAAGCGAATCCGACGAAAGCGCATGTTCGAACTAGGCTCCGTGAAGAACGATGTCCAAAAGGAGATGTCCGCTCTTCGCCGAAAGTCAAAAATCGACATTCGCCAAACGCAGTTTGCCGCTGCCTACAAGAAGCTGATCGACGCCTACTTGAGCCAGCCGAGCAGCGGCGCCACCGCCGGTACCGGCGGACAGAACTAAGCCAGCTAATGCGGGTGTTGCGGTTGGGTCCGGAGGGAGCGGACGAGGCGTTTCGCGATCGGATTGATGGCCCGCTGTTCGTGCTTGCCGATGAGCCTTGGACAGCGGAACGGTTGCGCGCCGCTGGACTCAGCGTCACCACGGGTGCCGAGCCGCCGGATGGGTGCACGCTCGTTCTGGGCATCGCCAGCCCGCTGGACGGGCTGGCGCACCTCACTGACCGCTTGCTCGGCCCCGGCGGCTGTCCGTGGGACCAGGAACAGACCCACGAGACGCTGAAGAAGTACTTGCTCGAGGAAGTCTATGAGGTCTTCGAGGCAATCGACTCCGGCAACCGGGATCACTTTCGCGAGGAGCTGGGCGACCTGCTTCTCCAACCCTTCCTGAATGCGCAGATCTCCGCTCGCGATGGTGGCTTTTCCATTCAGGACGTGGCGCAAACGATCACGGAGAAGCTGATTCGACGCCATCCGCACGTCTTCGGCGATGTCGTCGCGAATGATACCGAAGCCGTCCTGCGAAATTGGGCCGAGATCAAACGCTTAGAAAAGCCAGTTCGTCCCCGTTCCACCCTCGACGGCGTTCCCCCGGCCATGCCCGCCCTGTTCCGCGCTCTCCAAATCAGCAAGCGTGCCGCGAAGCAAGGGTTTGAGTGGCCAGACTACGCGAGTGTCCTGGACAAGCTTACGGAAGAGCTAAACGAACTATCCGAGGCCGTCAGCGGAGGCGATCCCGCGCGAATCGAAGCTGAACTCGGCGACGTGCTGTTCACCGTGGTGAATTTGGCGCGCTGGCAGCGCGTCGACCCCGAGGAATCCCTTCGCAAGATGCTGGCCCGGTTCGAGCGGCGGTACCGCCGGATGGAAGCCCTTGCGGAAGTGCCTCTTGCCGAACTGAGCGGTGAGGCGTGGGAGCAGCTTTGGCAAACGGCGAAGATTGATGTCGGCTAGCCAGTCATAATCTTTGCTATGCCAGTGTGGGGGGTCGTGAACCAGAAGGGCGGAGTGGGGAAAACGACCACCGCTGTGAACCTAGCCGCCGGGCTCGCCGCGAGCGGCTTCAAAACGCTACTGATCGATGCCGACCCGCAAGGTAACGCCACCACGGGTGTGGGATTCGACAAACAACGACCCGAAGTCACGCTGTATGAGGTGCTGGTAGCCTCTGCGGATGACGAAAACTCAACGCTTGTCTACCAGGCGATCTATCCGGTAGCGGAAGGTTTCTTCATCTTGCCCGCGACGCTGGACCTCGCCGGAATCGAACCCACGCTCCTCAGCGCGGTCGGGAAGGAGCGCATCCTCGCCGAAGCGATCCGGCCGATTCAGGACGACTACGACTGGATCATCATCGACTCCCCGCCGAGCCTGGGGTTGCTCACCATCAACATCCTGGCGGCCTCAGACGCCGTGCTTGTACCGATGCAGTGCGAGTTCTACGCCTTGGAAGGACTGAGCCAGCTTATGAAAACGATTGAGCTTGTGCGGCGGCGAATCAACCCGTCGCTCCACGTGGCGAAGGTTTTGCTGACGATGGTGGACTCGCGGAACCGACTTTCCCAGCAGGTTGCCGAAGAAGTGCGAAAGTTTTTTGGCTCGAAAGTGTGCGAGACCGTGATCCCCCGGAATGTTCGGCTCAGTGAGGCCCCGGGCTTCGGCGAGCCGGCGATCTCGCTATACCCGGGTTCGAAAGGAGCAATGGCTTACCTAGACTTCGTAAAAGAGGTGCAGCAGACATGCGCCGTGCGCTAGGAAAAGGTCTCTCACAACTGCTGGCCGAGCAGACCGACACGGGAACGTCGGAGGTTGCGATCGACCGGATCTCGCCCAATCCACGCCAGCCGAGGCGACACTTCGATCCTGAATCACTCGCTGAGCTCGCGGCAAGCATCCGCGAGTACGGAGTCATCCAACCGTTGCTGGTGCGACCGGTTTCGGAAGGTAATTACGAACTCATCGCCGGAGAGCGTCGGCTCCGTGCGGCGAAGGTAGCCGGCCTTGAAACCGTGCCGGTAACGATCCGCTCCGCAACGGGGCAGAACTCGCTCGAACTGGCAATCATCGAGAACCTCCAGCGCGAGGACATCAACGCGATGGAATGCGCGCGCGCCTACCAGCACCTTATCCAGGATTTCGGACTCACCCAAGAGCAGGTCTCGCTGCGAGTGGGTAAGTCCCGCACGGCGGTGGCGAACCAATTGCGTCTGCTGCGCCTGCCGGAAGTGATTCAGGAAGGCGTCGAAAGCGGAGCAATTTCGGAAGGTCACGCCCGGGCCCTGCTTTCCACGGATTCCCCGACTCGGCAGCTGGCCCTTTACGAAAAGATCCTGGTTGACGGCCTGAGCGTTAGAGAAACCGAGCGTCTTGCCAAGGCCGAAGCCCGACCGATGCCGCCGAAAAAGGCCCCGGCCAGTGAATCGGAATACAAGGATCCGGTTCTCCTTCAAACTCTGCGCGAGCACTTCTCTGCCCCGGTGCGGATCCAGACAGATGGCAAGCGCGGCAAGCTATCAATCGAGTTTTTCTCTGAGGAAGACCTAACCCGAATCGTGGATCGTCTCGGGATTCATGTTGATACCCGGGAGCTCGCCGGAGAGTGAGGTTCCGGATTCGGGCGATGCAAATCGACGACATTCCGGCGGTGGTTGCACTTCAAGCCGACGCGTTTCCGCCGCCGTTTGATCCGGAGTTCCTCTGGAAACCCGAGCATCTTTTTGCCCACATTGAGAAGTTTCCGGTCGGTCAGTTCGTCGCGATGAGCGATGACCAAATAGTTGGGAGCTGCAGCAACACCCTCGTCAGGGAGTCGGTTTGGAACCAGCATGGCAACTGGACCGCGACCGTCGGCGGGCCGTTTCTAGAAAGTTTCTCGGCCGAGGGCGAAGTTCTGTACGGGCTGGATATCAGCGTTTCGCCGGCGTTCCGGCGGCAAGGGGTAGGGCGAGCCTCATACCTTTCTCGCTTTGCATTGGTCGAGGAACTTCGGCTCGCCCGTTACGGTACGGCCTGCCGATTGCCGGACTTCGCAGCATCGAACTACGACAAGCCAAGCGAATATGCGGTTGCCGTAGCCCAAACTGAGGCCGCGGACCGCACCCTCACTCCGCTGCTCAGCTACGGACTCACGTTTTTGGGCATCATTGACGACTACATGGAAGATCCGGAATCAGGAAACGCGGCCGCGCTGCTCGAACGTCCCCGCGTGGAGGCTCGAAAGTGATTCGGCGGGTTGCAGCGGTCGCCTGGAAGCTGCGGCGCATTCGCGGCGATAGCGGCTACTTTGGGCACTTCCACGATCTCGTGAGCGAGGCCCACGACGAGGGTGCCGAGGTCGTGGTCTTCCCCGAGTTGCACGTGATGGAGCTTCTTTCTTTGGAGCCGTTACTTAAGCCGCACCAGGCGGCGATCTACCTGGCGCAGTATGCCGACGCGATCGAAGGCTGGCTTCAGCGAATCTCGGATTCGTCCGGACTGACGATCATCGGCGGCAGCCACTTCCGCGAGACGCCGGACGGGATCTTGAACATTGGAGCGATCGCCACGCCCGGCGAACCGTTGAAGTTCGCGCCAAAAAACCGCCTGACTCGGTTCGAAAAGGAAGTCTGGGATTTGGCAAACGGTTCGTCGCTCTACGCCCCGGGCAATGGCCTCGGCGTCACCATCTGCTACGACTCCGAATTCCCCGAGGCCGGTCGGGCGTTGGCCGAAGCGGGAACAACGATTCATTGCGTCCCGGCTTGGACGGAGACCCGCCGCGGCTTTCAGCGGGTCCGATGGAGTTGCCTGGCGCGGGCGGTTGAGAACCAGAACTTTGTGGTCCACGCCTCGCTCGTGGGTGGGTTCGGTGTAGAACCGGTTCCAGAAAGCTACGGTTCAAGTGCGATCATCGCCCCCAGCGTGGAACCGTTCCCATCCGAGGCCATCTTGCGCGAGACGGAGCTGCAGGAGGAAGGCGTTATCGTCTCCGACCTAAATCTGGCGCGTCTTGCCGAAGCTCGGGAGAAGGGCGAGGTGAGCAATTGGGAGGACCGGCACCCCAAGGTTTGGGAAGTCCGGCCCTACGAGCCCAATTCAGCCTTAGAGCCGGAAGGTTAGCGGGCCGGTTCGCTTTGGCTCGCTCTTGCCGGCGAGGAACCGACCGATTTCGTCGATCAGCGCTACCTGAGCGATTCCCGTATCCGGTCGACGGGTGAACTTACCGACGGCCAACAAGGCTGACTTTCCGTTTGGCAAGGTCACGAGGGCCAGTGCGCCGCCCTTCCCAAGGTTCACGGTCTGGCCTCGGTAGGTCACCGTGGTACGTGTGAGCTTCCATCCCGCAGCCACGGCTAGGTCGGCAAGCTCAGGGAAATCCAGGGGGTTCCCGACGATGACTTTGTTGCTAAGGTCGAGCGGCAACGGAGACTCCGTCGTTGAACCCCTGAGCGCTTCCGCGTGGGTGCCAAAGCCTTTCAGTCGGGTGACCGGCCACCGACGTATGACGTCGGCCAGATTTTGCGGCATCGTTTCTCCGGTCTTTTTTCGCAATGCCTGCTGGTACGGGTCGATCACGACTAGCGACGGCTTTGGCGTCACGATTCGAACCGGTGAGGAGCCGTTCGTGCGTACGGTAACGAACTTTCGCTTGCCGTCGGGGAACTCCAGAAGGATCGATAGCGGCGTGTCGTAGGCGCGACCCACGAACCGAATCGGGATCATGAGTTCGCGGCCGTCCATCTTAGGCTGGGCAACGTCCAGGGTCACGGTCCCGGGCTTATGCAGCCAATCGGCGAAGAACGTGTCCAGGTTTGCCTCCGGTGCCACCGACTTTGCGACCCGCTCGAAATCTTCCCACTCTCCGGGAACGCCTTTAGGATGCGTTTCGGCCCAGGTCCGCATCGCCTTCACCATCGCTTTCGTTCCGATGATCTGCTCCAGCATCTGCAGAACCTTGGCCCCTTTTCCGTAGCCAAGCGCACCCGCGACCGGGCCGCTGAATGCTCCGCCCTCGGCACAAGAGACGGCGTCATACGCTGGGCTGGGTGAGCTATCGCTCACGAAGGCAAGCCGTCGGTCCTCGATGTTGCCTAGTGGCACGTTCCTGGAAAAATAGCCTTCGCAGAAGACGGCGAAGCTTTCGTTCCAGAAGCTCTTTAGGTAGGTGTTGTTGACGACGCCACCCCACCACGTGTGAGCCGGTTCGTGCGGATCTTCTGCCGGAAGGCCGCCCCCGTAGGTGGCATAGGAATAAGCCTCAAGTGCGCCGCCGCCGTAAGCCGGACTATCCAGTGCGCCGTACCGCGGAAACGGCGACCGACCAAACGACCGCTCGTAAAGCTCAAAAATCGGCTGGTAAAGCCTTGGCTGCAGCTTCATCTCGGCTTCGGAAAGCCGCGGGCTCCAAATGGAATACGTTCGTCCGTTCCGTTTCTCCGAGACCGTTCGGTAAGGCCCAAGCGAGAGGCTGTAATAGATGACTGGCAAGTCCATCTGGAACCTCGCGAAGGTGCCTTCAGCAGTTTTTTGGTCGGCAAGTCGTTCCCCCTGCCCCACCGCCGTCCAACCGGCCGGAACCTTCACCTTGAGGTCATATGCCGCAGGCATTCGACCAATCATGGGATACCAATAGTCATTGGTCAGCGTCGCTTCTTGGGTGCTGATACTCCCGGCATACTGCGGGAGGTCAACAATTCCCGAGTAACGCAGGGTGTAGGTCGTCTCCCCAACCTTCCGCTCGGAGAAAATGACAACCCCGCCGACCTGCCGGAACGGCACCGACTTACCTGCTGCGTCGTTTACAGATTCAATCGCATAAACGCTGGAGAACCGCATCATCCAGTCGCCGCCGGCCGCCAGCCGCAGCCGAACTTTGTCTTCAATTCGGGCCCGCTTGGTCGGAGGGTCGAAGTCGATCTGGAAGCTATGCCGAGTGATCCGCGCCCCGAGAGAATCCGTTTCGGGGATGTAGGCGAGGCGATTGCCGTTGCGGCGGAAGACGAAGTCACCCACATCTTGGCTCGTGATTTTCGTCGTCACGACGACGTAATCCCCCGACTCTTCCGCCTTCCAGCCAAAGCGCCCCGTGCCGTATGCGCCGCCGATACGCAGGACCGGCCAAGGATTGATCGCATCCGCCGGAACGTCTGTCACCTGTTGCAACTTCGTTA
The DNA here is from genome assembly GCA_945881865.1 of Fimbriimonas ginsengisoli Gsoil 348. Classification (GTDB taxonomy): domain Bacteria; phylum Armatimonadota; class Fimbriimonadia; order Fimbriimonadales; family Fimbriimonadaceae; genus Fimbriimonas; species Fimbriimonas ginsengisoli_A. The sequence goes on along the minus strand of CAMCVK010000008.1, from coordinate 17,618 downwards.
TATCCTTCTGCTTAATCCAGAAATTCAGATCGGCGACAGAGGGTGACGCGGGTGCCAACCACGGCGAAATGAGGAGCGCGACGATCGGGAACATTACCGCTAGAGTATGCGTCAGCTTGCTTCGGGCTGGAGAAGAAGGGTTCCGGCGTGTCATAATTGATACTGTTTGGCGACGTAGCTCAGTTGGTTAGAGCGAACGGTTCATACCCGTTAGGTCTCCGGTTCAAGTCCGGACGTCGCTACCACGCACTTTCACTTCCAGCCAGTCCTCGTTTTGCCAAAACTGCGAGGAACCGGACAATCGTTAAGATCAAAGGAGATTCATGCCAATCAAAAAATTGCTTCCCCAATTGTGCCTTCTGCTCGCAGCTGCGTTTGCGGTTGCCGGCGGCCAAGACAAGAAGGCACCTACCGCGCCTAAGGCCAAAATTCTCACCAAGAAGGCCGTTCCCGTAGCCAAAGAGGCTTCGAAGACGGACCGCATGAAGGCTCTTATCGCCGCAGCGAAGAGGCAAACGACGCGAAAGCGAGCTATGCCCAAGGCAACCGGCGCAATGGAAGCAGCGCAGTGGCGCGCGCTGGCATGGCGCAGCGATGACGGAAAGATTCGGCCGGATGGCATGATGAAAGCTCGGGCACAGATTGCCGAGATGAACTTTCGGTCCCGGTTCTCTGGAGAATCGGAGCTCTGGGTCGAGCGAGGCCCGGACAACGTACCTGGTCGAACTCGCGCGCTGGTCATCAGCCCGGCGGACCGAAACGTGATGTGGACGGGTGCAGTTGGCGGCGGTATCTGGAAGACCACCGACGGCGGCGCGAACTGGACGAATTTGGGCGACAAGATCGAAAATCTCGCGATCTGCTCCATGGCCATCGACCCGGCGAACCCGAACATTCTCTATGCTGGAACCGGTGAGGGCTACTTCAACGGCGACGCGATCCAAGGCTCCGGCATCCTGAAGTCAGTTGACGGCGGGACGACCTGGAACATGATCCCGGGCACCTCACAATTTGCTGGCGTTAACCGAATCGCCATTTCCCCAACCGACTCTAACCGCATCCTCATCTCGGTCCAATATGGCGGACTCTTCCGGTCCACCAACGGCGGAACGAGCTTCACAAAGGTCCAAGATTCGCAGGTGGGCATGATGGTTACCTTCCATCCGACCGATGGAAACAAGGCGGTCGCCACCTTCTTGGATTACAGCTTCAGCACCGGCCAGTGGTTCCATAGAGCCATGTTCTCGACGAACGGCGGCGCAAACTGGACGGAAAGTGCGGGTCTTCGATTCAATGGCTTCGGAAGTCGAATCGAACTGGCCTACGCCAAGTCGAATCCCGATGTCATCTTCGCTAACGCAGCCGTGGACGGAAAAATCTACCGGTCGACCGACGGTGGCGCGACATTCTCTGTGCGCACGACGAGCGGTTCCGTCAATTCTAACTGGTACAACAACGCGATCTGGGTTGACCCGACGAACGAAAACGTCATCGTTGTTTCTGGCACCGAGACTTTTCGAAGCACCAATGGAGGAACCAGCCTAACCCAAATCGGCGAAGGCTACATCCAAACGAACACGCCGCACCCGGACAACCACTCGATCACCGCTGATCCCGGCTTCGACGGGGTTAACAATCGACGGGTTTACATCTGCACCGACGGCGGTGTCTACCGCACCGACAACATCTACTCCGCGAGCAAGACGACCGGATGGTCGTGGCCCTCGAAGAAAGTCCGTACCAGCCAGTTCTACGGAGCCGCTGGTGATGGCGCAACCGGCAAAATCGTTGGTGGAACCCAAGACAACGGTACGCACCTGTTGACCCGGGCGAGCCTGGATACGGACTGGATTTTCGGCGGCGACGGTGGCTGGTGTGCCATTGATCCGACGGACAACAACTATCAGTACGGCGAGTACATCTTTCTCCGGATTTTCCGAACCACCAACGGTGGAGGCAACGCAAACTACATCACCAGTGGTTTGGGTGACGCTGGCAACAGCGCGAACTTCATTGCTCCGTTTGTTTTGGACCCGAACAACGTGAACCGAATGTTCGCCGGTGGTGCCAGCCTCTGGCGAAGCAATAACCTCAAAGCAGGCACTCCGACGTGGACGCAGATCATGTCCCCGTTGACGGACTACATCTCTGCGGTTGCCGTTGCTCCCGGTAACTCAGAAGTCGTATGGGTGGGCTGCAACGACGGCAAGGTTCGAAAGACCTCAAATGCCCTCGGAACGCCGACCTGGACCGCAATTGCTGGTTTGCCAAACCGCTACGTCGGTCGAATCATGATCGATCCGACCGACAGCAACAAGGTCACCATTGGCTTTGGCGGCTTTGAGGCGAACAACCTTTGGCAGACGACGAACGGCGGTACCACCTGGACTTCGATCTCGGGCGCCGGCGCTACTGCCCTGCCTTCCGCACCGATTCGCGGCATTGCCCGACACCCCGACAACGCCAATGTCATCTACGTTGGCACCGAAGTCGGAATCCTGAAGACGTCGAACAACGGAGCTTCGTGGTCGTCGGTTGCCGACGGTCCGGTAAATGTTTCCGTCGACGAGCTCACCTACATGGCGAACTCGAAGACCCTCCTTGCTGCCACCCACGGACGCGGAATTTGGACCCTTGGCCCGATCGGCGTGACGGTCACCGGCCCGGCAAGCCTTGAGAGCAACACGGGCGGAATGGGAACCATCACGATCAACGAGCCGGCCAGCTCGTTTGGCGGTCAAATCTCCCTCTCGTCCTCATCCCCGGCAATCTCGGTTCCGGCGACGGCGACCATCTCCCCACGCGGCTTCAGCGTGCAGTTCCCCATCCAGGCGAACTCAGTTGCGACCACGACGCCGGTAACCATCACGGCGACATACGGTCCGAACAGCGGTTCGGTGGTAGTAAATGTCGTGCCGGGCGCGATCAAGACGGTGACGCTGTCGCCAACCTCCACCTTCGGTGGTCTTGCCGATGCGACGGGTACCGTTGAGCTCAAGAATCCGGCGCCGGTCGGTGGCGCAAAGGTGACGTTGTCTTCTAGCAACAACGCTATCGCACTGCCACGATTGACCTCGGTAACTGTTGCCGAAGGTGCCACGACGGCGACATTCTTGGTGAAGGTCTACTCGGTATCGACGTCGACGGATGTGAACATCACGGGTAGCTACGCGGGTTCAAGCAGCACGGCGAAGCTGAGGGTTCTCATGCCGAAGCCGGCGCGAGTCGGAATTAGTCCCGCGACGGCATTTGGCGGCGACGGTTCGACGATGACCGGTCGGGTCGATCTGAACGCGAAGGCACCCGCCGGAAGCTCGATCACGGTTAACCTGACGTCGGCCACGGTTGGTTCCACCCTCTCGTTCCCGGCAACGGTTACGGTTCCGGCAGGAACAAACTTTGCGACGTTCCCGATCACCCACGGCATCGTCACCGTACGGAAGACGTTCGGGATCAAGGCAGATACCGCAACCGGCAACGCGACCGGCTTTGCCTATATCTATCCGTTCCAGCTCAGCAACGTCACGGTCTCGCCGACCAGCGTGGTTGGTGGCTCCGGCGCGGTTGTCACGGGTACGGTAACCCTAGTTCAGAACGCACCGGCGGGCGGCCTTACGGTCACGTTGAAATCGAACACCGGCTCGGCCGTAGTTCCGGCTTCGGTCGTGATAGCCGCTGGCACGAAGACGGCAACGTTCAACATCACGCACTCGAAGGTAGCAGCCGACAAGATCGTTACGATCTCCGCATTCTATGCTGGCGCCGGTAAGGCGACCACCCTGACGCTGAAGAAGTAAGGGCAGACAATCGGGCACCCGGTTCTCCTTGGAGGGCCGGGTGCTATTTTTGTACGTTACACACACCGGGAGCATGCCGTCCGATGGGCTCTCTCCGGGCAGTCTGCCTGCTCCGTAACCGTCAGTGCGGGTCAGAGTACTCGGCGCTCTTCGTAGGACCGGGTGATCAAGCTAGCTCCGCGTGAGCGGTCTCCCCGTCCACTGCCGTCATGCCAAGTAGAAAGTGCCCGGTCCTCATCGTAGAACCGGGCACTCAAGCGGATTCGGTCGGAAGTTAGCCTCACTCACGCCGCAGAGCGACGATGGGATCCAGCTTCGAGGCGCTGATCGCCGGATACAGGCCGAATACGATACCGATGAGGGCCGAAAAAAGCGCCGACATGAGCGCCGCCGCGATAGGAAACTGGGTTGGCAATCCGCCCTCCGAGGGCCACTTTGCCGCCGCCGTCCCGGCGGTAACGAGCTGCCCCAGCAGGAACGCAATGCCCATGCCGATAAGGCCGCCGATGAGCGAAAGCATGCCGGCTTCAACCATGAACTGTACGAGGATCGCCCCGCGCTTGGCTCCTACCGACTTGCGTAGGCCAATCTCCTTCGTCCGTTCGGTAACCGATACCAGCATGATGTTCATGATTCCGATGCCGCCAACCAACAACGAGAGGGCTGCAATCGCGCTCAGGACGGCGCCAGCGACGCCAAAGACGTTGCCGAAGACCTTCAGGATGGATTCGTTCGAGTCAACACGGTAAATGCGCTTGTTTCCGCTACGCATCATCATCGCCGCCCAAACGTCGTCCATTGCGCGGTCCACCTTGATGCCGGGCTTAGGCCGCGTGGTGATGAGATATAGGCTCTTGCTACCCAGCCACTTGTCCTGCGCCGTCGAAATCGGCATCAGGATGTCCTTTGCGTTGCTGTCACCCAAAAAGTCGGCCCGCTCCGCCACACCAATGACTTCAAGCGCGATCCCATTCAGGCTGATCAGCTGCCCGAGAACCTTGCCGGTCGGGAACAATCGCTCTCTAATCTCAGGCCCAATGACCGCCACGTTCGCCCGGGTGGCTATGTCCACCGCCGAGAGTCCACGCCCACTGGAGAGCTTCACGCCGTTGAGCACGCCGTAGTTCTCATCGGTCGCGTTCACCTTGGCGTTGTCGATGGATTGATCCCCGAACACGATCTTTTGACCGCCGGCCTGCACCATCGGCACGACCACGTCGATTGAGCTCACCCGATTTCGGAGGAAGTCGGCATCCTCCATCTTCAGCGAGTCAATCGAGGCGTTCTTCTCGGTACTGCCACCCCAGCGGTCATAGACGACCATGATGGTGTCGGACCCGATTTTCTTGAACTCGTTCGAAAGATAGTATTGGAATCCGCTTGAGACCATGACGATGATCGTCACGGCCATGACCCCGATGATCACGCCGAGCATCGTGAGGAATGCCCGCAGCTTGTGCATGCGTAGCATCTCAAGCGCGGTGATGAAGCTCTGCCAGATCACGAGCCGCCGTCCTCAGGTCCGCCCATAAAGCCTTTCCTCTTCGGCCCCGTGAACGTAGGCTTGACGATCTTTTCGCCATTCTTGATGCCTGAGACAACCTCAGCTTGCGAGCCAGACTGGGCTCCGAGAACCACCTTCTTCTCGATGGTCTTCTCCTTCGCTTTCGCATCTGGATTGAGGAGCGTGATGTACGAATCCTCGCCCTTCTTCGTCAAGTAATCGAGCGGAACAAGCACGACATCTTTCCGATTGATGACATCGAGCTTACACTTGGCCGACATTCCCGATCGAAGGGTGGGTGACCCGGCGTCCAGCAAGATCTCGACCTTATAGCGAACCACTGCGTCGGCCGAGCCCGGGGCCGCCTCGTTGCTTGCGGGCGAGATCTTCTGGACCCGTCCGCTAAACTTCTCACTCGGAAGGGCATCGACCTCGACGACTGCCGGCATCTCGTTCTTGATCCGGGCGACGTCGATTTCATTCATGTTCAGCGTCACCCGCATCGTCGTTCGATCCTCAATCTTTACGATGGTGGAACCACTGCTAAACGAGCTAAGACCAGTAGCCAATTCCCCGATCTCGATTCCCTTCTTCGTAACGATTCCGCCGAACGGCGCGCGAATTTCGGTCTCGCGAAGCTGCCGTTCCGAGTCGGAAAGGATGCTTCGAAGCTGGTCGATGGAGGCCTGGTTCTGGTCTCTGCCTTTGGCCAAAATTGCCGGATCCTGCAGGTTTGCTCGGGCGCTGGCCAATGCATCGAGCGCACTTCGAAACTCCATCTGCTTTGTCCGGTCCTGAATCGCGTTCGCCTTCGCTCGGGAGAGGCTGGCTCTCGCCTGGGCAATCTGCTCATCCGCTTTCTTCAACTCAACCACCTGCGCGGCGGCTAATCGATCCAGTGACTCTTGCGCAGACGCACGTCGGCTCCGGGCATTGTCCACGTTCAGTTGCGAGTCTTCGACCGCCTTTTTGGAGACGTATCCCTTGGCTTCTAGCTCCGTCTGTCGGTTGAGGTCTCGAACCGCGTTGTCATAGTTCGACTTCGCTTCCTGCAGCGCGGTCTCGGTGGAAACGCGCTGCGATGGCTGGGCGCTTTTCACCAGCCGATCTTTCTCGGCGATCGCGGTGTTCACGGCGCTCTCTGCCTCGGCGATAAGGGCGCGAGTCAGCACTGGCTGAGATTTCAGCTCGAGCTGCAACTGCTTGACGCGCTCCTCAGCTTGCGAATAAGCCGCCCGGGCCGTGAGGCGTCGTTGACTAATTTCAAGACTCGCTCGGTCGACTTGGCTTTGCGCTCCGCGCAGCTGTGCCTGGTCTTGCTGAACCTTGAGCTGGGTCTCTTGCGGGTCAATCACGGCAATCAGGTCGCCCGCCTTTACGACGTCGCCTTCGTCTACCAGCAGCTGCGCAACGCGGCCCGTCACCCGGCTCTTCAGCTCAACCGACTTGACCGCTTCTATGGTGCCGTTCTCGACGACGGTGACCTTAAGGGTTCCCCGCTCAACCGTGTGGTCGGCGACAACCTTCTCGTTATCGGACTTGGTGCGTGCGGCGTTTTGGCTCATGACGACGCCAACGCCAACAAAAATGGCTAAACAGATTCCGATCCAGACAATCGCTTTCTTCATGAAACTCGGGCCGAGTATGCGGCATTACGGGGAAACAGACAACGCGGGTGGGTCCAAAGGACGCCGCTTACGGCTTTTCCAGCCACTTTCCTTCAGAATTCGGCGGCGGGACGGCCGAAGCAGGGTGGATTACGTAGACCGTACGGCCCGAATAGGCCCATCCGTTCTCAAAGTTCTGCCTCGTATAGGTGTAGCGAACCTGCTCCTTTCGGGCCGGATCGTTGAAGACTGGGTCACCGTTCTTAGTGAATCCTACCAACACCACCAGGTGCCCGGATTCGGTCGGAGACAGCGGCCTCCCCCGCACTAAGTCGAACGAGACGGAGCAGACCACCGGCAAGCCGACTTCGATCCACTTCTCCAGGTCCTCGATGCCGCCGAACCGGGCGACATAGGCTTGTAGCGGCGCGAAGCTGCCCGCAAAAGCGGTGTTGAAGGGCCAGTTTCCGGCCCCTTTGTAAACCGAATCCCAAACCTTTGCTTCAACCAGCGGTACATCGCGGTCGATCTCGGGTCGATTGAGCTTCTTGGCGTAGTGCCAAAGCATCATGCTGGTGCAGGTTGCGCTGCATAACACGTTTCCGCGGGGATAGTTTCCTTGCGCGCGCTGCGGGACTTCGATGACGCGTCCCCACGCGGCGTGCCGAGCCGCAGGCACCGGAGACTTCGCCGTTACCTTCCCTTTCGAAAACGCGAGCGTCACTAGGTCCAGCTTCGGCAGCGGCCCGCCTTCATCCGTCACATCGGGAGAGGTCGAAAGGGTGACCCGAAGATCGACGCTCTGCATCGGCTTTCGAAACACAAGCGTGTCGGTCTCGACGTTTCCGTTCTCATCCCGCTGGCCGTTCAGGCTTTGGCGCGGGGAAAGCAACTCTTCGTAGGCCCAATCGGCCATGCGGTACCACTTCGTGAGTTGGTCTCCGTTTCGGCCCCTCAGCTCGATGCGAACCTTCGCGGCGGCGGCGGACTTCACGTTCCAACTGGCGATCACCTCGGTAAAGGGTACGTTGGGGGACAGTTCGGAGTAGTTGAGCACCGTTTCTTGGCCAACGGCGGCGAAGGTTGCGTTCGGACGGATTGCAACAAGTTGCGGGAGAGTCGCCATCGACGCGAGAATCGCTACCGAGATCATGTCTCGAACGATACTCTAAGTCGGCTCCCGTTCTGTAGGGTATTCTTTGTCGTTCGCGAGGTTTTGTACGCGGGTTTTTGGACAGCACATGGCAACGTACCGAGGAAGAAAGACTGATATCTGCCGCGCCGTAGGATTCGACATTTGGGGTCGCCCCCAGTCGAAGAAATCGCGCAATCGCCTATACCCAACGGGTCAGCACGGCCCCAACATGGAGCAACGACGCCGCTCTGAGTATGGCGACCAGCTTCTGGCGAAACAGGTTATCCGACGGTATTACAACCTTCTGGAGAAGCAGTTTGCCAACACCTTTACGAAAGCGCAGCGAATGAGCGGAAACACGAGCCTGAACTTCCTCCGGCTTCTTGAGCTTCGCTTGTCAACGGCAGTTTGGCGACTTGGCTACGCCCGGACGATTTTCCAGGCCCGCCAGTTGGTCAGCCACGGACACGTCACCGTAAACGGCCGAATGGTCAACATCTCCAGCTTCCTGCTGAAGATCGGCGACGTGGTTGCCGTCCGCGACCGCGAAGTCAGCCGAAAGATTGCCCGCGAGAACGCCTACGAGGGCGCGGCCGTCCCGGCCTACATGGAGGCCGACGTTCCTCAGTTCGCCGGCAAGATCATCTCGCTGCCCGAGCGCGAAGACTTCCCCTCGTTCTTCCAAGAGCAGCAGGTCGTCGAGTTCTACGCCCGTTAAGTCTGGGCTTCATCTTGGCCGTCGGCGATTTTCGCCGGCGGCCTTTTTAGTTTCTGGGCGCTTGCAGCTCCAGAATTTCGTCCGTTCCGCGCCAGTAGGACCAGATGCGAAAGCCATTCCACTTCTGCTCGTATTCGAACCTGCGTTCGGAGAACGGGTCCACGGTTTCGGAGAGCGGCACCACATCCGTGAGGTCGCCTGGAAGCTTGTCGTTGTCCCATCGGTAGCGCAGGACCTTGCACCGGAGGATCAGCTGGCGCACGTAAGACTGCCGTCGGCCTAGCCGCTTGGTATTCCAGCCAAGAAAGTCAGCCATGGCCCAGTCAAGGTACTCGGCCACGAACTGTTGATCATTGCGGACCGGATTCTTTGGCCACCCTCCGGTCGGCTCTACCGAAGTCGGTTTGAGCCGGTACCAATCGGATTCGGTTTTTCCAAACGCGGCAATGCGTGCTTCCGTAAGCTTTTTTGCCGCCTCGTAAACCTCTCGCCGAATCGCGGGATGGATTTCCGGCTTGATTTTCGCGGCGTACTGGCCCAACGGAATGTTTGACATGTAGTCTTGAAGCTCTTTGAACATCCCCGGCAAAAAACTCCGTAGCTGCTCCAAGTGAGCGCGACTTCGAATCGCGGGATAGTCGGGAGGAAGCAGCAATCGCTCGGCTTGTTTCTCAACCACTCGAAGTTGCTCAGCGGACAGGCCGTCTACATACAGAAAGAGCTCACTGAGCGCTTGGTCAACGTGGAAGTTTGTTGCGGGAAAAATTCCAAGCGCGCTCCGCTCGAATTGGAGGCCAAAGTCGGTCGCCTGGCGCCACAGTTCAATGCCGAGTCGGGGGTCACCGGTCGAAAATCGGTACTGGGCCGCCGCTGCAAATCCATCCCGAATAAAAAACTGGAACGACGTTGGAAGCGTTTCCTTCTGCTCCGGTGCGGCCACTGGCAGGCGATTCCCGGTCTCGATCCAAGGCGAGACCTTGGCCATGATCTCGGTGATCCGCTTTCGAACCGTAGTGGGTTTCGTCGCCAACGTGAATTTGTCAAACGGTCTTGGGGGCTGCTTCTCGGCTCCGGTTTGATACCGCACAAGCTGCTTTAGGAACTCAATATGCGCCTCTAGCTTGAGTTCTTTCGCGATCTTTCCGGCCCGAACGTACGCCTCATCGGCCGTCGTCGGCGTTTGGCCAAGCACCAGCGCGGCGGCAAGGACGGCCATCATGGCGGGCCATCTCCGACTGCCGTCCCGGCTGACTTCGCTCGCCGGTACCGCAACTCGACCTCTCCCCGGGGGCCACGCCCCTCGCTCCAAAGTCGGTAGTTCATCCCGTTCACCTCATACCGAAATGGCTTGCCCGACAACGGATCAATGCTTGCATCCACCTCGGCGAGCGTCTTAGGTAGTCGTCGATAGCTCCAGCGGTACTGAAGGATCTTCGTGTGAAGCAACAACAGCCGGACCTGAGCGCGGCGGATCCCGACCGGCTCGACCATGATGAACAGGGAACTGCGAAGCCTTAGCAATTGGTCTACGACATCCTGGTCGTTCTTTGGAGGTGGTTCTTCCTTTTCCACGAAGTCTTCCTCCGGCGGATCGGTCAAGCGAATCTTTGCGTACCAGTTGGCTTCCGGCGACTCCAAAACCTTGAGTTCCTTCTCGTCCTCGAGCGCCATACGGCGCATGATCTGCACCGCCATCTTTTCGATTCGCTCTGGGGTCAGCTTCTTGAGATACTCGGTAGTCTGGTCGGCTTCGTCCTCCTCCGTATATTTCTTGCCCTCATCTTTCCATGACTCAAACATTTCCCGATAGAAGCGTGTCTCTGCCTCCGCAATCCGGCGAAACATCGGTGGCCGCGCCAGAAATGCCGTCGCCGCCTCGGAAAGCACGCGTAAGTCAGCCTCCGAAAACGACATCAAGTAGGGCTCAATTGCCGCCAAATAGATTGCATCGGCGGCGAGCGAAACCAGCAGCGAGATGAGAGGCCCCGAGGCGATGTTTTGTGAGAACGAGAGCCCGTCGGCCACCAAGCGCGCGGCACCCCTCGAGTCGCCCTGCGAAAGCCGATACAGAATTGCATGTCTACCTGCCTTCGCGACCGCCCGAAAGCCGGAAAGCTCGGGAAAGAGCGTCGTGACGTCGACCTTGATCCTCGGATCCCAGACCTGTTTCTGGTTCCCAATTCGGACCCGGACCATGGCCTGTTCGGCGACTCGCGCCATCCGTTGCCGAAGCTCCGCAAGCCTCTCCTTCCGCCCCTTGGCTTTAACCGGCTGGTTCAGGAGCTCGGTGTACTCACGTTCTAACTCACTCAAGTCGGCGGCGCGAACGATTTCGGCGGCGTCGATATAGTCGAAGAAGCCATTACTAGCGTCATACGGCACACCGATCTGCTCCCGCAAGCTCTTCGGTTCATCTTGCATCCCCAGCGTTATCGCTGCCGCAATCGCCAAAACAATCATTTGCCCTTAGTTAGGACGAAACGTCTTGCCGCGTAAGTTCTCGTAGGCAGCTTTTTGTTTTGCCGTGAGCAGGGCAAGGAGCTTGGTGCTTGTCGAAGCCTCCAGCGCTCGGATTTGCGGCGCAACCTTCTCGGCCGCTTTCCTCAGCTCGCCGTCGACCTGCTGCTGAAGGGTCTTCCCTTCTTCGGCAGTTTTCGGCTGCTTGCCCTTGTACTTCTCCATTATCGGCTCGGTGGCTTTGCGCTGGATCGCCGCGATGGCAAGCCCACCGTCGCGATACGTCGAACGAAACTTGGTCAGGCTCGCCCCCGTGAGGCCAATCTTCTCGGCGACGCGGGGATCGTTTATCGCGCTGAGGCCAGAGCGCTGCAAGGTGAGCTCTCGCAGCCGAACCTTCTGCGGCGTGGTAAGCACGGCCAGGATGTCGAGCTTCAGTCGGGTACCCGCTGCCTGAATCTGCGGCTGTGCTTTCTTGAAGTCGGCCTCGGTCGGCTTGCGGCCGTTCAGCCCCTTATCAAGGGCGGTGAGGGTCGTGCGGTAGCGGTCGGCGGCGGCATTCATGCGGGTGCGCTGCGCTTCAGATACGCCAATTTCTTTTTGAATCGGCTTCGATTGAAGCAAAACGACGTCGCCCACGTACTCGTCGAAGGTCGCGTTGGCAACGGACTGCGCTGATGCTGTTCCGGCGACGAGGGCAAACACAAAGCAAGCTAGCGAAGAAATTTTCATGAGCGAGAAGTTCCTAGTTTGACATGCAACGCTGCTAGGCGGCCTCAAGTTCGGCGTCTAGGACCGATAGCTGATCGTCCACTGCGTCGGACTGCGGAGCGTCGACATGTTCGATGAGGACCTTGGACCCCCGAACCAGCTTCGAGATGCACCCGACGAAGGACGCGCTCGGATCAACCTGCTTGGTGAGGAGAATCGGCGGCAGGGGCGTCTCGTCGACGATCTGAATCATGCAATCGTAGCCGCCGGGATTCTCATCGATGATCTCGGCAAGGCTCCGAACTTGCGCCTGCGTCGCACGCGCAAACGTGATCGTCACTAACCCCATTGCGTTCGGGTCCAGCGCCAAAGCGAGCTCGTCCTGCACAATCGGCTCGACATCGCGAACGCGGATCTTTACCGTCCTTTCCGCGCCCCGCTCCTCAACCTGAACGTTCCCGACCAAGCACACGACAGCGTCCTTGCTGATCTTGTCTTTCAGTTTTTCGAACGGACCAGCGAAGATAATGCCTTCGGCGACGCCGGAAAAGTCTTCGATCGCAACGTGGCACATTTTTGCTCCGGCCTTCGTCGTGGTCGGACGATAGCGCGAGATAACCCCGCCAAGCTTCACGGTGGCGCCATCTTGCATCTCGCCGATGTCCGCGCACCGATGCGTCGCCGCGTTGCGAATTGCACGTTCCATGCCCCGCAGCGGGTGATCAGAGACATAGATGCCCATCACCTCCTTCTCCTGGGCCAGCTTCTCGTGCCGACCAAGCGGATCAACTTCAGGGAGCGCCGGAAAGCTCGAGGCGACGCCGCCTTCCGACGGAAAAAGCGAATCCTGCCCGGCTAATCGATCACGGTTCTGCTGCTCGGCATACTGCAGCGCCCCGTCTGAGTGCTCGAGAAGCTTCCTCCGATTCGAGTCGATGCTGTCCAGCGCGCCGGCCTTGATGAGCGCTTCCAGGGCGGTCTTGTTCATGCCCGATGGTTTCGTCCGCTCCGCAAATTCGTAGAGGTGTTGGAACGGCCCGTCGGCGACTCGGTTCGCCACGATGCCCTCGACCAGGCCCTCGCCGACTCCCTTGATCGCCACCAATCCGAACCGGATGTTGCTCTGCTTTCCTCGCTTTTCGATGCTGAAGTCGCCAAAGGAGGCATTGACATCCGGCGGCAATACCGGAATCTTCATGTGGCGACACTCCTCAATGAAGGTCGTCACTTTATCTTCTCGCGATAAGTACACGCTAAGGAGCGCGGTCATGTACTCGACCGGATATGTCGCCTTCAGGTAGGCCGTCTGGTACGCAAGGATCGCATAACAAACCGCGTGGGCCTTGTTGAAGGCGTAGCCCGCAAAAGGAAGCAGCATTTCCCAGATGTCGTCGGCATTCTTTTCGGCGACGCCATTCGCGGCCGTGCCGTCCATGAACTCGACCTTCATCTCGGCCATCGCCTTGACGTCCTTCTTTCCCATCGCCCGACGCAGAACATCGGCTTTGCCCAGGGTGAAGCCGGCGATTGCCTGCACCAACTGCATGACCTGGTCCTGATAGACGATGACGCCGTAGGTCTCTTCCAGAATCGGGCGCATTCGCTCGTCGACGAACTCGGCTTGCTTTCGGCCAAATTTAGTGTCGATGAAGCGGGGTATGTGGGTCATCGGCCCGGGACGGTAAAGGGCGACCATCGCCGCGAGTTCCCGGATGCTGTTCGGCTTGAGCTGGCTTACCCACCGCGTCATGCCGCCGCCTTCCAATTGGAAGACACCGATCGTCTTGCCCCGGCCAAGCATCTCGTAAGTCGCGGCGTCACCGTCGGCGATGGCCAGCGGGTCGATGGTGATTCCGCGTTGCTTCTTCACATGCTCGATGGTCCGAGCAAGCACGGTAAGGTTCGACAGACCCAGAAAGTCCATCTTGAGCATGCCGATTTTCTCCAGGATCCCCATCTCGAAGGCGGTGATCGGCTGGCCGTCGTTGCTGCGATACAGCGGGATGTAATCCACGAGCGGCTCGCGCGAGATCACGACGCCGGCGGCATGCACCCCGGCGTTGCGGGAAATGCCTTCCACTGACTTGGCGTCGGCAAACAGCTCCTTGTAGCGCGGCTCGCTGTCCACCAGCTGGCGGAACTCATCGACTTCCTTGTATGCACGATCCAGGTTCCAACCGGGCAGGCTTGGGATGAGTTTGGTCAGCCGGTCGGTTTCTTGCGGCGTGTAGCCTTGGACTCGGCCGCAGTCCTTGATGGCTGCTTTTGCGCCGAGCGTTCCGAACGTGATGATCTGCGCGACGTGGTCTTTGCCAAACCGCTCGCTGACGTACTGGATGATCTCCTCACGGCGCGTGTCCTCAAAGTCCATGTCGACGTCGGGCATGGAGATTCGCTCGGGGTTGAGGAACCGCTCGAACGTGAGGCCGTATTCGACCGGATCGACGTCTGTGATGCCAATGCAGTACGACACCAGCGAGCCCGCCGCCGAACCGCGGACGCCGTACTGAATTCCTCGTTGGCGCGCGACGTTGGCAAACTCGCGGACGAGCAAGAAGTAGTCGCCGTAGCCGGTTTTCTCGATGACGCCCAGTTCGTACTCAAGCCGTTCCAGCGCTTCCTCGGGAGACTTCCGCCGTTGCTTGAGGCCGTTGACGGCAAGCTCGCGTAGGTAGGCGAAGTTCTCGACGCCTTCCGGAACGTCCGGCTGTGGCATGTCGGCCCGACGCTTATCGAGCTCGACGTTGCACATGTCGGCAACCATGCCGGTGTTTTCAAGAGCTTCCGGCACATCGCGGAAAAGTTCGGCCATCTCGGCCTTGTCCTTCAGGAAGAACTCTTCTGTCTCGAACTTGAACCGCTTTTCGTCTTTGGTCAAGGACCCGGTTTGGATGCAAAGCAGTACATCGTGCGGCTTGGCCGACTCTTTGCAGAGGTAATGCGCGTCGTTCGTCGCGATCAACGGCAGGTTTAGCTCGCGGGCGATTCTGATGAGAGGGTCGCGGATTCGCGCCTGCTCGGCCAGGCGGTGGTCCTGCAGTTCAATGAAGAAATTGTCTGGCCCGAACATCTCTTTGTACATTCCGGCGATGTACTGAGCCTTGTCGTAGTTCTCTCGAAGCAGCTCCTGGCAAATCTCGGAACCCAGGCAAGCCGAGGTCGCAATGACGCCTTTGCTGTGGGCTCGAAGGATATCGTGGTCCACGCGCGGCTTGTAGTAATAGCCTTCAAGCGCGGCGATCGTGCTCAGCTTGCATAGGTTTCGGTAGCCCTCCAAGTCCTTTGCAAGCAGCAGAAGGTGGTACGAGCCCTTCTCGCCATCGCCGCGACGGTGGGCGATTCCCTGCGGGCTCACGTAGGCTTCGACGCCGAGCAGCGGCTTAATTCCCGCCTTCTTGCACTCCAGATAGAACTCCACCACGCCAAACATCACGCCATGATCGGTGATGGCAAGGGCGTCCATCTCCATTTCTTTTGCGCGCTGGACCATCTCCGGGATGCGGTTCGCGCCGTCGAGCAGGGAGTACTCGGTGTGGTTATGTAGGTGACAAAAACGATCGGACATATCTAGGCCAAAGAGGGACGACAACGCCCGACGCGTCTCGACCCAGGGAGGAGAAGCGCGAGCATAAGCGGCAATAAACTAAGACGCCCCGGGGCGGCTTTTCGAAGCAACTATCCGCCGACGTCTTCCTTCCAAGCTCGGAAAATCTCGGCGTGACTCCAGGCCTGCCAAGGGCATCCGCCGGGTCGGTGCGGGCTGTCCCCGTCGTAGACCTCGCTGAATCCGCCAAGACCTTGCTCGGCGAACATCGCCTTTGTTCCTCGCAGGATTCGCTTCGCTTCCCGGACGTCCCCGGTGTAGCGAACGAGGGCCGTGATGTATGGCCCGAGCAGCCACGGCCAGACAGTGCCTTGGTGATAGGCGGCGTCGCGCGCTCCCATGTTGCCTTCAAAGCGCCCGGTGTAGCCCGGCTCGTCGGGGCCGAGGGTCCGCAGTCCGACCGGAGTAAGCAGGTGACGAGAAACGGCTTGCAAGGCAAGCTGAGCGTGCTGCACATTCGCCCGGAAGAGCGGCAGGCTGAGGGCGATCACCTGATTAGGGCGCAATGATCCATCGGCGGGATCGACCGTGTCGAGGTAGTGGCCGCGCCCGGCATGCCAGAACCGGCGATCGAAGCTCGCCTGGGCGGTGTCGGCGGCTTGCGCGTAGATTCCTCGCTCGGCCGAATTGTCCGAGTCCAGGCCAAGACGGTCAGCAATCCATTGCGTAGCCCGCAGGAAGTTGATCCAGAGTCCATTGATCTCGACCGGCTTGCCGTGGCGTGGCGTAACGACCCAATTTCCAATCTTTGCGTCCATCCAAGTTAGGTTGCTACCGTCCGTCCCCTGCGACAACAGCCCATCCGCGGGGTCAACGTGGATACCGAAATGCGTGCCCTTAACGTGGTGACGATATATCCTGTGCAGCACGCCCAGCATCTCGCCCGCGAGCTCGCGGTCCCACGATCGCAGGAGCGTTCGGTAGACGGCGTTGGCGAACCAAAGGGTGGCGTCCGCGGTGTTGTAGTCCGGTCGCTCGCCCACCTCGGGGAATCGGTTCGGTATCAAGCCGTCCTTCTCGACCGAGGCGTAGTCACGCAGGATTCGCTTCGCAATGTCCAGCCGGCCGGTGTGAAGGCAAGCGCCCGGCAGCGCGATCATCGTGTCCCGGCCCCAATCCATGAACCACGGGTAACCCGCCATGATGGCACTTCTCTCCGGTGTTTCGACACAAAAATGCCGGAGTGAGGCTCCGATGGCATCCACGAAGGAGGAGTCTGCGGGCCACTTCGGCGCCGTTCCGACGTTGGCGACTTCCCCGGTTCCGACCACGATCCGGCAGGTTTCCCCAGGCGCCAAGTGGTAGGTCAGAGAACACGGGCAGAAGAGATCCTGGTGATCCGGCAGCCCGCGCTCGGTTTCCCGTGACATTTCGAATCGGTAGTACCAGGCGTTGAACTCAACCCGTTCTGCCCCCGGGTGCCAAATCTTGTAAGGAACCTCCGTCGCGATCAGCGTTTCGTCGGCATCGAAGCTGATCCGGCGGGCGAAACCAGCATCGAAACTGGACTCCCCATGATGGTCGCGAAAAGTAATGAGCGGCTGTAATCGCAAACCAAACGGATGGTCCCCCGCGTTTTGGAGTTCAACAACGACCTGGTTTTCGCCTGGGACCAGCCACAACCGTTTGACGATCGTGTGGCCCTTCGCCCGAAACGTCCATTCGGCAACGCTCCCGACAGTAAACGAGTCAAGGTGCAGGTAGCCCTGCGGGTAGACCGCGCCCGGATATTGATTAGTCGAAATTCCCTTCGCGTGCGTTCCCAGCACCAGCTCGGCTTCAACGGCCGCCAACAAAAGCGTTCGTCGCCCGGGAGGATCGAGGGCGGCGATGAGGTGACCGTGGTAGCGACGGGCCAAAACACCGGCGACGGTACCCATGGCATAGCCGCCGATCCCGTTGGTTAGCAACCACTCTTTCCGAGCGGAAACTTCAAAGTTCTGACAACTAGCCTCGTCGAGCGAAAGGTTCATGGCGGTCCGTTAGGAAGCGTTCCGGGCACCGGCTTCGTCCGTTGAAAATCTCGGCGCTGGAGAAGACCAACGAACTGATCCACCCGTATTTTGAACCCAAATCGAAAGTCTT
>CAMCVK010000007.1 GCA_945881865.1 Fimbriimonas ginsengisoli Gsoil 348 | reverse complement strand
CTGGTTGGCGGTGGACGTGGAGCCGGTCGAGAAGTTCCTGCGGGTGATTCCCCTGGCCGAGCTGCGCGAGATTCCGGCTTTGGGCGAGATGCTGGTCATCCGGCGCGGCCAGCGGCTCAGCGTGATGCCCGTCACCGAATCCGAGTGGGAAACCGTGATGTCGCTCCCGGGCTTGCGAAGCTGATCCCAACGCGGGAGAAGCGGTCGTTTTAATCTAGAATCAGCTTGTAGCAAGGAACAGAAGGTGAGAAGGAGTGTTGTAGCATCAATTGGCCTTGTGCTCGTATCGCTGTCTGGCTGCGACCCGAAACCCGTGCCGAAGGAAATGCAGATATTAAGCAGCCCGGATGGCGAGCTTCTCGCCACCTACTACATTCTAAGCGGGCACGCCTTTGGGACCGACGATATTCGCGTAACCGTACGAAAACAAAGGGGAAAAGAAAAAACTGTCTACGAAGGGCCAGATGTAAACAACGCATACGACCCCACGATGCGGTGGAACAGCGACCGAGGCTTGGTTGTTTATTCCTTGCATGCCGGCATGCGTCCCAAAGTGGACGAGATCCAGATCGACGACGTTTTCGTTAAGGTTATCCAGGCCAGCCTGCAGCCCTAAATAGACCTTGCCTTACAGATCCGGCGTTTGCATTCTGGCGAGCTATTCAATCGGCACGGGGTTTCTGCCGTCGCCGCCGGAAAAGGCGCCTGACGACACGGTGAATGCCTTGCGGAAGTCCTTGCCGCTAACCCGATCCCGGGCGTACGATGGACTCTGGGATGGAACGTAACAAACTTCGGCGGGCGATAGGGATTGGATTCGCGGTAATTGCATTGTCAGTTTTCCTCCAGGATTACATCCGGCAATCGATCATCATCGGATGGCTGTGGGATGAACGCGTCGTGCGCGATCTGTCTACTATCATTCTGGAAAGCGAAATGTCCATGGATGAAGCATCAAGCTTTGTATCTTCATTTGGCTATAAAACAACGAAGCTGCCCTCGGCCGATTCGCGGCAGACGATCTTGATGGTTGAGTCTCGCAAACCCTTGCCTGGATTGAACTTTTTTGGTGCTCCGTTCAACCGCGGAGAGCTCACCTACGTCAAAGGAAAGCCTGTGAAGCTGATCATCTCGACGAATCCGTAGAACAGTCGGCGGGGAACGAAGAGCAGGGCGGCGAGATTGGGTAGCAGACCGATTCGACCGGCCTGCGTCTGAGGTAGGAGGGTTCCCCGGGTTCGTTGGAAGGAAGGAACTGTTCTTCAAGGACGGTCCGGGTAAACACCTCATTCGTCTTCCTCCTGTGAAGCTTCCGAGGCCGATATCGATCCGATGAACTTGTTTGAGCAACTGGTAGGCCGCGTCATCCGCCTCGGCCCGGGTTCCGAGTGCGAGTTCGAGCAGAGGAGCCGTCACGTGGTGCTACTGTCGGCAGGTTTCCAGAAGCGTCAACCCGATTGGGCTATCGGCGAGTTTCGGATGGTCGAAGCGACATGCAAATTGGTGGAACCTGGCCCGGAGCCTGAGTTCCATGGTGGGCATGAATTGGATGAAGTATTTTATCTTGAGGCAATTAAATACTATTGCGTAGAATATATTGTGCAGGAGCGAGACTGGTCAGATAGCTGCAATGTAGGCCGCAAAGCAAAAGACACGGGTGAAGAGGTCTCAGGTTACCGGGCCATGATTGCCACCCTTCAATGGTCCGGCATGAAATGGTGATCGTAGGCTTTTATCCGAAGGCGATTGTTTTTGGCGCAATCTTCCTCCGTCGGTTAACATCGAGCATGGTTTGAGCTCGCGGTCCTCGGCGGAACAGGCGTCTCAGCGAGCTTCCTCTCCCGGCCAACTGATGAACAAACACATCTCCTAATCCAGCGGGCGGGGGACCAAGCCCACGGCGGCGGGTTCGGGTACCACGCCGATTCGACCGGATTGGCTCAGCACGAGCATGCGGAAGGCGCATACAGATGAAGCGAAGCGAGTTTCCGGCTGAGCCCGGCTGGGGTAAACGACCCAAATGGTAGCAAAGTGGATCAAGATTGTTCTTCTGGGCCTGGTCACGGTTGGCATCGCCTGGTGCGCCACTTTCGTGGTAAACGTGACGGTGGTAGTTCCAAATCGATGTGAGGCCGAAAAGCGAGAACTCAATAAGATGGGAGAGCAACTTGTTCGGCAAGGTGTGAGTCCGTCGGTTGCGATATCGAACGCAAAGACCCAAGGGTTTGATGCGGTTTCGGAAAAAATAGATGCGATTCTGGAGCCTGAACTATCCAAGTTCGATCAACAAGTCGTGATTAGCCCGAAGCATAACTCGACCGCATTTCTGAACTACTCCATCTTTCTGACCGTTTACTACAGGGGAGGCAAACCTTCGAAGTTTGAAGTTGACGTGAACTATTACGCAATTTGAGAACTAGTGATCGACAACCGAAACTCGTGGACCCGCCATACTTCCACTGGGGGCACCGTCGCCAACCAACGAGGCGCACGACGGCCATCGGTAAGCAACACTCGGCCTTAGGGCTCTGGTGACAACCACAACTAACACATGAGCTCCCTGCAAAACCGAGTTCGGGAGGCGTTTCCGCAGGTCCCGATCCTGCCGGTGAGCGAGCCGCTGCGGGAATCGCTGTGGCCCAAAAACCCAGAGCCAACTTGCCTGGTCAGCTTCGAGTGCTTGGATGAGCCCGACTTCGTCAAGCGGACTGTTTTCCAGCTGCTTGCCGACATAAACGAGTTCAGATTTTTGTCTGTGTTCAACCACACAAGTAAGAATTCGGAGCCTGGATTTCGAATTCAGATGGCGCACCTTTCAAAAGTCGTGCTTTCGGTGGTGGATCTTGGGGAGGATGAGATCTGCATTTTTGATGACGAGTTGACCTGGCGACTTACGTTTTCCTCCTCGCCGGCTGGCCTTCGCGAGGGGTTCTACGGATATCTGCATGATCTCAGATCCGCCCGTGAATTTGACCGTGTCGGGCTCTCGGGTACTGCTAGCCTTTCGTCTTCCCCAGAGACTCCGCTCGATCACTTGCCTCGCGGCGAATGGCCGGTTGACCATGGTGACGTATTCCCGAAGCGGCTCAACTATGCGCATGAGGCCATGATCTCTTCGAAGGCGGCAGCGAAGGTGGTCGATGCATCGGCTCTACAGCTCGCGTCGGAGCACCTTAGGAGGGATTTGCACGTGTTCTACTCGGACGGCTTCCGGCCAACGGGCGATCTTTTCGTACTCGACAAGGGTCGCCTGCCCAACTACTTGCCAAGCGCGGCGGACCTGGGGCCGGATTGGTTCCACGTCTGGGATCGGAAGCGGCACCTGCGCCTGGATATTGGTAGGGAAGCGTACGGGCTCGAAGCCATGTACATCGCCAAGCTGGTCTGGCTTCGACAGGTGTTCGCGTGACACTTCATTGATCTATTGGTCATCGTTGCTTTCAAGACGCGTTCATAATTCATTTCGGTGTCGATAGAACAATTGAGCGAAGCGGCGTCGCCGGAACCGATGTCAAACCCGATGAGTGCATTCGTTTTGTCGCGCCGCGTCGTGGCACTGGGGGTTGCTTGGGCAGTGATAACTGCTTACCTTGTCGAAGACCACTCAAGTCTCTATACTTACGGGCGCGAACTCGGAATCGACTGGACCCGAGGCGGCGTGCTCGTGAGTCAGCAAGTGGCCAATGTTTCTTGGTTTGTGATCTTGTACGCCATCATCAGGCAGTCAAAAGTCGAACGCACAGGCGCATGGGCGATTCTCGGCGTAGCATTTGTACTACTAAAAGTCTGGATTTGGGTCCGGGGCAAAGACCTCGAAGGTCTCCCGGATGCGTCCCGAAAGTATTTGCTCGCGCTCATCGACTCGCTCCCAGCCACGATCTTCGAACTCATCCTCATCGTTCTCGGGATTATTATAGTATTTGCGATCGGCGAAATCATTTGCTGGTGCGGGCGGCTGAAGAGCGCGAGGTCGACTTCAGCGTGACTAGAACGGGGGTCCTGCCGCACCCAGCCGCGAAGCGGCTCGTGACTACCATCCTCGCCTTTGTCCTTGGGGCCGCGATCTACCTACTTGTTCAGCTGGTCCTGCCGCCGCCTGCGCCGAAGTTCGGGGTCCCGGTCCTCGTTGCCCGGTCATCGAATGTGAACCTGGTCGCGGTGCTGTACCGAAATGGCGGCGGGGCGCTCGCCTCGGACACCTACACCGTCACGGTTCGCGATCCTGGACGGGAATCGATATTGGCTACCATTGCGATTAATACCGAAAAGCCCGAGCGGGATATCAAGATAGGATGGAGCGGGGCGCGCGAAGTGTTTGTGGCCGCTCCGAAAGGCGAATGGCTGATGCAGAATCCGGCGGTTTCGATCTCGGAAGGGAAGGTCTTTGCGCGATTCATGGGGCGCGCCAATGTCGAAGAAGAAGGACAGAAGTGAGGCGATGGCTTATCTGGATCCCGTTCATATTGATCGGGTGTGGCACAGATGAGGATCGCGGCACCGTTGCGAAGGTCGGCGATTGCGTTGTCAAAGAAATGGAGCGAGGTGGGGGCGCAAATAGCTCCTACGAAACGAGTGTGGCGGTAGCCTGCCCCGGCAAATCTCCTGAGACGGTTTTCACCGGCAAGCATATGGTTGATATGAAGGTGGTCGGCGAGCCGTGGAAGCTGAGAATCTCGATGGTCGATGGCCAGGTTTACTTTTTCCGCAACATCTTGTACGATCATAAGAACAATCGGATACGCATTGAACTTCGAGTGCAATTAGACAAATAATCTGTATGAACCAGCTAGAAGTGTTGCGCCTGGAAGTAAGCGAGGAAGTTGTGCCCAATATGGTCGTGTGGGAGAATCGGAACGGTCTCATCAGCTATTCGGTGCCGGGAAAGATTGCCGAGCGCGTATGCCTGGAGGGCGAAAAGGCAAGCCTGTGGATCGAGATGGACGCGGGTCGGCGCATTGTCTCGGTCGAGTGTCACTATGCCAAAATGGCGGCGAAGGAGTTTGACTTCGAGGCACTTTGCCAATCCACGGGGTCCGTCTGCGTGCGCAGTTTTCCCGCGGAACCAGTGGTTTCCGTGCACGCTCATCGCTCCGGGGTTGTCATTTCGATCGGCAAGGTCGAGCCGGATCGTCTGATTCGAGAGTCGAAGAATGTCGCATTTCTGGTTTCTGGTCGCAGATTGGCCGGCATCTTCCTCCAGCCCAACGCGGCGGTAAACAGTATGATAATGTGAGAGCAATGCTTGGCATCTTCATCTCGACGGTACTCATTGGCTGGGGGCCAAAGGGCTACGACGTGACGTTTCGCAAGAACGGCATTGGCGTGCGGGTCGAGCAGGTCCGGCCAAGGTCGGTGTCGGATGAAAACGACCGCTGGGGGACCGATGGTGACACGGTCCCGCTCATCGTTCGACGAATCACGGTGATTGTCGACGGCCGCACGTGCACCACTTTTCGCTCGGCCTACGCGGACCTTTCGAACGTGAACCGGGTCCACGCGTACCGAAAGAATGGCAACATTATTGTCACGATGGAGGGCGGCGACGCGGATGCCTCCTATGATGCGGTGCTCGTGTATCGTAACCGGTACCTAAAGACGCGCCGAGTCGCCAGCGGCGAGTTTCCCAGGGAGCACAACGAGCGGACGGTTTATACTTCGCTACCGCCCGAGGAATAGCTTGGTCACCACAGCGCAAGATTCTGTTATGACCGTTGGCCGACGGGGTTGAAAGCGTGGAGCCAATAGTTTCTCGATGGCAATGATCTTCTATGCCCGTACCGGGGACGAGTCTTCGGGTTTTCGCTCCTTGTTGGATTCGCTCCCGATCGAGGTCGTGCCATTGGACAAAGCGCCCAGCGTGGACGCCACGGTAACCGTATTCGGAACGGTGATGGGTGAAACGAAGCACTATATGGTCCCGCGAAACCGTGGCCAAAGGCTGATCGCTACCGGCGACGGCAATTACGACTACATCCTGTCGGGGAATAGCTTGTCGGCCACCGAGGTCCTACAGTCCACCAAGAGCATCCGAAGTGAACTCCCAATCTTCATGGTCGGCTGGATTGAGCTGCTCACGAGGCTTCCGCAGCTGTTGAGCAGCGCGGAATCGATCCTGCTGGTTCTCGACGAGGGCCTCTTGTTCATGTCGGAACCGAAGGATTACTACCGGCAACACCAATATCGGATGCTCAAAGCCATTTTCGAGTCCTTCTTCGCTCCGGCTTCTCTTTTGGGCGAGCCGGAAGTTAGACGTCAATGAGACGGAACATCTAGCTTCAGGGCCGTGTTCGGCTCATAGATTTCTGCGAGTGTCGGGAGTTGAACGGAAGGCGACCATCCTACTCTTCGACAGAAGCCACTAATCAAGCGGGCGGGCGCCGCGGCCCGGAGGCGGGGTGAACAGGTGGAACGTAACCTCCGGCAGCGCGGCGGCCAGCCGGTCTCGCAGAACCGCGCAGCCCGGATGCTCGGTGGCGAAGTGCCCGGCGGCGACGATCCCCATCCCGGCTTCGCTGGCCTCCAGTGCGATGTGATGCCGGACCTCGCCGGTCACAAACGCATCAGCTTCCTCGCGCAGCGCGTTCTCCCAGTCTCCATCCGCCGCCCCGCCGACCACGGCCACTTTCGAAACGTTGCGGCTGGGCTTGCCCCAAACGAGGGCTCGCGTATCGAGCCGTTCGTCGATGAAGGCGGCAAACTCGGAGAGGTTCATCGGCTCGGCAAGGTGGCCGATGCGCCCGGCAGGTTGCTCTGCGCAATCTTCCAGAACCACGACGTCGATGGCGGGAGTCTCGTAAGGGTGCGCTTCGCGGAGCTGTCCCACGAGCGTAGAACAGAACTCGGCAGGGCAGACGATCTCCACTCTCGACTCCGGAATCACGTTCGACGCGTTGGGCAAGCCGACGTAGGGTTCCGCCAGCGCTTCGGCACGGAAGTGGCCCTCGCCGCGAGCGACAAACGCGCAGTCGAAGTAGTGCCCGATTCGGCCGGCTTTTCCGCTGCCGGTCACCAGGTGGACCAACTCTTCGACGGATTCCTCCGGGGCGAAAAACGTGATCTTGCGCATCGGCACCATCGCGGCCATGCCAAAAGACGCTACGTGCTGAAGCCCAAGAATTCCCGCCAGCGCATCGTTGATGCCTCCCTGCGCGGAGTCCCAGTTGGTGTGCGCCGAGACATGGGATATCTGGTTGCCCAACAAAAACGCGGCAACCCGGCCGCCATGGGTGGAATCCGTAACCGAGTGAGTGCCCCGGTAAAAAAGCGGGTGATGAGTCAGAAGTACTTCGGCGCCCTGCTCTGCGGCGTATTGGGCGGCTTCCATCGAGTGGTCGAGCGCCACGACGACGTTCTGGACGGGCCGTTCTACGGCGGCAAGTTGCAGGCCAACCGGGTCGCCGGAAAACGCAAATCGTTTGGGAGCAAGACTTTCGAGGGCGACAAGCAACTCGGAGCGGGAGACCATGTGGGATTATGGTCCCAGCGGCAAGCCGCCGGGCCATGGTCGTTTGCCGGCCGGGGGATTAAACCCCGAATCGGCTGAGCTCACGACTGAGAATCGGCTCGTCAGTGCTTCGGCTAACGATAGGATCAGAATGATTGCTTTGCTTTTTGCAGTATCCAGCGAGCTTTCTCAGTGCTTTCTCGGACGTCGCGTCGAGCTTTGTCGGACTTGTGAGACACAATCCTAAAAGCGCATACGCTTCGTCCTCGGTGAGCTTTAATCCATCTGGGGAATTCCCATTTTTCATCGAGCCCTCCTTTCGCGCTATGCGATTGATATGTTAGACGCGATTGCTCCGTATTTGTGCGGTGTTTCGTGATCTTTTTTCCGTCGGGGCAGAAAATGGGTGGGGTTGTATACTTCGGATCGTGCCCCAGGGTGAATATCTTCAATATGGCGGGCAAGCGGTTATCGAAGGCGTAATGATGCGCTCTCCGAATTTCTTTGCCGTTGCCTGCCGCGCGCCGAACGGGGAGATCGTGGTCGAAACCGAGTCCGTCGAGAAGACGTGGATCGGTCGCCAAAAGTGGTTGAAGCTTCCGTTGTTGCGAGGATCGCTGGCGCTGCTCGATACGATCGCGCTTGGCATCAAGGCGATGCGCTTCGCAACGAACGTGCAGGTCGACCCGACCAAGCAACCCGGCGGCACCGTTGTTAAGGAAGTCACCAAGAAAGAGAAGCGAATCCAGGATGCCGCCGTTGGTGGAACGATGGTCGTTTCCTTGGGCTTCGGAATCTTTATTTTCCAGCTCTTGCCAAACCTCATCGCCCAGCCGCTTGAGCAATTGAACGTCGGCAGCACGGGCATTAACCTCGTCACCGAAGTCATCAAGGTGGTTTTCTTCCTCGGCTACATCTGGGGAATCGGCCATTTGCCCGACATCAAAGAGGTCTTCAAGTATCACGGCGCCGAGCACAAGGCGATCAACGCGCTGGAGGCAAATGAGCCCCAGACGATTGAGTCGGTAGGAAATCAGACCCGATTGCACCCGCGCTGCGGGACGAGCTTTGCCATCGTTGTCCTGATGGTGAGCTTCATCATCTTCACCTTCGTCCCGCGATATCCGCTTGGCCAGGTTTTCGGCGTGTTCGGGAACGCTTTCATTCGGTTCCTCCTGGAGCTCTGCATTCTGCCGCTCATCAGCGGCATCGCGTACGAGATCATTCGGGCGGCAGGGAAGTTTCGGCACACGACTTTCGTCAACACCCTGTTGTATCCGGGCCTGATGAGCCAGTACCTGACCACTCGCGAGCCGGAAGAGAAGCACCTCGAGGTCGCGATTCGATCGCTGGACGCAGTGTTGGTTGCCGAAGCGGAAGCCGAAGCGGCGCGAAACGCTGCCTAAGGTCGGAGCTTTTGGCTTGCTCGAACGAAGTCGTCCAGCACGGTGCGGGCTTCGGCGTTCGGGCACAGATAGTGGTTTGCGATCACGCTGACGATCACTTCATTGCCGCTGTCGGTTCGCAAATAGCCAGATAGCGCGGCGACCATATCGAGCGAGCCGGTCTTGCCGGCAAAGCCGACGCCGTCAAGCCGCGACGACAGCGTACCGAGCCGGGGCGTTACGAGCGACTTCCGCCAAACATCCTGGAACGTGGGCAACTCCATCCAGGCCAGCAACTTTGCCACGGCGCGCGTGGTCACCAGGTTGTGCCGACTGAGGCCGCTCCCGTCGTAGACGCGCAGATCGCCTTTCGGCACGCCGACCTCGTCCTCAAGAAACGCCGTCATGCGCTTTCTGGCGGCGGCATAGGGATTGGCACCCAGCGGGCCCGAGTGGTCTGCTCCCATCAGCAAAAGATTCTCGGCGATGTTGTTGTCACTGCTCGGCAGGCATTCTGCCAGCACGTCTTTCATCGGGCGACCCGAGATGATCAGGGTGGGCTTGGTGGCCGGAAGCTCCTCGGCCACGTCGGCATATTTGCCAAAGTAAGAGGCGGCCGCAACGTTCGGCTTCGGCAGCGGGAAAGAAGCCAGTCTTTCACGTTTCAGCGGGAGATCGCCCGCAACCCAAACTCGCCGGCCGGCCGGATCATACGCGAGATTGGTCGTGCCCGGTCGCATCCGCTGGGTGCGGAGGTCGTACGATCGGGGACGGAATCGGTACCGACCGTTCTCGTTCCAGAGTTCGGTGGTGCCTCGGTCCACCGTGAACGCGGAAACCGGCGAGGCGTAGGTGAAGATCAGGTCGTCTTGCTCCCAGGAATCTGGGATGCCGGGGGAATAGGCTTCGCGAACGTATACCGGGAAGTTCGGTGGGAGCTTCAACTTTTCGGAAGCGTCGATCAGCAGTGCGGACCGCATCAGTGGATCGCCGGGCGAGTCGATGATGAGCCGATCGTCAAGCTTCCAAAATCGGGTCTGCGGTCGTGCTTCTGGCCCAACCTGACACAACGCGAAGGCGGCCGCGAGCAGCTTTTGGTTGCTGGCGGGCATCACCCGGGTGCTCGAGTTCTGTTCGAAAATGACCCGCCCCTGGAGGTCGGTCACGATTGCCGAGATGATCGCGCCCTGCATGGATGGACGGTTCAAGATCGCGGTCAACGCATCCTTCGGCGCAGGCGATTGCGGAACGGGCAGGAGTGAGAGGATGATCGGCAGCATCGTCAGTTCTCTTCAGGAAACACAGGTTCAACAACGTGATCGGTTTCGCCGGCTTCGATGTCGTTTGCCATGGCGGCGGCGAAGTCGCGAAGAATCGGCTCCGGGTCGGACTGGGCGCTCAGCCTGAGGGCGGAGACCACGGTTTCCGACATCTCTGGCATCCATTCCACCACATGGAACAGCCCGTGGATCGCGCTGCGCCGTCCGATGCGGCTCGGCGCGTCGAGGCACTCGATCAACGCGACGGCACCGAAAGGGTCGGGAATGTGCCCGCCAAGCACGACGCCGGCCTTGTAGATGGTCCGGGCGTAGTCGTCCGGCGCATCCCAAATGAGGGCTTTGATCGCAGCAACGGCTTCGGCTTCGCGCTCGGTGTCCCGCACGAATGTCGGCAAGGCTTCAAACAGGTCCAAGACGCACCACTGCGCGATGCGTCGGAACGGGTGGAGCTCATCGCGCAAAACAGCGATAAACAGCGGCAGCCAAAACGGCTCGCTGGCGTGCGCCTCGATGGCGGTGCGGGCTTCGTGCGCCACGTCGCGATCCTCGCAGTAGGTCAGCTTCAGCAGATCGAGTGAGGGCAGCTCCGAGATATGGCCGATGAATCGGCCCGGCCGCTCCAGCGTGTGGTTGATCGTGAGCTGGCGGCGGAACAGGACTTCGGAGCTTTTGCGAAGGTTCGCCAGCATGTCCTCAATGCTGTCGCCACGGTCTTCGTGCCAGATGGTTTGGCACCGACCGAACACGCCAAACGGAGTGCGGGCTACCTCGACCGCGAAGGTCTCGCCGTAGGCTTCAAAGCGCGCCTGGCCGGTCCAGTCGCTCACGTGAACGTTGTAGGAATAGGAAACCGGATGCGGCGGCCAGTGAAATTTGATACGATGGGCAGGCTTGATGGGAGCCGAACTGCCCCGGAGGTCGCGCGCCCGCTCGCAAAAACTCCGCAGCTCCGCGACGCCTTCGGCCTCCAAGATCATGACGTGATGTTACCGGTTGAAGCCATTACCGGTCGGCCTGCTTTGGGCCGTTTTGTTCGTATACTTTGATCATGGCGGTGGTTCCGTTCGTTTCGGTGGAGGAGTATCTGGCGCGGGAGGAAGTCGCCGAGACTCGTCACGAGTACATTAACGGCGAGGTCCGGATGATGTCGGGCGGCACGGCAAACCACAGCATCCTGAGCGTCAACATTTCCGGGAAAGTTCAGTCTGGCCTTAGAGAGCCGTCTTGTACTGCCTACTCCAGCGATATGCGGGTTCGCAATTCTCGCGGGAACTACTTCTATCCGGATGTTTCGGTCGCTTGTGGGCCGATTTACGCGGACAACCAGACGACTTTGCTGAACCCAGTTCTGGTGGTCGAGGTGCTTTCGCCCTCGACCGAAAGCTACGACCGTGGCGTGAAATTCGACGAGTACGCTACGATCCCTAGCCTGACTGAAATTGTTTTCGTCTCGCAGGATCTCGTCCGCATTGAACGCTATACGAGAAGCGGCTCGGGCTGGCTCCTCGAAGTGTTCCTTGCCGGAGACGAATTCACAGCAGCGGGGGTCGCACTGCGGGTGGACGACCTCTACTCCCGCGTTCGCCTCGCCGCCTGAGTCGCCCTCATTCAATCTTCCTCGTCGAGGTGCCGGCAATAGGTTTGGTTTCGGGCGGTTCGTTCGTATAATTTAGGAAGTGGTCGCAGTTCCGTTCGTTTCGGTGGAGGAGTATCTGGCGCGGGAGGAAGTAGCCGAGACTCGTCACGAGTACATTAACGGCGAGGTCCGGATGATGTCGGGCGGCACGGCGCATCACAGCCGATTGCTTATTTCCGTTGGCAGCGCCTTGCATACCGGCCTCGCCGAGGCCTCTTGCGAGGGATTCTCATCGGAAACGAGAGTTCGCAACCCGCGCGGAAATTACTTCTACCCTGACGTCTCGGTCGCGTGCGATCCAATATTTACGGATAACCAGACCACTCTGCTGAACCCAGCTCTGGTGGTCGAGGTGCTTTCGCCCTCGACCGAAAGCTACGACCGCGGCGTGAAATTCGACGAGTACGCCACGATCCCCAGCCTGACCGAAATAGTATTCGTCTCGCAGGATCTTGTCCGCATAGAGCGCTATACAAGAAGCGGCTCGGGTTGGCTCCTCGAGGTGTTCCTTGCCGGAGACGAATTCACTGCGGCGGGAGTCGCCCTACGGGTGGACGATCTCTACCGGCGCGTCCGGCAGGCACCTTAAGCACAAAAAAGCCCCTCGACCGAGGTCGAGGGGCAATTGAGACTTACTCAACCGGGGCGTTGCCGCCGATGCTGAAGTAGTCGAACGCGGTAACCGAGGTTCCCTTTGCGTCCTCGCTGAGGTACGTCGAGACCGACTTGCTCGGCTCGATGTACCAAGGCTGCTCAAGAAGCACGATTCGCTTCACGAACTCCTTGTTCACGCGGCCTTGCGCGATGTTCTTGGCGACGTTCTCCGGCTTGCCTTCGTTGAGGGCGCGCTGGGTCTCGATCTCAAGCTCGGCGGCCAGCTTCTCTTGCGAGAGCTGATCCTTCGAGAGGACTTCCGGCGGAATCGAAACGATGTGCACCGCGACCTTTCGGATGGCTTCCGTGCCCGCAAATTCGCCGGAGGAAACCACGAGGGCGCCCTTCTGGCGGTTGTGGTGCAGGTAGAAGGCCACCGGTGCATCGGACGTCACGCGAACCGCCTTCGTGATGATGACGTTCTCGCGGAACTGGGCAACGATCTCCTCGGCCAATTCCTTCAGCTTCGGGTCGTCCTGCGGGTTGCCTTCCGGCGCGCCGTTGGCGAGCACGTAGTTCGCCACGCCCTGAGACATTTCGATGAACTTTGGGTTCCCCGAAACGAAGTCGGTTTCGCTTTCCACCACAACGCCCGCAAGCGTGAGCTTGTCTTCGCTGGCGGCGAAGGCAACCACGCCGGCTCCGGTGGCACGGCCAACTTTCTTGCCGGCGGCCGCCTTGCCCTTCTCGCGAAGGATTTCCTTCGCCCGGGCGAAGTCGCCTTCGGCCTCTTCTAGCGCGCTTTTGCACTCCATCATCGGCGCGTCGGTCTCTTCTCGAAGTTTCTTTACGTCTGCTGCGGTGTAGTTCGCCATGGTTAGCTCTTTACTTCCTCGGTAGCTCCGAAGGCCTTGAGGAATTCGTCGTCGACCGGAATCGCCTGGTCGAGGTTCGGGTCGGTCTCGTCGATCACGGCCGCGTCTCCGGTGATGCCTTCCGTGATGCTCTCGCTGAGCGGTCGGGCTTCCAGAATGACGTCGCTGATCTTCTGCGTGACCAAGCGGATCGCGCGGATCGCGTCGTCGTTGCCCGGAATGACCACGTCCACGAGGTCCGGGTCGCAGTTGGTGTCGACGATGGCGACGATGGGAATCTTCAGCTTCTTGGCTTCGGCAATCGCGATCGACTCTTTGTTGAGGTCAACCACGAACATGAGGGCCGGCATGGCGGTCATGTTGCGGATTCCGCCTAGGAATCGGTTCAGTTCGTCGCGCTCTTGGCGTCGCTTCAGGGCTTCTTTCTTCGGAAGTCGGTCGAGGTAGCCCTCGGCGTCCATTCGGTCAAGCTCTTTCAGTCGGTTCACGCGGCCCTGGATGGTCTTCCAGTTGGTCAGCGTTCCGCCAAGCCATCGCTCGGCGATGTAGTACTGGCCGCTGCGCTCGGCAGCTTCCTTGATGGCGGCCTGGGCCTGCTTCTTGGTGCCGACGAAGAGAACGGTTCCGCCATCTTCTGCGATCTTCTTCACGTAGTTGAGGGCATCTTCGAACAGCTTAATGGTCTGGTGCAGGTCGATGATGTAGATGCCGTTGCGCGCGCCATAGATATAGCGCTTCATCTTCGGGTTCCAGCGTCGGGTTTGGTGTCCAAAGTGGACGCCCGACTCCAGAAGCTCTTTCATGCTTAGTTCTGTCATGTGCTTGTGGGTTTTTCCTCCGGGAGCGGTTGAATTTCGTGCCGATGCTCGCATTTGCGAGACCCCTTGGCACGACCGAGCCCGTGTGTAATTGAATACTTTTGAAGGATACCTTTTACTTGCCCAGGCAGAACCGCGAGAAGATCTCCGTGAGCATGTCTGGACCGCTGGTTTCCCCCGAAATCTTGCCGAGGGCGTTGATGTATTCGTTGAGGCAAACCGAAACGAGGTCGGGCGTCGTGACCAAACAAGACACCGTAAGTCCTTCCAGCGCAAAGCCCTCGGCGGCCATCAGGTGCTCGCGATGCCGGTCCGTAATGAGAATCGGCGGGGTCAATTCTTCCAGCATGCGGGCAAGTTCCGCCAGAATCTCGGGGATTCCTTCGCCGGTGACGGTCGAAAGCCGGCGGTCATCCGTCGGTTGGAACGTGGGGAGGTCGCACTTCGTCGCGATCCGCCAAACGCTTTCCGTCGGGCACCATCGCTCGTCTTCCGGGGTCCATCCGATGCTTCCGTCGTACAAATAGAAGGTTAAGTCGGCGGAGGCGATTTCTTCGCCCGTCCTTGAAATTCCGATTTCCTCGACGGCGTCTGCCGTATCGCGTAGGCCCGCCGTATCCGAGAGGATGACCTGAACTCCCTCGATCTCAATCGCCTCGCGGATGACATCCCGCGTCGTGCCCGGAATCTCGGTGACGATCGCCCGGTCGCTGCGCAGCAAGGCGTTCAGCAGGGAAGACTTGCCGACGTTCGGTCGCCCGGCCAGGCTCACGCGGAACCCGCTCCGCAAGATTCGCGAGCCGCGGGCGGATTCCAGGAGCCTGCCCAGCACCCCATAGCCTTGCGAGAACATGTCCTTCGCCCGCGAAAGGTCATATTCACCGATCTCTTCGCTGAAGTCCACGCTGGCTTCCAGGTGGGCAAGCTCGGTCAGTGCCGCCTCGCGCAATGCACGAATCTCTCGTGAGAGCGCGCCCGAAAGGTTTTCCGTCGCCCGGCGGAAGTGCGCCTCGCTTTGGGCAGCGATGGTTTCGGCGACCGATTCAGCTTGCGCTAGGTCGATGCGACCGTTCAAAAACGCACGCTGGGTGAATTCGCCGGGCTCGGCCAAGCGTGCTCCGGCGGCGAGGCAACCCTCGATGAGCAAACGAACGGAAACCGGCGAGCCGTGCACAAACAGCTCCACCGTTTCGTCGCCGGTGTAGCTGTGTCCGGCGGCAAACGGAAGCGCCAGTCCGTCGTCGCCGTGATAAAACTTCCCGTACCGGGCCCGCATTGGCTCCGGCGCGTCAAACGGCGAAAAGACCTTCGCCGCGATGGCGAAAGCCTCCGGTCCGCTGATGCGCACCGCCGCGACCGCCGCCGGGCCGGCTCCCGTGATCGGCGCGACGATGGTATCGAACGGACTACCGATGGATGGCATGGCTAAAGGTTAGCCGGGATCCGTGGGTTTATCGCTTTCGGCGGCGAAGAAGGGCAAGCGCTCCTACGCCAAGAACGGCGAGGCTTGCCGGTTCTGGCACCGGCGGCGGTCCTGGCTGCCATGGCACGTGGCGTACCCAAAGATCGGAGGCACCATCTATATCGTCCCAGGCTCGGCCCGCGATTCCTGGGCGAACAAGTAAGGGGTAGTCCCCGTAACGAAATTTATCTGGCCGATGGACGCTGAGGAGAATGGTGCCGATTCTGCCGGTACGAACTCCCGCTCCAACAAAGCCGTCCCATCCGCTGTTCGGCTCGGTCTCTGGTGCGATGAACGAGGCAGTGAAATACTCATCAAATTCGTAGTTCCCCAGGAGGAAGGGTTTTGCGATTCCGTCTCCTTCATCTAAGGAAAAGGTGCCGTAAACGGGAATTTCGGCCGTCCACGGGCTGAGCTCGGTTGAGTTCCAGCTGCGGATTTCCGGCAGGGTTTGGGTGATATTGATGAACGATGCCTGGGAAGAGGCAGCGATGGCCGTGAGGGCCAGAATGAGGATGGGAGTTTTCATTGCGGTTTTCAAAATCGGATCCAAGATCCAGATAGGTCGGAGAAAAGGGTGAGCTTCCCGTCCTTCGGAATCGTCACCTCGTCAAGGGCATCGATTTTGGGTTTATCGCTTTCGGCGGCGAAGAAGGGCAAGGGCTCCGACGCCCAGAACGGCGAGGCTCGCCGGTTCTGGCACCGGCGGCGGCCCTGGCTGCCATGGCACGTGGCGTACCCAAAGTTCAGGAGACCCACTATAATCGTCCCAGTCTAGGCCGTCTCCAGGAAGAATAATTAAGGGGTAGTCCCCGTAACGAAATATTTCCGGTCGATGGACGCTGAGGAGAATCGTGCCGATTCTGCCGGTACGAACTCCCGCTCCAACGAAGCCGTCCCGACCGCCGTTCGGCTCGGTCTCCGGTGCGATGAACGAGGCAGTGAAGTACTCATCAGTTACGTAGTCCCCCGGGAGGAAGGGTTGTACGATTCCGTCTGCTTCATCTAAGGAGAAGGTGCCATATACGGGAATTTCGGCCGTCCACGGGCTGAACTCGGTTAGGTTCCAGCTGCGGAATTCCGGTAGGGTTTGGGTGATTCTGATGAAAGATGCCTGGGAAGAGGCAGCGATGGCCGTGAGGGCCAGAATGAGAATGCGAGCTTTCATTTTTGTCCGAGTTCCTCGGTGCAGGTGTTGGTGAAAAAATCCTTCGAGACCAAAATGGCCCCGTTGATGCCTATCTTCATTTGAAGATCGTACTCACCCGTCCAAAACCAACCTACCTGACGTTTAACGGCAAAATCAAGGTATATCTAATTATACGTCCCGACGGGAACAAAGGCCTCCCCAGTTCCGTTGGGCGCCGCAGTGGCGTCCATGATTTCCCTTAGTATAGGCACGATGTCATCTACAGATCGCCTCTCAGACGCGAGTTGCAGTCAAACGCATGTACCCTTTTTCCGGTACATCAACGAAACAATCCTCATAAACTTATGATAAATTGCTATGAAGATAAATTGCGATCAAACTTGGACCGTTTCACTGTGCGTAACGGTTTGCCTCGTGCCGTACAGTAAACTCCGGCTGACATGAAGCTTTTTGTCGATACCGGTGACGTGAAGGAAGTGGCGCGTGCCGCCGAATGGGGAATTCTCGATGGCGTGACGACGAACCCAACCCTGATCGCAAAGAGCGGTCGCGGGTTCAAGGAAACGGTTCTGGAGATTTGCAGCCTCGTTCCGAACGGGGACATCAGTGCCGAGGTCGTGGCGACAGATTACGACGCGATGCTTGCCGAAGCGTTGGAAGTCAGTTCCTGGGCCGAGAACATCGTGGTCAAGGTTCCGCTCATCGAGCCGGGAATCCGACTCGTTTCCGAGCTCACTCGGCGCGATATCCGCACCAACGTGACCCTCGTGTTCACGGTTGGCCAGGCGCTTTTGGCCGCCAAAGCCGGCGCGACGTACATCTCGAACTTCGTTGGCCGGGTCGATGACCTTTCGACCGATGGCATGGAAGCGGTGCGCGATACCGTGACGATGGTCGACACCTACGGCTTCGAGAGCCAGGTGCTGGTGGCCAGCGTTCGGCACCCGTTGCACGTTTTGCAGGCGATTCAGGCCGGCGCGCACGTCTCGACGATGCCGCTGAAGGTCATCGAGCAGCTCTTCGGCCACCCGCTTACCGAGGCCGGCCTGAAGCGATTCCTGGACGACTGGAACAAGGCCGGACTCTCGATCCTGCCCTGATGTAATCGCGATGAATCGGCCGAAGTCACCAGAAGATGCGTTGGCTTCGGCCCACCGCGCCAATATGCAGCGGTACAAGGTGGTGCCGCACCGGTTGATCTGGCTTGCGGCAGGGCTCTCGGCGGGAACAACCGCTCTTGCCACCTTTGAGATGTGGAAGCCGGGATGGCTAAGCTACTCCCTTGGCGGGTTTGTGCTGTTAGCCTTGATTCCGGTCACGCTTGGCTGGCTTTCCACCGTGATTCTTGGCATCTGGGCCGATGTCCGTTTTGTCGATACGCTGCACGCCGTCGCAATCAGTCTCCTCTGCTGGCTTGTCGTCGCCTGCACGGTAATTGGACCTGTCCTGTCAATTTTTATTGCTCCCTTCGCCCTTCTCTTGGGAGTTCTGGGGGCGAGACTTGGCATGTACTCCAACGAACTCCGCTGGGACCGAAAAGTGCTTGGTGGCTCGCTTCCCGCTCCTTTTGAAGAGGGGCCCAGATGAAGCCGGAAATCGCGAAAGATTCGTTGGCTTCGGCCCACCGCGCCAATCTAGCGCGGCACAAAGTCGTCCCGCCCCGGCTGATCTGGCTATCCGGGTTGGTATCCGGCGGGATCACAACTTTCGGCGGGTACATGCTCCTTGCGGAGGGGTGGGGTGATGAGTATAAAATTTTGGTTTTGGTGCCCTTGTTATCTTTTGTTCTTGGCTATCTTTCTGCCGTGATCCTGGGCATATGGGCCGACGTCCGTTTTTCGGATACCCAGTACGCCCTCGGCATCCCGCTCTTTTTTTGGCTCGCCTTCGCCTACGTCGGGTTTGGAGTAAGCACCGGAACGGGACTACTGTTCTGCTTCTCTCCTTTCGTCATCGGCACGGGAATGCTAGGTTCGCGACTCGGCATGTATGCCAACCGAATTCGATGGGACCGAAAGGTTAGCGCCGGGAGGTTGCCGGTCGTTTTTGCGGAGTAAAAGCATGCTGCTGGAACCGCCCGATAGCGAACTGAAATCGGCCCATGCGGCCAACGTGGCCCGGTATCGCCCGGTGCCCAAGGGCGTGATTCTGCTCGTTGGAGTCCTGCATGGAGTATTTGCGATTGGTGCCGCGATGGGGCTCACAGATATGGCCTGGGTTCATAATCCGCATGAAGCGTTGTTTTGGCAAGCATTTGCTCCATTCGCTATCGGTTATATTTCTACTGTAATCCTCGGCATCTGGGCCGACGTTCGTTTTGACGAAACGCTTTACGCCCTCGCCATCCCGCTCTTGTCAGGCTTTGCCGTCATTTACGCGAGAACCGGCCCAAACGAATTTGAGGATGCTTTACTTTTGGTCGCCGGGCTGGGGTTCCTCGGGTCGCGCCTCGGCATGTATGCCAACCGCATCCGCTGGGACCGAAAGGTAAGCGGCGGGCTGTTGCCTGTCGTTTTTGGGGAGTGACAACATGCTGCTGGAACCGCCCGACGACGAACTAAAGCTGGCCCACGCGGCCAACCTGAGGCGGTATCGCCCGGTGCCCAAGCGCGTGATCTGGCTCGCAGCAGTTCTTACCAGCGCCCCGACCGTCTTTACAGGCTGGTTCCTCTTGTTAGATGGCTGGCCCGGCTACTCACCTATTGGCGCACTTAGGCTGGCGTTGGTGCCGTTTGCGCTCGGCTACATTTCGACTTTGATCCTCGGCATCTGGGCCGATGTTCGCCTGGTCGACACGCTTCATTCCCTCGCGATTACGCTCGTCTTCTGGCTTGTCTTCGCTTGCACCGTAATGGGATCAGTTGTCGCAATCGCACTGGCACTTTATCTGGCTCCCTTCGCCCTTATCTTGGGAGTGCT
Source organism: Fimbriimonas ginsengisoli Gsoil 348 (assembly GCA_945881865.1). Classification (GTDB taxonomy): domain Bacteria; phylum Armatimonadota; class Fimbriimonadia; order Fimbriimonadales; family Fimbriimonadaceae; genus Fimbriimonas; species Fimbriimonas ginsengisoli_A. Next base: position 153,433 of record CAMCVK010000007.1, on the reverse strand, counting down.
GGGGGCCAGGCTCGGCATGTACTCCAACGAACTTCGTTGGGACCGAAAAGTGCAGGCTGGCTTGCTGGCGGATTCCACCCCGCCAGCAAGCTAATCGCGCTAACGCCGCTCCAAATGACGCCTTACCCCGGGTTCACCGTGAGGATGGCCTCGCGGTCGGGGCCGAGGCCGGTCGAGGACAGGATTCTAACCTGGCGCGCCGCGCCAACCCGGAAATGGTTGATGCGGACGTAGCCAACTCGCTGTCCGGCTGGAATCGTGATGCTGGTCACCGCCGGCTTCGCCGCCGTCTCGTCGAAGCTGAGGAACTCCACGATTTGCCCTCCCGGAGATGCCGGCGAGCCGAGCGTCACCGTTCCCGTCACCGAGACCGCCGCGCCGCCAACCACGGACGATCGGTTCAGAACAAACGTCTTCACCAGTGCCGGCCAGACTTTGAATTCGGCGTCTAGCGTCGAGGCGCCGTACTTCGCCGAAACTTTGCAGAACGTCGTCAACGGCACGGACTTTGCGTAGAAGCTGAACGTTGCGGATGTTGCGTTTGGAATCACCGTGACGCTACTGGGAATCGTCAGAATTCCGGCCGGAGACTGCGAGAGCAACACCAGCGCGCCGTTCGGTCCGGCCGGGCTAAATAGGCTGACTCGGCCCGTGATCTTGAAACCCGCGCCGCCTTCGGTTTCGGCTGCCGAAAGGGTGATGGATTCCAGATCCGAAGCCTCGACCGTCAACAGCGTATTCATCGCGTTCGAGTCGGTGCTGGCCGTAATCTGCACATTCTTTTGCGTGCCGGTAGGGAAGTGAGTGACCGGGAACGAGGCACCATATTGGCCGCCCGAAACGGTGACCGCGGGCTGCACCTTGGCAACCGCAGGGTTGGAGCTCACCAATTTCACGTCCATTCCGCCCGGCGGCGCCGGGTGGCTCAGACTCACGTTGCCCATCACGGTGGTCGCCGACCCGCCCTTCACCGACGACGGGGTCAAACCAAACTGGGTGACCCTTGGCGGCAGGATCGTCAGGAATTCTTCGCGGTAGCTGCCGCGCTGGAGCACAGAAATCTTGGCGAATGTTCGCTTGGCAACGGGGAAGGTGGTGATGGGCAGGCTCTGGCTGGACGTCCCTTTTCGAATCTGGAAGGTTGCGCCGTTTTCGACTCGCCCGGCACTGGGTTCGTTGAAGAGAGTGAAGAATTCCGCCGTCTTCAACTGCGGTGGTGCCTCCAGCGTCAGGCGAATTGAGGACGGCTCGCCGCCGATGACGGTCCCCGGATTCGCGAGGAACGACAGAATGCTGGGCGTGGGCCGAACCATAACCTGTTGGGTGGCGATTAAGCCGGAGTAGAACGCGGTGACGTTGGCGGTGCGTACATCACTGGCGGAGCCGGTCTTAGCATAGAACGAGACCGACCGCTGGAACGGCGGAACCGTAACGAGGGAGGGAACCGTGAGCAGTGATCTGCTATCCGACGAAAGGCTCACGTTGGCACCGTCGGCCGGCGCCGGGGCGGTCAGCGTGACCGTCATGATCGCCTTCGTGTCTTCGTCTTCCAACACCTCCGGCGCGATGGACTTCGGCGCGATCGGAATGGTGGACCAAATGCCGCGGCCGTGAGTTCCGGCCACAAGTTCGGGTCGGTTGCCGTAGGACGTGAGCTGCCAGACGCACGCTCCGATCATGTACTTGGCCTCGACAACCCAAGATCGGCCGAAGTTCACGCTGTACACGATGCCGACTTCCGTTGCCGCGTGCAAAAAGTTCGGGTCGTTTCGGTCTTGAAAGACCGAGTAGACCGGTGTCGACGGGAACCCACCGCCTGAGATGTTTGCCCAAGTTGCGCCCCGATCTCGGCTGGCCCAGATGTTGCCCGCTGCGAACCCGCCAAAGGTGACAATGACGGTGTTCGGGTCGTTTCTGCCAACCGTAATGCTGCTGATTGAGCGGTCGGGAAGCGGATTTTTGGCGGGAGTGTTGTTGTCAATCGCCGTCCAGGTCGGGGTCGCCTTGTAACGATCTTTCGTTGTGTAGAGGCGGCCGTCTCCGCCACCTATCCAGATATCCGGGACATTGGCATCGTTGGCATCGCGAACGGCAAGGCCCATGGCGGTCGGCGCGACCGGCGCACCCATTCCCGCCCACGTTGGAAGGATGGAAAGAATGTTCGCGCAGCGGTAGATGTCCATTCCGATCACGAACGCATAGCTCTGATTCCCGTCGTCGAACGCCATCGGCGAGAAGAACGGCTGGTTCCCCTGCCCCGTGACAAGGCCGGTCGTGATTTTGGTCGCCGTCGCGCCGTTGTCCTTACTGAGATACAGATCCAAATACTGGGTCTGGAACATCACGACCTTCGGAAAGAACGGGCTGATGGCTACATAGCCGCCGTCACCGCCGCCGATTGACTTGGCCACCGAATCGTTATCGTCGAGCCGGAAGGTCCCGTTGTCCTGGGTTCCGGCGTAAATCTTGTTCGTATTGCTGTTGGCCGCAATGCCATACACCTGGGTGCTGGCCATGATGGCGTTAAGGCTGGTGAAAGGCTGGTCTTGGCCGGGCTCTAGCGGCGTCTGCCCACCGTAAAGGCCGCCATCCGTACAGACATAGACCTGGCTCGAGAGCCCAAAGTCTTGCCGGTTCGCGACGTAATGGACATCGGCGTGCATGCCGTTCGCGACGAGGGTCCAGGTCGCGCCGCCGTCCAGGCTGTTGAACATGAACGCCCCGCAGGCCATGATGTGGAACGGATTCGTAGGATTGATCCAGAGGAAGTTGCTGTACCAGTCCGAGTTTGGTGGGTTGTCGCCGGAGACAAGCGCGAACGTTTCCGCGCGGTCGCTGCTACGAAACACCTTGGCCTTGTTTTGGAGGAACTCCGTTCCCCACAGCACATAGGCATAGTCGGTGTCTGAGTTTGCCCAAGCGACCGACTTTCGCCCGGCCGGAATCTCGGCTTCAATCTTCGTCCAGGCTTCGGTATCTAGTCGCCGCCGGTAAACCCCCGAGTTCCCCGCGATCAAGACTTCGTCTTCCTTGGCGGGATTCATTGCGATGCTGTAGAACACCTCGGTGCCCGTTTGCCGGACGTAGGGTCCTTTCCACGAATCGGCGAGGAACGCGCCTCGTCCCGCCGCAACCCATACCTTGCCATCCAGTCGATACCGAATTTGGGCAACGTCTCCCATGAACTCGGTCACAGGAACTGGGGTCCATGTTTTTCCAAAATTCGTGGAGTAGTACAGTCCGATCCCGCGAATCGCATCTAGGTTCGCGAATGGCTCGCCGGTTCCGGCCAGCACGAAGTTCGGGTTATTCGGGTCGGCGGCGAGGAAGCTCACCGAGAGGTTCATGTTGAAGTTCTGGACGGCCGTCCAGTTCTTCCCGTCGTTTTCGGTGCGCCAGATGCCTCCGCCGGCGGTCGCTTGCAGCATAACGCCCGGCTTGCCTGGGTGGGGAACTACGCAACGGGTTCGACCGGGAATGTTGATGGGGCCGAGCTGGTTCCACTTGTTCGGGATGAATCGTCGGCTGGGGGAGTCTTCGGCGAGGATCTCCATCTGCCGTACGGCGCGGGCGAAGGCACCCTCGGGCACGTTCCCATTCTCATCCTTCCAGAAGCGGTAGCGGAACTCCAAGATGCCCCGGGGGTCTTCTTCACGTTCTCCCGCCTCCGCTCTTGTCTGCGGTGCAGGTTTTTGCCAGTTAAGGGTGGCAACCCCAAGGAATGCAATGAGAAGAAGGCCGAGGAGCCCGAGCCCGAAACGGTTCATAGGGACCATGATATCCGACTAAACCGGTTTGCGCAAGGGGTGCAGACTGGCTGCAAGGTCGCCTTGCTTGGTTGGGGCGCAAAGAGTAGATACGTTCTGGCGGGGTGTTTTGAACCTATTTGGACAATTTTCAAGAAAACCTTAACGGACCCTTGACATAGCCCCCCCGCTTCGGTATCATATTCAACTGTCGCTGAGGCAAAACAAGCCAAAACGACTAGCGAAAAGCGAACTTTGACAGTTGCATAGCGGTTTGATTAGAAGTGTAATCGAGCACTCTTGAGAGCGAGAGAATTTAAGAACAAGCTACAGAGGGTGTACGACGAATGCCTAGGGACAAGTTGCCGAAGAAGGACGCGCAAGCGGCGAAACGCGACGGGGAGCTGCACAGAAGCTTTGATCCGTCGATATCCGAATGGAGAAATCCGGCGGGGGTAATGCCCCGTCACTGCCTACTGAATAAATAGGTTTGCAGAGGGAACCAGCTGAACTGAAACATCTAAGTAAGCTGAGGAAAAGAAATCGAAGAGATTCCGTAAGTAGCGGCGAGCGAACTCGGAAGAGCCCAAACCGGTTAGTTTACTAGCCGGGGTTGTAGGGCCACCACTACCTTCCCCCTCGATTCGAGTTGATCTCATAGCTGGGGTCAATTGGTGTCGAGGTTGGTAGAAAAGGGGATTGTTGTTGGATAACGGAACAGAGCTGGGAAGCTCGGCCATAGTGGGTGATAGCCCCGTACGTCTAAATTCAACACAACTTTAGGTGGTACCTGAGTAGCACGGAGCACGTGGAACCCCGTGTGAATCTGTCCAGACCACTGGATAAGGCTAAATACGACTTGTCACCGATAGTGTATCCAGTACCGTGAGGGAAAGGTGAAAAGAACCCCTGTTAGGGGAGTGAAATAGAACCTGAAATCGTACAACCCACAAACAGTCAGAGCACCATTTAAGGTGTGATGGCGTACCTTTTGCAGAATGATCCTGCGAGTTGTTAGTATTGGCAAGCTTAAGCGATTGAGTCGCGGAGGCGGAGGGAAACCGAGTCTGAATAAGGCGTCAAGTCAGTACTAGCAGACCCGAAACTGCGTGATCTAGCCATGCCCAGGGTGAAGTGATGGTAACACATCATGGAGGCCCGAACTCATAGACGTTGAAAAGTCTCGGGATGAGGTGTGGTTAGTCCGGTGAAATGCCAATCGAACGCAGAGATAGCTGGTTCTCCCCGAAATGCATTTGGGTGCAGCGTTTGACGTTGTTTAATGGGGGTAGAGCACTGAATGGGCTAGGGGGCTTACCCGCTTACCGAACCCAACCAAACTCCGAATACCATTAAATTAGTCAGGCAGTAAGTCCGCGAGTGATAAGATCCGTGGACAAAAGGAAAACAATCCAGATCGACAGCTAAGGGCCCTAAACGTGGACTAAGTGTGAAACGATGTGAGATCGCGTAAACAGCCAGGAGGTTGGCTTGGAAGCAGCCATCCTTTAAAAAGTGCGTAATAGCTTACTGGCCGAATGTGATCTTGCGCGGATAATGTAAGGGGGCTAAAGTCCACTCCCGAAGCTTCGGGCTCGAAAGAGCGGTAGGGGAGCGTCGTGTTCGCAATGAAGCTTGAGCGGAAGCACAGGTGGAGCGCTCACGAGTGAGAATGCAGGAATGAGTAGCGATAATACAGGTGAGAATCCTGTACGCCGAAAACCTAAGGTTTCTCCGGCTATGTTCGTCAGACGGAGGTTAGGCGGTACCTAAGGCGAGGCCAGAAGGCGTAGCCGATGGACATCCAGTTGATATTCTGGACCCAGGCGTGTCAGCCATGGGAGGACGTTTTACAAAGTCTCATCCCGCACTGTTGGTAGTTGCGGGCTAGGCCGAAACTCTAGAACTTGTTAAGAGTTCTTTTCAGAAGAGCCGGGCCGGGGAAGGGATCCCTTCGGGGTGAACGAACTGAGACTGCGTAGGGCCGAGAAAAGTCCCGCAGCGTTAATGACACGTTTGACCGTACTGTAAACCGACACAGGTAGGTGAGTCGAGGAGACTAAGGCGTTCGAGAGAACTCTCGTTAAGGAACTAGGCAAATGAACCCCGTAACTTCGGGATAAGGGGTGCCCCGCAAGGGGCCGCAGCGAAGCATCCCAGGCGACTGTTTACCAAAAACACAGGTCTCTGCTAAGACGAAAGTCGATGTATAGGGGCTGACGCCTGCCCAATGCCAGTAGGTTAACAGGAGATGTCAGCGCAAGCGAAGCATTGAATCGAAGCCCTGGTGAATGGCGGCCGTAACTCTAACGGTCCTAAGGTAGCGAAATTCCTTGTCGGCTAAATACCGACCCGCATGAAAGGCGTAACGACTTGGGAACTGTCTCAACGAGAAGCTCGGTGAAACTGTAGTGCCCGTGAAGATGCGGGCTATGCGTAGTAGGACGGAAAGACCCCGTGGAGCTTTACTACACCCTGTCATTGTGAATTGGATGTAGATGTAGAGCGTAGGTGGGAGCTTCGGCACCAATGGAACACCACCCTTTTACATCTGGTTCACTAACCCAACCCCTTATCGGGGGAGGAGACAATGACTGGCGGGTAGTTTGACTGGGGCGGTCGCCTCCCAAAAAGTAACGGAGGCGCCTAAAGTTGCACTCAGGCTGGTTGGAAACCAGCCGTCGAGCGTATAGGTATATAGTGCGATTGACTGCGAGACACACAGGTCGAGCAGGGACGAAAGTCGAGCTAAGTGACCCTCTGATTGTGCGTGGGCACGTCAGGGTTCATCGGATATAAGCTACCCCGGGGATAACAGGCTGATCTTGCCCGAGCGCTCACAGCGACGGCATGGTTTGGCACCTCGATGTCGGCTCGTCGCATCCTGGGGCTGTACACGGTCCCAAGGGTTCCGGAGTTCACGGATTAAAGCGGCACGCGAGCTGGGTTCAGAACGGCGTGAGCCAGTTCGGTCCCTATCCACTACGCACGTAGGAAATTTGAGAGGAGTCGTTCTTAGTACGAGAGGACCGGAATGAACTGACCTCTGGTGTACCAGTTGTGCCGCCAGGCGCATACGCTGGGTAGCCACGTCGGGCAGTGATAAGCGCTGAAAGCATCTAAGCGCCAAGCACACCTCAAGATAAGATTTCCCATCGAAAGAGTAAGGCCCCCGGAAGACTACCGGTTTGATAGGTCGCGGCTGTGAGTGCAGTAATGTACTAAGGTGAGCGATACTAAGTGGCCGAGGGCTTGATATTAAGCTCCGCTCCAAGAGTTTTCGATTATGCTTCTAATCAAACCATGTGCAACTATCAAAGCGCACTTAGCGCTACCCATTTCCGGGTGGCCATGGCGTGGAGGTCACACCCGTTCCCATCCCGAACACGGCAGTTAAGCTCCACAGCGGCGGAAGTAGTCAGGCCGTAGGGCCTCGTCAGATAAGCGCGCTGCCCGGTATAAATCTAAGAAGCCGACCGAAAGGTCGGCTTTTTTAGTGCCTGAAATTCTAGGTCACACCCGTTCCCATCCCACAGCGCCGAACTTTGGCGAGCAGTTAAGCTCCACTCCGGCTTGTCGGGGCGGTGGAAGTCGTCAGGCCACTTGGACGAGATCGATTCGGCCTCGTCAGATAAGCCCTCTTCCCGATGTAAATCTAAGAAGCCGACTGAAAGGTCGGCTTCTTAGTGCCCGAAGTTCTAGGTCACACCCGTTCCCATCCCACCGCGCCGGACTTTGGCGAGCAGTTAAGCTCCCCGCCGGCGGAACCTACCAGGCCCGTGGGTCTCGTCAGATAAGCGCGCTGCCCGGTATAAATCTAAGAAGCCGACCGAAAGGTCGGCTTTTTTAGTGCCCGAAATTCTAGGTTACACCCGTTCCCATCCCACAGCGCCGAACTTTGGCGTGGGCTACGGATCCGGGCCCCGGGAGCCGGCAATTTCCTTCGATCCACAAGGAGCCAAGAAGGTTGCGCTCGCCGACTAGTCGTGGCATACTGGCCACAATGCGACACTTAGCCCGTTATCATTTTCCCTCTGCTCTCGCAGCGGCGGTTGTCATGGCCGGATGCGGCGGTTCGAATGGCAGTGGCATAGCCGTGAACGAGCAGCCCGTGCCTCCCGCCCCGCTCGAATCTGGAACGGCACGCTTTGATGTCAACGTCGAAACCGGCGCCGTTCGGATCACTGAGCTGAAGCCGTCGAGCCGGACCGTTTTCGCCGGGAGTTCGGTCCAATTTTTCTCAAGTAGCCTCATCAACGAGGGAGCTTTGGGACGAAGGCGCCTCGCCGTTTCGCTTAAGAACACCAGCCAGGAAACCATGGTTGGCCCCTTGAAGTTACAGTTCCGGAACTTCGCGAACGTCACTTCGGTCGCAACCGATCTGCGCCCACTGCACAACATTCTTTCGATCGCGGGTGATGGAACGACGGGGGGAGGTGACGGCCCGGCCGGTTCGTCGAGTTTCGCAGCGCCGCAGGCGGTTGTTTCTGACAACAACGGATCAATCTACTTCACCGTAAACGACGGCACCATTCGCCGATTGAAAAATGGGGTGGTCTCCACGATTGTTACAGGTTTGAGTCAGCCAAGGGGCCTCGCGTACTCGAAAGTTTTCGAGAACAGGGAATCGCTTTTCTTCGCAGAAGCGGGAACCAACCGCATCAAGCGCGTTCTCCTTACGAATTTTTCCGTTGAAACGTTTTCCGGGACCGGAGCTGCCGGAACGGATAATAATACGTTGGCAGCATCAACGTTCAACTCGCCGTCCGGTCTCGCGCTTAGTTCTGAAAGTACGAGTCAGATCACCCTAGTGTCCACAGACAGCGGCGCGGGGACTGCGCGAACGATCCAAAGCACTATCAATAACCCAAACGCTTCCGGAGTTACCACTTTAGCCACCGGCCTTACCAATCCGCGGGGTATTGCGAGGGAAGGTGGGATAACTGTGATCGCCAATACGGGCGCAAATTCGATTCGGGTTATATCTGGGGGGCAGACGGTTAACATGGGCAGCCTCGGCTTCCTGGATGGAACTGGTGATTTGGTTCAATTCTCCGGGCCGCGAGACGTGTCGTTGCGGTTTGGAACTTTGTACGTGGCTGATACCGGGAATCACCGGATTCGACAGGCGCAATTGAGGCCTGGTTCAACCCCGGGTTCGGCACCGAATTGGCTTTTTGCCACCATTGCCGGGAACGGAACGGCAGGATTTACGGACGGAGAAGGTAGCTTGGTTCGCCTAAGCAGCCCGACCGGAGTTAACTTCGCGGATAACGGTCAACTTCTTATTGCCGATGAAGGCAACAATCGGCTACGCAGAATCGTCTCGACCGGCTCGAACTTCCCGGTTGATATCCCAACTGGTGGAATCAGCACTGCCGAGAAGCCACGACTTGCTAATCCGACGACGTACGTTCCGGGCGGCGACGGCCGCACCCCGGTGATCGAGGTTGCGACTCCGGCTACGCTCGCCAGCGGAGTTGCAACGGCCGTAGGCAACTGGGACTTTATCGTTCCGAGCGGAATCACGGCGTTCAGCTTTACGGTTGAGGTCGAGGCGGGTACGAGCTTGCTCGCGCCGCCCGATGCGGTTTCGAACGGAGGACCGACGAACCCCGGTGGGTCTCCGAACGTCCGAGTCCGCGGTTTCGCTGGGGCAGATCCTGGCTTCGCGGATGGACCTCTTGCTTCGGCCGCTTTCCGATCGGTGTCTGGCATTACTAGTGCAGAAAACGGAACAATCTTCGTTGCGGATGCCGATAACCATGCCGTCCGCCGAATCTCTGCTTCCGGAAACGTCACAACCATCGCCGGTCGACCGGGAGTCCCCGGATTCACCGACGGCCGAGGTGATGTCGCCCTGCTCACGAGTCCCACGGGTATTGCTTGCGAGCCGGACGGCAAGACGATTTACGTGTCGCAAAAGAACACAGTGCTGCGCATAGAGTTCCGGGCTGACTTCGATGAACAAGACGGGAACGGTGTCACATTGGGAGATTCGGCCTCCGCCGCATCCTATACGGTATCCACAATCGCGGGGCTAACCAACACGGCCGGTTTCGCGAACGGCAGCACGGGAGACGGTTCTCGATTTAACGATCTCACTGGAATCGTTCGAACCGGGGACGGTCAGTTGTTCGTTACGGAGGGCCTAGGTAAGCGCGTTCGAAGCCTATCCGCGATCGGCTTTAACCGACGGTTGGCCGCAAGCTGGCAGGTACTAACGGCAGCCGGTGACGGCACGGTAACCACGCCGGCCGCTGGTACGGTGGATGGAACCGGGCCAAGCGCCCGCTTTAGCCTTCCGCTTGCTCTTACCTTGGCGCCGGACGGGTTCCTCTTTGTTGTGGATTCGAGCGCTCACCGTATTCGACGGGTTGAAACGTCCGGAACCACGACCACCGTGGCCGGGTCCGTTGCTGGTTACGGAGATGCGTCCATTCCTTTAAGCGCCAAGTTCCAGAATCCGTCCGCGATTACGGTTGATTCGTCGAACACCTTCTACATCGGAGATCGTACGAACCAGGTCATTCGCCGGTTTGGAAACGGCGTACAAAGCGTCGCCGGGACGGGAGTCGCCGGTACTGCAGAAGGCACCGGGAGGACGGCTCAGTTCCGAAACATCCGGAGCATTCACTCGCTTCAAAATGGCGACATTTTGGTTGGCGATGAAGGTCGTATCCGATTGATCCAGAGGATCGTTAGCACGGCAAAGCCTTAAGTTCGCGCTGCCCGGTATAGATCTAAGAAGCCGACCGAAAGGTCGGCTTTTTTCGTGCCCGAAGTTCTAGGTCACACCCGTTCCCATCCCACAGCGCCGAACTTTGGCGAGCAGTTAGGCTCCCCTCCGGTTCACTGGGGCCGCGCAAGGAGTCGAGCCGCAGGGAGACGCTCGATTCCGATGCGAAGCTTTAAGGGGAGCGGTTAGCACCGGCTCGGGTAAGTTGGTGTTTGAACCGGTTCGGAAGCACCCGTAACGTTGAGAATGAACGACCCGAGGTCACGTCCAGATGATTGCTTCAATTTTTGCTCTTGTTTTCATCCAACCCTTCGCGGGTCAGGTCGAAGGAAACACGTACAACGTCCTTGACTTCGGTGCTGTGAAAGATTCAAAAGTCGTCCAGACTCGTTATCTCCAGGCTGCAATCGATCGAGCGCATGCGGCAGGCGGAGGCACCGTACGATTTCCTGCGGGAACCTACCTCACGGGAACTCTACATCTAAAGAGCCATGTCACGCTGCACCTGGAAAGGGATTCCCGGCTGCTAGGCTCGCCAAAACTAACGGATTATGAGCGTGGAAATTGGCCCGCGATGGTGATGGCGACGAACCAGAAGAATGTGGCGATCACGGGTCAGGGTGTTCTTGACGGAAATTCGGAAGAACTCGTCAAAGAGTTTGAGAGGATCAAGGTTCAGAAGACTTTTCTAGATTTCTACCCTGGGGTCAAACCCGGCCAGAAGCTGAGTTTTATTGGATCCACGGGTAACCCAACCGAGGTGGACCCCCACAAGCTAATGGCTGATCAAAAGCTGGAGCAGCACGTCTACCATGGATTCACTCGACCATCGGAATCGGTTCGGCCGCAAGTTGTGGAGTTTAGAAAGTGTGTCGGAGTGCTTATCGCCGACGTCACTTTCGCAAACTCAGCGAACTGGGTTCAGACGTACCGTGACTGCGAGGAGATGAAGTTCCACCGAATGAAGGTGCGAAGCACTCGATACTGGAACAACGACGGAATCGACTTAGTGGACTGTCAACGAGTAGAGATGTATGACTGCGACATCGACTCGGCGGACGACGCGCTTTGCCTGAAATCGGAGCCTTTTGGCAAAGGCTGCGAAGACATCACCGTAGCTCGTATCAAACTTGCTTCAAGAGCGAGCGCGATCAAGTTTGGAACGGCATCGCACATCGGATTCAAGCGGATTCACATTTCGGATGTTTCGGTCCGCGATACGTACCGCTCCGCAATCGCGATTCAAAGCGTGGACGGAGCAGAAATTGAAGACGTGACGGTCGAGAGATTGAAGGCGGTCAATACGGGTAACGCGGTCTTCCTCCGGCTCGGTCATCGGAACAAGAAGCGGAGTCCGGGGTTCATACGTGGAATTGTGCTGCGTGATATTGATGTCGAAGTGCCGGCGCTTCCCAAGGACTACTTCCAGGAGGTCGGTAAGCCGCACAACCTGATACCGTCTTCGATCGTTGGGATGCCCGGATACTTGATAAAGAACGTTCTTCTAGAGCGTGTCAAGGTCACTTACGGCGGTGGTGGAGATCCGGCGCGAGCTAACGTGCCCCTCAACCAAATCGGCATGATCCCAGAGAACGAACAGAATTATCCGGAATTCTCGATGTGGGGCGAGCTTCCCGCATGGGCGTTCTACCTGCGTCACTCTCAGGGGCTAACGTTCCGCAACGTCGATTTTGCGCTGAAGCAGCCCGACTTTCGCATTGCCGTCGCCTCAGAGGACTCGGCAGATCTCAAGTTTGAAGAATCCGGTATCGGTTCGGGGGGCGGCCAGCCAGTTTTCTATTTCAAGGATTCACCGCGCCGGCAACTCGTAAACGTCCGCTTCCCGGCGGATGTTACGGAACCGGTTCGAACGTCGGGAGGGGATTCGGAGCTGGTTTCACCGGCTATGCGTCCAGATTGGGTTGACGGAACGAAAGCCCGTGTGTTCAGCATGGCCGAGAAGCTTCAACGAACTCTCAGACCCTGGTCTGTCCCGCCGAGGAACTTCGATATCAGGAGTTTCGGCGCAAAACCCGGCGGTGTTACGGTGAACACCCGTGCGATTCAGTCTGCGATTGACGCGTGTTCCAACGCCGGAGGCGGGACCGTCGTCGTGGAAAATGGCGACTTCGTCACCGGAACCCTAGACTTCAAATCCAATGTGATGCTTGAAGTTCGCAAGGGGGCGAGACTGCTGGGAAGCCTTAACATCAGGGACTACCCGGATCGAGTGCCATTGACGAAAACGGTGATGGACTCGAATATGAATCTTCGGCAGTCGATGTTCTATGCAGAACGATGCGTGAACATCGGCATTCGTGGGGAAGGAGTGATTGACGGCCGTGGAACCAAGGCACACTTTCCTGGGCCAACAACGATCGCCTCAGTGACGGGCCGCCCGTTTCTGATTCGGGTGATCGAATGCACGAATGTCGTGTTGCGAGGCATCACTCTACGAGATGCGGCGTCATGGATGCAGAGTTACCTCAACTGCGAGAACTTGATCCTTGACGGAATCAAGGTTGACAGCCGAGTGAACGGCAATAACGACGGAATCGACGTTGACAGCTGTCGAAACGTCATCATCCGCAACTGTCTTGTTAGGTCGGGCGATGACGCATTGTGCTTCAAAGGCGCGGGCCTTCGGGCAACAGAGAATGTGCTTGTTGAGAACTCCGAGTTCACGACTTGGTGCAATGCCTTGAAATTTGGCACAGACACTCAGGGCGCCTTTCGAAATGTCCTAATTCGTGATTGCCGGCTGGGAGGGAATCCCGGTGGTGAGGCTACTACGGGGATTACGTGGGCCAGCGTAGACGGTGGAATGGTACAGGACATTGTTTGTCAGGATCTCACGATCACTCGCAGTGGTTCGCCCATCTTCATCCGACGGGGGAGCCGTGGGCGTACGATCCCTGGCCTTCCGAAGCCAGTTATCGGCGAAATTCGGCGACTTATTTTTGAAAATGTCAGCGGGGCCGAGAACGGTCAGCGAGGATCCATGATCGCAGGTATTCCGGGATATCCAGTGCGGGACGTCTACCTCAATAACGTTATCTTGGACGCTGCAGGCGGCGCTCCTTCGGATGCGCCAAGGATTCAGGTTCCCGAAAATGAAGGCGGATATCCGGACGCAGCCTGGTTTGGAGTCAAGCACTTCCCAGCTTTTGGGTTCTATATTCGCCACGCGGAGGACGTGACGATGCAAAGAGTCCAAGTTACGCCTCGGCTTCCAGATTCCCGAAAGGAAATGATCTCAGGGCCCAAGACCATTCGGCTGCGTCATTTAAGGCCAGGTTCCGCCAAGGGTAGTACCTAGTAGCATCCGCTGACCGGTATTGGCCGCTAGACGAGGACTCCAACCAAACCAGCCGATCCGCCAAAAATATTGGATCCGTGCCCAAGGGAGGAGTCTTAAGTTCCCGCTGCCCGGTATAGATCTAAGAAGCCGACCGAAAGGTCGGCTTTTTTTGTGCCTGAAATTGCGTGCCAAGCCTATACTGGCACTGTGTCGAAAAGCCGTCTCCCCCTCATCTGTTGCCTCGGCATTTTCCTTGCCGCCTGCGGAGGGTCAAACCGCGCCACAAGCGTCAGCCCAACCTCCGCCACCTTCGGCGGAATCTCGACCCGCTCGGTCCTGACGCAAGATCCGGTCGTCATCAACTCAAACGCCGGGGCGGTGGCCATCGGCCTCGCGGGCACGATCAGCTCCGCAACCGTCAACACGATTACCCCGCCGCTTTCGGAGACCAGCATCGCGGCCTTCACGACTTCGGGCCTGCTCACCTTCGACTACAACGGCGAGAACTCCGCCTACCTTTCATCCGAGAACATCGAAGGCGCGCCGGCAATCTCTTCCGCCACCGATGGCCAAAGCGTCCTTCTCTACGCCACTACCTTTGGCACAACGCGGCGCTATAACCTCACCGCCGGAACCAGCACCGTTTGGTCGACCGGCCGACCGCAGCTGGTGATTTCGCCAAACAATGCCAGCGTTGCCTGGACGGAGTTTTCGCCTACTCTCCTAAAAACTGTCGTTAAAACCGCGAGAGCGAACTTCACGAACATCGTCACCATCGCCCCCGGCACTCAAGAAATCTTCTATAGCGTTCGATTCGTGGGTCCAGACCGAATCGCAATCCAGGGAGGCGGGGAAGGCGAGTTCTTCCTGTGCAAGGTAGACGGAACCACCAAGGGCACGCTCCTTGGGTCCGGTGCCACGGGTTCGGCGGATGGCCGGTTCCTGGTCCATCGCCTGCGTGTGGGCGGCGGCTACGATGTGCTCGTAAAACGAAACATCACCGCAACCGGCATTGGCACTCCACTCATCATTGATGCCGGTCAATCCATCCAGTCGTTCACCGTTTCGCCCGACGGTCGTGACCTGTTGTACCGAACGACAAACCCGACGTTGTTGCGAGCGGACACCCTCGCTGGAACCACGATCGGCATCCGTCAGGATGCAAACTCGCACTTTATGCTTGAGTGGCTCCCGGCGTTGCCGAAGAAAGTCATCGTTGGTCCGGGCGGATTTTCTGTCCCCCCGGTCGCCGGAATGGCATTCACGACGTCAACCGACTACGATTACGGCACAGCTACGGGATCCGTCCGCGGGCTGGTCTGTTGGGATGCCACAACGCGTTCGTCCTCCCAGCTTCGGGCCGATAGCGGGAACGTTACCGGCCGAACCATCGTGATGATCGCCGAGGCGGATGAGATTCGAAACGTCATCTACCGGGCGGATGTCCGCTGGAAGACCGGAAATCTTGGTTCGCTTTCGGGTGTCAACGGCTTGGTGATCACCTTCAATGCGACCCGCGGGGACCTAACCAACATCGTGCCGTTCGGCCGAAGCCGTTCAGGAGCGCCAAAAATTGAGCGATCCGGTGACCGGGTCATCGTGACCGGCGACCTGAAAGGCCGGTTTGACGTTTCGACCGGGAAGATGATTCATGCCGTGAACGGGCAAGTTTCGCTGTAGGGTGAGAATTCTCACTTGAATCACCCGTGATCGGGTGAATAATCTGCCCGGTGATGGGCAATTCGGCTTGGTCTTGGTTGGCGGCGGCGGGGTTGCTCGTCCTTTGCGGCTGTGCCGCCGATCGCGGGCCCGAGCGCGTCGCTACTAAGCCGCTGGTGCCTGCATCCGGCCTAAGTCGGAGCGAAACCGTTATTCTCGCGGAGCTCCAGCGGCAGACGAAAGCCGTCAAAATTTACGACCCCGCGTACGTTTCCGCCGGCCACCCGGTGCCGCAAAAAGGGGTCTGCACCGACGTCATCCTCCGCGCCTATGCGGCGGTTGGATTCAGTTTGCGGCGAGCCGTGAACACCGACATCGCGAAAAATCGCCGCCGCTATCCGTACGCAAAGCCCGACCCGGCCATCGATCCGCGTCGCTGCCGAGTGCTGATTACCTGGTTCAAGCGTCATTCCCAGCCGGTCAAAATGGAGAAGCTTCGGCCCGGCGACGTCGTTTTTTGGGACGTAAAGGGCAATGGAATCGCCACGCATATCGCGATGGTAGGGAATCGCAAGTCGTCTGACGGCCTACCGACCGTGTTCCACCACTCGCCCGGCGGGCCGGTGATGGAGACGCAATGGATGCGGCAAAGCCGCCTAATGGGCTGCTTCCGGGTTCCGCCGACGCGATTCGCCTCGCTTACTCCTTAACAGCTTTCGTAGGCGCCGGTCGGTTTTTACCGGCGGTCCGTCAGACAAGCAACGACTCAATCCCGCGGATGGCATTCGCCTCGTGAACCGATGCCTGCCGAAGAAGGGCTACCTTCTCGGCGACCGGTAGTTCCTTGTCGCTTGCCGCGCTGAGCAGCTTCGACATGGCCATGTAATCTTCCGAAATCGGCCCGGCTAAATCGGCGGGAGCCAGGTCTTCAGAAAGGTCCCGGAAGAACTCCGCCGCTCGCAGCCGGCACTCCGCCCAAACCGTCGCGTTCCACCAGTGGCCGTGGGATGATCCGTGGCCTGCCTCAACCGCGTGGACCCAAGCAACGTAAACCGCTGCGCCTGCCAAGTATCCGGCCGCCGCATGCTGCTCGCCATGATGGTAGACGTCGACGGCGTACCGCAGAGCCGCCTCAAACGCATCTTCCGCTCTCGCCGGCGTGCCCTTTTCGAAGCGGTGAAAGTCCACGTGAATCTCTGCCCCAAACTCGCTCCAAAAGCCAAACGTGAGGTGTTTCGGCGGGAAGTCAACGCATTCCCATGGCTGACTGGTCATCAATCCGGTTTCGTCATAGCCGGTGATCAGCTGGTGCTCCATGTTCAGAAGCGACGCCGCCTCGCCGCGATCAAGCGCGTCGATGACTTGACGCTCGATGGCGGCGCGCTCTTCCGGCGAGGAACCGGCGTGAAAGAAGCCGAGCGGAACCGTACGCACGCCGAGATTCTCGATGAGCTTGAAAATCGGCGCCCGGTTCCAGCAATACGGCCCGCTCGGGCACAGCGTGGGATGGATATTGATCAGGAAAGCATGGCCGCTCAGGCCGTAGACCTCGGCATCGGTTCGCGGCAGGCCGTAATAGTTGAGGACGCCCTTGACGACCCCCATCATCGTCGTGTTGAAAGGCGGCTGATGCAGGTTCGCTAGGTCCATGTCGGTCTCCGCTAATATATCACGCCATGCCAAGATCGCGGCAGGTCCTCGCGGGGTAAACCGCAAATATGGCAACGCTGATGTTTGACCATCTCGATAACGTGCCGCACGCGGCTTCCCTTTATCAGCCCGAAGCGGTTCTGGAACCCCTTCAGGAATTTGGCCCGCTCACGGACTCGCTGACGGATCAGTACCGGTCCGTCGGCTTTCTTTCGCACCGCAGTTTTCTATCAGCGGGCCGCATTATCGAAGTGAAGCAAGCGCTGATGGACATCGCGTCTCGCGAGGAGCTTCCAGCCGAAGTGCAGCTTCAGTTCGAATCCGAAGCCCGGGGCAAGGTCGAGGACCTGCCGATTGAAGAGCGCATGAACTATGTGCGCAAGTTCATGATCTTTGCGCATCTTGATGCACGGATCCAGGCGGTGATGAACGATCCACTATTGCTTGGCGTTGTGACCGAACTCCTGGACGGCGAGCCCGAGATGTTCCAAGATATGGCGCTTCTCAAACCGGCTGGCATCGGAAGAGAGAAGCCTTGGCACCAGGACCACGCTTACTTTAACCTTCCGGAAGGAACGCCGGTTGTTGGAGTTTGGATCGCACTCGACGACGCCACACCCGAGAACGGCTGCATGCACTTCATCCCGGGCGGGCACCGCGAAGGCCCCATCGCCCACTTTAACCGACGTGATTGGCAGATCTGTGATGAGGAGATTCTGACTCGCAAGGGCGTGGTGGCCACTCCTTTGCCGGCGGGCGGGGTGCTCATTTTCGACGGCCTGACCCCGCATGGCACCCCGGCGAACCGCAGCGAGCTATCTCGATGGGCTCTGCAGTTTCACTACGTGAAGCGCGGCACCCCGCGAATTACCACCGAGGAACGGTTCGAAATGTTCGGCGCGGATCGTCATGGCAGTACATGCTGACCTGAGGTGATTTGGTGGCTTGGACAAGCACGGCTTGATGCCAGAAAAGCGGCGGCACAGCCGCACTCGCTCCGACGACGGCCCCCAAAATCGTGGCGGGCAACACAATCGGCTCGGGTATGATGAATGTTCGCCTCGCTGTGCGCGCGAATAGAGATGCGAACTATTTACCCAACCTCAAAGCGAATCGGCCGCTATTTGGAAGTGCCGAACCTGATTGAACTTCAGCTTAACTCGTTTAAGTGGTTTTTGGAAGAGGGTCTGCCCGAGCTCTTCAAAACGTTCAGCCCCATCTACGACTTCACGATGTCGAACTACATCGAGCTGGTCAGCTTCACCCTGGGCGAACCCAAGTATTCCCTGCAAGAGTGCCGCGAACGCGACATGACGTTCGAGACCCCGATCAAGGCCATCGTGCGGTTCGGCGGGCGAGACCGAGAAATGATCGAATCGGAGGTCTACCTTGGCGACCTTCCGCTGATGACCGATAAGGGCACGTTCATCATCAATGGCCGCGAGCGCGTCATCGTTTCGCAGCTCAGCCGATCTCCGGGTCTGTACTTTGAAGAAGGCGTCGACAGCAGCATGCAGGTCGTCGTTTCTGCCCGCGTCATCCCCAACGAGGGACCCTGGCTGGAAGTTGACAGCGACGGCAACAACGTCGTGCGAACGCAAATCAGCCAGACCAAAAAGCTGCCGCTGACGCAGATGATGAAGGCCCTCTACTACTTTGAGAAGGGTCGAGGCCGCGTCACCAGCACCGTCGGAGCCGCCGTCGGCAAGCGCATCGCCGAGAACGTCATCGACCCGACCACGGGCGAGATCATCGTCGAGCTGGGTGTGATTTTCACCCAGGAGCAGCGAGACGCCCTTACGCCCGAGCAACACGCTCTGCCGGTGAAGGTGGACACGCCGTTCGCCAACAACGACGACGTCATCAAGTTCTTCTCCACGAAGCAGATTCTGAAGGACCCCAAGGCCGATGACCTCGTCGGAAAGCGCGTGGTGGCCGACCTCTTCGCCGCCGATGGCACGACGCTGATCCTCAAGAAGAACGGCAAGATCGATATCGGCATCGCCAAGATGATCGAAGGCATGGCCCTGGCCGAGCTGACGGTCAACGAAGTATTGCCGCTGGCCGAAGCCACGATCGACGCCGACACCACGAACTCGGCTCGCGAAGCCGTCATGGACATCTATAAGCGACTTCGCCCAGGCGAAGCCGCCAACGAAGATGCGGCCAAGCAGCTGATCTACGGCCTGTTCTTCGACGTAAAGCGATACGACCTCGGAAAGGTCGGCCGACGATTCCTCAACCAGAAGCTCGGGCTAGATATTCCGCTTTCGATTCGAAACCTCACCTGCGACGACCTGGCGGCGATTATGTACGCCATGGTGCCGTACGTGAAGCGCGAAGCCGAGCGAGACGACATCGACGACCTTAAGAATAAGCGCGTGAAGAGCGTGGGCGAGCTTCTGCAAAGCCAGCTTCGCCTCGGCTTCGTGCGAATGGAGAAGGTCGCGCGAGAGCGAATGACCGCCGCCGACCAGGAGAACCTCCTGCCGGGCATCATCCTCTCCGTCAAGCCAGTCAGCGCGTCCATCAAGAGCTTCTTCAGCAGTAACCAGCTGTCGACGTTTATGGACCAGACGAACCCGCTGAGCGAAATCACGAACAAGCGACGTCTCTCGTCGCTTGGACCCGGTGGATTGCAGCGAACCAGCGCCAAGCTGGAAGTCCGCGACGTTCACCGTTCGCACTACGGCCGAATCTGCCCGATTGAAACGCCAGAAGGTCCGAACATCGGCCTCATCTCGCAGCTCACCTCGCTCGCTCGAGTTGACGAGTTTGGCTTCATCATGACGCCGTACCGTATGGTGCGAAACGGCTTGGTGACGAACGAAATCAAGTACATGACCGCGCAGGAAGAGCGCGGCCAGCTGGTGGCTCCCGCCGACGTCGCAACCGACGCCGACGGAATCATCATCTCGGAGCGCGTGCAGGCCCGTTGCGCCGGTGCCGACGTTGGTGGCGCCAGCTACCCGCTTGTTCGGCGCGACCAGATCGAGTTCATGGACGTTTCGCCGGTGCAAATCATCAGCGTTGCGACCTCGCTTATTCCGTTCCTTGAGAACGACGACGCAAACCGTGCTCTGATGGGCGCGAACATGCAGCGCCAGGCCGTTCCTTGCCTTATCTCGGAGAAGCCGCTGGTAGGTACGGGATACGAGCGAACCGCCGCCGTCGACTCCGGCGCGGCCGTCATCGCGAAGCGACCGGGCATCGTCGAGTACGTCACCAGCAAGGAAATCCGCGTTCGCAACGAAGAAGGACTCCTCGACAAGTACACGCTGCTTCACATGACGCAGAGCAACAAGTCGACCTGCTTCACCCAGCGACCGGTGGTTGACCTTGGCCAAAAGGTTTTGGCCGGCGACCCGCTTGGCGACGGCGCATGCTGCGACCAGGCTGAGCTTGCCCTTGGTAAGAACGTGCTTGTCGCGTTTATGCCCTGGAACGGCTACAACTACGAAGACGCCATCCTCATTTCCGAGCGTATGGTGAAGGACGACGTCTACACGTCGATCCACATCGAGCGGCACGAAGCCGAGGCCGTCGACACCAAGCTTGGACCGGAAGAGATCACCCGCGACATCCCGAACGTCGGCGAAGACGCGCTGAAGGATCTTGACGAGCACGGCATCATCCGAATCGGCGCCGAAGTCCGACCGGATGACATCCTGGTTGGTAAGGTTGCTCCAAAGGGACAGGTCGAAATGACCGCCGAAGAGCGCCTGATCATCGCCATCTTTGGTAAGAAGGCTGAAGAGACCCGCGACGTGTCACTCCGATTGCCGCACGGTGAGAAGGGAGTTATCGTCGACGTTCAGGTTTACAGCCGATACAAGTACCTCTCGCCGTCCATCAACTACGTCTACAAGGAATCGAAGAAGCGCGACCGACTGGTTTGTGACCGAACCGAAGAGCCGCTCCTCCAGATCCCTGGCGACGAGCTCCAAGCCGGAACGAACATGACCGTCCAGGTCTACATCGCCCAAAAGCGAAAGCTGATGGTTGGCGACAAGATGGCCGGACGCCACGGAAATAAGGGCGTTATCTCCCGCGTTCTCCCGGCGGAGGACATGCCGTTCCTTGCCGACGGAACTCCGGTTGACATCGTGCTGAACCCGCTTGGTGTTCCGAGCCGAATGAACATCGGTCAGATTCTGGAAACGCACCTTGGCTACGTGGGCAAGCACCTCGGCGTCGAGTACAAGTGTCCGGCCTTTGAGGGTGCCGCCGAAAGCGAAATCCTTACGGAAATGGACCGCTTGGCCAACTACATGCGTGGCCAGGCCCTCACCGCCTACGTCAACTCGGAACTGCTTCTCGACATTCGATTCGAGAAGGACGACAGCTTCGAGGTGATGCTGGACAAGCTGAGCGCTCGCCTGCGAATCCTGGGCGAGAACGGCCTCGAGCGCATCTCGCGCATCGTTGCCGCCCCGCCGGTTAAGTCCATCGCCGAGCTTGGCGAGATCGACCTCGACACCTTCATCCCCGAGCAACCGGAAGATGAGAAGGAGGAGCCGACCTTCGCCGCACCGGAAGAGGTCTACGCTGGAGTCCTGGAGCGCATCGAAGCCAACGTGTTCAAGCGCGCCGGAATCAATCCGCGCTCGTGTAAGAGCCGGCTTCGCGATGGCCTCAGCGGAGACGACGTGCCGAACCCGATCACGGTTGGCATGATCTACATGCTGAAACTAGAGCACTTGGTCGACGAGAAGATCCACGCCCGATCCATCGGACCCTACTCGCTTGTCACCCAGCAGCCGCTGGGAGGTAAGGCGCAGTTTGGTGGCCAGCGATTTGGTGAGATGGAAGTCTGGGCCCTTGAAGCGTATGGCGCTGCCTACACGCTGCAAGAGTTGCTTACCATCAAATCGGACGATGTCAACGGCCGCGTTAAAGCGTACGAGAGCATCGTAAAGGGCGAGCAGATTGCCGAGCCGGGCATTCCGGAATCGTTCAAGATTCTGGTGAACGAGCTTCGGTCGCTCTGTCTGAAGGTTGCGGTCGAAGACCACAAGAACCGCGAGATCCCGCTGAAGGACCTCGAGGAACTCAGCGGCGGCGACGACATGCGCATCGCCCGTTCGGTCGGGTTCTTCAACTAAACCGGCGTTTGCCGACAGCCTCTTCCGGAGTTTCGACTCTGGAGGAGGCTTTTTCGTTTTGGGGCTCGGGTTTCTGTGACCTCGCCGGGGTCAGCGGCAAATTTGGTAGCCGTCGGTTGGTTTTTGCCGACGCGGGCAAGCAGGGCTTGCCTCCGAGATGGTTCCCCTTGAAGCGCGCAGAGCGGAAGGGGGAACCGTGGGGGAGGGGGGTCTATTGCAATTGCATTAGCATTCCGTCCCCTCTGGACGAATAGGGAGTCGACGCAGGCAAACGGAGCCGCACGCCCTCCAAAACGGGAGTTCCGTTTGCTCTGCGACGCCTCCAGCGTCGAACGACTTGGTTGCTCCCATTCCCCGGGTCTTCGACCCGCGGCTATCGTCGGCGATCCCTCCGGGATCGTGGAAAGGCACCGTATCCTCCGAGGTCTCGAAAGCAATTCACCGGCTCAAGGTTGGCATCAGGGGTGACCATCGCTTTTCGTCGCGAACCCGATCCCGGAGGGATCGCCGACATTAGCCCTGGGTCGACTCTCGTCGACCCAGGGTGATGCGCCAATCCAATTCCGCACCCCGGCGGGGTGCCAGAATCTCCTCACTCGACCGAATATTCGGTAGCCGCCGGTTGGTTCTTACCGGCGCAAGGCAAGCAGAGCTTGCCCGGAGAAAAGCGGCGGCAGAGCCGCACGCACTCCAAAATGGACCCTTTACCCGCGACCGGCGAGCAGAGCTACTCCAGCAACTCCGCGAGGGCGGCTTCCGTGCACGGCAACGGTGACTCCAAAATCGTCCGCCAGAAGGGCACCAGGGCGCGGAAGCAATCGGCCGCGAACTTGAGATTATCCGGCGGCGATTCCAACTCCCCCAGCCGCAACAGCGCAATCACCACCTCGGACCGAACGCGAAACCGGTCAGAAAACCCAGCCGCCGCCGACTCAGACACGAGGCCCCCCGCAAGCGGACTCAAAAACGGATTCGCTTCGCGAACCGGAACTCCCGTCACCACGCATGCCGAGAAGTCGGGCAAGAATCCGGACATTTGGAGCAAGCCAACCTGCGCCCAAACCGCCGCCGCCAGGGGCCGAGTGTGCCCGTCAATGGCCGCCAGCGCCCGCTCAACGAAATCCACCGGACCTTCGTCGGGCTCTTCCCAAGGAATCACGCCGGCCGCCACCTCGGCAAAGGCAACCGCTATAGAAAGCCGGTCGTAGTCGCGCCGAAGGTTTCGGTAGCCGCTCAGCAGCGCCGCCTGGGTCACGTACTTGGTGCGGCGCCCAAGAGCAAGGGTGTAAGTTCCAACCGTCAGCGGCTCGGAAGCCGCCGCAAGCCGCGAGGCCGACTTTTTGGCCCCTTTAGCCACAACATCTAGCTTCCCGTACTCGACGGTAAGGAGGGTGAGGCGTCGATCCGCCTCACCCGAGTCCCGTCGGCGCAAAACGATGCCCCGAACGGAAGCCTCCATGCCAAGCCTAGCGCCGCAGAATGCCTTGCTTCAAGAACTCGTCGAAGACAAAGTACATACGGTCGATAAGCAACGTGAAGCGCATCATAACCGTGCTGCCAAAGATCGCGCCGAAGCCGATCATCAGGAGGTAGCGGCCCGAGGTCGTGCTGAACTTCAGCGCCTTGTTCTTCACATCGAAGCTAAACAAGAAGTAGCTGAGAACGCTGAGCACCGTGAACACGAACAGGAAGTTGGTGACCGCCTGCGAGGTGTATACGTTGCCATTGATGATGGCGATCTGCTCGGGGGTTAACCCCTCCTTCGAAGGCACCGTAAGAGACGTGAACGTCGTCGGGAAGATGGGCTTCGCGCTGGCGGCGATCTGTGGGCCGTAGGTATTCCACCAGACCTGAATCTGCTGACCTGAGTAGAGGCCAAGAATGATTCCGATCGGGATTCGGCTCATCCAGTTGTGCTTTTTGCTGAAAACAAAATAGCCCATGAGGCCGATCGGAAGCAACAGGATGTACGCCCAGCTGCCGTTTACGACCTTGCCGTCTTGGGTCGCCGTTCCGATCATCTTGTCCCACCAGCTTGCCTGAAGGGTCTCGGTCCATAGGGCGACCAGTGTCCAGCCAGAAGCCAAGCCAAGGAAGACGTGCTCGAAGAACCGGTAGAGCTTGTTCTCTTTGTAAAGAACCGAATACAGGCCAATCGTGGCGAGAACACCGGCTCCCATTCGCCATATCAGATAGTCTTCGTACTTCATTTCGCACCTCCGGCAGCGGCCTGCCGCTTGCTCATGATCATGCCGACGTTGCCGACGACGACGAGGAGAATCATGAACGCAAGCGCAAAGTGGAGAGTCGGGTAGTACTTCGTGCCTTGTCCCTTGTTCTTTTTGCCCGGGAACCCTTCAATCGTGTCGTACTTCTCAGACTTCACCTTGGCGGTGGCTTTGTCTGGGTAGTTCACTCCGGTTTCCAGAAGCGTTTCTAGGTCGAGCACTCCCTTCAGTCCGCCGGAGAAGCCGACCAACTGCTTCGCCTGGTAGAACACCTGGGTCTCGGGAACCATAACGCCGGTCACCGCGAACGCGAGTGGCGTCTTTCCGTAGATTCGCTCGACCGTGATGTTCGAGGTCTTCGATGCCGTGATGACCAGCAGCATCTTGAAGTCTTCGACTTTCTCTTTGCCTTCCAGAACCGGTGATGCAAAGACGTCTTTCGGAACCGATCCCGGCGGAAAGTCTTTTCGACCGGTGAAGGCACCCTTCAGATCTTGCGAGATGCCGTTCGTCGCGGCCTCGGCATTGGGGAAGAAACCAACATTTACCCAGTCGCTCCACCGCTCATACGGCTTACCGCCTTCTGCAACATGCTCTTTGTTTAGCTCGGTGAGGGCGTCTTGGTACACGCGCGGCGCCTGCGGGTCCGCGCTGCTGTAGAAGGCGACCTTCACGCCTCGGCGCATCAGAATTTTCATGATTGCGCGGAAGGCACCCTTGCTTTCGCCGCGAGTGCTACCGGTCCAGTCGGAGGCGATCAGAATCGTCGACCCGGGCTCAAGCTTCATCAGCTCGGCATAGAGGTCAATCGCCGCATCCTGTGGCTTGTTCGGCACGCTGAGGTCCGCGAATAGCGGAATCGTTGTGACGAGAATGAGAAGCAGGTACAGAATCGGCTTCGGAATCGATTGCAGTTTATTTCCGTCCATTACGCGCTTCCTCCGGTTCGTTCCAGGCTGAGCCAAATGCGAAGTCCCATGGCGAGAAGGCCGATGCCGACGCCGAAGCTAATTCCGCGCAAGCTGGAAGTTTGGAAGGTGTTTCGAATCCAGTCAGCGATGGTCGTCAACTGGAAGTTCAGGATAAAGGTGTTACCGTTTGCCGCCGACCGTATCGTGTCGTCCCAGAGGCCGGAAACGGCACCCATCAAGCTCAGGATCACGATGAGGGCGGTGCCCAGAAGAATCGTCGCCTCGACCGATCGAACTCGGAAAGCGCGGTACGCCGCCGAGAGGATGTAGAAGGCGATGACCGAGAACATCGCAGCGTCCATCTGCTGTAGCAACCCTTCGAAAAGGAAGTCGCGCCCAAAGTTTACAAAACCCCAGTTCGCGGGGTTGTCCAGCATCGCGCCTCTTTCGCCGAGTCGGCTATTCCAGTCGGCGTAGCCAAAGAAGACCATGAGGGACATACACGCCAGGAGGACAACGGAAAAGCCCCAGTCGCGCTGCGTTTTCACGATCCGCTGAAGGTGGATGCGAAGGAGCGAGTAGATACCAAGGCCGAAAAGCAGCGCGGTCAGAATCTGCGTGAAGCTGACGATGACGCTGTTTGAGTCCTTAAGCCAAAAGCCAACGGCCTCGACTGGCCCGTTCGGGAGCTGATTGTCTTGGCGATTGATTGGGATTGGCCACGCGTACAGCATCACCCAGTAGAGGCCGCTGAAGAACGTAACGACCGCAACAATCGGCCGCCGCGCCCGAACCGGGGCATACATCAGGCCAACCAGGACTGCAAGACCGATCAGTAGCGCAACAACCAGCTTCGTCCAGAGAGCCGGCGAATTATAAGGCTCGGACCAAAAGGTTGGAACTTCCACCTGGGCAAGCATTAGTTGCCACCCCCGGCAGCGGGAGCCGCTTTCGTTGGATCAATCGGGCGTTCCACGGTGATCTTGGGCTTACTTGGCTTAATCAATTGGTTAAATGGCGAGTCGTCCAACTTTGCCTTTCGGGCCGGAATGGTGTTGAAAACGCCATCGACTTTCTCGCTGGTGACTTCTCGGGTTAGGGTGAACGAATTCACGATGGTGCCGAGGGTGAGAAGCACCATGATCATCATCTTGCCCCAGTCTTGGCCGATGAGCGAGCCGACGAGCACCGGCTGGCGGGTGAGGTAGGCGCTTGCCGCGTAGAACTCGTCTCCGATGAGAACGTAGTCGCAGGCGGCGATGAAGAACGGCGTCTGGGTCGCTTCGGTGGAGCTCGCCACCTGGATCGATCCGATGGAGTTGGCGGTCTCGGCGAAGATCAACGACTCGGCGTAGAACTCGCCCATGAAGAATGTCGCGGCGGTTTGCTCGCGGAGGATGAGTCCCGAAACGCCGGCGGCGAAGGCAAATTGACGGTCGGAAACAAAGCGAACCGAGTCTTGGTCATATCGGTCTGCCAAGCCCTCCTGCTGATAGACGTCCCGGATGACTTCCTGGGCCAGCGTATAGACCGCCGCGTTGTAGCAGCAGATCAAGATCGGGTTGGCAAAGCGGGCGGCGATGCGGCTGACGTAGGCAAAGATGTTGATTGCCTGGACGGCGATGGCATTAACCGTATCGCTGAGGCCAGGCACCATAAGAACCGGTCGGCCCATTTCGGTGGCCCTACCGATGGCTTCGTCGATCGCGTTCAATCCCGCAATTCGCCGGATGAAGAGGTCTTTGCCACCCTTCGCCCGCCGAATATTGACAAGAATAAACACGGCCAACAACAAAGTGACCAGCATGCCAAACCAGCCGGTATCGAGATATTGTTCTCCGGCCATTAATCGAGGTTCCTCATATTGCGCGCGTTCAACTCAGACGGATGGGAGTTCGGGTTGTGATTCAAGTTTTTGAATCAGCCGCTCCACGGTTCCGGGCATCGTGAGCAGTCTAGTGTAATCGTTCACAGCGGAATAGCCAAGTATCGGAACGAGAAAAGGCGCAAAAACTACTCCGGTTTGCCCGGTTAGGCCGGCCAGCGGCTTGTGCATTTCCAAAGCCATGATGGCCGGGACGGCCATTCGTCGCTTCCGAACCTGGTTGGCCGCTTTTTCGAGCAGGGCTTCCTGCTCTTCTTCCGTTAACTCATTCTCCCAAAAATCTGACATCCGTGTTGCAGTGGCTACGAATATAGCCGATCACGGCCTCATGATTCTCGGGCAACGTTCTCAAATGCACGCCCCGAATGTTGTCGAGCTTGCTTTCTTTTGCCAGCGCCGTGAGGACCACCGAATCCTTTTGGATGATCACACGCTGAATCTTGTCCCACGCCAACACGTTCACGCTGGGGCCAACTCCCGCGCTGGCCTCCTGCTCGTCCAGCTTAAACTTCCGGCCAACCCAATACTCGGCGGTTGCAAGCAGGATCAATGTGGCTCCAATCGCTCCCAACGCGATTCCGCCGATGGAGGATCCGACAAACAACACCACGACGGCAACCCCGCCGATCACCCAAATCGCGCCGGGGCGTCGGTCGGCGACCCGAATTTGCCACTCGATGACCTGCGGGTCCCCTTCCGGCATCGCCTACCGCCAGTCGCCGAAAAGCTCGCTGACCGACTCGTTACAGTGGATGCGGCGAATCGCGTCGGCAATCAGAGGGGCACTCGGCAGGATGCGAAGCTTCGGCACGATGGCTTCGGCCGCGATCGGAATTGTGTCGAGGCAGACGAGTTCCGAAATGCAGGAGTCTTGGATCCGGTGGGTTGCGTTTCGGCTGAAGACCGGATGTGTACAGCACGCGATGACTTCTCGCGCGCCGCGGTCCATCAGGGCGTTTGCACCGTGGATGATGCTCCCGCCGGTGTCAATCATGTCATCGATCATCACGCACCGCTTGCCGACGAAGTCACCGACGATCTCGACGACTTCGACCTCGTTCGGCTTTGGCCGGCGTTTGTTGATGACGACGAGCGACGCGTTCATCATCTTCGCCAGGGCTGAGGCACGGCCGACACCGGCAACGTCCGGGCTAACGACCGTAACGTCTTCGAGTTCACGAAAGCCCTTATCGATGAAGTACTGGCCGAGGATGGGAAAGCCATAGAGATGGTCCACCGGAATGTTAAAGAAACCCTGGATCTGCTCGGCGTGAAGGTCAATCGCCACCACGCGCGTTGCTCCCGAGTTCTGGATGATGTCGGCGATCAGGCGGGCCGTAATCGGTTCGCGCGGCTTGATCTTCTTGTCTTGGCGGCCGTAGCCGTAGTACGGCATGACGACGGTAATGTTTCGCGCGCTTGCCCGCCGAAACGCATCGAGCATGATGAACAGCTCCATCGCGTTGTCGTTCGCCGGGGCGCAAGTCGGCTGCAGGATGAAAATGTCGTTTCCACGCGCACTTTCTTCCACCATGATGCGGATTTCGCCATCCGCAAACTTCGTGGAAGTGAGGCGTCCCACTTCGATACCGAGGGCGTCGGCCACCCGCCGGGCCAGTTCTGGGTTGGCGTTCCCGGCAAATAGTTTCATTCCGGTAAGCGCGGAGCCATCTACGACTTCGTGTCCTGTTTCCTGGTCCGCCATCGTGATGCCCATTCTTCCTTTACTTCCTGCCTTGCTCTGCCGAACGCACCGGCGTTATCCGGAACGTTCTGCGTAATAACGCTACCCGCAACTACGAATGCCCCGTCTCCAATCTCCACGGGTGCTACCAAAGTAGAGTTCGTGCCGATGAACGCGCCGGTTCCGATGGAGGTTCGGTGCTTGTTGAACCCGTCGTAGTTGGCCGTGATCGTTCCCGCGCCGATGTTCGTCTTCGCGCCAATCGTGGCGTCGCCAAGATACGTGAGGTGCGCGGCGCTGGCCTTCTCGCCAATGTGAGAGTTCTTCACTTCGACGTAGTTACCAATCTTCACGCCGGCCGAAAGATGTGCCTGAGCGCGGAGGGTGGCATAAGGCCCGACCTTGCAGCCTTCGCCGATGACCGAGTCCTTGACGGAACTGAAGTGGACGTGGGCACCATCGCCGACGACAGAGTTTCGAACCAGCGAGTTGGGCCCGATTTCGGCGTTTCGGCCAATTTTGGTGCGACCTTCAATGTGCGTGTTGGCAAGAATGTAGGTGTCCGAGCCGATCTCGACGTCGAGCCCGATATAGGTGGCATCCGGATTCTGCATTGTGACGCCGTTTCGCATGTGCCTCAGATTGATGCGGCGTCGAAGAATTCGCTCGGCGTCCGAAAGGTGCACGCGGTCGTTGCAGCCCATAAAGAGTTCTGGGTCAGCAAACTTCTCGGTGATGACCTTGCCGCCAGCCTGGGAAATCAGCAAGGGGGCGTCGGTTAAGTAGTACTCCCCCTGGGCATTTGCTGGGGTCAATCGGGCTACGGCGTCGGCAAGCGCCGGTCCGGAGAAGCTGTAGACCGAAACGCAAGTCTCCTTAAGCTTTTTCTGTTCGGGGGTGGCGTCCTTTTCTTCGACGATTCCGGAGAACTCACCGTTTTCCCAGAGAATGCGGCCGTAGCCGGTCGGGTCCTCGAGCTCGATCGTGGCGATGACGCAATCCGACTCCGTGTCGAATTGACGGTCGACGAGTTGGCGCAAAACCTCGCCGTTCAAAATCGGGGTGTCACCGGCGGTGATCAGAATCGGGCCTTCCCAGTCCTTCAGCATCTCAAGGCCAACTCGCGCGGCGTCACCGGTCCCTTGTGGCGGATCCTGCACCGCGTAGTCATAACCCTCGCCCATCCGCTCGCGAACCAGCTCGGCGCCATGACCAATGACGATCACGATCTTTTCAACCCCGGCATCGTGCAGGGCACGGGCGGCGAGGCCAACCATCGTCTCCCCACACACTTCGTGAAGCACTTTGGGCAGGTCGCTCTTCATGCGGGTGCCCTTGCCCGCGGCGAGAATGATGCCAGCAACCGAACTTTTGCTCATAGGGATGAATTCCGGAACGGTTCATTGTGGCCCGTCCGACGAATCGATCACAACATCGGCCGGCCAGAACGACCGCATAATCATATACGTGCAAATCCACATCGTCTCGCATCCGCTTGCCGAAAGCCTTTTGGCGAGTTTGCGCAACGCCGCTACCGGGCCGCGCGAATTTCGGCAGAACTCAGAAGCCCTGGGCACGATCCTTGCCTTGGAAGCCACCCGAAACTTCCCGGTTGTGGCGACG
The DNA here is from genome assembly GCA_945881865.1 of Fimbriimonas ginsengisoli Gsoil 348. Classification (GTDB taxonomy): domain Bacteria; phylum Armatimonadota; class Fimbriimonadia; order Fimbriimonadales; family Fimbriimonadaceae; genus Fimbriimonas; species Fimbriimonas ginsengisoli_A. The sequence continues at coordinate 122,902 of CAMCVK010000007.1, read as the reverse complement.
ACGGTAACCACGCCAATCGCCGAGACGGAGGGTCGTAACCTCGCCTGCCCGCTCGTGGTTGTTCCGGTTCTGCGCGCCGGTCTCGGGATGGTCGCACCGTTCCTTCAACTGTTTCCCGAGGTCGCCGTGGGATATATCGGCTTGGAACGGAACGAACAAACCGCCGCCGCCGAGACCTATTACAAAAAGCTTCCTTCGTTGGCCGGTAAGTTTTGCCTATGCCTGGACCCTATGCTCGCAACCGGCGGCTCAGCCGTCCGGGCGATCGGCCTGATGAAGGATGCCGGGGCAACGAACATCAAGATGGTTTCGATCGTGGCCGCGCCGGAAGGTGTTGCCCATTTGAACAGCTGGCACCCAGACGTAGAGATCTTTACCGCCGCGCTTGATGAAGGGTTGGACGACCGAAAGTACATCGTCCCCGGCCTTGGCGACTTCGGTGATCGCCTTTTCGGAACGTTTTGAGCGGCCCGGCTCACCGCCTCGCTGAGATTCGTGAACGTGTTCAACGCGCCGCCGATTCGGTTGGTCGCGACCCGGCAACGATCACGCTTATTGCCGTCTCGAAAACGCATTCGGCGGAGCAGATTCGCGAGTTCTACGATCTCGGCGTTCGCGACTTCGGGGAGAACAAGCTGCAAGAAGCCGAGCCAAAGATCTCGGCCTTGCCAACCGATATCTGCTGGCACTACATTGGCCACTTGCAGTCAAACAAGGTTCGGCGCGTCCTTTCCGTCTTCCAGGTCGTACACGTATTCGAGAACCTGAGGCAGCGGGACGCAATTTCCTCCGACTTTTCCCCCGTCCGGGACGTCTTCATCGAGGTGAATGTCGGAAAAGAGGCACAAAAAGGCGGTATTGCGCCTGAAAACCTTGCCTCTTTTCACGAATCTCTTATAGAATGCAAGAGAATCTCATTTCGTGGACTCATGACGATCGGTCCCGTACAATGCGATCCGGAAGGCATGCGCCCGTATTATCGGGAGCTTGCCCAGCGGAATGCAGAGTTACGGGGCGACTGGCTGAGCATGGGAATGAGCTCGGATTTTGACGTGGCGATCCAAGAAGGCTCCACCCATATCCGAGTTGGAACGGCTCTGTTCGGAGCGAGGGGATAGACCACTATGGTTAAAAATCAACAACAAATCACGGACGAAGTAGAGGATATTCACCAGGAAGAGCAAACCTGGTTTTCTAGGTTTCTGGACATCATTTTTTTCTGGCGCAAGCGAGACGTAGCGGCCGAAGAAGAAGAGATGGCACCGGCACCCATCACCGGGTCTCAGAACCTCGAGCGACACCAAGGCGTTTACCACCACAGCATTAACGTGCGGAAGGCCGTAATGAACTCGAAGGATGCCAAGTGGGTCATGAGCGGCCTGCGCGAAGGAATGACGCAGATCGTTGATCTGAACAAGACGCCATCTGACCACCAGGAAGAGGTGTACTACTACCTGCTGGGTTGTTGCGAAATGGCCGGCGGCCACATGGAGCAGGTAAGCGACGGCGTTCTCCTCATCGCTCCCTCGACTGTCAACGTTGAAACCCCGCCGAACACCTCGGGTGTTCCGGCCGGAAACCTTGGCGTCGGCGTCGGCGAGTAATTGCCCTCCGCGAACGGCTGGCCCACGCGAAGTCCAGAAGTCTTTGCGTGGGTCCAAAAGATTCCGCCTGGCCGAGTTAGCGCTTACGGCGACATAGGGCACGTTATCGACCCTCCCCTCTCGGGCTATTTCGTCGGCCGAATTCTGGCCGGCTGCCCGGATGAAGTTCCCTGGTGGCGAGTCGTCGCGCGGGACGGTCGGCTTCCGGTTTGGAAGAAAGATCCTCGGCTGGAAGACATTCAGCGTGAGCGGCTCGCCTCGGAGGGCATCGAAACCGTCGAAGGGCGGGTCGATATGGCGCGTTTTCGATGGATTCCGGAAGAGACGCCCATAATCTAGGCATGACCCTCACCGAAGATGCCGTGCGCGACGCCCTGCGCCAGGTTCAAGACCCCGATCTCCACCGCGACATCGTCTTCCTCGGCTTCGTAAAGGCGATCAGCATCGAGGGATCGTCCGTCCACGTCGTCGTCGAACTGACGACTCCCGCCTGCCCGGTTCGCGAGGAGTTGCAGGCCGCTTGCGAAAACGCGATTCGCGACCTGACGCCGGCGACCGAAATCCGCATCGAGATGACCGCGCAGGTTCGAAAGAAGAGCGGGCCAGACAGCGAGTTGGTGCCCGGCGTTAAGCACATCATCGCCATCGCCTCCGGAAAGGGCGGCGTCGGCAAAAGCACGGTGACGGTGAATTTGGCGGTTGCGCTGGCTCAGACCGGCGCAAAAGTTGGCCTGTTGGATGCCGATGTTTACGGCCCATGCATCCCGTTGATGATGGGCGCGAAGGACGAAAAGCCGTTCACCCAGGCGAACAAGATCATCCCGATTCAGCGTTACGGCGTGAAAATGATGTCGCTGGGATTTCTGCTTGAAGAAGGCAACGCGGTGATGTGGCGCGGACCGATGGTGGCCGGAACCGTGCGTCAGCTCTTGGCCGACGTCGATTGGGGCGACCTTGACTACCTTTTGGCGGACCTTCCCCCGGGAACCGGCGACGCGCCGATGTCTTTGGCGCAGCTTGTGCCCCTTACGGGCGTCGTCATCGTGTCGACGCCGCACAATGTGGCGTCGAACATCGCGGGAAAGGCGGTCCAGTTGTTCCGGCGGCTCAATTCGCCGATTTTGGGCGTGGTGGAGAACATGGGGGCTTACACCGACCCGGTTTCCGGTGAGCGACGGCAGATGTTCTACGGCGCTTCCGGGGATGAGCTTGCCAAAGACCTCAAGGTTCCATTCCTGGGCAGCATTCCGTTCGACCCGGAGATCAGCCAGAGCGGCGACGCGGGCGTTCCAAGCGTGATCATGCATCCGGGCACGCCGCAGGCGGGCGCGTTCCAGCGCATCGCGGGCAAAGTCGCGCAGCAGTCGTCAATTCTGGCGATGACGCGCACGGAGTTGAAGCAGGCGTAGGTAGCAGCGAGTCGTCTGGATTTTGGAGTGCGTGCGGCCCTGCCGCCGCTTCTCTCCGGGCAGGCGCTACCTGCCTTTCGCCGGTAAAAACCAACCGGCGTCTACGGAATCCGGTTTAGGAGTGCGTGCGGCTCTGCCGCCGCTTTTCTCCCGGTAAGTCCTGCCTGCCCCGGCACCGGTAAAAACCAACCGGCGGCTAGAGAATGAAGTATCCGGGGTTCCGGCGCGCGAAGCTGTCCACTACGTCGACAGAATCTTTCAGCGGCAGCCCGGTCTTCTCGCGGAACCAGCGGATTGTCTCCACTTTTTTAATGAACGCCCCCGACAAAGCCAGCTCGTCGCAGTACTTGCGAAGCATTTCGTCATGGGTGGTATCGGTCGGTCGTGCGTTCAGGGCATCGCGCCAGTTTTGGAAAGCTGTCTCAAAGCCCGGACCGCTGGTTCGGAGAGCATGGTAGGCCTGGATGGCGATTGGGATACCCCAGCCAAAAACCGAGAAAAGGAACCAGTACTGTCCCTTCGAAAGGCTGAGGAATGCCAGGAAAAGGTTCACCAAAACATAGATGAGGAGGTGCCCCTGAAAACCCTCTCGGTTGGACCGGATGAACTGTTGCCGCAGTAGATCGGTTTCCCGCTGGTGCGCGTGTTCTTCCTTTGCGAGTCGCAGGGCCTCCGGCGAGATCCCGATTTCACTGGCCGAACGCTCAAGTTCAACGGCGGAGATCCGAGGCTCTCCGTTCTCGTCGACTCCGGACTGCTGGCGCGCGGCCAAACGCAATATCTCCTGCGCGTCTTCCTCGCGGTAGAACTGTTCTTGTTGAGCCACGGTGACCTATTTTAGCCGGTAAACCCGCCGCGACCCGGCTTCGGTGTAACCTCGTAGGACCATGGGTATGGTTGTCTACCGCCGTCGCAACGCCGCGAGGTTCGCTCGTTGAATCCAAACGAGTCCCTAGTGCCAACTCGGGAAGAATTCCTCTACTTCTCGCTGCCCGAGAAGCTGCTGTTCTACGTCCTCACGTTCCTTGCCCTTGGCTATGCCGCGCAACAAGTTTGGGCGCGCGTGAAGCTGTGGCAAACCGGCCGCCCGACTGCCCCCCTGCGCGAAGGCTGGAAGTATTGGTTGCCCACGCGCGAGTCGGCAAGCCAGTGGTGGCAGAACCTCCTGGTTTACGTGCTGGCCCAGAAGAAGGTGCGCAGCAGCCGGAAGAAGTCCGGCGCGCCGATGCACCTGCTGATTTTCTATGGGTTCGTGTCGCTGTTTATCGCCACGACCCTGCTGGGCATCAACACGTACAGCCCCATCAAGTTCCACCAGGGCAACTACTACCTGCTGTACGAGGCGACGTTCGACACGCTTGGGCTACTCTTGCTGGTCGGGTTGGTGTGGGCCATCGGCCGTCGGCTCATCGCCGTGAAGCAAGGTGCCCCCGTCGCCGCTGCGACGCTTTTTGAGAACCAAAAGATCGACCAGCGACGGTATCCAGTCTCGCACGCCCCCGCCGACTGGCTCGCGCTCGGCATGCTTCTTGTCCTCACCCTGAACGGCTACTGGCTGGAAGCGGCCCGGATTTCGGCGAACCCAAAGCCGTGGGACAGTTGGAGTTGGGTTGGTCATGCCATCGCCCGGTCCATGGGGACGATCTCGCCCGAGGCGTATAAGGCGATCTGGTGGTTCCACATCTTGCTCGTATTGGTGTTCTTTGCGGTGCTGCCGAAGCTCCGCATTCGGCACATCGTCCTGGCGATCTTTGCCACCGCCGGAAAACCGAATCTCCCGATGGGCAAGCTTCGAACCATCCCGATGGAGGAGGTCGAGCAGACCGAGCAGGTCGGCGTGAAGACCGCGAAGGACTACTCCCGCTGGCATCTCATGTCGCTGGACGCTTGCATGGAATGCGGGCGCTGCACCGAGGTTTGCCCGGCGTGGAACGTCGGAAAAGTCCTCAACCCGAAGCAGCTGGTTCAAGATGCCAGGGCGGCGATGGAAAGCGGGGAAGACCTGGCCCCGAAACTCACCGAAGAAGCGTTGTGGCAATGCACCACGTGCCACGCCTGCGTTGAGGCCTGCCCGGTGCTGATCCGGCACGTCGACCTCATCGTTGACGTCCGTCGGAATCTGGTTAGCGAAGGCGCGCTTTCGGGTCCCGCCGCGACCATGCTGCGCCAAACCGCCTCCACCGGCAACGCTTGGGGCGCGCCGGCGAACGAGCGGGAGAAGTGGATGGCCGGTCTGGAAGTTCCCCTCTGCCGCGATGGCGGCTCCTTCGAGTACCTCTTCTGGGTGGGGTGCGCGGGCGCAACCGACCCGGCGGCGATGAAAACGACCCGCGCCGTGGCCGAATTGCTGACGAAAGCGGGAATCTCGTTTGCCTGCTTGGGAAGGGAAGAAGCGTGCACCGGCGACCCCGCGCGCCGCACCGGCGAGGAGTTCCTGTTCCAAGAAAAGGCGGAGCAGAACGTTGGCGTCTTCCAGAAATACAGCGTAAAGAAGGTGGTCACCGCCTGCCCGCACTGCTTTAACAGCCTCAAAAACGAATACGGCGACTTTGGCGCGACGATGGAGGTCTTCCATCACACGCAGTTGCTGGGCGACTTGGTGGATGCGGGTCGGCTGAAAACAGCCGAGTCGCCGAACGTCGTGTTCCACGACCCCTGCTACCTGGGGCGGGTGAACGACGAAGCCGGGGCGCCGCGCCGCACGATTCCGGGCATGAAGAACCCGCCGAACCACAGCGCTAAAACCCGGTGCTGTGGGGCGGGCGGGGGGCGGATGTGGATGGAGGAACCTCCGAACGAGCGGCCCTCAAACGCTCGTGCCGAGGAACTGGTTGCCACCGGGGCCGATACGGTGGCCATGGGTTGCCCATTCTGCCGCATCATGCTGGACGCCGCGATTCCGCAGGTGACGGAGAAGCCGATGCGATTAGTCGACCTTGCCGAGCTTCTGCAGGAGGCCAACCAGAAGTGATTATCGGGCTGGGAATCGACATCGTGGAGGTTGAGCGGATCAAGCGCGCGATGGAGAATCCGCGCTTCTTGGAGCGGATTCTCACCCCAGCGGAGCGGGAGTACTGCCGGAATGCCACGCAGGTCGCCGGGCGCTGGGCGGCAAAAGAGGCGGTGTATAAGGCGGTCGGGTTGCCGCTACAGTTTCAACACATCGAGGTACTGCCGGACGAAGTCGGCGTTCCGTTTGTGCGGATCCAATCACCAGATTTCGACCTCAAGCGGCTGAGGCTCAAGGTGTCGATAAGCCACGAACGCAAGCACGCCGTTGCGGTGGCTACTCTGGAGCGCGTGGTTCTGCACTCGCCTTTTTGAAGTTAACCGTCTTTGCAATCAGATAGGCGATCGGCCCGATGGCGATTCCGATGAGCGAGAGATAGATGGCAGTCATGCCCTCTTCCTTGATTTGGCTCCAAATGGCAAAGGCTATGATGGCGGCCGGAGAGAGGATCACCAGGGCGATGACCGGCCACCCGCCGGGGATGCGAAACGGACGCGGTAGGTTTGGCTCCTTCACCCGCAGGACGGCGAGGGCGACGAACTCGAGCATTAGCGCGGCCGAGTAAAGAATGACGTCGCAAACCGCGAGCCATTCAAACGAGCTGTAGCTGAAGAAGGTGTAGAAGGCCGCGCTCACGAGGATCGCCATCACCGGCGTGCCGAATTTTGGGTGCTTCTCGGTCAGGAACTTGGGCAACAACCTGTCCTCCGCCAGCACAAACGGAATGCGTGAGCCAGCGAGGAGCGTCGCGGCAAACAGTCCGCCCGTGCCCACCATTCCGGTGATGGCGATCCAGATTTCGAGTGGACGGCCACCGATGCGCCTTCCAAGTTCGGGCCAGAAGCCTTCCGTCCACTCCGGGAGGCTCGGCCCATAGGCGAGGCCCACGGCAACGGGCAGTAGGTAGGACAGGATGACGATCGGCAGGGCGATGAAGATTGCGCGCGGGAAGTTGCGCTTTGGGTTCTCGACCTCACCGGCGATGGTCGAGAGAGAGTCCCAGCCAAGGTAGTTCCACATCACGACGAAAAGGCCGGTGCTGAGGGCGCCGGTCAGGGTTTGGTCTTGCGCAATGAACGGCGTGGTGAGCACGCTCGGGTTGTTCATGAGTTGCGGCAGGCCGAGGCACACCATGACGGCGAATGGCAAAAACAGAACAATGCCGAACAATTTGGCGGCCTGGCCTACTGAATTCGCGCCCCGCAGGTTCAGGTAGGTAAGCGGAATGATGATGATGAGCCCGATGCCCCATTTCAACATTGGGTTCTCGTCTAGCGCCAGTCCGTAGCCCATCGCGCCCAGCAGCCGCGCGGTGTAGAAGGCAAAAAGCCCTGGGTAGATGGCGACGTCGACCCAGCTGTAGATCCACGTGCACCACCCGGCGCAGGCCGCCCAAAACGGGCCGAGGGCACGCTTAACCCAGACGTAGTAGCCGCCTTCGCTTGGGATGGCGCTGGCCAGCTCGGCGGTCATCAGGGCGGCCGGGAGAGCCCAGATGATCGGCACGATGAGGACGAGGAGAATGCCCAGCCCCGCGCCAGACTGCATGAGCGGCTCGAGGCCGTGCGGCCCGCCGCTCACGCAGAAGTAGATGGTCGCCGCCAAGGGCAAAAGGGCCAGTCGTTTCAAGCGAACCTTTTACCTTTTCAGGCGCATCGGCGGGTTGCGAAGGTTGTTTTGGAGAGCGTCCACATCTGCTTGCGATGCGGACAAGAGCCAGCCTACGCGAAGCGTGTAGCCCCAGCCTCCGTGGCTGGGCTTAATCTTGGAAGCGACGCCACAGAGGCGTCGGCTACAGCCCTTCGGGCTTTGGAAGAATGCAACATTTAAGGGGCCTCTCATCCGCCCCTCAGGCGTTACTTCTTCTCTTTGAACTCGCCGTCTTGAACGTCGCCGTCGGAAGTCGCCTTGTTGTCGGCGGCTGGTTCGGCTTCGCTCTGATTCGCTTGCTCCGAGACGCTCTTGTAAAGAATCTCTGCAACTCGGTGGCTTTCACCTTCGAGCTGGCCAAACGCCTGCTCAATCTCCGTCGCGTTGTCGCCGGTGAGGGCTTTACGCAGAGCTTCGATCTTCTCGTTCACCGAAGACCGCGTGGCTTCATCGACCTTGTCGCCGGCCTCGCGGAGCGTTTTCTCGGTGCTGTAGATAAGCGCCTCGCTCTTGTTCTTGATCTCGATGAGCTCCTGGTGTCGCTTGTCGGCCTCGGCGTTCATCTCGGCTTCGCGAACCATTCGCTCAATTTCGTCGCGGTTCAGGTTGCCCGAGCCGGTGATGGCGATCGACTGTCGGGTTCCGGTGCCCTTCTCAAGCGCGCTCACGTTCACAATGCCGTTCGCGTCGATGTCGAAGGTCACCTCGATCTGCGGAATCCGCGCGGGAGCGGCCGGGATGCCGGCGAGGTGGAAGCGGCCCAGCGTCTTGTTATCCTTCGCCATCGGTCGCTCGCCCTGCAAGATGTGAATCTCGACTTCCGGCTGGTTGTCGACGGCCGTCGTGTACACGCGGCTCTTCTTCGTCGGAATCGTCGTGTTTCGGTCGATCAGCTTGTCGAAGATGCCGCCCTGAGTCTCAACCCCCAGCGAGAGCGGGGTGACGTCGAGGAGCACGATGTCCATGACTTCGCCGCCGAGGATTCCGCCCTGGATCGCGGCACCCATGGCCACGACTTCGTCCGGGTTCACCGATCGGTTCGGCTCCTTTCCGGTGAGCTTTCGCACCAACTCCTGAACCTGTGGCATACGCGACGAGCCACCAACGAGGATGACTTCATTGATGTCTCCGGCGTCCAGCTTTGCGTCTTCAAGCGCCTGCTTGAACGGCTTCTGAACGCGCTCCATCAGGTCCTTGGTCAGCTCTTCGAACTTCGCCCGGGTCAGTTGGTAGTCCAAGTGCTTCGGACCGTCTTGGTCGGCCGTGATGTACGGCAGGTTGATGTTGGTCGTCATCTGGGTGCTGAGCTCGACCTTGGCGCGCTCGGCAGTTTCCTTGAGTCGCTGAACCGCCGCGCGGTCCTTCGTGAGGTCGATGCCCTGATCCTTTCGGAACTCAGAAACTAGCCAATCCACAACCTTGTTGTCGAAGTCGTCGCCGCCCAGGTGGCTGTCGCCGGCGGTGGATTTCACTTCGAAAACGCCTTCGCCCACGTCCAGGACCGAAACGTCAAAGGTTCCGCCGCCAAGGTCGAAGACGAGGATCGTCTCGTTTGCCTTCTTGTCGAGGCCATAGGCCAGTGCCGCGGCGGTTGGCTCGTTGATGATGCGAAGAACCTTGAGGCCGGCAATTTCGCCCGCATTCTTCGTAGCGGTACGCTGCGCGTCGTTAAAGTAGGCCGGAACGGTGATGACGGCCTGGTCGACCGTCGTGCCGAGATAGGCTTCGGCGTCGGCCTTCAGCTTCTGAAGGATCATCGAGGAAACTTCCTCGGGGGTCAAGTTTCTGCCGAGGGCGGGGATGACGGCTTCCACTTGGCCGGTTTTGCCGGCGACGACCTTGTAGCCCACGCGGCTTGCTTCGTCTCGAACTTCGCTTAGTCCGTGGCCCATGAACCGCTTGATCGAGTAGATCGTATTGTCTGGGTTCACGACCGACTGCCGCTTCGCGGTCACGCCAACCAGCTTCTCGCCGTTCTGCTTAAATCCGACCACGCTGGGGACGGTTCGGTTGCCTTCCGCCGTTGTAATTACGGTGGCTTCGCCGCCTTCCATCACCGCGACCACCGAGTTGGTCGTTCCTAAGTCGATTCCTACGATCTTTCCCATCTTTTTACTCAAATGATTTGAGCCTTATAGGCTCACGTCTTTCTTACGCAAAATTGTACCGCCCCATTGCGGAGGAGGGCAATAGGCCTAGGCCGTCTCGCAAATCTGCGGTGAACGAAAGCCGATACCGCACGTCTGCTTCCATATATGCCGATTACGGCGGATAATGGAACAAGCGTATGAGCGACTTTTTAACACGACGGGAAATTCTCAAAGGCGGGAGTATGATCGCGATCGGGCTTGTGGCCCCAAAGTGGCTTTCAAGCATCGCTCATGCCGACATGGTTCGCACGGCCCACGGCGGAAAGCCAACGAGCGACACGATTTTGGTCGTCTGCCAACTCTCGGGCGGAAACGACGGCCTGAACACGGTGGTTCCGTACGCGGACAAGAAGTACTACACCTTCCGTCCGACCCTTGGCCTCAAGGAAGATGCGGTCCTCAAGCTCAACGAAAAGGTTGCCTTGCACCCCGGCATGACGGGTCTGCACGGCCTCTTCAAAGCCGGCAAGGTGGCGGTCATCCAGAACGTCGGCTACCCAAACTCCAGCCGTTCGCACTTCCGCAGCATGGATATCTGGCAGCTCGGCTCGGTGGACTTCAACCAGAAATATGGCTGGCTTGGGCGCCATTTTGACGCCGAGGCGGCAATAGGACCGCTGAATCCGGTCGTCGCCCTCGGGCTGTCGACAGAGAAGCCAAAGGCACTCGTGGGCAAGGTCGCCAGCATTCCATGCTTTGCTTCGCTAGCCGACGTTCAGAACCTGCTCGGCGATCCCGACACGGAAAAGATGCTCCGGCAGATCCAGGGAATGGATGCCATGACCGGATCCGCCACGCGCGTCGTGCAACAGGCTTCGAAAACGGCGCTGGACGCGATGAGCGAATTGAAGGCGAAAGTCTCGACCTACACGCCGAAAGGAGCCTACGCGAACGACGACTTCGGCAACGGTTTCAAGCAGATTGCCCAGCTCATCGCAACGTCACCCGCAACGCGGGTTGTTTACTTCTCGGCAGGTGGCTTCGACACGCACTCGAAGCAAGCCGACCAGCACCAGAAGCTCCTGAAAGGCTTCTCGGACGCGGTTACCGCGTTCCAGGGCGAGATGGAGGCGATTGGGAAGGCCGATAAGGTGATCGTTTTGGCTTTCTCGGAGTTCGGACGCCGGGTCGAGGAGAACGCTTCTCAAGGGACGGATCACGGCTCGGCCGGGCCGATGTTCCTGGTTGGGTCTCGCGTAAAGGGCGGGCTGTACGGGCCGATGGCGGACTTTGATAACTTGGAGAACGGGGACGTTCCGTTTGGAGTGGACTTCCGGAGCGTTTACGCAACGACGCTGGACGGATGGATGGGCGGAGACTCGGCGGTGGTGCTTGGCCAGTCGTTCGAGCGGCTGGACGCACTGAAGAAGTAGGCGGCATCGTCCACGCCCTTGTAAGGGTCACGCCATTCAGCGTGGCCCAAACGGTTCCTTTGTCGGGTGCTTTTGCGAAGGTTCCGTTCTGGTCGATCGCGCCACCCTCGGCGGTCCATAGAATCGGAACGTCCGTAACCGGCTGATTCCCCTTGTCCCAGACTTCGGCGCGAACGACATCGCCTTCGCGCAGGAGTTGAATTCTGGCGCCCGGAATGGGGCGGCTGGGAACGTTGCCAATGAACGCCACGCCATTGGCCACCAGGCGCTCCTTGCCGTCACTAGGGATGTTCACGGCTCGACCAAACAGCGAGAGCGCGGAGCTTCCGCCGCCGTCCAAATTGATCGCCTCCACGCATCGGAGGTCCAGCATGATCTTTGCCAGTTCAGGGAGCGTCACGCCGACCGACAGATCGTTTCTTCCGTCAACGACCACGAACCAAAGATCGCCGGCAGCGGTTCGGCCAACCGCCGTGCGCGGATGCCGCTTGTCCGCAAACTCGGGGCCAAAGCCTTCTGCGGTCGAGGTGACGTTGGCGGCTCCCGCCTTCACCAGCGTTGGGCCACCGCCGATAACGTTGTCGATCGTTTTCCAGTCGAAGCCGGTCGTCTTCCACTCTAGGGTGGCCCGCGTTCCCGGTTTCAGCGCCTGAATCAGCGCGGCGTCGGCGCCCTGCCCGGCAATCACGTAGCGGTCCGTCGGAATCGGGAATCGGTTCGCATCCGGCAGGACGCGCTCGATCGTGACCTCCATCGAGCCCTCCGCGGTGAGCTTCATCCGGTCCGGGATAAGCACGGCCATCGCGACCGGATCGGCACCCATCGCGTACCCCGCGGTCGGCGTGAAGAGCGCGGTCTCGTTCTTGCCAATCGGCTCATTCACCCCGTTGACCACGAGAGCCGTCCCGCCGAACGGCCGAAAGGACGCCGAAAAATTTAGGTAGCCGATTGCCGAGTTGCCGTTGCCCCAACCCATCGCGGCTCGAGACTTCGTTGGGGTGCTGACGAGTTCGCCGTTGTGGATCATGCATCCCAGCGGGTCGCCGCTGCTGCGTCCGGAGTTGATCGGGAAGAAGTCGCCGTTGATGGCGGCAAAGGCTCCGTTATCGAGAGCAATTTTTGTAGTGCTACCGCGTCCACCGGTCATGGTGTCGTCGAAAACCGTCTTGCCGGGCAAGGCAACCTCCGGGCGAATTCCGCCGCCGGGATGCACGCGCAGCGCGTGAATCTGCAGTGGACCCTTTGGATCCATGATTGCCCGGTACGTCGTGCCGGGAACGATGACTTTCTCCCAGCTTCGCACGGTTTGCGCCGCCGGGGCGGCTTTCGGCAGGATTACCGGCGACGCAACTTGGCCGAACGCTATCGCCGCAAAAATGGCTAAATACACGCGGGCTCCAGGAACTCCACCGTTCCGGCTTCGGCGTCCATCCGCGCGCGCACGCCCAACGGAATCGTCAGCATGTCTTTCACATGGCCAAAAGGGTAGTCCGTCATGACGGGAATTCTCAGGTCGGCAAGGCGGTCGCGAACAATGTCTCGCCAAGGCGAGCCGCCGATTCCGGCATCGACACGTTCGTCGGTGCGGGTCATCTCTCCGATTACGATACCGGACGCTTTGGCCGCCAAACCGGAGTTTCGGAGGTGCGTGAGCATGGCATCGACGCGGTGGGGGTTTTCGTCGACGTCTTCAATGAAGAGAAGTTTGCCTTGGGTCTCGAGGGCATTTGGCGTTCCGATGCTGTCGCATAGAAGACAAAGGCAACCTCCTACCGTTTCGCCTTCGGCGGAGCCCGCGACGACACAGTTGCCGGTTGGGGCTTCGGTGGGAACCGCCGTTCCGCCGGTAAGGCCAGTCAACAGGGACTCGTAGACCCAGGGAGCCTTCTGGTTGCTGAGGGTTAGGGCCATGGGTGCGTGCAAGGTGGGAGTCCCGCGGCGGTTAAGCGCCAGGTGAAGGGTCGTGATGTCGCTAAAGCCAGCCAGAATCCTGCCCGAGGCGGCGATGATGTCCAGGTCCAGGAAAGGGAAGAGTCGCGCACAGCCGTAGCCGCCGCGCGAGCAAAGCACGGCATCGATCCCTGGCCTAGTGAAAGCTTCCATGAGGTCCGCCGCACGCTCGCCGTCGGTGCCAGCCAAATACTTGCCTAGCCGGTTCACTCCGGGCGATTGCCAAACGTTGAATCCGGCTCCTTCCAGGAACGAAAGCGCCAGCTCCAGATTTTCTTTCGAGACAGGGGAAGCGGGCGACACAAGGGCAATCGTGTCGCCGCGCCGAAGCGCCTTAGGTTTCATAGGAGAAAAGACGAAGTCGCCCCGGCTTTGGCGTCAGGTCAGAGGTCGCCGAGTCCGCCAAGGGCGGCGTCGCGAACAAGAGTGCAAACGCCTTCGCGCTCGCTGTACTTCAAGTTCTTCCAGGCGGCGACGAACGCGCCGCGGTTGCTCTCGTCCAGGGCTCCGACGAGCATCTTCTCGGCGTTGATGTAGCCGTAGTTTGCGTACTTGGCTTGCTTGCCCTCGGCGTCCAGCTTGAGGATTGCCTTCCGGAGGGCGGCACCGTTCTCGTTATCGAACAACCCGACGACGCTCGATAGGATAGCCATCTCCGGAGTCTCGCCTTGGCCAAACGGCATGGCTCCGTTGGCGAAATCAGCCAGCCAGTCGGCTTTTTGACCATTCTCTTCCAGGCCGTTGAAGTACGCGTCACGGGCTAGAATCGAAAGCGACTCGCGATCAAATGAGGCCATTTGGTTCCAGATTCCGCGCATCTCGCTTTGGTTGTTCGAGTTTGCAACGATTAGACGCATCGTGTTCTCCATGCCGTAGCTTCGGCTACCATCCCCCGTCACCTGCTTGGTTTCCAGATTCATCAGGGCACCGACCACTTCCTTGGCTTGGGTGACATCCAGTCGGCGCAAGATCCAGGTGAGGGCGGCCGCTTCGTTCCGGAACGTGCCTTTGGTGGTGGCGGTCTGGGCGAGCGATAAAGACGGGGCGGTGGTTACCGCGGCGATTGCGAGCACAAACAATGTAATTTTCATAGTCCCTCGTGGCCAAACGAATATGTTTGACCCAGGGTAGGGACTCGCGGAAAATCGCGATGGTTCCGTTAAGCTTCGACCCGAAGCGGTTCGGCGGCTGAGTTATTGAGCCGCTCCTCAATCTCAGCGCGGCGGGTGTCGGCTTCCAGGCTGGCTCGCTCGATGATGCCTTTCGCGATCCGCATCCGGAGCTCTGGGAGGGCCGCAATCGCGGCATTTCGAACGGCCGGGCTCACTTTTGCGCCTTCGGCGGCCAACCTTTCGAGCGTGGAAACGGTTTCCTTTCGTCCGATAAAGGGAAGCGCGCGTACGATCCCTACAAGAAACTCATCGTCCTTCGCTAGCTGAATGTTGGCTACGGCCGCAATCATCGCCGAATGCTGCACTCCATCCAGCGTGAGCGAAGTCTCGTCTGCCTTGGGCAGCACCGTCAGTAAGCATTGGCGGATTCACGTCGGGATGGTTCCTTCACCGTAGAACGCGGTCGCCTCGAACAGGTGACCAATGAGGGCGGGATCGTTTGTTTCGAGCAGACTATCGAGCGCATTTTTAGCTTGCGGGGTCATGCCGGCGGCAAAGCCAAAAAAGCAAAGCAACGGTGCCATATAGATCACCGTGTCCATTAGGTTACTTTGCTTCGTTGCGATGCCGTAGCCCAGCGTCCCGGACTGAATCGCGAGCAGCACGATCGCGATCCAAATGAACACCCGCGATCTTTTTCGCCGGGTGATCTCTTCCTTCTTGAGGAAATCTAACGTCTCTTCCCGAGTCACGCCGCCATTTTACGACGTGTGACCCAGGAAGTAGTTCGGATGGACTATTCGGCCGGAGCGATTACGACCCGGCGGTTCGGCTCTTCGCCTTCGCTGTAGGTCGAAACGCCTTCGATTTCTTGGAGGGCGCGGTGAACGATGCGTCGCTCGAACGCGGGAAGCGCATCCAGAACGCATTCTTCGTTACGCTCGATGACCTGGGCCGAGATCTGCTTCGCCAGACCGATCAGCTGCTCCTCACGCTTGCGTCGATAGTCGTTACACTCGATCGTAGCGCGGATTCCGTTGCGGAACCGTCGGTTCGAAACGATGTTGACCAGGTACTGGAGGGCGTTAATAACTTCGCCGTGCTTACCAACCAGGTAGCTGGCGTCCTTTCCGTCGATCGTCACGTTGACGTAGCGACCTTGGACGGAGCCGACAACGGCGGTGACTTCGAGGTCAGAAGCTTCTAGGAAGCTGTGGACCAGACCCAGCACATTGGCCGCGTCTTCTTCGGTCGCAACGACCTCGGCTTCGGTCTCGCTGCCTTCTTCGGCAGTGGCGTCGTCGGCTGGAGCTTCAGAAACGACCTCTTCGGCCGGTGCTTTCTTGCCGCGACCGCGTCCGCCTTTGGCCGCCTTCGGAGCAACTTCTGCTTCCA
This sequence comes from Fimbriimonas ginsengisoli Gsoil 348, assembly GCA_945881865.1. Classification (GTDB taxonomy): domain Bacteria; phylum Armatimonadota; class Fimbriimonadia; order Fimbriimonadales; family Fimbriimonadaceae; genus Fimbriimonas; species Fimbriimonas ginsengisoli_A. Next base: position 107,249 of record CAMCVK010000007.1, on the reverse strand, counting down.
CGGCGGGAGCCGCGACAGCTGCCGCTTCCGTCGGGGCAGGTTCCGCTACTGCGGGCGCTTCCACCGGGGCAGACGGAATGACGTGCGCCGAAACGCGGAAGGAAGTCTTTCCGAAGAGGCCTTTCACTTCTTCGAGGACTTTCACTTCGACTTGGTCGACCGAGACTCCCAGTTTCTCGGCGGCGGACTTTTTGGCCTCCTCCAGGCTCTTGGCGCTAAGTTCAATTGCAGACATGAATCCTCTTACTGTACCGTGGACGGCACGTTTATTTTCGTTTCTTTGGCTTGTGCTTCGCCGGAGTGCCAGTCTTTGTGGTGCCGGTTTGGATCGAGCCGTCGCCAGACGCGGGCTTTTTCGGAGCACCGTTGCCCTTGCTCCTCTCGTCTTCGGCCATCGACATCAGGTCCTGCATCTTCTGCGCCCACTTTCCGCCGATTCCCTTTGGCACCACGCCGCCGGTCACCGTGCTCACTTTTTCCAAAGGGGGCAGCGGCAGGCGGTATGCCAGCAACGACTGGATGGTGGAAAGGATCAACAGGAAGATCCAGTACAGAACGAACGCGCCGGGGACCGGGAACCAACCGAAGAACATGGTTACGGTGAAGAACACCGAAACGCCGATTCCCATCAGCCTCTGCTGCTTAGCCTGGCTAGGGTCGTTAACCGGCGTTAGAAGCGTAGAGACGACCATCATCACGCCGTACAGCACGATGAGAATCGAGTCCAGCTCACCAAGATTCGGGGCCAGAACTCCAGGCGGAAGCAGCTTCGAGGTCGAAGGGTTGATCCATAGGAACGTGCCCTTCGTGAACTCGAACTGGTACAGCGTCATACACTGGTAGACCGTGAGGAACAACGGAATCTGAACCAGCGCTGGAAGACACCCGGCGGCCGGATTCACCCCGTACTCGCGGTACAGGTCCATTGTTTTCTTCTGCTGCGTCTGCGGATCGTCCGGATAGCTGTTCTTGATCTCCGCGATGAGTGGCCCGAGGCGACTCATTTGACGGCCAAACATCAACTGCTTCTGCGCAAGCGGATAGACCGCCGCGCGCACCACAAGCGCCAGCATGAGCGCCGCAAACGCGTAGCTGAAGGCTGGGTGCGAGCCCGTCATCTTCACCAGGAAGTCGAGCAACGCATACCCACCGGGGATCACGCCCCAAATGAGGTCATTCTTGCTCCGCTCGCTGATCGCTTCGATTGTCTTGTTGTAAAGCTTCTCGCCCGACCAAGCCTTCCAGCCGAACCGTTTGTCCTGCGTCGTGTCCGTGACCGGGACCTCGTTCACCCACATCGGGCTACCCAGATATTTCTTGTGGGGGCCTATCAACGTCTGATAGGCGGTTCGGATGCGCGTGGTGTCGTTGCGCGCGATTCCGGCCTTAAGCTGGGTGTCCGCCACAAGCAATATTGCAACGAGCTTCTGGGCTTCGGCTTCGGGGGCGGTAATCTTCTTCGCCGAGACCTCGTTGTCCACCATGCTGCCGAAGTTGTTGTTCAGCTCCATAGCCGTGACGTCGAGCAAGCGCTCATTGGCGTCGCGCAGGCTGCCCATTACGTCTGCCGAGGTGACAAGCGTCTTCCCTTGGAACGTGGCTGTGTTGGGCTTCGGCGGGAACAGAAGCTGAAACCCAAGGAAAACCATCGCGAAGAGCAGAAGGGATTGGACGAAATTATTCTTGGATGCGGGCTTTGCCATTGGGGAAATCGTGCTTTTCAGATCGGTTCATCGATCTTCGCCATAGGGTACCGGGTGCGGGCCATCATGCGAAGCGAAATGAGACCTAAGGAACCGGGTCGTGGCCACCGGGGCGAAAGGGATGGCATCGGCCGATGCGCCTCAGGCCGAGCCATGAGCCCTTGAGAAGGCCGTACTTAACGATGGCCTGTCGGGTGTATTCAGAGCAGCTTGGGGTGTACCGGCAACTAGGCGGCATCCAAGAAAAGCCGATCTTGTAGGCGCGAATCATGAAGACGCCAAACTTTCGCCCCGGGCTTAGGCCGGTGGTATCGAATCGGTCCCGCTCGGGTTTTCCTGGCTCCATTTCGCTTGCAGTGCTTGGAAAAGTTGCTCTGCTTCCGCCGTCAATTCCTCGAACGACCGCGCGGCAACTCTCTCGGAAAGAACTACGACACTATCGACATTCGGGTTGAGCCAAGCGGGATGCTGTCGAAGAATCTCGCGAAACCGTCGCTTCTGGGTGTTTCGGGCGGGCTTACCGCCGATTTTCTTCGAAGTCGCTATTCCAATCAGCCCGGCCCCGGGAAGAAAAATCAGTCGGCAGGTGCCAGGAAGAGAACCGGCCGGCGGGAACACCCGCTGGCCTCGCTGAAAGATCTCTTCGAAACGGGACTTGTTTGGACCCTTCAGGCGGATATCTTGTGTCGGCCCTTCAGTCGGCGGCGCTTCAACACGTTCTGACCGTCGGTCGAGCGCATGCGTACCCGAAAGCCGTGGGTGGTCTGTCGGTGTCGGTTATTGGGTTGGTACGTTCTTTTCATTTCGGCCCTTGATTAGAACCAAGCAGAATACCCGAACCGATTTGCTTGCTGACCCGAATCTTTGGGAGCACCACAACTTCGCGCAGTTCCTTGGTTGGAATTCCGGTGTATTCCGCGAACGCGTCCATGTTTTCTGGATCCATTAGCGCCCACCAGTTGATCTGATCTCGGACGCGCCAAAGCTCCGTCGCCACCTTCTTTCGGCTTTGCCAGCGCGGGTCTGCGGCCTCTTTTTGAATCGCTTTTGCGGCGGCCTGGAGGTTCTTTTCTGATGTGACGGCCGCTGACCGGGCAGCCTTCACCGTGCTTTGCACAGCAGGCTCGGCCTTTTTCATCAAGCCTTGCAGGTTTGCCATCATTTTGGCGCCATCCAGTTGCTGGGCGGAGGCCAGAGCAGTGCAGGCGAGCAAGGCGGTTAGGGCGAAAATTCGGGTCATAGATACTCCCTCGGATCTGTAAATTTACCCCGCAGGGCGGTGGCGGCCGCCGTCATCGGTGAGACCAAATGGGTCCTTGATCCCGGTCCCTGGCGTCCCTCGTAGGGCCGATTGCTGGTGCTGGCGCTGCGCTCTTGCGGTCGCAAAATGTCGCCGTTCATGCCGAGGCACATCGAGCAGCCAGCCATGTGCCACTCGAATCCAGCGTCCGTAAAGGCGGTGTGCAGGCCTTCTTGCATGGCCTGCGTGCGGACCTTTGCGCTGCCGGGAACGACCAACGCCCTCACGCCGCTGGCGACCTTGTGGCCGCGAACGACCGCTGCCGCTTCACGCAGATCCTCAATGCGCGAGTTGGTGCAGGAGCCGATGAACACCGTTTGAACCGCCTGATCCGCCATGGAGTCTCCCACGTGCAGCCCCATGTAGCGAAGCGCCCGCGCCTCGGATTCGTCTCTTGGCTCCGGAATGGCCGCGTTGATGTCGATCGTCATCGCCGGCGTCGTGCCCCAAGTGACCTGCGGCGCGAGCTGATCGACCTGCACCGAGACGGACCGGTCGAAAGCGGCCACGTCGTCGGTCTTCAGATCGCGCGAGGACTCCACAAGTTCGTCAAACGCCGAACCCTTCGGAGCGTACGGGCGTTCACCGTCACTTAGGTAGGCAAACGTGGTTTCGTCGGGAGCGATCAGTCCGGCGCGCGCACCCATCTCGATGCTCATGTTGCAAACCGTCATGCGGCCGCTCATGCCGAGCCGCGAAATCGCGTCGCCGTAGTATTCGGCAACGTAGCCGGTTCCGCCGCTCGCGCCGAGCTGCCGGATGACCGCCAAGATGAGGTCCTTCGCCGAGACTCCGCCGCCGAGCGAACCGGTCAGCTCGATGCCCAGGCTCTTCGGTCGCGACGGGCTCCGAAGGGTTTGCGTCGCCAAAACGTGCTCGACCTCGCTGGTGCCGATTCCGAAGGCGAGCGCGCCGAACGCGCCGTGGGTGGAGGTATGGCTATCGCCGCACACAATCGTGAGACCAGGCAGCGTGATGCCAAGTTCCGGGCCGATGACGTGCACGATGCCCTGGCGGCTTTCGCCGTAGCCGAAGAGCGGAACACCGAACTCGGCGCAGTTTTCCTTCAGCGCGGCGAGCTGCTTGCCGCTCAGCGATTCCGGGTCGATCGCGCGGCCGTCGGTCGGAACGTTGTGGTCCACCGTCGCGAAGGTGAGGTCCGGGCGGCGAACCTTTCGGTGGTGCAGCCGAAGGCCGTCGAACGCCTGCGGCGAAGTGACCTCGTGCACCAGGTGCCGGTCGATGAACAGCAGCGAGCCGCCGCCGGGAAGGTCGGCTACGTGGTGTTTGTGCCAAATCTTCTCGAAAAGCGTCTTCGCCATGGCCCTAGTTTACGGGATATCGAGGCGGCGCGGTCGGACCGGTCCTGCGTGGGGTATAACTCTCGCGTTCAAGCGGGTAGATGCCCGAGTGGCCAATGGGAACAGACTGTAAATCTGTCGGCGAGAGCCTACGCAGGTTCGAATCCTGCTCTACCCACCACGCTTGATGTTTGCGCCTCCGTAGCTCAGGGGCAGAGCACTTCTTTGGTAAAGAAGAGGTCACGGGTTCGAATCTCGTCGGAGGCTCCATTTCGGAGGGTTTTGGTCAGCCCTCTGGCCGACGGAGGGATGACCTGTGTCGGTTCACTTCTTCCAGGATTCGCGTGTTGACATGAGTTCAGAAAAAGCAGTTCGAGGCCTCCAACTACTGAAGGAGTCGGTGCTTGAATACTTGGAATTGCATCCGGGTTGTAAGAACTCGGATAGTGGCAACTACCTCGGTCTTCAAAACAGTAGAAGGGGCGGTCAACACGGCTATCTTGTTTGGACCGTTCTTGGGCATTTAATAGAAGAAGGGCGCGTTCAGTATCACGAGGATTCCAAGACATATTCGCTTAAAGCATAAGGTTGGGTCAGCGGAATGACGTTATCGGCCGCTAACGCTCCACCCTCAGATCTAGGGTGCCACTGGTGTGCGAGGATGTTCTTGCCTCGCTCACCAGTGCTCCGAAACTCGCCCCAGTCGACGAAGGTCAGTTCCAGTCAATCCCAATTCGACAGGCGCCGATCGTAGTCGGCGGATAGCCGTCCGACTTGGAATGCTCTACAGAGCTTGACCTCGGCCACTCAATTGGTGGTCCACGAAGATCCGATTCTTCTGGACTTCGAGGCACTGGTGAGCGAGGCAAGAACATCCTCGCACACCAGTGGCACCTAATTCGAACCGGCGGAATCCTCGAATTGGATCGGGTACCTGGGATCGACGGCAGAATTTCATTCGCGCAAAGTAGTAACTACTGATTTTGTATTGTTGTTTGCTAGAGGGTCAACCGGACGGGAGTTCAACCTCTAGACCACGGGTGCCACTGGTGAGCGAGGAGGTCTTTGCCTCGCTCACCAGTGCTAACCGGTCCACTCAACTGAGGACAGTGAGTTCTAGTCGGTCCCAATACGGCACAAGTCGACCGGAATCGGAGGATGCGCTTCCGACTCGGAATAAGCCAGGAAGCTTGACCACGGCCAGTCGGCCGGTGATTCGCAAAGGCCCCGCTTCACCGGGTTTTGGTGAACGTACTGGATCGCGGTCCAAGTAGCTTGGGTAGTCGCGAGATTGCGATCAAAGCCTCCACCGACCTGCCAAAACCGGTACTCCTGGCTGCCATTGGTCCTTTGATGACGGCAACTTTCCTTCAGTTCTGGGTGTAGGCGGAGGATCTCTTTGGCGCATGGACCCTTGAGCGACTTCAAAATCTCGGAGATCGAATACCCTTCGTGGACCGGGTTAATGACCAGGTGCACGTGTTCTGGCATGATAACGTAAGCCCAGAGCTCGAACCCAAGAAGCTTCCGGGATGCATCAAGTCGCTGCAGGAATAGCTCGGCAGCTCCGGAGTGAAGCAAGGTAGGTCGACGCTGGTAAGTCGAGACGGTCAGAGAATGAGCTTGCCCCGGAGTGTTCCAAGCTACTCTTGTCTTTCGGTGCTCCACGACGATTCGATTTTATCTCGGTTGTCTGTGGCACTGTTGAGCGAGCCACAAACACCCTCGCACACCAGTGGCACCAAGTTGGGTGAAGACTACGAGCACTGGTGATCGAGGCACGAGCATCCTCGCGCACCAGTGGCACGGACCAAATCTCACTCGCCCAGGGCGGCTAAAACTGCAAGCGGGTTGTAGTATTCCGTGAGCGAAGAAATCAGCTCGCCTTCAACCGTTCCCGTCCAGACGATCTCCGAGCGGTAATTGCATCCGGTCGACTTGAAGACCGAGCTCTCCGTGTAGCTCACGGTAAGTCGATCATCATCCGCCAAGATCACCAACCCCTCCACGGTGTGCCCGGCCGTGAACTCGCCGATCGCGGCTGAGAACTTTGAGGCAGCCTCAACCCCCTGCAAAGATAGCGTGTGTCCCTCCGGCGCAAACGGAAACGTCACGGTGATGTTCGGTGAGTAGGTGCTCAAATCCTGCTGTTCAATTGGCTTACCAATATTCTGGACATGCATTCCCGCCAGTTCCGCGCTCGTTCTCATGTGACCGGAAGGCTACCTAGCCTCGGTGACGCCGAAGGTAGTGCGAACGCCCCAAACCCGATGGATTGGTGACACTTCCTCAAACAGCCGGAGCTGCAACTCGGAGGTATTCCGACCTGATCCACTTACCTCCGTGGCCGTCATTACACTGGCTTCGGTCTGCGTTTGGGGCCGTCCATCACGCGAATAATCGTTTGAGGTGTGATGGGTGAACTCGGCTGTTTTGCCAACTGGCAGGCTTGCGCGATCAGGCCATGCAGATACGGATCATCAAGGTCGTCGACACGGGTTAGTTTGATATGCCGGATGCGCGCCCCGCTCCCTTTAAGGCGTTGCTCGGGATCGCTGAGAGATGCGCCATCCGAAAAGCCAATGTTTACATACTTGGTGTAAACGGGCAGGTGAATAAAGTGATCGCGGTTGAGCTCAGAGAACCCATAAGCGACTCCGACGGCGTTCGTGGCATCCCAAACCGTCTCGATGCACGGCGGCAGCAGATCCACGAGGCGGTTGCGTAGCCCACGCGCAAGTTCCTGGGTTCCCTCGGGATACGGGGCGAGGAAGTCGACATACTCGTTCGGTTCGGTAAGGATCATTCTAAAATTACTTCGCTACACTAAACGTATTGCCTTCGCAGTCTTTTACTCTGGCGACATCACGCACCGAACGAATCGTAACCTTCGGCATTGTGACCTCTCCCCTGTTATCGAGGATGAGGACTCGACATGCCACCTAGTATGCCCAAGGCTCCACTTGGCAAGATCGGCGAGTCCCCTTACGGCGACGTACTAGCGCTGACAGAAAGCCACCGTAAAACCTAGTCCTTCATCATCGAAGGCAAGATATCGGCCACGAAGCGGAATTTGCCGCCCGACGCAGGAGCCGTCAAGCCGAACCAGCCGCGATCGTCCCAAGGCGTAACGGACATCCCCTCGGCCAAGGCCGTCTTCCGGACCAAGCGGTAGTACCCGCGCACCAGGTCGGTATCGCGCTCGTTGCCCCCAGTCCGTCCGACTCCGAATTCGCCATAGTTGATTGGCACACCGAGCTTGCGACCGTGAGCGGCAACCGCCTTGATCGGACCTGTAATGGCATCCGCTCCGGGCCACCTCGCGTTGCTGCCATCCTGGCCGCAGAAGGGCCAAGGGTCGTAGGTGTGAACGGTGACGATGAGGTGCTTGTCCTTGCCGCCGCCGGGCAAGCTCTGCGCATCGGGATAGACCTCATCCAGCATCGAGTGGTTGCCCTGGCCATTTGTGCCGACCATGATGATTCGGGTTGGGCTCACTTTGCGAACCGCCTTCACGCCGATTTCATTGATTTGGCGCGTTAGGGCAAGGGCTCGGGGTTCGAACGGTTTCACCGAGCCGGTCCAGTCGCCAAATGCCTTTTCCGGCTCGTTCAGAATCTCGAGAATCAGCTTTGGCGAGCTGTCCTTGAAGAGGGTTGCGATCCCGGTCCAGAGATTCGTGAACTTCTCGTTGTACTTGGCCGAGCCATCGTAGCCATCCTTCAACCAATGCTCATGATGGGTGTCGACAATCACGTAAAGGCCCTTTCCGAGGGCGTAGTCCACGACTTGCGCTAAATCTGTGATGCGCGAATTCTTCAGGTTCAGCTTCCCCTGGTCATCGCAAAGGTTATTGCCTTTAATCGGATTGCCCCAGGTCACCGGAATCCGGACGTGCCGCATACCGGCCGCGGCGTAGAGATCGATCAGAGGTGAGACGTCCTTGAGGCTGGTCGAGTGGATGTCGTAGTCAAACGTATTGCCGAGGTTGAAGCCCGTTGCTAACGAGCGGTTCGTCTCGCTGGCGGTGGGGGTGTCAGACTCGGTTGCAACCTTGCCAACGCTGCAAGCGACCAAGAGCGCGGCAAAGCAGAGCAAGGCAGCGGTGGGGAGAGGCCGGAACACGGCCCGATGCTACCCCTTGCCTGACACCACGAGCGAAGCTGCCGACGGTTGCGTCGGACGAGATTTCTGCGACTCGCTCGTTCGATCTGGAATGAATGGGTGCCACTGGTGAGGAAGGATGGTTTTGCCTCACTCGCCAGTGCTCACCACCCGTCCCTCCGCCGTGGTAGCTTGAAATCGTGTCAAGTCGACTGAAGCTCCTGTGCTTGATCGACGCAATCGGCGCGGTGTTTTCGATGATTAGCCTAGGAGTACTCACCGTGTTATCGACGGAAATCGCTGGGCTGCCCAAGTCATTTTTCGCAAGCTTCGCGGGGGCAGCATCCCTTTTGGCCATAAACTCTTTTCGCTGCTGGAGAATTCAGCCCGGCCCATCGGAGACGCAGCTCCTCACAATTGGGCTGCTAAACATCGCGTATTGCGTAGTGTCACTGAGTGCCGGAGCCTTCATGCATCGATCCTCAACGCCGTTGAGCATGGCGTACTTTGCGATAGAACTGGCGATTGTGATTCCATTCGCGATCTATGAGATCTATATCGCAAAGGCAGCGGAGCACACTTAAAATCCTGCACGAGGCTCGGAAACAATCTCATGGGCCGATTTGTTCAATCTCGAGAGTAATAGTTAGCACTGGTGAGCGAGGCTCACCAGTGGCACTAATTGGTAACCTCCGAACATGAAGCGGGTTCTGATCTTCGGCGGGACGGGGCACATGGGGGCGGCGATTCGACGGCACCTGGACCCGGAAAAGTATCGGATCACCACCGTGACGCGGAACCCGAAATCGCCGGACGACGTCCGGTGGGATGGCCAGACGCTTGGCCGCTGGACCGAAGCGCTCGAAGGCGCCGATGTCGTCATCAACCTCGCGGGCCGGCGGGTTCATTGCCGATACAACGAAGTAAACCTGCAAGAGATGATGAGCAGCCGCATCCTATCGACCCAAGTCCTGGGAACGGCGATCGCAGAGTGTTCCAACCCGCCGAGCGTGTGGCTGCAGGCAAGCACCGCGACGATCTACGCCCACACCTTTGGCAAAGCCAACGACGAGGCGACCGGCGAACTGGGTGGCGCGGAACCCGGCGTGCCCAAGGTTTGGAACTTTAGCATCCAGATCGCGAAAAACTGGGAAGCCGAACTCGAAAAAGCCGTCACGCCGAACACGCGAAAAGTGCCTTTACGCACAGCGATCATGATGGGAATCGACAAGGAAAGCGCGTTCGACATCTTCTCGGGGCTGACGCGGATGGGCCTGGGCGGCCAGCTAGGCTCGGGCCGTCAGTTTGTGTCTTGGGTGCACGAGCAAGACATGGTTCGAGCAATGGAGTTCATCATCGAGGGCGATTTGGCCGGTCCGGTGAACATATGCGCGCCGAACCCTCTCCCGCAGGCACAGTTTGCGAAAGACCTCCGGCGCGCCTGGGGCATCCCGATTGGCCTTCCGGCCATGCCCTGGATGATCAATATCGGTGCATGGGTGATGAACGGCGACTCTGAGCTGGTGATGAAGAGTCGCCGCGTGGTGCCGACCCGGTTGCTGGACGCGGGCTTCAAATTCCATTTTCCGGACTGGGCGCCAGCGGCCAAGGACCTGGCGGATCAGATGCGCCGTCGCGCGTGAGAGTCCTATCTTTGCAGCTTAGTACCTCCCTTAGGTAAGGACGGAAAATATAGCACCCTCGGTGGTTTTCCGTTCTCAGGGAGCCAGCCGCATGTGGCCGCGTTGTAGAATCGGACCGAGAAAGTGCCCAGATGTCGAGCTCCACTTACAACCAGACTTTTCATATCGGCGGCAGCCCCCATGCGCCCGCGCGCAACGTAGAAGTTCACGCAACGCCGGAAGAGATCGATCATCTTGTTCACCAGGGCTATCTGGTTCGTGAATCCTTGCTCTCTCCCGAGACCCTGGACCGACTTCGGACCGCCGTCGATGAAGTTGCGGCGAGCGAACGGGCGGCCGACAGCGATTACACGTCGAATTCCAGTTTCTCCGGTCAGTTCCTTCGGCATCTCTTCGACAAGCATGAGGCATTCTGGGAATTGCTGAACTTTGCGCCAACCGTTTCGGTGGCACGCGCCGTGTTGGGCCCAGCGGTCCAATCTCGCCTGTCGGCACGAATCACCTTTCCGGGAGTGGCGAACCAGCAGACGGTGTGGCACTTCCACGAGCGGACCGTTCCCAGACCGTTGCCGCCGCTTTTCGTCTTCCCCCACAGCCTCGATGTGCTCGTGTATCTCGATGACCTCACCGACGAAAGCGGTCCGGTCGCACTTGTCCCAGGTTCGCATCTGGAAACAGGCGCGACCCTGGGGGAGAACGACTTCGAGGATAAGCCGGATCAGGTCGTTCTGAGGCTCCCGGCCGGCGGAGGCGTCTTCATCCACAACAATCTCTGGCACCGCGGCATGGCGTCGGGCGAGAATGCCACTTTGCGAAGGATGCTAGCGCTTACCTATAGCTCTTGCTGGCTTAAGAATGTTAATGACGGAACGCCACCAGAAAACGGACTCACAAAACGTTTGCTGGAAACCGCGGATCAAGAAACCCGCGAACTGCTAGGCGTCGCCGGATACTGAGGGAAGGCTCCGCTCTGGGCATAATTTGTCCCGCCGGGACGTCAAGTTCCCGTGGGTATCCTGACCGCCGATGAGTCTGATCGCCCTCGTAGTCCTGTTAAGTCCGCCCCAAACTTCCGGCATCCAAGCCCGCTTCGCCGAGATCGAAGCGGCATCGAAGGGGAAGCTCGGAGCGGCGATTGTTACCGCAGAATCGGCTCACTACTCGCGCAAGGGGGAGCGGTTCTCGCTGCAAAGCGTGATGAAGCTTATTGTTTCGATGGCCGCGCTGGATAGAGTGGACCAAGGCAAATGGAAGCTGGACCAGAAGTTCGTCTTCCGGCGCTCTGACCTCAGCCTTTCGCGCCAGCCCATCGTGGAGCGACTGGGCGAGCGGGACTCGATTCTGGTTTCGGTGGCGGACTGCATCGAGCTCACGGTGACCCAAAGTTGCAGCGCGTCCGGCGATTTTCTGATTCGCAAAATGGGGGGCGTCCAGGTGGTCAACGCCTTCCTTCGGCGCCGCGGCATCACCGGCATGTCGGTCGATCGCCAGGAGCGGGACCTCCAGACCCAGATCGGTGGGATCGCCTGGCGGCCGGAGTACGTGGACGAGGCGAAGATCGACGCGGCTTTCCGGCGCGTTTCCGAGGAGGCAAAGGACGTCGCATATAGGAGATATCAGGCCGATCCGCGCGATACGACGACTACGGGCGCAATGGCGTTGCTGCTGCAGAAGCTGGTGACGGGCAAGCTGCTCTCGCAAGGCTCAACGCGGTACTTGATGGGCGTAATGGAGCGCACGGAGACCGGACCGGACCGCCTGCGGGCGGGCGTCCCGAGCGGCTGGACGCTGGGCAACAAAACCGGGACGAGCGGCAGCCGAAAGGGCGTTGCCTGCGCGACCAACGACGTGGGTTTTGTTCGAGGGCCCAAAGGCGAGTGGCTGGTGATCGTGGCGATGCTGCGCAACTCCACCTTGGACGACGACGGTCGAGCCGCGATCTTGCGGCGGGTGGCCGAGGCCGCCTTCGTGGACCATAAGCTTTGATCTTATGGGCTTACCTACGGGATTTCCGTCGCGCGAAGATCGATCCGTCTAGACTGCTATATGCTTGAAGAAATCGCACGTGAGATCGCAGCCGCAACGAAAGATCGCCGCAAGGCCGTTACAATTCATTTTCAAGTTCTAAAGAACGCGGACCAGCTTTCAGGAATGGACGCCATAGAGTTCTGCCGAAGAGTCGGCATCGAGGAAGTCTGGGCGACAGAATTCAAGAAGATGATCAACTTGGCCAAGCTATTACGGGAGCAAGGGCTCGAACTTGCCCCGCGTCGGGATTAAGATCTGACTCTTCCGAAGGAGTGTAGAACCTCACCACCAGCGACAGTCCCCCGACCCAGGCGAGGACGCTCTGAACACGGCGGCTCGAGCAGATTTGGTCGATGCGTACGATGCAGGGGTAACGGTTGACCCTGTTCGTGCGCCGGCCGCCTTAGATCTCCGTGGCCGAAAAGAGTGATCTTAGCCGGACGGGGCGAGCCAGTTCGCAAGCACGAGGATCGTGTTGGGCTCTAGATGCGCCAAACGGTCGATCGTGAACTCGTCGGGACTCTGGATGGTTTCGACCGCGAGGGCAAGCCGTGGGTTCTCCCACGACTCCCCCCACGCATGGTAGACCGCGATGGAACTCGCCTGTGACTTGTCGAGGGCTTCAATCATGGCGAATCGGTAGGCATTGAGTGTCGTTGAGTGAGTAACTAGACCGCTTCCGATCGGAGTCCCGCAATCGCAATGTCCGGCGGTCGAAAAGAACACGCCTTCGAAGGGGAAGTCGGCCGCCCGGGCATGCGCCGCCAGCTGCTCGAGCGGCAGACCCTGCGAGGCGAATGCCGAGAGTACGCGACTTGACCGCCCGTCGCTCGAAATGGCGAAGCACAGGAACTTACACATGCGGATTGGGAACTATGGTACCGTTTTCCGCGGCCAGCCCCGACTAACTAACGGTATTGCAGGAGTCCAGTCTGATGGATGAAGAGCCACCGACCATCGACCTTCACATAAACTTTGCATGCGCGCCCCGCCCAATGGAATTCAGACTGGTCCTGCTTGTTCACCCAAAGCGTATCCACATCGACTACCGCAAATCCCCCGTCGAATTGCTCCGACACCTCGATCCGAACGGTGTTGCGGCGATTATGGACAAGAGCGAACTGGTCGAATAAACGCGTCCAATCGGATGTCCATCGAGCCGCGTTGAACCTACCCATCGGCATAACCCAACTCTCAGGATCATGGGATATAGCGTCGGGCGGCCAAACCCAGACCATATCGGGATGGAACAGGGCGACTAGGGCCTCGGCATCGAGGTTGTTCCAAGCCTCCGTTTCGGCATCGACCAACGACTGAATCTCGTTGATCGCTCGTTGTCGCTCATCCATTTTCGCAAGATACCATCTCAATCAAGAGCCAGAATGCTGGACTGCTTTCGGTGTCGATGCCACCACCGGCAGAGATCACAGCCGTGTATCAAATGGGCTCCCAATCCAACCCGCGGCCGTCTAAGAGCAGATTCGTTGGCGTTGCCAACGGAGTTGGTCCTGCCAGACGGAAAGGTTCAGCGACTTATCGCGCCAGTAGTATTGGAACTCGGGGGTTGGCCAGCCGGCATAGACTTCCTCCCAGGTCAGCGAGCAATGAGGCAACAGCGAAGATTTATCGATGTCCGCGTTCTCGCTTTGGTAACGGACGTCGAGCGACAACCGAATGCGGTCGCGCATCTGGCTGCGGAGGGCGCGATGAACCGTCAGGCTGGAGAAGAAGAGGGCGTCGCCGAGCTGATAGTCACCTTCAACCCAGTCGGTTTCGTTCGGGCAGAGCTGCACGCCTTTGCCGCCGGCGCCTTCCCGGGGTTCCAGCTCGATGACGCCCTGATGGTTTGAGCCTCGCAACACCGTCAATCCGCCCATTTCGCGAGGGCAGTCGCTAAGCGGGAGCCAGCAGGTCCAGGTTTCGGCCGTACCTTGAACGTGGATGAAATCCTGATGCTCCGGGGTTGGGGAGATGGTCCGGTGGCTGGAGATCATCCGGGCGATGTGGCGCGGATGGACGAGAATTTCTTCGCCCAGCAGTTGCCGCATAACGCCCACCAGATTGGGATGGTGGGGCGTGGCGTGGAAGGACTGAAGCCTCTGAATGTCGTCGTACATGGCGGCGGTGACGCCGATGTCGGTTCGCATTTCGCTATCGGGAACGGCGTCGAGCGCTGGCTGGTGGAGAAGCCCATCCATTGGGTCGGAACCGGGTTTGATCCATCCGTACTGGTCCAGCACGTTGACCATGTCGCGCCGCAGCTCCAGCAGCGGCGCGGCCGGAACCAACGCCCGAAAGAACAGAAAGCCGTCCTTGTCCGCCTTCGCGCGGAGCGCGTCAACATCGGCGAGCAAGGGGGTGGCGTCTTCGAAGATGGCAGGAGATGGCGTCATTGCGCAGGACCTTATTTCCGGATCATACCTACGACGTTGAAAGCGCCCGGCAGGCAAAATAGACCAGCGAAATGAGAGCCACCAAAAGCCACGACGAACGCATTGCCGAGATGGTCTTCCGATCCGTTTACCCACACTACGTCAAAAAAGTAGAAAGTAAGGGCCGGACCGTAAAGGAGCTGCACGAGGTGATCTTGTGGCTAACCGGGTTCGATGAAGCCGCCCTGCAGCGCCACCTGCAAACCGATTCGACCTTCGAGCAGTTCTTCGCCGAAGCCAACCTGAACCCGAACGCCCACCTCATCACCGGCGTCATCTGCGGCTACCGAGTCGAGACCATCGAGAACCCCCTAACCCAAAAGGCGAGGTACCTGGACAAGCTGGTGGACGAGCTGGCAAAAGGTCGAAAGATGGACAAGATCCTGAGAAAGCCCTAAGGTTCGATCCGCTAGCCGAACGTCTGGCTAGTGTGATATATTTGGCGGGCAAGGACCGTCACCCATGAATAAAGTCACGCCGTTTCTCATGTTCAACGACCAGCTGGATGCGGCGATCGCGTTTTACACCGCCACCTTCCCGAACTCGGAGGTTCGTAACGCCGCCCGAACCGGCAACGATGGGCCGGTCACGTCGGCCGAGTTCACGGTCGGCGGACAGGTCTTCATGGCCTATAACGGCGGTGCCTATTTCTCGTTCTCCGAGGGCTTTTCGCTGTACGTGGATTGCGAGGACCAGGCGGAAGTCGACGAGTATTGGGGCAAGCTGATCGAGGCCGGGGCGACGCCGTCGGCGTGCGGTTGGATCAAAGATCCGTTCGGCATCACGTGGCAGATTGTTCCACAAAGGTTCACGCAACTCATCCGCGACCCGGACCCGAAGAAGGTGAAGGCGGTGATGGACGCCATGATGACCATGGTCAAACTCGACGTCGCGACCCTAGAGCGCGCCTACGACGAGGCGTAGCTTCCCGTAGGATTTTGTAGCGGCGGGTGGCTTTTCCCGCCGTTTTCGTTCTGATCAACCTTGGTTGACGGACCATACTTCTGGAAATGAAGCCCCCTCTGGAGAAGCGCTCGATCCCGGTTGCCATCATCGCTTTCCTCCAGAGGGCGTTTGCCAGGTCCGTGGGAATCTATAGGAGTCCGGAATATGGCGTTGACATCCAGAAGCGAGCCGGGCGCTACCTTCTCGATCTCAGAAGGGACGAGAAGAGTCTGACCTTCAAGATCGCCCTCGAAAACCTCCGCCACGACTCGGACTTACTCGGCGAGGAATCTGCGCTCGTACCGGAGGGGCTAGAACTTCAGCGGAAAGTGGTGGAACTGGCCGACCGATACGAAATCGCCGCCGATTTTGTGCAAGAGACGATGACTCAGCCGCCGGTTGCGAGGTTGTTGACTGCCATCTTCACCGAGGCAAAAAAAGCTGGAAGCCAGCACGTCCAGATCGACTTCAACTTGAAACACGGAACCTTTCCTGTGCTCTACGAGTTGGCTGGTGATTGGACGGAAATGATGCGGATCCCGGGGAATCTGGAGGAGCCGTTGCGCGGGGCGATTGCGCGAGTAGCGGGCATAGGATTTACCGTCCTCTCCCCGCACCTGGAGCATATGAATCCTTTGCCGACGGATGTCAGATTCAACTGGATCGACTCCCGTCGGCTCGACATCACTATCGATCCACCGGCCAACCAGCTGATCTAGCGCCCCGGACCCTGCCAAGAGCGGATTGCCGCAGAGGCCTTCGCGTCGTCATGCTTGACTGCTCCGCGACTAGCGACGCCAAGCTCGTGGCGATATATCAGGCAGATCTGAGGCAAATTCTGCCGAGACGTACTCGGAGAATGGCTTGACGAACCAAGCGAGGCGGCCAAGGAGTTCGGGAACCGAGCGATCTGCCTTTGACGCCATGCTATGAAGGGCATTGGTCACCGCAGCCTGATCGTGGTCAAACAACACCTTCAGGTAGTTGGCGGGGTGAACAGCGGTGATTTCCCAAGGCGCAAGAGCTTCTTGCTTGAAATCCCTGACATTGAACGTTACGATTGTGTCGGTCTTTGAGTGGATTGCGGCCGCTAGGACGTGCCGATCTTTCGGATGGTTTTCGCATTGCGGGATGAGGTGCTCGAACCCTTTGATCATCGCTTCTGGAAAGAAGCCAGTCGCCGCCAGCATACGAGAATCGGCAAGACTCTCTTCCCAACCGAACTTCTCAACCCATGTTCTACGAGTTTCTGCCCAGATTGCTTCGGACCACCTTGGCAAGAGAAGTCTTGGGGCTTCGGAGAGCCGAAGGAAGAGGTCTGAAACGGCGGCCTCTGCCAGCACGCACGCGTCAAGAACGACCGGGAAATCTGCCCGCATTTAGGGCTATTCGCCCTCGGGCCGAGCGAGATCGACGTATCGGTCGTAGAGTCCGGCAGCTACCAACTCCTCGGTCATTTTATCCAGCCCTGCCTTGCGAGTCTTGCTTCGTTCGTGCTGGTACTTCACTAGGTCTTTGAAGAACACTCTTCGATGCGTGCCGACATGGTGGAACGGCAGTTCGTTCTGGTCAAGGAGCCTCACAAAGAACTGCCGGGACATGCCGAGAAAGTTTGCCGCCGCTTGGGTCGTGAATGCTTCATCCTCGTGCATTAGGAAGACGGCTTGCTTTTGCTTGATCGCCTGAACCACGGAGACAAAGAGATCGTTAATTGCCTTGGGTAGCTCGATCACGTCGCCGCCGCTCGTCAACAGCACGGGGCGAACCTCGCCGGTGAGCATTTTTTCTAAGCCGAATTGCTCGTCCGGAGCGATGTCTGATGGACCGACTCGGTGCTCGTTGATGGTGCTCATAGGATTATTATAGCGCCTATCCGCTATATCTGCAACCAATTGTTTAGGTTCGCTTGATCAGCTCGGCGAGCGGGACGGCGCGGTGGCCCGGGGAAGTGAGCCCCGTCGCGACGGGGCGCGGAATGTAGAGATTGAGGTTCAGGCCGGGCCCTCGCCCGTCGCCTCGCGTAACCGGGGCCACCCACTGGCCCTGATTCAGACTCAGCGGAATTCGCCCCCTTCCGCTGTGAGAAAGGACATCCAGTTGCGTGCCCTCCCGTTTGCACGATGCCTGCACGGCATCGACATTCTTCCCGTTCAAAGTTCGCTCCTGCGGGTCGACGGCCGCCGCGAGATAGAGCAGGACGCGCTCTCCCGGGACCGCCGCGCTCGTGTCGCATCTCCACGTTGGCTCCGCAACGAAGGTGATCGAGCACTCCGCCTCTCCTTTGACGAACCGGATCACGCGGACGCGGGCGATCTTGACGCCCGCTTTCACCTCGACGCGCTGGACCTCCGCCACCAAAATGAGATCGCTCTCCCGCGCAAGCTCGCCGATTCTGATGGTGGCGACCTTGGCCTGGACGCTCATCGCCAGCCACGAGAGTCCAACCACGCACAAGGTCTTGACGATTGGGGTCATGATTACGCGATTATGCGCCTGATTGCGGTGCCTAAGGCGCCGCTCGTTCAGACCGTAGAGGTCAGCCAGTTCACGACGTCTTTTGCGCTTTGGTCGGGCGGAAAGACGGGGTAGAAGACGTGCTCGACGGCGCCGTCGCGGATAATGAGGGTGCAACGCTTTAGCAGCTTCATCCCAACGACTTCGAAAGTCGGGAGACTGATCGAGCCTGCAAACTCAAGGTTCGCGTCCGATAGGATCGGGAACGGCAGGTGGAGTCGCTCCGCCGCTTCCTGCTGATACGCGGTGCTTTGGGTCGAAAGCCCGAACAAGTGATCTACGCCGAGTGCCTTCAGCTCTGCGTGGCTGTCTCGGAAGGCGCAAGATTGCGGCGTGCAGCCACGCGCGCCGGGAATCAAATCCCAGCCGTCCGGATTGTTCACGCCGGGCGTTCCGGTCCGCGGATACGCGAAAACGACGACCAAGCCCGGGAGGGCGGAGAGGTCGTAGGCCGAACCGTCGGTGGCGGGAAGGGGAACCGATGGCAGCCTCAGGCCGAAAAGACGGTTGGCCGCCCCGTCGTCAATCGGGGCTGGGATGGTTGCCCAGTCGGGTGCCTGACTCCAATCTGCGGGCGGGGTGTTTTCCATTGCGACGGACAGTCTATCCTACTAAGTAGGATAATCTCGTGAGCGGAACCTGCCCGCCAACGGCTTAGCTTGGCTGAGAAAACGAGACAAAAGTCGCGCGAGAGAAGCAATGAGCATCAACACAAAACGGACCCCGCTTGCCCAGCGGCTCAAGAAGGGCCTGCTCGAAGGAATTGAATTCGCGCGAGAAGATTTGAACCTTGCTGCAACGGTCGTGCCGACTGGCCGTTCGTATTCCGGCGCGGAAGTTGTTGCCATCCGCAACCGACGTCAAATGAGCCAAGCCCAGTTCGCCAACCTGCTGGCGGTGAGCGTGAAGACGCTCCAGAGTTGGGAGCAGGGCGCGAGAAAGCCAAGCAAGCCGACAATGCGGCTCCTTCAGATTTTTGATGCGCCCGAGGAGTTCCGGACGATTCTTTCGTTGGGCGATTGACCGGACTCTCACTACAAGAATATCGATTCGCGTTTTACGAACTTGTTTCCGTAGACATACGAGGATTGGGGGCGGGTACACTTGTTGGCAGTGAAGGGCGACGACTGCCAATACTGGCTTTCCTTGTACTTGTGGGCTTAGCAAGTTTTCAAACTGAAGTCCTTGCACTCCTCAGAGCCGGCAGGCGAGGCAATCACTCTAAAGCGATTTGACCCGTTACCAGGCGGAAATCGAGCCGCTTCGAGTTTCATTTTTGTTCTCTAATTGCAGTAGAGATCCCGACCAAAAATCAACAAGCCAAGCTTGTGGGCACGCCGATTATAGGCGGTAGTTTACGAAAAGTAAACTCTGCAGGCTATTTCGCGGCTTTGATCCAAGTCTTGGCATGCCCAGACGCAACCTAAAAGGGGTATCCAAATGGCACTAAATAAGACACTTTCACCATTTGCCGCAGCTGACGCGGCTTCTTCCTCACTTAACGTAACCTGCCCGAGTTGCGACTTTGAATTCGAAGTCGGCGATAGTATCCTTGCCAAGCTTCGGCAGGAAGCGGAAGCCGATTTCAAGAGCTGGAAAGTCCAGTTCGAAAAGGACATTCAAGGCCGAGCCAAAGCTCTAGATCAAGTGGAAGCCAAGCTCAAGGAGCAACAAGCAGCCCAAGCTAGGCTCATTGCCGAGGCTGTGGAGTCGGAGGTTAATGCCAAGCTCACAGCGCAGTATCCCGACTTGCTCAAGAAGGCAAGAGAGACGGCCAAATCTGAAGCCGATCAACGAGTCCTAAGCCTTCAGTCAGAACTCACGGAGAAGTCAGAAGAGCTGAGCAAGCTCCAAATAGAGCAAGCGGCGCTCGAAAAGGCTCAAAGAGAGTTGAAAGCAGAAAGGGGGCGGTTCGAGCTTGAGAAGCAACGAGCCATTTCGGCTGCGATTGATGCTGAAAAAGAGACCCTACGGGAATCAATTGGTCAAGAATACGTTGACAAGCTTCAGGTTCAGAACCTTGAACTTGACCGGGCACGAAATCAAATCGCGGAGCTGAACCAAAAGCTCAAGGCGAAACCTTCTCAAGAACTTCAGGGTGAAGCGTTGGAATTGGACCTTGAATGCAAGCTTCGAAATGCCTTTTCCTTGGACGACTTTAGTCCGGTCAAGAAAGGACAACGCGGGGCCGACATACTACAGTTGGTGTTTGATCGCCTTGGCAATCAAAGTGGAACCATCCTGTGGGAGACCAAACGGGCACAAAATTGGGGTGGCGACTGGGTTCAGAAGCTGAAGGGGGATCAGCGGGAATCGAGGGCAACCGTTGCAGTCATCGTTTCTAAAGCGACCCCAAGCGGCATTGAAACGTTCGACTTTGTCGAAGGCATTTGGATCGTGAAGCCCGCGTTTGCTGTTGCACTTGCGATAGCGATTCGTGAAGGTCTCCTTCAGACGGCGGATGCACGCAAAGCAGCTGAAGGGATTGAAACGAAGGCCACCCTCGTGTACGGGTACTTGATGAGCGACGAATTTAAATCTCGATTTGGGTCCATCGTGGAAACATTTATGACTATGCAGTCAAAACTCATCAAGGAGAAGAGCGCGGCAGTGAAGAACTTCAATACGAGGGAAAAGCAACATGAGACCGTGCTGAAGGCGTGCTTCGGGATTATTGGGGACCTTCAAGGGATTGCCGGTCAAGACCTGAAATCCCTCGAGGAGATTGAACTGACGGCTCTGCCTGCCGGCGACGAGGAGGAGAACTAAATGGCGAAGTCTCTTGAAAGCATTCTCGTCGTGGCTATTACGTCACGGGCACTGTTTGACTTTGAGGAGGAAAACAGGATCTTCGATGACGGTTCCGGCGACCACTCGGAGCGTGAGCAAAGGTACATGAAACTCCAGCAGGACCGGTGGGAGATTCCTGCGGAACCATCAGTAGGATTTCAACTCTGCCGAAAGCTTCTCTCCATGAACGGCGATGGAGTCAAGCGAACCGAGGTGGTGGTGATCTCTAGAAACGACCCAATCAGCGGGGCGAGGGTGTTTCGGAGTGCCCAACACCACAATCTGGACCTGACGCGGGGCGCGTTTGTTCGAGGGGATGATCCATTCTTGTATCTCGAACCCTTCCGGGCTAAGCTATTTCTTTCTGCTAATAGTGATGATGTGAAAAAGGCTTTAAACATGAGCATTCCAGCGGCGACTGTCTTTCCAAGAGTAATTGGAAACGATCTTCACCCGAACGAGCTAAGGATCGCTTTTGACGGTGATTCGGTGCTTTTCAGTGACCAAGCAGAGCGAGTCTACAAGGAGCAGAAGTTGGAAGCATTTAAGACGCACGAAATTGAAAATGCGTCCGTTCCTTTGCCAGCGGGCCCGCTTCAACCATTTCTGAGCGCGCTCCATTCACTCCAAAACACCCTTCCAGCCGGTTCAGAGTGCCGGATCAAGACGGCCCTGATTACCTCTCGCGGTGCCCCAGCCCATGAAAGAGCCCTCAGGACTCTTTTGCACTGGGGAATTCAAGTAGATCAGGCCCTGTTCTTAGATGGTCTAGAGAAAAGACCGTTCTTGGACGTTTTTCAACCTGATTTCTTCTTTGATGATCAGCTGGCACACATTAACCCAGCAATGGGAACCACCCCGTCGGGTCATGTGCCTTACGGAATTGCAAACGAAACCCTTGGTGGTGAAGCGACCGACCGAAGCCAGGAGACCAGCTAGAGTGGCGTCATCACCATCAAATCATCGACGAACTCCTTCAGCTCTGGAAATCAGCCAGTTGCACGACAAACCTGCTGCCCAATGGGAGAAGAAGCTGCGAGAGCTAGATGAAGAGAAGAAGTACCGCGTTCTGGAGTACCTACCGATTCGGAAGGCGATTATCTCGGAGCTTGAGATTCCCGGAAGCGGCGAAGCAACTCTCCTGAGCGAACTCGAAGGCTACAACTCAGGATTCTCCACGCAGTCCATGATTCAGACTATGACGAGCTGTTTCAACCTCTTTATGGCAAAGAACCGAAAGGTCTTCACCAGAATCTACAGCGAGAACGTTCGGCGTAGTGAGCCATTCTTGGTGCAAATCGGAGGTGGGCAAGTTAGGGTCACTCCTCATGCGGACGTTGAGCATTCACGCTTTGGTAGGGGGAACCTGTTTATCTACGCTTCCCAATACTCTAAGGCCGAATCCAACGCTCTACAAGAGCTTTTAGGATTGGTGTCGGAACAGCGGGATGGACGTACACCTGATGAAGTGTTCTGGCTGGATCTTAGGAAGGGCACAATTGCCCGACTAAAGTCGCGTTCCACAGTGCGAAGCCAAATTTCCGACACGGTGAAGCACTACAATCGGTTGTTCTGATCGCGCATCGCTTTATGGATTGGCTAGGCACGAATCGAATCTTTGGGGATCGGCAAACCCTTATCCGCTAATCGGATGAGGGCTGAGCTTGTTTTGGCGGTCCGGCGCGATCAATACGGATGCCGTCGGCCCGTTCATCTTCTCAGCAGCTAGTTTGATTTTCTGGCGTCGACCGTCGCAGAAGAACGCCGTCAGGTATCTTGCGTCTCCGGTTCCAGTGCCACGCGGAATTGCTCGTGGTACAGCCGCGAGTAAAGTCCGCCGCTATCGCGAAGCTCCAAGTGGGTGCCAAGCTCGGTGACCACGCCGCGTTCCAAAACCATGATCTTGGTCGCGTTCACGACGGTGCTGAGACGGTGCGCAATCACGAAGCTCGTCCGTCCCCGCATCAGGTTATCCAGGGCCGCCTGAAGCAGCGCCTCGGTTTGGCTGTCGAGCGAGGACGTCGCCTCGTCAAGGATCAGGATTCGCGGGTCGGCAAGCAACGCCCGTGCAATCGCCATTCGCTGCTTTTCGCCGACCGAAAGCTTGATGCCTTCCTCGCCGATCTTCGTCTCGTAGCCATCCGGCAGGGCCAGAATCGTGTCGTGGATGCTGGCGGCGCGGGCGGCATCCATGATCTCCTCATCGGTCGCGGTCGGCTTTCCGTACCGAATGTTCTCCCAAATCGAGGTGTTGAATAGGATGCTCTCCTGCGCGACGACGCCAACCTGGCGTCGGTAGTCGGCGAGCTGAACGTCCCGCAGGTCGTGGCCGTCAATGGTGATTCGCCCCGAAGTGCAGTCGTAATGGCGGAGCAAAAGGCTCGCCATCGTGGTCTTTCCGCTGCCGCTAAAGCCAACCAGGGCGACGGTCTCGCCCGGCGTGACGTCGAGTTCGATTCCCTTAAGGACCGGCTGGCCGGGCTCATATTCGAACCAGACGTTCTCGAACCGAACGTGGCCCTGGATCTTGGGAATCGCCAAAGCGTTCGGCTTGTCGACGATGCTGTTGGATTGGCCCAGCGTCCGGAAGATGCGGGCCAGGGCCGCTTGCGCGCGGGCGATGGGGTCCAGAACCACCAGGAATCGCACGATCGGGCCATAAACATAGCCGACGGCATACAGCAAAAACATGACGAGGGTGCCGGCTTCCATCTCGCCGCGCAGGCATTTCAGCCCGCCGTACCAGAGCACCAACCCGGTGGCCACACCGCAAAGGGCGTCGGCGACCGTCCAAAGCCCGCCGCCAAGCACGCCCTGCCGCACGTTGAGGCCCATCAGCTCGCGGGTCGTGCTCATAAACGTGCGCGATTCAAAGCGCTCCTGACCGAACCCTTTCACGGTTGCGATGCCGGTCAGCTTTTCCTGCATCTGGCCGTACATGGCGTCGCGTTTGCCCCGGATCTCGTTGCTGGTACCGGTCAATCTTGGATAAAACTTCCGAAAATTGAAGATGTAAAGCGGGGCGATGCTGAAGCTAAGCAAAGCCATGATCGGGTCGATTCGAAACAGAACGACCGTCACCAAAACCAGCTGCATTGCGTCGCCCATGATGCTGGGCAGGTTCGAAGTGATGAGCTGGTTCACCGTTCCGGCGTCGTTCATCACGTTCGAAACGAGCTTGCCGGTTTGGTTCTTCTCAAAGTAGGCCAGCGGCAGCGATTGCATGTGGCCGAGCATCTTCTCGCGGATGCCAAGCAAAAAGCTCTGGCCGAGATGGCTAATGTTTATCGAGAGCGCATAGCCGAGCCCGCCGTGCAGTAGGGAAAACCCCACGATGTAGGCCATGTAAAGCAGCGTGTTGATGCTGTCGCCGCGCTGAAGCCGGTTCACGATGTCGCCGAGAATCAACGGCGGGACGAAAATGAAGACGGTCTGGAGCACCGTCAGGAAGACGGCGATCACGATCAGCCGACGGTATGGCCGGAGCTCGGGCCATATCTCCTTCAGTGAGCCCTGACGTTCTGGCTCGGCTTGTTCTTGCGCGGCGGCTACCATTCTGTTACGGGGGCGAATCGCCCCGAATGGTTAACGATACCAACGCTGGGCCAACCATAATCACGTTGTTATGACGGCGCGCGTGCACTTCCAAGAAAAACTTGACGAGATTCGAACCGACGTTGTCCGTATGGGCAACGAAACGCTCGATATGATCCGCACGGCGGTGGAAGCGACGCTATCGGGAGACGGGCAACTTGCCGAGCTCGTGGTTGCGCAAGACGACTCGATTGACGCGCAGGAGCGCGCCATTTTCATCAAGAGCGTGGTCGCCGTGATGCAAGAAGCTCCGGTTGCGAACGACCTGCGGCTGCTGGTGGCGACCATGGGAACGGTAACGGAAATCGAGAAGGCGGCCGATCACGCGGTGAAGATGTGCCGCCGGCTTGCAAAGCTTCAGGGAGCGTTTCCCAACGAACTCAAGGTTGCGCTTCAAGAGATGGGTGAGCAAGCGCGGCGACAGTTCAGCGCGGCGATTCGGCTGTATACGGCTTATGACCGGACGCTGGCGAACGAGATCATCAGCGGAGACCGGGAAGTCGATTCAGCCTATAGCCGGGCGCGGCACCGGGTGTATCAGCTCTTGCAAGAAACACCCGAAGCCGCCGCCACCCACATGCGGACGATCCAGATTTTTCATTCGCTGGAGCATGTCGCAGACCAGGCGGTTGAAATCGCCCGCCGGCTGCGCATGCTCTACGACCTCAGTGACTAAAGGGCCGACTTGGCGGCGGCAACAACGGCGTCGGCCGTCATGCCAAGTTCCTTCATGACGACGTCGCCGGGGGCCGAAAGGCCAAACCGGTCGATGCCCAGGTTCACGTGTGCATAGCGGGGCCAAGCGAGCGTGGAACCAGCTTCAATGCTGACCGTTGGGACGCCCTTCGGCAAAACCGAAGCCCGATACTCGGCCGGCTGTCGCTCGAACAGCAGCCAACTCGGGAGCGAAACCACTCGCGTCGGAATGCCTTCGGCTTCCAAAACCGTCTGCGCCGCAACGCAGTGCTGAACTTCGCTCCCGGTGCCAACCAAGATGACCTTGGCGTCGGCGCTGGCTTCACGAATTACATAACCGCCGCGCTCGGCAGGGTGATTGCGAACGTCGGTCGGCGAGAGCGGCGGGAGAGCCTGGCGAGACAGCGCAAGCAACGTCGGTGTGTGCGTGCTTTCCAAAGCGACCTTCCAACCGGCCACTGTCTCGTTGGCATCGGCGGGTCGGAACAGGTTGAAGTTCGGAATGGCGCGAAGGGAAGTGAGGTGCTCGACCGGCTCGTGAGTCGGGCCGTCCTCGCCGACGCCCACGCTGTCGTGCGTGAAAACGTAGATCGACGGGATCTCCATGAGCGCGGCCAACCGCAGTGCCGGGCGAGCGTAGTCGCTAAACACCAAGAACGAGCCGCCGAAGGCGCGTGCTCCGCCGTGCAGCGTGATGCCGTTGACCACGCATGCCATGGCGAACTCGCGCACGCCAAAGTTGATGTTCTTGCCGCCGTGGTTCTCGGCAGAAAACTCGCCGAGACCCTTCTGGGTGGTGAGGTTGCTCTCGGCGAGGTCGGCGCTGCCACCAAGCAAAGTCGGGAGGAACGACGAGATCGCGTTGATCGTGGTTTCAGAAGCCTTTCGCGTTGCGACCTTCTCCTCGATCGAAGGAAGCGCCTGGCGCCATTCGCTGCCGAGATCGCCATCGATGATCTGCTGCAACTCGGGCGTCACCGTCGTCTGCCAGTAGGCGTGCGCTTCTTCGCCCTGTCGCGCTACCGAGGCGTAGTACTCGGCGACGTCTTCGGCCACGTAAAACGGCTCGGACGGCAAACCAAGGGCGGCCTTCGTGATGGCAAGCTCTTCGGCGCCAAACGGGTTGCTGTGGGCTTTGTTCGTTCCGGCCAGCTTCGGGCTGCCGAAGCCGATCACGGTCTTAGCAAGGATCAGGCTCGGCCGTGGATCCGCCTTCGCGGCCGTGATGGCGGCGTCCACGGCGGCAAGGTCCATACCATCAATCTTTAGGGTGTGCCAGCCGAGCGCATTGAACCGGGCCTCGACGTCCTCGGTAAAGCTGAGGGCGGTCGTTCCGTCAATCGTGATGCCGTTGTCGTCGTAAAGCCAAATCAGCTTGCCCAGCTTGAGATGACCGGCTAGCGAGGCGGCCTCGTTCGAGACGCCCTCCATGAGGTCGCCGTCCGAGCAGATCGCGTAGGTGTGGTGGTCAACGTTCGGGAACTTCGTGTGCAAGTAAGCCTCGGCGATGGCGAATCCAACCGAGTGGGCAACGCCCTGACCAAGCGGGCCGGTGGCCATCTCGACGCCCGGCGTGTGCGTGTTCTCGGGGTGGCCGGGAGTCTTGCTGTTGAGCTGGCGAAAGTTCTTGAGGTCGTCCAGCGAAACGTCGTATCCGGCGAGGTGTAGCAGCGAGTATTGCAGCATCGAGCCGTGACCGGCGGAAAGGATGAACCGGTCTCGGTTGAACCACTTGGGGTCCTGGGAGTTGAACCGCAGGTGCCGCGTGAACAACACGTGGGCCATCGGCGCCGCGCCTAGAGGCAATCCTGCGTGACCGCTTTTTGCCTTTTCGACTCCGTCGAGAGACAGGCCGCGAATCACATTCACGCAAAGGTTATCGAGTTCGGTAAACGCTACGGACACGGGTGCGAGGGTACCCGCGCCGACGCGCAGAACGACTATGCTTGTTGGCATGGCACTAAAGGCGTTGCTATTCGACTTTGACGGATTGATTCTGGACACAGAGACCCCGGAGGTCGAACAGTGGAAGGTTGTTTTCCACGACCACGGCGTCACGTTCCCGCGCGAGTACTTCGCCTGGGCGGTTGGCCGCGGCGCCGAGCAGATTCAGAAGCGACCCATCGATCTTCTGCTGGAGAAGTTGACGGAACCGGTCGAACCCGCCGTGATTGAGGCCGAATACAACGAAAAGCGCATGGCCGCGATTAACGCTCAGCCGCCCCGCGAGGGCATCATCGTACTGCTGGAGCAGGCAAGGGAGGAGGGAATTCGGCTCGCCGTCGTCAGCTCCTCCCGGCATCGCTGGGTGGACGGCCACCTCGCTCGGCTCGGACTTGATCACTTTTTCGAGCGCACCGTTTGCGCTGACGATGTGGCGCACGCCAAGCCGTTCCCCGATCTGTACTTGAAGGCTCTAACCGATATGGAAGTCGCGGCCGATGAGGCGGTGGTTTTGGAAGACTCGCCTAACGGGGCTCGGGCGGGCCATGCGGCCGGCATCGCCGTGGTGGTGGTTCCGAACCCGATGACCCGGGCCCTAGACTTCGACCACCATCGGGCGAGGTACGAGAGCTTCCTCGATCTTACGCTGCACGACCTCCGGGCGCTTGTTCGCTAATCGCGGCCGATAAACAGAAGGGCGTCTCCGGCTTCGATGGAGACGCCGATGGTGTCAGCGACGGCTCGGTTCGATATGCTGTTCGACACGCCGGGCGCGAGCCGCGCTGCGGTGAGAGGCCATTCGACGCCATCAACGGTGACGCCTTGGCAGGCGGTGAACGGGATGAGCGAAACTCGGTTGCCTCGTATCGTTTGAACTCGCCGCACCGTGGGGCCAGAAAGGGGATACATCACGCCCCGACGAAAAAGGATTTCTGGCCGCAGTTGGGAGGCAAAGATGCTGGCGTAGGCCGCCAACGTGTGGTCTGGAAGGTCGCCCTCTAGACCGGTGATGGCGATCCTTTGACCGCTAAACTCTTGCATGGACGCCAGAAGTTTGTCGGCGTCGGTAGTATTTTGGTCATCAATTTTTCGTCGCGGGATTTCGCGAAGCTCGGGAACTTCGCGGAGGGAATCGAGGTCTCCGACAATCAGATCTGGAAGGATTCCGGCTTCAAGGCAACGGTTCGCAGCGCCGTCGGCGGCGATGATATATTCAGAAGTTTGTAAAAAGCAGTAAAGCGTAGAAAGAGGCAGGTCATCCCCGGCGAGAACGCCGATTACGTCGTATTCAAAGGAACCTGACATCCGGCTACAGTTTACGTTGATGGGTAGACGAATTTGCGCTATCTGCTGAAAAAAAAGCGAAAACATCGGAAATTGCGGATTCCGAGACAATTCGAACTTCATTCTCGACTCCCTCCGGTTCCACGGCCAACCATGCCATTTCACGACCCCAAAATTTCCGTTTTCGCAGAAAATTGCCATGTATACTCGCACTCCGATCACGGATTACCGTGATGATTTCCTCCAATGAGCGATTTGTTTTCCCTCGAGTCCATGGACGATGGACACCGCCTTCAGCAAGCTTGGACCACGGTGATTGCCGCTTTCGGCAGCACCCAGCAGCCGGGTCACTACGAGCGTTTCCTGAATCCGCTGAAGGTTTTGTCGTGGCACGACGGCCGGATTGAAGTTGCCGCGCCCGGACAATTTGTATATGATTGGGTGAGAGAAAGGTACCTTGATCAGCTAGAAGCTCTGATGTCGGACGAGCTCGATGAGCCGGTACAGCTGATCCTGTGCACGCAGGCGCGCTCACGGTCTGAAGCCGCCGCCACGATGTCCTCCCCGCCGCCCGCCGTCATCGACAGCCCACGCAGGTTGGAGCGCGGCATGTTCCGTCCGAACCCGAAGTTTCGGTTCGACAACTACGTCGTCGGGCAGAGCAACCGGCTTGCCGTCGCCGGGGCGAAGGCGGTCGCCGCCAACCCGGGCGCCAAGTACAACCCGCTCGTCATTTATGGGCCGTCGGGCCTCGGAAAGACTCACATCTTGCATGCTATTGCAAACGAGATCCTTTCGAACACCCCCGACGTGTCGATCATGTACGTGAGCGCGCAGCAGTTCGCCGAGGACTTCGTGATCGCCATCCAAACCAACCGGATGGACCAGTTCCGACGCGAGCAGCGAAAGGCGATGGTCTGGCTTGTTGATGACATCCAGTTCGTGGGCGGAAAAGAGAAGACCCAAGAAGAGATTTTTCACACGTTCAACAACTTGCACCAACTGCGCCGCCAGATCGTCATCACGTCGGATAAGGCGCCGAAGGATCTGCTGCTGATGGAGGATCGACTCAAGTCTCGGCTGGAGTACGGACTTGTTGCCGATGTCCAAATGCCAGACACTGAGACGCGCTGCGCGATTCTCTTGCGGAAAGCGCAAGACGAGGAGCTGCTGCTGCCGTACGAAGTCGCGGTCTACCTTGCAGCAAACGTGCCGGGGAACATTCGGGTGCTCGAAGGCTCACTGACGAAACTGGCAATGAACGCCAGTCTCACGGGCTCCGAGATGTCGGTAAATATGGCGGCCGAGATGGTGGAGCGGTACTACCGCGCCGCGCTTACCCGGCCCAGTGTGAAGCAGATTGTTGCGCTCGTTGGCGACTACTTCAACGTGGCCTCCGATCTGATTTTCTCGAAGTCGCGCAAGGCTCCGGTCGTTCACGCCCGTCACATCTCCATCTACTTGGTGCGAGAAATTACCGGAGATAGTTGGACGCACGTGGCCAGTGAATTCGGCGACCGAGACCACTCTTCGATGATGCACGCCTACAAGAAGATCATGGCCGCGATGAAAGAAGATTCCGAATTGCGGGGCACGGTAGAAATTCTTCGCCGCCGCGCCTATCCGGAAGGCTAAACGGCGTATCCTAGCATCGTGAAGCTTGCCGACCAGACGCCAGATTCTTTCGAGAGCGTAGACCGCGACGCAACGGTCGTTACGGTTCCTATCGCCGGGGTGCGCTCTTTTGGCGCGCACCTGACGTTGGGTGCGGGCCTGGGTTTGGTCGACGCCGTGGTGGGGCGTGCCGATGAGGAACTTGGATCGCAGATCCTGGTAACGCCAGTTTTGCCGCACTCCGCCGCGCCAGGCGAGCTCTTTCACCACCTGGTCCACGAAGGTTTTCGCCGTTTCTTCTTCGTGCTGGATTCACAGCCGTTCGGCGGGGTTGCGGTGGCCGCCCTTGCCAAAATCAAACTGGCGAATCCAAACCTTTCGCTCGCCGTCGCAAGCGTTTCTCAGTTAGCTGGCGCAGGCGACATGGACGAATCTTTGGTTCTCACCTCCATCCTTTTGTACATCGCGCCTGACGAAGTGGATGGTCGCCTGTTGCGGGCCGATGCCCTCGCCCCGGTCCCGCCCATGCCGTTCCTGATTTCGCTGCCTGACGAGTTGAGCGCCGACGGCTTTCCGGGGGATCCAACCGGAAGCTCCATCGAAGGTGGACGCGAGTTGTTCGAACGGGCCTGCCAAACCTTGACCGAACAAATTAGGTCCCAGGCAGGCCCGTACGTCTTTACAGAGTCCCGAAAATAGGGCATCCTGTACGTGATGAAGTATCGTCTTGCCGCTCTGGCATTTGTCTCGGTCATCGCCGCCTCTTCGATGGGTCAGTCTCTCGCCGACGGTATCGGTTTCAAGATCGGTGCGCTCTATCCCGACAGTGGCCTTCTGCGAAACGTGTTTGGCAGGCAGATTCTGAGCTACGGTCTTGGCGGATTTAAGAACGAAACCGCAACCAACCGGTTGCGCGGCGACTTCTCAATCATTAGTGCCGACAAGAACGGAAGTAAGTTCTTCCTGGTACCGGTTACGGCGGCCTACGTGCGGCACTTCAAAGAGCGGGAAGCCCTTGAGGTCGTTCAGTTCGATCCGTACATTCGACTCCTTGCCGGTGTGGCGTATTACGACTATGCGATTAACGTCGCTCCGGGCGTGCGAAAGTCCGCCAAGACGTTTGGCCTCACCGCCGGAGCTGAGCTAGGCGTGAACGTCAGCAAGACCGTCAACATCTTCGCGCGCTACAACTACTTCCAGAAGAAGGACGACATCGACTTTAACGGCCTGACGCTTGGCGTGGCCGTTGCGATCAAAGGCTTCTAAACGAGCCTTTCAAGGGAAACAGGACGTGAAGAGATGAAGCTGATTCGATAACTTGGCCCATCTCAACGCCTCCTGAACCCTCATTTATGTCTAAAACCGAATCCCTCGCCCCCCTCGTCGAAAAAGCCGTCCTCGTTTACATTAACGAGGACGAGTCCGAAGACACCGTCGTTGAAGAGGAACTCGCTGGCCTCTGCGAAGCCGCCGAGGTGGAAGTCCTGGCCGGCATCCGCCAGCGGCTAGAAAGGCCCTATAAGTCCACCTACGTGGGCACCGGCAAAGCCCAGGAAGTCGCGAACCTTGCCGCCGAATCTGGCGCAAACGTCGTCATCATCGACGGCGAACTCAGCGGAATCCAGCTAAGAAATCTGGCCGAAAAGTGCCGGATGAAGGTCATCGACCGCACCCAGCTCATCCTGGATATCTTTGCCCGCCGGGCCAAAACCCGCGAAGGCATGCTCCAGGTAGAGCTTGCCCAGCTCACCTACATGAAGCCAAAGCTCATGTCCGTTTACACCAAATTCGAGCGGCAGAAGGGCGGTATCGGAATGCGAGGTCCGGGTGAAACCAAGCTGGAAACCGACCGCCGAATGGTAAACGACCGCATCTCGCGCCTCGGCGAAGAGATCGAGGAAGTCAAGCGACACCGCGCCCAACAGCGCGCTTCGCGACGAAAGCATCCGTTTCCGTTTGCCAGCATCGTCGGCTACACGTCCGCCGGAAAATCGACCTTGATGAACCGCATGGCCGGCACCGAGCTGCTGGCCGACGCGATGCCATTTGCCACGCTGGACCCAACGACCCGAAAAGTGGACCTCCCGGAAGGCTACGCGCTGTTCCTCACGGACACCGTCGGCTTCATCCGGAACCTGCCGACGAACCTGGTTGCGGCGTTTCAGTCAACTTTGGAAGAAGCCACATTTGCCGACTTCCTGATTCACGTGGTGGATACCTCGGTTCCGGCTTGGGACATTCAGGTGGATGCGGTGAACGACACGCTGAAGCACCTCGGCGCGGAAGATAAGCCGATGATCATCGTCTTTAACAAGATCGATCGCTTGGCGGACGCTACAACGGCTCGGCGGCTGGTGGCGGAATGGCCGAACTCGGTCGCGATTTCGGCAAGCCTTGGCACCGGAATGAACGACCTGATGAAGGCGCTCGTCCGGCAGGTCCAGGATCTCCTGGGCGGGGTCGAGATCATCATTCCCTATAACGAGCAGTCGATTTTGCAGGAATGCTACGACTACGGCCGGGTGAAAGAGATCGAGTATCGCGAGGAAGGCATCTACGTTCGGGCGGAATTGGTTCACGAACTCGCCGAGAAGGTCCGCCGCCACTCGGTTAGGAGCTAGCAAGGCGAGTTCTTATGAGGCGTTACTTCAGCGTTTCCTGCACAAAATGAATGTCTTCCGCCGATAGATCACGCCCGGCGGCGCCAACGTTCACCTGCACCTGGCGCTCGTTTCGAAATCCCGGAATCACGCAGGCTACATGCGGCTGCGCAAGCACGTAGTTCAGCGCGACCGACGCAAGGTCGGAGATCGAATCCCCGAACCGTGCCTTCAGCGCGCCGAGTTTTGGCTTCAGCGCGGCAATCGCCTCGGCTGAGAATGCGGCCGAGTTCTGGCGGTGGTCGCCGGGCTCAAAGCTAGGCGGATTCGCCGGATCGTACTTATCCAGCAGTCGCGCCTGCGCGAGCGGGCTGAAGGCAACGAAGGTCATTCCGGTCTCCGCCATGAGTTCGCTCACCGGCGAGCCGGGCCGAACAAACTGGTCATCCAGGGCGTGGGCCCAACTCTGCAAAACGGAAGGCCGGACCTTCGGCGTAACCCGAAGGAAGTCGTCGGCAGAATAGGCCGACTGGCCCTTGACCCGAACCTTGCCTTCTTCGACCAAGCGATCCATGGTCGCGGCGGCGTCATCCAGGTAAAAGCCCGATTCGCCAAAGTTGCCGTGGTGGAAGTAGTAAACGTCGATGTGGTCTCGGCCGAGATTCAGGAGCGACTGCTCGCACTGGTGCCGCACGTGCGCGGGCTCATAGGCGTGCGCGGCGGTGCCGGGGAAGTGGCCGACCTTCGTCGCGACCACAAAGTCGTTCGTATTGAGGCCGAGCTTCTCGAAAGCCCGGCGCAGCATGCGCTCGGCGCGGCCGTTTCCGTAAACGTCGGCGTTATCGAAGTGGTTCACGCCGGCGTCAATGCCAACCTTGATGGCATCCACGATCTCGTCTTCCGAGACGTTCGCCCAGCCGTTCGGACGACCATCGACCCAGTTGAGGCCGCCCATTGTCCAACATCCCAAACTGATCTCCGAAACAAACACGCCGGACTTTCCGAGCTCACGCTTTCGCATTCGCCTAGTCTATCCCTGCGGACAATCACGGTTCTGACCCCGGCGAGGGCGAAAAAAATGAGCGAAGACGTGGCGAAGCAAAACGGCAAGTAAACTGCGGGCTCAGGCATAGACGGCTAGAATTCTGTTCACGCCGCCGATTGTCGTTTCTTAGGCCAGTTTTCTGGCAGACATTAGAAGATTTGGTGAATAATGGGCGCAACCTTCCTCAACGTGGCGGAAAGCTCGCAAGCTCGCTTGCACCAGACTCGGACGGATCACCTATGACCCCACAAGAAGCCGTAAATTTCGTCTCGGAAAACGAGGCCGCAATCGTCGATATTCGGTTTACCGACCTGATGGGAACTTGGCAGCACTTCAGCATCCCGGCGAATCACTTCACCGTGGATAAGTTTGAAGACGGCCTGGCCTTCGACGGATCGAGCATCCGCGGATTCCAGACCATCAACGAATCGGACATGATTCTGATTCCGGACGCCAGCACGCTGTTCATGGACCCCTTCACGGACGTGCCGACGGCGGTTGTCGTTTGCAACATCGAAGACCCGCTCACGCGACTGCCGTACGGCAAGGACCCGCGCTACACCGCCCTGAAGGCCGAGGAATATCTGAAGTCCACCGGCATCGGCGACACCGCGTTCTTTGGCCCAGAAGCCGAGTTCTTTGTGTTCGACAAGCTGGCATTCTCCACCAAGCCGGAGCACTCGTTCTTCAAGATCGGTAGCTCGGAAGCCCACTGGGAAAGCGGCGACGAGAACACCGACGGCTTCACCATGAAGCAGAAGGGCGGCTACTACCCGTGCGCTCCGAACGACAAGCTGCAGGACCTTCGAACGAAGATGGTTCTCAACATGATCGAGACCGGAATCGACGTGGAAATGCACCACCACGAAGTCGCCTCCGCCGGTCAGTGCGAGATCGACATGCGGTTCGACTCGCTGACCGTGATGGCCGACAAGCTGATGAAGTACAAGTACATCGTCAAGCAGACGGCGTATCAGCACGGCTACATCGCGACGTTTATGCCCAAGCCGCTTTACGGCGACAACGGCTCCGGCATGCACTGCCACCAGTCGATCTGGAAGAACGGCGACCCGACGTTCTTCGACGAGAACGGCTACGCCGGCCTCTCCGAGACGGCTCGCTGGTACATCGGCGGAATCCTGAAGCACGCTCCGGCGCTGCTTGCCTTCGCCGCCCCGACCACGAACTCCTACCGACGGTTGGTTCCGGGCTACGAAGCACCGATCAACCTGATGTACTCGGCCCGAAACCGTTCGGCCTGCGTTCGAATCCCGATGGTGAGCAAGTCGCCGAAGGCGAAGCGAATCGAGTTCCGCGCGCCGGACCCGATGGCGAACCCGTACCTGACGTTTGCCGCCCTTCTGATGGCTGGCCTCGACGGCATTCAGAACCGAATCGAGCCGCCGAAGCCGCTCGAC
Organism: Fimbriimonas ginsengisoli Gsoil 348; assembly: GCA_945881865.1. GTDB lineage: Bacteria > Armatimonadota > Fimbriimonadia > Fimbriimonadales > Fimbriimonadaceae > Fimbriimonas > Fimbriimonas ginsengisoli_A. The sequence goes on along the minus strand of CAMCVK010000007.1, from coordinate 72,294 downwards.
AAGGACCTGTACGAGCTGCCCGCCATCGAGCGAGCCGGCATCGCGCAGACTCCGGGTTCCCTCCGCGCCACGCTGCACGCCCTCGCAACGGACCACGAGTTCCTGCTTCGCGGCGACGTGTTCACGAAGGAGCTCATCGAGAGCTACATCGAGTACAAGTTGGAGCACGAGTGCGACGCGGTGGACCTGCGCCCGCATCCGTACGAGTTCTACCTGTACGCCGACGCCTGATCTGGCCCCGTCCAGGCCGCCGAGAGATTTCTCTCGGCGGCTTTTTTGTTATACGGCGGCCGGTCGCTCTTTTGCCTTGTCCGTTTCGGCGGCGAGCTTGCGCTGCTCGGCGGCCCGCTCCGCCATCTGCTCCAGCGACTTCGTTTCCAGCCGCGCCGCGCCGGTGTTATCGGCAAACTTCGCCAGCGACGGTTCGCTTTCCAGCCGTGCCTTCGCCTTTGGAATCTCCATTTCGAACTGGGGCAGCCACTCGCCAAGTGCGACGACCATCTCGTCCGTCATTTGCCAGATTTCGGGAGGGTTGCACACCGCACCGGTCAGCGGATCCATCATCATCGCCTGCTTCAGCAGGTTCAAATCGCCCTGCACCGCCGCTTCGACCGCCAGCCGCTGAACCGAGATCGACACGTTGCAGACCGCCGCACAGCCCAGCGGTAGGTCGCCCACGACCGGCATCGAGATGCCGTTTCGGTCCACGTAGCCGGGTGCTTCGATGATCGCGTCGTCCGGCAGGTTCGTAATCACGCCGTTGTTCACGCGGTTGAAGTGGCCGCGGTAAATGCGTCCGGTCTCAAGCGATTCGATGATGTACGAGCCGTGCTCCTCGCCGCGCTTCTCGGGCTCAAAGGTGTTCGGCGGGCCGGCCATCCAGTTCGGAAAGTCGTGGTCGAACCAGCGCCGCCCCTCGGTGCAAACCCGCAGGTAGCCGCCGGTCTCGCCGTTGATCCAGCTGCCGAGGTCGATCCAATCCAGAATCTCGCTCGTGCGCTTGCGGTACCAAGGCACATACTCGCTGAGGTGGCCGTTCGACTCGGTGCTGTAGTAGCCAAACCGCCGCAGCATGTCGATGCGGACCTTCTCGGTTTTGCGGAAGTCTTCCACCGATTCGAACGCTTCCAGCATGTGCGGAACCATGTCGATGCCGCGCCACAGCACCTTAACGAACCAGGTTTGGTGGTTGATTCCGGCGCAGATGATATCGACGTCCTTCTTGCTGACCGTTTCCTCGGGCGAGATCCAGCCCTTTTCGCGCGCCAGCGACTGAATGGCCCGCGCAATCTGCGAATGTCCACCCTGAACGCCGTGGCACAGGCCGACCGTGTTCACGCCGCCGTACTTGTTGCACGCCCAGGTGAGCATCGCCATCGGGTTGGAATAGTTGAGGAACAGCGCGTCCTTTGCGGCGACCTCTCGGATGTCGGTGCAGAAGTCGAGCAGGGCCGGAATGCCGCGCTGGGCATACATGATGCCGCCGGCGCAAATCGTGTCGCCCACGCATTGGTCGATGCCGTACTTCAGCGGGATGTCCACGTCGTGGACGAAGGCGTCGAGCCCGCCCACCCGCACGAACGACAGCACGTAGTCGGCGCCTTCCAGCGCGCGGCGCCGGTCGGTGGTGGCGGTGACGGTGGCCGGAAGCCCGCTCGCCTGGATGTCCCGCGCCATCAGCTGGGTGATCATGTCCAGGTTATGCTCGTTCAGGTCGGTGTAAACAAACTCGGTGTCCTGGAGCTCGGGCACGGTGAGGATGTCGCGCGAAATAGAGCGGGTGAATCCGACGCTCCCGGCCCCGATAACGGTCACTTTGATTGGCATGGTCGAAGGCAAGCGTAACCGAAACGGCGGCGGCAGGTCAACGTCGGCTGGCCGTAAGCGGCTCTCCTTGAGCCGAAGCAAAAAAGAATTCAGTCTGCTAACGGCCGGTCACTAACTAGGGGCTAGCCACCCCGAACGGAATTAGCATGCTGGGAGGCGGTCGAGCAGCTTTGGCAAGGCGGGACCATCCCAGACGTCCTGCCCCTACAGGAAGTCTTTTGGGATATCAAGCAATGGTCACTACCGGCCGAACTGCTCGATACCAACAGCGCGCTTAGAGGTCCCAATTCAAAAACTCAACGGGGACTCAAGATCGCATCCGTGCGAGGTGACCAACCTTGACCGGTGACTTCTTTATCGTAATTTATATGGCAGTCTGTAAGTTTATAGCATAATATAAAAATATTGTTGAATTGTCAGATGTTTACGGGCGGTACCAAGCGTTCGAGCCGAGTAGCAAATACTTGAGCCCGAAAATTGCGTTTCTCCCTAAAAGTGGCGCGGAGCGGTTCGATGGATGAAACAGGATGTCAATCGTCATCGTCACCCCTTCGACCTCGACGACGCAGCCCGTGAGCAGACGTCCCACGACTGACCCAGAAACTCCGTTGATCGTGACACGCGTTCCGCGTCCCATCGGCAAGCCTGCGGCTATGCCGATATGTTTAGGCAGCATTAGGTAGTCGGCACCGGAATCGACAAGCACTCCGGCGACGCTGACCGGAGGCCCACCGACTGCGCTTAGAATCTTAATGTCAGCTTCTGGTCTCGACCTTGGTCCGACGTGCAATTTTGGATGAGTTAGAGTCAGTCTCACTCCCACACGTCTCCGTAATCAAATTTTAGAGCAACCTCCTCCAATAAAATATTGCCATTGGATGTCAATGTAAAAATGTCTCCGTCCGCTGCAAGTACGCTTTCCTCTCCAATAACCATCCAGAATGCCTGGCCGCTCTTTAACTCCGGGTTTAGCTTTAACGCCATCGCCCGAATCTCTCCTGGAGGAGTGTTATCCAAAAATATTCGCACTCCCTCACTCAACGTTAGCTGCTCCAAGAAATGCAGATTTTGAAAATGCTTCATACTTGACTTTAAGCCTGTGAGCTGTCGTTTGGTTGCCCCTTGCGCCGATCTCCACCGCAAAAACGGATACTTTACCGTTTGCTTCTGATTCGACTTCGAAGGAAACTTCGACTTCGCACTCGACAAATACTAGTACGTCTTCCTTCCGGCCGCTTGCATAGGCGTTTGCTTTGATGATCTCGTCTCCGACGAGGTTTATGAGCTCAGCAAGTGGAAGCCGTTTTTTTTCTCCGTTGGTGACTGACGACATAGACCTATTATATCGGCATACAACCCAAAAGAAGGGTCGTTCTTGCGAATAGCATAGTTGAATGCTGAAGGTACATGACTCCGAGGCAGCAACAGAAACGGTGAGATGAGCCAACAAGATCTAAACCCGAAGTTGCGGGCAGCGTCAAACTTCCAGCCTGGCAATTGGTTGCCTTGTAAAATACCTGCCGTGGATGTTTTGCTTATTCGTGCCCACAATGCTAAGACAGAAATTTTATAAACAATGTTATAAATCAACATATAGTAACAAATATCTCCAGGAAGGTGACTCTGCAAAGAGCCAGTCGAATTCGCACTCCCTCCCGTAATTTAGGTTCCTACGCACGTGAAAGAGATTCAGCTACAGGCAAACAACGGGCGGGGATCATCTTGATTCTGCTCATTTGCCTTGCTACGATGCCGTGTTTGCACTTGGCTCGGGTCGTGCGTGGGGAAGAGCTGTACATTGCGGCGCAAGAGGGCGATCTCCCCAGAATAAAGTCTCTGTTGTCAACCGGCGTCGACCCTGATTCGCTTTTTGACGGCTCGGAGCCCGCCATTTGCGCGGCGGTGAATGCGGACTGCATCCCTTGCGTCGAGATCCTGATCAAGTATGGAGCTAAGGATTTTGGATGTTCGGCTGGCGGTATTAGCCGCTACGCGCATTCGAAAGAGATGCGGCAGTTCTTGGCAGAGTTGCCAAAGCCGAATCCAAAGAAGCACTAGCTTGGCAACGGTCGGTCGTTCGCACGATACCTTGCGCCCCGCCGGGCGTCCAAATGCAAGATGATGCTGATTTCCGCTGGGGTTTTCTTGGTGCTTGCGCAGGGCAAGCCGCTGCTCGACCGGAAGGACCTCGCGACCGCGATGGCCCGGGTGTATTACGAGGCCCTCTACCCCGCCTATTTCCCATTCGACGATAGGGAAATGGAGGTGCGCCGGATCGACGACGAGTTTTGGTACGCGCGGCAAAACTACATCGGAAAGGAGGGCGTCGAGAGCCAAGACCTCGGAATCCTGTTCTCGGCCGAGGATGGCCGGATCGTTCGGTACAGCATAAACGGGCTCCCGATGGCCCGAAAAGAGATCGCCGCGCGGCGCGCGGTGCTGAATCATCAGCCGCCGACGAAAAAGCTCACCGCCACCGCGCTTGGCGGCAACTTCGAACTCGTCCTCGAACAGCGCGCCGTCGGCGTGGCGGACGAATGGCCCATAGAGACCGCGTGGCGCCCAAAATCGGCAAGCTTTGTCATCGGTCGCGATTGGATCGACGTCCCGACCGGGTGGCTCCGGGAGTTTGAAGACGCGTCGTACGTTCGGCTTTCGCGAAGCGCCGCCGGGTTCGAGGCGAAAGTGGTGTGCATCGCCGGATGGCAAACCACTGTCGTAAAACTGAAGCTGAGCGCCAACAATAAGCTAACCTTAAGCCGAACCACGACGACTACGGTCAGGCGAAAACCGCCCGGCCCGAAGCCCGATCGATAAGCATCCGCGCGGAAATCTACTTCCCGAACTTCACCCGGGGGCTGCGGGCGTTGAACAATGACCAGCCGATCCAGCCTTGTTCCACCGCGCTCGAAAGGGTTCGCGTTTCGGTGCCGCGCTTCTCGCGCACCTTCAGAGGGTAGGTCGAGCTGAACGAGATCTCCCGAAGCCCCATCACCGACATCGCCGCGTTCTGAACGTCGAACATCGGCCGCGTGTCGCCGTCCGGGAAGCCGCCGCTATACATAAAGGTTCCAAAAACCTCGGTGCGGCCGGCGTTCTCGGTGCGAATCCGGGTGCCTTGCCCCTCGCTCTTCAGGCCCAAAACCCACAGATTTCCGCCGTTGTTCTTCACCAGGGCGTCGTCCGTCGAGCCCTCGGGGTTGAACTGCCGCGCCCACATGCTTTGGCCGGGCGAGCGCAGCTCGGCCAGCGACGAGCAGTTGGTGGCGAAGATGTCCCCGCGGCCGGTCCCAAGCATCCGAACGCCGCAAGACTCGACGAGCATCGAGCGGCTGGCGGACCGATTTTCCAAAATGACGCCGGTGCCGCCGAACGCGTCGATGTTCTCAAACTTCACCGCCGTCGCGCTGGCGTCCGAAACGACGAACCGACCGGGGCCATCCCCCAAAATACGGCCAAACCCGAGGCCGATGATGTGCCGAACCGTGCCCTTGACCAGAACTTCCTGGCCCACGTTGTACCAATTCGGGTCGCCTCCGCCGGTCCCACGGAAGTAAACAACCGTCTTCTTTGCCGCCGCCGCCGCGTTGATCGCCGCTTGAAAAGCCACCGAGTCGTCTTTGTTGTCGCCGGGAATCGCGCCGTAGTCGTTCGCGCAGACCCATTTGGCGGGGTCGGTTTCCCAGGCGATCTTCGGCTCGGGCTTTATCGGCAGCGCCATGCCAGACGTCGGCGACTCAAATAACTCCTTTGGGTTTTGCGAGGCGAACTCTTTCACGGCATTGCCCGCGGGCGAGCGCGTTTCGCCTTCGCTCTCAATCGCGGATTTGAACCCGTTCGCGGTGACGTTGCGGGCGTAAAGCACGTTCCGGTTGCGGATCGCCGGTCCGGTCGCGCTGCCGCCGGTGAAAGTTCCGTTGACCAGCGCAACGACTCCGCCCCACCAGGTCCAGTCGTTCGGATAGTCGACAAAGAGCCCGAGCGGGGTGTTCTCAACCCGAAGGTTCTCGATGGCAACGGCGTTCGCCGAAACGTAAACGCCAACCTTGCGGCAGTTCTTAACCGTGATGCGCGAAAGCGTCTGACCCCAAATCCACTGGCTCTGGATGCCGGTTTCAAAGCCCTCGACGGTGGCGTCTTGAACCAGATTCGGCCCGCTTTGGTCCAGGAATCCGGCATTGATTCCCACCGGACCGTTGCCCAAAACGCGCACATTTTGCAAGATGCCCGTGTTCGTCGCGTAGTATCGGATCCCGTCGGTCGCGGGGTTGTTCCCGGAGTTCACGGTGAAGTTCTTCAGCGTGCGCATAAACCAGTCCGCCGAGGTCGGGCCGCTCTCGTTCGGATGGGTTCGAATCACGCTGTTCATGCCCGTTACGCCGTCGTCCAGCTTAAAGATCACGCCGTCGCGAGACTGGCCGTACAGCCACGGACCGATCGCATTCTTCGCGACCAGCGTTTTCGTCAGGCGGTAGGTGCCATTCGGAACGTACAGCACCTTCGTCGTACCGTCCATGCCGGAGCTCTGATCGAGGCCCCTCTGAAGGGCATCCGTGTCGTCGGCCACCCCGTCGCCTTTGGCACCGAGGTCCAACTTGGCATGGATGACGGCGGAGTCACGCGGGAAAACGACTCCGGCCGGGGAGCCTTGCCATGCGAGGAGGGTTACAAGGGCGATCATGTGTTTACTCCTCAATAGACTGACTTTTGGCGCTCTCGCCTGACAGTAAATCTACTGGGTTTTTAGAAGGAGAGGGAGACAACGACCTCATTTGAAGTCACCGGAAAAACGGGACACGAAAAGGCGCGACCCGCGAATGAAGTCACCTAAAGGAATACTGACAGTACAGCTTTACAGATACTCCGGCTGGAAACCATCATGAAAAAATCCATCATTCTCATTGGTCTGCTCGCCTTCGGTGTTAGCTCGGCCCAGGCAAGCTTCATCTACGGTCTTGCTAAGCAGGGCGGCATCTTCCAGATCGACACCGCAACCGGTGTCTCGACCAAGGTTGCCAACACCCGCATCAACAATAATCGCGGCGGCACCAACGGCCTCGCTTACGACGGTGCTGGCAATTTCTTCTACAACGAGGGAACCAAGCTTTACAAGAATAACGGTGCTGAGTCGCTGTTCGCGACGACCGGCTTCAGCGGTTCGAACGACAACGCGTCGTTCTACCAGGGCAAGTATTACTACGTCTCGGCGGCCAACAAGCTGCGAAACGTCGACCTCAGCAGTGGCATCACCAGCGCGGCGGTCACTGTCAACGGCGTAAAGGACGACTTTGGCGACATCGCGATCGACCAGAACGGGAAGGTTTGGTCGCAGGAAGCAGGGAATACCCAAACGTTCGACCTGAACAACCTCGCGGCGGGCGCAACCACGCTCGGCGCTACGGCCGGTCAGCTTCAGCTCGGCTTTGACGCCATGGGCGCGCTGTTCGGCGTGAACTACGACGACGGCAAGATCTACAAGATCAACACGACCACCGGCGTTCGAACCTACACGGGTGGAATCGCAAAGTACAACAACACGCTGATCAACATCAACGACGCGGCTTCGGCGGCATACCAGCCGGTTCCGGAACCGGCATCAATGGTCGCGCTCGGCATGGGCGCGCTTGCGCTTCTGCGACGAAAGAAGACGTCCGCCTAAGGCGTTCTGACTCTCGGCCCCTTTCTGAGGAATCAGGAAGGGGCTTTTTGGCGTCGGCCTAACCGAATTTTTGAAAAGGGGTGGTAATACCCTAAGACAACCCTGTATAATCCAGGGTTCGGTGCGTTAGCCATGTCTCGATGTGGGTGACTCTCCGGTGAACCGCCCCCTGAGATCTTATGGCAGACGTCAGTCTTTTCGACAAAATCCGCATTGGTATTGCCAGCTCCGAGGATGTTCTTTCTTGGTCGCACGGCGAAGTAAAGAAACCCGAAACCATTAACTACCGGACGTTTAAGCCGGAACGCGACGGCCTATTCTGCGAGCGCATCTTTGGCCCAGTCAAAGACTGGGAATGCTCTTGCGGCCGCTACAAGAAGATTAAGTACAAGGGCATCGTTTGCGAACGGTGCGGCGTGGAAGTCACGCGAAGCAAAGTCCGCCGCGAGCGCATGGCCCACGTGGAGTTGGCCGCGCCGGTCTGCCACATCTGGTACCTGAAGGGCGTCCCCTCGCCGCTTTCGCTGTTGCTCGATATCTCCCCGCGACTGCTGGAGAAGGTGATTTACTTCGCTAGCTTCATCATCATCGACATCGAGACCGAAGGCATCCAGGAAGCGCTGCCGCAGATTCGGCTTGCCGTCGAGATGGAGAAGAAGAAGCTCCAGGCCGAGATTCGAAAGCTGGAAGAAGACTCGCTGTACAAGTTCGCCGAGGACCTTAACAACAACCGCGACGAGTACGACGACATTTACGCCCGTGAGCGCGCCAAGGCGGTCAATGACCGAATTCGCGCGGAGTACCGTGACGCTGACGATCGTCTGAAGGACCTCGACCTCGCCGTCGAAATCCTCGGCAAGCTCGAGAAGAACCAGCTCATCGACGAGGACAAGTACCGCGCCGTCAGCAAGCTGCTGTACTCGGTGGGCGACCTGCTGAAGCAGGATCTTGCCAGCCTAGTGCGCGCCAACATAGGCGCCGAAGCGGTGAAGGAACTCCTGAACCGAATCGAGCTCGAACCGCTTGCCCGCCAGCTTCGAACCGAGATCGTTCAGACGACCACGCAGAAGCGCGCCCGCGCCATCAAGCGACTGGAAGTCACCGAGGCCCTCATTTCTAGCCGAAGCCGACCGGAGTGGATGATCCAATCCGTCATTCCGGTCATCTCGCCGGAACTGCGCCCGATGGTGCAGCTCGACGGTGGCCGATTCGCGACGTCCGACCTCAACGACCTTTACCGACGCATCATCAACCGAAACAACCGGTTGAAGAAGATCATCGAGATCCACGCGCCGGAATCTATCATCAACCACGAAAAGCGGTTGCTGCAGGAAGCCGTCGATGCGCTCATCGATAACGGCCGTCGTGCCCGCCCGGTCGTCGGCTCAAACCAGCGCCCGCTCAAGTCCCTCAGCGACATGCTGAAGGGTAAGGAAGGTCGTTTCCGAAAGAACTTGCTCGGTAAGCGTGTGGACTACTCGGGACGATCGGTTATCGTCGTCGGCCCGCACCTTAAGCTTCACCAGGCTGGTCTCCCCAAGGAGATGGCACTGGAGCTGTTCAAGCCGTTCGTCATGAAGTCGCTGGTCGAAAAGAAGATCACGCAGAACATCAAGACGGCCAAGCGGATGATCGACCGAATGCACCCGGCGGTGTGGGACGGACTGGAAGAGGTGATTAAAGAGCACCCGATCCTTCTGAACCGTGCTCCGACCCTTCACCGATTGGGAATTCAGGCTTTCGAGCCGATCCTCGTCGAAGGTAAGGCAATCCAGATCCACCCGCTGGTCTGTAACATGTACAACGCCGACTTTGACGGCGACCAGATGGCGGTTCACATTCCGCTTAGCACCCAAGCCCAGGCGGAAGCCCGCGTTCTGATGCTCTCGACGCAGAACCTCTTCTCGCCCGCCGACGGTCGTCCGACCTGTGCGCCGGTGCAAGACATCATTCTTGGCAACTACGCCCTCACTTTCGTTTCGAAGGAAGGACGCAAGAAGCAGATCGAGGACCTGCGGCTTCACCAGGAAGATCCGCAGAAGAATCCGCATCCGTATATCTATGGATCGCCCGAGGAAGTCATTTGGCGCCTCGAAGCCCCGATCCAAGAGGATCGCATCGCCGTAAACGAGCCGGTTTACGTCCGCATCATGCGCCCGATCTTCCGCCCCGAGTCCGAGGTCGCGTTCCGTGACCCGGAAACCGGTAAGGAGTACTACAAGGAAGTCACCGTTAACGAAGACGGCGAGGAACTTGAGGAGCTCAAGCCCTTCGAGCAGGAGTTCGAAGAGCTGATTCGCCTGGCAACGCCGGGCCAGTTGCTCCTCAACACCATCCTGCCGTACCCAATGCGGCACACCGAGGAGTATCTGAAGGTCGAGCTGACCAAGAAGGCCCTCGCGCAGATGATTCTCATCTGCCACCGCGGATCCGGCGTCGGCGCAACTATTAAGCTGCTCGACGACATGAAGGATATGGGCTTCCGATGGGCAACCCGGTACGGCCTTTCCGTTGCCATCACAGACATGGACCCGCCTGAAAAGCGCGAGGAAATGATCAAGGATGCCGACGACAAGTCGAACACGATCACGGCCCAGTTCCGCCGCGGCATGCTCTCGTACAACGAGATGACGCGCCGTCTGACGGACCTCTGGCAGACCACCTATAACGAGATCGGTGCCGCCATCGTTGAAGGTTTGGCCGAGTTCAACCCGCTCAACATCATCACCGTTTCTGGTGCTCGAGGATCGATTAAGCAGCTGGCTCAGCTGGCCGGCATGCGCGGCCTCATGTTGAACCAGTTTAACGAGACGATCTATGAGCTTCCCGTTAAGAGCTCCTTCCACAAGGGCCTTACGATGCTTGAGTACTTCGTGACCACTCACGGTGCACGTAAGGGTCTGGCCGACACCGCTCTGCGAACCGCCGACGCGGGCTACCTGACGCGACGTCTCTGCGACGTCGCCCAGGACGTCATCGTTAAGGCGATCGACTGCGGTACGACCGATGGAATCCAGGCGCGACGAATCGTCGACCAGGGACAAGCCATCGAAGAGATCAGCGACCGAATCGTCGGGCGCGTCTCGCTGGCCACCATCGTAGACCCGGTAACGGGGGAAACGCTGACCCAGTATCAGGAAACGATTACCCGCGAAGCGTCTGTGCGAATCAAGGAAATCGAGAACCAGTATCACGCTCGCTACAGCGCCGCTCAAACGGACGCCGAGCGAGATGCGATCCTGGCCGAGTATCACGCGCTCGGATTCGAATCGGACGACCACTACTACCTCTCGGTCAGCATTCGGTCGCCGCTCACCTGCGAGCTGCACCAGGGAATCTGTGCGAAGTGTTACGGAACCGACCTCTCCAGCGGCAAGCTGGTGGAAATTGGGGTTGCGACAGGCATCATCGCCGCGCAGTCGATTGGAGAGCCGGGAACCCAGCTCACGATGCGTACCTTCCATACCGGCGGTGTTGCCGGTTCGGCCACCATCGCCCGTACGAACCAGTACAAGACCGGTAAGTTCATCCGACAGTTCATGGAGGACTTCTCCATGGCGACGGATACCGACATGAAGGTGTTCGACCCGACGAAGCTTCTGGAAACCCAGGCCAGCGTCGTCAAGTCGCTCTTCCGCAGCAAGGATAACGGAACCCTCACCATCGCGGAGCCATCGGCCGAGCAGATGGAAGACCCGAAGGTCAAGCGAAAGGCCGAGCGCGCAAGCAAGGCTGCCCAAAAGGCTGCCGACAAGGCCGACAGCGACTCGCGAAAGATGTGGGAGAAGTCTCGAAAGACGTTCTTCTACTCTTGGACCGGTCAGTCCAGCGGTATCGTCCGCGTCGAAGAAATCTTCGAGGCCCGACGCCAGCCGCGTGGTAAGGCGATCATCTGCCCGGTCACCGGGTTGGTGCGCGAGATCAAGGAAACCAGCTTCGGCCGGTTTGTCGTGGTCGAAGCGACCGTCACCGTCTCTGGACCGCTGAAGGATGCCTACGTCTCGGACATTCAGAACTGGCCGCAGAACGAGTTCGCCGAATACGAAGGCGCGCTCAACAAGCTGGTTGGCCAGAAGATGACGACGGCGAACGTCGCCATTCTGAAGAAAGCCGATTCGCAGACGGAAGCCCCGGGCTCTCTGATGACGGTCAACGTGTTCTATCCGATCCTCGTTCCGCCGTCCGGCAACCTGCCGGTTAAGGTCGGTAGCCGAGTCATCAAGGGAGACCCGCTTACGGTTGGTCCCCGCGATCCGCACGAGGTTCTCGAACTGGCCGGCGCCAACGCGGTTTACGACTACTTTGTCGAAAACCTGCAGGAAGTCTATAAGAGCCAGGGCGTTGACATCAACGACAAGCACGTTGAGGTCATCATTCGCCAAATGTTGCGAAAGCGACAGGTGAAAGAGCCGGGCGACACGCCGTTCCTTCCGGGACAGATTGTCGACCGATTCACCTTCCAACGGGCAAACGACAGCGTGCGCAAGCTCATCGCCGAAGGCACGAAGATTCGGTACGTAGACCCGATCACGAACGAGAACGTCGAGCGAGATCCTAAGGAAGCCACCGCGACCTGGATCCTGCTAGGAATCACCGAAGCGTCGCTTGCGACGGATTCGTTCCTCTCGGCGGCATCCTTCCAAAAGACGACCCGCGTCCTCACCGAGGCGGCCGTTCGTGGAAAGAAGGACACGCTCGTCGGCCTCAAGGAGAACGTCATCATCGGTCGGTTGATCCCGGCGGGTACCGGCGTTCGCGCCTACCGCGACATCGTCGTCGACGTCCAGCGCGGCCCTCATTGGGCCGAGCAATCGCTCACCTCGTTGGTTGAAGCTGGTGAGGACGAGATCAAGGACACCTACGGTGCCCTCTCGTTCCCGTCGCTTGCCGACATGGCCGCTGAAGAAGACGAGGATTAACCTCCTCACCATCCGCCCCGGAACATCCGTTCCGGGGCAAAATGAACCATGCTTGCCGCATTTCTGGTTCTGTTCCCGCCGCAGACCTGCGACGTCACGTACGTGCGCCATGCCGAAACTGTCGCTAACGCGACCGGGCGTTACAACAGCCGAACGCTAAACGTGTTCTCCGAGCTTGGTAACCAGCAGGTGAAGGCCCTTACCGACCGGCTGGTTGCGGGTAAGCCGTTCGACACCATTTTAGTCTCGCCAAGCGAGCGCGCCTTGCGAACCATCGGGCCCTACCTGCGCGCCACCGGACAGAAGGCCATTGTTTGGCCGCTGCTCTATGAGTGCTGCACCGGCCGCCGTAAAGGCGCCGTCGCCACCCGATTCGGCTACAGCGGCAAGGTTTCCATCCCGCCTGGGCTCGGCGGATTGTTCACCACCATCCCTGGCAGCGACCGATTGCCGAACTCGCCGACCTACGGTGCCGGCCTCGCGCAAGTCGCGGAATGCCTGAAGGTGTTCCGGGCAAAGTACGCCAAGGGTAGGGTGCTGGTGGTTGGGCACTCGGGTCATGGCGGGCACTTTTGGTACGGACTGACCGGCAAGCGCCGCCAAGTCAAAAACGCGCAAGAAATGACGACCATAATTCGGTAAAAATCACCTTGGCTTAACCTGCCCTTAACCTAGTGGACATACCCTTTCCTCGGAGCACTTATGCGACGAGCTTTTACCCTTATCGAACTATTGGTTGTCATCGCGATCATCGCGATCCTGGCCGCTATCCTCTTCCCGGTATTTGCACAGGCTAAGGCCGCTGCAAAGATCACGTCTTCTCTTTCCGGCCTCAAGCAGGTTGCGCTTGGTCTTCAGATGTACTCTGGCGACTACGACGACATGGCAGTGCCAAACTACGGATGGGTCGAGAACCCGGCCGTGGACAGCAACGTCTACCACTACAACAACACGTGGGTTGGCCGAACGTTCCCCTACGTCAAGAACCAGTCGATCTACTTCGACAAGACGGTTTCGGAAATCACGGACTACAACAAGCGGTACTTGGACCCGTACTACCCGTACGAGCCGTACACCTACACCTGGGCTTGGATCACGTCGTTCTCGATCAACGTAGACGGCTACACCCAGTTTGGCGCTTCGAACAACCCGTGCACGGCAGAAGCCGACCCGGTTGCAAGCGGCATGCGATCGCTGACCTCCTTCGAGGACCCGGCAGCTCGACTCGCAGTTACCCCGACCCGATACGGCTTCATTCAGGGCTGGAGCTGGCTCCGGTTCCAGTGGCAGGCTTCGCAGCCGATCGCTGACCGGTACACCGACACGTTCTCGTGGAACGCGCTCGTGTTTGACGCTCGCCGAACCTACGGTCAGAAGTTCATCGGTGCTTTTGCTGACGGTCACGCCGGCAAGTACGGCAACGAGAAGTTTGTGAAGCGCTATGCGGATACGCCGAGCCGAAACGAGTTCGACGGTACGACCGCCGACTACTGCGTCAAGGCGACCCAGCGCGACCTGCTCAAGTTCTGGGGTGCGTATTGGTCAAGCAACTAATCGCGGTTGCTTTCTTGATCGTTGCGATCGCGGTTTGCGGTTGCAACAACCAGGTTGGGCCGAACGACAAGACCATCTCCGGTACGGAATATAAGGACCTTGTAAACAAGGGCGTTCCGGAAGGTGGAAACCAGGACACTGCGGTCCGTGCTGACGGATCGGAAGGCGCCGGAAAAGGCAAGTAAAGCTAAGAGCCTCGCACCGAAAGGTGCGGGGCCTTTTTGTGTGCGGTAGCCTAGACTCATGCTCGACGCCGCGAAGGCCAATGCCTTAAGCCTGTTGCAGCGGGGCCAAACGGCAGCCGCTGAGGTCACCATCCGTGGCGTGCTGGCAACGCATCCCAACGACCCTGCGGCCCTCACTATCGCGGCGATCATCGATACGCAGCGCGGGCGGGACGCCGAAGCGGAATCGAAGCTCATCAACGCGCTCGAGCACGATCCGGGCCACGTCGAGGGCCTGATCGTCTACAGCAAGCTGCTCGTTAAGCAACGCCGGTTCGAGGAAGCGCTGACCTGTGCGGAGGCCGCCGTCCTCGCCCAGCCCGAAGACCCGGGCTTGCTGATCCATCTCGGCCTGATGCTCCTCCGATTCCAGCGGCTGCCAGACGCAAAGAGCGTGTTTTCGCGGGCAGTCGAAATCGATCCGACCAACCCGGAAGCGGCTCAGAACTACGCCTGTGCGTTGCGAGACAGCGGCGAGACTTCGGCGGCGATCGATGCTTTCTACCGGCTGGTCGAACTCTCGCCGAGAAACCTCGTTGGTTGGCAGAACCTTGCCAAGCTCCTTTTGGCCCGCGAAAGATTCCCGGAAACTCTTGCCGCCGCCGAGCGGGCGATCGAGCTAAACCGACTGGACGCCGCATCAAACTGGCTGATGGCCCTCGCTTTGGCCGAAGTTCAGCGTGGCGACGAAGCCGAACCGTACCTGCGACGGGCCGTCAAGCTCAATCCGGCGGACGGACTGGCCCGCGCCGCGCTCGGATACTGGCTCCAGGAACAGGGACAGTTCGAGAAATCGCTCACCCTGCTGGAGGACGCGGTTCGAAAGGCTCCTGACCACGGCTTCGCCTACTACAACCTTTTCCGGGCGAAAAAGGCGACGCTCGTTGACCCCGAGCTCATCGAAGACTTGCGACAGCGGTCCGAGAACCTGGCACTGCCGGACCGAGACCTGACCGACATGAACTACGCCCTAGGGAAGGCGTACGAGGACTTGCAGCAATTCGAGGCGTCGATGCACCATTACGACGCCGCGAACCGGATGGCTTACAAAGTGTGGCTCGGCGAACAGGCTTGGGAGCGCGAAAACTATGCGGCACGGTTTGGCCGGACGATGGAAACTTTCACCGCCGACAAGCTCGCGGAACTCAGCCAAAGCGGTTCGGATTCCGAGTTGCCGCTGATGATCGTCGGCATGATGCGGTCGGGCACCTCGCTGTTGGAGCAGATTCTCTCAAGCCATCCGGACGTCATCGGTGCCGGTGAGCTGCCGTTTTGGCACGACCACGAGGACGAGGCGTTCGACGAGGGGCACGTTCCCAACCCCCTAAAGATTCGCGAGCTAGGCGACCGCTACCTTGCTGACCTACAAAAGCTTGGGCCGAATGCCAAGCGTGTCACCGACAAACTCCCGCACAACTACGCGATGCTCGGGCTCATTCACACCGCGTTTCCGAAAACGAAGATCATTCACGTGCGGCGGAGCCCGATCGACAACTGTCTTTCGATCTATACCACGGCCTACCAGCGCCCACCGGTTTTCGCGCACGACAAGAGCAATATCATGTTCGCCTATCGCCAATACCAGCGCATCATTGCGCATTGGCGTGAGGTTCTGCCGCCCGAGCAGTTCATGGAAGTGCAGTACGAGGAGATCGTGGCCGACCGGGACAACCAGACCCGCCGGCTGATCGAATTCTCCGGACTGCCGTGGGACGACGCCTGCCTGCATCACGAGAAGAACGAGCGCGCAGTGCGAACGCCCAGCCTCTGGCAGGTGCGCCAACCCATTTACAAGACGTCCGTTGAACGTTGGCGCAAGTTTGAACCCTGGATCGGCGAGTTCCGCGACCTCTTGCCTACGGCCTAGCCGAGAAGTATCGCCATAGCTTTTCGCTGGCTTCGGACACGGTGTCCGTTGCGGTGTGAATCACCAGTTCGGGCGACTCCGGGGCCTCGTAGGGCGCGCCAATTCCGGTGAATCCCGGCAAGTTTCCGGCGATTGCCCGGGCGTAGAGCCCCTTCGGGTCGCGGCGAATGCACTCGTCAAGTGGACAATCGACGAAGACTTCGATGAACCCCTCTCCGACGATCCTGCGCGCGAGGTCGCGATGCTCTCGAAGCGGGGAGATGAGGCTGCAAACGACCAATGTGCCTTCGCGGGCAATCATCTTCGCAACCTCAGCGGTGCGGCGAATGTTCTCGATCCGATCCTCGGGAGAGAAGCCCAAGTCGGAGCACAAACCGGTGCGTAGCTTATCGCCGTCCAATGCAAAAGTTTGAACCCCACGGGCGGTCATCGAACTAACGAAGGCATCGGCCAACGTCGACTTTCCGGCCCCGCTCAAGCCGGTTAGCCAGATGACGGCGTTTTTCGGCGCGGAGTTTGCCCGCGCGCTGGTGAGTTCTAGGATGCAACCTGCCGCGACCGTTTGGTGCGATGGCGAGACCAGAACGAAGCTGCCAAAGGTGCGCGATTCGGGGTACGGGCGAAGCGCCTCGGGCCGAGAAAGCCGCAGCCGAACCCGTCCAAGGTCATTCAGGCCGAGCGTTTGGCCTTCCGTAAACCGACCGTCGTGAACGTCGAAAACGCCGTCCAAGGAGATGACCTGGGCGGCGATCTCGCGTGCGCCGTTGCGGAGGCGATAGGTCATTCCGACGCGCACCGGGTCGGAGTCCATCCAGAAGAGGGTGCAGTCGAGAGTGTCGAAGGTCGGCATCGCGACCGTGGAAAGCACGTCCCCGCGAGCGATGTCTAGCTCGGTATCCAGCCGGACCGCAACCGGCGCACCTGCGTCCGCGACCGGCGTTTCTCGGCCAGCAGAAAATAGGGTTCGAACCCGGGCGGTGCGTCCGTCCGGCGTGGAAAGCGAGTCCCCGACGACAAGCGGGCCGCCTTCCAGCGTTCCGGCCAGAAAGCGCGCCTGCTCCTCCCCTCGCAAGACCACCTGGACCGCGAAGCGGGCCGCTTCCGGCTCAGAAATCGCGACCGGAATCGTGTTGAGGAACTCCAGCAACGTCGGGCCGGCGTACCAAGGGGAGTTTGCCGAGGCCGTGATGACATTGTCGCCGTTTAGCGCCGACACCGGAATGGAATTCGGCAACGGCGCCCCGATTCGGGCGGCATAGTCGGTCAGGTCGGCGACGATTGCGCGGTAGACATCTTCGTTCCAGTCCACCGAGTCCATCTTATTGACGACGAGAACGAGGTGCGGAACGCCAAGGTGAGCTGCCACGGCAAGGTGCCGACGAGATTGCACGCTCGCCCCGTTTCGGGCATCGCACAGCACCAGCAAGGCGTCGGCGGTCGAGGCGGCCGTCACCATGTTGCGCGTGTATTGCTCGTGGCCCGGCGAATCCGCCAGAAGAAACCTCCGGGTCGCCGTCCAAAAAGGACGGTAGGCAACGTCGATCGTGATGTTTTGTTCGCGTTCGGCCCGCAGGCCGTCGGTTACCAGGGCGAGGTTGAGGCCGGTTTCGCCCCGCCGTGCGGTGGTCGCCCGCAGGTTCTCCACCTGGTCGTCGAGCAGCGCTCCGGTTTCAAAAAGCAGGCGACCAAGGAGCGTGCTCTTCCCGTCATCCACGCTCCCGGCGGTGGCGATTCGAACCAATGGGAGGTCAGAAATACCCATGACGCTTGCGGTCCTCCATGGCCGAGTCGGTACGGCGGTCGTCGCCCCTTCCGGCGCGTTCGCTCATTCGCAGACCGGCGACCTCGGCAATCACCGCTTCGATGGTGTCGGCGGTCGATTCGAAGGCTCCCGTGCAACTGGCATCGCCGACGGTTCGAAAGCGAACATCCGCCTCAAAAACCGTTTCGCCGGCTTCCGGTCGTAAGAACTCCGTATCGGCAAACAGCACGCCATCTCGCCAAAAAACTCGCCGCCGATGCGAGAAATACAGAGAAGGCAAGGGAAGTTGCTCCTGGGCGATGTAGGCCCAAACGTCTTGCTCCGTCCAGTTACTCAGCGGAAAAACCCGAAAGTGCTCGCCGACACTTTTTGCGCCGTTGAAGTGCCGCCAAACTTCCGGGCGCTGCTGACGTGGTTCCCAGCTTCCAAAGGCGTCGCGATGGGAAAAAATCCTTTCTTTCGCCCGGGCTCGCTCTTCGTCGCGTCGTGCCCCGCCGATGGCCGCGTCGATCTTCAGCTCGCGAATTGCGGACATCAGCGTCACGCTTTGCAGACCGTTGCGGCTGGCACGCGGACCAGTTTCTTCCGTAACGAGTCCGGCATCGATAGAATCCTGAACATATCTCACCGAGAGCGACGCGGACAATTCTCGGGCAAAGGCGTCTCGGAAGGCGGTGGTCTCCGGAAAATTGTGGCCAGTATCAACGTGCAACCACCCGATCGGCGACGGCATCGGTGCGAATGCGCGGACTGCGAGGTGCGCCAATGTGACGCTGTCTTTACCACCGCTAAACAGGAGAATTGGCCGCTCGAACTGCCCGGCGACCTCGCGCAGGATGTAGATGGCCTCTTCTTCCAGAACCTCAAGCGCTCGCCGCACGGATAGCTCCTTTATGCGCGGACGCCGACGGCGTCGAGTGCCCGCCGCACGTTCCAGCCGTTCTGCTGCAGCAATTCGTTCGCCTCGTCGCCGGTCACCGGTGCGAGGTCGCGGAGGATGCGCACGCATCGCTCTTTGAGTTTTGTATTGCTCGGCTTCACGTCCACCATCAGGTTCTCGATGACTTTGCCCGAGAGCACCATCGCGGCGGTCGAGATGCGATTCAGCACCAGTTTTTGCGAGGTTCCGGCCTTCAAGCGGGTTGATCCGGTCAAGACCTCGGGGCCGGTGTCCAGCAAAATGGCGTGGTCGGCAGCAAGTAGCAAAGGGGTGTTGCGGTTATTCGCGATGCCGCAGGTCCAAACGCCGAGGCGGCGGGCATGTTTTACGGCCGACACCACAAACGGCGTGGTTCCGCTCGCGGCGATGCCAATAAGGATGTCTCGCTCGACGAGCTCGATCTCGTCGAGCGCTCGAACGCTGGCCGACATGTTGTCTTCGGCACTTTCCACGGCGGTTTCGCCAGCCGTCGGTCCACCGGCAATCACGGCCAAAAAGCGATCCGGGTCGATTCCGAAAGTCGGGGGCATTTCGGCGGCGTCCATCGTGGCGACCCTTCCGCTGGTCCCGGCTCCGACGTAAACCACCCGTCCGCCGCTTTGAAACGCGGTGGCGGCGTGTCGCGCGGCCACGCTGATGGCGGCTTCGGCATCGTGCATGGCCTTCATCACGGCCATTTCCTCTTCGTTCATCAGCCGAACGATTTCTTCGGCACTCATTCGGTCAAGTCCAATCGAGCGCGGATTCCGCGATTCAGTTCCCAACCGATGTCTCCGTTGTCATTTCCTTTGCAAGTTCTACCGCACCTTCCTGGGGCGCGCGGGCAATTCGGACGAGTTCGAAGGCAATATTGGGCATTTCCGCCTTCAAGAATTCGTGAAACCTGCCCGAGATCTGCTTAGAAAGCTTCCAAATTCCGCCCGCAAGGCAGATCTTCATCTGCGTCTTGTTGGGGTGATTCAAACTAATATGCCTTCGGACAACGGCGGCGAGCGGCGGAAGTTCAGCGTCGAGAATGGCAGATGCGTAAGGCAAGCCGCTGGCGAGGTCCGGGCCGAGTGCTTTAGCGATCCGTGCGATGAGGCCTCCCGGCGATGGAGCCTGATATACGGCCGAAACAATCTTCGACTCGACAGCGGTGTGAAAAGCGTCCTCAACGGCTTGGCGCAACGCGGGGCTGGCGGTCGCCGGATCGGCCAAGTAGTGCCGCAGCGCGGCGCAGCCCAGCCGAAAACCCGAACCTTCGTCTCCGAGCAAGTAGCCTCCGCCGCCGGATTTGACGACTTCCGACGCCACGCGCGAGGTCACGAGCGATCCTGTCCCAGCGACGACGCAAACATCCGTCCCTGGGGTCGAGGCGTACAGGGCCGCGACGTAGTCAGGTTCAGCGCGTAGCCGCGCGGTCGGGAATATCTCTCGTAGTAGTGAGACGGCTTGATTGCGCTGCTCTTCGTCGATGAGGCCGGCGAAGCAGCCGCAAACCGCATTTGGTGTCGGGCAACCCTCGGCGGCCTTTCTCAGGTGTGAGCGGAGCTTGTCGGGATGGGTGGAGACGAGGTTGGCGGCTCCGGAGCTGCCCTGGAAAAGTCGGGTCCCGTCCTCTGCAACCGCCAGCACGCGGGTAGAAGAACCGCCGCAATCCAGTCCAACAAAAACGCGCATGTTCACTTTGGGTTCGAACGAAATCCCTTCGATTGGCTCCAAGGTAAAACATACCCGTGCGGCGATTCTACGGGGATGGGTTGTCGGATGCCCCCAGAATTGTGGTTCTCGCGAACGACGCGCTGGGGAATTTCTTCGCGGTCCAACCGCTTTTGCAGATGCTGCGGCATCGCTATCCGGCGGCAAAGATCGAGTTGTGGGCCGGGGAACGTGTGGCCGAACTCGCCGTGCGGGACGCCGCGCTAAGCTCATTCCACTTGCAGTATCGCCCTTCGACGGCGTCGGTGGTCCGGGAGCTGCTCTCGCAAGAAGCACCGACGGACTGGGTCATCAACGTCGAGAACTCCGCTTGGCCAATGAGCCTCGCTTCCATTTTAGGCAGCAAGGACGACGCCTTTATCACCGGGCCGAGCCTGGGCACGAACGGCCGGGGTCAGTTTGCTTTCGAAGCGGACGCACGCGGCGATCTTTGGAGCGACACGGAGTGGACCTCGGAAACTCTTACCGAGAAGTATCCGTTTTTGGAATCCGGTTTCATATCCGAAATATTTTGCCGTCAGTGCCGTCTCGCAGGACCGATTCCCAAGGCGATCATCGCCCGCGACGAACCATCCCTCGAGGTTCCGGATGTGCTTATCGCGACCTCCGCCAGCCTGCCGGAGAAGCTTTGGCCGGTAGAGAAGTGGCTGACCCTCGTCCGCCAATTGGCAGCCGAGGGCAACTCCGTCGGTCTGCTCGGAGCGGCACCGGCCGTACAAAATGCCTTTTGGAAGGGTGGATCGGCCGAAGAGGAACTTCTGGCGAACTCGCCGCTGATCGACCTTCGCGGGCTCCTTACCCTGCCCCAAGTTGCGGGAGCAATCGCTAAAGCAAAGCTTATCGTCACGCTCGACAACGGCATCATGCACCTTGCGGCGACCACGCCCACTCAAACCGTCGCTCTGTTCCGGCACGGAATCCATCGGCTTTGGTGCCCACCGTCGGAAAGCGTTCGGCCCGTCGTTACCATGCCAAATCAGCCGGTGGCGGAGATCCGTGGGGAAGCCGTTTGGGGGGCCATCGCCGAAGCGTCCTCGGTCGGTTAAGCTAGCACCGACCCATGGCAAGATTCGCCGCCGTTGCCCTGCAGATCCTCGCTCTGATGCTGGGGTTGGCGGTGTCGGCTGCGGCGCAAGTTAGCGAGCGGGCCACCGTCCTGGCGTTCATTCGCCCGGCCGACGCCGGACCGCAAATTCCGCTGGCGATCGATAGTCAACCCACCTGGGTGGTTTGGCCTACGGCGAGCAGCGGAAAGGGGCTGAATCGCATTCAGTCGATTATCAGTGGACTCGATTGGGACGGGGACAATCCGGACTTCCTCGTAAGCATGCGCCCGGGCGGACATTCTTGGGTGACCAACCACCGTGCAATGTCGCAGCGGGGAATGGGAATTGCCGTCGGGAGAACGCTGGGGCCGGTGCCGCCGCGCCTGGTGCAATCCGAAAGCGGAGCCATCGCCCCCGAGGTCTATGCGGCGGCCTACCATCCCTCCGGACCCGACATCACGAGCGTGCCGCCGACCGGCCCGTTTTTGCCTGGCATCCTCCACATCACGCGACTGCACAAGTGGGAAGACATCGAAGGTTTGCAGCGGGCGGGCGCGGGCCGCATTCTGGTGGTCGAGTATCCGCCGCCGGCCGACCGATCTTGGAGCCACTTCTGGCTGCTCGGAACGGGTTGGCCCGACGGTGTTCCGGTTGCGGCGGGTTCAGAGCACCCCGGATTGTTTCCCGCCCGGGAGCTGGGATCGTTATTGGCACAGCCCGTCGCCATGGCATGGGTCCCGGCCACGTCGAGTGGGCCGTTGCCCTGGCTTCAGTTCTTTGAAAGCGGAGCCGTGCCGATCGTTGCCGGCTGGCTACTTGCAATCTTCGCCATCTACGGGTTGGCGATGTGGTCCCTCATGACGGAGCGTCGCAGCGAGGCGGCCAGTTTCCTGTTCCGGCTTGCCTTCTTGTCGCCGGCCGCTTGGCTCATGTCGGCCGGGTTGGCGCAAAACCTCGGACCGAGTTGGACCGTTACTGTTTTCGGCTTGGGCTTAGGGGTTTCCTTCGGCCTCGCGGGATTACTTCAACTCTTGCTAGAGAAGGCCGACGTTCGATGTCATCCGCTTTTCACGACTGCCGTTTCTGGAGCAATTCTTGCTACCGCGTTCGACCCGGCGTTCTCAATTTTTGGCTCCCTAAAAGCCATCTCCGATGGCGCACTGCCGGGATACGCGCTCGGGTGCTTTTTGAGCTATTGGGTGGCGACGGTCGCATTCTGTCCGGTTGCCCCAGATCTCGCGAGCTGGTCTGTGCGGGGAGCGCTCGGGTTCGTCTTAGGCTTTGGGTTGTTGCAAAACGCATGGTGGGAGGCGTTTCCAAACGCGGCCATCGCGCTCCCGATCTTTGTGCTCATCGCCGGTGAGCGATGGATAGGCACCAGCCGTTTGGCGAAGGTTGGAACCTTGCTCGCCGTGCTGTGGCTCATGGGAATCCAGGTCGTTCGGACCGGTTTCACATTCCTGCCCGACAACCTTCAGGTCGAGATTTGGGACCGTTACTCGCTGAACTTCTGGTCGGTCGTAATGTTTCTCATCTCTCCGGTCTTTCTGTCGACGGCTTTATTTGGCATTCTTGTCTGGGTGCTCGGAAACAAATTCTTGGCGCGCCAGCTAACTCGGGCCGGAAAGGATTCCCCCCCTTTGCGGGCGTTTACCCTTGCCGCCTGGCTCTCGTTGGCGTTTGTTTTGCCGAACCCCAACTGCCTTCCCGTGCTTCTAGTTCTGCTCCTCGCCGGTTTTGGCGTGCGGTTGCACCACGCAGTGAGGGAGCTGTAACGGAGCCGTCGGGTACAAACCGGACATGTTTGCCGCCGGAATTGCGCTCATCTTTGCCGCCGCCCAGATTGACCTCAGCCAAGTAAAGGACCCGCGAGACGCCGTGCCCGTACCGTGGAAGGACCCCGGCTATAACAAATTCCTCTGGCTTCAGACGCCAAACTTTGGGCCTCGACCGGCGGGCACGATCGTGGACACGGTCGTCATCCACTCGACGGTGATCCCCACGCTTGAGCGAACCACGGCGGCGTTCCTCCGCGAATCCAGCCAAGTAAGCGCCCACTTCACGATCGGCAAAGATGGCAGCTACATCATGCACCTGAGCACGTTTGACCGGGCATGGCACGCCGGAAAGAGCAACGATGCCGCCGGACGCGATAACGTGAACAACTACTCGATCGGCATCGAGCTGGTGAACCTGAACGACGGGAAGGACCCGTATCCGCCGGAGCAGGTTCAGGTACTCAAGAACATCATCAACGGATTGAAGCGCCGCTTTCCGCTGACGCAGCTCGTCAGCCACGAGTTCATCTCGATTCCGGCCGGCCGCAAGAGCGATCCGAAGGGCTTCCCCTGGGAGAAGCTGAAGGATATTGGCCTCCCCATGTATTACGGGGAGAACCCAAAAAACAAGGCGGACGGGAACAAGGCTGGCGGTTAGTCGAAGACGGCGAGCGCGGCCGAAATGTCCCGGATGAGGTCGATGGGATCTTCCAAACCGGTGAACAGGCGGATGACCCAGGTCGGTTCCGCATAGTCGGCTGGGTGGCATAGGAGCGGCACAACGAGGCTCTCGTGGCCTCCCCAAGAAATCCCGCGACCAAAGAGTTGGAGTGCGTCGCAGAACGCCAAAACCTTCTCTCGGCTCTGGTGCTTCGGCTCGAACGAGAAGAGTCCACCGGAGCCGCGGAACTGCTGAAGGTACAGCTCTCGCTGTGGGAAAGAGGGAAGGGAAACGTGGTGGACTCGCTCGACATTCGGCTGGACTTCCAGCCACGCCGCAACTTCGTTTGCGGTGGCTTCGTGCCGCTTCAATCGCAGCGGGAGCGTTCTTAGCCCGCGGGTGAGCAGCCAAGCCGTGAACGGATGCAAGGCGTTACCCAGCAGGTTCACCTCGGCCATCGTAATGGCGTTGATCTGCTCGCGGGTTCCGCAAATGGCTCCGGCCGTGATGTCGCTGTGCCCGCCCATGTACTTGGTCGCACTGTGGCAAACCACGTCGACGCCGTGGGCCGTCGGGTTAAAGTGGAGCGGCGTGTTGTAGGTGTTGTCGATGACGGTGGCGATGCCGCGTGCCCTGGCGATCTTGGTGATGGCCGGAATGTCCATCAGCCGGAAGAGGCCGGATGTAGGCGTCTCCAGATAAATAAGGGTGGTCTCGGGGCGAATCGCGGCTTCGATCTCGTCGACGCAGGTGCCGCTGACCAAAGTGACGGAGACGTTGAAACGGGCCATGAAGCCGTTTAGCAACGAGCGCACCGGCGGATAGGCCGTATCTGAAATGACGACGTGGCAGCCGGACTTCAGAAAGTGCATCACGGCGGACGTGATGGCGCCCATGCCGCAGCCGGTCAGCTTGCATGCCTCGGTGCCCTCGAGGAAGGCGATCTTTTTCTCGGCGAGATCGACGGTTGGGTTGCTGATGCGGCTGTAGTGGTGCGGCGGACCGACCGGAGCCTGCTCCAGGGCGTGGAGCAGTTCGGCGGCGGTCTCAAAAGTGAAGAGGGAGTTCTGAAAGATCGGCTGAACCACCGCGCCCATGATCGACTCCTCCTCCCCCAAATGGGTGAGCTGAGTATAGGTTCCGAGATCGTGGGCACCAGGATGGGAGCAGTCGTTCATACCCGTAATGGTGGCAGGATTCGCCCCTAGATTTTTTGATTCACGATTCCTTGCCGTGTGGCCATGCAATCTCCTGGGAACCTTGGTAGAATTGACCAGCGGAAGGGCATCAGGTAGGATGCTCTCCAGTCTCGAGAGGAGTAAATCGAAAGCGCATGCCGTTGAAAGTATTGGTTTGTGATGACGAGCGACATATCGTTCGCCTCATTCAGGTGAACTTGGAGCGACAGGGTTATCAGGTCGTCACCGCATTCGATGGCAAAGAGGGGCTCGAAAAGATCCGCTCTGAGCGACCGAATCTTGTCGTTCTTGACGTGATGATGCCCTATATGGATGGATTCGAGGTCTTAAAGACCATTCGGCGCGAGCCGGAGACCGAGTCCCTTCCGGTCATCATGTTGACCGCTAAGGCCCAGGATAAGGACGTGTTTGAAGGCTATCACTATGGTGCCGACATGTACCTGACGAAGCCGTTCAACCCTATGGAGCTCGTCACGTTCGTGAAGCGTATCGCCGCTGGCACCGATGATAGCGGGCCGAAACGATACGAACTTTAAGAAGCTTCGAAATCGCCTCTCTCAAAACCCCGATGCCAACTGGCATCGGGGTTTTTTTCTGTTTGAATCACGAGAATATTCCGGTAAATCAACTGGCTTCCGCGCGGTAGGAAAAAATTCATGCACCGATCCCTTGCGTGAATTCGTATTCACGTGTTATATTCACCAGTGAATTCGTATTCTCACCGTTGAGAACCGGAGCTAAACCAATGAGGGTCACGCAACAAGACATAGCGAAAATTGCCAGCGTATCGCAGGCAACCGTATCGCGTGTTCTTGCCGGCGACGAAAAAGTCGAGCCGGAAATCCGCAAGCGCGTGACCGAGGTGATGCGCGCCCACAACTACCAGCCGGATGTCCGGGCCCGCCAACTCCGTAGCCGACGCACCGGCCTGATTGGTCTTGTTCTCAACCGACCGGCGGGTGGCCTCGGCGAGGACCCGTTCTTCTCGGCATTAGTGGCCGACATTCTCGACTTTCTCCGCGACCATCCCTATCACCTTTGCCTGGACATGGTTACGAGCGAAGCGGGCCAGACCGCAATTTACGATGACATGCTGCGGTCGCGCCGCGTCGATGGCCTAATCCTTGTTGAATCCGAGGCGCGAGACCATCGCATCGCCCGCTTGCAGCAAGACAAGTTTCCGTTCGTGCTCATCGGCAACCCGCTCACCGGCGACGAGATCAGCTCGGTCGATAACGACAACGTTGCGGCCGCCGAGCTGGCGACCCGTCACCTGCTGGATCAAGGCTTCCGCCGGGTCGGCATCCTTGGTGCGCGGCGTGGCGTGACGGTGAGCGACGACCGAATTGCCGGTTATCAGCGAGCGATTCGTGGCCGGCAGCACGACCACTTGATCTGGCACGGCGACTTTGGTTCACGCGCGGCACAGGAAGTCGCCCAGACGATTCTTGCCGACTGCTCGAGACCGGATGCGATGGTTGTTCTCGACGATTTCATGGCGATGGGCGTCGTCGGTGCCGCCCGAAAAGCCGGACTCAGGCTCCCGAACGATCTCGGGCTGGTGAGCTTTAACGATTCCAACCTGTGCGATCTGATTGATCGCGGCCTGTCGTCGGTTAGCCTGCGGATGCCCGAATTGGTAAAGGCCGCCTGCGACCGCCTACTCAGAATCATCGAAGAGCGGCCGATTGACGGTCCACATCGACTCATCATTCCAACCGAACTTCGCGTTCGCGGCAGCAGCCAGCGGATGGAGGCCGCATGATTCCGATGCTTGCCCTCTATCAGGCGGATACGCGTCTGGAGTCGTTCCGGTTTGAGCCATCGACCCCTGCGCGAACGGTCCACATTGCTGGCTCTTTCAACAACTGGAACAAGGATGCCACGCCGATGAAATTGGACACGGATGGGCGAACTTGGTCGGTTTCCGTTCGACTGCCGTACGGCCGCAGCTTCTACAAGTTCGTCGTGAACGGGGAGATGTGGCTTACCGACCCTAAGGCGACGGCGATCGATGATGGCAACGGAAACCAGAATTCGCTGCGGAGCGTCACGCCGGCGGACTACGCTACCCCTGCGAAGCCGAATGACGGAATTGTGGCGAGAAGCGCGCTCCGACACGATCAGCAGGTTCCGGAACTGAATTACGACCGCGGCCAACTTTCGGTTCAACTCAGGGTTCGATCCGGCGACGTTTCGGGCGTGCAGTTGATCAGCGCGGGCAAGACCCATGCGATGAAGCAACTGGCGACCGATGAGCTCTATGCCCACTACGGCGCATCGATTCCCTGGGATCGAAAATCTGACTTCACCTATCGGTTCCGGCTTCAATCTGGCGGAAAGGGCACGATGTTTGGGGACGGCGGGCTCGGCGTCGTAAAGCCATTCCGGCTCGAAGCGAAGTCGTTCCGACCGTTCATTGTGCCGCAGCAGATCTCGCGCGGCCCGATGTACCAAATCTTCCCAGACCGCTTTGCCAACGGAAGCAAAGCGAACGACCCGGCCAACGTGATGCCGTGGGACGGAGTGCCAACCTATGGCAACCGATTCGGCGGAGACGCCATCGGTGTGGCGCAGAATCTGGGCTACCTTGCTTCGCTCGGCGTGCAGACGATTTACTTCAATCCGATCTTCGCATCGCCCAGTAACCATCGTTACGAGGCCGACTCCTTCAAGCTTGTCGATCCCGAGTTTGGGACGAACGCCGACTTCGCCGACATGGCGAAAGCCATGGCCAACCGCAAGATGGGCATCGTGATGGACTTTGCCTTCAACCACACTTCGCCTCGGTTCTTTGCCTTCAAAGACATCATGGAGCGCGGGGAAGCCTCGCCCTACACGAAGTGGTACTTCATCAAGCGCTACCCCGTGGTCGTGCAGGACAATCCGCCCTACGAAGCGTGGTTTGGGTTCCCCAGTATGCCAAAGGTGGACTTGATGTACGCGCCGGCCAAAGAGCACATGCTTTCGATCGTGCCGTTCTGGCGGTCGCTGGCACCGAATCTCGTCGGGGCGCGGCTCGATGTGGCAAACGAAGTGGACATGCGATTCTGGCGGGCATTCCGCAAGTCGACCAAGACGATGGATCCGAACTTTTGGATCCTCGGCGAGCACTGGGGCGACGGAGACCCTTGGCTTAAGGGCGACCAGTGGGACTCCATGATGGGCTATCAGTTCCGCGAGGCTTGCCTGCAGTACTTTGCCTACGGCAACGGATCGGCCGACACCTTCGCCCAGCGGTTGAACTCGATTTACAACTCCTACGCTCCGCAGGTCTCGCGAAATCTCATGCTGCTGATCAGCAGCCACGACACCGCGCGATTCCTAACGCTCGCTAAAGGTGACCAAACCAAGCAGATGCTTGCGGCAACGGTCCAGTTCACCTGGCCGGGCGTTCCAAGCATTTACTATGGCGAGGAGCTGGGCATGGAGGGCGACCGAGACCCCGACAACCGGCGCGGGATGCGCTGGGATCTGGCCTCGGATGACAATCCGATGCTGCGTTACTACCGAAAACTCGCTAAAGTGCGGGCAAGCAACCCGGCTCTGCAAGAAGGCGAACTCTCGGACGTTTCTGGAAGTCAAACGACGGGCTTGGTGCGATACCGGCGAACACTCGGCAAGAACCAGGCGTGGGTCGTGCTAAACACCGGTAAGAAGCCGCAGACGGTCACCCTGCCGGCCCGATCGCTTCGCTGGCAAGACGCCCTCTCCGGCGTCGCGGTCACGCTGCAGGACAACACAATTTCATTCCTTCTGAATCCTGGCCAATCGGCAGTTTTGCTGCCAACGGGTCAGAAAGCTCACCATTCCGTCCGGTCCGATCCTTCGGCATCGGCCCAGACCATTCGCCATTCTCACGCTACGTTTTGACACCAGGATATCCATGTCAATGAAGACTCTACAAAGCAAGGGCTTTACGCTCATCGAACTACTCGTCGTCATCGCGATCATCGCGATCCTCGCCGCCATCCTGTTCCCGGTTTTCGCTCAGGCGAAGGCTGCGGCAAAGAAGACGGCCGACCTCTCCAACCTCAAGCAGAACATGACCGCGACGTTGATTTACAGCAACGACTCGGACGACTACATTCCGCACACCAACTGGCAAGAGGACTACGTCTTCGCAGCTCGCGTTCTTCCGTACACGAAGAACAAGCAGATCTTCACGAACTCGGCTAGCTCGGCTAAGCAGGGCAACGTGCAGCGACAGAAGGCCGACAACGGCTTTGCTGGTGGCGCACCTGGCTACATGCTCAACCCGAACGACGCTTGCGTTGGCCTCGGCGTTTCGACGGCCGGTGGAACCCGCTACTACAACGATATCTATCCTCCGATGGACTATCGACTCAACCCGAACATCTTCGGTTACGAGCAGGCTGCTCCCGGCACGCCTTGCCGAGACCAGGGTCAGTACGGCTACTTCGCTCCGGCTCCTAACACCATCGGTGCAGGCGGTTCCGGTGGCGGAAGCAACGGCGGCGTCGAAGGCGTCGGCGGCGGCAGCACGACCTTTACCAGCGTTGCTAAGGTCGTTCTCTGGATCAACTTCCCGCCGAGCGGAAAGACCTGGCCGGGCAACCAGAATGGCCTTTCGGGCTTCTGGGGCGTAAAGGCTGGCTACTGGAACGGTGGTTCCAACGTGGCGTTCATGGACGGACATGCCAAGTACGAGAAGGCTACGAAGCTTCTGCCTAACCTGCGAAGCGACGGAGAATTGCTGTACAACGACACCTGGAACGGCGGCGAAGGCGGATCCAACCCGGCCAACATCGGCTGGGCCGCTGGCGCACCTCACCCAGAGCAGAACGGTAAAGCGTTCAACTGGTGGGGAACCAACTGGGCTTCGGACGACAACCAGTAATCCGGTAGATCCTCGACCCTCAACCGAGTTGCGGAGCGTAAGCTCTGCAACTCGGTTCTTTCCGAACCCACTTTAGAAAAATGAAAATCAAACTAGCCTTATTGGTCGCGGTTGTCGCGAGCCTTGGTCTTGTTGGCTGCGATGCCGGCGGACAGCCGGCAGGTATGTCGGGTGACGATGCTAAGAATGCGATCGCAAAAATGAAGCCCGAAGATAAGATTCGAGCGATTGCTAGCAGCCCGATGCCGCAAGCTGAGAAAGACAAAGAATATCAGAAGATCGAGAGCGAGACCGGCGTGAAGGCCGCCGATGTCCTTGGCGATCGTGGCGGCGCGCCGACTCCCGGCGGCGGCTAGTCACTGGGAATGCAACCCCGACGCCACAGGGGCGTCGGCTACAGCCGTTCGGTCTCACCGGAACAAAGCGCGAAGCGTATAGCCCCAGCCTCTCGGGCTGGGCCGGTTTTGAGTCTGAATCCGATTTGGAGTGCGGGAGCTCTGCTCCCGCCTTTCTCCCACTCCTGAGCGCCGGCAAAAACCAACCGGCGTCTACGGGACCCGATTTTCTTCGGGCGGCTCGCCCTAAGCGTTAATCCTTCGCCCAGAACATTTCGCCGGCCGATTCTGAGATCACCGACTGCTTAAGAACGGAAACCGCCTTGCGCAGGCCTCCCATCGGGCATAGTGGATTTTTTGCTCACGCGGGCCAAAAGCTTCCCTTAACAATTGAATAAATTCTATGGAACCAGCATTCAATTTCATACGTCTCGGCAAGTATGTCAAGTTGTTTTTCTAGCACAGCGCGTCTGGCCCTCCTCTTGCTTCTTCTGATCCTCTCCGGGACCGCAAGTGCTCAAAGGCTGGTCCGAGATGGCGGCCTGTACTATCCAACCCCGTCTGGCAAAGAGAACTTACGCGGCAACAATTGGCTGGCAACCCATAAACATCAATATTTTGACAGTTATTATCATTTAGGCACTGATTATTCTGTAGACATGAAGAAAGGTTCGCCTGCTTATGCAATTTCCGGAGGAACTGTAATCTATACAACACGGAATGCATCAGCTGAAAATAGCTTAGTCGTCATTGAAGTGAAAGTTAATTCTGATACTGGGCAAGGGAAGACTGCTTACGCTTACTACGGACATGTCAGCCCACGGGTAAACAAAGGGGACGACGTCTTCGCAGGCCAGCTGATAGGTAGCGTCATGAGCTACCCCGGAGGAGGTGACCACCTTCATTTTGCCATTAACGAAGTAAGTCCGGTGGTAAGCACCTCGGTTTTGGGCATGACCTACCGACGAGGGGATTCGAAAATTGGGAAGCTGAAGGCATCCATTGGTTGGGGACGGGGAAAGGTTCTAGATGGCCTCCCGCCAGACTGGTTCACTTTCGAGGCAGAAAACAAGGGCCGGCTGGAGAAGCGAGGATTTATCGATCCGATGTCATTCCTGAACAACCATCGTCCCGCTGCCGGAAAAGACGAGGCGATTCTACTCCGATATCGCAGCAATACTAATGGTGACTATTTTTACACCACAGATGTCAACGAACTTGGAGCTAACGGTAACGGCGACTATGTGCGAGAGTCCGATCAAGGCAAAGTATTTCTATTCCAAGTGCCAGGTACTGTTCGGGTATACAGGTATGTTGGTCGACTTACCGGCTTCCATCACTACACCACGAACTTTAGTGAGCTTGGGAACGGTAACGATGAGTATGTCCTGGAGACAAATCGCTTCTACGCTTTCGAAAAGGATCCATCATCAGGTCAAACAGGCCCTTCACAGTATGCAAAAATGCATCGCTATTGCAATAAAGAATCCGGCGTGCACCTCTTTACGTTAGACTTCAGCGAGTTACGCCACGGGAATTCGGTCTGGCGGTACGAAGGAGTCGCCTGGTACCAGAAAAGGAGCTGAAGCTCGTTGAGGCCGCGTGTCAAGAATGCCCCTGCAAAGTGGTTTTGGCAGGGGCACTCTTCTCGATGTCAGTCCTTCGCCCAGAACATTTCGCCCGCCGATTCTGAGATCACCGACTGCTTAAGAACGGAAACCGCCTTGCGCAGGCCTTCCATCGGGCTCATCAGGCCGTCTTCGTGCTCGATCGAAAGCACGTAGTCATAGCCGAACGTGCGCAACACGCTTGCGAAATCCTTCCACCACTCGATGCCGTGGCCGTAGCCAACCGAGCGGAACACCCACGATCGCTTCGAAATGTCGCCGTAGCTCTTGGTGTCGAGGTTGCCGTTGAGACCAGAGTTGATCGGGTCGATGCGCGTGTCCTTTGCGTGAACGTGGAAAAGCGCGCCTTCTTCGGCGATCTGTCGGACCGCCGCGATCGGATCAATCCCCTGCCACCAAAGGTGCGAAGGGTCGAAGTTTGCGCCGATCTGCTCGCCGGCCGCGTGCCGAAGCTTTAACAAGGTGTCGTTGGAGTAGGCAACGAAGCCAGGGTGCATCTCGATGCCGTACTTAACGTTGTGGGCCTTGAGGAAGGCGTTCTGCTCGGTCCAGTAGGGGATAACTTTCTCGCTCCACTGCCAGTTCAGCACGTCGCGGAACTCATCCGGCCAGGCGCACGTGACCCAGTTCGGGTTGATGGCGGTCTCGTGGTCGCCCGGGCAACCGGAGAATCCGTTGACGACCGGCACGTCGAGCGCATTCGCCAGCTTGACGCTGTTAACAAAAGCCTGGTGATGGTCCGCGGCGATGTCCTTGTTCGGGTGAAGTGCGTTGCCGTGGCAGGAAATGGCCGAAATCATGAGGCCGCGGTCGTGCACATCCTTCAGCAGGGCTTCGCGGGCTTCCTTGCTCTCCAGAAGCTTCTCGACCTCAAGGTGGGCGGCGCCTGGGTAGGCACCGGCGCCAAACTCAACCGCTTCGATGCCTTCGGCGGCGATGATGTCGAGGGCCTCGGGCCGGGTCTTGTCTCCAAATAGGGCAGTAAAAATTCCGATCTTCATAGGTCTATCTCCGCGACTTCGCGTTTCTGAATTATGAACCGGAAAGCCTAATCGCCTTTCTTTGTTTTTGGATCGGCCTTGGGCAACTCCATCGGAATCAGCGCGGGGTACTTGCCGCCCTTTGCCACGCGGGCTTCAATGTTCTTGATTCGCCGACCGTCGTCCGGGTGGGTACTCGCCCATTCCGGTCCGCCGCCTTTTGCTTCCGCTTTCAGCGTTTGGAACACTTTCACCATGCCGCTCGGGTTGTAGCCGGCGGCGGTCATCATGTCAAATCCAAGGTTGTCGGCTTCGATTTCGTGCTTGCGCGAGAACGGAAGTTCGAAGATTAGCTCGTTTGCAATGCCGGCCAGGTTCGCCGCGTTGTCGTTGGCCTTGCCGACCATGAGGAGAATGTTCAGCACCAAGCTACGGTTCATCGAATCGCGGTACGCGTAAGCCCAGTGCTCTTTTCGCACGTGGACAAGCTCGTGTGCTAGCACGGCGGCGAGTTCGTCTTCCGACTTCATCTTCTCCAGCAGGCCCGTGTAGAAGAAAACCGGTCCGCCTGGAAGCGCGAAAGCGTTGACTTCTTTGGACTCCACGACGTCGAACGAGTACTCCCACGGCTTGTCGCCGTCGGAAAATGTATCGAGTAGCCGCCGTGCCACCCGCTTGAGGGTCGTTACGCGAATATCGGTCTTGGGCAGAATTTTTTCGTGCTTCCGGAAATCGGCGGCGGCGCGCTTGCCCAGCTCTACCTGCTGGCGCTGGGAAGGCTTAAAGTCGGCATCGGCGGACGCCGAGAGCCCTACGCTAAGACTAAGGACAAGGGCAAGATGACGCATATCGGTTACTGCACTTTTCGATAGACCCGGACGTCGTAAATCGTTCCGACGGGCACCGAAGACTGAAACGCGGCTTCGTTTTCCCAAGCTGCAAGTCCAATGACCTCTTCGTCCAGCGAATCGTTCCGTCCGAACTCGCCGCCTAGGTACCCCGGCAGAAGTTGCAGTTCGTGCAGGATCCGTCCGACCTCATCGGCAAGGCTGGCGCCAAACCCAGGGTCCGCCACGCGGACGCTTACGGAAATGACCTGATGGAGCCCGGTGTTGAAAATGTTCTGACCCACCTTGCCCTGGACCGCTACCCGGCGGACGTCCGGCGGCGTGTCGCTGTGCACGGTGGCTTCTGTGAGCAGCTTGCGGCTCGCAACCGCTTCCAGGCCGAGGTCGGCATTCTCGGGTGAGTCGTAATGGTAGAGCGCGAGGTGCGCATCGGCATCGTTCAGGTTTTGCCAAAGGCCGACCCCCATGAAGCCCGGTACCTGTCGCAGCACGGGAGAAATCTGCTGGAAGTAGCGCACGGCGGCGTTTCGATCCGAGGCGGGGATCATGAGGTTGGCGAGAATCGCGACCGGCTGCATCCATCTATTCTGACTTGGATTTAACATTTTCTTACGGTGCTTTCTGCCTATTGCCGCAATGAAATCGATCTTAGGGGATACGATGGGTGCGAGATGAATCACGCACGCGTGGCATGGCGAATGATCCGGCAAAGCAAACGCCTCAGGACCTACTTTTGGCGTCCGGTTTGGATCGGATTGCCGCTCTATATGGCGTTGGCGGCGACCATCCACTGGCTGTTGTTGCCGCCGGTTCGAAACTGGTTGATGTCGTTTGGCATTCCCGACTGGCTTGCGACGTTGGCCTACTTCTTCATCTACTTCCTGGTTGCGGGAACCCTGTTCATCGCCA
This sequence comes from Fimbriimonas ginsengisoli Gsoil 348, assembly GCA_945881865.1. GTDB lineage: Bacteria > Armatimonadota > Fimbriimonadia > Fimbriimonadales > Fimbriimonadaceae > Fimbriimonas > Fimbriimonas ginsengisoli_A. Next base: position 37,596 of record CAMCVK010000007.1, on the reverse strand, counting down.
TTCTTTCCGCCACAAGTTCGTTCTTTTGGGACACGCTTTCGGCCGAGACGGAGCGGGAAGTGACGGGAGCACCGATGCGTAAAACGCCGAGCTTCTGGATCCAGCTGATTCAGGTTCCGGGGCGCTTCCTGTTTGGCATCCTCACCGCCATTTGCATGTTGATTTCCGGAATCATCCCGGTTGTCGGGCCGGTGATGATGGGCGGGTGGATCACCATGATCGACGCCACGGCCTCGCCGTTTACGTTGCGGGGCAAGCGGTTGCGCCACCAGCTGCGGGAGGTTGCCCAACTGCCCGAGTTTGGAGGCACTCTGTTTCTGGCCGGAGCTTTTTCGCTGGTTCCTTTGGTGAATGTTTTGGTACTGCCGTTCTTCGTGATCACCGGCACCCTCATGGTGCTCTCGGCCGAAGGTCGGTTCAACGTCACCCAGGCGTTGCGAGATGGCAGCGCTGTGCCGCTGCCTCCCCGCAACGTTGCACCCTGATCCTCAGTAGAATCGAATACATGATCACGCGGCCCGATTCCCACGGGCGTTTTGGCGATTACGGCGGACGATTTGTCCCCGAAACCCTGATGCCCGCCCTTGAACAGCTCGAAACAGAATTCGACCGGGCGTGGTCCGACCCGGCGTTTCGGGCAGAATTCGAGCGGTATCTGCGCGAATACGTTGGCCGCCCGACGGCGCTGACGGAAGCGCGGCGAATTAGCGCGGAGACCGGCTTGCACGTCACCGTGAAGCGGGAAGACCTGAACCACACCGGCGCGCACAAGATTAACAACGCGCTCGGCCAGGTTCTTTTAGCGCTTCGCATGGGCAAGAAGCGCATTATTGCCGAGACCGGCGCGGGCCAACACGGCGTGGCGACGGCCACGGTATGTGCGCTGTTCGGCCTGGAGTGCGAGGTCTACATGGGCGAGGAAGACACCGTTCGGCAGCAGCTGAACGTATTCCGGATGAAGCTTCTCGGCGCGAAGGTGAACCCCGTTTCCAGCGGAACGAAGACGCTGAAGGATGCCCTGAACGAGGCGATGCGTGACTGGGTTACGAACGTCAGCGACACGCATTACATCATCGGCACCGCAGCTGGTCCGCACCCGTACCCGTACATGGTTCGGGAGTTCCAGCGGGTGATCGGCGAGGAATCGCGCGCGCAGTATCTCGAGCGGTACGGTCGGCTGCCGGAATACGGCATCGCTTGCGTCGGTGGCGGCTCGAACGCGATCGGCTTCTTTGCCGGGTTCCTCGAGGATCCCGAGGTGAAGTTGATCGGCATCGAGGCCGGAGGGTTGGGAATCAATAGCGGAATGCACGCGGCCCCGCTCACGGCCGGTTCGCCGGGCGTTTTGCACGGCTCCTATAGCTATTTGATGCAGGACGACAGCGGCCAGGTCATCGGTACGCATTCGGTTTCGGCGGGACTGGACTACCCGGGCGTCGGGGCGGAGCACAGCTACTTGAAGGACACCGGCCGGGTTTCGTACGCGGCGGTTACGGACGAAGATGCCTTGATGGCGTTGCAGAAAGTTTCGCAGCTGGAAGGTCTGATTCCGGCGTTCGAGACGGCGCACGCGTTCGCGCCGCTATGGGACGGGACAACCTTCCCGCCGGGCGCGCGCGTTTTGGTGAACATGTCCGGCCGCGGCGACAAGGACATGACCTCCGCCTCGCAGATTTTGAATCTGTAAAGTTGGTGTCACGCCTAGCGGGCCGGTTTTGGTAGTCGCTGGACGACCGCCCCGGCCGGCAGCACTTCGACGTGATTGAGCTTCACCAGCCGCGCCAGCAAGTCCTGCAGGTAGCGACTGCTCATCGGTCCCCAGCCCTCGGCGTCCAGCCCATGTGTGTTGAACACGAACCACCCACCGGCCGAGGCGAGAAACTGGTTCAAGGTTTCCTCGAAGAAGGCGTCGCAGTTCTCCGGTCCGTGGCTCCAACAGCCAATTCGGACCGGCTTGCGACCCGTCGGAATGGGGTTGACCGGTGTGCTGCCTTGCGACCGCACGACCAAGAATTTGGACAGCGCATAGGCGTCAAGTTCGGCGTTCGAAGCGTTGTAGGCGAAGTTGTAAACCGAATCTCGCGCCGAGAAACCGCGCAGGTTCCTCTCGAACTCCTCGACGCACCGGTCGATGTCTTTCTTGGCTTCCTCAAGGGGAATCGTCGTTAGGTTCTTGTGGTCGTAGGTGTGCGCCATCACCTCGTGCCCGCGCTTCTTCAGGGCATTCCAGTCGCTGAAGTCGCCTTTGGGAAACGGCACGATCCCGGCGTCCGGCACGCCGTTGATCGACGGACGGAAGTTCTCCAGGTGTCCCTGCGCGATGACGCTGAAGCAGGCCCGTAGCTTGAACGACTCATAGATCTCCGCCGTTTTGTAGAACGACTTCCTGAATCCGTCATCAAAGCTCAGCGTCACGATGTGTGTCTTCTTCACCTTCGCTGTAAACCCCTTTTTCGATCGGCCTAATGCTGGGTTGAGCCGGAAAACAAGCTGGCCAGAACGTTTCGGAGGGCAGTGAGTTCCTCAAGAGAACGTCCCACGTTCCCCTCAAAGGAAACTCTGCCCGTGAATCCGACTTCGCGAAGCCGAGCGGCGAAACCGAGAAGCGCCGCATCGTCTGCGGTCGGGACCGTGCGGGCGAGGTTGGCCACGTGCACGTGCGTGGGTGCGTACGGAAGAGCGGCCTCCCAGTCCAACACCGTACCATCTAGCTCGGCCTGAACCAGAACGTGGTAGGCATCCGAGACGTAGCTTCGGGAAGCCAGCCCGCGCGCCATGGCACCCTGGTCGTTCCCCAGGTTGCACTCCTTTCCGTTCAACGGCTCGGGGCCGGTCACGATACCGAACTCAGCCGCCAGCGCGTTGATCTCGTCGCAGATCTCCAGAAAAGCCGCTTCATCCGATGGCGTGTGCGCCGTGCGGGCTCGCCCGCTCCCAACGACCATCTGCTTGACGCCGGCCGCCTGGGCGCGGGGCAGAGTGGCAAGCACGTACGGTCGCCATGGCGTCGCGTCGGGGCCGAAAAGCGTCACGGAGTCCGGGAAGAACCCGTTGGTGGCCTCAACCGGAAGCGCGAGCGCGGGAAGCTCATAATCGTCGGCGAAAATCTTTGCCGCCCAAAGCTCAATGTAATCAAACCCGGCTTCGGCCGCGATGACCGCATCCTGAACCGAACCACACAGTCCGAATTTCAATCTCGCAGTGCCTCAGCGATGCATTCCCGAAGGGCTTCCGTGGCAACCCGGAAAAGATCCGGACCGGAGAATCCGCCGTAGGCACCGGCAGCCGAAAGGTGCGGCTCTAGGGTCAGCGGTCCGTCCCAACCGGCTTCGTTCAGGTACCGGAGGGTGGCCACGATCTGGCCGTTACCCTGACCCGCCGCGACTACACGCCCGTCGATTGCATCCTTGATGTGCAGCGTGTCGACATACGGCAGGATCCAGGGGAACCAGTCGTGGAAAGGCCGAAAGCCGATGAGGACCGTGTTGGCAAAGTCGAACGCCGCCCGGAAATACGGGCCGCCGAGGCGGTCGAACAAGACTTCGGAGTTTTGCGGAATTGCGCCCCAAAACCGGGCGTCGTTCTCGTGGAGCAGGACGATTCCTGCCGATTGAGCCAGCTCAATTTGCCGTTCCATCCACTGCATCACGCCTTCGGTTTCTTCGTGCCAGCGATGTTCGGGAACCTCCGGGGTGAAGAGTCGGATTCGATCCGTGCCCACGTGATGCGCCGCCTCGATTGAGAGTTTCAGCTTTTCGAACTCGGCGGACTCATTGTCCGGCGTAAAGTCCACCTTGTTCACCGGGGAGCCGATCGTGGAGAAGTAGCATCCGGCGGCCTCGGCGCGCTTGCGGAGACCTCGCAACTCATCGGCGGAGAGCGCGAGAACGTGCTTGCCGTCCGCATTCCGGAGATCGATCCCGGCGACCCCGAGGGCATTCAGCGTGCGCAATTGAGCGTCGAAATCAGCTTCGATTTCGTCGGCAAAACCAGTCAACCGGTCGAAAGGCATTTTGCAACTTTACCCAGCAATTGCGGTGCTGTCTATTTCGCGCTCGGGCTGGATGCCGGGCGCGATCAACGGCGAGGTGAATTGGGTGAAGCCTCGCTCTTGCAGGCGTCGTTTCAGCGCGGACGGATCCTCCGTAAGTACGATCACGGTGCCACCCATCCCCGCCCCTGCCAGCTTCGCGGCCGGGGCGCCGAAGGACAGGCAAGTCTCGATGAGGGCATCGATTTGCGGTCCAGAGCCACCCAACTCCGCGATGATGGCCTGATTTTCTTGCATGGCGGCGGCCAGCCGGGCGTGGTCGCCGGAGATCAAAGCGTGGAGTGCGGGTTCGGTTAGGGCGGAAATGCGCTCGATTCCTTGAACGACTTTCTCCTCTCCGGCCAGCCACCGCTCCGACATCGGCCCGTGCACGGAACCGCTCAGCCGCTCGACCCCGGTTGTAACAAGAAGAAAAGGTAGCGGTGCGTTTACCCCCAACATTTGCGCCACCGGACCTGGGTTGACCGGATGCTTCCCGGTGAAATCCATCAGCTGAAGCCCGCCGTGGGTCACCATGTAGGCGTCCTGATAGCCACACATGACGCCCGCGTCGTTGCGCTCGATGTCCCGAACTAGCTCCGCCAGCTCGGCGGCTTCAATTTTCGGCAATGTAAGGAAATCCCGAACGCAAGCGACCATCGCCGCCAGCATCGCGGTCGATCCGGCCAAACCACTAGATCGCGGAACCTCAGAACGTAGCCGAACCGCCACGTTCGCCGTTGCCATCTCCGGAAACCGTTTCTCGATGGCCGCCCACAGCGCACCATCCGGCACCTCGCGATAAACATCCGGGTGAATTTCACAATAGTTGCGAAGCGGCAGCGAGCAAGAAAGCACCTTGCCGCCGTAGATGTCGCTCGGATTTCCGATGATGCCGCATCGGCCGGGGGCGGAGTACAAGATCCTCATCGCCAATCCATCCGGTTTGCAGCGAGGTAGGACTCTGGCTCGCCGGCATCAATTCGAACCTGATTTGGCTGCAAGGCAACACCCTTCAGGACAAACCCATCCGCGATGGCGGCGTTCAAAACCGAAGTGAGGGTGATTTCTCCGGCCTCGGTGGATCGCTCGACCGCCCCTAATAGATAGGCCATCAAGCCGCCGGAGAGGGCATACCGGGCCGCCACCGCGTAACGCGGTTCGACGTCGGACGCGTCGAGCCGCGGCTTCTCGACGATGCCGTCGATCGTTCCCATATCGTCAACAGCGACAATTCCGTAGAGGTGTGCGCGCGATGCCGGAACTTCCTCAAGTGCGATGCATCCGGAAATGCCCAGGTGGATCAGCCGATCCATCCGCGCCAAGGGAGACTCTGGAAAGTAGACGCAATCGCCAAGCAAAACCAGCACGTCGGTTTCCGCGTTAAGGCAGGCGACGGCATGCGCCAAACCGCGCGGCTCCAATTGGTGAATCACCTCCGCCCCCGCCCGGCGCGCCACCTCGTCCAATTCCGGCTTCTGCGGACTACTGATCACGACCACGTGGTCGGCAACTTCCGCGGCCTCGGCGATGATGCGTTCGATCACGGTTTCGCCGCCCAGCGGAAGCAGCTCTTTCGGGCGTCCGGCCGTAACCGATTCCATCCGGGTTCCGCGACCGGCGGCAGGGATGAGCGCAACCATCGTTCGATTATGAGCAACCCGCGGTGGGATAAGATTCCAAGCGATGGCAACCTACGCCCTCGGCTTAGACTTCGGAACGAATTCGGTTCGCGCGCTCCTTGTGGAAACCGCGACGGGTGCAGAAGCCGCAACCGCCGTATTCCACTATCCCAGCGGCGACCAAGGCGTTTACTACGACGCGAACGACCCGAACCTGGCGCGCCAGAACCCGCTGGACTACATCGCGGGAATTCACGCCGTTACCAACGACGTCCTTCAAGCTTCCGGAATTTCGGCCGACGACATCGTCGGCGTAGGAGTTGACACCACCGGATCGAGCCCGCTGCCGATCGACGCGAACGGCGTTCCCTTGGCCGCCCAGCCGAACTTTCAGAACAATCTCGACGCCATGTGCTGGCTGTGGAAGGACCACACGAGCTTCGCCGAGGCCGAGGAGATCACGCAAAAAGCGGCCGCCTACCCGTACCTGGCGAAGATCGGCGGAACCTACAGCAGCGAGTGGTTTTGGTCAAAGCTGCTGCGCTGTTCCCGGGTCGCACCGCTCGTTTTCCAAACCGCCCACACCTGGGTGGAGACGTGCGACTTCATCACCGGCTACCTAACCGGGACCCTGCCGCTGCCCAAGCGAAGCATCTGCGCCGCCGGCCACAAGGCGATGTACTCCGACGATTGGAACGGCTTGCCGGCCGCCGAATTCCTGGATTCGCTTGAGCCCGCGCTGGGCGACCTCGCCGGAAGACTCTACAGCAAGGCATATCCCAGCGACGAGCTAGCCGGAAAGATCACCGCCGAAGTCGCCGCGTTGACGGGCCTCAAGGAAGGCACGCCGGTGGCGGTCGGGGCGTTCGACGCCCATCACGGCGCGGTCGGGGCGGGAATCCGCGAAGGCACGCTGGTCAAGATCATTGGCACCAGCACGTGCGACTGCATGGTGCATCCGAAGGCGGAGCCAATCGCGGACATTCCGGGCGTTTGCGGCATCACGATGAGCTCGGTTTTGCCGGACTTTTACGGCATCGAGGCGGGACAGTCGGCCGTCGGCGACATCTTCAACTGGTTTGTGCGCTATGCCGGGCAGACCCACGACGCACTCACTGCCGAAGCCGAGAAGTTGCAGCCCGGCGAGAGCGGTTTGCTTGCGCTGGACTGGCACAACGGCAATCGCACAATTCTCGTTGATCCGTTGCTGACCGGGCTCATCGTAGGGCAGACGCTCCACACGACGCCGGCCGAGACGTACCGCGCACTCATCGAGGCGACCGCGTTTGGCGCGCTCATGATCGTGAACCGTATCGAGGAATACGGCGTTCGGATCGACCAGATCATCAATTGCGGCGGCATCGCCGAGAGGAGCCCGCTAGTGATGCAGATCTACGCCGACGTGCTGAACCGCCCGATGAAGGTCTCACGCTCGGCGCAGACGTGCGCGCTTGGGGCGGCAATCTTCGCTAGCGTGGTCGGCGGAGCCCACCCGGATGTGCTCAGCGCGCAGGCAGCGATGACGGGAACGAAGCCTCACGTGGTTCTGCCAGACACAGAGCGAGCCGCCATCTACGCGCGGCTTTTCGCTCAGTACCAGTTGCTGCACGATGCCTTCGGCCGGGGCTCTCAGGTTCCGTTGGGCCACGTGATGAAGGAACTCCGAGAGATTCAGCGGTTCGCGTGCCCCTAAGTGTTTGTCGGTTTTGGGGTCAGCATGCTACGCTACTTGACCGGCCACCGTTGGCCGAAGACGTGCGATGAACAAATTCAAAGAAAACTTGGTGGGATGGGCGTTCATCTCCCCTTGGGTCATCGGATTTCTCATCTTCACGGCGTTCCCGTTCCTGCAGAGCATTTACCTTTCGTTCACGCGGTACGACATCATCAGCGCGCCGCAGTGGGTTGGCCTTGCCAACTATCGAATGCTGCTGTTCGAAGACGAGCTGTTCTGGAAGTCGGCTGCCGTCACGATTCGCTACGCAATCATTTCGGTGCCGCTGTTGGTGGTTGCCGGCGTGGCTTTGGCGATTCTGCTGAACAACGAAGTGAAGGGAATTGCTATTTACCGCACCATTTTCTACTTGCCTTCGATCGTGCCAACGGTCGCGTCATCGGTCGTGTTTCTTTGGATTTTGAACCCAACCACGGGTCTGGTGAACAACGTTTTGCGGACGATGGGAATTCAGGGTCCGGCATGGCTGAATGATCCAACCTGGGCGTTTTACAGCCTCATCATGATGAGCGTTTGGCACGTCGGGGGCAGCATGGTGATCTACCTTGCGGGCTTAAAGGACATTCCCGCATACCTCTACGAAGCTGCCACCATCGATGGCGCGCGCCCCTGGCAGAAGCTTCGTCACGTCACGATTCCGATGATGACGCCGGTAATCTTCTTCAATCTCGTCATGGGCGTGATCGGCGCGTTCCAGTACTTCACGCAGGCCTATGTCATGACTCCGAACGGCGGCCCGCAAGATTCGACGCTGTTCTACTCGCTGTATCTTTTCCGCCGAGCCTGGAAGTACCTCGACATGGGTTACGCTAGCGCAATGGCGTGGGTGCTTTTCCTCGTCATCGTCGTGATGACCGCCGCCGTTTTCCGGACACAGAAAAAGTGGGTGCACTATGGCGGATAAGACTTTGGGGAAAACAATCGCCCGTGTGATTTTGGTTGCCATTTTGGTGGTCGGCCTGGGCTGGATGTTCTTGACGCCGACGCCAAAAGACCGCAAATATCCGGACCGGATTCCGGTTCGTTTCTGGCACCGCTGGGGCGGGGAATGGGCCGAAGTCGTCGCGCGCATCGCCGAACGGTATAACCAGAGCCAAACGAAGTACGAAGTCATTCCGCTCAGCGTGCCGGGCGCAACCGCCGATGCTAAGTTTATGACGGGCGTCATCGGGGGCGATCCTCCCGATGTGATGTCGATGTGGAACGGCGCGATTCCCAACATGGCCGCCAGCAATCTGCTGACGCCTTTGGAAACGTTGATGTCGCCTGCCGACAAAAAGCGGTTCTTTGAAGAGAGCTATCCGGTGATCCGCGACAGCGGAATGTTTCGAGGCAAGGCGTACGGGGTTACGATCGGCAGCGACCTATCGGCACTGTACGTGAACGTCGATCACTTGAAAGAAGCCGGGCTCGATGTCGAGAATTTCCCCAAAACCATTGAGGGCGTCATCGAGTGGGGCGAGAAACTACACCGGTACGACAAGCAGGGGAACCTGCGGCGGCTTGGCTTCTCTATGGGCTACCTCGACTTCATAAGCCACAGCTATGGGACCGGTTTTTACGACCGTAAGGCTGAGAAGCTGTCGATCTTGAATCCGGACAACCTACGCACGTTGACTGCGATAACCGAGCAACGAAAGCGGGTTGGCTATGACAAAGTTGTTCGCTTCGTAAGTGGTCTAAATACCGGAAGCGACACCGGGGGCTGGCCGTTTATCTCCGGCGACTTAAGCATTACGATCGATGGCCAATGGCGGGTCGAGGAAATCAGAAAGTATGCCCCCAAGATGGACTACCGGGTGATTCCGATTCCACCGCCGAAGGAGCGCGGGACGCCCCTTTCCGGCACGGTTAGCGGAAACTTCATGATCATTCCGACGTCTGCTCGCCAAAAGGAAGGTGCGTGGGACTTCATCCGATTCTGGTCGGGTTTTGGCGACCTAGAAGCCAGTGCTCAGTGCTACAACGACGGCGGTTGGTTGCCGCTTACGCCGAAGGTCGTCGAAACAAAAACGTTCGAAGCGTGGCTTAACGAGAATCCTCAGTTCCGGGCATTCATCTCGATCCTCGGGAGTCCGACGTGTCGGCCAATGCCGCCGGTGCCTTACTTGCATTTTCTCAACGACCAGATTGGGCGAGCCGAGGACCGGGCGGTGCGTGGAACCGTGACACCTGAAGAGGCACTGAACGAATTGGAACGCAATGTAAAAGAGGAACTACGGAAGCGAAAGGAGCTAGGCTACCGTGATTAATCTTCGACCGAAGCAGGCCGTGACTTTGCAGAAGCTCACGATCCATATCGTTCTCCTAATTCTCTGCCTTCCTGCAATGCTTCCTCTGCTTTGGATGGTAAGTACGTCATTCAAAGGCACGGATCAGCTCTATGGTAGCTCGGCAGCTTCGGGCTTTACGTTCGCCAGCTTAATCCCTAGACCACTGAATCTAGAGAACTACCCGGAGGCAATGCGGACGGTGCCATTTGCGCTTTACCTTCGCAACACGGTGGCGCTCTGTATTGTCACGGTGGTTGCGGCGGTCGTCAGTAGCGCTTTCGTCGCCTACGGTTTCGCGAGGATCGAATTCAAGGGGAAGAACACCATGTTCCTCCTGATGATCTCGACCATGGCGTTGCCGGGCCAGGTGACGATGATTCCGGTTTTTGCGCTCATCCGCGCGCTCGGCTGGTACGGAACCTATTTGCCGATGATCGTGCCGGCCTGTTTCGGCAGCGCGTTTTACATCTTCCTGCTCACGCAGTTCTTCAAAACGTTGCCGCAAGAAATGTCGGAAGCGGCGCGGGTCGATGGCGCCACGGAGTGGACGATCTTTACGCGCCTCGTGCTTCCGCTTTCAAAATCCGCCTTGGCAACTTGTGCCTTGTTCCAATTCATGGGGACGTGGAACGACTTCTTCGGCCCGCTGATGTACATCAACGACCCGGCGAAGTACACGCTCGCCTACGGATTGCAGCAGTTCCTATCGCTGCACGGCGGAAAGTGGGCGCCGCTAATGGCGGCCAGCACGATCTTCACGCTGCCGATCATCGTCCTGTTTTTCCTCGCCCAGCGGACGTTTATTCAGGGCATCGCGACGACCGGCGGCAAGTCCTAGGCTGCCGGATCCATCTTCACGACGTCCAGGCGAACCGTTTTCTGGATGTCTCCGTTGAGGAAGATGGAGACGGTATAGGCGCCGAAGTCGGGGAACGTCACGTCCTCCAGGTTGATGATGATGTTCACGCTCGGGGGAACGGCCGGGTCGCCGTTGATGCCGACCTGGCCGGAGATCTTCTGCACGATCGGCTTTCCGTCCTGGTCCGTAATGTCGATTTCAAGCTCCCGCTGGCGGTTGTAGTCGGCTCGGGTGGACTCGAACACGATGACGAGCGTCATCTTCGGATGGCGAATCGGGGCTACGGCCGATCCGATCTGACCAAAGATCCCGATGATACTGAGCTTGTCTGCCTTGTCGAGCAGGGCATAGTCGGCAAGGACGGCAAGGGAGACGTGCATTTCAAAATTATAGCCGTGCCTTATGTTGGTCCCGGGAACGTGCGACGTCAGAAACAATCACTTGATTGCTGGGTACCGGTCGAGAATAATTCTCACTGTAATGTTCAAAACGCCGGTAACGCGACTCATTCTTTCGGTCGCATCCCTCTCGATCCTTTCCGCCTTCGCCCAGGCAGGCCCGCTTGGCCCGGCGGCCGGCTACAACATGTTCATCAAGAACAACTACTCCGCGATGTACTCCGACATCGAGGGTAAGGCGGCGGTTGGCGGCAACTGGGATACCAGCGGCTACTCGGTTGGCGCGCTCCTCACCGGCCCGACTCAGGACGCTTTGATCGTCGGCGGAAACGTCAAGTTCAACGGTGGTTCGGTCCAGGGCAACATCGTTGCTGGCGGCTCGGCAAACCTCACTTCATTCGGCTTCAACAACGGCGGCAAGCTGAAGTCTGGCAGCCAGATTGACTTCGACTCGGCATTCAATCAGCTTTCGGCCAGCTCGGCATCTTGGTTCAACCTCACCTCAACGGGAACCATCACGAAGCCATGGAGCACGCTCAACTTCAAAGGTAACAGCAAGGGCCTCAACGTCTTCAACATCAGCTCGGACAACCTCTGGAACGCCAGCGACGTGCAGTTCGACGTTCCGGCCGGTGCCACCGTCCTTGTGAACGTAACCGGCAAGAACGTCAAGTTCAAGGGCTACGGCTACGGACTCAACGGCTTGGCCCGCGAAAACCTGCTTTGGAACACCTCCGAAGCAACCACGGTGGATTACAACTACCTCGAGGGCTCGCTCCTTGCGGCCAACGCGGACATTACGACCAACTGGGGCGTCATCCAGGGTCAGGTTATCGGTAAGAGCTTTAACGGGCCGAGCCAGACGAACCTTCACCTCTTCAACGGTGAGCTTCCTCCGGTTGCTCCGGTTCCGGAACCGGCTTCGATGATCGCTCTCGGAATGGGCGCACTCGCTCTCATCCGACGCAAGAAAGCCGCTAAGTAACCGCGCAGTCGGCGAAGATCACTTCGCCACCAAGGAAACGCTCGCGTGCTCCGGGCTCCAAAGCCCGGAGCACGCTTCTATGTAAGTCGACGAACCTTGGCTCTCCCGGAGTTGCCCGCGCAAGCCCGGCAGAAATCGTGCGGCCGAAGACGAGCGTGTCGTCCAGCTTCGGAATCCTTGACGGCAAGTTGTTCTGGAAGTGGTCGACGCAGGCGGAGAGATCGAAGCTAAAGTAGCTTCGGCAAGACACGGGCCGCACCTCATAGATGCCGCAATAAGAATCCGCGCGGAGGAACGGGCACGGCCGACGGGTTGCGAAGTACTCGGCCTCGACGGCCCGGTTGTAGTCCTCAAGCTCACGACGCAGTGTGGCGAGTTCGTCCTCTGTGCGGTTCCTGGTAAGCCAATCGGCGATCCGAATGGCTTCGACCGGGGTGGTCGCGACCCGAATTACGCAACAGTAAGCGCAACCGGCGCGGCACGCCGGGACTCCACTGCCGGCTTGCTCTGCGCGATCTAAAAGCTGACTCTGGAGATGGTCGGCTTGTGAACCCGCCGCCTGAACAACGCTTAAAATCTTCGCGATCTTGCGCGGTTTTGCTAAGGCTGCCGTTGCGTTAGTGGCAACCGCTGATTCCAGATTCACCAGCCATTGTTCGCGCGTCATCATGATGAGCATGACCGGAATTCTCATCAGCTTGCTGTTGGTGCCGGCCGGAAAGACGGTCGTCCTCACGTATCACGACGTGGTTCCCAAGAAGCAGGTCTGGTTCGACTGCACGCCAAAGGAACTCACCGACCAGCTCGATTGGCTTAGGCGCAAGGGGGCGAACTTCGTCTCGGTTGAGGCCCTCGCCGATTCGATCCGGACGAAACGTCCGCTGCCGCAAGGGTCGGTCCTCATCACCTTTGCCGACAACTACGCGGGCTTTTACCGATATGCCTTGCCGGAACTCGTCAAGCGAAAGATCCCGGCGGCGTTATTCGTGCACACCGGTTACGTCGGGTCGCCGGTCGGGCGACCCAAAATGACGTGGGCGCAGTTGGCGCGGTGCAAGCAACTTGGCTTTTCTGTGCAAAGCCAAACCGTCAGCCACCCGACCGACCTCCGAAAACTTCCAACTACGGTGCTCGCAAGAGAGTTCGAGCAGAGTGCCGAGGATATTCGGCAAAACCTGGGCGAAAGACCGCGTTTTTTGGCCTATCCAAACGGGAAGTTCGACAAACGTGTGGCGCGGCAGGCGAAGCTAGCCGGCTATGAACTGGCGTTCACCGAAGCGTGCCAACCGGCCGAGCGCGCACCTTCTCGGTGGGAGGTCCCCCGGTACGTTCACACGAAGTACCGGGAGGCGTGGGCGGCGGTCAGGCCGACAAGATAGCGACCCAATCGCGGGTCTGGGCGTCCGACTTCGGCGGCTCCAGATGCGTGTCGACCGGCTGCGACTCGTGGGTCTCGCCCGTGCGTGGATCAAACCATCGGACGGTAGAGAACTTCGCATTCAGCCGGACGCGATGACTTTCGGGGAAGTAGACCACCGCGCGGGTTCGGTCTTCGGAAGCGCGCGCAAACAATGCCGAACGATCTTCAAGAATCGACAAATCCGGCACCAGTTCCAACACGCTCTCGTCGCGCATCAGCTTGGTCGCGAACTGAACCTGGTTCGCTCCGGGAAGCTCCAGAGAGTAGCTCCAGTGCGAGATCGGATTATTTATCGGCGCGTAGGCGTCCTGGGCGAACTGCCAGACCGCGTGGCAACCATAGGTGAATCCGCAGCCGCCGCTCATCAGGCCGGCGTAAATCGCCTGCCGAACGTCTCCGGCTTGGAAATAGCCCTTTCGGGCATCGAACTGGATGGGGTGGTTCTCATAGCGGGGTTCGCCGTCCAGCACCGGCTTTGCCGGAGTTCGTTGCCAGTTGGCGGTGATCATCTTTCGGATTCGCTCCAATTCTGGGTGACCGTGGCCGGTCTGGAGCATATTGAGGTCGAGCCATTCGTCCGAATGGAAGCTCTCGCCCGAACTAAACTCACCCATCGGGTGGAAGGTCATCAGGTGCTTTTCCGCTTCGCCCGCCCGGAGTCCGTTCGCGAGTCCGCGCCAAGCGTCTTCGTATCCTGCAGTGTCGCGGTCGCCGCCGTTTACCCAGATCAGGTTTTCGCGGTGCCCGTATCGGCTCGCAATCCATCGGCCGTAGGCCTCGATGTTCGTTTCGTTAAAGATCACCGGTCCGGCCCCCCAGGCGCGCGTGAGCTTGTCGCCCCAGGTGGGCAAGAGCGCTAGGTAGATGCCATGCTCGGCCGCCAGGTCGAAGGCGAAATCGACGACGTCCCAATAGCCACCATCGAGGTCCGGGGTCTCCGGGTTTTCGTCCTTCAGCGGGAACGCGCCGTATCGGTTGGGCACTCGGATGCCCTCCAGCTCTGCCAGGGCAACAACCTGCAACACATTGAAACCTTGCCGAGCTCGCGTTTCGATCAGCAGCGTGATCTCTTCCCGGGTCAGCCGGTGGAAGAGCTCCCAGCACGTGTCGGCTTGCCAATGGAATGCCTCGCCATTCGAATGTTGGATGAAGCGTCCGTTCTCGGATGCCTGAAGTGCGCCATTGTCCCAGGGTTTGGCCGTCGTTGCCATGCCCCATTATCTCAGTTTCATGCCGAGCGCTGGCTAAACTGGACGCATGCCAAACCGACTTCGCGATGCCGCTTCGACGTACCTGCGTCAGCACGCGGACAACCCGGTCGATTGGTTTATGTGGAATGAAGAAGCCTTCGATTTAGCGCGGAAATTGGACCGCCCGATCTTGCTGAGCGTGGGCTACTCGGCGTGCCACTGGTGCCACGTGATGGCGCACGAGTCGTTTGAAGATGCCGCCGTTGCGGAAGTTTTGAACCGGGCGTTCGTGTCGGTCAAACTCGACCGCGAGGAGCGGCCCGACGTGGATGACGCCTACATGACGGCCGTGCAGCTGACCTCCGGACGCGGCGGCTGGCCGATGACCGTTTTTCTCACGCCGGACCTCAAGCCGTTCTTCGCCGGGACCTACTTTCCCAAAGAGGATCGCGGCGGAAGGATTGGCTTCCTGAATCTGTGCCGTCAGGTGGAGGAGGTTTGGAGGGCGCGGCGGCAGGATGTCGAGGCGACGGCAGACGATCTTGCGGAGCGAATTCGACAGGCGAACGCCAGCGCGTTGCCGCCGATGGCGGCGCTGTCGGCGGTCGAACTGGCGAGACGCTGTCTCGGTGCGCTCGAGGATGACTTCGACGAGGTAGCCGGCGGCTTCGGCAACGCACCAAAGTTTCCGCCGCATTCGGCGCTTCGCTTCTTGCGCGAACTTGCCGCCGACGGCAGGTTTACGGCGGAAGAACGAGCTTCAGCGGACAAAATGCGAACCGAGACGTTGAGAAAAATTGCCGACGGCGGCATCCACGATCACGTCGGCGGCGGGTTCCACCGCTACAGCACGGATGCGACATGGCATCTGCCCCACTTCGAAAAGATGCTCTACGACAACGCTTTGTTGTTGGAGGAGTTTGCGGCTTCGGCCAAGGAAGAGGTCGTTTTCGCCGTGGCTCGCGACGGCATTGTCCGATGGCTGGAACGGGAAATACGGGCCGGTAACGGCGCCTTTTGCGCCGCATTGGATGCCGATAGCCTGGATGCCGACGGCCACCCGGAAGAAGGTGCCTTCTATACATGGCCGTTCGACGAGGCCGTGAAAGCCACGAGCGTTGACTTCGCCACGTGCTACCGCATCCTCCCCGACGGTAACTTCCGCGATGAGGCGACTGGGCAGCCGATGCCGGTGAACGTCCTCCACCGGGACGCCCCACACCAGGCGGCTGATGGTGCCGATTTTGCCGCTCTCTTGGACCTGCGTTCGTCGCGCCCGAGGCCGACGCTGGACGACAAGTGCCTCACCGGGTGGAATGGCCTCATGATTCGGGCCCTGGTGACCGCCGGCCGCGCGGACCATGCGTGGGCGGCCGCCCAGCCGTTCCTGGCGCACATCGAGAAGCTCCCGCGAATGCTGGTGAGGGGAGAGCCCCACGGCGCGGCCTACCTGGAGGA
Source organism: Fimbriimonas ginsengisoli Gsoil 348 (assembly GCA_945881865.1). Lineage (GTDB taxonomy): Bacteria > Armatimonadota > Fimbriimonadia > Fimbriimonadales > Fimbriimonadaceae > Fimbriimonas > Fimbriimonas ginsengisoli_A. Next base: position 21,626 of record CAMCVK010000007.1, on the reverse strand, counting down.
CTTTGCCGCTCTCGCGCTGGGTCTGCTGGCCTGCGCCCAGCACCTTCCGCCCAGCGAGCGAGAGCAAGCGCTCGCGGCCGCGACCCAACTTGCCGATCAGATCGAGCTTAGGTTTGAAGACCCAAGCGGCGGATTCTTCTCGACTCAATCAGAGCATGGCGAATTGTTTGGCCGGACAAAGCCGATTTTCGACGCCCCGATTCCGAGCGCGAATGCCCTGGCGGCCGAACTGTTCCACCTCTTAGGGCGAAGACAGACGGTGGGACGCGCCATTTCCTGGGCTTCGGGCTGGATGCACCGCGCCCCGACCGCCACCGAAGCGATGCACACGGCCGCATTGCTCGCCCGCTCGCAAACGGTCGAGGCGCGCATTGCGGACGGGAAGCTCTTGCTGAAAATCCCGACCGGGTGGAGCATCGAACTGGCCGAACCGAAGCCGGAAGCCTCCGGGATCGAAGTCGAATGGGAGCAGAGCGGCCAGGAAGGCAACGATTGGTCGTTCGCGATTGCCGCCGACACCGGCGGTGCGGCTTGGGTGCGCCTGGCAATTTGTGATGACACCGTTTGCACGCCGCCGCAGCAGATCGAGTGCCAACGGGCCGCAAAAATGTGACGCCCGTCGCCCGGTTTTAGCGCAAGATTCGGGTTTCCGGGACACTCAAGATTCAGGCCTTTGGGCGAAACTTACTGCGTGATGTTTCCAAGCTTAGTTTCTCTCATGATGCTTTCCCCGCTGGGAGCAATGTCGTCCGATTTAATTGTTTCTATGCCGCGCATGTCGCAGCTTGTTGGGACTCAGCCGTTGATCGCCGCCGGACTTCCTTCGCGACCGTCGACCGGCACCGAGCTGATGGCCAACTCGATTCATAGCGGCCCGTGCGAACTCACTTTGGATAACATGACTTCGCGAGACGTCGTGATTAACGTTCGCCGCACGAGTAACAGAAAGTCGATCCGCCTGGTTTATATTCGCCGCGGCGAATCCTACACGCTCACATCGATCCCAACGGGAAGCTACAACGTGCTCCTTCAGCAGGGCGAAGGTTGGAACCCGACCACGATGAGCTTCACAAAGAACCAGAGCTTCGCTAAGTACGATGCCGTCACTAAGTTCAGCGTGACTTACTCGCCGCAGACCGAGCCCCACCTTCCCGCAAATCCGCTCACCTACAGCATCATCCAGCTGACGGTCGTGGATGTGCAGAACGGTAAGAAGGGAACCCTGCCGACCTCGAAGATCGACTTCTACAACGGTATTCGGGGCTAAGCGACCCCGCGCACCTTCCGCACGAGTAGTCCCCCGAGGAAGAAGCAGATTGCGGCGGAGACGAAAAGAATGATGTACGCCGGCAGCGTGTATTTCTGGGTGTCCATGCCGTTCAGCTCCACCATCGGACCCAGAAAATTCGAAAGTACGACGCTGACGACGATGGACGCAATCTGCTGGGGCAGGGCCTGCGCAATGTGCCAAACCGCCATGTCTTTCGCGGCAGAAGATTTATCAGGCATCACGTCTGCCCCCAGCGCCCAGTCCACGCTCGTGTAAATGCCGTAGGCGAGGCCGAAAAATGCTCCGACGATGTACGCCTGAGACAAGTTTCGGCACAGCAGAAAGGCAATCGCCGTCGCTCCGATCCCAATACTCGCGACAATGACGAACGGCTTACGTCCGTGCTGATCAGAGAATCGACCGCCAATGACTCCCGAGATGGCGGCGATGGTGAAGGCCAGAATCGCCAGACCGGTCGAGTCCGCGACCGGCTTTTGCGACCCCAGCACGTCCTGGAAATAGAACTGCAGGGTCGCGCCGGTAATCAGATAAAAGCCCATCATGACGAGCGCCCTGGTAATCCAGACCCACGCAAAGTCGGGATACTTTTTGGGGTCGATCCATAGACTGCGGATGTATTTGCCAAGATTGAGCTTGGGCACCGGACCCCTCAGTCGGTTTTCCCTTACTCCGAACGCCGAAAATAGGCAGGAAATTGAGTAGACCGAACCGAGGGTGAGAAACAGCACGCCGTGCATGTTGCGTTCGACCAGTTGCGCCGACGTAAAGAGGCCGGCCATCGTGCCGACGATGCCAAGCAACGCCATCGACCCGCTGGCCGCGCCGCGCTGATTCATCGGCACGACGTCGGGAATGATTCCGCTGTAGGCCGCTAACGCGAAGTTCGTAGGAATTTGCAGCAGGAACATAGCGAAGAAGTACAGCCAAAGGTTATTCGCTGCGAATGCCCACGCCATTAGTAATAGACATAGGCACGAAGCGACGCTTCCGTAGATAAGGAACGGTTTACGACGCCCAATCTTTGCGGTGCATCGATCACTTAGCGGCCCGCCGACGAGCGGAATTACGAGCGCGGCCAAGCCGCCGATCACGCCCGGGACCCAAAGCACTTGCGCCGGATTGATCGGGTGCATGATCTGCACGTGCCGAGTTTGCGCGCTGCCAACAAATGCTCCCCATAGAAAGTTTTGGCCGAGCCAAAACATCCCCAGCGCTAAGTGGTCGAAAATCCTCAGTTTCAGACCCTCGTAAGGCGACGGCACGGCTTGCAACTGAGGCTCAGGATTCAAGCTGCCGCCTCGCGTACTCGTAGTCGTCTAGGAAGTCGATGTCGAAGGCAAGCTCCGGGGCTGCACCGCGAACGGCAGCCCCACTGCATCGAATAATGGATTCCACCTTGGCTAGCACTTGCGGCACATCCACCTGACGGGTGAGGTACTTCGCCAGGAACACGGGTCCCAGCAATTTTGCCATACCAACCTTGCTCTTTCGGTTTTGGAAGACGCGCTCGATGTGTGGAATCGCCTGCAAGAAGCTCTGCACGGTCACCAGATAGGCACAGCCGGCCGTCCACTCCCCGTCACGAAGCGGCATATAGGTGTTTTCGATTCCCGGAAACTTAACCTCAAACTCCGGTCGGTTAATGATCGGCAGGTACATATCCTTTTCGGGACCGCCATCCGTCCGGCATCGTTCCAAAAAGTCCAACAAGTGATCGCCGGTTAGGTACGGCAAATCGGTGGTGACGATCAGAACGCGCTCCGGCGCATTCGGCCCCTCGGCGAGAAAGCGGAGGGCTTTGAGAATATTCTCTGGAGCCGAGCCGCCGCTAGGGAAGAAGTGGCTCGCAAGCTTTGCTTCCGGGCTTTTCTCGACGTCCTCGTCGCCCACCAGCATCACCCGACCGAGGTTTGGCAATGCTCCGACCGCATCAAATGTGCGCTGCAGGAGGGTTCGTCCGGCGAGGCGGATGAGGGCCTTGTTGCGGGTGAGAACCGCACGCGCAAACTCGGCGTCGATGGTGCCCCCGGCAGGAAGGATGACGTCGAGATTGCCCACGGACCCTGATTCTAGCCGAAATCTTGGGCTTAAGCCGCCTCTGGAACGATCATTTGAACCGCCTGGGGCAGGATCTGGAATCGAATCGGATTCGGTCCCATCATTTCACCGTCAACAAATGTCGGCAGCGCGGGCTCGGTCTTTAGCTCGACTTCTTTCGCCTGGAAGTGGTGCACTTTCGGATGCTCGATGTGTCGCCCTGAAAACACCTTCGGGAACTCACGAAGGAAACCGATCCTTCCCACGTCGCCGATGACGATAACGTCCGCCAGCCCATCCGTCAGATCTGCCATGGGCGCGATCTTCATTCCCCCGCCAAAGCTGCTCGAATTGCACACCGCGCAAAGGTACGTCTCCATCTCGATGCGCTTGCCATCCACGGTGAGCGTCGTCTGATTCGCCCGGAGCTGGGGGAGGCAGTTCAACATTCCCAAGACGTAAGCCAAGGTTCCGCCGATTCGCTTGCAGTGGGTGTTCACCCAATCGGCGACCACGGCATCGAAGCCGCTTCCGCCTGCATTGAGGGACAGAACGTCGGCTCCATTAAGCGTGGCAAGCATGGCGTCGATTCGACGGACGTTTCCCGTTTGAAGCGCGCTCAAGGCAGCCTGATAGCTTCCAATGCCAAGACCGCGCGCGAGGTCGTTTCCGGTGCCGCCAGGCAAAATCCCCATCGGCACCTCTTTTCCCGCCAATCCGTTAGCGACTTGCGAAATCGTGCCATCGCCGCCGACGGCGATCACGAGGGAAACGTTACCGTCCACGGTGGCGGCAATCTCTCGGGCATGGCCGGCCCTTTCGGTCATCGCGAACCGTACGGCTTTGTCGTGAAAGATTTCGGTGAGGTCGCGTCGCAGTTGCGATTCTTTTCGACCTGCCTGGCCGCGCCCGGCGGTTGGATTGAGAACGACGAGCACCTCTTCCCGGGCCATAGGAACACTATAGCCCGGGCAGGTGCTGGGATCAGAGCCGGAAGTCCGGAGTGCTTCCGTTGTTGCCGGTGTCGGCGGTGGTGAACACGAAGTCGCACTGGCCGTAGATGTTCTGCGGCTTGTAGAACTTCGCGTGACCGTCTACGAAGCCGTAGATGGCGCCGCCGTTGTGCCGCGTCGAGCTGTACTGCTGGCGTTCCATCGCCTGCTGGTCCGGCGTGAGCTTGCTGAAGAACGAGACCGTCGGATCGTATCCGGCAAGGTCACCGGGAACGCAACCTGGTCCGGCCGGCTGGATTCGCGGGTCGCGGATGATGTTGTAGGATGCGCCGCGCTGCTCCGTGTTCGTGTGAACCATAGGGCCCTTCCAGATCCCGCCGCCTGAGTTGGGCGCGAAGTCGAACGTGAGAATCGTGTTCGACGGGTACTGCACCGAAGACTCGGACGAAACGAAGATGTTGTTCGCCAGGTTCATGTTCATGGCGTAGGAGCTTCGGTTCTGGCCGCCGGGCTTGAGGACGGAGTCGCCGAGGACGTAACCGAGTCCGCCGGAAGCGCTGCTAATAGCGGGCAGACCAGCTGGTACCGGCACGGGCGTGCTCGAATCTGCGGGGCTCTTGAAGACCTGCATGTTCTTCACGTACGGCTGAAGAAGGTCGACCCAGCCGAGGGCGACTTTGCCGGCTTCGCAGGGCGGGAGTCCGGGACCGCTGCATTCGCGGATGATCGGCATCACACCGTCATAGTCGCCGGAGTAGAGGATGAACGACGTGCTGATCTGCTTGACCTGGGAGACCGCAGATGCCTTCTTTGCGGCCGCCTTCGCCTGAGCGAAAACGGGGAAGAGGATCGCGGCGAGGATAGCGATGATGGCAATCACGACGAGCAGTTCGATGAGCGTAAACGCGCGAGTTTTCATTTCCTTGTTGACCCAGCGGTCAAATTGTCTGGAGTTGGAACAATTTCCTATCGGACAATGATATATTACCTTTCAATACTTCTTGAAAGTTCGCAACTTTCAAAAAAGTCCCAGTGGAAATGCCAGTTTCTACCGACCAGTCGCGAGGGAGGCGGCGAACACGAGGCCGTAGAGCAGCTCATATTGAGCCGTCGCGCCTAGAACAGCGTTGAGAGAAGGTCCTGACTGCGCATTGAGGCGTTGGTAAAGGCCGAAGCCGACCGGTGCGGTCAGCAAAGTCGCCAGCGGGGCGTACAAACCCGAGGCCGCAAGGCCGACCGGGATGCCGAGCGAGACCGTGAGAAAGACGAGATACATCCCTACTCCGAACTTCCGCCCGAATCGGGCGGCGAGGGTCCGTTTGCCAGCCTTACGGTCGGTCTCGATGTCGCGGACGTTGTTGACGACGAGGATGTTGGCGCAGAGGAGGCCAATCGGAATTCCGGCAAGCACGGCGGTCAGCGAGAGGGTTCCGGCCTGAACGTAGTAGGTGCCGCTGACGGCAATGACGCCAAAAAAGAGGAAGACGAACAGCTCCCCCAGGCCCTTGTAGCCGAGCGGGAAGGGTCCGCCGGTGTAGGCGATGGCCGCGACAATACTGGAAAGGCCGATCGCGACAATCGGCCAGCCCCCGACCCAGACGAGGTACACGCCGACCAGAGTGGCCAATGCGAAAACGGTCCACATGCCGGTGAGGACTTGCTTAGCGGACAGAAGACCGGCCTGGGTTACCCGGGTTGGGCCGACGCGCTCGGCGGTGTCGGCACCTTTTTTGAAGTCGTAAACGTCGTTGGCGAGGTTGCTGCCAATCTGGAGGAAGAGTGCTCCGGCCAGTGCCGCCAATGCCGGCAGAGCCGAAAAAACGCCGTTTGAGAAAGCCACCGCCGAGCCAATGAGAACCGGAACAACGGCGGCGGGCAGCGTTTTCGGCCGGATCGCCAGCAACCACGGATTGCCCGCTGCTGGGCTCCCGGGTGTTGCTGGCGAACCGGCCATGATTACGCCAGAGCCATCGGCATGATGACGCAGAAAGAACCGCTGGTGTCGTCCGCACTTCGCAGCACCGCCGGTTTGGTGCTTTCGGTCATCTCGATTCGGACGCCGGGTCCGGGCAAGATCGCCAGATAGTCAAGGACGTACTTGCCGTTGAAGGCAATTTCGACGTCGCCGTTCGTTGGCACCATGGTGACCTCTTCCTTCGCTTCGCCCTTGTCTTCGCTGCGCGAGGCGAGCACGATCTGGTCGCCTTCGCCTTTGAATCGGACCCGACCGGCGTTGTCCCGAGCGAGAATCATCATTCGCTTAAGCTTCTGGCTCAGCTGGTCCACTTCGGCAAGCCAAACGCGGGTGTGCTCGCCGGGAACGACGCGCTGCCATGCGGGATAAGTGCCGTTCAGAACCTGGGAGACAACCTTCGCGCCGTCGGCTTCGACCCCGAGGCGTCCGCCGCCGAAGAGAATCGTGACCGGGGCGTCTTCGGCTACCGGAAGCAGCTTGATGGCTTTGAGGGCCTTGTCCGGAACGATGACGTTGACGGCCGAACCTAGACCTTCCTTGATGACCTTGCGAACCGCAAGGCGGTGGGTGTCGGTGGCCACGAGGGTGAGAACCTCACCGTCATAAAGGAAGAGCACGCCGGTGAGAACTTGCCGGTGCGTGTCAGTGGAAACGGCAAACAGGACGGAATCAACGGCGGCTTTGAGGTCGGCCATCGGCAGGCTCAGCTCGCCTTCGCCGCCAAAATCGGGCGGTTCCGGAAAATCTTCTACGTCAAGGGTAGGCAGCCGGTATTCCGATGCGCCTTGCTTCACCATCACGGCGTTGCCTTCGATGGTGGAAATCGAGATATCGCCGTCCGGAAACTGGGCAACGATGTCGTTGAGGGTTTTGGAAGGAATGCAGATCGCACCTTCTTCCCGGATCGCGGCCGGAACTTGTCGAACCACCCACATCTCTCCGTCACAGCCGGACACACGAAGTCCGTCGCCGGTGGCTTCGAGTTTCAAGCATTGCAGAATGTTGATCGCCGTGCGCGTGGTCGCCGCCTGGTTGGCAGCGCTCACGGCTTCGAAAAACTCCTTTCTAGGACAGTCGAGGTTCATGGGTGGTTCGGGTTTCGTTTAGCCCTGCATTGGCAGGTGGTATTGAAGATGGGCGGGCGCGGGTGCTTGGGGCATGATGTTGCCCCCCCGGGCGTAGATCTTCATCAGAATCCGCTGGTAGGACTCTTCGGTGAAGGTGTCTCCGGAGGATGCCTGCAATGCATCAACCGTTTTTCTCATCGTCGTCATCTCGTGGGAAAGCTCGGGGTCGTTAAACGCCGCCATTTCCATTGCTTCGTCGAGGCCTTCGGGCAGTTCCCGTCCGGCATAGAGATCAATCAGTTTGTGATAGGTTTCGTTCTTCATGTTTGCTCCCTTCCAAGAGGCTTCCTAGCTTGTCTCGGAGGGCCCGACGACCACGGTACAGGCGACTTTTAAGCGCGGGAACGCTAATGTTGAGGACGTCGGCAGCATCCTTTGCCGAGTATTCCTCCAGGTCGCACAGCACCAGCGGTTCGCGGTACTCAAGTGGCAGTTGATTGAGGGCCTGATGAACGGTGACGCTAAGCGCCGACTTTTCTTCGGACCCGCCGTATTGCATGTCGGGCGGGAGCTCCAATAACTTGTGCTGCCGCAGTTTGTCGATGCAGAGGTTCCGCGCGATTCGAAAGAGCCATGTTCGAAAGGCTCCGTCGGCGCGTAACGTGGCCGATTGGCGAAGCACCCGCAGAAAGGTCTCTGCAGTTGCGTCTTCCGCATCCGTGCGGTTGCCAAGCATGCGAGCGGTATAGCGAAAAATTCGCTCTCCGTAAACCTCGTAGATTGCACCGAGAGCATCAGCGTCGCCTGCCGCAAGGCGAGCGAGCCACTTCTTCTCGGCCAACGATTCTTTCGCATCTTCATTCGGCATAAGGAAGGACGCACACACCACATTGATTGATGCGCGGGTTGTGAGTTTAACACGACCACCGAAGTTTTTTGACGTCGCCCTTTTTTGGGGTGCTTAATTGTTTGGCTTAACCGGCAGTTCGTACGTGACGATCTTTGGCTGGCGATCTCCGGCGGCATTCCGGATGCCGGTGAAAAGAGCCAAGTATATCTTGCCGGCCTCAAAGGTGAGATCCGCAGACGCATACACCAGTTCTGAGCCTGCGCGCCGGGCCTGAAACGCATAGGTTCCGACGTCTAGGAGTTGCGTCGAAATGTTTGCAAAGCCGACGTCGCTAAATTTGAATCGCGGGCGGTCGCCGTCCTGGAAGTCGACATTGGGGTTGCTGAAACCACTTTCCTCGCAGAAGCAGTTGACGAAAATGACCCGTGCCTTTGAGCCGTTTGGCAAAGATCGATCAATTTCGAACGGCCTAGGCCGGATGCGCTTGGCGAATTCGTCGCCGAAGTCGCGCAGGCCGAGGGTCAGCATGATGTAGGAACTCGTTCGCTCCGGAACGAAGGAGATGGTGTCGAGCGCCTCGGGAGATGCCGCTTCGCGGATGCTTAGATCGGAGTCTTTGGGCTCGAAGATCGTAAATCCCGGGCTCGCCGAAAGGTAGGGAAGCGCCGGGCCAAATGTCTGGAAGTCGTATTCCGCCTGAATGCTCGTGCTGTCGGGCGACGCATTGACAAAGCGGATGAAAGGATCGTTTGCGGCGGATCGTCCCCCGCCGCCCCCGCCGCATCCAACGACGAGCGCCACGAGGAGCAAAGCAAGAACAAGCCGGAGCTTCACTTACTCCGGCTCCAAGATGGAAAGTTGGCGAGCCACTTCGGGGAACGCTTCATAGCAGATGGGGCAGCCCATAAGGCCGGAATCGCGCACCATCGACACCGTCGTCGCGCAGAACGGGCATGTTTCTCGCTTGATTTGAGGAGTGATGAAGGCCTGCATGAATCCACTGAACCCGGGCTGATCGAGTCGGGCGTCCAAGCATCTCGCGCAAAGCACTTGCCCGGTCCCGAGGCCCTCAACTTGCAAGACGTTCCGGCGCCCGCATTCGGCGCAGATCAATTCTTCCGGCCTCGAATCTGCCCCCCGCGCAGACGATAGATTAATCGAAGGCGGTCCCATCTTTCGTGAGGGCTCGGAAGGCAGCCATAACTTTTCCTGTCACCGGCCCGGGCTTGCCGTCGGCAATCGGGCGGCCGTCGAGGCTTACCATCGGGATAACCTCGGCGGCCGTGCCAGTGAGGAACGCCTCATCGGCCGAAACGATGTCGTACGAGGTCAGAAACTCCTCTCGAATCTCCATTTCGAGCGATCGCGCAATTTCAAAGACGGAATCGCGAGTGATGCCCTGAAGAAGTCCGGAAGAAGGGTGTGGGGTGGTGATGTGCCCTCTGCGAACCAGGAAGATGTTGTCGCCGCTACACTCGGCAACGTAGCCTTGGTGGTTCAAGATAAGCGCTTCGCCGGCACCGGCCCGGTTCGCCTCTTGCTTCGCCAGGATGTTCGCCGCGTAGCGCCCGCTGCACTTAAGCCGCGGGTCCAGCGAGTCGGGCGGGGTCATGCGGAAGGACGACGTGATGACGTCAAGTCCGGTCTCATAGGCTTCCGGCGGATATAGCGCCAGGCTCGAAGCGATGATGACTAGATTCGCCTCCCGGTCGATATTCTTCGGGTCTAGGCCCAATCCCGTACCGCGTGAAATGTTCAGGCGAACGTAACCATTGTCAAAGTCGGCGGCTTTGGTGACGTCAAGTACGGCCTGGCGAATCTCGGCGTGGGTGTACGCGAGTTCGAAGCCAAGGTAGCGACAGCCGTCAATGACTCGGCTGAGGTGCTCATCCAGTCGGAAAATCTTGCGGTCGTAGAACCGGATACCTTCGAACAAACCATCGCCGTAAAGGTAGGCATGATCCAAGACGCTGACGGAGGCTTGCTCGAGCGGAACAATGCCGGTTTTGAACCAGACCATTTTGGGCATATCCGAAAGTCTACTCGCGGGAACATCCGCGCATCGAACACAATCATATGCGCGTCCACTGTTTAAGCGAGCGTGGACGTTTTAGGGCATTTTCGGGTTAGCGATGGAGGGGTCGATAACGCATTTGCAGACTAGCCCACCCCACATGTTTGGTTTCGGATTCGACTGCGTTGACATTTATGAGTAAGGCAAAATTAGCCACGGTTTTGGTTCTTGTCGGCATCGCCGCGGCCATCCCAATCACGGCGATGAGTCGGCCCGCCACGGTGAAGCCTAACATCTTCGCCGGTAGCGTCGACGTATCTGGCTTAACGACGGAGCAGGCGCGCCTGAAAGTTCGCATCTGGTGGGAGAACGAGCGCAAGCGCACGATTGAGTTCACCAGCAAGCCGCTCCGCCTTTCCGCTCTTCGCTACACCCCTGGGCAGGTCGGTATCGCACTTGACGACGTCGCGACGGTCGCCCAGCTTCCCACGGACAATGCCTTTGATGGTGCGCAGCAGGTCGTAACCGGCATCAAACCGGCAAAACAGGAATTCCCCCTGGTGTTTCGGTGGATCTCGAACTCAGGCGAGAATCTGATTCCTCCGGATCTCATCTGGGCGGTGGAGAAAGCCGCTCCCGCAGCGGAACCAGCTTCGGTCGATTACCAAAACGGGGCGATTCTTCTCAAAAAGGAAGTCGCCGCGATGCAACTCGACCGGAAAGCGCTGACGGCTGCGACGCTCGCCTCGCTGCAAGATGAGTGGCAAGTCGAGATTCCGTTGAAGGAAGCCCCAAAGAGGGTCCCCGACGAAGAGCTGGAAAAAGTTCGTGAGGTTGTGTCGTCCTATACCACTCGGTTCTCGGCCGCGAACCGACCACGTGCGACCAACATTCGCTTGGCGGCGAGCTTCCTCAATCGCCTCGTGCTGATGCCGGGCGAGCGGGTGAGCTACAACGACTCGGTCGGGCAAAGAACCTTGAAGCGCGGATTCAAGGTCGCCGGGGTTTACATTAACGGCCAGCACGACACCGGTGTCGGCGGTGGAATATGCCAGGTGAGCACCACGATGTACAACGCGGCCCTCTTCGCCAACTTGAAGGTTGTCCGGCGCCAAAATCACAGCCTCCCGGTGCCGTACGTTCCGCAAGGTCGAGACGCGACGGTCGACTACGGGAATATCGATCTCGTGATCGAAAACTCGATGGACACGCCCATCGCGCTGATGTCGGAGTACGTCCCGGGCCGACTCACCTTTAGGATTCTCGGCCAGAAAGACCCAGGCCAGTCGGTAAAGGTGATCCAGACGCCTGCGAAAAAGGGTGTGACCACGTTCCGCCTCGTCTACCGAGACGGGGAACTGCTAAAGAGAGAGTCGCTGGGACGAAGCGTCTACTACGGGCTTTATCTTCCCAAGCCCAAGCCGAAACCTAAGCCAAAGCTGCCAGGCGTGACGGCATCGGCTTCCGAGACCGCGCCACCGGCAGTCCCCGTGCCGCACCCGGACGAGTAACGGGACTACTTACGAAGCTTGATGAGGCTGAAGGTGGTGCCGGTGACGACGACTTCACCCAACGGCCGCAAATCTTGAACTCCAAACGTGGCCGGGTCAGGCTGTATCACGTAGTCCGCACCGATCTTCGTCAGCGCATCGGTCTGCTCGGTAAGGGTTGCCTTCATCGAAAACAGGCGAGTGAGCTCGCCGCGTCGCTTATCGTAGCTCGGCGTCTCGCTCCAGTGACCGGCATAGGTGTAAGCGCCCGCAAACCCAGAAACGACCGGGTTGAGATCCGAGATCACCGGCGAATCGAAGCTGTCGATAACTTGCTGACCGTTTGAAGCGTCGGTGGTTCTGGCCGAAACTCCGGGCATGGCAACTACGACCTTTCGACCTCCGATCTCGTTGAGATAGTCCACGATTTTGGAGGTGTCAGAGCTGAGATAGACGGAGTGAACCGTAGTGTTCGAGACGTTGGCCTTTGCTAGCTCAATTTCCCGGAAGAACCACCGCATCGAGGTCGCGCTCAAAAGAACGACGCAGAGCACGGTTGCCAGATTCCGGGACGATCGCTCCTGTTTCTGCAGGAGGAATCCAATGCCGGCGGCGGCAAGGATCGCCCATGGAATTCCGAGCCCCATGGTTAGTTTTCGCTGGAAGAGGGCGGGGAAGTACATCGCGATGAGCCCGATAACGGCCCAAGAGACCATTAAGTTTCGCGTGGAGTTCTCGTTCGAGAACGAATACAGCAGCAGTACGATAAAGCCGTACAGGATGGCCCACTGCATGGTGTTCAGGAAGAACCCTTCGTAGGGCATTCCCGCAGCGATCACAAGCCACAGGAAAACTCCGCCCAGCACGACGACGGCAAAGACCGGCCGCTTTTTTCCTTCACGGGAATGCAGGAGGGCGGGAATCGCCAGCAGGATCAGCAGAAGGTAGCCCGCGATGACTTGCCGAAAGTTGGGAGAGTACGTTGGGGTTGCCGCGCGGGCCTGGAACACCGCGTCTTGCTGCAAAACGTAAACGAACCACAGCGCCGGCAGTACCGCACCTGCGCCGATTAGCAGGCAACGCCCCATCCATTCCTTTGTGACGCGATCCTGCGCCCAGCACATCACCAAGAATCCGATCATCACCAGCAGCACAAGCAGGGCATCGTAGCTGTGAATATTCATCAACGCGGCGAACGCAAGTGCGCCGCCAAGCACCGGTTTCCCATCCTTCTCGGCGCAAAGGAACGCGAGAAAAACCATCAAGATGAGACAGAGGCTGGCCATGAACAGGCCGTTGGTGAGCATCGATGGGAAAACGAATGCCTCTGGCTGCCAGACGTCAATTGGGGTGATGCCGCGCAGAAGATCCTTGATGAAGTCCGGCGCGGACCTCTCGATCTCGGGGCCGAACGACTCCCAAAGGGCAAAGCCAAAACCGCCGCTCACGACCACGAGCGCCAGGGCCAACTTCGTCTGGTGGATCTTCCAATCGAGCCGCTGGATTAGGCGGAAGGTGAGCCAGACGAACGCAACCGAAAGCGCTCCGCGCACCAGGACGGAGGCGGCGGTGATGCCGATGAGCTTCGCAATCCACCCCAGCACCAAGAAGTAGAGGTGAAAGGTTAGGCCCGGCTGCGGATCGGTCGTGAACCGGTTGTCAAAGAGGATCCGACCTTCCATCGCCTGCCGCATCCATGCGCCATAGACCATGTGGTCGTCGAAGTTGTACTGGAACCCAGAGTAGCGTGCTCCGACGGGAGTGGCTAGCTGGGCGATGATCGCCGGCAACATCGCAATGAAGCCGGCGGCAAGGGCAAGCAGCCAAACAAAGCGCGTCTCTACTTTTCGCCGGGCTTCGGGAGATAGCTCGGGCGTTTCTTCGGGGCGAGAATCGCGCATTTAGGCTGTTATTTTGGCACGGGTCGTCCCATCTGCTTGTAGATGGAAACGATGAGATCAAGCTCTTGCCTGGCGACCGGATTCTTCGGGTCGAGCTTCAGGGCTTCGCGATACAGCCGCAGGGCTTTGCGGTACTTCACTCGGGCATCGAGGTCCGGCGACGTCATGGACTCGTGACCGTACACGACCGCGGCCTTGACGAAGGCGGCCTTCAGCTTCTTGTCCGTTGGCTTCTTGGCGAAAGCGGCTTTCGTCTTGGTGTAGTTCGCATCGAACTTCTTGAGCGAAGCCGGCAATGGGCCTTCGGGCATCGCGGGAGGCATCTGGGCGCTTGCCAGAGCGGCGCCGGCGATCAGGAACAGCGGAAGCAGTCGTAGGATTCGCATACGTCATGTATACACCGCCGGGAGGCGGCGGCGTGCGCCGGGCCGAACTCTTTCTGTCTAGAGTCGCCTTCGATTGTTTCCGGCGAACGACCGGAGTTCTCGTTGCAGTGCCGCCAGCGCGTTCAGGGTCGCTCCAAGCGGCGGCTTTGCCTCCGTCCTCAGCGCGCGGCATCCGGCCAGCGCGGTCCGAAGGCTCTCCGGCAGCGTCGGGTTCAGATGTTCGCGTTCCGGCTCCCAATTATTCTTCGAGATCCGCCGGATGACGAGCGCGGCATGGGTGAGGGCCTGGTCCAACGCGGCGCTGGTGGCACGCCCACGACGAAGCGTATCTCCCAAGGCGTCGAGCAGTTCGCGGCTTCCGCGCTGAACCCGCTTCTCCGAGTCAGGGAATCCGAATCGTCGCCCAAGAATGAGACAGAAAGTGAGGAAACACAGGATGGCCTGGTACCAGATCGCCTCGGCCCAAGGCCCAATGGTGGCGACGAGGCTGGGGGCGGACGGGTCAAATTCACCCTCCAAGAAAACGAGGCGATCGCCGGGCTTCGCTATCGACTCCACCGCCGTCAGCATGATCCGGGCGTTGTCATGCTGGCTGATGAAGCGGTTCGTCGCCGGAATCCCGTCGTCGATTGTCAGAAGCTTCCCCTTTCCAAACAAGCCAAGGTGGGCCGCCCACTCGTCGCTGTACCAAACACTAACGTAAGGGTCTGCGAGGTCGGAGAGCTGCGAGAATTGGGAGGAAGTCGAAACGTGGAGCGTCTTGCCATCCAGGAGGAGCTTCACCGGCGTTTTGGACTTCGCTGCCTCTCGGGACGCCTCCGAGAAGTCGGGATTCATTTCAAGGTGAATGCCACGTCCCCCTTCGCGGACAAAAGTTTGAAATGCCTTGACGAGTTTGCTCTCTTTCTCTTCTCCGCTGAAAAGGCTGGTTTCTCGCGGGGAAGTGAAGGCGACGGCGACTTCGTCCTTCCGGATTCTTGGATTCGGATTTCGGTCTTGTCGTAGCTTGTATCCGCGATTGCGGAGCAGTTCGGCAAACGCGCGGGTTCCACTCGGGGAATAGTTCTCAATCCCGGGCGAGGTTTCCGAGCCGGTCCGCCCGAGCGTCATCGCGCCGGTGGACAGTATCAGCAGTCCGACGAACGCCCAAATCCAGGGCGCGAATGGAAATCGCTTTTTCACGGAGTAACCCCTCGTAGGCGGTCGACGATTTCGACGTACCGGGCGCGAAAGTCGGTGACGTCGCTGATGCCTCGAACCTGGTTTCCGTACCAAATCCGGTCAAAGATTTGGGTCTCATGCAGGAAGCTCATGCCTGCCGGTAGCCGAGGGCTCGCTTCAATGCGTTTAAGGTGCTCCCAGTTTGTCTGAGACCGATCGAAACGGGCCACCTTTGCTTCATCAAACCGAAGGAGGCAGGCGAGATAGAGGCCACGGATTGCCGCGCGGTACTCGCCCTTAGCGGTGTTTTCGTCGGCGAGGGCGAGCCACTCGTCGGCAGTCCGACTGGGTTCATCTTCTTCCATCAGCGTCCTCACCTTTCGTGCGAGACCGTGACGCCATCGAATGTGCTTGACGAGAAAGAAGCCGAACGCGGCCACCAGGACCGCCAACACGCCCCACATGATATAGGTCAGGGCGTTTCCGAACTGGAACAGTCCTGGGTTGAGATTCGGCCCTTCCGACTTCGGCCAATTCAGCCGTAGCCGGCTCAATTGATCCAGAGCGCGTTGCAGCCAGTTACTGTCTTGCTTAACGCCGGCATCGCCGTAAAGCGGGTTCGCTTTGATGCGTTTGAGTTCGGCCGCGACGTTCGGAGCGATGGCAAGGTCTTCGCTCTGAGCCAGGATTGAAACGTAGGCGCGGAGCCGCTGAAACGCCGCTTCTGTCTTCGAACTTTTCAACTCCTTCACGAGCTGCCGAAAGTCTTTGTCTTCGCTTTCTCGATACTCTTCAAGAACTGCCCCCGACGTTTGGCGAGTGGTCTTCTGAAGGGCTTTATCCAACGCAGACCAGGTCTCCGGGTCCTCCGGCGCGCAGATCGCGAACGAGGAGAGAACGATAAGGCAGACCAAGACGAGCCTTTGCAGGAAGGTTCTCTTCACCGGCTAACCTCCGTTTGCGTCCCGATGCGCTTGGCACCACGGCGGATGTCTTCTGCGGTGGGCCGAATCTGGGCGGCGAGATTCTCGATGTCGTAGCCTTCACGGCGAATCCTTCGCTCGAAGTAGAGAACGGTTACCACGCTCGCCATTGCTGGAACGAGGACCCAAGTCGCGAGGAACGATGGGATGTAAGTGATGGCGGTCGCAAAGACGCTGCCCAAAGGCCAGCCGGCGACGAGATCGTAAAGAGCCGTTCGCGCGCCCGTAAGTTCCACGGCCGCTAGAATCCCACCTTCGAAGAGTGTATCGATGATGAAGAAAAGGAAGGCCGCATACCAAAAAGTTTGGCCCCCACCCGCCTGGGATCCGTTTCGCTTCATCAGCTCCCGGCTTCGCGCCAGTGACTCCTTGGGCTCCGTGTCCTCAACGACGCAGATGGGACCGGCAAGACAGTTGCGGCTGAGTACAATCGCGAACCAGATCCAGCTGGCGAACAGACCAAGGATCCCGACAAGCGCAACGAGCCCCGCCCAGACGGAGTCTGGCAATGCGATGCTAAGCAGGGCACCAAGCCCCATGATAAGTGTGCTGAAGAAGACGCCGCCGAGGGACTTGAAGAGAATGCTGAGGGAAACTCGGAACATTCGCACCGCCGAGTCCGCCGCCGTTCGCACCGCGCGCGCCGCATCTGGGCTGTCTCCGCCCATGTAGTCCGATGCCAGCGAAACTGCGATGAGGGTGGAGTAGCTCGCGCCGGCGAGGTACAGCGGTGCGGCGACCAGCAGGGCGACTAACGACGTAACGGCCACCTCACCGAGCTGCGCCGTGATATTGTCTCGGTAATTCGTCTCGAAGAAGGCCGGAACGACGTACTCCCCAAAGAAAAAGAGTCCGGCAAAGCACATTAACGCCGGGATCACCGTGAGCCGCAGCATCTGTAGACCCAGCTGCTGGTACAGCTTGAGTGCCGTATCGATCGTTTCGCCGGGCGACATGGCGCGCAGTCGCGTCCCGGCGTCTTGCCGGGCGGAGCGGCGTAGAAAGCGTTCGACCGGATCCGACGTCACGGAATAGAGTTTAGCGAACCAATGGGATTTCCGCGCTCAATTTTCGTGCCTTTGGGCCCAAGTTTGAAAAATTGGTACACATCGTAGTGGCGTTTCCCCACGTCGAGCGTCAAGCTAAGGGAATCGTATGAGCCTACTGACGACCGCCGCGGCACTATCTGCCATTCTTGCCCATGCTAGCCCATCGCTAGAGGACTACCTACAGACCTCTCTCAAGGATGTGACGTTTACGGCAAAGAAAGTCAAGGCCGTCCAGAAGGAACTGGTGAAGATCAACGATGACTTCGGCATGACGTACAAGTTCGACCGAATCAAGTTCTTCTACAAGGAGCCGCTCAAGCTTCGTTTGGAAGCTACCGTCGAAGACAACTCCGGCCTTTTCGTTGTGAACGGAGCGATGCAAACCATCAAGATTCCGCGCCTCAGAATTGGCACCAAACAGAACCTTACGGACTCGCCCGGGCGACGCCAAACCCCGCTCGACTTTGGTGTGCTGACGCCGTCAATGTTCAAGGAACTGTTTACGGCGAAGTTCGTCCGGACCGACCGTGCCACCGGCGACCAGGTGTTCGACATCACCTACCAGAACCCGGTGGATACCAGCCGGCACCGAATTTGGGTTGACCCGGAGAGGGGCATCACGAACAAGCGCGAGTGGTACAACCAGCGCGGCCGACAGTTGGCAACCTTTAACTACGCCCGACCGGAGAAGGTAAACGGCGTTTGGATTCCGACCGAGGTGCAAGTGCGCAACGCCGATAACGTCGTTGCCGGCATCACGCGCTACGAGACGTTTCTGGTGAACTCCGGGCTCTCAGACTCCCTTTTCGCAATCAATTAGCCGTTTTTCGGAACGGCGGTTTTTTGCGTTCGTTTAACACATTCTTAACTTCCGGAATCTGTCCCGTTATGTATGATTACCGGAATGCATTTTCTTCTTGCCGCTTGCGCACTCGCCAGTGCCCCGATCTCGGCATTCTCGCCCGAGGTCAATCCGGACATTGACGTGTCTCCCTACCAGGCCTTCATCGAAAACCGGGGCCAGTGGGATGCGCGCGGCAAGTTTCTTTACCAAGGTAAGGACATGAATCTGTGGGTAACCGAAGAAGGCGCCGTCTTCGACTTCCACCATGACTCCGTGACGGCGGGCCTCGGATTGCTGACCGGTGAAGTCGTCAGCGACACGGTAACGAAGCGGTCCAGCCAGGCGGTTTGGATGTCCGTTGTGGGCGCACGACCGGGAGCATCGTCCGAAGGTCGAAGCAAGCTGCCGACTCACTACAACTACTACATGGATGGCGCGGCGACGGAGCTGGTTCCGTTGTACGCAGAAGCTCGCATCAAAAACATTTTGCCGGGTGTAGGCAGTCGCTTCTACACCGTTAATGGTCAGCCGCGATACGATCTCGTTTTGGAGCCGGGCGTAAAGCCTGCTTCGGTAAAGCTACGGTTTGAGGGTGCGGCAAACCTACGTGTGGATTCAAGCGGTGCGCTTGCGTTCGACACCGTTGTCGGAACGGTGCGCAACCAAGACCTTTTTGTTTACCAAACCAAGAACGGCCAGGCGGTTCCGGTTTCTTCTCGGTTCACGATTGACGCCTACAATCGGGTTGGATTTGAACTCGGCGCGGTGGATCCGACCCTCCCGGTCGTTATCGACCCGCAGGTCATCACCGCAAGTACCAAGTTCGGAACCACGAGCGGGGGCGCCGAAGACCGCATTCAGACCGTCGCCGTCGACCCGGCAAACGGAGATTACGTCTTTGCCGGTATCACGCAGTCAACGGCGGCCCTCGGGTTTCCCCGCCACGTAGGCACCTACCAAAACGATAATGCTGGCGGCACATACGATTATTTCATTGCGAAAATGCGAAGGGACATGAAGGGCACCGGGGCCGGAAATAACATTGCTGGCACCGACCTCCGCTTCTGCACCTTCTGGGGAACGACCGGAAATGAAGGTGGCGGCATCACCGGAGGTAGCTCCATCCGCGGATGCAAGGTTGCGATTTCGGGCGCGATCTACTTCGGCGGCTATGCAACGTCGGTGCCTGGGCTCGTTCCGACTGCGTTCACCGCGGCCCAAAGCCACAAGAAGAACCCGACCGGAATCGACGTAATTGTAGGCAAATTCAAACTGGACCTAGGGACGATGACCAACGCCACCTACTACGGCGGAACTGGCCAGGAGAATTTTCAGGATATGAAGGTTTACAAGGGGCGGCCCGTCATCGTTGGCCAAACCGCGTCGACGGACCTTCCGACGGCAGGGCGAGACGTGGACACCACAAAAACCGGTACTTCGGACGGATTCCTCGCCTACCTGGACTCAGACTTGAACCGACTGCCGGAAATGGCCACGTACCTCGGTGCAGTCGGCGACGGCACCAATAACACCACGAACGCTTACGCGGTTGATGTCGCGTCTGACGGTGAGTTCTACGTAAGCGGCCGAACGGAAGCGAATAATTTCGTTACCGGGTACGGCTTCTCGAACTCAACGCTGAGTGACCCGCTCCGCACGACTTACCAGCACGTGAAATTGTCGGCCGGCGGCGGCAATGATTCCTGGTTGGTTCGACTGACCCAGCGAGGAAAGGTCCGCTACTGTTCCTATGTCTCGGCAAACGCAGAGGATGCGATGTACGACATCGCCGTGAATCCAATCGACGGAAGCGTCGTCTGTGCCATCGAAGCGGCCGGCTCAACCACTCTTAAGGAGGCTGTACCCGCCGGACGAATCGACAACGTGTTTGCCGGTTCGTTCGAAGGTTTGGTCGTCATCATGGCTGGTGATCTACGAACTCGCTCCGAGATCACCTGGCTCGGCGGATCGGGCATCGACCGCCTCCGTAATGTTGAAGTAACGAACACCGGTAGGGTCATCGTTGCCGGCGTGACTCTTAGTCGTAGTACATGGCCAACGAAGCCAGACGCGACGTCCCTCTTGGACGCGCACATCAGCGCAAACGGCGGAAACATGACGGGAGTTCAAGAAGCATTCGTTGCTCGCTTGGGTGGCACGTTCCGAAACAGCAACGGCAACCAGGTGGTGACCTTCGGCGGCAGCCAACTCGAACAGGTGAACGACCTTGTTCTCGCCGGGCCGTTTGCTGATGCCGTGGTCGCGGGTCAGACGCAGTCTGGAAACGGCGGCGTAAACGACTTCCCAACCAGCGCCAACGCTTACTACGTCAACTCCACCAGCGGCACGAACATCAACGGCTTCCTCACCAGACTTGCGGCGTCGGCCGACCCGACCGGCCTCTTCTTTGGCGACTCCTCGTTCCAGGGTGGACTGGATTCGAAGGGCGAGGCGAAGTATACGTGGGGAGTCATCGAGCTCAACGCGCCAGCACCGACCGTCAAGACGGTAACCGTGACTTCAAGCAATCCAGCGGTTGCCAAGCCAGAGTCGCCGACGTTCTTTATCCAGGGCGGCGAGCGCCGACAGTCGTTCAAGATCTATGGCTACCCAGTCGCGACCAACACCAACGTCACGATCTCGGCCTCCAACAGCGGCACGACCGTCACTGGCACGTTACAGATTCTCGCCAGCGAGCGAGTGTTCCTCTACTTCGGCGCGAATCCGTTCCAAGGTGGTCCTTCGAAGTACGTCTGGGGAAGCGTGGAGCTGAACGCACCGGCTGTCACGCCCGAGACGGTGACGATTGCCACGAGCAACTCGGCCGTGGCCCAGCCGCAGTTCACCTCGGTGGTGATTCCGGCCGGCCAGCGCAGCAAGTCGTTCAAGATTTACTGCCCGGCAGTGGCTTCGAACACGAACGTGACGATCTCGGCGACGAACCAGTCGTTCACCAAGAACGCCGTGCTCACGGTAACACCTTAAGCCAACTACGTCGCCCGCGGGGAGACGTCAGAACATCGAAGCCGAATCCGGCTTCGATGTTCTCACATCGATTCTCGGCTGGACTATGCCAGTGGGATTCTTGCTCCGGATGGATTCGCAGCCTTCTCTCGGATTGTAGATTTGAATTTGGAGAAGGGCTATGTTTGCGTGAATCGATCTGCCCATTATTGCGGAGAACTTCTGTATCCTGGTAGGAATGCTTTGTCTGTACGCTCTGGTTTCCGTCTTCGCTCAAGGCTTGAGCGCACCGGGTAGTCCTGTTCCGGACGCCGTTGTATCTCCGATGCAGGCCTTTGTTGAGAATAAGGGTCAGTGGGATGTTCGGGCCAAATTCCTCCACCAAGCACCGGAGATGAACGTCTGGGTGACAGAAGAGGGCGCGGCATTCGGCTTCTACCGCGACACGGTTCGACCGACGTTCCAGAACCCTTCGGCCGAAGCCACGCCGTCGGAGTGGAAGGACCGCATTGGCCAGACGGTGCGAATGAGTGTCGTGGGTGCTCGCCCTGGTGCTTATGCCGAGGGCAGGAATAAGCTGCCAACTCACTACAACTACTACTTGAATGGCGGCCAGACAGAGATGGTTTCTCTGTTTGCGGAGGCTCGGATGAAGAATATC
>CAMCVK010000006.1 GCA_945881865.1 Fimbriimonas ginsengisoli Gsoil 348 | reverse complement strand
CGGTGCCACGTCCAAATCGGTAGGTAACAGCCGAGCTCGTAGTGGCGGTGCCGTTGGGTCGCTTCCAGAACCGCTCTTCGGCCGGGGCTCGGCTGTCACGGGTGACAACAAAGCCGTCGGGGCGGAAGATCACGCTCGCAGCCGGCGGAACGTAGTACGGACCAAACCAATACTTGCTGTCCTGGTGGTTCGGGTTGAGCCAGTCAAAAACGAGCGATGCCGAGCCGGGATTTGCTTGCCGAGAGGCTTCGCTGGCAGGAACTTGCTGGTCCGCCGCGTTGTCCACGTAGACTCCTTGGCCATGCCCGAAGGCACCCGAGTTGCGTCCACCTGCGACGGCTTCCCCGCTCTCGCGAGTCATTTGGACGTACCGGTTTTCGCCCGTTTCGGGGTCTACCGACGTGATCGTAGGCGGCATTCGGTAGCCGACGCCACGGGAGAATCCGTCGACGTCTGCCTGCGCGACTCCGTCGCGGAAGACGCCGCCAGCGGTGTTGAACGCCGAGCTTCGGCTTTCGAGTTCGGCACCGGCCGCAAGGTTAAAGGTCTGGAGAGCGTTCCAGGTTCCGGTCGTCCGGTTGAATTCCTGCCGGAAGATGTTGAGCGTCGCGCCATCTTCTCCCGTTACGTTGCCCGCGACCGTTAGCTGGTCGCCGAGGCTCACGTTCGCGTACAAGTTCACGTTGCCGTAGAACGTGATGTCCGCGTTCGAGTGCATCGAGCCGAGGCCACCAATGTTGAATAGCGACGACGTTCCGATTGTCTGCTCGAGGCTCGGCTGGCCTAGCTGAGTCGGCACAACGTTTGCCACCGTGATTGGGGTCGTGTTGTATCGGGGATAAGAAGCTCCAAGCGAGCGCGGAATGCCAATTTCGGCCGGTCGGCTTACACGATGGATGTTCGTGATGGAACGTGCCGTGTCGGTGATCCCGATCGAGACCAGGGCCGTAAGGATTCGGTCGTTCGCCTGCCGCGTGAGGCGGCTAGCCCGGCCGACTTCCTGCACGAACTGAGCTTGCGAGGCGAAGCCGCGAACTTGAATCGCGTTGGTCTCCTGGAAGGAAGTTGGGTCGAGGGCATTGATTGCCCCAGCCCGTCCAACCGATTCTAAAATCAAGTAGTTTCGAACCGCACCCGGGTTCCGGAGCGCACCGGCGGGCGAGGCACTGAACAGGTTGGCGTCGCTCGGAGCGTAGCGAACCCGAACCAAGGCCCGTCCATTTTGGAAGTCGACGCGAACGTAGCTTCCGAGGCCGTCGGGTCCACCGAGGTCTCGCAGGCCGTTAGCCAACGTAAAGCCAGACGGCAGCCGCAGGTAGACCGCGTCCGGGTCTTTCGAGTTGTTCGAACCCACGCCGTCGGCGATGGGAGCGCGAAGCTGACCTCGCCAGTCGGCGCCTTCCGGACTGCGGAGCAGCTGAGTGTGGGCGTACCGGATGCCGGCTTCAGCAAGATCGTTCGCCGCCGAGCGGGTCTGCTGGCGGGCCGAACCGATGATGCTTCGGTTAATGATGCCCAAGAAGACAAATCCAAGGATGAGCAGAAGCCCCAGGATGATCAGCGCGACGATAATCGTCTGTCCGCGCTGAATGCGGACCCTTGCCGGTTGCGTTCGTTCCATCATCGAATGTAATTCCTCACCTTGGCCGTGGCCTTCAAGGTCATGTTCTGTGGGTTTGGCAGATTCGATTGCGGATAGCTTCGCATCGTGAGCAAGATCGACATCAACTCTCGCGAGTCATAGTCCACCGAGAACACGTCCGTTTTCGCCCCGACTCCGGTTGCACCGGTGACAGCGTTCTGCTGAACCCCAGTGAATTGGAAGCGATAAGCCACCGTGATGTTCCCGATTGGCAACGGCGTCGCCGGATCGCTGTTCAGTTGGATGTAACCCGCGCGGTACTGCGGCTGGAAGATCGCGCTCACGAGGTTCTGCGGATCGTACGTCGCGGCGTTAAACCCGGTCGTGGCCGGCGCGCTCAGGCCCAGAAGGCTGTAGTCGCTGGGAGCCGGCAAGTTCGTGTAGTTGATTCGGTACTGGTTCGGACCTGGGGTGCCGTTCACCCTCACGTATCGGACGAGGTTGCCAAAGTTGGGTCCCGGAATCTGGTCCGGCGCTTCCACCGTTTCGCTACCCGGCACGATGCTGGCTTTGAAGCCAAGCTCGGGCCGCAGCGGACCAGCCGTGCCGTCACCCTGCGGCACGACGCCGAGGTTGATGAAACGGTGAATGCGACTCGGGTCGAGGTTCTTCAGACCGGCGGCGTTCGTCGTGTCCTTCTCCCAGAGATCCCAAATCTTGTTGAACCGGTTGTTTACGCCGGCAAACTTGGCCTCATAGAAATTTCCGGTCAGGTCCGTCGCCGTGCGGGGCGTGGTTGCCTCGCCGACATCGACTCTCGGTAGGTTCCTTGGGTTAGCCGCCGGGGGCGCAATGGTGTTGTCGCCGACTTCGCTGATGTTGAAGCTGCCGGTGATTTTGCCCTTCGCCGAATCCAAAACGTACGGGCTGAAGAGGCCGCGCAGATTCGCATTTGTTAGCCAGCCGGTTCGGTTATTGGCCGCCGAGACACCGGCGGAGAACGGATAGCGCGCTGCGCCGGCGAGTCCGTTGATATAAGCCGTCACATCGAACAGCTCGGTGCCGGAAAGCATTTCGTCGCCCGCCGAATCGGGATCGTAGGCGAAGACGCTGAAGCCGGTCGGAAAGCCGGGGAGACCAGAGTTGGCATCCGTTCGACCGATAAGAAACTCGTTCGCGTTCGCATCAGACGAGTTCCAGCCCGCCGGCCAAGTTCGGATCGTCGCGTTCGACCATCCTCCCAGCTTCGTGGTGAACACATCCGGAGCAACGTTGATGCTGCCATCCGACTCTTCACCAAGACGAGCTGCCGTCGGCGACTCCGCCGGTTCGCTGGTTACCTGCGTGGGTCGGAATTGGACGAGAGGCACGATCTCGGGGATGCCATTGCGCTGCCTCACCCTTCGGCTTTGCCGATCGTACAGAACCTGCACCATGTCGTAGCGGCTATCCTGCGTCACGATCACGGCTTTCCGCAGCCAGTTGCGAACCAGAGCCGCCTTATCCGTTGCGCCAAGCCCACCCGAGAAGAAGCCTGGGTCGAAGAAACGTGGGTCGTCCAGAATCGGGTTGCCATCGGCATCCGACTCAAAAAAGTCGGTGTTTGCTGCGTATCTCAGCGTTCCGGCAACGTTGCGGAAGACGCGCGGCTGAACTTCGACTCGGTAGAGCACGTAAAGGTTGTCGCGGTCCCCGCTGCGATTCAGTAGCAAACCGTCATAGGGGTTGTTGTACGGTCTGAATGGATCCTGCAGCCCGACGAACCATCGGACCAGCGTGCTACCCGGAGCAACCGGCACCGCGACCTGACCCTTGACGTTCTGCAGGGTTGGGTCGACTTTCCCGGTGACCGGATCAATAAAGTTTCCGTTCGCGTCCTTCTGTCCGGCTTGTGCCGGCAAGATGAGATCCATCTTGGCGAACGGCGCTACGACGTCGGCTTCCGCGCGGGGCGTGAGAACCTGGCCGTCCGGGGTCACCCTCGGCAACCGAAGAATCAGCGACGTGCTGGGTAAAAGAATTTCGGTACCGTTGACGGTCACCGGAACCTGTCCGGAACCGCGCACGGCGACCGCATCCCCAACTTCGCGGGAGATCCGCTCCGTGAGGAGTCGACCGCGCTCTTGGGCGTCGGCAAGTGCCTGAGCCTGGCGGGTGAGGTTAAAGCTTTGAAAAACGGGGAGGATAATGAGCGTGAGCAGGATGACGGTAATCGTCATCACGGTCAAGAGCTCGATGATGGTGAAAGCGGATTGTCGCGACCGTCGCATGGTTAGTTGCCTCCTCGTTCGATGAACGTCTGCACGGTATTTCGTCTCCATCCGCGGCCCCAACGTTCCAATGCGGCGATATTCTGGGCATTCTGCGCGCCGAGCGTGAAGAAGTCCGGGTTCCACATCGAGCGAACCGTGATCGAAGCGCCCTTGACGCCCTTTACCGGCGGAGCCGCTGGCAAGTAGAAACCGGTTGCGGCGGAATCCACGTCGGTGATGTCAACGCTCGGCAGGCCAATCGGATCGCCGGCGCGGAACCGAATGACGAAGTCTTTGCCGAAGGCTTGCTGTCGACCACCGGCGGTCGTGTAGTTCAACTCGCCGATCGTGACCTTCTGGTTGGCGTCGGACCGAGCAAAGTAGATTCGCGTGGCCGCACCGCCGATCGTCCCGTTCGACTGGCCGAGATAGAACTCGCCGCCGATGGGCAGGATGGGTGACTGGAAGTACTGCGCCGCTGGCTTGAGCACCTGGACCGCCCACTCGTCTTTCGATGCGTAGTAGGCCCTCAAGGGCCGGCCGGCAAGCGAAACTCGCTGGTAGGTGTAGGCGGCCGTCGCCGAGTGCGGCTGTCCGATTGGCAGGCTGGCGATCTGAATCTGAATTCCAGGAATCGTCGCGTCCATATCCACGAAGTCAAGCAAACCTAGACTCTTGTCGATCCGGACGTATGGGGTCACGCCGTCGGGATCGCGCTCGCAGACGATGCCGCCGGTCGTTTCATCCACTAGGACAAAGTGATCTGCCGTGGTAAGTTGCGTCCGGAAGCCGGTTCCCTCGGCGTAGATGCCGGGCGAAAGGGATCCGTCGGCTCCGGGCAGGGAGTTCGTCTTCAGGTTGCCCAACGGGAGCTTGTATTCCCCGCCGTCGGCTTCCGTGAGCCGGAAGGCCTCAAGAAGAATGCGCCAATCTCGCACGGTGTAGTCCAGACTCACCGAGAGAGGCTCGCGGCCCCTTGCCGAATTGATCGTGATTCCGCGACCGTTCGGGTTGAAAACGAGCAGCCCAAGGCCGGCGTCGCCGACCATGTATTCGAACGGATCGTCACCGAAAGCTGAAACCGCGTTAAACGCGCGGAACACCTTGAGCGAATCGAAGCTGATCTCCCCGAGCGTTTCGCCGGCCAGCAAGCTTCCCGAAACCAAAGCGGCCAGGTCAACCCGCAGAAGCGGATATGAGCCATCCGGATTTGCCGGAGCGGCGGTCACATTGACCGAAAGGGATCGGAAATAGCGCTTCGAGACCACGCCGCCACGCTCAACGAAGCCATAGAAGCTCGTCGTGTAGCGTCGGGCGGTTGCGCCGCTGGGCAAGAAGATGTTCGCGCCGGAGACGGCCGGCTGCGCAAAGTAGTCGAATCCGCCAAACGTGAAGGCGGTCGCGTAGAAATCGGTGACGCCGACTCGGGTCAGGTCATTCGGCAGGCTCAGATTTCGGTTGAGCTCCGGTCCGTTGACCACAATCGGGTCGAGCGTATCGACCATTCCCAGCGACGGTAGCACGGGGCATCCGGTGATGCCGCCTTGCAGAAGTCGCGGCGAAGAAATCGTGTGCTTCTCGCCGATAACCCGGCGAAATCGGTTGGCACCGGTAAACAATGCCCACGGACCCACCACGGTTCCGTCGGCTGTTTCCAGGTTTCCGCTGGAATTGATGACGGGCGCGGCAGGACCAAG
Source organism: Fimbriimonas ginsengisoli Gsoil 348 (assembly GCA_945881865.1). Taxonomy (GTDB): domain Bacteria; phylum Armatimonadota; class Fimbriimonadia; order Fimbriimonadales; family Fimbriimonadaceae; genus Fimbriimonas; species Fimbriimonas ginsengisoli_A. The sequence continues at coordinate 167,491 of CAMCVK010000006.1, read as the reverse complement.
ATCGTCTACGGTTGCGTTCGGGTCATAACCCAGCGGCCCTACGGCAACGATCTGATCGGGGATCGAGTCGCCGAGCGTCTTCAGGCGCTCCGAGACGTCCCGAGCCATCGCGGCAGACTGGGCGGACTTTCGCGCCTGGCTGAGGATGAGGAAGCCTTTGGGGAAGATTTGCAGCACGGCAAGAATGCCGATGAGCAAGATGACGATGACAACGAGCACCTCGACAAGCGTGGTTCCCCGTCGGGTCAAACGGCCCGGCAGTGACCTACCGGCAATGGGCAGATAAACGGATCCTTTTTTCACGAGTCCGTACCTCCTAGCGTGCCCCAAACTTCCAGCTCTGCTCAGAAATAGCGCGGGAGTCAACCGCCTGCGCCTTTCCGCCGAGCGTCAGAACGAAATCAAACTTCGCCCGCTGTGGATTCTTATTTGAATCGTACTGACGGTAGAAGCTGTTCCAGGTAACCACCGTCGTTTCAGGTGGATCCGTGTATCCGAGCTGCCTCGGATCGTCGCTTGCGCTACCAATTCCGTCATTCGCGGCCGGAGCGCACGGGTCGCTCGCAACTGAGTAGCCGCTCCAAAACAGGGTGTACCGCAGCTCGGTTCGCTTGCCGCTGCTGGTCTCAACTTCGGCTACGTCATAGCCGGATGCTTGATAGTAGTAATTATCTACCGTTGAGCCCGCCACGCAACGCGTCACGAAACCGTCGCCGGGTCCGTATTTCTGAACCCGAAGGGCGTCGGTCTCACCGACGGCCGACTTGTTTGGCCACACGGCCCGAGTAAATCGCTTGTTGCCGTCCAGGCCAAGGTTCTGGCTGGCCGACTTAAACGTTGCGATGGCGTCGATGCGCTTCGGAAAGAGCGCGCCGGCGATCTTATCGGCCGGAATGATATCGGCATCGCTTGGGGTGAAGTTGCTGTAGCCCGTTGCGTAGCCCAAGAGCGCCGGTGGATGTGCTCCTTGGTCCGCCCGGTAAAGCTGCAGAGCTACCCGAATCGAGTTGAGGTTACTCATGTCTGAACCCTTCAGGGCAGACTTTTTCGACTCGGCGAAAACGGGAAATGAGATCGCCGCCAAGATGCCAATAATGGCAATGACGACGAGAAGCTCAACAAGTGTAAATGCGCGGCGTGCGTTCATGCTTCTGGGGCCCTTTGCTCCCCAATGAACTAGACGGGATGACCCGCGACGTTGTTCCTTAGCCCCCTTGAACTCCATACTGCAATCTCCCCGTAACACGTTACATTTATGAGTGACCTCTCCGCTCCCGAAGGTCACACAAACAAGCACGCCGTTCGTGTTCTACCCGACCGGGAGCCTGTCTAATTCTATGGAACGCGATCTTTCCGTCGTCTTTCCGCCGGTTGCATACTTCCAGTAGGCATCCGTCGCGCCCTGAATCTCCGTTGAGAACAAAATGCAAAGGACCGTTCCTACGGCTAGGTATGGGCCAAAAGGGATGGTGGAGGGCGTCACGGTGAACTCCTCGTCCAATTCCTCACTATTCGCCCCGGTTAGCTCAATTCCGATGAGACGATAGATTTTTGGAAAGAATATCCCGACGATGTCGAGGCACAGTAGCGTCCAGATTCCGCCGGTGAGCAGGCTCTTCAGGCTCTCCGGCTCTGGTTCGGGCACCGGCTCGACTGGCGTCGACGCAACCGCCGAGCCGCCCTTCATCCTGTCAATTCCCATGAAGATGAGGCCAAAAACGAGGCCGGCAAACACGGCAATCACAACATTAGCCCCTAAGAGCGGTGCTCCGATAACCGCGCCCACGCCGCGCATCAGCTTCACATCTCCCAGGCCCATGGCATCTTTTTGAAGCAGGATCCGACCGCCGAACGAAATGCCGAAGAGTAGCGCCCAGCCGAAGAACGCACCCTGAAGCGCGACCGGAAGGCTGCCTACAATGCCGTGGAACACAAGACCGATAACCAGGAGAAGCGCATTGATCTCATCGGGGATGAGAAAGAGCTCCCAGTCAATGAAAAAGGCCGCCACGAGGCAGGCAACGGTCAGCATGTAGACAGCGGTCGAGAGGTTTGCGTCCTGCAAAACCTGGTATTTGTACCAAACAGCCGCAAAGAGTCCGCCGCAAAGGAGTTCGACCAGCATGTAGCGAGGTGAAATCTTTACTTGGCAGTAGCGGCACTTGCCGCCGGTGCTAAGAAAGCTGAAAATCGGCATCAGGTCTGGCCAGCCAAGCGCGTGCTTACAGACCGGGCAGATGCTGCTTGCCGGGTTGATGAAGGAGATCCCGCGCGGTAGACGGTAAATCACCATATTGAGGAAGCTGCCGGCGACCGCGCCAATCAAAAATCCAAAAAGGCAGGTCCATGCGGGCATCGGTGGATTTTAGCCGGTTTAGTCAAGCAGCTCGGCACGCCCGTTGACCCGAACCCATCGTTCCACCGCCTCGTCGGTGACGGGATCCGGGTACCGAACACGAACGCGCCCTCGTCCTCGCAAGGTGCACCGCGCTATGCGGCCCGCTTCCCAGGCCATATCCAGCGAGAACCCGCCTCGAAGCCGGACCCCGCGAACCGAGCCGCTCGACCATTCGGACGGAAGAGCGGGTAGCAGATGCACGAGGCACGGCCCATCTTTCGGCTTTTCGGTTGTCACCGGAAGGTGGCTTTGCACGAGTGCCTCGAGCACCCCGTTTGCCCCGCCAAAGTTGCCGTCGATTTGGAAAGGTGGGTGGGCATCAAAGAAGTTTGGATAGGTCCGCTCCGGCGAAAGGAGCATGCGAACCAGCCGCTCTGTCTTCTTCGCGTCGTGCAGCCGTGCCCAAAAGTTGATCTTCCAAGCGAGGCTCCATCCGGTGCCGTCGTCGCCGCGCAACTCCAGCGTTTTACGGACGGCAGTCGCGAGCTCTGGTGTGGCGAGCGGCGAAATCTGGTGGCTGGGGTGGAGACCGAATAGATGGGAAACGTGGCGGTGGGTGCGCTCGGGGGCCTCCAAATCCCAGTCTTCTGCCCATTCCTGCAGCTGCCCAGCTTTCCCGATTTGCTGCGGACGTAAGCGTGCCCGCGCCGCCCGGATTTCCTGCCGAAGCTCCGGGTCTTTATTTAGGAGCTCCGAAGCCTCCGCCGTGCGATCGAAAAGGTCCCGCAGAATCGCGTTATCCATCTCGGTTCCGGCGACGATGCTCGAGCCATCCGGACCCGGGATCGTGTTCTCAGGAGAAATGGACGGGCAGGTGACCAGATAGCCAGTGCGAGGGTCCACCACCAGCGCGGAAAGGAAGAACCGCGCCGCCTCCCGCATCGTCGTATAGGCCGCCCGGAGGTCGTCCAGATTCCGGCTGAAGTCGTATCGATCCCAGAGATGCGCGCAGAGCCATGCTCCGCCCATCGGCCACATGCCCCAGAACGCGCCGTCAATCGGCGCGGTCGCCCGCCAGAGGTCAGTGTTGTGGTGGGTAACCCAGCCCGGGGCGTCGTACAGTTCGCGGGCGCTGCGCTGCCCGGTTACCGCGAGATCCTGCACCATCTCGTGCAGCGGCGCGGCGCATTCGGCCAGGTTCATTGGCTCGGCGAGCCAGTAGTTCATCTCCGTGTTGATGTTGATCGTGTACTTGCTGCCCCAAGCGGGCGAGAGCGAATCGACCCATAGGCCTTGTAAATTGGCCGGCTGGCTCCCCGGTCGCGAACAAGAGATGAGCAGGTAGCGGGCAAATCGAACGTACAGCGCCACGAGCCCGGCGTCCGGATGGCCCTCAGAGAACCGCTGCACTCTCGCTTGCGTCGGCAGATCCATGTCTCCGTCCTCCGTAAGCTTGAGTTCAAATCGTTTGGCAAGGCGCCCGTAGTCGGCGACATGCATCTGACGGATCTGGGCGAAACTCCGCTTGCGTTGCTTCGCAAGCGCGGCCAGATTCTTTGCGACTGGATCGCCGCTTACGTCTTCGTAGTTCACATGCGAGGTGGAGAGGGCGACCAGGATCACTACCTCGTCCGCGTTCTCAATCGAAACCGAGTCCTGGCCCGTCCGACGGATTCCGCCTTTTGCGCGAACTTCGGCGTGGGCGGCCCAGCGGAGCTGGCCGGGGATACCTTCCGCCGCGCCGTTTTCGCCGGTCATCTCCAAAACATCGCCTTCCATCCCGTGATCGAACCGAAGGTGCGGGGTGGAGAGTCCAACGCGAACGGTGATGCTCCGTTTTCGGCTGGCAGAAAGCCGAATCGCGATCACTCCCGCCGGGTTGCTCGCAAAGACCTCTCGCCGATACTCAATTCCCGCGACGGAGAACGTCGTGACGGTCGTTGCCTCGGCAAGGTCAAGCCATCGGCGGTATTCGGTCACTTCGCCTTCCAGCGAGAAGTCCAGCTCCAAGTTGCCCAGGGTTTGGTACGGCATCTGCCGGAGCGGCTCCGCCATGAACTTCTCGTCGATCAAGCGGCGCGCCGCCCCGCTCTGTCCTTTGAAAACTAGGTCCCGTATGGCACCGAGTTCGACGTGCGCGCCGGGGCGGTTCGGGTCGTACGGGCCGCCGGCATAAAGCGTGTCTTGGCAGAGCACGAGTCGCTCTCGGTTCGTACCACCGAAGACCATGGCCCCCAGGTGTCCGTTACCGACGGGATATGCCTCGGTCATGGCGTCTTGCGCAGGGCGTTCAGACCAAATTTGGGATGGTTCCATATAAAAATAGCCTCCGGAACAGGTTCCGGAGGCTTTCGGGTTGAGAGCGACTACTCGTCGCCGCCGCCGGAAGACAGTTTCGAGATAACGTCCACCAAGGGCAAGAAGCAGGAGATAACGATGAAGCCGACGATGAAGCCGAGCGAGACGATCATAATCGGCTCGATGGCAGACGTAAGCGAAGCCAGGGCGGCTTCTACTTCCGCTTCGTAGAAATCGGCGATCTTCTGGAGCATGAAGTCGAGCGAACCGGACTCCTCACCAACACCGATCATGTGAACGACCATCGGCGGGAAGAGGCGGCTGGCTTCCAGCGGGTCGCCAATTCGGTCTCCTTCCCGGATTCGGGCGCGTGCTTCCATCAGCGCGTCGCTCATGATCGTGTTGCCGACGGTTCCAGCGACGGTTTCCATCGCCTGAAGGATCGGTACACCGGAGGTGAGCAGCGTGCCCATGGTTCGGCTAAACCGAGCCATACAAACCTTGTGGTGGAGCTTGCCAAAGACGGGAAGCTTCAACCTTACGCGGTCCGCAACACGCCGGCCAAACCGGGTGGATACAAACAAGCGGTAGGAGACGATCAGCAGCACAATCCCAATGACAACCGCCCACCAGGACTTCGTAACCACGTTTGCGATGTCGATGAGGAACTTCGTCGCAAGCGGAAGGTCTTCCGGCTTCAGGCCGAGGTCCGTAAGAATCGCCGCCCACTGGGGAATAAACCAGACAACGATGAACGTAACGATGCCACCCGCCATGATCGCAACCAGCGCTGGGTAGGTCATTGCCGACTTCACCTTTCGGCGAAGCTCCACGTCCTTTTCCAAGAAGCCCGAGAGTCGCTGCAAGGACTCTTCGAGAACACCACCAACCTCACCGGCCTTGATGAGACCAATGAACAGGTTGTTGAAAGCGCGCGGGTGACGCTGCATGGCACGGCTGAGGCTTTCGCCGCCTTCAACCCGCTCGCCAACGTCGGCGAGAATCTTTTTCAGCTTCGAGTTCTGCGTCTGGCTGCCCAAAATGTCGAGGCATCGAACCAGCGAGACACCGGCGTCCACCATCGTGGAGAGCTGGCGGCAGAAAACCGACAGGTCGGTGAGTTTCACCTTGCCGTACTGCTTGGATCTTGGCGACTTCGCCCGGATCATGGTCAGCTCGGTGATGGTGAGCCCTTGTTCTTCGAAGCGACTCCTTAGAATCTCCTCGCTCTCTGCATCGGCGGTTCCCTTCTGGACTCCGCCATTTGCGTCACGGAAAGTGTAGCTAAAGATTGGCATTTTGTCTCCTTACTGGGTCGGCCTTACCGTCCCCGCTGTGGCGAGGTCGTCGAGGCGGGCGTGCTGATCATCTTGGTGAGCTCTTCCTTGTTCTGGCATCGAGCGTATGCGTCTTCCAGGGTGATAAGCCCCTTCAGGTACAGGTCTCGCAGACATTGGTCCATGGTGAACATGCCGACGTTTCCGCTCGTTTGAATCGTCGACGGGATCTGGTGAGTTTTCGCTTCTCGGATGAGGTTGCGAATGGCCGGCGAGGCGATCATGATCTCGTTTGCCGGGATGCGGCCGCCGCCGAGCTTCTTCATCAACTGCTGCGACACGATAGCCACCAGGTTATTCGAAAGCTGAACGCGGATCTGCTCTTGCTGTCCGGGAGGGAAAACGTCAATCATTCGGTCGATCGATTCGGCCGCGTTGTTGGTGTGAAGGGTTGCAAAGACAAGGTGACCGGTTTCGGCGGCGGTGATCGCCAACGAAATCGTTTCCATGTCGCGCATTTCACCAACGAGCAGGATGTCCGGGTCTTCTCGAAGTGAACCTCGCAGCGCATTCAAGAAGCTCTTCGTGTCCGAGCCGACCTCGCGTTGATTAATGATGCACTGCTTGTGCTCGTGCAGGTATTCAATCGGGTCCTCAATCGTGATGATGTGGTGCGCGTGGTTCTCGTTGATATGGTTGATCATCGCCGCGAGCGACGTCGACTTACCCGAGCCGGTCGGGCCGGTCACCAGAACAAGGCCACGTGGCCTCTCGCAGAACACCTTCAGGATCGGAGGCAGGTTCAGCTGCTCGACGGTCGGGATCTTCTGGGGGATCAATCGGAATGCGGCCGCAACCGCTGCCTTTTCGCGATACAGGTTAACTCGGAACCGGGCGCGCCGCGGGAGCTGGTACGAAAAGTCGAGCTCCAGCGTCGTTTCGAACTTGTTGATGTTCTCGTCGCTGATGATGTCGTACATCATCCGCTGCGTGTGCTGCGACGTGAACTTTTCGAAGTGAAGCTTGACGAGTCGTCCATCTTCGCGGATGATCGGCTCGGAGTTCTGGCAGATGTGAAGGTCCGACGCCGAGCGATCCACGACGATATGCAAAAGCTCGTCGATGTGAAGGTCTTCAAGACTCTGGGGCGGACCCTTTGGGGCCTCGACCTCTTTTTGTTGCTGTGGCGGGACGTTCGCGGGGGGCAATCCTCCCACGCCCATTCGCGGCGGCGGCATCATTCCTGGATTCTGCATTAGGTTCCTTTGTATCGTAACTGTTAGTAGCCGGCGGTAAAGACAACGCGCATAACTTCCGAAGGATCGGTGACGCCTTGGAGCACCTTAACCAACCCGTCTTCCCGGAGTTCCTTCATGCCGTTTGCCTTCGCGGCGGCTTTAATATCGTTTAACGGCGCTTTTCGAACGATCATCTCCGCAATTTCGGAGTTGATCGTCATCAGCTCATGGAAACCGGTTCGACCGGAGTATCCGGTCATTCGGTTCGTCTCGGCCGGGATTCCACGATAGATCGTGACCATCTCGTCCGGGTCGGTTACTTCCAATCCGAATCGGCGAAGGTCCGTCATCGGCACTTCGTACGGCTCGCGGTTGTTCGGGTCAATTCGGCGGCCAAGTCGCTGGGCGAGAACGCCCACGAGAACGGCCGCGATAAGGAACGGCTCAACGCCCATATCGCCAAGTCGCAGAACGGCCGACGGCGCGTCGTTGGTGTGGAGCGTGGAAAGCACCATGTGACCCGTAAGCGCGGCTTCGATCGCAATGTCTGCCGTTTCAAGGTCACGAATTTCTCCGACCATGATGATGTCGGGGTCTTGTCGAAGGAACGCGCGAAGCGCGGTGGCAAACGTAAGGCCCGCCTTCTTGTTCATCTGAACCTGGGCGACGCCGTTCATCTGGTACTCGACCGGGTCTTCTGCGGTGAGGATGTTCACACCGACCGTGTTGAGCTTGTTGATGACCGAGTTCAGGGTCGTCGTCTTACCGGATCCCGTAGGTCCGGTGGCAAGGAAGAAGCCGTTCGGCTGGCTGGTCAGCTCTTCAATCTTGATCTGGTTTTCGTCCGTGAAGCCGAGCTTCTGGAGGCCGACCATGGTCGAGCCCTTGTCCAGAATTCGCATAACGATTTTCTCGCCGTACGGAGTTGGAACGGAGCTAACACGAAGGTCATATTCCTTGTTGTTCGTTCGAATCTCGATACGACCGTCTTGCGGAATTCGGCGCTCCGCAATGTTCATCTCAGACATGATCTTGAGACGAGAGATGAGCGGCGCCATCAGGTTCCGGGGAACCGTCATGGCCTCGGCCAGAACACCGTCAACACGGTATCGAACCCGGACAGATCGCTGGAGCGGCTCGACGTGGATGTCGGACGCGCGGTCGGAAATCGCCTGCTGGATGAGTGCGTTCGCCAGACGGATGATGGGAGCCTGCTCGGCCATCTTCTCGTCGTCGTCTCCGGCGGCATCGGCCGGAAGGTCGCGGTTCACACCGGCTTCGGCGATGGCTCGGCGCATCGCGTCCGAGTAGTTGGTGGCAACGGCACCTCCACCGCCAGCGGCAGGAGTCGCGGCAGCCGCGGTTACGGCGGTCGTCGTAGCGGCAGCCGGGGTTGCGGCAGCACCGGAGTAATACTTCTTAATCGAGTCGTCGATGGCACCGGCAACGGCAAGCACCGGCGTGACGCGGCATCCCGACGCAATTTTAAAATCGTCGAGCGCGACGATGTTGTTCGGGTTGGTCATGGCCACCCAAAGGTGCGCGCCTTCCTTCTTGACCGGGAGGGCGTTGTGGGCCTTCACGATCCGCTCCGGGACGACGTTCAGCGCACTGCTGTCAACGGTAATTCGGTCGAGGTCCACAAAGCCAAGTCCCATTTCCTGGGCCTTGCCCATGAGGACTTCGCGCTCTCCAACAAAGTTGAGTGAGATCAGAACACGGTCCACCGGCTGACCGGTTTGCTGGGAGACCTTTTTCGCCTCTTCAAGCTGCTCTGGTTTCAGATAACCCTTCTGAAGAAGGAACTGAGTCATTGGTACGCGCGGCAACGCCATTCTTGTTTCACCACTCAAGCCGAGACACCCGAAGGCCACTCGCGGGTTATTGTAGACCAATAGACCCGCTCCAATAGACCCATAAGGGAACAAAACCTCGGCGGAAGCAAACCGTTTGACGCCCCGATACGTCCGTTTAGTTCGCCGGGATTGCGTTCTTTTTGTGGCGCAGCCTTATTTTCTAAGTTCCGGAGGCAAAGCACGAACCTGCCGGAGCCTCAAAAGCGTCTTTCTTGCTCGGATGGCGCGGTGCCGGGAAGACCGCGAGGGAGCAAAAACGCCATGGATCCGCGAAAAGAAAAAACCGTGGGATTCCTCATTTTCGGGGGGATCGGCGTATTCGTTTTCGCCCTCGGCGCCCTGCTACTCACCGGCCTACTTGGTTTTGACGGCTTGGTGAACGGGCCAGGAACCAGTAACACGCAGGCGCTTAGCCGATTTGCCATCGCCGTCACGCAAACTGCGCTGTTAGGCGGCCCGGTCATGATCGTTGTTGGGCTGGTTCTGGGCCACACGTTCCAAAAAACGATGCATGTCGGACCACGGATGACGAAGACCTGGTGCTTCGTGCTCAGCAAATATGCGATGGACAAGGACCACGTGCTTAGCTCCGACCCCTGGGAATGGGAAAACCGAGACGACCTCCAGTTTTACGTACTCCTTCGGTTCGAGGGCGACGACAGCCGGAACCGCGAAGCCACCGAACATCGCTGTAGCCGGGAGGTTTTCTTCAGTTGCGGCGAGGGAATGCGGGGCGAGGCGGAACTGCAGGGCAAGTGGCTAGGCCGATTTACTCCCTACATCGGCGTTCCGAAGATCGTATGAGTTTCCTATGCGGACCCGGTTCGCTATAATTCAACCGTTATGGTAGATGCGGCGGCGATCTGGAAAACAACCCTCCCCACCGTGCTCAACGGCGTGACCGGACGCGGCGTTTGGGCGGCGCTGAATGCGGCACGCGCAATTGCCGTTGATGAAGGGGTGCTGGTACTTGGTGTTCCCACCGCCGACCAAGAGTTGGCCGGGCACCTTCGCATGCCGACCACACAACGCCTTATCGAGGTGACCGCCTCCCGCAACGCCGGCAGCAACCTGCGCGTTCGCATCATCGAAGGCACCACTGAGGAAGATTACGAGCGCGCAAAGCGACGCGACGCGGAGCGGCGACGGCTTCAACAAGCCGAGATGACGAAGCTGCGCGCCGAGATGGAGGCCAAAACCTCCTGGGAAACGGTCTACGAGCAGCTCAGCCGACGCTACGCGGCCGTTACGAACAAGTCGCTTCCACAAAACCGTGCCCGGTTCTTTGAAGAAGGTGCCGAACTGGTTGCCGAAGCGCGAAAAGGCATGGAGCGGCATGACGAACTTTCTGAGCGTAACTTCGCCCGTTGCCTTGAGCGGCTGGCCCAATACGCCGACATCCCCAGCACCATCGTGGCGGCCGAAGTATTGCGACGCGCCGGCGAGCTCTGACGCATGCCGACCGTGGTGGTTCTTGGCTCGGGGACGAGCAATGGCGTCCCGATGCTGGGGCACACGTACCCCGACGGCTACCTCGATGACCCGCGGAACCATCGCATGCGGGCCGCGATTTGCGTTCTTGGCCCTTCGGGAAACCTGCTCGTTGACTGCCCGCCTGAACTCCGGCTTCAGATGACGCGGGAGAATATTCTGGACGTTGAGGCCGTCCTGATCACGCACACCCATGCCGACCACGTCATGGGAATGGACGATTTGCGCTCCATCTGCATGCGCGATAACCGCGACATACCGGTCTACACGCTTCCCCGCTACCAGGCGGACATCCGGCGCATCTACCCGTATGCGTTCCAAGAATTCTCTCCAGGGATCTTCGTTCCGCGATTCGACCTACGCGACGTTCCGGAGCCGCTCGAGGTTGGGGGGATGACGATCACGTCGTTTCTTGTCGAGCACGGTCCTTTCCCGGTCATCGGCATCCGGATCAACGATTTTGCCTACATCACGGACGTCAGCTTTATCCCGCCTGCCGCCTGGGAGAAGCTCCATGGCCTGGAAACCCTGATGATTGATGCCGTTCGGTACCGCCCGCATCCTAACCACTTCCACCTGGAGCGTGCGGTCGAGGTTTCGCAGGAGCTCGGAGCGCGTCGAACCATCCTCACGCACCTAAGCCACGACTACGATCACGGCCCGACCGAGGCAAATTTGCCAGACGGTGTGGAACTTGCCTACGACGGAATGCGTTTCGGCGTATGAACTTGCGAAATAATTCGCAATTCTATCAACGTGTACCGGAAAAGTGTGTCACCCTTAACCGGTATCGTGTATCAAATCATTGTGGCGTGAATCTTTGACCGCCCTTTTTGTCTGTTGTGTGATCGATACCGGAGTTCATTCATGTCTTTACATTGCGACCAACTCTCCGTATCGTGGAGCGATTTTCGCGACCACGGTAAATCGGAAGCCCGAACCGCCCTCATTCGCCACTACTCCTACCTTGTCAAGGTAACCGTTGCACGCCTTTGCGCCGGACGCAGGTCATCGATCCCGATGGAGGACTTTCTCCAGGTCGGGGTGCTCGCACTCATCCGTGCGGTCGATCGATTTGAGCCTTCTCACGACGTCAAGTTCGAAACCTACGCCGTGGTCCTCATTCGCGTTTCGGTTTTGGAACTGATGCGAAATGAGGACTGGGTCCCACGGAGCACGCGCGAAAAGCTGCGCACCCTCAACCGGGCGCAAGTGGCCCTGGAAGGCGAGCTGCTCAGAACACCCTCGGACGCCGAAATATCGGAACGCACCGGGTTTTCCGACGTCGAGCTAGGGAATTTGCGCGCCCTCTACGCCCAGTCGCTCGTCGTTCGCCTCGATGACTTCATCCCTGGAGACGGCGGCGCGACGTTCGGCGAACTGGTTGAAGACGATTCGCAGAATCCACGGCGGCTTGTGGAGGGGAGGGCGATTCGCGCGGCCCTGGCCGAGTGCCTTGATAAACTGGAGAATCGAGAACAAGAGGTTTTGCGCCTGCATTATTTCGACTGCTTGACCTTCAGCGAGATCGGCAAAGTCATCGGTGTCAGCGAGTCTCGCAGCCACCAGATCCACACGCGAGCCCTCGCCCGGCTTCGCGAGTCGTTCATGGCCCAAATCTCGGTGCCAGCCTAGGCAGACAGCCACAAACGCGTGACGTTACTAGCGGCACGCTACAGCCAGGGTTGATGTTGTAACCTATGCATCGGCTTAGAGATGTGAAGCGTCACATCTCTAAGCCGATAGCGTTTAGCCGCGTGGCGGATCGAACGACATGAATGGAGAATTTAAACCTGTGAAGAGATGGATTTGGACGATTATTCCGGCGACGCTAGTTGCCCTGGCGGGATGTAATGGCGGCGGTGGCGGAGCGGCAGCAGCAAGCGGCGGAAGCCTTCTTGCCGTGGTGAACGACGACCCGATCAGCATGGGTGAGTTCAATAACTACCTCGCCCGAAAGCGATCGGTTCAGGTCCTCACGCCCAACGGCCCAACCGAGCTTCAGGTTGCCGGCTCGCTCGCCCTGCAAGGCATGCGCGACCTCGTAAACCGCAAGCTCCTAATGCAGTTGGCCAAAGACCAGGGCGTCGCGCCGAAAGACGCCGACATCAAGAAGGAACTCGACTTCCAAACGAAGCGGAATCCGAACTTTGTCAAGACGCTGACCACGAGCGGGCTCTCGCTTGAAGAGATCAACCAGGACCTTGCCTTGGACCTCGCCCGATTTAACACCCTGACGAAGGGAATCACCGTTACCGCTGCCGATGTCGATGCCTACATCAAGGCCAACCCCGAGCAGTTCCTCACCCCGGCAAAGGTTGACCTTTACTGGCTCGTCGTCAAGACGGACAAGGATAAGGCCTCGGCCGACCAGGACCTAAAGGCCGGACAGCAGTTCCCTGCCGTTGCCGCCCGCTACAGCACGATTCCGGACGCCCGCACCAACAGCGGCGCCTACCCGGCCAAGATCGTCGACCAGCTGCCCGATCGCGTGAAGGAGATCGCCAACAAGCTCAAAGTCGGCGGACAGAGCGAGTGGATCAAAGACGGCAACAACTCTGTCAAATTCTTCCTGCAGAACAAGACCGGCGCCACCAAGATCGCGATCGACGAAACCCTGAAGGAAGCCGTTCGACGCCAGCTCGCCGAGACGCGCGGAACCCAGGCCAACGACCTAAACAAGTCGCTGCAGGACCGCCTGAAGGGCGCCAAGATCGACGTCAAGCTTGCCTACCTCAAGGATCCTTGGAAGCGAGCGTTCGACAGCCTGAAGGAAGCCGAAGCCGCCCCCGCTGCCCCCGCCGCTCCGCAACAGTAAGGACGGCGAAAAGCGAGATTGGGCTCTTAGCCCAATCTCGCAGTAAGTGCCGACATCAGGTAGTGCCGGTGGTCATCGGAAAAGTCGTCCGCATCCACGTAAGGTTGTAGTTCGTCGTGGATGCCTTCAAAACTTGGCGACCCCCACAGCCCGATGGGCGGCTGATTGCTATCGAGCTTGGTGAGCGTGAGGCGTACCGCCCCGGTCACCCCGGCAAGACCGCAATCGACCAGATCTGGGATCGACGTATACACGCCTCGAACGCTCGACGTGCCGTCTTGGTGCACGTGCTCGACAACCCAATACAATTTGCGAAACATCATTGTTTGCTTTCTCCTATTCCCTTGACGCCTAGGCGTCCCAAACGAACGGGTCGGCATCGGTGAGGATGCGGCCCTCGGTCTCCACGGCCCGAAGCAGATACTCCGGCAGCGTGAAGCAGGCCTGGTGGAACCGGCCCGTGTAATAGCGATTCATGACGCCGCGCGCGGCGTGCCGGCGCACGATTTCTTCGGCGGTTAGGGCCAATGGGTCGTGCTTTTTGCTTGCGAGCACGAATCCCCACGGCTGGAAGAACGTGGAGACGATGCCGTAGTAGCCCGCAACATGCGGGAAAACCTCGCTCATGCTCTCCAGCGTCTTGATGCAGCTGGCCATGCATGCCGGGTAGTTCTCGTTTGCCGAGCCCGCTTGCATCGCGAACACGCCATCTTCGCCCATGGCGTCGGCGGCGATTTGGAAGTACTCCTTCGTGAACAAGAACTGGCCGGGACCGTCCTCATGTGGGTTTGGCAGGTCGCTCAGGATGACGTCGAAGTTCGCGCCCTTATGGTCGGCGAGCCAACCCCGTGCGTCGGTGTGAAGCAGAGTCGTTCGGCTGTCCTCGAAAGCTCCCTGATGCCACTCGGGCATGTGGACCTTCACCATATCGACGAGCTCTTCGTCGATATCGACCATGATGGCCTCCTCGACGGTGTTGTGGGCCAGGGCCTCGCGAAGGGTTGCACCTTCGCCGCCGCCGCAAACCACCACCCGCTTCGGGTTCGGGTGCAGCGTCATCGCTGGCTGCGTCATGCACTCGTGAAAAATGTATTCGTCCAGGATGGAAGTCTGGATGTTGTAGTCGAGGAACAGGCTCTTTCCGAACCGCGGGATATCGCAGATTTGGTAGGTCTGATACTGCGTTTTCCCCTCGAGGATCATTCGCTCCACGCGATACTGCCAGATGGCGGCCGAGGTGTGGGTCTCGTTGATAAAGATGCCGGTTGCGTCGCTTGCGCTCACGGATACCTAGTTTGACAGCATTCAGCGCTTCCGAAGTGGGTACGCGACTTTAAGACCGGAGAATCGGTCGAAATCTCGGTCGTGGGTGAACAAGGTGGCGCGGTGTTCGATGGCGAGCGCGGCCAGGTGCGCGTCGTTGACCAGGTTGCTGCCACCTTCGGAAGTGAGAAGCAGACCGCGCACGATTTCGAGGTGGCGCATTCCAGGCTCCAGGCTGATGGTCAAGGATCTTTCGTGCCATTCTTCGACAACCCGAAGCGCCGCTTCCATCGGCGCAGGATGCGCGCAAATCCTAGGGTTCGTTCGCAGCCGAAGAAATCCGAACGTCACCATCCACGGCAGCCCGACGAGCTCCTTGCCGTTCAGCACGCCCTCCCACCAGTCGAGCGCGGCCTCGTGCCGGGCGTCTTGTTGCGTGTAAGCATAGACGAGCAGATTCACATCTGGAACGATCAACTACTTGCCCCGGTCAAGTCTCGCTGATTCGAAACTCGGATAAATTCCTCCGCATCCAAGTCATCCAAATAGTCGCCCAACCGTTCCGGATCGATCCCAGGCCGGAGTCCACCCGGAAAAGGACGCACAACGAACGGTGATTCCGCCGTTGGCGACTCGCTTCCGTTGAGACCTTTTCGAACCAACTCGTTAAGGATGCTATTCATCGACCGACCTGACGACCGGACGAGGTCATTCAGCCTGCCCTCCAAATCGGCCTCCGGGGTGTACGTCATTCTCATGAATGCATCATACATTATGTATTCGACGCATCATGATGCGTGGCTAGGACCGAGCGACCACCGCGCGGGCTTCCTCTAGGGTCAACGCACCCTGCGCCACGAACTGAAGGGCGAGGTTGCCCAGGACCGAAGCCTCAACCGTGCCGACCTCGACCGCCAAGCCGCTCTGCTGGGCCAGAAGCTCGCGAAACGCCTCGCTACGCGAGCCGCCGCCGCCCACCCGGATCTTCGTGAATCGCCGACCGGTGATGCGGCCGAGTTCCACGGGAAGCCCGGCCAGAGCATCCACCAAACTATGCAGCGCGATTCCCCCCCACTCGGCGGTGGTTGGCTCTGCCCCTTCAATCTGCTCGTGCGCCGCCGCCAGCATGCTCTCCGGCGCAAACAGGCCGGCGGCATCCAGGTCAAGCCGACGCGTTTCGTTGAGATCCGCCCCGGCAAGCCAGTCGGCCACCCGCTCCGGAACGCCCGGAAGCTCCTGGTGCAGCCGATTGATCACCCAAAATCCGGCGACGTTCTTCAAAAACCGAACCCGGCCATCCACGCATCGCTCGTTCGTAAAGTTGCCTTGCGCGGCCTCCGGCGACACGTTCGGCGAATCCAAAACGCACCCAAGCAAGGACCACGTGCCAACGTTGAGGAAAACTGTATCCTCCGCGAGCGGCTCCAACCCGAACACCGCCGAAGCCGTGTCGTGGCTGCCCACGACGGCAAGCCGGACGTTCGGCGCGACGTACCCGCCCTGGAATCCTGGCAAAGTGGGCCCCAGGTCGGGGATCGGCCAGCCGCAAAGCTCAAAGGCCGCCGGGCACCACGTCGCGTCGGTCGCCATCAGCTGCGTGGTCGAGGCCTGGGTGATTTCGTACTGCGCCTGACGCGTCAGGAGGTAGCCGATGAGGTCCGGCAGAATCAGCCAGCGTGCAGCTTCGTCCGGCAAGTTCGGGTTTTCGGCCCGTCGAGCCGCCAACTGGTAGATCGTGTTGAACGGCTGATGCTGGATGCCGGTCTGCTGGAAAAGGTCGGCGCGGTGCCCGGCGAGCGCTTCAAACATCCGGGTGTGCGAGGCGTCGCGGTAGCAAACCGGCGGGCTGATGAGGTCGCCCGAATGGTCGATAAAGCCGTGGTCCACGCCCCACGAGTCGACGCCTACCGTCGCCGACGTAAAGTGAGCCGTGCCGTACTCCGCCGCCGACTTCGTGAAGGCGATCAGCCGATCGATGTCCCAAACTTGGTGGCCCTCGTGCTCCCGGGCGTGGTGCGCTTCTTGCCGCACGATTTCGTAGCGAATAACGCCGTCCTCCAGCGTTCCCGCCGCAAAGCGGGCGGAACTCGCCCCGAAATCAACTGCGATTGCGCCTTTTGCCATGGTTCCTCTACTTTAGAAAACGATTGAGGGTCGTGCGTAACTCCGCCACGCGGGCATTTTTGTCGTGGAACTCGTGCTTGTGGTCGTCGTCCTCGCCCGCACCGTAGATGCAGTCTTCCACGTGGCTAGAAACCATCAGCAGGCCGAACTGGTCGAGCGCGGCGCGGAGGGCGGCGACTTGCGTGATCACATCCACGCAATACCGCTCGCTTTCGACCATTTTTTGCAGCCCGGCGACTTGGCCGGCAATGCGGGCCAGCCGACGCCGTGCGTCTTCTCGTGTTTCCGGCGTCATGCGTTGCATTTAACCCGCCCGCAGGTCACGACTCCACTTTTTGGAGTGCGGTGGCTCTGCCACCGCTTTAACGCAACTCGGAGCTTTTACAAAGAGGCGGCTCTGCCGCCGTATCGTGCGGTTGTTTGAGGTGCAGAAGCACGGCGGCAGAGCCGCCGAGACCCAAAGCGGTGGCAGAGCCACCGCACTCCAAAACCAGATTCACGAGATCAAGTCGATCGTGCGAACGAGGCGACGGCGGCAAACGTAGCCGAAAGGGCCCGCGACGGGCAACGATTACTTCGGGTCCGCGAACTTCCTTCCAGCCAGGAATTCCTTCTCCAATAGCAACATCTCTAACTGCTGAATTCGAATCGCGGTGGGTATGAAAAGCGCCCAAGTAAATGTGGTGACAATGAGCGCAAGAAGGGTTACCTTGATCCGCCCTTTTTGATCCTTTTCCCGCGCCTGAAGGCCCAGAACAAAGCCAGCGCAACTCAGCATAGTGAGCGCCCCCAGGAACGTCACAATCACGACCGCCACCTCGGTGTTGCGTTGGAGCGTTCGAGCTTCGCCCTGAGGGCACCGGGGCTCAAAAACTTAGGATCGGACCATCGGCACATTCTAGATTCCATGATTGCCCGACCTCCAGGGATTCTTCCACGTTCGGATTGGGCCTAATTCCGTGAACAGCTTCGGACATTTCAGCACGAGGCTTCGGCAAGCCCGTCGAAACCATTTCGACCTCTCCAATGTCATTAGAACGAACAGGTACCCAAAAGCTGCCCAGGCATTCCCTGAGAGTGCCATGAACAATGGGATGAACATCCTAACCCAAAAATTCCCTTTCGTTTTTTGCAAAATACCGTTGGCAGCCATGATGCTCCCCCAAAGGAACCCAACTGCAAGCTCCGGTGCCACCTTACTCAGATCCATGATATGTAAACCGTCCCTTTTGAGTATGCCGTGATCCATCCCTTTTGATACTTTTCTTGTGCCTGAAGGCCAAGAACAAAGCCAGCGCAACTCAGCATAGTGAGCGCCCCCAGTAACGTCACAATCACGACGGCCACGTCCGTGTCGCGTTGGAGAGTTCAGGCTTCACGCTCAACCCGGCGACTTGGCCGGCAATGCGGGCCAGCCGACGCCGTGCGTCTTCTCGTGTTTCCGGCGTCATGCGTTGCATTTAACCCGCAACGGTAACCCGAACGGGCTTATTAGCAACACGTCAGGACTAGCCTTTGATCATCTGCTCCGAAATCGAGACCAACCGGGCGGATAGCTTCCCCTTGAGCGCGAAGGAGAAGCCGTTCTTGCTCCAGGCAACTCCTTGAGCGCCAGACCCATGCCGTTCCGCCTCCTTCGCACCCGGGTTCGGCGCAATGTACACCCGCATTGTCTCGCCGTCCAGAATGTAGTCCATACACGCCCAGTCCTCACCCATCCGAGCGACTGAGAACTTCACATCTTTGCCTGAGATCGAGAAGGAGGGTAGCTGCCGGTAAGCGTCGTCTTTGCGAATCCACTTCAGGCCCTCGGCCTCGGTTTTGGCGGAAAACACGCCGACCTCCGGACTTCGAGCCAAGTTGAACGGGTCGTGTTCAAACGAGTTTCGAACGTAAAGCGCCGCAACGACAACCGACGCAGCTGCAACAAGCAGTGCCAGCCGAAGAGGAGGGCGATCCCGCTGTTTTGGTGCGTCGCCCGCCGCCCGCACCTGCCCCAGTGCGGTCTTAAGTCGGGCAGCAGGCACTGGCTCTTCCAAAACGGCCATACGAACCTGGTCTCGGAACCGACGAAAACCGTCAAGGTCCCGCTGGAGTGCCTCGTCGCGCTTCAGCGCTTCCGCAATCTCCTTCATTTCTGCCGGCGGTAAGTGGTTTCTTAGGTAAGCGTCCCAATCGGGTCTCATACGGGTATCTCCGGTGAAAATTGTGAACTCAGGCTGCGGCGAACGGAAGCGCGTGCGCGGCTAAGGCGAGATCGAACCGTACCAATGGGAACTTCCAGTGCCGCCGCGGCCTCCTCGTAGCTCATTCCCTCGACGTCGCACAGACAGATCGCGAGGCGATATCCGGTTTCCAACTGATCGATGGCGGCCCGGATCTCGGCGGCCTGCAACCGGTCGGAGACGAGGTCCCACGTCACGACATGATCCGGAATCTGATCGAGCTCGTCAATCTCCAAGTCAACGCGGCTCGGCTCGCGGTAAAGCCGGTTGCGCTCGCGGCGCATGATGACGATGAGCCAACTGCGCAGGAACCGCCCGTCGAAGGAAGCCCAAGCCCTGAAAGCCTGCAATAGCGTCTGCGAAACCAAGTCCTCAGCGTTTTCCGAGGACGAGGTCATCCGTTTCGCAACGCGGTACAAAACGGGGAGCTCAGGCTCCACGCACCGTTCGAACTTAGGACGAAATAGATTGATCATTGGGATGATTCGGGTTCCTCGCCATGGCGAGGAACCCAGCGCAAATCCGATTACCAGCCGTTAGACTGTCGGCGAGCCTCGAGGATCTGGCCCTCGGAGGTGTTGGTGATGAAGATTCGGTTGTCGGCCGAAACGGCAACGTCCGTAGGCTGCGCAAGTCCGTAGCTTACGATGGTTCGCGCGCCGGTGAGCAGCGAGTACTCCCAAACGAAGTTGCCACCGCCAAACCGCGAGCTGAGGCCCGGAGTCGGAACTTCGGTGAAGTAGAGGTTCGTGCCGCGCAAGTTCGAAGCAATTCCCGTCGGCTTGTTGAGTCCGCGCAGCAGAACCTGGACCATCCCGTTCGGAGAACGTTTAAGGATGACGCCCGCCGACTTGCAGGTCCAGTACAGGTCACCATTGCGCGTGGCAACGATGTCCGTCGGTTCCGGTTCGCCCATGGTGACGTTGACAATGCCCGTGCTGGTATGGATGTCGACGGTGTTCATTCCGCCGTTGGAGCCGTTAACGCCTGGGGTGGGTACCTGGGTGAACGCAATGTCGCCATTGTGAAGCGCCGAGATGCCCGTTGGCTTCATAAGGCCGCTCTGAAGGACGGAAATCGCCCCCATTCTGTTGCGCTCAAGGATAACGCCGGCAGAACGGCAGGTCCAGTAGATGCTGTTGTTTGAAGCCACGGTTAGGTTAAGCGGCTCCGGCTCGCCCATATTCAGGGTGAACTTCTTGTTGTTCCAGAGATCGAGCTGGAAGATTCCATTCATTCCGCCATTCGCGCCGGAAACGCCCGGGGTAGGAACTTCGGTGAAGATGAGCGAGGTGCCAGCCCCGAATCCTTTCGTTGCAATGCCGGTCGGCATCTTTAGGCCACGAGCCACAACGCGGGATTCAAACTGTGCTTGAGCTTGCGCACCCAAAATGAGGGCGGCGGCGACGAGGAGGGTTTTGGGTTGAAGCATTTGCGTCCTTCGAGCGGTCCCGTTGACCGGCTCACTGACCGAATGGCGACTAACCAAAATTTGGTTCCCGAGAACCGCCGTTGAGAAGTCTTCCCTTGAGGAAGGGCGCCACCTTCGCAACCGACGGCGGCAAACAATTTAACACCCCTACGGGGTATGGGTTATAATCCGAGCACGCTATGAAAGGAACCCGCGCTTTCACGCTCATTGAGCTCCTCGTCGTCATCGCGATTATTGCGATTCTGGCCGCGATCCTCTTCCCCGTATTCGCGCAGGCGAAGCTCGCCGCAAAGAAGACGCAGGACCTTTCCAACGTGAAGCAGATCGTCACCGCGATCTTTTTGTATGCCAACGACAACGATGACAGCTGCGCGGAAGCCCACCACGATCTAGAGGAAGGCGAGACCATCGCCGACCTCTACACCTGGTACCAGCCGCTCTTCCCATACGTGAAGAGCCGCGACATCTTCCGAAACCCGGTGGTGAACGACACAGTGACACAATTCCCGAACCAGGTGGATCTGGCCGTCTGGAACACCTACCGAACCGACTACCTGATCAACGGCTTCTACTCGCACGGTGGCAACCTCGGGCTCCAGCCCGAATCGGCCCGGCAGATCCTCATCGGCAACCGACACGACGGCATCGCGTTTTTCGACTATCACCCTTGGGCGTCGGCTCCGGATGGCAACTGGGAGCGCGGTTTCCTTAGCGGTTCGCTCTACCAAATTGGCGATGTGGAAACCAACACTCAGATTCCAGACCCGAAGAACGTGGGGCGGTTCACTGGAGGCGACAACTACGGGTTTGTCGATGGCCACGCGAAGTACATGAAGTTCCGGCAGACGCTCGATCCCAGCCTTGCACCGGATGATATCAACAACGTTGGCATGCACAACGTCGGAAATTTGCCCGCCAACGAATGAAACTGACCCACTTTCCGAGTATCACCAGACGATCATGAAATCTAACCTTTTGAAGACCTCGATCCTCTCGCTTGTTGCCGTAATGTTCGTGCTGGCCGGTTGCGCACCAACCGAGACCGCCGCAACTGAAGCCGGCAAGACGGACGCCCCCAAGGCCGACGCACCGAAGGACGGAAAGAAGACCAGCACCCAGCCCGGTCACGAAGGCCACAATCACGACTAGTCTCCCCGGAGGCGATTCGTCTAGGTCGGCGGGCAAGGTGGCCCGCCGGTAGACTTCCGGAATGAGCCACAAGGAGTTTCGTCTTTACGACACGCTTTCGAAACGGGTGAAGCCGCTCGAAACCCAAGAACCGGGGCATCTCCGGTTCTATTCTTGTGGCCCCACCGTTTACTCCTACACCCACATCGGTAACTTCCGATCGTTCCTCACCTCCGATCTCGTGGTTCGAACCGCGATGGCGCTGGGCTGGCGCGTCACGTGGGTCTGCAACATCACCGACGTTGGCCACCTTACGCAGGACTCGTTTGCAGACGCGGCCGGCGAAGACAAAATGGCCCGCGCCCTGCACAGCAAGGAGGGCGAACGGTTCCATAACGTTTGGGAACTCGCCGAGTACTACACCGAGGCGTACAAGCAGGACTGGCGTCAGCTGAATTTGGTCGA
This sequence comes from Fimbriimonas ginsengisoli Gsoil 348, assembly GCA_945881865.1. Classification (GTDB taxonomy): domain Bacteria; phylum Armatimonadota; class Fimbriimonadia; order Fimbriimonadales; family Fimbriimonadaceae; genus Fimbriimonas; species Fimbriimonas ginsengisoli_A. The sequence goes on along the minus strand of CAMCVK010000006.1, from coordinate 145,538 downwards.
GCCGACGATCCGCCCGAAGGCAACCCAGCACGTTCGCGAGCAGATTCTCGCGGCCGAAGACCTCATCGCGAAGGGCTTTGCCTACGAGACCCCGACGGGCGTTTACTACAGCGTCGAGGCGTTTCCGGACTACGGAAAGCTGAGCGGCAACACCCAGGAGAACCTACGCAAGGGCGTGCGCGACGTCGTTCAGGACGACAATAAGCGCGAATCGGCCGACTTTGCCGTCTGGAAGAAAGACGACAAGCACCTCATGCAGTGGTTCTCACCGTACGGCTGGGGCTTCCCGGGCTGGCACATCGAGTGCAGCGTGATGGCGCGCGCCTACCTGGGCGACACCCTCGACCTGCATAGCGGGGGCGAAGACAACATTTTTCCGCACCACGAGTGCGAGATCGCGCAAAGCGAGGCCCTCACCGGCAAGCCGTTTTCGAACCACTGGCTCCACACGCGATTCTTACAGGTGAACGGCGAGAAGATGGCGAAGAGCGCCGGCAACTTCTACACCGTGCGCGGCTTGATGGAAAAAGGGTTTGACCCGCTTGCAATTCGCCTCGCCTTGATGGGAGGCGTCTACGGCAAGCCGCTGAACTTCACGGACCAGGGACTCATCGACGCAATGGGGAACCTCGAGCGGCTTCGCCGAGCCTGGACCTTGGCCGAAGCCGCCGCCGCCAACGCCTCCGGCGAAGACACGCTGGGTCAAACGATGTCGGTGCTGTATTCCGAGGCGCTAGACGCCATGTGCGACAACCTCAACACGTCCGTCGCTTTGGCAAAGGCACTGGAAGGAGCGAAACTGATCGCGCGTGAGGGCGAAAGCATGTCGGCCGAAACCGCTAGGTCGGCGGCGGAGTTCCTTTCGCAGATCAACGAGCTGCTCGGCATCATCCGCTCGGAGAGCGGCGTGGCGCCGACGGTGGCCGCGCCATCTGGACCCAGCGACGCCGAGATCGACGCACTGGTGGAGGCACGGAATGCCGCGAAGAAGTCGAAAAACTTCGCCGCGGCGGACCAATTGCGCAACGAACTGGATGCCTTAGGGATCGAGTTGCGAGACTCGCCCGCCGGGACGACCTGGGTCCGAAAGATCAGCCTTTAGGCGAAGTGCCCGTCGTAGCTTCGCAGGAGGCCCACGACCTTGCCGATCACGCCGGAGTGCTCGGTTTCTACCGGAATCGGCGCGTAGCTCGGGTTGCTCGGCATCAGTTGGACGCGACCGTTCTTCTCGATGCTGTAGCGCTTCACCGTGGCTTCGTTCTCCAAACGAACGGCCACCAGTTCAAGGTGCTTCGCGGTTTCCTGCTTGCGGATGATGAGGATGTCGTCCTCGTTAATGCCTTCGCCGATCATCGAATCGCCCTTGACCTTCAGTAGGAAAGACTCATCGGGGTACCGAACCAGCGCAGCGGGAACAGGCAAAATGTCGTTTTCATGGTTGTCGGCAAAGATGGGTTCGCCGGCGGCGATGTTGCCCAAAAGCGGAAGCATCACCACGTTCGAGACCGGCTGGAACGACGGGTGAATCACCTTGATCGAACGCGGCGTGTTCGACCGGTTGATGTATCCCTTTCGCTCCAGAGCGTCGAGATGCACGGTTACGCCGCGAAGCGATCCGATGTCGAAACCCTTCCCGATCTCGCGGATTGAAGGCGGAAAGCCCTCCGTCTGCACATAGGTGAGAATATATTGCAGAATTTCATCCTGCCGCTTGGTAAGTCCTTTTGCCATGGCGTATTAACGTAGACGAACTATACACCTTTTTTGTCTACACTTCATCGCAATTTTTTCCGACCGGGAACCCGTGCCATACTTCAGAGCGATTGTAGTAACGGGTGTAGACGGTGTCCATTTCACGATTTCAAGAAAAAATCCTCAGCCAAGGGTGTTTGACCACGCTCGGGATCGGCATGGCGTTGGTCTTTGTGGCCGGCTCATTCTATAACTGCGGGTCCACCAACCGGCCGCAGGCGGGGCAAGAAGGTGTCGTCGCGGACACGGTCGCGGCCACGGTGGCGGGTAAGCCCGTATCCGCTTCGGCCCTCGACGCCGCGATTGACGGGCAGGCGCAGCAGATGGCCCAGTACGGCCTCCCGGCCGAGCAGAGCGCCCAATTCATCGGTTCGGCGATTGCTCAACCTCTACGGGGCGTTGCCATTTCGACCATCGCCGAGAAGAAGGGCGTCATGATCACGGACCAGTCGGTGCGAGACTTCGTGGCGAAGCAGTTCCAGACGGCGGTGGATGCCGCCCGAGCGCAACTTATCCAGCAGAAGAAACTGAAGGAAGGCGCGACCGAAGCCGAGCTCGATGCCGCCATCAAGAAAGAATTTAAGCGAAGCCTCACGGAGATCAAGACCGAGCAGAACGCGAAGCTCGACACGGATCTGAAGGATCCGAAAACTCGCGGACCGATCTTGAGCCAGGTTGCCGAGCCGGTTCTGGTCGCGTCGCTCGCATCTAAATCGATGCCTTCCGCCGACGAGGCGAAGAAGTCCTTCGACGAGCTGACGGTGAAGCGAATCTTGCTGAAGGAGACCCCGGGCAAGGACATCAAGCAAGAAGCCACGAAAGTTTACGAAGAGATCAAGGGCGGGCTTTCGTTCGAGGAAGCGATGGACCGCTACTCGCGCGACATTCCGCAACCTAAGAAGCGCGTCAGCGAGAACACGACGACGGTCACCGGTAAGCAGCTGAACGAAGAGAGCTACCGACCGCTCGCCACACTGAAGGACGGCGACGTTGCCGAGCCGTACACGTCGGCCGAAGGCACGATCATTTACAAGCGAGTCAGCACGGCGAACAAGACGCCTAAAGAATTTGACAAGGATCCGGATAAGTTCCGGCTCCAGTTAGCCGAGGAGAAGGTGCGACTTGACCTTAGCAAAGAGGTTGACGACGTCCTGAAGACCGGCATCGTTTGGAAGGCAAAGGGCTACGAGGCTCTGTACAAGCTCGCGACCGACACCTCGAACGCCGACCCCAAGCTTCGCGAGACGCAGCTCAAGGGCATCGTCGACTTGGTGAAGCCTCTGATGAAGACGGCCTTCGGCGGCGAAAAGCGGGCGGCCAGCTTGGCCTACCTTGCCAGTATGAGCAACCTGTGGAACACCGCTGGTGCCGACAAGACGAAACTTCGGCCGGACCGAATCGACAGCATTCTCGGCTACCTAGAGACCAGCGAAGATGCCGCGTTGCGGATGCAGCTGGTTGACCTCTACCTTGAGGCGAAAGAAACGGATGCCGCCAGCGATTCGTTGGTGAGAATCGCCGCCAGCAACACGGATTACACCCCTAAGGGCCAGCAGCTGTACGGCGACGTGACGGCTAAGCTCGCCACGATCAAGGCCGCCGGAAGCGTTCCGGCCGCGGCGATCACCGCCGTCGAAGCTGAGCTAACGCGTTGGCGCAAAGAAAAAATCGCCTACGAGAAAGACCTCGCCGACCAGCGTAAGGCCGAAGCGGAAGCAGCCAAGAAGAAGCCGGCAGAATCGAGCCTGGCACCGAAGCAGTAATCCATGGAAGAAACTCCCGGTCGGCTCACCCTTGTGGCAACGCCGATCGGGAACTTGGGCGACCTCAGCCCGCGAGTCATCGAAACCTTGACGGCCGCCGACGCCTGGCTGGTTGAGGACTCCCGCATCAGTGGAAAGCTGGCGATGCACCTCGGGCTGCGCAAGCCGATGTGGGTGCTGAACGACCACACGACCGAGGATAAGGTCGCCCGCTACGCCCAAGAGATCGCCCGCGGGCAGCACGTTGCGCTGCTCACCGACGGTGGTGCCCCGGCCGTAAGCGACCCCGGTGCACACCTTGCCGACTTGTGCCACGACAGCGGCGTCATTGTTGATGCCATCCCTGGTCCCAGCGCGCCGACCTTGGCTATCACCCTCAGTGGTTTCTATGCCCAGCGGTACGCGTTTCTCGGCTTTTTGCCGCGCAAGCCGGGACCGATGAAGAAAGAGTTCGAGCCGTTTCGCGACTCGGCCTATACGCTCGTCGCGTTCGAGTCTCAGTTTCGGATCGCGGACCTCCTGACCGCCGCCGCCGACGTCCTAGGCGACCGGCGATACGCCATTTGCCGCGAAATGACGAAAGCGTTCCAGCAGGTGTTCCGCGCGCGGCTTCCACACATCCCGACGGAAGCCGAAGTGCCTCGAAAAGGCGAATTCACCATCGTCTTCGAGGGCAAAAGAAGAAGCGACGCGGATTAACGTGACGCTTCGCGTCTAAAGTTCTCGCTCAAACGTCCGTAGGAATACCGGGCCTCTAACCAGGCTTCAAGATGATGCGCAGTTTGACGAGTTTGGTGTTCTTGGGCTTAACGTATGCCTGTTTTGCTCAAGCCGGAGAGGAAGCAACCCCGGCAACCCCACCCTCGGTGGTTGGCACGGCTCCCAGCGGCGCTCAAGACATTCAGGCTCCGCAGCCACCTTCCTACAGGCTTCGATCCGAAGATGTGCTGCGCATCCAGGTCTACCTGCAGCCCCAGCTAACCGGCGAGTTCCCAGTGGGCCAGGACGGCTACCTCACCGTCTCGTTCCTTGACCCCATCTACGTCGAAGGCATGACAATTCCGGAGCTGATCAAGCAGCTGGAAACGCTCTACCGGACAAAGATCCGGCTGAAGTCGCCGCTCGTTTCGGTCTCGGTCGCCCAGTACCGACCGCTTCGAGCCACCGTCGGCGGCGCGGTTTTCCGTGCCGGTTCCTACTCGATTCGCAAAGGCGACACCCTGCGGGGGCTCCTGAACCTTGGCGGCGGGCCGGTAAAAGACACGGCCGACCTCCGCCGAGCAACGTTGCAAAGAGCTGGCACCCGCGAGTTGATCCCGATCGACCTTTACGCCCTGCTCAACTTCAACGACACGTCGCAAAACTTCGAGATTCAGGACGGCGACGAGCTGAACATTCCCGAAGGGAAGAACCTGGTCATCAAGGTCCAGGGCAAGGTCCTCGCGCCGGCGCTGTATCCCTACCGGGAGGGCATGACGATTTCCGAGGCCCTTTCCCTCGCCCGAGGCGAGGTTCCCGGCCGGAGCCGGCTGAGCAAGATCCTCGTGATTCGTGAGCGACCAGGCCTGCCCGGGCAGTTCACTTACATCAATGTGGACTACGTACGGTTCATTCGGCAGCGCGATGCCTCGCAGAACATTGTTCTACAGCCGGGCGACCTCGTCTGGGTGCCGGAGACCAACACGCCGGATACCAACTACATTTCGGCGCTGGCAAACGTGTACTTCATCCTGGACCGCCTCGGCGGCGGAATCCTAAGCGGCCTCATCAAGTAGTGCAGCTACTCGACGATTTTCCATTCGGAAGTGACCGCGACAGGAATCCGGAGCGTCGCTATGACGGTGCAGTACTTCTCGTCGCTCAGCTGGACGGCGCGGTCCACGGCCGCGGCGTCAATGTTTCCGCCGAGGACGTGGCGAACTGTCATCGCAGTCACCGGACGGGGCCAATCGCCTTCCGTCGCGCGCTCGTAAGTCACTTCCAAGCGGTAGCTCGTGAAGGGGACCTGCTTCTTGTTGAGCACGGTCACGACGTCGATGCCGCTGCACGCGGCCGCCGACCCGAGCAAAGCCTCAACCGGCGTCGGTCCGTGGTCCTGCCCGCCAACCGCCGGGGTTCCATCCATCGTAAACGGGTTCCCGCTAGGTCCCACCGATTCGAACGTCACGCCGCCCTTCCAAGTCACTTCAATCACTCGGTCAGGATATCAGGTCGACGATGAAGATCCTTGCGTTTGACCCGGGACTCGAGCGAGTCGGCTATGCGGTGATCGACCGAACCGGGTCGAAGCTGACGCCGCTGGATTTCGGATTGATTCAAACGCCGAGGATCGAGCTTCCCTTGCGGCTTCGGCTGATCCACGAGGCGACGGTCGAGTTGATGACAAAACACAAACCCGACCACGTGGCGACCGAGCGACTTCTGTTCACCAAGAACACAACGACCGCCTTGGACGTCAGTAAAGCCCTCGGTGCGATCTTGCTAGCCGTCGGGCAGGCCGGGGTCCCTTGGTGCGAATACAGTCCGCCCGAGGTGAAGCAGTCAGTTGTTGGCTACGGCCGAGCCGACAAAAAACAGATCGAGTTCATGGTGGTGCGGCTGCTTTCGCTGCCCGCTCCACCAAAACCCGACGACGTGGCCGACGCGCTCGCCATCGCAATCACGCACGCGCTACGGTCGCGGCTTACTCATTCGCCCAATGGTTGATGAGCCACCAGTTGCCCTGGTCGTGCGGCATAAACTTCAGGCTGGTTAGCGTTTCGAAGCTCGGAATGTAACCGAGCGAGCCGTCGCCGTAGTGCTTCACCCGCATGATGACGCGCTCGACGTGCTCTTTCGCCGCGCGGCAACGGGAGATATCGGCCAGTGAACCGCCAAACCGCAGCTGGTTCCCCTTCGCGATGCGCTCCAGGTTTTCGAAAGTCTGGCGGCAAACACTCAGCTCGGTCACCGCTCGGCCCACTTCCCCGCGCCGGTATGCCTGGCGAGCCGCTTCGGCGAACCGCACAAACTCAATGGCCAGCTTTCCGAACTCGTTGATGCCCCGGTAGGCAGAATCCGGAGCCTGAAGGATCGAGCGATCCAGCAACTGGAACACCCGATCGCCGCTTTCGCCCAGAAGGTCTTCGCGATTGCGCAGCCAGAGAAGGAACGGGTTCGAGTAGAGCAGCAACCGAGACTTGATGAAGGAACGGTGGTCTGAGTAGGCGAAGATGCCGCCCGCCTCTTGGAGCCGAATGCCAACGAATTCGGCCCACTCAGACACGTTTTCGCCCTCAACACCATAGGCCGCCAGCATCTCCGGTGCCGTCGTCGTCTCCGCGTATCGCCGAACCGATGCGGCGCCGCCTAGCCCCATGCGGGGAACGTCGTCCGGCTGGGCGATTCCGGGCACGGCATCGCAAAGGATCTTTCCGGAGGCTCGGATCGCCGGGAGGAGCGTCTCGTAGTTTCCGAACAGCCCACATTCCCACGTCGTGACGCAGACTCCGTAGTCGCCGCGACGGACGGCGGCTTCCGCGTTTTCGCATACGTTCCGCTCGCTCTGCGGCAGGTGGCACCAAACCGCACTGTAGGTCTGAATGGCCGGGCACAGCACCACTTCCATTCCCGCATCCCGGAACATCTCGGCCGAGTGCTCGGCGGTCCGGAAGTATTGCCATTCAAAAATGAGCGTCTCCTTCGGCAAGTGAGCCAGCGCGGTCGGATGGTCGTGGAACATGTCGCCCCAAACCGCCGGACGTCTGCCCCGCTCCGAAACGTAGGCCGCCAGCGGCCCAAAGTGCCCGCCGTAAAGCTCTGCCTTCCCGTCAACATCCGGCCCAAACTCGGCAACCCGCGCCGCCGACCGTTTTCCGGCGCCAAGCTGCGCGGTTTCGTCACCGCCAATGTGAACGATCTCCGACGAAAACGCGGCCAGCACGTCGTCGATCAGGCTTCGGCAAAGTGCAAGAAAGTCCGGATTCGTTGGGTCGGCCTGCATGCCCTTGAACCGCTCCTCGGCGAATTGCGCGCCTTCTTCGGTGTAAATGAACCCTTCGAAGTGCCCCAGAAGGTTCACAAACGGGATGATTTGCAGCGTCGGGAACTCTCGCTCCAGCGTCTGCACCATCTCGGCGGTGACGCAGTGCCGCCCCTGTGCCCACGGCGCAGATTCGTACGCGAAGCGATGCTCCAGATAAAGCCCGATGGCGTTGTAGCCCGATTCTAGAGAGAGACGGCAAAGGCTGCGCAGGACGACCAGATCGGGCGTTTGCTCGCGCGCCAGATCGTAGGTCCACATTCGAAGTTGCATGGCACAGTCTAACCAGTCATCGCCAATTCGAGGGCTACTTCACTGCAGAAGTGCCGTCCCTCGGCCGTGAGCGTGACGCGCTGCCCGGTGAGGTCGATCCACTGCCGGTCAATCAGCTTTCGCAGCACCTTCTCGTCTCTTTCGGCCAGTTCCACGCCTTCGGCGAGCCGCAGCCCAAGCATCAGCCGCTCCACCTCGTGGGTTTCGGGGGTTAACGCTTCCTCTTCGAGCCAGGTCGTGGAGCCCAGGGCCATTTTCTCGACGTACAGCCGTGGCTGCTTATGATTGGTGTACCGAATCGAACCGCCTCGGCCCGCCATCTGGGCCAGATCGTCGTTCAAGCATCCCACCGCGCCCGGGCCATAAGCAAGGTACGGCGCGGCGTGCCAGTACTCCAGGTTGTGCTGGCAAGCCCGTCCGGGCTTCGCGAAGTTTGAAATCTCGTACGCCTCGTAGCCTTTTTCGGCCGTGCGGGAGACGCATTCGTCGTACATGGCGACTTGCGCGTCGTCGTCCGGAAGGTGCAACTCCCCGCGCAGGTGCCGCCGATAAAAGGCCGTGTTCGGCTCGATGGTGAGGCAGTAGAGCGAGAGGTGGTCCGGCTCCATCGCCAGTGCCCGTTCCAAGTTCGTCGTCCATCCGCGCCGGGTTTGGTTCGGCAGCGCGAACATAAGATCGAGATTGACGTTGTCGAAACCCGCCTCGCGCGCGGCGAAGAACGCCCGCTCGATGTCACCGCCCTTGTGCACGCGTTCCAGGGCGATGAGATCTGAATCGAGGAAGCTCTGCGCCCCGAGGCTGATGCGGTTGAACCCCCCCGCCCGCATCGCCCGAAACTTGCTGGCATCGACCGTGCCCGGGTTCGCCTCGCTCGTGATTTCGCAGTTTTCGATGGGCGGATGCACGCGCATGACGGCCTCAAGGATCGACATCAAGCTGGCTTCGTCGAGAAAGGTCGGCGTCCCGCCGCCGAAAAAGATCGTCTTCGCCGGAACGCCCACGAACGGCGAGGTCTCAATTTGCGTGAGCATTGCTTCGACCGTCTGCGGCACAATCTCGCCGCTGAGCGCATAGGAATTAAAGTCGCAGTAGCCGCACTTGCTTGGGCAGAACGGAACGTGGACGTAGACGGCGACCGGGCTCACGGTTGATTCTACGCGCTCATGTCAAAATGGGACCGTGATACGCGATTTTCTCCGAGAGTTCACCCACGTTTTGGTGCAGGAGCTCATCGCGTCCGACCGGCTGCCCGCCGCCGTCGCCGAGATTCCGATTGAGATCACCGACACGAAGTCGATTGAGCACGGCGACTTCGCCACAAACTTCGCCATGATTTCGGCCAAGGCTGCCGGGATGAACCCGCGCGCCGTCGCGACGTTGGTGGTCGATGCCTTTCAAGCCGGGCCGGCGAACTCGCTCGTCCACCAGATCGAAATCGCCGGGCCAGGCTTCCTCAACTTTCGACTCGATCCGGCGCAGGTCGCCCGCTACGTCGGCGACATCTTGGAAGCCGGCGACGCCAAGTTTGGCAACAGCCACCTCGCCCATCCGGATCGCATCAACGTCGAATTCGTCTCCGTGAACCCGAACGGGCCGATCACGATTGGCTCCGGCCGAGGTGCCGCCTTCGGGTCGGTCTTGTGCAACGTGTTGGAGGCGGCCGGAAACGTTGTCCACCGCGAGTACTACATCAACGACGGCGTGAACAGCGAGCAGATGCGCCTGTTCGGCCTTTCGGTGCAGGCAAAATTGCGCGGTGAGCCGGTTCCCGAGGGCGGCTACAAAGGCGACTATGTGGACGACATCGCCCAGGAGCTGAAGCTCACCATTTCGCCCGATGAAGACCTTGCGGTCGTGAAGAAGCTCTGCGAGAAACTCATGACCGACCGCCAGCGGGAGGCGCTTGAGATCTTCGGCATCACGTTCGACACCTGGTTTTCGGAACAGTCCCTGCACGACGCCGGCATCGTCGACATGCGCCTGGATGAACTCGCGCTGAAGGGCGTCGCGGACGAAAATCCGGTCCGAACCAAGGTGAAGTTCGGCAAAGGCGGCGTCGTCGAAGAGGTCATCCAGGAAGCGCAAGTCAGCGACGAGGATGACGTGGCGACCGGCGAGCGAGCGACCCTCTGGCTGCGAAGCACCAACTTCGGCGACGACCAAGACCGAGTGCTGCGCCGCAAAGATGGCCGCCTAACCTACATCGCGAGCGACGTTGCGTACCACGCCGATAAGTTCAATCGCCCCCCGAACGCCACCAAGCTGATTACGGTTTTGGGTCCGGACCATCATGGCTACATCGGTCGCCTCCATGCCGTTTTGGCTGCGTTGCTCCAGCAGCCGGGCCAGCCCGACGCCGACGCTTTGCGGATGGCGCGCGAGCAGCTCCAGGTCGTCATCTTCCAGCTCGTTCGCTTTATGAAGGACGGCAAACCGGCCCCGATGCGAAAGCGTGACGGCAACATCTACGCCCTCATCGACCTCATCGACGAGATCGGCAAGCAGGCCGCGCCGGACGCTGACCAAACGGAGCAGCGCCGCATCGGTCGCGACGTCGCCCGGTTCTTCTATCTCATGCGAAGCCACGAGACGGCGATGGACTTCGACCTGGACCTCGCCACGCGCCAAAGCGACGACAACCCGGTTTTCTACGCGCAATACGCCCACGCCCGAATCTGCAGCGTGATCGCCCGCGCGAGCGAGATCACCGGCGAACCGAACCTGGCCCTGCTGGTGCATCCGCGTGAGACCGCCCTCATCAAGAAGATTTGCGACCTGCCCTACGAGATTCAGCGCAGCGCCAAAGATCACGGCGTGAACCGGTTGACGACTTACGCGGTGGATCTTGCCGGTGCCTTCCACTACTTTTACGACGCCTGCCGAGTCGTTCAGCCGGAAGAGCCGGAGCTCTCGGCGGCGCGTTTGGCGCTCTGCCATGCGGCCCGGGTTGGACTGCGGGCGGCGTTCCGGATTCTGGGCGTCAGCGCGCCGGAGCGGATGTCGCGCGAACCGTCAGTTGTCGGGCTCTAGGTTCCATTCGTCCGAAAACCGAACGTTGGCAACGAAGTCTTGCGGGGTGAGCGCCACCCGGTGGACCTCGTCGCCAACGACCACCTCGTAGGTCGGGCCGGTGAACTTCTTCCCCGCATATTTGCCGGTCATGGTCCCGCCGCGACGGACCGTGAACCGGGTCACGACGTTCTCAAACGGGTCATACCACCAGGCCTTCTTTTCGGCCTTCTCGCCCTTGGAAACGATCTCGGCGAACGGCTGATCGCCTGGGACGGCATCGCGCTCGAAGTCGCGGTTGCCACGAGCGTCCGAGACTTGGACGGTCCAAACATCGTCGCCAAACAGCACGGTCGCCGTCTCGGGCCCGCGCTTCACGGTAAGTCGCAGCGGCTTACCGTCGGTGGTCACGTAAATCGTTTCGTTCCACTCACCGGCGGGCTGGTTTTTCTGCAGTCGAACGTAGCGGCGCTTGATCACCCGGCAGGGGACGCCAAAATGGTCGCCATCGGTCACGCCGGAAGACAAGTAGCCGCCCTTCTCGATGATGTAGGCCGAACCAATCAGGTCGCCTTTTTGGTACCGCGGGTCCTTCGTGGAGCGATTTATCAGGGTGAAAAAGTTCGAAGAAGCCAGCTTCGGCCCCAGAATTTCCTCTCGATAGGACCAGACCGGCCCTTCGAATTTTACGGAGCCCGCCAAACATATGAGGACGGCCAACACCACCCTACTGTACGGCCAGAAGCCCGAAAAGTTACGCCTCGTCTTTGCGCTGATCGGGCCGGTTGTAGAATCGTGCGTATGGTTGCGGCCCTTGCTTTGATGCTCATCGGCAGTACTCCCCAGCCGCTTTACGGCGCGTGGAAGAGCGGCCTCATCGGTGGCGGCGGCTACATTCAGGTCGTCGCCATTAGCCCCGCAAAGCCAACCGTGGCCTATGCGTGGGTGGACGTTGGCGGGTTCTACCGAAGCGACAATGGCGGGAAATCCTGGCGGATGCTTCACGGAAGCACCCCGCACTCGGCGGCCATGCAGGGCGTTCGCAGCATTTCAGTTCACCCCGCGAATCCTAACGAGATCGTCATCGCGGCGGGCGACCATTGGTCGCCGGCATCCGGCGGCCTGTTTCGTTCGACAGACGGAGGAAAGACCGTTCGCAAAGTCACGTCCACCGTCTTCGGGGCGAACGCCGACCACCGTTGGACCGGCTTGGCGCTGGCGCGCGCAAACCGAAATCCCTCCGTGATGCTCGCGGCCACGCTTGGCGATGGCGTTTTTCGATCGGCAGACGGTGGAAAGAGCTGGAAGAAGGCACTGGACAGCGACGCTTGCTTTACCGACGTGCGGTTTTCGCCAGTGAACGATCAACTTGCGTGGGCATCCGCCCAGCCGTATGACAACTGGCTGGGCGAAAAGCGAGCGAAGCTGCCGGGCGGCTTCTTTCGGTCGAAAGACGGCGGTGAAACCTGGGCCAAGCTCGCCGAAACCGGTCCGAGCGAGATCGTTGTTGAATCACCGAGGCGATTAGTCGGCATTTTCGAGGGCGGCCATGAGATTCGGCAAAGTCGCGACAACGGAGAGACATGGACTTCGCTCACCGATGGTTTGCGGCTCGACGCAAAGGATAACTCATTCACGAGCGACTCGGTCTACCAATCGCTTGCCGTGACTCCGAGCCACGTCCTCACCGCCAGCTCGCGCGGCACCTTCTACCGACTTCCGAAAGGCGGGCAGAAGTGGCAGAAACTGCCCGAGCCAAAGCTGAAGGAGAACTACGTGGCGCAGCCGTGGCATGCGCGGTGGGAAGGGACCGGGTGGCGGCACTTTGGCAGTGCCCTCGCCAGCATCACGGTGGACCCGTCGAACCCGCGTCGATGGTTCTTCACCGACTGGTACGCCATTTACCGGAGCGAGGATGCCGGGGTGAGCTGGAACCTGAGCATGGACTACGTGGAGTCAACCGTCATCCACTGCATCGTGCCCGGAGGCGGCAATATGGTTCACCTGGGGATGGCGGATAACGGCTACTTCCGGTCGCTGGACGGTGGCGTTCGATACGCCAACGCGAAGGTCAATAGCAATATGAAGTGCATTGCGGTGGACCCAAGCAATCGCCGCCGGTTGTTTGCCGTGGGCGATCCTGGGAACGGCTCTTGGTTCGCAAACACGTTGTACGCGAGTGAAGACGCGGGCGGAACCTGGACTCGCCCGGCCGCCAAGGGGCTGCCGGATATGAGCAAGCTGCGGGCGAACACCCTCGCCATCGATCCTGTTCGGCCGAACACGCTCCGCCTCGGCGTCTCCGGGAAGATTTCTGAGGGCGGCGGCGTCTATGAATCGACCGATGGCGGGGCCAATTTCCGGGCCGTAAACGACGGACTTCCGCCGGACCTCGCGCCATTTCGATCCGATATCTGGGGCGTCGGCCGCGAGTTGGCGGTGCTGGATCTGAACGGAAAAACGGTCTGGCTGCTGGCCTCCCACGACACTTGGCAAGTCTATTTGGCCACGGACGGCACCTGGAAAGAACTGAAGGGAGCCAGCGGGAAACCGAACGACGTTATCAGCCACAAGGGCAAGTTCTGGCTCGCCACCGGCGGTGGGCTAGATTCCTTCGATCCGGCAAACGAAGCATGGGCGAAGGCGTTCGCAAAGCCGGCGTATCGGCTGGCCGCCGCGCGGAAGCGAATCGCGGTCGGTCACGATGACGGCGTGTTGCTGTCGACCGATGACGGCCGGACTTGGGAGGAGCTCGGGCAGAATCTACCGAACCGGGTGCGGCCGATTCCTGCCATTATCGAACACCGGCTCGTCGTTGGGACCGGCGGCAGCGGCGTTTTTTGGCGAGACATTCCACGATGAAAAACAAGATTCGATTTGGCGTGATCGGCGCCGGGCTGATGGGGCGCGAGTTCGCGACCAACGCCGCCCGTTGGCACCACCTGAAAACACCCGGCCTGTGGCCGGAGATCACGGCGGTTTGCGACCCGGTTCCGGCCGCCGCAGCGTGGTTTACCGATAACGTCCCAAGCTGTACCCAAACGTTTACCAACCACCGAGAGCTGCTGGCTAGCGACATTGACGCCGTTTACTGCGCCGTTCCCCACCACCTGCACGCCGAAATCTACGCCGATGTGATCCGGGCGGGCAAGCACCTGATGGCCGAAAAGCCGTTCGGAATCGACCTACCGGCTTGCGATTCGATCCTCGCCGCCATGCAAGAGCGACCGGATGTTTTCGTGCGCTGCTCCAGCGAGTTTCCGTACTATCCGCCCGTCCAGGAGCTTCTGCGCCGCCTCGCAAACGAGGAGTTTGGGGAGGTTTTTGAGATTCGGGCCGCCTTCAACCATTGCAGCGACCTCGACCCCAACAAGCCGATCAACTGGAAGCGGCGCATCGCCACCAACGGCGAGTACGGCTGCATGGGCGATCTCGGCCTGCACGTTTGCCACGTTCCGTTCCGGCTCGGGATTCGGCCGAAAAACGTTCGGGCGTTGCTGAGCAAGATCGTTCGGGAGCGGCCCGATGGCCACGGAGGCATGGCTCCATGCGAGACCTGGGACAACGCAACACTTGCCTGCGAAACCGAGGCCGGCTTCCCGATGCTCCTCGAAACCAAACGCATCTCGCCCGGCGACACGAACTCTTGGAGCCTGGCGATCTACGGAACGCGGCAGTCGGCCGAGTTCTCAACCCGCCGGCCAAAAACCCTGCGAACGCTTCCCTATACAAGCGGCGACCGACAAGCATGGCGCGAGGAAGAGCTCGGCCAAGACAGCGCCTACCCGGTGATCACCGGGCATATTTTTGAGTCTGGCTTCAGCGATTCCATCCTTCAGATGTGGGCTTCGTTCATGGATGAACTCGCCGGGAACGTGCCGCCGTTTGGTTGCGCGCGGCCGGAGGAAGCGCTTCTTTCGCACCGCCTGTTTACCGCCGCGCTCCGCTCGCACGCCAACGTCAGCGTCGAAACCGTATGATCGTCGTTGCCGGCCATATCTGTTTGGACCTGATTCCCGCTTTCCTGGGCGGGTCGGAAGTTGCTCCCGGGAGCCTCACCGAAGTCGGCGCGGCGACGGTGGCGACCGGGGGGGCCGTGGCGAACGTCGGCCAGACGTTGCACCGGCTGGGTGCGCCCGTTCGCCTGGTTGCCAACGTGGGCGACGACCTTTTTGGCGAAGGCATCCGACGGATTCTGGATGCCAATGGGCTTGCCGGTGACCTCGGCGTTCGGCCCGGCGAGGCGACCTCCTACACCGTCGTCATCGATCCGCCCGGCAACGACCGGGCATTTTTGCACGCTCCTGGTTGCAACGCCAGCTTTGGGGCAATGGATGTTCGCGATGCCATGCTGGCACCCGGCGTGCACTTACACTTTGGCTACCCGCCGCTGATGCGGCGAATCTCGGCGAATCACGGTGCCGAGCTCACCGCGTTGTTCCGCCGGGCCAAGGCTCGCGGATGCACCACTTCGCTGGACATGAGCCTGCCCGATCCAACATCGGACAGCGGGCGGCTCGATTGGGCGAGGGTTTTGCGCGGGGTTCTGCCGTTCGTCGACGTGTTTGCCCCGAGCGCGGCCGAGCTGGCCTATTTCTTTCGTGACCTCCATCCCGGAGATGCCGACCCGCTCCACTTGCTGGAGCTCGCCCGGCGTTGCCGATCGTTGGGCGCGAAAACCGTCGTCGTCAAGGCGGGCGACCGTGGCTTACTGGTTCAGGATAAGTCAGAAGTGTTCTGGGTTCCGGCCCACGAAGTAAATGTAGTTGGTGCGACGGGGGCCGGCGATGCCGCGATCGCCGGACTGCTTTTTGCCCTGCGGCAGGAGTTGGATCTGAGAGAAGCGGCGCAGTTTGCCGCCACCGTCGGGGCGCTAGCCTGCGAGGCGCCGGACGCCGTCAGCGGGGTTCCAACCGCAGAAGACGCCCGAGCCCGCCAGGCGAAGCTGCAACCAAAGGACCCGGAACTGGGTCCGGGTTGGGAATGCGATGCCGGAGTCTACGTGCCGGTTAGCGGCCGTCCGAGCCTTCAAGCTTGACGAGCTTGTTGTACAGCCCCAGGATGAGAATCGTGGGCACCCACTGGCCGATAAAGTTCGCGGTGTCGTTCTTGCCCGATGCCTTCATCGCCAGCGAGACCAAGATGGAGCCTCCGGCGAGCCACAGGAACGTGTCGGACGGGAGTTTCGCCGTTTGCTGCTCGATGCTGCGGGCGATCGGCCCCTCGCGGTGGCTGGACTTTGGCTCGAGAATTGGGTTGGTTTTGAGAGTTTCCATATCAGTTTCCGGTCAGAGCGCATGACCCGCGCCCTTCGACCGGAGTTCCGCTGCGTGGGCCGGAAGCCTAGAAGTGCCCCGTGATTCGCCCGTCGGCGTCTACGTCGATCTGTTGCGCGGTGGGAGCCTTCCCTAGGCCCGGCATCAGCATGATTTCGCCGCAGGTGACCACGAGGAAACCGGCCCCCGCGCTGGCACGGAGACCCTTCACGTGCAGGTCGAAGCCAGTGGGGGCGTTGGTCCGGGCTGCGTCGTCGCTGAAGCTGTATTGCGTTTTCGCCACGCAGACCGGCAGGTCGGCATAGCCGTGCTTTTTCAGCCAGCTCAGGTCCTTTCGGCTGGTGCCTTCAAAGACAACCCCGTTTCCGCCGTAGACCTTTTGCACGATCGCGGTTAGTTTTTCTTCGATCGTTTGCGTTTCGGTATAGGCTGGGGTGAACGTGCTCGGCTCGGATGCCGCCGTTGCGACCGCTTCGGCAAGCTCAAGGCACCCTTCGCCGCCCCCACCGAACGGGTTGCACGTCACGGCCAATACTCCTCGCGCCGCGCAGGCGGACTTCACGATGTCGTGATCCTCGTCCGTGTCGTCGGCGAACCGGTTGATGGCGACCACGACCTTTGGGCCGTACGCCTGCAGGTGCGAAAGATGCCGAAACAGGTTCGGCAGGCCGGCCTCAAGATTGCCTTCGCCATGATGAGCCAGTGCCTTGATACTGGCTACCAGCACGATCGCATCCGGTCCGTAGCCCAACCTTGGGCAGACGATATTCAGGAACTTTTCTGCACCGAGGTCGCTGGCAAATCCGGCTTCCGTGACCACGTAGTCGGCCAACCCAAGCGCGCATTCCGTGGCAAGAATCGACGAGCAGCCGTGGGCGATGTTGCCAAACGGGCCGCCATGAACGAACGCCAGACCGCCCTCAATGGTTTGCACCAGGTTCGGCCGAATCGCGTCGCGCAAGAGCGCCGTCATCGCTCCGTCCGCCTTCAGGTCGCGGGCCGTTACCGGCGCGCCGGAGGTGTTCACCGCCGCAACAATGTTTCCTAGATTCTCCTTCAGGTCGGCGAGGGAGCGGCTGAGGCACAGAATCGCCATGATCTCGCTGGCGGGCGTAATCACGAAACTTCCCTCGCGCGCCGGGCCGTTGGTTGCGCCGCCGAGCGACGTGATGACAGACCGCAGGGCGCGGTCGTTCATGTCCAGGGTTCTTGGCCAGCGTTCAGTTTTGAGGTCGATTCCCAGCGCGTTTCCGTGGTGCACGTGCGCGTCCAGCATCGCGCTCAGCAGATTGTGGGCGGCGGTGATCGCGGGGAAATCGCCGGTGAAGAACAGGTTGATGTCCTCCATCGGAAGAACCTGGCTGTAGCCGCCGCCGCATGCCCCACCCTTCACGCCGAAAATCGGGCCGAGCGCGGGCTCACGGGTCGCCGAGATGGCGCGCGCATTCTTGTTGAGTCCCTGGCTGAGGCCGATCGTGACGGTGGTTTTGCCCTCGCCTTTGGTGGTCGGGGTGATGGCGCTGACGAGGATCAGCTTCCCGCGCTTGCCATTTTGCTTCAGGCGGGCTATGCCCTCGGTGGTGAGCTTGGCCTTAAACCGGCCCAGCGGCTCGAAGTCGGCATCGATCAGGCCCGCCTCGGCGGCAACGTCGGCAATCGGCCGCAGCTTCGCGGCCTGCGCGATTTCAAGATTGTTCATGGGGATAACCGTACCGCTTCGCTACGAATGGCGTCGGCTTGGAACATAATTTGGTTGATGGTAGACCGACTGAAGCCGAAACTTGCGGATCGGCGCGCCGAGCGGCTGGAAGACGTCTACCGAACGCTGCTTGAGGAACCGCTGCAGACCAACGAGCTGGATACTTTCTACGAAAGTTCAGTGATTCAGGCCCGGGGGGAAGACTCCACCGCGCGGCTCGCTCTTCAGTTGCGAGATGCCTACCGAGGCCCCTTCTTCAAAATATTCTTCTCCGGCAACACCGCCACCGGAAAGTCAACCGAAATCACCCGGCTTTTGCGAATGTTGGAGCCATCCTTTCGTGGAGTGCGCATCGACGTTCGAAAGTGGGTGAATCCTTCCAACCTGGAAGCCCACGAGGTCCTGCTCGCGATCGTTTTTGAAATGAGCACCGCGATGGCGGAAGCGGTTCAGGAGTTCGAGCTTCAAGCGGAACCAGACCCGGATCTCATCGAGCGGATCCAGCACTGGTTAACCGAAGCCGAGTACGTCCACAAGCTGGAGGACCAGGGCACCATAGAGGGAAAATGGTCTTGGTTGTCAAAGATAGGTTTTGACGTCAGTGTGCAGGCGAAGAGTTCCAACACTTTTACTACGGAAACACGCGAGAAGCAAAGGCGAAAGTTCTCAGATTTGCTTAACTTGACGAATCAATTCTTGATTCAGTGTTATGAGATTTTGGGATACCAGACGCACGAACCGGAATGGCTCATCGTCGTGGAGGAACTAGACAAAAGCGCGAGCCTACCGCGGCTTCGCGAGCTTCTTCAAAACGAACCTCTATTCAGAGAACTTCAGTGTCACCTGATCTGCAATATTCCATCTGCCGCACGGAGAGAAGAGGTAGGGGTCAATTTGCCGCTGGATGTTCAGCCAATCTATGACATTCCTGTCGTAAACGTAGATCACAAAGAAAACGAGAACGGCGTCAAGGCCGTTGCGGCCGTGCTCGCCCGTCGTCTCGATCCTAGGCTGTTTGCCGAAGGAGAATTGGAGCGCGTTGCCATCGGCTCCGGAGGAAACTTTCGGACTCTCTTCAGGCTGGTATCGAGAGCCGTTATGCAAGCAAGGCTCCGTTCGGCCGACAACCAAAAGATCATCTCCACGGACGTTACGGTTGCCCTGAATCAGCTTCGCGAGGAGTACCGCCAGCGCCTCGGCCAAAGCGGTTTCGGGGCCGACCCTGAAGAAATCACGACCGAGAAAAAGCTCGCTAGGCTAGAGCAAGTCTACAACCAGCTTCCCGGGCACGACATTAAGGATCCGATTTTGGACAAGCTGATTGCGGCCGGCGCGGTGCAAGAGTTCAACGGAACGGTGCGGCGCGTGGTGCATCCTCTCGTCGTTGACCTCCTCGGAGAGCAGGGCAAGGCCAGCCAGAACGAAAATGGAACCTACGCCGGCGGAACGAGATAGCCTCCGAGCGGCCCAGATTCCGCTGCCGGACGCCGTAACGCATTTGGCGAACTGGTTTCGTACAGCGCCGCGGGGCCTCGCGCTGGCGGTCTGCGAAGACGCGGCCACGCGCGATGCACTTCGCGAAGGATTGCTTGTCGAGTTACAAAATCTTGGCTGGTGTAATGTTCCTACAGGAACCCCTCAAGCCGTGACCGATTCGATTCTTGAATTCCACCAAGAGAGGGAGAACGTGGCGTTTTCGCTTCCCTGGCGGCTGTTTATGGACGACCCGGAGGCACTGCGCACCCTGAACTACAACCGCGAGACGCTGACGTCCAGCGGGGGACGACAACTCTGGGTGGTCTCCCCGGGCTTGAGGCGGGCATTGCTAGAAGTCGCATACGATTTGTACTCGTGGTTTCTGCCGGTCGTGGAAGTTGCTGCAGTGCCTGTCCTGGACACGATTGGTAAACCGGATTTTGCTTCCGAGAGCGATGCACCGGGGTTATCCGTTTCCGATGCAAGGCGACTTTCAAACGCGTCTTTTGCGCGCTTTCGGAATTGGAGCGGAAACCGGGAGTCGATTCCGTGGGAGATATTCGCCGAGGCTTTGCATGCGCTAGGGCGAGCTGGTCTTGGAGGGGAGGCGGTAACGCGCTGGAACGATGGCCTTAGCCTCTTGGAGGCCAAGTTTGGTGTTCCTGGCTTACAACTGACGAGCGAGATACACGACGGTCGGACCCTATTTGTGATTGCTAATGCAATCCAAGACGGTGGTGCAGAGAGGCCCGGGCGAGACCTCCAATTGCTGGCGGTGGCGGCCTACCGACGTGCTCTCGAGCTTCGCACCCGGGAATCTGATCCGACGTCCTGGGCTCGGACTCAAGACAACCTTGGGATCGTTCTCCAGCGCCTGGGCCAAAGGATGAACGACTCAGAAATGCTTCAGGCGGCGGCGGAAGCCTTCCGAAGTGCCCTGCAAGTTCGCACTCGGGAATCCGTCCCGGCGGAGTGGGCGATGACGCAGCACAACCTTGGGGCCGTTCTGAGAACGTTGTCGGAGCGGGCGAACGACCCGCAGCTTCTTCAGGAGTCGATGGACGCGTACCAAAGTGCCCTCGCGGTCCGTACCCGTGAATCCGGAATGGTTGAGTGGGCCCAGACGCAAAACAATCTTGGGAACGTCCTTAGAGCGCTTGGCGAGCGGACAAACGACCCGGAACGGCTGCAGGCGGCGGCGTCCGCATTTCGAAGTGCCCTTGAAGTGCGAACCCAAGAATCGCTTCCGGCGGAGTGGGCGGGAACGCACAACAACCTAGGCTTGGTCCTCATGAACTTGGGCGAGAGAACGAACAACATCGCCCTTCTGCGAGAAGCGGTGGAGTCATTCCAAAAAGCCTTCGAAGTGCTGACCCGGGAGTCGCTTCCAGCAGGCTGGGCGATGACACAAAACAATATGGGCAACGTTCTGCGAACGTTGTCGCAGCAGACGAACGACTCGAATCTCCTTAGAGAGGCGGTGGAGGCCTACCGACGTTCTGCGGAGATTCTCACTCGAGAGTCACTCCCTGCGCGGTGGGCACAGACTCAGAATAACCTGGGAACCGTTCTTCTACGCCTGGCCAGGCATGACTCAAACCCGAACCTCGCCGCAGAAGCGGCGACCGCCTTTCGCGGGTCTTGGGAAGTTTACAAGACGAACGGTCAGACCCGGTACGCTCCATACTTCGAGAAGCAGATTTCGGAAGCCGAGGCTCTCATCGCGCTTCTGTCACAACCCGACGAAAAGGAACCCATTGATGGCTCTTTTAAAGATGACGCCCCAGGGAGTCCTTCTAGAGAAGAAACGACATTGTGGCGGTAACACGTTAGACTAGGTAGAAGCACTTTCCTCAAAGGTTCAAGTTCAGGTGGAAGACCGAGTCGATCACCGAGACGATGCCGGCCATGATGAGGCTGCCGGTGATGACGTGTAACACGCCGCTGTGCCAGATCCGTTGCCAGGGCGAGCCAACCATCCGCCGACTCGCCGCGTAGTTCCCCAAAAGGTCCTCCGCGCTGCGAATCGCGCCCTCGATCTGCGCGCGGCTCGGCGGCTTCGTCGTCACGTACTGCTGCATCGCGCTTCCCAGCGGCTTCCATAGCGTCGCCGTCACCACCGCCCCCAGCAGCACCCTAAGTTCTATATCCGGGATCCACGAAATCTTCATTACCGAGAGGAACAGCGTCGCCCCCGCCGCCAGATTCGTGCCGCACCGAGGATGCACGCGGGGCATACGCGCAACGACCTCGGGCGTCAGGTCCTCACCGCGCTCCACGGCATGCACCACCTGGTGCTCCGCGCCATGCGTTCCCGCCAAAGGCAATAGCCGAAGCCCAAGCAGGAAAATGCCCAACGTCACGAGCGAGGTCACCCCGTTGACCACATCAAACGGAATCCGTTGCCGCAACATCCAAGGGAAAAGCGCATCGCCGACGAACTTCCCCGCCAGCAACAGCGTGAACATGGTCGCGCCGGTGAGCACCAGCGCCCACTTCGGCGCGCCGCCCGAAACCGAACCGGTCGTCAGATAGACGCCCATCGGCGTCGCCATTCCGCCGAGCTGGGCAGGACGCGGACGCGCCACCGGGCGCGGAAAAAGGTCGGCCGGACTCACCAGCCCCAGCAAATGGTTCGAGTCATCCACCACCACCAGCGTGCTGAGGCCCGAATCCTCGAACCGCCGAAGGCACTCCGCCGCCGACGCGTACCCCTTCACGGTCGCCGCCGGGGTCATCAGCCGCTCGGTCGCCGTCGTGGGCTCGAGGCCCTCGGCCAGCGCCGAAACCAGCGACGTTTGAAGCAAAACGCCCTGCAGGCGGTTGCCGTCCAGAATCGGCAACAGCGCATCGCCGTTGTCGCGCATCAGCGCCGCCGCCCGCTTGATCGAGTCTTCGACCGATACCGAATGCGTCGGACGCGCAAATTCGGCCACCGGCCGGTGTAGGAACAATTCGCTCACCGACCATACGATACGCCGAACGCGGCATAATCTTCCGTCTAGCCGTGAAACGCATTGGAGTGATTACCAGCGGAGGCGATGCCCCCGGAATGAACGCCGCCCTTCGGGCGGTGGTGCGAGCCGCGCTTGGCCGCGGCAACAGCGTCGTGGGTTTCGACCACGGTTACGAGGGGCTGATTCATGACGAAATGCGCGAAATGACTTCGCTCAGCGTCGGCGGCATCATCGATCGCGGCGGCACGATCCTCCGTACCGCCCGCAGTAAGCGATTCATGACGCTGGAAGGTCGGCAGCGCGCGGTGGAGGTTTTGCGGCAGAACGGATGCGAGGGCCTAGTGGTCATCGGCGGCGACGGCTCGCTTACCGGCGCGATGAAGCTGCACGAAGAGTTCGAATACCCGGTGATGGGCGTGCCCGGAAGCATCGATAACGACATCGCTGGAACCGACTTCTCAATCGGCTTCGATACGGCGGTGAACACGGCGGTTTCGGCCATCGACCGTGTGCGCGACACCGCGACCTCGCACGAGCGCGTCTTCGTCATCGAGGTCATGGGTCGGCGAAATGGGTTCATCGCTTTGGAGGCCGGTCTCGGCGGCGGCGCTGAGGCGATTCTGCTGCCCGAAGTTCCCTACTCCCTGCTGGACATCTGCCGGGGGCTACGCGAGGCGGCGGCAAAGGGCAAACGAAGCTCCATCATCATCGTGGCCGAAGGGGCCGCGCGGGCTTCCGAGGTCAACGAGTTCATTTCCAAGAGCACCGGTTTCGATACCCGGCACGTGGTGCTGGGGCACATGCAGCGCGGCGGCTCGCCCACGAACTTCGACCGCGTGCTGGCGTTGCGGCTTGGTGCGTTGGCGGCAAACCGACTGATTTCCGGTTTTCGGGGGGAGATGGTCGGCGTCGAAGGCACGAAGTTGGTCTCGCATCCGCTCAGCTACGTGCTGTCCACCGAGCGGCAGATTGACCCGGACCGGCTGATTCTGGCCGAAGTCATGGCGCAGTAGCCATGCATGTCGCGGTCGTTGGCGGCGGCGTTTATGGGCTGGCCTGCGCCGATGCGGCCTTGTTACGGGGCCACCAAGTGACGTTGTTTGAACCGTCGCCAGTGCTTGGCGAGCAAAGTTCGTCGCGCGGAAAGTTGCGCATCTACCGGACGGCCGCGTTTGAAGGCGAGCCACTGGCGAGACTGATGACCGAGGCACTGGTGCTTTGGCGCGGTTTGGGGCCCGATGTCGTCCATCCGGTTGGCGGGCTCTACATCGGCTCGCCGGAAAGCGCCTTGATCACCGGCAGCGAGCGGGTCGCGAGCTCGAACGCGGTTGGTTTGGAAACCGGGGTCGGCGACCGGCCCGGATTTCGCGTTCCATCCGGCCACCGGTGGGCGTTCGAGAAGACGGCGGGGTACTTGGCTTCCGACGTTGCCGTTTTGGCGCTGCGGGAACGGGCCGTCGCAAATGGGCTGCTGGTCGAGGTCGCGTCGGCGTCCGATGTTTTGACGGGCTTCGACCGGGTGATCTACGCCGCCGGACCGGCGATGGCAACGCTGTTTCCCTTCTTGCCGCTCACGGTCAGCTACCAATTGGTGCGGTGGTACGCGGCGTTATCCGAGCACGAAGCAATGCCGATCTTCGCCCAAGACGCGGGCGAGATATTCATCTACGGCTTCCCTCGGACCCCGTTCGAGGACGGTGTAAAGGTAGGAAGCCACTTCGCTGGGCCCGGCACGCGGGAGGAGGCGTTGCTGCTCGCGCCGAAGCTGGATGCCGCCGCAAATGCCTTGCTCCCCGGTTTAGGCCCGGCCTACCGGAGCGAAGTTTGCCGCTACACGAACACTCCGGACGGCCAATTCTGGATCGACTGGCATCCCGACGACAGGAACGTGCTGCTCATCAGCGCGTGCAGCGGCCACGGGTTCAAGTACGCCATCCGGCTGGCCGAGCTTGCCGTCGAGATGGCAGTTTCTGGCGAAAGGCCAGAGCAACTGGGACCCTTCGCCGCCCGAGCCTAGCGTTCGACCCGGATGATGATCTTTCCGCGCGTGCGGCCGGTTTCGCTTCGATCTTGCGCTTCGCCGATGCTCTCCAAAGGAAGCACCACTTCGGTGCTCGCCCGAACGTGTCCTTCCTGAATTAGACCGGCGATCTTTGCCAACTGACCCTCTTTGGGCTGCATCCGCAGGGACGCAAAGCGCACGCCTTCCGGCACGTTTTCGCCGCCACCGACGACGCTCACCAGGATCCCGCCTGGCTTCAGCACACCGTACGAGCGTTCCTCCGTCTCGCCGTGAACCGAACTCAGCACCACGTCCACATCGGACACGACGTCCTCGAAACGCACCTTGTGGTAGTCGATCACTTCGTCGGCACCGAGCAGCTTCAAGTACTCACGATTCTTTTCCGATGCGGTGGCATAGACGGTCGCGCCAGCCCACTTTGCGAACTGCACGGCATAGCTACCCACGCCGCCCGCCGCCGCGTGAATCAGCACCTTCTGCCCGGCAACCAACCCGCCAAAGTCAAACAACGCCTGCCACGCCGTAAGCGCGGCCAACGCCACGCCACCGGCATCGGTTTGCGTCAGGTTCTCAGGACGCCGCGCAATGCCGATAACGTCGACGACGATTTGCTCGGCCGCCGCACCCCGCGGAGCAAGGCCAAAGACATCTTCGCCGGGCTCAAACCCCGGAACGCCGCCGGTGTCGATGATCGTGCCGCTGAACTCGCCCAGCGGAATCACGGGAAAGGTCTGTGGGAAAAAGTCGCGGAAGCCGCCGCTTCGCACTTTCCAGTCGATGGGGTTGATCCCGGCAAAGTCGACCTTCACCAGGAGTTTTCCGTCCTCGGGCGACGGAGCGGGAAGGTCGAAAAGTTGGAGTACGGAACTAGGTCCGTACTCGCTGTATCGAATGGCTCTCATGTGGGTTCCTTAGGCGAGAAAGTGTCGTTACCAGGGCAGCGGCTTGCCGTTGTGGAAGTAGCCGCCCGTCGGGCCATCCTCCGGAAGCGTCGCGAGCCACACCGAGGTTTTCGCGCCGTCCTCGATGTTCATCGGCGCCGCCGAGCCGCCCATGTCGGTTTGCACCCAGCCCGGATGCGCCGAATTGACCTTGATCTTCGTGTCCTTCAGGGCATGCGCCAGATGGATCGTGAACGCATTGAGGGCCGTCTTGGAGGCGTCGTAGGCCAGCATCTTCGAGTTGTAGACCGGCGAAACCGGGTTTGCGTGTAACGTCAGCGAGCCGAGGATGCTCGACAGGTTTACGATGCGCCCCGCTGAACTCTTCTCGAGCAAAGGCAATAGCCTCTGCGTGAGGTCGATCAAACCAAAGAAGTTGGTCTCGAAAGTGGCGCGGAGATCTGTCTGCGAAACCGTCGCCGCGTTCGATCCGGCCCAGTCGCCTTCCGTTTGGATGCCGGCGTTGTTCACAAGGATGTCGAGCTTGTCGTGCTTTTGGGTGACGACCTCGACCGCTGCGGCGATGCTTGCCGGGTTGGCGACGTCGAGCGTCAGCGGCTCGGCGGAGAAGCCCGACGCGGTGAGGCCGTTGACCGCCGTTTGGATGCGGTCGGCATCGCGGCCGGCGACGATGACATGGATGCCCTGTTGGGCGAGTTGACGAGCGGTTTCGAGGCCGATGCCTTTGTTGGCGCCGGTGATGAGGGCAATGGTCTGGCTCATGTTGCTGTTCCGTTCTAGGCGGTTTTGGGTTCACGCCGACGCGCTGACTTCAGTGCATCGGCAAATTGTTCGGTGTGTATTCGCAGGCGGCGGCCCGCTTCGGGCGCGTCACCCGCTTCGAGGGCGGCGAAGATCTCGGCGTGTTCGTGAACTTCGCGGTCCATGTCTAGGGCGAGTTCAAATCGGTCTGCAAGGCAAAGGGGCTCCGTTCCAAGTGACTCCCACAACTGGCCGAGGGGTGCATTTCCGCTGGCCTGAACGATGGCGGAGTGCAACATCCCGTTTTCTTTAAGGAACGCCGGGGCAAAACCGGCCTCGGCGGCACGACACGCGGCAAGTTCGTGTTCTCGCAGGGGTCCCAGATCTATCCGGGCTTGGGCGATGAGTTCGCCAGCCAGCATCTGCAAAACCGCCTTCACGCGGAAGGTTTCGGCCATTTCTAGGTTGCATTCGCCCTTCACCCAGGTTCCGGCATGGGCGCGGGTTGCGACGAGGTTCAGGCTTTCCAGCACTTTGATGGCGTCGCGAATCGGCCCTTGGCTGGTCCCAAACTCCTCGGCGAGGCTGCGTTCGACGAGGCGCGTGCCCGGGGCATATTCCCCGTTCACAATCCGAGATCGCAGCGCTTCCGCGATTTGATCCCCGATGGTTTTGGCCAGTCTCACGCGTATTCCTACGCCGGTTGATCAATGATTAATCATCAATCAGGACCCATTTTGCCAAACTTTTTTTGCTGGAGTATATTGAGCGATCGTGAAGGTCGGGTCGCTTTTTGTTTACCGGCTTGCCGTCTTCGTTTTCGACATTCTTTTTCGATTTACGGGCGGCCTGAAGTCGGTGGGGGACAAAAATGTGCCCGCAACCGGCGGCGTCATTATTGCCCCGGTCCACCTCAGCACCTATGACCCGCCTGCGCTGGCCTGCACGATGCGACACCGGCGGCTTCTCGCCATGGCGAAGGTCGAGCTTTTTAAGAACAAGTTCTTTGGGTGGATCATCACGCAGATCGGGGCGTTTCCCATTCGGCGCGGCGAGAGCGACCGCGAGGCGATCCGGTTTGCGGTGAAAGTCCTGGAGGCGGGCGAAACGCTGCTGGTGTTCCCCGAAGGAACCCGCGGGGACGGCGAACACATGGGGGCGATCAACAGCGGCCCGGCGGTTTTGGCGCAAAAAAGCGGAGCGTGGGTGGTTCCGGTCGGAATCGTGGGCACCCACATCGCGTTTTCAAAAGACCCGACGAAAAAGCGGCGGCACGGCGTGGTTGTTGCCTACGGCAAACCGTTTAAGTACGCCGACTTGGCGACGGGCGCGAATGAGCGCGAGAACCGCGCTCTTTTCTTGGCACACCTGGAATCCGAGATCATCCGCCTTTGCAACGAAAACGGCCTGCCGATCAAAACCGCCAAGTCAATCGAAGACTAGCGTAGGTTTGTTTGCCTCGGCTGGCGTACCGAAAAGCAAACGGCCCCGCCGGGCGCAGCTCAATTCCGCCGCCGATCTCGCCGTTTGCGTGCTCCACGAGGAAGCGCAGTTGCGGGGTGAGCGGGAGCGAAGCTCCGATGAAGCCGGATCCGCGCTTGCCAAAATAGCCGCCGAGGGTCAGGTCTCCGGGCCGATCGCCGCCTTCCAAGCTGATGTCGGTACGGAAGGTGACGGCCGCATAGAACCGCGCTCCGAGTTCCGTTTTGTCTGCGATGTCTTGCACGCCGAAGCTGAACCCCGGACTGAGGTCGGCGATTGGTCCGGCCGGAACGAAGGCGAAGTCGGCCGTCTGCCAGCTTCGGTCTCGGCCGGGAAGAGCCTGGCGGAAGGAATGGAGCTCGATCTCGAGCTCGGCGGTCAGTCCCGCCGCCAGCATCGCCGACTTCGGCCCCTTTCCGCGAAGGTCATCCTGGAACTCGAACCTGACGTTGCGGTAGGTCAGCTTTCTACCGACCGGGATGGTGATCTCGCGGTCGGCACTCGATACCGAACCCAGCATGGCGCAACAAAGTATAAGAGCGCTCTTTAAACCCACACCAGAGAGCATACTTGGTGACTCAGTCAGCCTTGGCCCTCCAGTAGAGAACAGTTGCCGCCGCCGCATTTCTCAGCGTGCGAGAAAGTTACTTACTTTCTTGCTGTCTTCCTCGAGAAACAGGCTTCGGAACCAGGGATTTGCGTCCCGCAACAACAATCCGAGCTTTTGGTTTTGAAGCCTCCTGTCTTTGTTAGGGGGCTGGTACTCATATTCGTGCATCGTGACAAATGGGACGATGTCCTTCTTCACCAGCACTACGTGATAGTTGAATTGATCATTCCCGACACCTATGCCAGACGAGCTCGAGCTTCCTATTCTATAGTGAGTATCGCCAATAAGCCACAGTTTAAGTTGCTTCGAAGAAACGACATTCGGCGAGGTGGCCCGAATTTTGGTCGCAATCTGTTTACATTCTGCATTAAATTCTACGTCAGTTCTTTTATGACTTATTGCATCAGTATAGATCAGTTGGCAAATTAGTTCATCCGAAAGCTCATCCAACTTTAAGGTGAGATAACACAACCTTGGTCTTCCGCCACCCAGTTCTTGGGGAATTTCGGGGTAGACTAAAGTTGCATATAGCAACAGACTGATTGCGGCTGTAAATCTACCGAGTCCGACATGACGATTAAAGAATCGATTAATGTAGTCTGTTACCTCCTTATTGTCTTGAACCTTCACTCCACCTTGACTGTTCCAAGCAGCTAGACGTAGCTGCCAGGATTTACGCTGCTCAAGAAAGTAGAAGAGATAGCCGAACAGGAATAGACAGCAGACTCCACCACACAGCGGCTTCAAAGGGATAAGTTTCATTCGGTCCTTGACCGAAAACTCCAAGACCTTTGTATCAGTGCCAGCAAAAATATTCCGAAAAGTAGATAGCCAAGTGTCCTGATTTGTAGGCCAGAAGGCAAACACCGTTAACAGTAAGATCGCTAAGAAGACGTACAACCAGGATACAAATCTGTACTTTCTTATTATCGCCTTTCGCGCATCTTTTCGATCTAGCAGCGCTCCGCCTAGGTTCGGGCTCTGGCCTGCTTCAATCTGCTGCAAAGCTGAATTAAAAGGAAGTTTGCCGACCCATGGAGGCAGCCGAGACTCCTTCTTGGGTCCGGGTTCCCTCCTCGGGGTTAGCTTCCAGTCGATATACTGCGAAGTTTTAAGCGAGAAAAACAGGCTAATATAAAATTCAACGGACAAGAGAATCGCAATAAGTAGGCTCGACGTTATGATGGAGGGCCAGGGGGGGTCGGCTTGTCCAAACCGATGTGTAAGGCTGTGGAACAGCCAAGAGCAGGTCCCTAGCCCAACAGCAATAGCGCTTATCGGAGTAAAGATTTCTTTCGCCGTCGGGAGAGCCTTCCTAGTTTCCTCGGAAATGTCCATCGCAGTAGCATAGCACTACATGGCTAGGGACTGCTGCGTGATTAGCACACATTTTTTCTCCTGCCCCCTGCGGGACGGACAACGTACCCGTTACTTCCGGCGGGCGAGGTAGGCGTAGGCGTTGTGGTCATGGATCGACTCGTGA
This sequence comes from Fimbriimonas ginsengisoli Gsoil 348, assembly GCA_945881865.1. Lineage (GTDB taxonomy): Bacteria > Armatimonadota > Fimbriimonadia > Fimbriimonadales > Fimbriimonadaceae > Fimbriimonas > Fimbriimonas ginsengisoli_A. The sequence goes on along the minus strand of CAMCVK010000006.1, from coordinate 116,071 downwards.
TTTTCAACCTCGATCTCGTAGGCCGCGACGCCCGGATGCTGGTCGAACGCGATGGCGACTTCGCGCACCATGTCCTCCACGAACCGCGGATTCAAGTAGGCCTGCTCGGTCACAAACTTCTCGTCCGGCCGCTTCAGCACCGGATACAGCTGCGCCGAGCCCGCGCCTTCGATCATGTCGATGACGTCTTCTAGCCAAAGGTGGCCGTTTGGCTGCACCTTCACGGTGACATAGCCGCGCTGGTTATGCGCGCCGAAATCGCTGATCTCCTTGCTGCACGGGCAAAGGGTCGTTACCGGAACCGTGAGCGTCAGCAGGAACTGCTCCAGCGCGCCGCCCGCCGCGGAGAATCCGCAATCGTAGCCCATCTGGCCGGTTTTGCCGGTGACGGGGGCTGCCTTAGTGCGGAAGAAAGTGAAGCCGACCTCAAGGTGCGCCGTGTCGGCGTGCAGCCGGGCGCGCAGCTCGGCGAGGATAGTCGGGATCGAAGCCGCGCTAATGGCTTCCGTCGACTCGCCCAGAACCTCAAGGAAGCGGCTCATATGGGTACCTTTGAACTCTTTCGGCAGGTCGACCGCAAGGGTGAAAAGGCCGACCGTCTGCTGCTTTCCGCCGCCGCGCTCTTGCACCTGGATGGGATATTTGACTTTTCGGACGCCGACTTTATCGATCGCGATGTTGCGTTCGTCTTGCGTGCTCTGGATATCAACCAGAACTCGGGGGGCGTCTTCGGTAGGGGTTTGCAATGCGTCTCCGCGTGGGGCCATGACAAGGGCATTCTACGCACGTTCGCCCGGATCATTCCAAAAGGGGCGTCGTCGTAGGCCTAGCCGGTCCTTTTTGGCCCCGATAAGAGGTAACTGAGTTTGCTCCCGGTATCGGTTGTTTGGATTCAGGCGAACGAATAGCTTGCCGCGACACTCGTGGTCGATGAATGCCGCGCAAGGCGACTTACTTCCAGAACTTTCGTGCGAGCAGAATCAAGCCGACTGCGCCGATAGTCGCGCCAAAGATCGTCGCGATGGTGCCACCGCTGCCCTGAATCCCCAGCAGGTCCATTAGGCTGCCAACCACGATCGAGCCCGCTATGCCCAACAGCGTCGTCCAAAGGCATCCGGACGGCTCTTTCTTGGTCCCCGGCGTAATCGCCTTCGCCAGCAGCCCGGCCACAAAACCAACAAAAATCATCCAGAGAAGATTCATCTCACCGTTAGATCGTGCCGACCGCCGCCGGGGTTGCGGCCAAGAAATTCCCGGGACCTTTGACCACCGTTGAACACTTGGGCCAGCCGCGCACACTTACCGATGTGAACAACGCTGCAAAACTCATGGCCGGCCTCGCCGGTCTCCTCCTCATCGGCACGCTTCTGGCCCAGGGCGACGGCAGTGCCCAGCCCACCCCGGCCGAAATGGCCAAGCTCGGCCCCGTCATCACCGTAAGCGGCACCGGAAAGTCGGAGCTTGCGCCCGACCAGGCGACGCTCAGCATCGGCATCACCGCCCGCGAGAAAACCGCCAAGGCCGCACAGAACGCGGTGAACGAGCAGATCGCCAAGATCATCGCCGGTGTGACCCCGCTGGTTGGCGACAAGAAGTACATCCAGACGAGCAACTTCAGCCTGTATCCGGAATACGCAAACAACGAAAGCGTCACCCGCGTGGTGGCCTATAGCGGCAACAACACGCTGACGATTCAGGTGAACAAAATCGCCAACGTCGGCCCGGTCATCGATGCCGCCGTCGCCGCCGGAGCGACCAACATCCAGGGCATTAGCTTTGGCCTGCAGGATTCCACCGCTGCCCGAAACGACGCGCTTCGAAACGCCGTGAAGGACGCGAAGGGCAAAGCAACCGCCATGGCCGAAGCCGCCGGCATGAAGCTGGGCGACCTTATCGAGATCAACGAGAACGGCGGCTTCATGCCTTCGCCGATGCCAATGATGGACGCAGGCGTTGCGCGAATGGAAAAATCTGCCTCGGTCGAACCCGGCCAGGTGAGCCTGGCGGGAACGGTGACAGTTCGCTACCGCCTCCGCGCCAACTAAAGCAGGCGCAGTTTCGTTGGGGTCGCCACCTGTCTGGCGGCCCCGGAAAGTGATAGCATGGGGAAATGGGAAGTCGCTTTCTTTCTGCCGCGTTGCCGCTGTTGGCCGCCGTCATTGCCGCCGGAGTCGTCGGCTGTTCGCCAAGCCCCGAGGCCGCCAAGCCGGAGGGCACGCCGGTTGCCGCAGGCGATAAGAAGGCGATCAAGATCACGCTGATCGCGAAATCCTCGAACAACCCCGTGTTCATGTCGGCCAAGGTGGGCGCCGAAGCCGCCGCGAAGGAACTCGGCGAGAAGTCGGGCCGAACTATCACGGTTGACTGGCGAACGCCGAACGAGGAAGACGGCCAGGTTCAGGCCCAGCGCATCGCCCAGGCCGTGAACGACGGCACGGACGCGATCATCCTTGCCGCATCGGACGCCGCCAAGGTGAAAGGCGCGGTCGATGACGCCGTCGCGAAGAACGTTCCGGTGTTCACTTTTGATAGCGACGTCGCCGGTTCGAAGCGATTCGGCTTCTACGGGGCGGACGACATGGCGGTCGGCAAGCAGGTTATGGACGAACTCGCCAAAATCGCCGGTTCGGGTCCCGTAAATGTCGCGATCCTCGCCGGAAACCAGAACGCGCCGAACCTCCAGAAGCGGGTTGAGGGCGTTAGGGAAGCCGCGAAGGCCTACCCGAACGTCAAGATCATTTCCGTCGTTAACCACGTCGAGTCCCCCCAGGATGCATCCGCAGCCGTAACGCGCGAAATGAACGCCAAGCCCGAGATCAACGCCTGGGCGATGATCGGCGGATGGCCGCTGTTCAACACTTCCCTCCTTACGATGGACCCGGCGAAGGTTAAGATCGTTGCCGTGGACGCACTTCCGGCTCAGCTTGCCTACGTGGAAAAGGGCATCGCGCCGGTCCTTCTTGCTCAGCCGATTTATGACTGGGGCTACAAGTCGGTCGGCTTTGTCGTGGACAAGCTGGACGGAAAGGAAGTTGCCGAGATGAACCAGATGGACCTCATTCGGGTCTCGAAGGAAAACCTTAACGACTGGGCAAAGCAGCTTCAGAAGTGGGGAATGACCGACATCGATCCGAAGTTCCTCAAGTAAGCATGGCGCTTCTCTCCGCCCAAAACGTCAGCAAATCGTTTCCGGGCGTGCGCGCTCTATCTGGCGTTTCGGTCGATTTTCAAGCCGGTTCCGTTCACGCCCTGATGGGCGAGAACGGGGCCGGCAAGTCAACGCTGGGCAAAATTCTTGCCGGGGTGTATCGGCCCGACGGCGGAGAGATTCTTTGGGAAGGCAAGCCGGTTCGATTCGGCAACCCGCGCGACGCCCTTCGGACCGGCGTCGCGATTGTTCATCAAGAGCTTCTGTTCGCAGAAAACCTCACGGTCGCGGACAACCTGTCGCTGGGCGATTTGCCAAACAATGGCCCCTGGATCGACGAGCGGGCCATGATCGACCGTGCCGCCGCCTGGCTCGCCGAGGTTGGATCGAACATCGACCCTCGGGTGCGCCTCGGCGACCTGAGTGTTTCCAAACAGCAGTTGGTTCAGATTGCGGGTGGTGTCGGGCGCGGGGCGAAGGTGCTGGTTTTCGACGAGCCGACGGCGGCTCTGTCGAATGTCGAGGCCCTGCGGCTTTTGGATCTGATCCGTCGACTTCGTGCCGACGGCATAGCCTGCATCTACGTCTCCCACCGGCTGGACGAGATTTTCGCCGTCTGCGATGAGGTGACGGTCCTGCGCGATGGCGAGAAAGTCGGCACCCGGGCCGTCGCCGATACCAGCCGGGCTGATCTGGTTCGCATGATGATTGGCCGCGAGCTGGGCGAAGGGGTGGAAACCGCCGCCGATGCCACGGGTGCGGTTCGGCTCCGCGTCAGCGGACTCAGTTCGCGCGGAAAGTTTAGCGACATCTCGCTGGAGGTTCGCGCGGGCGAAATCGTTGGCCTTGCCGGGCTTGTTGGGGCCGGTCGGACCGAGGTTGTCGAAGCGATCTTTGGGCTAGACCCGCACGTGAAAGGCACCATCGAAATTGATGGCAAGAAGGTTTCGCCGGGATCGCCCGCCGAGGCGATGGCCGCCGGGTTCGGCCTGGTCCCCGAGGACCGCAAGCGGCACGGGTTGGTGCTCGGCATGTCCGCCCGCGCCAACATCTCGCTGCCCATCTTGCAGCGGCTGGCAAAGTCGGGATGGATTAACGATCGCCAGGAGAGCAGCCTCGCCGACGGTTACTTCCAACGCTTGAGAGTGAAAGCGCCCTCACAGTTAACCATTGCCAAAGGGCTTTCCGGCGGGAATCAGCAAAAGCTGGTCATCGCAAAATGGCTCGCTGCTGACGCCAACGTGTTGCTTATTGACGAACCCACGCGGGGCGTGGACGTCGGTGCGAAGGCCGAAATCCATGCGCTGCTGCGAGAACTGGCGGCGAGCGGTAAGGCGATCCTCGTCGTTTCTTCCGACCTTCCGGAGCTCCGGACAATCGCCGACCGGCTAATCGTGATGCGCGAGGGACGAGCCGTCGCCGAGAACAGTGGCCGAACCGAAGAAGAAACGATTATGCGGCAAATGACCGGCGTTTAGCGCCGGGAACGTGCCGAGCCTTGGCTCCGTAGTAGCGGTCAACCCCATGCTCACGTTGCTCTCCGCCGTTGTTCTGTTTGCCGCCCCTCAGGCCGCCGCGCCGCAAGTTTTCGACATGAACGACCCGAAGGGCGTAAGTGGGCTGTCGTTCACCATCGACTCGGAACTGGAGCCGATCATCGGCCAAACGAACGCCATCACCGGCGAGATCCGATTCAACCGAGCAAATCCGGAAAAATCCAGCGGCAAGATCATTGTGCAGACGGCGGCTTTGAAATGCGCCTCGCAGCCGCTAACCGATGCGATGCTCGGCGGTTGGTGCTTGGCTCCCGACAAGTATCCGACCATTGAGTTCGAGCTTAAGCAGATTAAGAACGTGCGGCCGCAAAAAGATGGCGCGATCAAGGTGCAGGTCACCGGCGACTTCACCCTTCACGGTGTGACGAAGGAAGTTCGAACCGAGGCAAGCGTCAAATACCTCGCCAACAAGCTTCGCGAGCGTGGAGGAGTTGAAGGCAAGGACGGCGATTTGCTCGTTTTGCGCGCGAACTTCCAGATCAACCGCCGCGACTTCAATGTTGCCAAGGAGCTCGCCACCGCCGTCATCGGCGACCTCGTTGAAGTGAAGATCATGGCCGTCGGCGTGAGCATCAAGTGATCCTGTTGGCCGCCCTCGTTGCCGCTTCGCCGTTTGCCTTGAACCCGGACGACTGGAAGGGAGCAATGAGAAGTGCGGCCATGCCGAGCCTTTCGATTGCTGGGATTCGGGACGAAACGATCGTGACCGAACAGACTTTCGGCACACCCGCTAAGCCGATCTACCAGATCGGGTTTCTCAGTCGGCTGCCCGCGCTCGTTAGCCTATTTCAACTGGTGGATGCGAAGAAAATCTCGCTAGACCAGCCCGTCAACCGGTATCTGAAGAAGGTGAAGGTTCCGAAGCCGGACTTCCCCGGAACCCGCGACGTACGCGTGCGCGACCTTCTCCTGGGTCAATCTGGCTACGATATCTATAAGTTTCCTGGCGGAACCCAGTCGCTGAGCGGTCTGCTTTCCGCCTACAAACCGGTGTCAGCGCCCGGTGAAAAAGTCGCTCGCTCCGCGATGAACGAGGCAATTCTGCAGCAGGTCTTGGTCGACACCGAGGGTGCACCCTACACCGACATTATCCAGAAGCGCGTCTTCGCACCGCTAAAATTAGCCAACACGTTCCCAACCCAGCCATCGGAGGGTTCGTTCGCCACCTCTGGAATAAAGCCCCAGTCCTATCCCGCGATTGCCGCGCAGGGACTTTGGAGCTCCGCCGGAGACGTGGCGAAACTCCTCGCCGAGATCATGCGGGGCGCCAGCGGCGAGTCGAAACTGATTTCTAAATCCAGCGGGAACTTGATGCTGACGGAGCTTCGCGAGGGGGCAACCCACGGGCTGAACCGCGACGGCACGGGCGAGGTTTTCCTTGGTGGGCACGACGAAGGCTACACCGGAATGTTCAAACTGCGGCCGCAGGACGGAACCGCTGTCGTCGTCCTCACCTCTTCGAACTTCGGTTGGCCACTCATCACGCCGCTTATCGAAGCCCAATTTACGAAACTGAGTCAGATTCAGCCGGGAGAGTCCACCGCATCGTTTGAGCCGCGTTGGGCAACCGGGGTTTACGCCGGCAAGGACATCTGCCCGGTCTGCGAGTATGGATTGCTGCCGATGGCGCTCGTTTGGGTCCAGAACCTCAGCGACGAGGAGATCATCGCGGCCGCCCGAACCCTGCAGGCCACGGCAACCGCCGACCCAAAAACGCGCCTCAAGCCGTTTGTCGTGTTCAGTAACCTTGCCGGGAACCTGGCGGCAACCGTGACGAAGGCCAAGGAACTGGCCGCGCGGGCAAACACCCCAAGTGTGCCCTTCGTCGTGGTGAAGGACCCTCTAGCCGGAACGCTACGTAGCTTCTACATCGACCGGCAATCGAAGAGCGTGTTCCTTACCGCCGACAAGCGGTCCGTCAAAACAGTCATCTCCAACCCAGATTGGACAAAAAAAGAATCGACCGCGCAGGTCTCCCTTGCGATCGATTCGATGTTGGGCGCGAAATAGTCTACGGGTACTTCTTCGTCGGGGCCGATTTCTTGCCCATCGCGTTCACGGGAACGCCGGCCTTTGCGGCCTCGATGGCTTCGCTGAAGCCTTTGAATGAGTCCTTGTTCTTGTGATAGAACTTGCCGCGGAAGCCGCGCTTTCCGCCGCCGGATTCCTTTAGGTGGCAGTAGCCGCAGGCCTTCTTTTCCTTAGCGGCGTACGCCGGAGTTGCCTGGGCTTGGAAAGTGGAGGAAGCGGCCATGAGAACGGCCATTGCGAAGATGTACGGGATGGTTTTTGCGATTTTCAATTCGGCACCGTCCCTACGTTACACCAGGATTCCTGAAGGAAGTCTGGGTTTATTGAGACCAGAGGCCGCGTCGCGCAGATTTTGCTTCGTTTTCGGCGCGCCGAAACGCCTTTGCATACTTCCCGGTGCCGTACTTGACGTAGAACTTGGTCCAGCCGGAGCGCACCATCTCGATGTTTAGGTTCTTCCCGTCGGCGATGAGATACGCAAGCTCTCGGCCGTAGCGGTCGCGCCGCTCATCTTCGAACTCCAACGTGACCGGACGGTTGCCGATCAGCTTCGCCAATTGCCGCTGACCTTGCGAGTAGCCGAACTTGCCGCGTTCGGTTGTGTTGATTCGCAGCAAGCGCACCTTGACGTCTTCCCCATTCCGACGCACGTGAACGGTGTCACCGTCCACAATTTTCGTGACCGGATAGCCTGCGGTGGATGGCGCAGAAACAGAAGGGCCCGCGCAACCCGTTACCAGGAGCGCGAGCCCAGCGAGAACCGTCGCCAACGGGCGACTAGTCATCTGCGAACGGGTCGTATTCTTCAGGCGCCGGGGCAGGAGCCGCCGAGCGGGACGATCCGCCGGAGCTGCGCTCGGAAGCGGCGGTGCTGCCGGCATCGTCTCGTGGACGATCAAGGCCGTTCACGTTGTCCGCTACGATCTCGAAGATTTCGCGGTTGATGCCTTCCTTATCCGTGTACTTTCGGGTTTCCAGGCGGCCATCAACGGCGACCAAGCGGCCTTTCGCCAGGTAGTTCGAAACGTACTCGGCGGTTTGGCCCCAGGCCTTAATGTTAAAGAAATCGGCGTCTCGCTCGTTTGGATCCTGCGGCTTGATCCGCTTTTGAACCGCAATGGAAAAGTTCACGAAGTTCTTTCCCGTGGTGGTGGTGCGAAGCTCCGGGTCGCGGGTTAGGCGACCGATGAGAACGATGCGATTGACCATGTTGGTATTTCCTTAGGCGAGCAGTTCGTTAGGCGAGTGGCGCAACGGCGACGGCGGCCGCGACGTCTTCGGTCGTGACCGAATCGTCCACGGACACGATGATGTGGCGGATGATGTCGTCGCTAATGCGCATCAAACGTGCGAGCTCAGCCGGTACTTTACCCTCGGCCGAGAACGTCATCAAAATGTAATTTGCCTCTTTCAGGCCGGCGACTTCGTAGGCGAGCTTTCGCTTGTCCCACTTGGCGGCGGTGTCAACCGTGCCATTGTTCTGCTCGACGATTCCCTTGAATCGGTCGACGATCTTGGTGATATCGCCATCGGAGAGGTCCGGACGGACCATGTAAAACGCTTCGTATTTTCGGATTGCCATGTTGCCTTTCGGTCTTGCGGCGTCCCAACGAAATTGAGACGCAAGGACACGCTTCGTTAAATGGTACCCGTTTAGCGGGTTTCGACGAGTTGGATGCCGCGCTCGCGGAGGCGAGCCACGAACTCGGTGCCCGTCATCGCCAGTTCGTAGCGATGCGCGCCAGGTCCGACCTGCCCGGCCGAGATCGCCTGGGCGATGATCGAAAGCGAGAACCCGGTGAGGCGCTCCATGCTCGTAAATCCGGTCTCTGGGCACTGCTTGTCCCAGATATCCACAACAATCCGCAGGTTTTCCCCATTTTTGGTGCCCGTGCCGACGGCGCGAATGAGGCACTGGTCTTCGTCAACAAACTCGGCGAGCTTCGGCCCGAAGTGCGCGCAGAAGAAATCCAGCGGGCTGACCGTTGCCCCCTGAACCGTGATCGGCGTCGGGCTCCAGAATCCAAAATCCTTGAAGACTCGCATCAGCGCCGCGTGGCCGGGGAATCGAATGGTCTTGTATTCGTAGTTGGTAACGCGACCCCGCAGGGTGTAAGGCGCGGTGCTGGTTCCGCCGCTGGTGGTGAACGCTTCCATTTCGCCGAATCCGTCGAAGTGCAGGGTTTCCAACTCGGCCAGCGTCTCGACGGTGGTCACTTCGCCGTCTCGAAGGACGATCGCCCGGTGGTCGTATTCCGTAACCAAGCCCTCAACGTTGAAGGTCAGCTTATAGTTGAACGGTGGCACCGGATGTTGCGGCAGGACTCCGCAATACACCTTCACCGAGTCGGCCACATCGAAACTCTCGATGATATACAGGCCGAGGCTGTTCACCAAGCCCGGCGCGAGTCCGCAATCCGGAACCAAGGCAACGCCATGCTGCTTGGCGTTCTTGTCCATAGCCAGCGTCTCTTCCGTGACCTCCGTGTTTCCGCCCAAGTCGCACATGTTCACGCGCTCAGCGATGGCGACCTCCGCGATCTTCGGATGCATCCAGTACGGCACGCAGCTGAGCAGGGTGTCGATGCCATCCAGGAAGTTGGCCAGACTCTCGGGGTTCAGCGCGTCCACCACCATCGGGTGGCAGATGGCCATATCCAGCAAACCGTTGACGCGATCCGCGGCCTTCTGCGCTTGACCAAGATCTCGGTCTCCCAGGCGAATGCCACCGGCATCGGCAAACTTTGCAAGGTCGTAAGCGGCGGCAGTTCCCTGCATACCGGAGCCGAGAATGGCGTATTGGGTCTTCATTTTTCCTCGAACGTCGTTGTTTTTGGTTTGTCTTACTGGGCGAGACGGTAAAGGCTACCACCCCCAGCCGGGGGAAGAAAAGGCATACTTTTGGCCATGAGTTCCCTTTCCGAGGCCGCCGCACAGGAAGAGCTGACCCTCCGGCGCGACTGGACCCGCTTCGGAATCGCTACCATCCTGTTCGCGTTTGGCTTCGCGGTCTACGGCGGGGTCTTCCAGAACTTCATGCGCGACCAGGTTCAGGCGAACGAGTTCGACGTCGGCTCGCTGGAATCTCTGCGCGAGATTCCGGGCTTTCTGACGGCGTTGATGGCGGGCACGCTGGTCGCGTTTGCCGAAAGCCGAATCGCGGCGGTTGGCCTTGCCATCTCCGCCGTTGGCATCGGCATCACCGGGGCCTTTCACGCCATGCCGCCCATCATCGCGGTTTCCATTTTCTGGTCGGTCGGGTTTCACCTTTACGCGACGATGCAGAGCCCGATCACGCTGACGTTGGCCCGCGGAAAAGAGGGCGGACGGCATCTGGGACGCATGGCCGGCCTGGGTGGCCTAGCCACGATTGCCGCACTGGGCGTCTCGTGGATCATCGCCCAGGTCGTAGGCAAGAACTCTTACAACACGTTTTTCGTTCTCGGTGGGCTCAGTATTCTGGGCGCCGCCATCGCGATGGCGACCCTTTCGCATCATGCCGCTGGTACCAAGCGGCAGCCGATCGTATTCCGTCGCGAGTACGGCCTCTACTACCTGCTCATCTTTTTGGAAGGCTGCCGCCGCCAGATCTTTTCGATTTTCGCCAGCTTCAGCCTCATTCTCGTCTACCACGTGCCGGTGCAGAACATGCTTGCGCTCCAGTTTATTAACGCGATTCTCATCGCGATCACAGCCCCACGCATGGGCAAATGGATCGACAAGGTCGGCGAGCGAACCCCGCTGATGTTCTATGCCGTAGGGCTCATCATCGTGTTCCTGGGCTACGCTCTGATTCGGAAAATCGAAATTCTGTATCTGCTGTTTATCATCGATAACGTGCTGTTCACGTTCACCAACGGGTTTACGATGTATCTGAACCGGATCGTTCGTCCGGGCGAACTAACGCCGAGCATCTCAATGGGCATCACCGTGAGCCACGTGGCGGCGGTGGCCATCCCGGTCTCGGGAGCTTGGCTCTGGCACTACTTCGGGAACTACCAGATTCCGTTTTGGGTCGGGGTGGTGTTTGCGGTGGTTTCGCTGGTCGCCACCCAGTACATCCCGAAGGGACTGCCGCCCAAGCGCGAAACCGCCTAACCTTCGGCGGCTTCGCGTAAGCAGCGGAGGGTTTTTGGGCCGATTCCGCTGACGTTTTCGAGGCGACCTTCGTCGAGTGCAACCTTTAGCGTGGCCAGCGAGGAGATGCCGAACTCGGAATACAGTCGGCGGGCGGTTTTCGGGCCAATGGATTCGATGCGGACCAGTTCCAAAACCGAGATCGGCGCCTGCTCTTCCCATTCGAGCTGCTTCGAACTCACGCCGTCGCGAATGATCTCCAAAATGTAGCGCTCGATGAGCGGACCTACGCCCGGCAGCGTGATCTTGCCGGTTGCCAGCGCGGCGTCCGCCAGGTTTTCGGGCAGCTTTTCGATCGTGCGCGCGAGGTGCGTGTAGCGAACCGCGTGCGACTCGTCGTAGCCCGCGATGATCAGAAAGTCGCGCAAATCCTTTAGCTTCTGGGCCAGTTCCAGGTTCGTCATCCCAAGAATCATATCGCGGTAACCTCCAAGCGATGGCCTTTTCGAGCGATTTTGCATGGGGCGTTGCCTCGGCTTCCTACCAAATTGAGGGCTCACCGATGTTTGCCGGAGGCGGCAGCTCGGTCTGGGACATGTTCTGCCGACGCCCGGGCGTGATCAACGATGGCAGCAACGGCGACGTCGCCTGCGATCATTACAACCGCTACGAAGAGGACCTAGACATCATGGCCTCGCTCGGCCTCAAGAACTACCGCCTCAGCATCGCCTGGCCGCGCGTTCTTCCCGCCGGCAAGGGCGAAATTCACGCCGAGGGTCTGGCTTTCTACGACCGGCTGATTGACGCCGCCCTCGCGCGGGGAATCGATCCTTGGGTGACCCTCTACCACTGGGATACGCCGTACGACCTCTACCTTCAGGGCGGCTGGTTGAACCGCGACATCGCCGACTGGTTCGCCGACTACACCCAGATCATCGTCGATCGCCTCGGCGACCGAGTTACGAACTGGATGACGCTGAACGAGCCGCAGTGCTTCATCGGACTCGGCATGCAAACCGGCCTGCACGCGCCGGGTGACCGACTCGCCTTCCGCGAGGTCCTGCTGGCCGGGCATCACGCGTTGCTCGCGCACGGCAAGGCCGTCCAGGTGATCCGCGCCCGCGCGACCAAGCCGGCCCGAATTGGCTGGGCACCGGTTGGTGCGGCCAAGATCCCGGCGACGCACTCGCCGGAGGACGTGGACGCCGCAAGATTGGCCACGTTCTCGACCACGACCAAGACCGTCTGGAGCAACTCGTGGTGGAACGACCCGGTGTTCTTTGGTAGCTATCCTGAGTCGGATCTCGAGGTCTTTGGCGATGACGCCCCGGTGGTTCGCGCGGGCGATATGGAGATCATTTCGCAGCCGCTCGATTTCTTCGGCGCCAATATCTACAACGGCCAAACGATTCGGGCCGGAGACAACGGCCCCGAGGACGTGCCGAACCCGCTGGGTATCGGCCGCACGATCTACACCTGGCCGGTCACGCCGGAAGCCCTTTACTGGGGGCCGAAGTTCTTCTACGAGCGGTACGGCAAGCCGATCGTGATCACGGAGAACGGCCTTGGGCTATCGGACTGGGTGGCGCTCGATGGTAAGGTTCATGACCCGCAGCGGATCGACTTCCTCGACCGCTACATCAGCGCTTTTCGTCGGGCGACCGACGACGGCGTCGAGGCGCTCGGCTACTTCCAGTGGTCGTTCAGCGACAACTTTGAGTGGTACGAAGGCTATCGCTTCCGGTTTGGCTTGGTTCACGTGGACTACGAGACGCAGGTTCGAACGCCGAAGGACAGCGCCTACTGGTACCAGGAAGTCGCGGCGTCAAACGGCGCGATTTTGAAGGGCTGACGGAGCTGGAGGAGTCCGCATCAAGTACTTCTGAACCCTTCTCCCGTCTACGAGAGAAGGGCAGGGATGAGGGCCAAAGTACGCGTTAGTCTGGCCAACACAACCGATAGCGCGAAAAAGCTATTCCTAAAGGCCTAGACAGCGGCCAAAATCTGCACTTTATCCCTCACCCCTGCCCCTCTCCCACAGATGGGAGAGGGATTCAGAAGCTTCATTTTTTCTTTTTCGCCCGTCTAACCCGCGCGCGGGTGGCTTTTGTCCACCGTTTTACGCAGCCGTTCCATGCTCACGTGGGTGTACACCTGCGTGGTAGCGAGGCTTTCGTGCCCCAACAGCTGCTGCACCGATTTCAGGTCGGCGCCGCCGTCCAGTAGGTGAGTCGCAAAGGAGTGCCGCAACGTATGCGGCGAGACGCTCGGCGGGAGACCCACCCGCACGGCCCAACGCTTCAACACTTTCTGCACCGAGCGGGTCGTCAGCCGACGGCCACTCGGATTCGTGAATAACGGTTGACCCTCCTTCGAAGGAACGCGTTCTTGCTGCACGTAATCCTGCAACGCCCGGGCGGCGGTGGGGCCAAAAATCGCCAGGCGCTCCTTGTTTCCCTTACCCAGCACGCGAACCACCATCCCGCTAAAGTCCACCCGGCCGAGATCAAGCCCAACCGTCTCACTCACCCGAAGCCCGGCCGAATACATCAATTCCAAAATCGCCCGGTCGCGCTTCGGGGTTCTGCCCGCATCCTCTTGGTCCAGCAAGTCGGTCGCCTGGGTCTGGCTGAGGGCTTTCGGCAAACGACTGCGGCGAATCGGCGCCTCCAGCGACTCCGTAGGATCGGCAAGCAACAACCCAGCCGTGCGAAGATACGCCGCGAACGTGCGAAGGGTCGAGAGCTTGCGGGCGCGGGTTTGGGGCGTGGTGGAATACCGACGCAGGAACGCGCGCAAGGTATCTGGATCCAACAAAGCCTGGCCAGAATTGAAATCTGAAAGTTGCTTTAGGTCCGCACCGTAGGCGCGGACCGTATTCGCACTTCGCCGAACGGCGAGGTGCCCCAGGAACTGTTCAATCCAGAGGTCGAGTTCCCGCACGAACCTTTAGACGTGCTTCTTGAGAACCAGCGACACGTTGTGGCCGCCGAAACCGAACGAATTGTTCAGCGCGTATTTCAGTTCCTTCTTGCGGGCGACGTGCGGAATGTAGTCCAGGTCGCAGGCATCGTCCGGATTGTCCAAGTTTCGCGTTGGCGGCATGATGCCGTCGCGAAGCGCAAGGATGCAAACGATGGTTTCGATGGCCCCCGCCGCACCAAGCGTATGCCCGATCATCGACTTCGTCGAGCTCACGGCAACCGAATACGCATGGTCACCGAGCGCAAGCTTCAGTGCCTTGGTCTCGGTTGGGTCGCCGATCGGCGTCGAGGTTCCGTGGGCGTTCACGTAGCCGATGTCTTCAACCGTGATTCCAGCCGACGCAACGGCGCGGGTGATGGCCCGGGCGGGTTGCTTTGCATCGGAAGCGATCGCGGTGATGTGGTGAGCATCAGCGGTCATGCCATAGCCCACGATCTCGGCGTAAATTTTTGCGCCGCGCGCGATGGCGTGGTCGTAGTCTTCGAGCACGACAACTCCGGAACCCTCACCCATGACGAATCCGTCACGGTCTCGGTCGAAAGGCCGCGAGGCGTGCTCGGGCGAGTCGTTTCGGGTGGACATGGCACGGGCCGCACAGAATGCGGCGATGCCGATGTCGCAAATCGAAGCCTCCGTGCCGCCGGCAAGCATCATTGTCGCGTCGCCGCGCTTGATGGCGTGGGCAGCTTCTCCGATGGTGTTTGCTCCGGTCGAGCAAGCCGTGACGGTCGCCATGTTCGGACCGTGCAACCCAAACTGGATGGCGACAATGCCTCCCGGCATGTTCGCAATCATGTAGGGAACCCAAAAGGGCGAGACGCGATCCGGCCCGCGCTGATATAGCACCTTGGTCTGCTCGCTCATCACGTTGAGCCCGCCGATTCCAGAGCCGATATAGACCCCGAAATTGTCGCGAAGCTCCTCGGTGAGCACGATGCCAGAGTCCGCCATCGCGAGACGCGCGCTTGCCACCGCAAAGGTGATCACGCGGTCAATGCGACGGGCTTCTTTTTTATCGAGCCAATCGGTCGGCTCGAAATCGGGGACTTCAGCGGCGATCTGCGTCGTGAAAGGCGAGACGTCGTCTAGAGTGATCTTTCGAACACCGTTTTTTCCGGCCAAACAGTTGGCCCAGAACGTCTCGACTCCGGTACCGATTGGCGTGACGACGCCGATGCCCGTCACCACCACCCGGCCCGAGGGCGCGGGGTGGTCTGGCATTACTCTCCGCTCTTCTTCTGGATGTAGTTCACGACATCGCCGATCGTCTTGATCTCGCTGACGTCCTCATCCGGAATTTCAATTCCAAACTCGTCTTCAAAAGCCATGACCAACTCGACAACGTCGAGGGAGTCGGCTCCGAGGTCCTCCGTGAAGGAAGCGGCAACGGTGACCTCTTCGGCTTTGACGCCGAGCTCTTCAACCGTAACCTTAGTGACTCTATTTAGGATGTCCTCAGACATAGCTCAATCAAGATACCCGAGGTTGCCCAAACCGCGATGGCCGCATTGGCCTACAGCGATAATCCGCCGTCGACCGTGAGCGTTTGGCCGGTGATGTAGGACGAAGACGCCTCGGCGAGGAAAACGACCGCCCCCGCTATGTCTTCCGGCGTGCCTAATCGGCCGGCCGGAGCCGACTTTTCGACGTGCGCGCGGAAGTCATCCGAGAGTTCCGCCGTCATGTCAGTGGTGATGAACCCCGGCGCGACCGCATTACAGGTGACGTTTCGCGATCCCAGCTCCTTGGCGATCGACTTCGTCAGGCCAATGAGGCCCGCTTTCGAAGCGGCGTAGTTAGCTTGCCCTGCCGCACCGGTCTGGCCGATGATGCTGGTGATGTTAATGATTCGACCGTAACGGGCCTTCATCATCGGCTTCGCGGCGGCGCGGGTGCAGTTGTAGGCGCCCTTCAAGTTCACCGCCAACACGCGGTCCCAATCCTCTTCCTTCATGCGAATGATCAGGCCGTCGCGCGTAATTCCGGCGTTGTTCACCAGAACGCTGGGTGTGCCGAGGTCCGCCAGAATCGCCTCGAAAAGCACCTCAACCGACGCCGAATCGCTCACGTCGCAGGCGTATGCGCGGGCCGATCCGCCGATGGTTTCTGCCGTGGCGGTCGCGTTGGCCAGCGTGGTGGCGACGCAGGCAACCTTTGCGCCTTTTGCCGCGAAGGCGGCGGCAATTGCCCGGCCAATCCCGCGGCTCGCGCCGGTTACGATGACAACTTGGTCCTGAAAGCTCACCCAGATAGCTTACTGAATCGACCGGTAGGTGGCCGATTTATCGATCCGCTTGAGCAGTCCGCCCAGCACCTCGCCGCTGCCGCACTCAACAAAACTATCGACTCCGCTTGCGATCATTGCTTGGATCGTCTCCGTCCAGCGCACCGAGCTTCTTAGCTGCTGTTCTAGCAAGGTTGGCCAGACCGCTGCGTCGGTAACCGGGGCCGCCGTCACGTTGGCGTAAATCGTTTGGCGGGTCTCGCCGAACGAAAAGCCCTGCAAATAGGCGCCCATTTCGGCGGCGGGAGCTTCCATCAGCGGACTGTGAAACGCGCCGCTGACGTTAAGCGGCATCACTTTCCTGGCTCCGGCAGCCAGGGCCGCATCGCCTGCCAACCGGACCGCTTCAACCTCGCCACTAATGACCAACTGGCCAGGGCAGTTATCGTTCGCAATCACCACCACGCCGGGGGTCTCGGCGCAGACCTTGGCAAGCGGCTCGGCATCCAAACCCAGCACGGCGGCCATGGTTCCGGGTGCCGTTTCACCCGCGCGGGCCATCAGTTCGCCGCGCCGCTGCACCAGGCGCGCGCCGTCGGGAACGCTGAGGACTCCGGCGGCGACCAGCGCGGCATATTCACCGACGCTGTGGCCGGCGGTCGCGAACGTGGCGTCTTCGACCGCCGTAAAGGCGGCGACTCCGCAGGTGAAAAGGGCGAGTTGGGCGTTCTGGGTTTGCCGAAGCGTGGCCTCGTCAGATTCAAAACACAGCTTGGCGACATCCACGCCGGTGACCGCCGAAACCGCGTCGAACACGTCCTGCGCCGATGAGAACGCGTCGTAGAGGTCCTTACCCATCCCGGGTTTCTGTGAGCCTTGGCCAGGAAAAATGACGCCAACCATGGCCGTGAATGTACCCACCCCGGGCCGGGAACTATGCCAGAATTGACGGTCGGCCCAGGGTTTTCCCGTTGCCACCGCACCCAACTTCGCCAACTGCGAGGAGAAACGCCGCTTGAAACCAACCGACGCCCTGAAGTTCCCTGCGTTTCGCAACCTATGGCTGGGGCAGGCGATCTCGCAATTTGGTGACGCCTGCTACTACGTCATTTTCATGTTCATGGTCAAAAAGGCGACCGGTTCGGACGCCATGGTCGGCTTTGTCGGCGCACTTGAGGCCCTTCCCTATCTGCTTTTTGGGCCTTACGCCGGCGTTCTCGCCGACCGCATGGACCGAAAGAAGATCATGCTTCTCAGCGATCTCGTGAGCGGCGGCGCGCTGGTGGTCTTTGCCATTGTTCTCACCTCCATGAACAACCCACCGCCGTGGCTCATGATGACGATGGCGTTCTCGCTGAGCACGTTCCGCTGCTTTTTCACTCCGGCGAAGTCGGCCGCCATTCCTTCGGTTGTTCCGCCGGATTACCTGGTGCGGGCGAACGCGCTCAGCATGACGGCGCAAAACCTGATGCCGATGCTGGGGCTTGCCATTGCGGCGGGCGTTGCCGGGCAGCTGTATGACCTTTCCCCGAAAGCCTTCTACTTTTGGATGATCACCATCAACGCGGCTTCGTTCTTCGTTTCCGCCGTGTATATTGCCCGCCTACCAAAGCTGATGCCTGACAGAAAGGACAGCAAGCCGATGAAGGCAATGGAAGACTTCCGCATCGGTATGGGCTTCATCCGCAAGCGCCGAGACATCACCGTTTACATCGCGATGCTGACCGTCTTCCGCCTGATGGTCTCGCCGTTTTTCGTGGTGTACATGGCCGTCAACGACCGCTGGTTCGACGGCAAGCCGGGAACGGTGGCGTGGCTGGAGTTTGCCTTCTTCCTCGGGATGGTGATCAGCAGTTGGAAGGCGACCATTTTTCAGCCGAAAAAGCCGGGCCAATCATTCGCGCTCTTCCTCGCCGTCGTCGGTGTAACCGTTGCTGCCATGGCTTGGAGCCAGAATTTTTGGCTGTTTTGCTTCTGGAATTTTGTGGCCGGTTTGGCGGTCCCGCTGGCGGATATCCCGATCATGACGTACATGCAGATCAGCATTCCGGACGAGTTTCGGGGCCGGGTGAATTCGGTGCTCAGCATGATCGCGACCGGCGCGATGACGATTGGCATGGCGGCAGGGGGGTCGCTTTTGAAGCAGTTCGGCCCAGAGACGGTGTTTTTGATTATGGGAATCGGGATGGCGGTGGCGTGCCTGGGCGGCCTGCTCGACCCCGCCTTCCGCAACATCCGGATGCCGTCCACCGACCCGACTCCGGACGCCGTCCCGGCGCGGAGTTGAGGGCTGTCCTCCGGCACAGGTCAGCCATCTGATGCTTCTTCCTGAATGGAAGATGAAATCGGCAAATATAGTGGCTGGCGAATTTGCCAAGAAAGGCCTAAACGGCTACAATAGATGCTGATGCAGCCGCTTCTAAAGAAGAGCATCCTGCTCCTCCTTGCCGTCGCACATCTTTGCGCTTGTCGCGCTGCGCCGAAGCTGGCTGCGAAGCCAGGTGATCCCGAGTCGGTAGCTCTGCTTGCCACAAAGGAGCTGAACGCCGCGATCGAAGCCGGTAACCACTCGTCAGCCGAGATAGACCATCTTCGTGATCAACTCTCGCCTAGAATTAGCGATGAGACGCTTCGCGAAATGCTGTTGGGATCCCATTCGGATACTGTCAAGGGAGACCTGATTGCGGCTTGGTACCAAGGGAGAGAAGCAAGGCTTGGACCCAAATTCGTTGCCGAAGTCGTCGACAAGAATGACCGCAGAATCGGATTGCTCTTGCTTGCGCTTGCAGGTAGTTTCGTCGCAGGCGGAGGCAAGTTCTCGGAACCGATTACGGAAATCGTTGATGCGTATACGAGATATAGAAAGAAATTTCCAACGGAACCTGGATCTGCCACTTCATTACTTGCGTATGATGGGGGAGAGAAATCTCAGAATATTCTCAAAGAGATGAGTCTTACTGGATCTCCTACGGCGAAATTGGCAGCGAAGGCCGTGTTAGCCAGACTCAAAAAGAAGGGCAAACTATGAATGAGCGGGCTCATTCGATGACCTACCAGCCGGATGGCCTTCGTCGAACGAGAAGGACGCCTTCGGTTCTCACGACGTTTGTTTGGGATGTGGCGGGCTACCATCAGGAGCTGATGCAATGTGTTTTGCGCTCGCTGCCACGGGCCGCGGGCAGAACGAACTAATGAGAAACACGACGGAACGATTAAGCCGAAAGCTAGAGCTTGTGCGATGGATCACTTCCATTGCGATCTTCGTTGTTCCGTCGTTGTTTTTTGCGAATTACATGATTCGCCAGTCTATCGAACTTCCGGATTCACCAAATGATAATACGGCCTGGCCAATAGCTGTGACGTTAGGGTACGAGAATGCTTTTTTCGCCGCCGCCTTGGCCTGGTTCTTCCTCTTTCCTCGTTTCGTCGCGTTCTTCCGAGATGGCGAGTGGAGATACTGGTGAGCCCCGAAGAGGCTCAATGAGCCTACTTCACAAGTATCTCGCCCCTTCAGGGCTCATATGCCGTGGCTTAACCTGACCCAGCCCTGTGGGCTGGGCTTTAGAATTGTGGCCATTTAGGCCACTCCGGAGATTTGCGATGGGAAAAACCACCCGCCGACTACCGAATTCCAGGCATCGGATCTAGACGGGAAAAAGCACCCGCCGACTACACAGAGTTTCTACAGAGGCCAAAGATTTTCAGGATTTCCTTCACGATTTAGCGCAGAATGTGTCGAGCAAGGGTGCAAACAGTGAGTTCAGAACATGTTATCGGAGCTGCACTTTTAGCCTTTGCCCAGAACCGTGTCCGACCGGCGATCGTCGTTTATCCGGAAGGTTCGGACTATCTGGACGTGCAGGATTGCAAAGAATTCCTCATGGGCCGGGACGCAATGACCATCGCGTTGGACCACGAGCTCTGGAAGAAGCAAGAATGCCTTTCCTTTCTAACGACCGAGGCATACGAACACTTTGCGCCTATCTTTCTTGTTAATGCAGTAGTATATGATTCCACGGACTTACCGGAAGTTCTCGTGCTCTCTATCCTCAACTACCTAAAAATAAGAGGTGACAAACCGGATTACCTGGTGGCGCTTTTCGTGCTGTATCTTCAGCATTTGTGCGCCTCGGGTGGAGATTACGGCAGAGAACAGCAGCGCGTTAACGAGCTAATAGCGGCTGGTTCACCGTAAATTCACCACCGGCGGGCTTTCGCATTCCGTCTCCAGCAATGTGGACACCCTTAACTGCAACCATTGGTGAGCCCCAAAGGGGCGGGATTCTATTCGTCCCGGTATCGGACGGCGACGGGAAAAGCCACCCGGCGGCCAACAAACTCAACGCATCATGCGTCGAAGGGGTTGCGGGATGGGGTCGTCTCGGGGCGAGGACGATTGCGTTCGATGACCTCAAGCGCGTCCTTCGCGGCCGCTTGCTCCGCTTCCTTCTTGCTGCGGCCAGTGCCTTCGCCAATCAGCTGCGAGTCGATGGAGACCTCCATCTTGAACCGCTTTTCGTGGCTGAAGCCCGACTCGCTGACGATGCGGTAGTTCGGCTGCCGCCGCCAAATCGCCTGCGCCACTTCCTGCAACTTGCTCTTAAAGTCATCCGGGTTGACGTCTCCGCCACGGATTCGCAAAATCGCGTCGTGCAGTTGTTCCAGCACGAACCAGCGCGCGACCTCGAGCCCAGACTCCAAATAGACCGCGCCGATGAGCGCTTCCACGACGTCGGCCAAGATCGATGCCCGGTTCCGACCACCGGAGGCTTCCTCGGAGGCGCTAAGGACTAGGTGCGGCTGCAAGCCAAGTTTAATGGCGACCTGCGCAAGCGGGGCTTCTTGAACGACGCTCGACTTGGCCTTCGAGAGCATGCCCTGGTCCCAATCTGGGTGGTGGTCGTAGAGGTATTGCGCGATCACCATGCCAAGCACGGAGTCGCCAAAGAACTCCAGCCGCTCGTAGCTATCGGCGACCGAGTTCACCGTCGCCGAGCGATGCGTCACCGCGAGGCGAAAAAGGGCCTCGCTGCGTAACGGAATCGCTTTGGGAATCATTGTTATAAAGTTATCCTGCCTTTACGTTTCAATTCAAGCTTGCGCGAGTTTGGCCACCGCTTCGCGGATGCGGGCAACGCCGCGCTCGATATCGTGGCGCGACGCCGCATAGCTTAACCGAAGGTGACCCGCGCCTTCGAAGACCGAGCCCGGAATCACCGAAACCTTCGCTTCTTCCAGCAAATATGCGCTTAACGCTACGTCGTCCGCGACCGCCGACGTGAGCGCCCCGCGGACGTCGACAAAAGCATAGAACGCACCCTTCGGCGCGAGAATCTTGAAGCCCGGGACGTCGGCGAGCAGCCCAACGATCAGGTCGCGACGGGCTTCGAACTCCGCGCGCATTGCCTCCACCTGGTTCGGCGGAAGCTGGAACGCGGTGACCGCTCCCTTCTGCACGAACGACGTTGGGTTCGAAGTCACCTGATCCTGGAAGTTGCTCATCGCCTTGGCAAGCGCCAGCGGCGCGGCGGCAAAGCCAATTCGCCATCCGGTCATGGCGTAAGTCTTGCTGCATCCGCCGATGGTGATCGTCTGCGCGGCGATGTCTTGGTTGAGCGAGGCGATGGAAACATGCGTCTCGCCGTAAATCAGCTTCTCGTAAATTTCGTCCGAAATCACCCAAAAGCCCTTCTCGACGGCGAGCGCGGACAGCTCTTCGAGGAACGTTCTCGGCAAAACCGCCCCGGTCGGATTGCTGGGCGAGTTGATGACAATCGCCTTGGTACGGTCCGAAACCTTCGCGGCAATCTCGGCGATGGTCGGAACGAAGCCGGTTTCGGCGGTGGTGTACACCACGACCGGAACGCCGCCCGCCAGCTTGATCTGCTCGGCATAGGTCATCCAGTACGGCGCGATGAGCAGCACCTCGTCGCCCGGATCGAGCAGCAACTGCATGCAGTTGTAAACCGAGTGCTTGGCGCCGCAACTAACGACGACCTGGTCGGCCGCGGTCGCGACGTGGTTTTCGTCGGTCAGCTTCTGTGCGATGGCCTCGCGAAGTTCCTTAATTCCGGCGCTCGGCGTGTACTTTGTGAATCCGGCCTGAATCGCCGCGATGGTCGTCTCGCAGATCGCCTCGGGCGTGTTAAAGTCGGGCTCCCCGGCACCAAAAGATACAACATCAATTCCCTGAGCTTTCAGCGCATTTGCTTTCGCGGTAATACTTAAGGTAGGGGAGGGCTTTAGAATGCCGGCGCGAAGGGAAAGGCCAGGGATTGACACCGTGGGGCAAGTATATCCGAGCGTTTCTTTTCGGCATTTCCGCCGTCGGCTTCGGGCGGTTATACTTTGGGGGTGGCCCGCACTTTGCCCATCTGCGGAGCACTATTCGCCCTTGTCATCGCCGTTCTAGTGGCCTACATCCGTATCGGCAGCCAAGGGAACCACTCTTTCGAGCTCATTTGGAATGAGCTGCTGCGCGGTCCGGGCGGCGACGGCGCGAACGTCATCGTGTGGCAAATTCGGCTTCCGCGCGGCCTGATGGTGGCGTTGGTTGGCGGCCTGCTGGGCGCGGTTGGGTCGGCGTTTCAGGCTCTTTTTCGCAATCCGCTGGCCGACCCATATATCGTCGGCGTAAGTAGCGGCGCGGCGGTCGGTGGCGCGGCCGCGCTGCTGCTAGGCTTTGCTGACTCGCTTGGTGGAATGGGAATGATCCTCGGCGGGTTCGTGGCCGGGCTGCTCTCACTTCTCATCGTTGTTGCCCTCGCGCAACGTCGTGCTGTGCTTGATATCAACTCGCTGCTTCTTGCGGGGGTTACCGTTGGAACGCTACTTTCGGCAGTGCTTTCGTTGATGCTGCTGATGTCGGGGCATGACTCGACCCGCGTGCTCAGCTTCCTTTTGGGTCACACCAGCGACGCGAGCTGGCAAAAGGTGGCCGTTTTGTTCCCCGCTCTGGTCATTGGCGTCGCCTTGCTATACCGTCGCACCCGGGAGCTCAACGTGCTTGCCGTGAATTCGGCGACCGCCCAGCGGCTCGGCGTGAACGTCCCCAGGCTCACGTGGTTTGTCCTGATCGTGGGTACAGCGATGACGGCGGTAGCGGTGAGCACAGTCGGAATCGTTGGTTTCGTTGGCTTGGTCGCGCCACACATCGCGCGTCGGCTGCTGGGCGTCGACTGGCGGGCAACGTTCCCCGCCGCGACTCTCATCGGCATGGTGACGATGCTGGTGGCGGACCTCATCGCTCAGCGTGGCATCAATTGGTTTGGCGGCAACCTCGTGACCGAGGTCAACGTCGGCATCATTGCCGCCCTCATCGGAGCCCCCTCTTTGCTGATTCTTATGCGGAAGGCAGGCTAGCTTGCAGGTAAAGGGCGACTATCCTTTGGGAGACGAGGCGCGCTTGCAATGCCAAAGGGTGGCAAAAAAAGGGCTCGGCGCGGCAACGGTGGTGCTTGTCGTTTTCCTCGGTTTCGCCGCCACGCCGCTTCGCCCCAGCAACCCAAACGGCGCCCTCGCGTTCGACGCGTTCGGCATATTTCTCCTCTTCTGGACGATACAGTCTTACTCGCGGGCGGTGGCGGCGGTCCGGCTGGAACTCGCCCGTTCGGCAAAAACTCCCGATGAGGTCATGGCCGCGCTGCTACCATTCGCGACGCCGGGTTTGCTCGGTAAGTCCCGATTCGACCGAACCGGCGAGGCCCACTATCTGCTGGCCAAGGCCGCCAAGAAGCTGGGCGAGGACCAGGTGGTCGCGTACTGCAAGGCGTTCGTGCTCCGATTCCGGCGCGGCGAGTTCAGCGACAAAATTCGAAAGCTTTAGCTTCGTCGCCGACGACGGCGTCTCGGTTCCTCGGTCGGTTGCTTCAGGGAGTTTTCTTGGGCCAGCTTTGCCGAAGCCGGGTCCATCTCGCCCCGCAGAACCACGGCATGCGGAACCGGGCGAGACGCCTTGCTGGCCGTGCTGTGGCCGCTCGCCAAAACCTGGGTGCCATAGACCAGCGAGGTGGAGAATCCGCTGTCCATCAAAATGGCCTCTTTCACGCCGGCGGCCGTCAGGGCAACCGCGAGCTTTTCGGAGGACGCCGACTCCCGCGTTGCCCCAACGACAAACTTCCCTTCGTTGTCCCAGCCCACGAAGGCACGCCGCCGGGCGTCCTGAATATCCCGGCTTCCGAACGTGCTCATCGCCTCGCGGCTGAGCGGGATGCCGTCGTGGACCAGCCATGCGCCGCCCATAAACACGTCCGTCAGGTCCGGCATGAACGCCCGAAACGCCTCGTCGGTGCGCATGGTCTCGGGCTGGAACGGCACCACGGCGATCCCGCTTGGCCCCCACATCAGGACCGGCCGATTCACCAGTTTTGGCCAACGGGTCCGCTCTTCATCGCCGATGACCGCCGCCTGGTCGTGGGCCTTGCACGGACCAACCAGACGATTATCCGTGCTGGCGATCGCCGCCATGCTGAAGAACGTCCCGTTGATTCCGGCCTGCGCTCCGGTGCGAGTCACAAACTCCCCTACGCTCTCACGCGTGTCCGAAACGACCGATTCTGGCTTTCCGCCGCGAATCAGGGCGAGCTTGACGTCCTCTATCTCTTCAATCTGTAGCGTGAGCGGGGCATCAATCAAGGTGCCTTGCGCGATACCAGGCGCACCCAGCACGGCCCGATCCCGGTCTTCCAAAGCTTTTGCCAATCGGGTGTGAACGTAGCGGCTCACGCACATGATCCCTGGGCTCTCTTCGGCCAGGCCATTCACAATGCTAAACGCCATCTTGTAGCCGTTCGCCCGACTAATCGACTGCGTGACTTCATCGTTTTTGCCGTTCGGGTACGCCAAAAAGTCGACGGTGATGCCGAGCTTGCTCTCTAGCTCGGTCTTGGAGTCCCTCAGTTCCTTCTCCTGTTCCTCGTATGGCAGCTTGGACATGTCGTCCGGATGCGTGATCGTGTGCCCGCCTACCGTGAACAGCGGATCCTTCACGAGTTCGGCCAACGTCTCCCAACTCATTTTTGGGTGATTGCCGGTCGTGGAGCCCACAAAGCCGGTATGTACGAACATCGCCGCCGGGAAATTGAGGCGCTTCAGAATCGGCCAGGCGTTGTCGTAAAAGCCTTGGTAGTTGTCGTCGAAAGTCAGAACGACGGCGTTCTCCGGCACCGCTTTGCCCATCGTCAGGTGATCGTAGAGATCCTGTATCGAGATGGGCACCGCGCCCTTCTCTTGCAGAAATTGCATCTGCTCTTCGAACTCTGCGACCGAGCAATCGAACCACTGGGAAGACCTCGTCCGCTCGGCAATCACGTCGTGGTACATGATCACCGGAATCCGGCGGTTTTGACTTCGGGGCGAAATCTCCGTGTACGCCGGCAGCTCGGGTTTTGCCGGTTCGGGGGTCGACTGATCCGGTGTGTATGTTTCTTCAGCTGTCTGAAGCGCCGTTTTCGGCGACGGGTTGCAGGCCACGAGGAGCCCGGCAAGGCAAATCAGCAGAATCAGGAGTTTTCGCACGGCCTTGGGTTCAGTTTAGCCGCGCGTGAACTCGTGCGTCCCTTCATACTGGCCGATCGTGATTCGCAAGCCGGTGAGCTTCTGCTTGTCTTTCGAAAGCTTGAGGGGAATCGGCCGCGCGTAGGCATCGCGAATCGCCTCGCCGGTCACGAAGAATTTGTTCGGGTCGCGGGCTTCTTCCCCGCCCATGTCGTCAATCTTGGTGGCCTTCGTGCGCAGCATCACACGCCCTTTTTCTACGGTCCAGGTTCCGTCGAGGTCGATTATCTCTTGCTCGCCTTCCAGGTGCAGCTTGAACTTTTTGCCGGTGGCGTACAGCATCAGGTAGCCGCGAAGCGAGGCCCGGTCGCGCAGCTTTTGGCTGCCCTGCCCAAGCCGGAACGCCTCCACGTTGAATCCGCCGCTCCATTTGCCATAGTAAGGCACAAGCGCGCTGTTCGGGTTCGATCCCACGAACATGATGACCGTGAGCGCGACGATCGCGAACAGAATCCAAAACACCGACTTTCGCTTCATGTTCCTTTTGTATTCCCAAACAGATCGATGTGGAGCCGCGGGGCGAGGCGCCAATTGCGCTCCAGACAAACCGGCACAAGCGCGCGCCCCCGTCGGTGCAGCGTTTCAGAATCGGTGCCTTCCGGCATCAGCAGGACCCGCTCCGCGTCAACCGGGCCGATTTCGGCGAGCACGGCGTCAATTTCGGCGAGGTCGTCCCCGCCTTCCGGGTTCACGACAAATTTCAATTGGTAGTTATAGGCCTGCAGCAATGACCGCACCACGTCGGGTCGATGCCGGGTTGCTTCGTGCCGAGCCGACCACGCCGGGTCGGTCGGAGTCGAGTTTGCCAGTTTGGGGCTGATACTCATGAGGTCGCAGGGCAACGCGCGGTCCACCGTTCCGGCGGTTTCAATCGTGATCACTTTTCCCGCCGCCCGGAGCGCTTCGGCCAGCGGAACAATCGCATCAAACAGCATCGGCTCGCCGCCGGTGAGCACGACATGCCGAACTTGGTCACTCGTCACGCGCTCCATAATCTCATTCAACGAGAGCGTGGGTCCTTCTGGTTTCCAGCTGGCGTAGGGCGTGTCGCACCACTGGCATCGCAGATTGCAGCCGCTGACCCGGACGAAAATAGACGGGATTCCGCTCCAGATTCCTTCACCCTGCACGCTGGTGAAGATCTCGGCGATGCGCAACACACCCATGATTGTGACGGCTTAGCCAGCGAGGCCGTAGGCCGAGAGGAACTCGAAGCTGCTGGCCAGACACTCGAACGGGTCGCGGCGGCATTCGTCTTGCTCCACGACATACCAGCGCACGCCGGCTTCGCGCCCCGCCGCGACGATGGCATCCCAATCCATGTTGCCTTCGCCTACCGGCGCCATCACCGGGCCATCTTTCGAGACGACTTCTTTGTCCTTCATGTGGATGACGTCGACGCGGCCCGCATAGCGAAGCAGGAACTTTGCCGGATCGAGACCAGCGTGCTGAATCCAGTACGTATCGACTTCCAGCTGGAATGTCGGGTCATCGAGCACCGCGGCCAGAACCCATTCCTTCGTGTCGGCGTCGCGAATGAACTCGTGCGAGTGGTTGTGGTAGCCAAACTGGATTCCGGCATCGGCCAGTGCCTGGCGCATTTCGGCGGTTTGGGCGACAAACTCCCGGTAGCCCGCATCTCGGTCTTGCGTCTTCCAGGCGCCGCCAACCGCGGCATAGGTGCAACCAAGCGTTTGATGAAAGGCAATCTCTTCGGCGGTGTTTTGGACGAGCCGCTCTTCGGGCCGGTGGGTCGCCACGCAGAGAAGTCCGTGCGAATCCAACATTTCGCGGGCCGTCTTCGCGTCCACTTCCGGGGCATCGCCGTTCATGCAACCAATGGCCGACAGCTGCACGCCCGCATAGCCAATCGCGTGCAGGGTTTGTAGGCACGCGTCGAAACCTTCGGCGGTCTTGGTGAAGTCTCGCAAGGTGTACATTTGCGCGGCGAGTTGGTTAGCGGCCATGCGAAACGTATACCGAAAATTCCGCCGAACAATCTGGAGGGGTCGTCGGTCAGATAAATTGAGATCGAAAGCGGAGAAGTTCTCCCCAACATCCGCCTAGATCTTTTCCCTCCTAAAGGCCCCGCTAACCCGGGGCCTCAATAGTTTTTTGCGACGGCAAAAAACAGCAAAGCCTCTCGCTCTCCTCAAGCGACATTGAGAGGATTTGTTCGGTTCTATCTCACTCTAAACGTCGCCGTATGGGCGGTGTTGACGTCGTGGGTCGCGTTGGTCCGGGCGACGACCGTCGCCGAGCCGTCCCTCGCCGTGCTCTTCACCGTGACAGTGAAAGTGGCCGACGAGTCGCCCGCTGGAACTGTAACCGTGCGCGGTGCGTCCTGCAGGTTTGAACTCACCGAGACGTTGAACGTATAGCCGCCGGTCGGGGCAGGAGTGTTCAGGTGGGCCTTAACCGTGACCGTGTTCCCGGCAAAGGCCGATGACGGTGCGGAGATGCCAACAAAGTAGTCCGGCTCTCGCCACAGGATCGCGGCCTGAAGACCGGTCGAGGTCGTGCCGACCGTCCAGAACCGATTGTTCACCGTCGGAACCACGATTGACGTGGAAAGTGTGAACGGCTGGTTTTGCCCAGCCGAATACACCAACTCACCCGCCGAGTTGAATGAGCTGTACGTCCCTTGCATGCCGGCCACCGTTGGACCTCCGGCAAGATATGCCCGACCGTTCGCGGAGACAATGCTCCCGCCGGCATAGTACGGCGAGCTAGTCGAAAAGGAGATAGGCAATTCTGTGGCCGTGAGCGCACCGGTGGTCGGAAACTTCAAGAGGCTCTCGCCGAAGGCAACCGATAGCCACCGGTAAACCAACCAGTCGTTCCCTACGCGGGTTGCCGAATAAGGACTGCTAGACCCACCAATTGCGACCCTTGCCGTGTCAGTTACTTGCCGGCTGATACTGCGGCTGCCATCCGGATGTTGGTCAATGACAAGAGTCTGGTCAACCGAAGACCCCAGACCCTCGGCCTGAAAGCCGAGTCCGGCTGCGGTATCCCAGGGCTCGTCGTAAGTCGACGCATCGGGATCGAACACTAGTGAAGCGGGCAGATACCCATTTTCCACACCAGAAATGCCTAAGGAAGGAATATTAAACTCGTATTCATACTTCGCGATAAGCCGGTATTTGGGTGTGCCACCAGGGTAGAAACTCGGGTTGCCCGGTTTCAGACCGACGACGCTATAGTTGCGCCAAAAGTACTCATCGCCATATGTCTCGATCGATCCCTCTAGCGCACCGCTCCCGCTCGTCGTAATCGCTCCGCCAGAGACGCCGCCCAAGAACTGCAGCATGTAAGCGCTGGAAGCGCCATCGCCGAGGCTTACCGTCGTGAACGCTATGCCGACTTCTGCTGCAAGCGCAGGTCCATTCTGCATCTGGGCGTTTGTCACGTTGTACTTTTGACCAGATGCGTTGAACATATGGCTAACAAGCGAGAGGTAACCGACCGTGGCCCCGGTGTCGCTGATCTTTCGCACGATCAGGTCTTCGGTTGTACCAGCAATGACCGGATTGCCGGCGCGAGGCGACAACACGTAGGTGTTGCCAACGCCATCCAGCAGGATCTGGAACTTGCCCGCAACCTGGCCGGCGGCGGTCACGGGGACGGGCGTGTTGATGGTGCTCGACCAGCGTCGCACTCCGGCGGCCGTGAACTTCGTGATGATGATCTGATTACCGCCGCTCGCGTCTGCCTGCGCGGCCATTACGAGGTTTCCGCTTGAATCGGCTTTTGCGTCAAGGATGACCGGGTTTGTTCGTCCGGCGGGAATAAAGAAGCTGGTGGCCAACCGAGCCGGCCCCGCAAGGGAAATGGAAGCCGCGAGCGTCGCAATGGCTATGAGAACAGACTTGTGAAATATCACGCCCCACTTTGGAGGAGTCTCTGCGAAATGTCAAGCCATACTCGCAAATTCTTATACAATTCTTATAAGTCCGCGTTCTGATCGCGATTAAAAGTGGCTTCGCTAACTAGATTTTTTGCGGCCTTGGCATGGTTCGCTGTTTAGATATGGATCGTCCGGTTTGGCTTGGGTTATCAGGCTCTCCCGCACACCATGCAATATCGAAATCAAGCGAAAAGTAAAGACGTTAGTGAACTAGTCCCCTCCCTTTCGCCTGCGAGAGGGAGGGTTAGGGTGGGAGAGCTTATTGAATTTGGTCTAAACTTGGGACTCTCCACCCCTAATCCCGTCCTCTCGCGTAGCGAGAGGACGGCACTTTATTAACCCTAAGCCGCTTTCGCCTCGCGGGAATAGTCGCCAGCGAGGATGCGGTCGTAGGCACCGCTAAGGTGCCAGCGCTCCAAATCCTGGGCGCGGTGGACCGGCATCGGGTGCGTAAACGTCTTGCCGTAGATCATGAACAGGACCGCCTTCGCAACCTGGTCCAGCACGTCGGCATCTTGGTAGGCCCGTGCCTGATCCATAAACGGCTCGCGCTTCATCTCGTGGTCAAACCGCGTCGCCCCGGCCGTCAAAGCGACCTGCGTATCGAGGCTGATTCCTAGCTCCTGGGCTACCAAAAGCCCCGCTCGGTCCGCCGAGAACTCGGCCTGTCGCGACCACTCGTAGTACGCGAGAATAAGAGCGTACGACGCCAAATCGGAAGCACCCAAAGTTCGTCGCCCGAGCAAATCCAGCAGCGCAAACAGCACGCCGCCGACGCTGAAATACAGCACGTGATTCGCCTTGATGTGGCCAAGCTCGTGGCCCATCAGGTGGTAGAGCTGCTCGTCCGTCAGGTTGTTCACGATTCCCGAACGAAGCGTGATGTACGGCCGTTCGACGCCGCCGGCAAACGCATTCGGAAACGGATTCGAGCTGAGGTAAAGCTCCGGCTCTGGCATATCCAGAACGCGGCAGCTCTCCTGCATGATTCGGTAAAGCGTGCTGTACTGGTCCGGTCCGCATCGCACGGACATCGACATGTTCATGCAGTAGAACCAGCGATCGAATCCGACCTCGTAGAACTTCCGAATCACCATCGGCAGAAGCGGAACCTTCTTCAGCTTGTCGAGCGCCCAGCGATCCGCTTCAGAGACGAAGGCGTCGGCCGAGATTCCGGTGAGAATTTTGCGTTCTGGCATGTTGATTCCTGATTACAGAGTTTAGGACCAATCCACTCCCGCTCGGGCCTTATGGCCCTATCTCGCCGGGACCATCGCGCACCCGACCAAAAACGCCCTAAGCTGTTCTCCAGAAAGATGTTACTCGCAGATGTTTTAGCCGTTATCAGTCTTTTCGTCGGTTTTTGGCTCACCGGTTGGGCAACGATTACAATCATGAGCTTGCTCTTCGGCCGCCAAGCTGAAGCGGCGGCGGTAACAATTCAGACCTCACCGGTGAAGTCGGGCCTAATCGGCGCGGGCATGGTAGCCACGCTCGGTGTGCTGTCGGTGATCTTCATGCTCGCACCGTTGCCACTCGGAAAAGTTATCGGAGCGGTGATGTTCATGTTTCTCTTCATGGTCTCGTTCCTGGGAACGGCGGGCATTTGCCATATCGCCGCCCGGCGGGTTACCGAGGGCTATCCGGGGCTGGCGCCATTCGCCGCACTCAGCCGCGCCGCCGCCATTTTGGTAACGGCAAGCATGCTGCCGGTCGTGGGTTGGTTATTCATCGCCCCGCTCATCGTGTTCGTCTCGCTTGGCGCCGGCACGCGCTCCCTGATGCGCCGCAAGCCTGTCATGGTCATGCAGAACGGGACCTCCCCCTCGTAAAGCCATGAGTTCCTCGCCCATCAGCCGTCGAGACATCTTTCGGGGTGGTCTGGCCGCCGCGGCCGGAGCTGCCCTCGCGGGTTGCGCCCAAATCTCGCCGCGAATCTCGCCCGCCCACGCGGCCGCCAAACTTCCGGTGCCACCCAATGGGAAGGTCAACCCGGACGTGCGGTTGCTCAATCGGTTCGCCTTTGGCCCGAGCCAGGCCGACCTGGACTCAGTCTCCGCAAAAGGCACTGAAGGCTGGCTGGAATCTCAGCTGAGAGCGCAAGAGGACGAAGACTGGGGCTTTCTGCTGCAGTTGCGGCGGCTCGATGCCTTGGAAAACGAGGCGTACGAGGCGCGAAACTTTCCTCACGAGGACGTCCTTCGGCAGCTACAAATGGCGGCGCTCTTGCGCTGCACCTACAGCCGGAACCAGCTGTTCGAGCGCATGGTCGAGTTCTGGTCGGACCACTTTAACATCTACGGCCGCAAAGGCCTGGCCGCCTACCGGCTGTCTGCCGACGGTCGCGATGTCATCCGTGCACACGCGCTGGGCAACTTCAGCGACATGTTGATGGCTTCGGCAAAAAGCCCTGCGATGTTGATGTACCTGGACAATCACTTCAACCAGAACGGTGCGCCGAACGAGAACTACGCGCGCGAGATCATGGAGCTGCACACGCTTGGCGTCGACGGTGGCTACACCCAGAAGGATGTCATGGAGGTGTCGCGGTGCTTCTCCGGCTGGGGTCTGGAAACCGGATTCCTTCGTCGCAAGGGCACGTTCAAGTTCAATCCAGAACGACACGACACGGGCACCAAGCGAGTGTTGGGCCGCTACTTCCCACCGAACCAGGGCGTGAAAGACGGCGAGGAAATGGTGCGAATGCTCGCGGTTCACCCCGCGACGGCGCGGCATCTCTCGCGCAAAGCGTGCATGCGGTTTCTTGGCCACCGCTCCCCAACCGTCGAAAAGGCGATGGCGGCGGCGTTCCTGAAGTCGAACGGAAGCATTCGAGATTGGATGCGGCCGTTGCTGTTTTCATCGGAAGTGATCACGGCACCGGCGGTCTACAAGCGTCCGGTCGACCTCATCGTCTCAAGCCTGCGGGGAACCGGCGCGCAAACTGACGGCGGTGCGGGACTGCAGGAACGCCTGCGCGATATGGGTCAGCCGCTCTATCAGTGGCCTATGCCGGACGGCTATCCGGACGACAACGATGCCTGGAACAGCAATATATTGGCTCGGTGGAACTTTGCCTTGGACTTGGCGGAAGGCCGCATTTCCGGCACGGTCATCAACTGGGCGAACTGCGACGCGAAGGCCGCTTTGCTCGGTGTCGATTACGAGATGCCACCGCTAGCTCCGGGAGAGAAAGCCCGATCACCTAAACACACGGCCGCCCTGTGCTTGATGGCCCCCGACTTTCAGTGGAAATAGACATGCCCAACGATCCTAGACAGCGTGATTGGAACCTTTGCCAAGACGTCGGCGTGCCAAAGTCGGCCCCGATTGATCCGGCTGCATTGTCTCGCCGTGGGCTCCTTGTAACCGCAAGTCTTGCCGCCGCCGGTTTGGCGGCATCGCGTTCGGCGCTTGCCGGCGTCACGTTCGCGCCGGAAGGTCACGTCGCCGCGACCCAAAACGTTCTGGTGGTCGTGTTCCTGCGCGGCGGCGCGGACGGACTGAGCGTCGCGCCGCCCTACTTCGAGGATGCCTACCATCGTGCGCGGCCAAATCTTCGGCTCGGTGCACCTTCGGACAAAGCTTTCTCCGACGCCGAGCGCGCGATCCGATTGGACGACCGATTCGGCTTACATCCCGCCCTTGCTCCCATCGGCGAGATTTTCCGGCAAGGGAAGGCCGCCGTGGTCCAGGCAGTGGGTTCGTTCGATACCACCCGGTCGCACTTCGAAGCCATGTCTGCCATGGAGCGGGGCCTTGCCAATGACGGCGAGGGACCCAGCGATGGCTGGTTGGCGCGACACCTATCCTCAACCGCCCGGCCATCCGAAACCCCATTGCGCGCGGTCTCCTTTGGAACGACGATGCCGGACTCACTTCGCGGAGCCCTCAACGCGATCTCGCTAAGCAGCATTTCCGACTATCGACTTCGAGTTGACGAAGATATGCGCGCCCGGCTGGAACGAGAACTCGCAAAAATGTACGGGACCGGGAAAGATGCGGCCAGCCACGCCGGAAACGAAACGCTGAAGGTTCTGCAAGCTGTGCGGGGAATCGACCTTAAAACCAAACCGAAAGCCGAATACCCGGAGACGGGGCTTGGCAACGGCCTGCGGGAGACGGCCCGGCTCATCCACGGTAAGGTCGGCCTCGAAGTCGCCTGTCTCGACATGGGCGGCTGGGATACCCACGTGACGCAAGGCACCGGCATCGGCTGGATGCCAACCCTGCTTACCGAGGTCGGAAATGCGGTCGGCGCGTTCGTGAAAGATCTTGGCCCGGCGATCGATCGAACCACGATTGTCGTGATGAGCGAATTTGGACGAAGGGTCGCCGAAAACCAGGCGCTGGGAACCGACCACGGTCGAGCCGGTGCGCTCTTTGTGCTCGGCGGCGGCGTTCGCGGCGGGAAGGTTTACACCGACTGGCCCGGCCTGACGCGCGAAATTTTGGATGGGCCGGGTGACCTACCGGTAACGACGGACTACCGCGCCGTCCTCGCCGAGATTCTCGCCGCCAGGCTTGGGGCAAAGGATATGACGGCAGTTTTCCCGGGTTTCAACGGCAAACCGCTTGGCATCACCATGTAAGCGAGCCTCGGAAGCGAAAATATATCACCGAGACGACTTTTTCGGTCCATACTTTTTCCTGGCAATTGGCTAAAGGTCGGATGCCGCGCGGCTAGGCAGTCTCTTGATGAACGATCTCTTTCGACACCCGTTAAAAAAGGCATCGGTCATTCCCTATCACACCCAGGTTCGCGAGCGCGTACTTGCCCTGATCCAAGCCGGAACTCTTCTCCCCGGCACAAAACTTCCCAGCGAGCCCGAAGTCGCCGCGCTCATGGGCGTCAGCCGAATGACCGCCAACAAGGCCCTGCTTGGCCTGATGAACGACGGCTATTTGATTCGGGAGAAAGGGCGCGGCACCTTCGTCGCTCCTCGCCATCAGCATCGCCCCGGTCGGCTTTACGTGGCGGTGGCCGACAGCCCGGCGAACGTGCTTGAGGACTATTACTTGGGCGCACTCTACTGGCACGTGCATGCCACGTTCGCCAAGTTGGGCTCATCGGTAAGTGTGGTGCCGCTAACCGCCGACCTTCCCGCCACGCAAGAGTGTGGCATTGTGGCGATCAACCCGCCCCAGCCCGCCGTCGAAGAGTTGTTAGGCTTCGTCCGAATCGGGGCCAGCGTCGTCGTCCTCGGTGCCAACTGGAGCGAGCAAAACCTCGCGACAGTGGACAGCGATAATTTCGCCGGAGCGTCCCTCGCGGTCGACCATCTTGCCGACCTCGGCCATCACCGGGTGATGTTCTTGGGCGGTTTGCCAAACGACAGCAACACGATCGACCGCGTTCGCGGATTCCGTGCCGCCGCCACAGCTCGCGGTCTCGGTACCTCTTCAGACGACGTGCTCGTGGTTCCGGAAGCCCACGGCTTCGACCTGGATACCGAAGACGAAATCTTTCGAAGGCTTTCTCGCTCCGACGGTCCAACCGCCGTCTTTGCCGGTGGTCCGCACCTAGCGATTCGGTTGCTTGCCGCCGCCCAGCGGCGCGGGTTGCGGGTTCCAGAGGATCTCTCTCTGGTCGGTTACGACGACCCCTCGTTCATGTCGCTGGCCTATCCCGGCCTCACGACGATCCGGCAGCCGCTGGAAGACATGGCCGCCGCCGCATGCCGAAAGCTCCTGGAGCGGGTCGACCACGAGAGTTCGCTCTCGGGCAACATCATGCTGGCTCCCGACCTGCTGCTTCGCGCCTCGACCGCGCCGCCGGTCCGCGCCTTCGCCCGAAACTAAATGCAAAACGGGGCGCTGGCTGCGCCGCTCATGGGTGGCTTCAAGAAGCTCCGCATCTTTTCCGAACCGAGTTCGTAACGCGCCGACCAAAAATGATTTAGACTTCGGGAATGCTCCTGAGCCTTCTGCTCGCCGTCGCATCGCTGCCCGGCACCGCCATCCTTCCGCAAACCACCGAAGAACCCGGCGCAACCCTGAGAATCTACGAGATCGCCGAAGAGATGGGCGAGCTGATGGAGCTAGTGCCCGGCCAAACGCCGAACGTCGACGTTCGCATTCCGAAGCTGGAATTGAAGGACAAGGACTTCTTCGGCTACGAAGAGCGCTTCCTCGCCGAGATCACCGCAACGCTGATCGTGGCGACCGAGGGCGAGACCCAGTTCCGGCTCGCTTGCGACGACGGCGCGGCCGTCTTCATCGACGGGAAGTCGGTCGTTGAGGATGACGGCACCCATCCACCGCGCCCGGTTTTGGGCTCCACGCGACTGTCCAAGGGCCGACATGAACTGAAAATTCGCTACTTTGAGGCCAGCGGCGGCCAAGAATTCAAGCTAGAGTGGAAGCCATCCGGCGCGAGCGACTTCTCCGTCGTGGATGCGCTGGTGCTTCGTGTTCCCGCCGGTCTCACACGGGTTACCTCACCTGGCCCCAAGAGACTGTTGCGGCCCGGCGGTGCGCTCCGCCCGGGCAACGGCGTGCCGCTTGCCGGACTTCATCCCGGCTGGGATCTGGTCAACATTCGCCCGCTTGACTTCGAGCCGCAGGTTGGCGGCATGGCGTTTCGGCCGGATGGCAAGCTGCTGGTGAGCTCGTTCCCGCCGAACCAGAGCGGCCAGTTTAAGCCGGACCTGATGGACGGCCAGATTTGGCTGCTGGACGGCGTCACCGGCAACGATCGTCGCAACGTAACGCGGAGGCTCGCGGCCACCGATCTCCAGGAGCCGCTCGGAATGGCGGTGGTTAACGGCAAGGTGTACGTCGCAACCCGGACCCAAATTATCGAGCTGATTGACGCGAACCGCGACGACTTTTACGAAGAGAAGAAAGTGGTTGGCAGTGGCTGGCGAACCGACAACTATCATCACTTCACGTTCGGTCTTGCCGAGAAGGATGGGTGGCTGTATGCCGCGCTCAGCACGAGCATCACATTTGATGCCCCCGGCATCAATGGCCCGAACCCGCGCTACCGCGGCAGTATGTTCCGCGTGAATCCGGCGGCCTACAACTCTGCGCTGCCGCTCGCGAACATTGAGTTCCTCGATAGTGGCCACCGAACGCCCAACGGCGTTTCGAACGGCCCGAACGGCCTGATTCTGGTCGGTGAGAACCAAGGCGCCTGGCAACCCAGCAACAAGCTGAACGTGCTAGAGGTCGGCGGCTTCTACGGCCACTTCAACAACGCGACGTTCAAGAACTCGGAGTACCCGCTCGGCGGCGCACCGGGCCAGTTCGACGACAAACCGTTTACGCCTCCCGCGATGTACCTTCCACAGGGCGACATCGCGAACTCGCCCGGCCAAACCGTCGTCGTGCCGAACGGCGAGTTTACTGGGCAAATGCTCATCAGCGATGTCAAGTACGGCGGGCTGCGGCGCGGGTGGCTGGAGAAAGTCAACGGCGTTTGGCAAGGCGGAGCGGTTCAGTATTCGCAAGGCTTCGAAGTCGGCACGAACCGACTGGTTTGGGGTCCGGACGGCGCGCTATACATCGGCGGCATCGGCGCGACTGAGTCTTGGGCGTGGACAAACCCTAAGACCGGCAAGTGGACCACCTTTGGCCTGCAGAAGATCCGGCCAAATGGGAAGTCGGCGTTCGAAGTAGCGTCGGTTAACGTGACCGAGCAAGGCTTTCGCGTGCAATTCAACCGACCGGTGCCGAAGGGCCAGCTTCGCGACCTGAAGCGGTTCCGGGTCCGACAATGGCGCTACGTGCCGACCTTCGAATACGGCGGGCCGAAGGTAGATCGCGAGGACCTCACCGTAACCCGCGCCACCGCCTCTGCCGATGGTAAGTCGGTCGACCTGACCATTGCCGGCCGCAAAGAGGGCCGGGTCGTCTACTTCAACCTCGACTTGACGGACGAGGCGAAAACGCCGCTCTGGGCAACCGAAGTTTGGTACACGCTGAACAAGCTGCCGGTTTCGTCCTGGCCGCACACCTCGGCATTGGCTCACCCTAACCCGCGCCTGTTGGTGTTTTCGAAGACGACCGGCTTCCGGCACGACTCGATTCCCGCCGGGCAGAAAGCGATCCGCGAGATCGCGGCGGAGCACGGATTTACGGCCACGTTCTCCGAAGATGCGTCGCTTTTCGCCCCCGCTAAGCTCGCGAGTTTCGACGCGGTGGTGTTCCTCAACACGACCGGCGACATCCTGGACGCCGGACAAAAGGCTGCGTTCCAGGGGTTCATCCGCGCTGGCGGCGGCTTTGTCGGCGTTCACTCCGCGAGCGACACCGAGCACAACTGGCCCTGGTTCAAGGAGCTAGCCGGCGGCGAATTCGCCCATCACCCGGAGATTCAATCGGCCGACCTTCGCATCGAAGACGCCGCTCACCCATCGACGTCGTTCCTGCCGACGGTGTGGCCGCGCGTTGACGAGTGGTACGACTTTGTATCCAACCCGCGCGAGAAGGTTCGCGTGCTGGCAAATCTCGATCCATCCAGCTACAGCGGAGGCCGAATGGCCGATCATCCGGCGATTTGGTGCCGCGAGTTTGACGGCGGCCGCTCCTGGTACACCGCACTCGGCCACACCGATGGAACCTACGACGAGCTGCTTTTCCGTCGGCATCTGAGCGAAGGCATCCTCTGGGCGGCAAATTCGAATGCGAAATCCAAGCCAGCCAACGCGGTGAGCGACTGGCAATTTGGCAAAACCTGGACGGCATCCGATGTCGAGCTAGTGAACTCGAAGGGCACCGAACCGCTCCTCTCGAAGCGGGAGTTTGGCGATGCGCGGGTTCATGTCGAATTCAACGTTCCCAAAGGCGGCAACTCCGGCGTGTACCTCATGGGCCGCTACGAGATCCAAATCCTCGACTCGTTTGGCAAGCCGAACAAGGACATCCAGAGTTCCGACTGCGGTGGCGTCTACGAGCGGTGGAAGAACGATGCGGGTTACGAGGGAGTGCCGCCCCGGATCAATGCTAGTCGCCCAGCGGGCGAGTGGCAGTCGCTGGACATCGTGTTCCGCGCGCCGAAGTTCAAGGGCACCCGCAAGACGCAAGACGCCGAGTTCATCGAAGTCCGTTTGAACGGAGTCGTCGTGCAAAGCCGAGTCCGTGTTACCGGTCCCACACGAGCCAGCATGTTCGAGGACGAGCGCCCGACCGGCCCGCTGATGCTGCAGGGCGACCACGGCCCGATCCGATACCGAAACCTCTGGATCGCGCCGCTGGAATCGAAAAAATGAACCCCACGCAGCGCGCGCAATTTGAGGCAAACGGGTTCCTGGTGATCCCGGATGCCTTGTCGCCGGAGGAGCTCACCCGGGTGCGCGGTGCCGCCGATGCGGCGGAGGCAGTGTGGCGGGCCGACGAAACGCGGCTCGGCGCGCGTGGCGCATTGCTCCATCAGGTTCAGGCACCGATTGAATACGACGATGCTTTGCTCGAACTACTGTGGCATCCGGTCGTGTTTCCGCTGGTGCGCAGTGCGCTTGGCGAGGACGTGATGATGATCGACAACGACTACTTCATCACGCCGCCGCAGACGGCAAAAACGCACGCCGATTGGCACCATGACGTCGGTCTGACCGGCGTCCATCATCCGCTTTCCGTGATGATGGTTAAGGTGTTTTTCTTGCTTTCCGACGTCGACGCGGCTTCGGGCGGGACAGCGATGGTCCCAGGCAGCCACAAGTTTCCCGAGACCTGGCAGTTCCCGGTCGTCGACGACCCGAAGCAGATGCCCGGCGCGATCCAAATGACCGGCAAGGCCGGCACGGCGTACATGTTCAACGGGCGCGTCTACCACTGCGCGGTGAACAACGAAAGCGAGCATGCGCGGCGGGTGCTCATCTACAACTACGGCCATTTCTGGATGAAAATGTGGGCCGGATACGAGCCTTCTTCACGCTTGCTTGCGCAAGCGGCGGCACGAAACAACCCGGTCGAGATGCAGTTGCTTGGCATCGGCGATGCCTACGGCCAGCGGCTAAGTTAGCGGTTCCAGGTACGCGCTGGCGGTGCGCATGGTTTCCTCGAACCAGCCGCCATCGGGCGAAACCAGCGGGAACCACCACGCGCTGGGCCGATCGTTCGCTTTCTTCAGGCCCTTGCTGGAGATCACCGCGTCGCGAATCAGCCGCATCCTCTTGAGTTCGGCTTCCAGCTCGATGCTGCGCCGCCGCACGTGAATCTGCCGAATCTCCTCGTCTTGCACGAGGGCAAGTTGCCGCTCTCGCAGTTGCCGTAGATCAGCCCGGGCCGTCCGCAAAGCGACCGAGGCTTCCTCCAGCCGGAGCAAATACTCCTCTCGCACGGCAAGTGCGGCCCCAGTTGGTTCCTTTTCGAAAATCTCTGCCCGGAAATGGTTCCCCATCTCGGCCTCTAGCTGCACCCGGCGCACGCGGAGTTCCCGCGCTAGCGCGTACAGCCGGTCGCGCTCGGTCATCGTTTCCTCGAGATCGGTCTGCAATCGATCCAACCGGCCCTGCAACCGGGCGTACTCGTCCGCAACGACATTCCACGACCCGCCCAGTAACCGGTCGAGGTACCGAATGAGGTCGATTGGCCGCCGAAGCTGCCCCAGTTCGTGCAAGAAGCTTTCCTGCTCGCGCACGACCTCGTGCCACCGCTGCGCAAACGACGGCCCGCACAGTTCCTCGGTGCCAAATGCCCGCCGGAACGGCTCGGGCAGGCGGATCCAAGCGTGGGTCTGCGACAGCGCATTCCAGGCTTCATAGCGCACGCGCAGGATCGGATGGACCGAAACGGCAAAACCCGCTTCCGCCAGAAGTTGATGAAATCGGCGGGAGTGCGAGACGTAGCTGCTGGCGCCCTCGTGAAACACAAAGCTGAATTCCGCACCGAGCATGCCGATGAGCGAGACCGCCTTGCCGATCAGCGCGCAATTTGGTCCGAACTTCGCTTCCACTTTCGCCGCCAGCTCTTCAAGAGAGGCCAAAGGCTTGGCCAGCGAGAGGAACTGCGGGACGCGCGTCATGATCACGACGCCCCGGTTGCCGATGCGCACTGTTCCGCGCCCCAGGCCGGGAATCACCAGGTCGAACGGAATCGCGCCCGAACCAAAACGCGCCAGCTCGTACTGACCGCTTCCGCCACGAATCGCGCGGTCGTAGGCTTCGCGCGCCACCTCGCGGCTCGCTGGTTCAACAAAACGACGCACTAGATTAAAGCGTGCCAGCGCGACGGTTTGCGAGTTGAAGCGGAGCAGCTTCGTCGTGGACGTGGCTTCCAGCGGGACTTCCTCGCCCGCGCAAAAATCGTATAGCTGAGGCAGGAGCTTCTCGTAGAACTGACCCAACCGAAGGTTCGGAAGGTCGCTTTCGTCACACACAAACCGGTGGAGTTGGTCCGATGCGAGCGTCGCCGCCTCACGGGTTTGGCCGGCGAGCGAACCCAGCGAAGACTGAATCGCGCCGTCGAGAGCACTCAACAAGACCGGAAAAAGTCGGTCTAGCGGGACTTCGGCGGCAATCGGAGGGTTCTCCTCCAGCGAAACGACGCCCCGCCAGCCCCAGGCTTCGGTTGCCTCGTCCATGATTCGCGGCCGAGCCTTCTCCAGCGGCGGAATTCTGAGCCCCGCCGACTGCAGCAGATCGCGCGTGACCACCGTTTCGGAGCCAAACAAGGCCGAGAACTCGGCGGCGGCACTCCAAAGGTTCTTTGTCGTTGTGTCGTTGTGCGGGAAGCTTTCGTAGCCCTTGCCCGCTCGCTTGCCGGTGCCCAGCTTGGCGAAATAGTCGGTGTCGTGAACGCCGGCCACGAAGGCGCGATCCCGGTTTCGGACGGCCAGCGCAACGCCCGCTTTCATGGGTTCATCCCAAAAAATTGTTTGCCCAAGCGCGAGGAGCGGAACTCCAGGTGCGACCTGATCCAGCCGGTCTAGGGCCTCGTTGAGGGACGTACAGTCAGGCTGCGGCATGGAACACCACTACTACGCCATTTTGGCCGAAACCGTGTCCGGCAAGGATTCCTCCGAAATTCACTTTTTTCCCCGATTCCGGTGAACCGGCTGGAAATGGTGTCGTTCTTCCCCACGGAACAAAGCCAAGCCGATAAAATCGACTTGGAGAAAAGGAGAAATCAATGAACTATCGCAATCTACTGCCGACCATCGCCCTCGCTTCGCTCGCTTTCGCTTCCGTTGCTCAAGCCGACCCAATCGCGCAATCTGGCGTGAAGGGTGCCGGAGTGGCCAAGAACGCCGCCGGACAAGGCGCTGAGATCAAGGTTAAGCTCGGCAACTTCGTCAACAAGAACAACAAGACCGCCGTCTTTGGTGAGCTCAGCTTCGAGACCGCGAACAAGGCAGAGAAGACCGTCTCCAGCCTCGTGGTGTCCCCGCTGAACAACAAGCTCCCGGTTGCCGGAAAGCTGACGGTTGCCGGAAACGTCGCCACCCTCGAAGCCAAGGGAACCCTTCGCGTTCGAAGCAAGGGCCAAACGCTTAAGGTGGACGGCAAGGTGAACCTGACCGTCACCGACAATGGCAAGACTGGCGACACGTTTACGATTTCGTTCACCGCTGGCAAAGAAACGCGCACGTTCTCCGGAACGCTGGCCAAGGGCAACCTCGTCGTCTTCACGAGCGCGCCGAATCCGTAAGGATTAAGCCCCTCAAATCGGGGGTTGGTGCCGGTCCGCTTTCTGCTGGTGCCGCTCCCGATTTGCTTACCCTCGCTCGCCGACCTGCGTAGATGGGTCTGGCGATGCCGAAAACTTTTTCCCGTGCCCTTTGCTGGCTCCGCCGCG
This sequence comes from Fimbriimonas ginsengisoli Gsoil 348, assembly GCA_945881865.1. GTDB lineage: Bacteria > Armatimonadota > Fimbriimonadia > Fimbriimonadales > Fimbriimonadaceae > Fimbriimonas > Fimbriimonas ginsengisoli_A. The sequence goes on along the minus strand of CAMCVK010000006.1, from coordinate 73,844 downwards.
ATCTTCGGCTTTCTGATCATCGGCCGTTAGAAGAGGCCGCTCGGCTTGCCGAGCAGACCGCCGTCGTCTTTATCTTCGACCGCAACATTCTCTCCTCGCTGCCGCGGGTAGATCGGCGTCTCGATTTTATTCATCGCTCGCTGAAGGAGCTTGATGGCAAGCTGCGGGCTCTTGGCAGCCAACTGGTCGTGCGGCACGGCGACCCGGTCGAGGAGATTCCCGCCGTTGCGGCGGTCTTTGGCGCGGATGTCGTGGTCACCGGCCGAGATTACGAACCGTATGCCCGCGAACGCGATGCTGCCGTAGGCCAGCTTGTCCGCCTGGAAACGGTGAAGGACCACGTGGTTTTCGAAGGTAGCGAGATCTTCAGCCAAAGCGGAACGCCGTTTCGCGTTTATTCCCCCTATGCCCGCGCCTGGAAGGCCCTGCTCTCGGGTTCGACGGCCTTGGATGAAGCCGAACCGGACCTATCCGGTCTCGCTCCGTCTGCTTCCCTCGAAGGGCTCTCTCGCCCATGGGACCTCGCCGACCTCGGCTTTGAAACCACCGAGCTTTGGTTGGAAGCCGGAGAAGACGCGGGCCTGAAGCGCTTAACCGCCTTCGAGAAGAAAGCCAAGCGATATAAGGAAGACCGCGACTTTCCCGCGATCGATGGCACCAGTGGGCTCTCGGTGCACTTTCGGTTCGGAACCGTCAGCATCCGCGAGGCCGCGCGGCGCGCGGTGTCTTTTGGGCCGAACCATGAGAAGTGGCTGAACGAGCTGATTTGGCGCGAGTTCTATCAGGATCTGCTTTGGCACCATCCCGGCGTCGTAAACGACACGTTTCAGCCGCAGTACCGCGACCTGGTCTATCCCGGCGTCGAGGCTCACTGGCAGGCTTGGTGCGACGGCGCAACCGGCTACCCAATCGTGGATGCGGCGATGCGTTGCCTGAACGCGACCGGATGGATGCACAACCGCCTGCGCATGATCGTGGCCTCTTTTCTGACCAAGGATCTGCTCATCGACTACCGGCGCGGCGAGGCGTATTTTGCCGAGAAGCTGCTGGATTTCGACCTCGCTTCCAACAACGGCGGCTGGCAGTGGGCGGCTTCCACCGGCGCGGACGCCCAGCCGTACTTTCGGATTTTCAATCCGCTGCTGCAAAGCGTGAAATTCGACCCGACCGGAGCATTCATCCGGCAGTGGGTTCCTGAGCTCGCAGAGTTGAGCGATGCCGACCTGCACGCCCCCTTTAAGGCGAAGCCGATGGACCTTTTGGTCGCCGGTGTGACCCTCGGCGAGACTTACCCGTACCCGGTCGTGGATCATTTCGTGCAGAAGGAACTCGCACTCGCGATGCTCTCCGGCTCGCCAAAGTAGCCCTGAGACCACTACCCTTCTCCCATCCGTGGTGGAGGGAGAAATCACCCATTCCAAGGCGGGCCGAAGCGACGCGTGGCGGAGTCACGCACTCCGTCCGCTGAGGCAATCTAACTCACGGAGCGTTCAACATCCTTCATCAGCAGATAGAGGTGAAGCGGATTAGATGGACACTCGAACATTCCCATGCGAAGATAAAAGCGCCGCGCGTCCTCGTCCTTTGCATGGGTCATGAGCGCGCGGACCCCGGCTTCGCGCGACACGCCGACGCATCGCTTGAGGGCATCCTTAAACAGCCCTTTTCCCAAACCCTGGCCTTGGTAATTTCTGTCGATGGCGAATCTAGCTATTAGCAAAACAGGAATAGGATGCTTCGCGAGTCCTTTCGCCATGCGCTCCGGAGCTTCATCGTAAAGCACCGACCCGACCGCGAGCGAGTAATAGCCCACCACCCGGTTGTCGTGCAGGCCGACGAAGGTCCGGGCACTCACGTTCGCTTGGTTCGCCAGCGCATGCCGAACGAGGAACGCGTTCAGGGGCACGCTTCCGCAGTCGAACGCCTCGAAATCGTGAGACTTGTCCAGCAGAACCGGGCCAGAAAACTGGCTCACGATTCGAAAACGCTCGGCGTACTAAACAGCGCGCGCACGGCACCAATCTCCTGAGGCGGCTCTTCAAGCTTTTGCAAAAGCCAGTCGTGTTCCTCTTTACCGACTCGGATGAGTCGCTGTTCGGCAATGACCACCTCGGCCGCCTCGAGGGAAGTGTGCAACACAAACTGACTGACGTTCATGTTGTGCAAGCTGGCTGCTTCTGCCAGCTTGGCCTTTTGGGCCGACGTCGCCCGGATGTTCAGTTGCTCGGCTTTCGGGATGGCTGCCATTTCGTTAAGGGTTTAGCTTACCCTCCTGTAAAGACGTTGGCCATACAGACGGTGTTCCCGTCGACCGCCGGTAACATGCGGGCGTGAACCTGGCGATCGACATCGTAACGACCATCGTCGGCGTCATCATCGTGTTTTTGGCCGCGTGGGACGGCATCGAATCGCTCGTCATCCCGCGAAGCGTCGACCGCCGGTTCGGCATCACCACGGTTTTCTACCGAATCACCTGGTCGCTCTTGCGGTTCATCGCCGCCCGGGTGCGAAAGCCGGAGACCAAGCACCGCTTGCTGGCCTCCTACAGCCCGCTCAGCATCATTTGCCTCATCGGCATCTGGGCGTTCGCCATCATTTTCGGCTATGCCGTCATTCTGGTGGGTTGCCACATTCAGTACGCAAATAATCCCGCGCCGACGTTCGGCGACCTGCTGTACTACAGCGGCATCACGTTTTTCACCGTTGGCTTTGGCGACCTCACGCCGATTTCGAACCTCGGCCGGTTCTTTGCCGTTGCGGAAGCGGCGACCGGCTTTGGCTTTTTAGGACTTCTTATCGGCTTCGTGCCGGTGCTGTACGGCCTCTTTAGCTCGCGGGAGGCGCAGATTTTGCTGCTGGATAGCAAAGCGGGTTCCGAGCCAACCGCGTTCGAGTTGATCCGCCGGCATGCCGAAGCCGAAGCCTGGCCCGAATTGCAGGCGCTGCTGAAGCAATGGGAAACCCTCGCCGCCGGCTTGCTTGAGAACTTCATCTCCTTCCCGGTGCTCGCCTACTACCGGTCTCAGCACGACGGCCAATCTTGGCTGCGATCGATGACGGCCATTTTGGACGCCTGCGTGCTCATCGAGACGACCTTCGACGACACCGCGCCCGGCGGGAAGACATTGCGGTTTCAGGCGCGGGCGACCTACGCCATGTGCCGCCACGCGGTCGTGGACTTGTCGTATCTCATTGGGGCAACTCCAGTCCTCAACGGCCCCCCGCGGCTGTCCAGAGAAATGGCCGCCGCCATGTGCAAGCAACTGCGGGAGGTTGGCGCGCCGATTCTGTGCGAAGAAACCTCTGGCGGGCGGTTCGACGAACTGCGCCGTACCTACGATCCTTTTGTGATCACGCTCGCCGACGAAATCATGCTGGAGCTTCCGGACTGGCAGCCCGACAGCGAAGTCGTCGACAACTGGCAGGTGAGTAAATGGGAAGGCGTCCGGCACCTGTAGGGAGCCATCCCATTTGCTGCCTTAATACCAGTGCGAGGCGACGGCTTCGGCCAGAAGGGTTTCCTTCTTCTTTTCCATCGCGCGCTGCGCGTCCTCGAAGCTCATCGTCGGGTTCTTGAACTTCACGCCCTTGAACCCAATCAGGTGGGTGAAGATGTCGATGTTCTTCACGACACCGTGGAAGCGGTCGCTGCCCGGTCCGAACGCGCTGAAGATCGTGAAGTCGTTCGTGTGTTGGCGTCCGCTCCAGCCGACGTGCGTGTGGTTACCGAGCACAATCGCCAGCGAGCTGCTGGGAATCGAATACTGCTCAATGGCATTGAGCGGCGAAGCTTTCTTCATCGCGTCCACCACCATCTGCGCCTCATTCTTCTTCAATTCGATGCCTTGCGTTTCCTTCACGACGGCCACCACGCTGTCGACTTCCGGCTTTACGCCCGGTCGTGGAAGCGCGTCATAGCCCGGAACTCCCGTCTGCGAGGAGCTTAGGATCGCTTCATACGACGACTTCATGCCAGTCAGTCGCATCAACCCGGCGGTGCTATCGCCGTACTCCTGACCCGAACCGTTTACGCCGGGGTTGGAGTTTGCGTGGTCGCTGGTCACGATGATCAGCGTCTCGCCGTCTTTCGCGGCGAACTCGAAAGCTGCCTGAACCGCCTTGTCGAACTCGTACTGATCCCAGAGCAATCCGCCTAGGTCGTTGGCGTGGGCAGCGTGGTCCACTCGGGCCGCCTCGACCTGCAAGTAGAAGCCTTCTCGGCTTCCCTTTAACCGCTTGATCGCCTCTAGCGTCATCTCGGCCAGGCTCGGAATCGCTTTGGCAAGCTCCGGACTGTTCTTGCGGTCGAGATAGTACGGAATGTGGCTCTTCGAGAAAATGCCGAGCAGTTTCTTGCCGGAAGGGGTGGCGTTCAGCTGGTCGCGGGTTTTCGCCACCGCGTAGCCGGCGGCGGCATAGGCGGCGTACAGGTCGCGCTTGTCAGCGCGGGCCGTAGCCGAAAAGAAGCTGTCGCCGCCGCCCATCAAAACATCAAGGTCAGCGCCAAGGTACTTCTCGGCAATCTCCCATTCGCGGTCGCGATTGTCGATGGAGATCGCGAATCCGGCCGGAGTGGCGTGCGTGATCGTCGAGGATGTCACCAAGCCGCGCCGGACCTTCTTCTCGCGCAGAATGTCGTAAAGCGGGCGCAGCACGGTGCCGTCCGGATACGTGTTGATCATGCCGTTCCAAACGTGCTGACCGGACCCCCAAGCCGAGCTTGCCGCCGCGGAGTCAGTCACCAAAGAACTAAGCGAGCGCGTGTCCTGCACCGCCATCGTGGTCTCGGGCAGGTTCATCAGCTCGCGCCAGTGGCTCTCCCGGCTCTCGGTGATGCGCAGATACTGGTCGAGCATCGAAACGACGCCCGCGCTCATCCCGTCGCTCACCAGCAGGATGACGTTTTTCGGGTTCTTTTTCCGGGCGGCACCAACTCCGGCGCGGGCAAGTGGCGACAAACCAAGAGCGGCCGCCGAAGCTGCTCCGGCGGCAAGAAGATTACGACGGCTGAAGGAACTCATAGTTCATTTTCGCCTATCGGCCGGTTGATTAACCGAATCTTAAACGTTTTCGTAGTGGTTTCCGGCAAGGTCGACGCCGCGGGCGAGCCAAACCTTGTGGCCCTGGTTTCGCTCCGGCATGATCTTGCTGGTCGTTGGGAAGTACCGCATCGTGTAACCGGCCCGGCGGAACTCCGACGTGTTCGCCTTTGCTCCGTGGATGATGCGCGACTCATGCAGCGAGCACTCGTTCGGGTCCAGCGTAAAGTAGAACGCCTTCGACTCATCGACCGCCGCGATCTCGGTTGGGAAGATGTTCTTCGAGGCGTCTTCGACGTCCTTGTACTGGCTGAAACCGTTGCTGTGCGTGCCAGGAATCACGCCCATCGAGCCGTTCTCGGGGAAAACCGGGTCAATGGCCAACCACACCGTCACGATGCCTTCCATCGTCGAGACTCGGCCATCCCAGTAGGAGCTGTCCTCGTGCCACGGCGTCGCCTTGCCGGTGCGTGGTGACTTCGAGATGAAGTGCGAGCTCCAAAGTCCGATGTTTGGGCCGATCAGCGGCTCCACCAAATCCAGAACGGAATCGTGAATCAGGAACTCGAGCAAGCGCGGGTCGCGGAAGTGCATGACGTCGAGGTTGTCCTCGCCGTACTGCGCCAGGTTCTCCTCAAAGATCGCCTTCAGGCGGTCGAATTCGTCGGTCGAGAACACCGGTTGACGGAAAGAAAGGTAGCCATCGCGGTGGAAGGCGGTTGTCTGCTCGGCACTAAGGCGTGATCCCATAACGGGGCCAGATTATCACGTTTGGCGCGTCTAGCGACCCTTGCGCCGGGGCACCTTTTTGCCAAGTTTGAATTGCTCAATCAACGCGCGGGCTTGCCCCCGGGTAGAGACCAGCTGAAGCGTCGCCTCGTCGGCCCCCATGCGGCGCAAGGCATCGAACTGCCGTTCCGTTGCCGGCTCCTCGCGCCACTTTGCGTTCGCGGTCACGATCGGGCCGCAGTCGGGAAACGTCAGGTGAATCAGCCGGTCGGCCCCGTCAAAGGCCGCCTGCAAGTCATCTGAGACCGGAAACTCGCCGTAATCCATGAGATCCGACCGGCAGCGGAGGCGAAACCGGCCGAGCTCGTCGCTCTTCAAGATGGCAATGCGGTTCGGTTCGTCGTTTGAAGACCCGCACGCAAGCGTGTATTCCGCCTCGCCGGTCTTCATCCAAGCCAAACGACTGATGCCCTGCACCTCTTCGGGAATGCTGAGCTCTCGGAGCAAGTCAACCTCGCTGAGGACCGTGCTGAGGTCGTCGAACGACATCGGCCGACGGAACATCTCGGCCCTTTTAACCGGCGAAAGCTCCTCCGCCCATTCCGCCGCTTCGAACAAGCTGTGGCCCTGCAGGTCAAAGTCCGCCGGGAGCCCAATCAGCCCGGCCGCCGAGGCCGGCGTTGGCTTCTTCTTCTCGTTCCCGTCTTCGTCGACGGGCGGAGCATTGAGCGAAAACTCTTTGCTCACGTCCACCACGTCGATCACGTAGCAGTCCGGCTTGCCCGAGGCCAGGATCGCGGCGCGACGCTCGGCGGCGACCGAGAGGCCGTCCACGACGCCCGGCAGGGTTCGAACTCCGCGGCCCGCCATTTGGGTGTAAAGGGCCCAGCTTTGGGTTGGACGAAGCATCAAAACGCAGCTAGCGGTTGGCGCATCGAAGCCCTCGGTGGCCACCTCAACGTTCACCAATACTTGCGTTTGGCCGTTCCGAAAACGGCGCATCACGCCTTCGCGGTGGTCCTGCTTCATGGTTCCGTCAACGCTTTCGGCCCGAACGCCCTGCGAGCAAAACATCTCGGCCACGCTGTTCGCGTGCTCAATGTCCACGCAAAAGACGATGGTTTGGCGGTCCGAAGCGATTTCGGACCAATGTTGAACCGCCAGATGGTTCCGGGCTTCGGTGTTGACGGCGCGCGCCAGTTGCGACTGGTTATAGTCGCCGAGCTGGGTTTTCACTCCGGCCAAATCCAGCCCCGTAGCCACCCGAAAGCCGCGCAGGTCGACCAGCCATCCGTCTCTCACCGCATCGCGAAGCGGATAGCGAAACACGACGTCCTCGAAAATCGCTTCGTCCGAACCGTGCAACGGCCGGTTGTCCATGCGATGGTCGGTGGCGGTGACGGCCAGCGTAAAACAGGTTCCCGCGTAGCTTCCAAACCGGCGCATGACGTTCTGCCACGTGTCGGCGGCGGCGTGATGGCCCTCGTCCATGATCAGGAACCCCGGGTGGAACCAGCCCAAGCGACTGGTGTTGTTGCGGCCGATACTGGCGACCCCGGCCACAACCACCCGGCAGTTACCGTTCGCCTCTCGCGAGCCACCTTCAACGCCCACGGAGAGGTGCGGGGCCATCAGTTCGATTCGGTCGCGTGCCTGGTCGAGCAACTCCTGTCGGTGGGCGACAACGAGCGACGGCGTGTTGTAGGTGCGGTCGAACTCCTCGATGAGGGCGGCGAACACGGTCGTTTTCCCGCAGCCGGTCGGGAGCACCAGCATGATGCGCTGGAGCCCACGATCTTTCGCACCAAGGACCGCCGCTTTGGCCTGCACTTGGTAGTCGCGAAGAACGATAGGCGCAGCTTGGCCAGGGACGACGAGGTCGCCACCATCAAATAGGTGTTGCCGCATGGGAGGGTGCGAGCCGGAACGGTCTCGCTCTTTCAGGATACCGGCCCGCGAATTGGCGCCGGGTAAATTGCCTGGGTAAGTTGATTCGGGCGGACAAAATGTATTACGTAATTGCAGCAGACGGGAATCGCTACGGGCCGGCGGATATCGCCACGCTGAACGAGTGGATTAAGGACCGGCGGCTCGAACCCAACATGCGCCTGGAAGACGTCCAGACCGGAGCTTTGGCCACGGCCGTCGCGGTTCCTGGGCTCAACTTCCCAGATCCCGGGGCTCCGATGGTGCCGCCGCCTTCTGCCGGCGTCGGGCCTGGCGGAGCACCGGTCTTAGGCCAAATGCCGGGACAGTCGCCGGCGATTGGGTCTCCTTACGGAAGCGCGCCCTACGGCGAAAACCCGACGCCCTACCCCCGACACGCGCAACAAGGCGAACCCATCGGCAAGCTTTTGGCGTTGGGCTACGGGCTCGGCATCCTGTCCATCGTCCTGAGTTCCTTTAACTTTTTCGGAGCTTTGATCTCGGCGGTTTACGGCATCCAGTTTGGAAACTCCGCTCGTAACCAGAACGCGGCGGCCGGAATTGGAGCCATCGTCGTCAACGTCATCGCCCTCATCATCTATGTGGCGCCCTTCTTCGTCCAGGCCGCCGGTCGTTAGTTCTTATGCGGTTTTCACAAAACCCCGGTTAGACTAGCGGCGTGCAGTATTTCGTAATCGGCGACGACGGCCAAAAATATGGACCGGCAGACCTGGCAACCTTGAATGCTTGGGTTGCGGAAGGCCGCTTGCTTGCGACGACAACCTTGGAGGATTCCCGGTCGGGTGCCCGAATGCCGGCTTCGGCCGTTCCTGGCCTTCAGTTTGGCCCGCCTACGGGTGGCGGCAACCAGGCTCCGGGCGGCGGATATCGCCCTCCACCAGGCGGTTACCAGGCTCCGGGGGGCGGTTATCAAGCCCCGGGGGGCGGTTATCAAGCCCCGGGGGGCGGTTACCAGGCTCCTGGCGGCCCTCAATTCGGCACAAACTACCCGCGCCAGCAAATGGGAGACGACGGCGCCGGCGACGTCACGAAGGCCTGGATTTTCGCCGTTGTAAGCTTTTTCTGCTGCCCATTCCTATTCTTTTTTGGGTTTGCCGCGGCAAAGCGCGCGATGGAAAAGGGGAACCCCGGTGCGCAAGCCGCGAAGGTGGCCAACATCGTTAGCCTTTCCATTTGGTTCGTCCTGTTTCTCTTGCGGATGATTATTGGCTTCTCCTCAATCAGCGTGCCTCAGTAAAACCCGCCATCAATACGTTGCCGGATGGAGGAATGTGTCGTAACCTAGTGGTTCGACTCATGACTCCATCTGCAAAACTCTCATTGGTCGGTGCCGCGATTTTCGCGCTTGCATCCGCCGCTTCTGCCAACCCGCCTATCCTGGCGCCTAACGCCAGCGACGTCGACCGCATTGTTCAAGAAGGCAAAAACCGCAACCAGGTGACGAAGCACCTGTGGCATCTCACGCAGAAAATTGGACCCCGACTTACGGGCTCGCCCGGCCTCGCGAAGGCAGAAGCCTGGGCAGTTAGCCAGTTCAAAAAGTTCGGATTGAAGAACGCCCGGCTGGAGCAATGGGGCGACGTCCCGGTTGGGTTCGAGCGAGGCAAGCGGCAAGTCGGCCGAATGGTCACGCCGTTTCTGTCCAATTTCGAGTTCACGACCATGAACTGGACGCCCGGCACCAAGGGCCTCGTTCGCGCCGAAGCGAAACGCGCGCCATCCTCGCTTGACGAGTTGAACGCAAACAAAGACGCCTATAAGGGCGCATGGATTGTCGTCGCGAGACCCGCAGGCATGCGGGGCCCGATGACGCTAACCGACGACGTGAACAAGGCGTTGGACGAAGTGGGCATTGCCGGCAGGATCTTTGGCGCACCCGACGAGCGCGTGCACTCCAGCGGCAGCTGGCGAGACAAGACCTACGAGAAGCGTCCGACCCAGATCGGCATCACGGTCCGAAAGGAAGACTTCGACCGCATCACCCGCAACATCGACTTCGGCCGAAAGCCGGTGCTCGAATTCGACATCGAGAACAAGTGGATTAAGGGCCCGGTCAAGCAATACAACGTCGTTGCCGACATTCCGGGCACCGACCTGAAGGACGAAATCGTCGTCGTCTGCGGTCACCTCGACTCTTGGAACTCGCCGGGATCGCAAGGTACCTGCGACAACGGAACCGGAACCGTTGCTGCCCTCGAAGCCGCACGCATCCTGATGGCCGCGAAAGTGCAGCCTCGCCGCACGATCCGGTTCATCCTTTGGAGCGGTGAAGAGCAGGGCCTGCTGGGCTCGCGCGCCTACGTCGAAGCCAACAAAGCGAACATCGACAAGTTCGTCGCCTTGCTAAACGACGACGGCGGCACGAACTACCAGGGCGGCTACACCGGCCTGCCGGAGCACAAGGAAATTCTCGAAGCCGCTTTTGCTCCGACGGTGAAGGCGTTCCCCGAAATGCCAATGACGTTCGACGCCCCGACCAAGCTGAACATCGCCGGTTCGAGCGACCATGCGCCGTTCGCCTGGGCGGGTGTTCCCGCCTACTTCACGAAGGAAGTTGGCCGATCGAACTACGGCAAGGTTTGGCACACGCAGTTTGACCGGTACGAGTTCGCCATTCCCGAGTACCTCGTGCAGAGTTCGACGAACCACGCCGTCGTCGCCTACCACCTGGCAACCATTGATGCCCGACTGGCTCGCTTCCCCAAGACCGAGCGCGTCGCGATGGACGCCAAGGCAATGCAGGCCGTCGGATCCGACATGGTTTACGAAGACCATGACCACGACCCGACTAAGCCGCACGACCACGAGGATGACTATGTGCTCGAGCTGATTGACCGGCTGAAGCGAACCGCCGGCGGCCTCATCCGCTCGATCCGCTAACCAAGCTTGCGCAAATCCGGACGCCGCCGATGAAAGTCGGTGGCGTCCTGCGCAAGCTTCGCGATTTCCAGCAATCGATCATCCTGGTAAAGGCGCCCGATGATCGACACCGCCCGGCTATTGCCCTTTCCATCGTCGCCTTGCGGCAGAATCACCTGCGGATGGCCGGTGAAGTTCACGTGAACGATAGGCTGACCGATACCCAGCGAAACCACGGCATCCACGTCGCCCAACTCCGTCTCGAATCGCTGCATTAGCTGCGTTCGTGCGCGCATCGCCTGTAGGTACTCGACCGCCGGAACGAACCGCGCCGCCCGAAAGATCGGCGGCCAGAGCGAGCCCTTCATTTCGTCGATCTTTCGGGTCCGGGTGAATTCCTCGAAGGCGGACGATGCCTCGACCTCCAAGATCGTCGTGATGCCGTCGGCAATCGGGGCGAACTTGATCGGCACTAGCGTCGCGCCAAGCTCCGCGAGGTTCTTCAGGAACGGGTGATCGGGCTTCAACTCTCCCGTGTAGCCAATCTTCTTGCCGGTTAGTTTGCGTGCGGGTGCGTAACGGAAGCTGCGACCCACCGTGCTGGGGTCGCGGGCGTCTTCGCCGCAGATCGCGGCAAATACCAGCGCGCAGTCGTCGACCTCGCGGCAAATTGGGCCGATCTTGTCCATTGTCGCGCACAGTTCCATCGCGCCGTACCGGCTAACGCGGCCGAAGGTCGGGCGAAAACCGGTCGTTCGGCAGCGCTCGCTGGGGCTGACAATGCTGCCCAGCGTCTCGGTGCCGATCGAGAATGCCACGAGGCCGGCAGCCGTTGCCGCCGCCGATCCCGCACTCGAGCCACTGCTTCCCTGCGCAGGATTCCATGGGTTCTTCGTGAGTCCGCCGAACCAAAAGTCACCGTAGGCCAACGCTCCCATGGAGAGCTTCACGACCACCACGGCCCCGGCTTCGCGCAACCGCTCGATGACGGCCGCGTCGTAGTCCAGCATCTGCTCGGAATAGGGCGCGGCACCCCAGGTGGTCTTCGTGCCTTTTGTGGCGAGCAAGTCCTTGACGCCGCACGGGATGCCGTGCAAGGGCCCACGATACTTTCCGCTTGCGATCTCGCGGTCGGCCTCGGCGGCATTTTTTAGGGCCGAATCCTCCATGAGGTTCACCACGCAGTTCAGCTTGGGTCCGTAGAGCTTTAAGCGGCTCAAATAGAGCCGGGTGAGGCTTACCGACGTGATCTTTCGGGTTCGAAGCAAATGGCCCAGTTCGCGCAGCGGGAGGAAGGCGATGTCCTCGTCGGTGAGGCCCCGAATGTCCTGCACGCTCGGTTTGGAGATCCTGGTTTGCACACGCGGAGCCTTCTCGGAACCGGCACCAATTGGGCGGAAAACGACCGCGAGGCCGTCTCGCTCGGAAATTTCCTGTTTTCGGATCGCCTCGAAGCCGCCCATGCTTTCGCGCACGTTCGCAAGAATCGATTTTCGCTCTTCGGCGGTGAACTCAATCCCGGCAATCTTCTCGTACGCGGCAAGGTCTTCCACCGTAATCGTCGTCGGCGCCACGGCAGGAGCCGCACCCGCCTTGGGAAGCAAGCTGGCGGCGGCAAGCGCCGTTACCGAACGAATGAGGTCTTTTCGAGAAAGGGATTTGGGCGAGTTCATGAAGATTTACCGACACGCCAGATGCGTGTAGCATGGAGAAATGACGAATATCGACCACTCGTTCAGGCCGCCCGATTCATTTGTTGAACTATCGCGGACCCTGGGCGATCCGGCCGAGGACATGGTGATTTTAGCGGAAGGCAACACCAGTGCGCGGGCCGGCGACGACCAATTCTGGGTGAAGGCAAGCGGACGGAGTCTTCGCGAGATCTCAGCGGCCGGGTTCGTCCTAGTTCGGTTCGATCCTTTGCTCGCGGCGCTTCACCGAACCCTGACCGATGAGGAAGTGCGGGAGGTTCTACGCGAAGCAAACGACGACCCGGCGAGCGGCAAAGTACCCAGCGTAGAAGCCTTCATGCATGCTTGGCTGCTGCGGCTACCCGGCGTTCACGTCGTCGGGCACACGCATCCGACCGCCCTGCTGCCGCTTCTGTGCCTTGAAGAGAGCGAAACGCTGGCGAATAGCCGCCTGTTTCCCGATGAGATTGTGTGCTGCGGGCAATACGCGTGCTGGGTGCCCTACGTCGATCCCGGAATTGAACTTGCGAAAGCCATCGCCCGTTCGGTGTTGGCGTTTCAGGAGCAGCATGGACAGCTTCCAAAGGTGCTTTGGCTGCAAAACCACGGCCTGATTGCGCTGGGGGCGACTCCAGCCGAAGTCATCTCGGCCTCAAGAATGTCGGTTAAGGCAGCGCGAGTTTGGCAGGGACTGCTGGCAATGGGAAGGCCGATTCACATCTTGCCAGACAGTTTGCGGGCAAGAATCGAGAGTCGGCCTGACGAACATTTCCGCCAGAAGATGCTCTGGGGCGACCCGGCTTAGCTTCGTTTCTTGCGGCGTCGCAAGAGCGCGGCAGCGCCGGCCGTCATCACGAGGATGCTCGCTGGCTCGGGAACCGGCGGGTTCCCATCGTCGCCCGTGGGGATGAACGGCAACAAAGCCAACGGTGCAAGCGGCCAGAGCGGGATCGCGGGAATGATCGGCGGAACGATGAAAGTTTCGGTCAGCGCTGGTTCTACGGCAATCGGCTCGGGGGCGGGCTGCACGATTGCAGGCGGCGGTACGACCGGAGGCGGCTCGGTTGCCTCTACGAGGCCAGCGGGAGGCTCTTCCTCAATCGACGGTTCGTTTAAGGCAGCAGCTACTTCGACCGGCGATGGCTTGAACATCGCCTGCGTCTCGCGAGGGATGATCGAAGTCATCGGGTTCCCGCAACTGCGCTTCAAGACGATTCGGCCCTTCGGGTCCACGTAGACCAACGTGCCTTTGCGGAACGTAATCGTCCGGCTTCGAACGACGTAATTCTTGTCGACGTTATAGACCAGCCGCTTGGCCGTCGTGGTCAATGGCCTCAACCGAAGTTTCTTGAAATATCGCTCGATGGTCGGGGCTTTGACTTTGTAGTGTGCCTCGTAACGCTTGCGGACGACCTTGTTTTGCTTGAGCTGATCAACGAGGCCTTGAGTTGTGAACACCGGCTTCGTAAGAAACGCGTTGTGCTCCATCTTTTGGGCATACGCCGGAATCGCCATGGTAGCGATCAAGCCCCCCAACAAGATTTTCTGTATAGACCAATTCAAACCGTTCGCTCCGTTTCAAAAAGTGCTCTCTGGAGGACACTTTCCTCAGACCAGAACACTTTCAGTTTGAGCGAGAGAATTGGTTCGTACCAGTCACACCTTTCATGAGGTCGGACCGGACCTAGCGACTAGGCGGGATAGACTTCAATGACGACGGACTGGACCGATTCGATCTCGACCCGATGGAATATCACCACACTTGGAACGATCTCCGCCTGTCCCACTTTAGTGCGTACCAGTATTTCGTGACGGTGACCTGTATGGAGAACGGTCTCTAAAGCGTTGCGCACGGCATCGCGATCGTCCGGGTGAATGTTCCATTCGAACGGCTCCGAGCTCGATTCCTCGCCGTTCTGAAGTCGGTTCGTGTACATCGGAAATCCCTCCGTATCGACGACAAGCACCCACGGGCGAATAATGCTGAGCGCGGCGGCCGCAAAGGCCGCGTTCGGGTCCAGGCTGTGCTCCTGCCTTCCGCTCATCTCAAGCAAGAGGTGGTCGGCAACTTCGCGCAAACACTCGTTGACTTCCTCAATTTGGCTAATTGAAGCGTCTGCCTGGAGCCGAACGACCTTTGCGACGACTTCGGTGCGGCTGGCCGCCGAGTATTTGCTTAGAATGCGCCGCCAATAGGTTCCAACGGTTTCCGGGCTGAGATTAAGCCGGGCGGCAATCTCCTTGTCCGTCATTCCTTCGGCCGCGAGACGGAGGATTTGGTCTTGACGGCTCGAGCCTTGCTGCTCTGCCACTGACTCGGAGTTGCTCATGATTCTCCATTATGTTCCGGGTCGAACAATTCTTGATGAAAAACGCATCACGGCCCGATGAATATTGGCCTCCAACCCTGCTTAGCGTGATAAGTTGAGTCGTGGGTAACCTTGCGGGGTAGAACTTTGTTTTAGGGGTGAGTTTTGAGCAACGTTGAAATCAAGAGCCAAAAAGAAGGCAACGCCGTCACTGTTTTTCTCTCGGGAGCCGCGCTCGACGCGTCCAATGTGCAGCGATTCCGCGTGGAAACGACGTCCCTGTTCGAGAGTGAGAAGAACTTCGTCTTGATCCTGAAGGATCTAAAGTTCGTCGATAGCTCTGGCATCGGCGCGCTTCTCTCTTGCCTCCGCAAGGCACACGCCAGCGGCGGAGATGTCAAGCTGGCCGAACTTCCGCAAAACGTGCGCCAACTTTTCGAGCTGGTTCGAATGGATCGCTTGTTCGAAATCTTCGAAACGCGCGAAGAAGCCCTTCGGTCCTTCGGAAGCTAATCGCGCCGCCAAAGCATGAAGATCCTGATCGCCGACGACGAGCACATTTCGCGTATGGTCCTGGAACGGACCCTGCGCGGACTGGGCTATGAAGTCGACGTATCCGCCGACGGTAAAGAAGCGCTTGCCAAGTTCGAGCTGCATCGCCATCCTATCGTCATCGCCGACTGGGTGATGCCGGAAATGGACGGCATCGAACTTTGCCGCGAGATTCGCAACCACGCTAAGGATTCGTACACCTACCTCATCCTTCTCACGACGAAGTATGAGAAACAGGAGCGGTCATTCGGCCTTTCTGCCGGTGCGGATGACTTTATTGTAAAGCCGTTCGACCGTGGTGAGCTGAAAGCACGGCTTGGAGTTGCGGAGCGCATTCTGAATATGGAGGCGCAGCTTCGAGAAGCCAACATTCAGATTCAGCAGATCCGCCGCCAGGAGATTGAAATCGGGGCCAGCATCCAGCGAAGCCTCTTGATGGCCCACGCTCCGGAAGGCATCAATGCGTTCGAGTTCGCGGCGATGAACCTGCCATCGTTGCAGATCGATGGCGACTTCTTCGATTTCTTCGTTCACGGGCCAGACGTAGTCGACGTTTTTCTTGGCGACGCGATGGGCAAAGGCGTTCCTGCCGCTCTTCTCGGCGCCGGCACCAAGAGCTCGATTCTTCGAAGCATTTCCAAGTTGCTGGCAGACCCGAATCGAGTCCGACTCCCGGCGCCAAAGGAAATCATTCAGACCGCTCACACCTCGCTCGCTCGCGAGTTGATGAACCTCAACGCATTTGTGACCCTGGAGTACGCGCGGCTAGACCGTGCGGAACGAAAGGCGACCTTTGTCGACTGCGGTCACACCCAGGTCCTTCACTGGTCGGCCGCCGACAAGGTGACCCGGAAGCTCTCCGGAACAAACTTCCCCATCGGCTTCATCCCGGATGAGGTCTACACCGAGTTCACGGTGCCGTTTGGTACCGGTGACGTGTTCTGCATTTACAGCGACGGCGTCACCGAAGCGCGATCCCCTAGCGGTGAACTGTTCGGAACAGATAGGCTAACTTCCCTTGTAGACGAGTTTTGTGAGGAACGCGCCAGCCAACTTTTGTATAGACTACGGGAAGGCGTTCGCGACTTCACCGAGAGTGGCCCTCTTGACGACGACTTTACGGTAGTCGTAGTGAAGGTGGGCCAACCTTCGGAACCTTGGAACATGCACAGCGAGACATTCCCTAGCCATCTGGATTCGCTCGCTGCCATCCGCCATTTTGTGGGCTACCTTTCGCATGAAGCCGGGCTCGCCTCGCCCGAAATCGACATGGTCCAGCTTGCGACACACGAGGCGGTGACGAACGTCGTTCAGCATGCCCACCGTCGAACTGAGGACGAGACCATCGAGATCCAAGTGGAGCGCCTCTCCGACGGCGTCTCGATCAAGATTTTCTACTCTGGCCCCGACTTCCGCCCTGGTCCCGTGTCGCAGCCGGAGATGACTGCAATGCGCGAAGGCGGCCTCGGCCTGTTTATCATCGAAAAATCCGTCGATACGGTGCGCTACTTCGCGACAGAAACCGGCCGAAAGTGCATTCAGATGATCAAGCGAATTCGCTAACTCATACGCCGAGTGCTCGGCATTTCTATCAAGTTTTTCTAAATCTTCACGAAATAACTCTCGATTTCGAAAGAAGTGTGTTAGAAAGGACGTTCGCCTTAGACGAGGAATCTAAATGAACCCGAAGAACGTAACAATTGTACGCAACCTCGCCGGCATCGTCGCCGCAACCGTCGCCAGCCAAGCCGCGCTGGCGCAAGACGCCCCCAAAGAACTCATCATTACCGGATACCTGGATGCCTACGGCCAGCTCCGAGTTGGCAACGATGCCACCACGAACATCACGGGTCGCCAATACGACGCTCGGGCGAAGAACATTCGGATTGCTGCCGCCCAACTCCACATCGAGTATCGCCCGAAGAACGCCCCGTTCTATCTGGTGTACGAACCGCTAGCAGGCGACAATGCCGACACCCTGTACTACAGCGAATACAGCCGAAACGCCTTTGCTAAGTACTCGGCGCAGGCGTACGCGGGCTACAAACTGCCGGACGGCACGACGCTGGAATTCGGCAAGTTCTACACCTGGATCGGATACGAAGGATCCGACAGCGCCACCAACGACAACTATAGCCGCGGCTCGCTGTTCTTCTTCGTTCAGCCGATCTACCACGGCGGATTCCGAGCATCGAAGGAGCTAAGCTCCAAGCTTGGCGTCACGGTTGCCGTCGTTGGCAGCTGGAACTCGTTGAAGGACACGTCGTCCGGCTCAACGATCGGTGGTCAGCTTCGGTACGCGCTCGCTCCGGGAACGTCGGCCACGCTTGGCTTCATCTCCGGTAAGGAAGGCGCCACGAAGGTGAACGACGCCGGCGGCTTCGGTGGAATTGGCTTCGCCAATGCCGGATCATCGCAGGTTGACCTGATCGATGCCATTATCGTTCGCGAAAGCGGCAAGTGGAAGATCGCCCTCAACGCCGACTACGCTCAGTCCGGTGGCACCAACAAAGGCAAGTTCTACGGCATTGCCGGCTATGCTCGCCTCGCTCTCACCCCGAAGGTTGACGTCGCGGCACGGCTGGAAGGCATCCAGGATCCGGACGGCGTTCGAACCGGCGGAGGCACGAGCATCACGAGTGCCACCTTCACCGCAGACTACAAGGTCTATAAGGGCACGAAGGTCCGCTTCGAGTTCCGACACGACGAGTCGAACCGAGCCATCTTCGCCGAGAAGAACGGCACCGATAAGAAGCAAGACACCGTTTCCGTCTCGCTCAGCTACCGCTGGTAACTCCAGTTGGAGCAAGGAGGTTCGGAACCCGCGACGCTGCGGGTACCGGCCTTCTTGCTACATCGCCCCGTATTGCGCCGCAACGCCGAGATTCTCTCGGATGTGCGTCTGAATGTCTAAAACCGTCGGGACGCGCGAAGTCGCACCCAGATACTGGCACTTGAGGCAGCCGGCGGCCGAGGCGAACCGCAGGCAATCTGCCAACGCCCACTTGCGGTCCAACCCGTAAAGCATTCCCGCCCGAAAAGTGTCTCCCGCGCCTGTCGTGTCGACTACCACCGGAGCCGGAAACGGCGGATAGTGCCGTACCGGAACCTCATCACCCGACTCCGAGAAGCCTCCCGCCACAAACCCGTTCGGGCCGTCGCTGAGAATAGCGAAGCATCGATATCGCTCGGCCCATTCGCGCACCCAACGCACGTTCTTCTGGACGTTTCCACGAACACCCACCCAGTCCGTGCTGCACTGCCAGAAGCTGCCCGGCGGAATCGGCTCGACGTCTTGCCGGTAGTAATCCATCAGATAGAGCTTCATGCCTTTTTCCGCTGCTATCCTAGCGGCATTCCGGGCTGGCTCGCCCATGTTTGGCTCGGCCGTGAACCACTGGCCCTCGACGTACGGCATCGCCTCAAGCGCGAGGCCCGGGCCCATTCGGCCAAAGCCGCTGCCAAACATCGTGCGGTCTCCGTCGGGAGTCACGTAAACGTCGCAAACGGGGGCGGCGAGGGCGGTGTTTGGGTCGCCCGGTGCCAGATGCTCCAGCGGAAGGCCGCATTCCTCCAACACACGCCGCAGAAGATCGCTCTCCAAGCTGTAGCCCGTGGCGTTTCCGGCGAGAGTGACCGAAACTCCCCACTGGTGCAGCGCGTTGGCGGTATTCGCGGCCTCACCGCCCAGCATCACCGTCTCATTCTCGATTTCGACATAGCCGCCAGCCTCGGGCAAGTGCGGCACGCGGCGCAAGCGGTCGAGGCACACGGTTCCAAAGACAAAGATCAAAGTCGCCGCAGAATACAATACGAACGAGCGTGATGTCGTTTTGAACTTGATTGCCAGCCTTCCGCCCGCGATTCCGACTCCGGCCGTAATGGCGGCGTTTCTGCTGTGGCTCGTTTACGGTGGCATCCGCGCGACGAGAAGCCAGCGACTCAAGGCAAAGGTATTCGGCCAGTCACGCGGAAAGGCACTGGCCATCTCGTCGCTCTTCTTTATTGGCTCCGGTGCGGTCCTCTTCCTGGGACTAGCTTTTCCCCCTCCGATCACCTCAGTGTTTGGCATGTGGCTGTGGGTGACCGCGGTTGGACTGCTGTTTACCGAGGGCCAAATTCAGGCGGTTGCCGGCCTCTTTGCCGTGGCCATTCGCGGAAACGACAAACCTTAAGGGAATCTTCCGCAACGACGGCGGCGGCCAAGTCGTCTGATCCTTGTTGGTCCACCGCATGAAAACTCGATCGAATTTTGTTGCCGCTTGCGTTCTTCTTTTGGCCTCGTTTGCCGGGGCCCAGGCACCGGGAACACCTGCGACGGCGGCACCCCTCGACAAAGTCGCCCAAAGCCAGGAAGTTCAGCTGAACATGCGGAAGGTGGACATCCTGCTGCACCTTATGCCGCTTGCGCTGAAAAAAGACCAGTACGAAGCGCTGCTCAGTGAGTTGGAGAAGGTTCGGGCCAAGCAACGGCTAGTCCTGGAAACCGAGGACGACGAAGTCATTAAGCTCGGCGCCGAGCTGGAGGCAACGGTGAAGGAAGCCCTTGAGAAAGGTAGCTACCCAAAGCGCGAACTCCAGGTCCGGTGCTTTAAAACCACACGCGCGCTCGGCATCGTGCGGCAGCTGGCACGGGGCGAGATGGCGGACAGCCTCTATAGTGTCGTGAACAAGATGTTCGACGCGGGCCAGAAGAAGATCGCAGCGAACTCGATCGACTGGAAGTTGCTCGACCCGACCTCGGACCTTGATAAGAAGGACGAGCCGACGAAGATCCGCGCCTACATCACGGCCGTTTTGATGGACCCTTTGGCGTATGACCTGATGATCCTCCTTGCCAAAAAGGCAAACTAGACGCATGCCGGTTGAGTTTTACAAAGCCCTTTGGGGCATGGAGCATTTGCCCCTGCCCGAAGCCCTTCGCTGGGTCGAGGAGCACGAGTACGTCGGCATTGAAACCCCGGTCGACACCCTCTTGGCAGCGCGCGAGGCCGGTTTTGAGGGCAAAGGGATCGCCCTCATTTTCCCGACTTCGATTGAAGAGTTCGAGGACGGCCTTGAGAAATCTCGCCGCGCAGCGGCGACCAAGGTGACGGTGCATGCCGGGAAAGATTTTTGGACCGAAGAGGCAGCGGACGACTTCTTCCGGAGGGCGCTTCAGTTGGCGGCGGCAACAGGGCAAGAAGTCAACTTCGAAACGCATCGGGGGCGGCTTTTGTACACGCCGGCGAGCACGGCGGCGTTCTTGGTCAAGCATCCGACCCTGCGATTGTGCGCGGACTTTAGCCACTGGTCGTGCGTGTGCGAGTCGCTGCTGCACGACCAGGAAGATGCCCTGGCTTTGGCCATCTCGCGCGTGGGCCATTTGCACGCCCGCGTGGGTCACGAGGAAGGCCCGCAGGTTCCAGACCCGCGCGCAGAACGGTGGCAGGGTCACACGGAGCATTTCTGCCAAATTTGGGATCGCGTTCTCGCGCAGGTTCCGGATGGCGAGACGTTGACGGTTGACCCGGAATTCGGCCCGCCAAGCTATCTTTGGACCGATCCAGCCGACGAGCGCCCGCTGGCGAACCTGTTGGAAGTTTGTAACTGGATGCGCGACCACCTCTCGGCCCGCTGGAAGGTTTAGGGCGTCTAGTCGAAGAAGCGAGGATCGGGCTCGATGCCGTGCTCTCGAAGGAGAGATTCAAGTTCTTCGAGGGAACTCTGCTGGCGATGGTGCGCCTCCTGGTTGGCAATGTATGCCAGTACGCTAGGCACGTCGGTTGCGCCGAGAGTGAATGCGGCGTAGCCGGTCTGCCATGCAAAGTCAGGGCTTCTTGCAGCCGCCCAAATTGAGGAGGCTTTCTTAGTCTCTCGCACAAGATCTGCAATCGCGTGGGTCGGACGCAGGCCGATGAGGATGTGGACATGGTCTGTGACGCCGCCAATAATCACCGATTTGCCTTGCATCGCGTTGATCGTGCCTCCGATGTAGTTATGAAGATCCTGCCGCCAGTTATCCAGGATCAGTGGTGCACGCCTTTGGGTAGCAAACACAATATGAACGTATAAGCTGGTATAGGTTGATGGCATCCCGAATTCTAGCATGCCCGTGGGAGAACGTGATCACCTGCTGCGACCCTTGCCAGGGTCGTGGAATTGATGCCTTCTGTTCCCGGGGTCTTCGACCCCGGGCTATTGGGATGTCACCCCTGCCGGGGTGAGGCTCGCACAGGCCGGCCTTGTCGCCGTCTGAAGGCGATCTGCTTCTCCGGAGCGCATTCCGGTTCAGGCAGCTAACCGGCAATCCGACCCTGGAAGGGTCGAATCTTCGTAGCCTGGGGTCTTCGACCCCAGGGTGGGGCGTGCAGCAGCATTTCGCATTCTGAAGGGATGCTAGCGGAAAAGCTGCGACCCTTGCCAGGGTCGGGGAATTTGTCCGATCTGTTCCCGGGGTCTCCGACCCCGGGCTATCGGGCTGTCACCCCTACCGGGGTGAACGTCGCGCGGTCGCAACACCTCCGGACAATCGCATCGGCGCCGAGACGTGTTGACATTCGAGCGGATCCCCGTCACCAGGACCTAACATAGGTCCCACAGGTTCGCGAGCAAGGAAGCTGTCGCTTATCTTGAGCTCAAGATCCTGTGAAGACGACCCTGGAAGGGTCGAATCTTCGTAGCCTGGGGTCGAAGACCCCAGGACAATGTGGCGTGTAGAATTTCGCATCCTGAAGGGATGCCAGCGGAAAAGCTGCGACCCTTGCCAGGGTCGTGAAATTGATGCCTTCTGTTCCCGGGGTCTGCGACCCCGGGCTATCGGGATGTCACCCCTGGCGGGGTGAGCTTCTGCTGCTCAGAAGAAGCTGGCCTCTCAACCTCTCAACCTCGCCCGGCACCGTAACTTGCCCCTTTCTACCGGTTGGCGTTATCATGGTGACGAGATGATAACTGCACTAGCTCTGTGGGCCCTCACCCAAACTCAGCTGAATGATCCGGTCATGCCGGTCCAACGGGTGGGCTTCCTGTACGAGCGATGTGACACCGCCGAGCGTGGCCCGCATACCGAGAGTTCCTGGCTCGCCGTGAAGACCGGGCGCCCCGTGAAGCTAGCGTGGACCGAGGCCGGCCGCATCTCGCGCATGGCGGTGGGCACAAGCAAACCGGTCGTCATCGACGGCGAGCTCGTCAATGGCACTCTGCAAGTCCGGCGCGTTTGCGAAATTCGTCGCGAAATGGTGGAGGGCCCGCGGGCGAATCCCATCCTTCGAGACGCACTCCCGGCCGGCGTTTTCGCTCCAAAACCGGTCGGGGGGAGCGTCCCAACCGGTCCGGTCAAACTGGCCTCCGTCTCGGAAAACCGCAAGTACCTAAACCTGGTCGTGACGTTCTCCGACGCGCGAACCCAGCGCCCGCACGCCGCCGATTGGTATACGCGCGTGATGCGGGGCACGTACCCCGGTCTCGACCACTTCTACCAAACGGTATCTCAAAATCGCATCAACATGACCGGAACGCAGGTCATCGGTTTTCTTGATTTGCCCGGCACCATGGCCGAATACAAGAGCGGCGGGGCCTGGGACGTTCAGAAGCTGATCGATGGCGCCATGCCTCTGGTGGATTCCCAGGTGGATTTTCGCAAAATCTGGGGCGTAAACGTATTCCCGAACATCGACGATAACTCTGGTTACAGCTACGCAACGTGGGCAAGGATAAAGTCCGCCGAAACCGACTGGTATCGACCGGTTTCCAACCTAAACCCATGGACCGACCAGTTCGTGCTGGTTCACGAAGAAGGCCATAACTTCGATCTCGACCACACGTCGGTCGCGGGCGCCGTCTACAAGAGCAACTGGGATCCGATGGGGAACGGCGGGCGCTACTGGTCGAACACCTTCGAGGATTACGGGATGATCGGCACCGTCCTCAACGGGTACCACCACACGGTCAACGGCTGGCTGAACCAGAACGAGATTGCGACCGTCACTCCCGGACAAACCGTCAATATCAAGCTTTCGCAACTGGAAAACGCGTCATCAAGCGACACTCGACTTGCCCGGGTATTTTTGCCCGGCAGCGGGAGCGTTTACTACACGGTCGAAGCGCGTAAACATTCGGTTTATGACACCGCAAAGTCCATCGCTTCGGAAGCCGTGATCATCCACAAAGTCACCGTCGCGAATGCCTGGAACTCCGGCGCTTCCGTCCTCCTCGCGCGTGACCCCGCGGATACGAGCGGGGGAGCCGGTTGCGCATGGCGGGTCGGTGATACGTTCACCGATGCGGAGAACAATCTCTCGATCTCGGTCACGGGCGAATTCGCCACTGGCTTCAACGTCCAGGTCAAATATGGTGCGGGCGTGCCTTGTGGGATAGCATCAAACACCGCCGATAGCGGCCCTGGATCGTTGCGCGAAGCCATTGCGTTCGCAAACTTGAACCCGGGAACGAAGATCCGATTCAACATTCGGAAGACGGATCCCGGATTCTCGGGTGGAGTTTTCCGCATCGCGCCGAAGTCCCCGCTCCCGATCATTACCGCGGACAATATCCAACTTCTCGGCGCGACTCAAACGTCGTTTACCGGCAATTCAAACCCTAAGGGTCCCGAGGTCTACCTCGACTTCTCTGGCCAAGGCGACGGGCACGGCATCAACATCCAAGGCAAGAGCGCATTGATCAACGGGCTTGCGATGGGAGGGTCCAAGTACTCCTCGGTTTGGCTAGACGGCACGTCGACGACGACGGTAGCGGCCAACTTCATTGGCCTCAGCGCCGATGGAACGACGGCTGCGGCGAACGGCTGGGACAACGTCACGCTCGTCAACGGGGCGAGTAGCTGCACCATTGGCGGCTCGGTGGTGGCCTACCGAAACGTTCTCGCGGGCTCCAACCACGGCGTCTATGTGGACGGCCCGACAACGGCCAAGAACAAGATTCTGGGCAATCTCATCGGCCTGAACGGAGACGGCACGGGCGTACTGGGCAACCGGTACAACGGCGTTCGCCTCAATAACTTCACGAACGGCAACACCGTCGGCCCCGGAAACGTGATCGCCGGTAACGGTAGCGACGGCGTTCTGATCTGGGATTCCGCCAGCTACAACGCGGTGATCGGAAACTCGATCGGCTTCCTGCTCGACGGGACGACGGTGAAAGGCAATGCGGTCGGAGTCGGCATCGGCAACAAGGCGACCAAAAATATCGTCGGCGGGACTGCGGCGGCCAACGCGAACGTCATTGTGGGCAGCACTAACGGCGGCGTTCAAATCGTCAACGAAGCTTCTGCGAACACGATTACCGGAAACTTCATCGGTTGCACGCCAAAGACCAGCACCCTCACCGGAAACAAATGGGTCGGCGTCGCGGTTTATGCAAAGGCCCGCAACAACGTCGTGCTGAGCAACGTCATCTCGGGCAACACCCAAGCCGGGATCTACGTCGGCGGCAAGTCCGACGTGGCCGGGCAGCTCGGAACCTCGGGCAACCAGATAAAGAGCAACCGCATCGGCACGAATCCGGAAGGAACCCTCGCGTGGGCCAACGGTGGACAAGGAATCATCGTGGTTGATGGCGCAGCCGCAAACCGCATCGAAGCCAACCTGATTTCCGGTAACCAGAGCGATGGAATCGGGGTCGGCGACCTCGGCACAAACAAGAATGTTTTTGTCGACAACAACGTTGGCGTAAACGCGGCAGGCACTGCCGCGATCGCGAACAAAGGCGCGGGCGTCTGGGTTGGCAACGGAGCTTCGTCTAACGTCTTCCAGGGCAATCGAATCTGCGCCAGCCCGTGGGACGGCATCTACGTCTATCGATCCGACTCGATAAACAACCAGTTCTTTGGGAACACGATTGGCAGTTTGATTGCCTCCCTTGCGAACCGAAATGGCATGATGTTTGACCGCACCGGACGGAATACCGTCGGCGGAACCGCGGCCGGCCAGGCAAACACGATCCTCGGCAACCGAGCCAACGGCATCCTGGTAACCGGGACGGCGGCGGGAGTCGCAATCCGCGGGAACGTGGTCTCCCGAAATGGAAGGATCGCGATCAACTTGGACGGAAGCAATGGCAATTTCGGAGTAACGCCGAACGACGCGTTGGACGCTGACACCGGGCCGAACGGCCTGACCAACTTCCCAACCATCACCTTGGTTGGCGAAGGCGAATCCGTTAAGGCGACGGTCAGCCTTTCCGCCGCTCCAAGCCGGGAGTACGCGGTGGACCTGTTTGGAGTGCTCGCTCCGGATGCGTCGGGCAACGGCGGCGCAGACGTATTCTTGGGAACGTACAACGTCACGACTAACTCCAGCGGCAAGGCGTCGCTGTACAAGACCGTGGGCACGACCGGGCAATACAGCTCCATCACCGCGACCGCGACCGAGGTCCGCACGCAGTCCACGAGCGAACTGGGCCCGAACACGACCGGACCGGCTATCCCCCGGGTTTCCGTTGCCGCTGCGGTGGGAGACCTGCTGGTTACGATCGAGGCAAAGCTGAGGGATCGCGCCACAGACCAAGGAATATCGAACGCCGAGGTCGGCATCTACGTCGACGGAGTCCTGAAGAAATGGACAACCACTGGCGCAAATGGAACGAGTTCAATCACGGTTCCCATCGCGGGATTGAAGGTGGGCAGCCACACGGTTTGGGCCCGGTACAGAGCGACGGCGAAGTACGGGGCAAACATCGCCACCGGAACGTTCACGATCAAATAGGCGTCTGGCTCCGGGGTCTAAGACCCCGGGGGTATTGGGATGTCATCCCTGGCCGGGTGAGGTTCGGTTCGTCCCGAGCTAGCGACCGGTGATCCCGACCCTGGAAGGGTCAAGTCTGCGTAGCCTGGAGAAACGTCACGGTGTCGAAGACCCCAGGACAGGGCGGCGCGCGGAATTTCGCATCCTGAAGGATGCCAGCGGAAAAGCTGCGACCCTTGCCAGGGTCGTGGTACGGATGCATTCCGTTCCCGGGGTCTTCGACCCCGGGGCTATTGGGATGTCACCCCTGCCGGGGTGAATCCGAAAGCCATCTGTTTACCGCGAGCCGCAGCCGCCGCTTCCGCAGCCGCCGCTACCACAACCGCCGGAAGTCTCAGTCTTGAACGACGATCCGCAACCGCAGGTCTGCGTTGCCGCCGGGTTGTTCACGCGGAAGCCGCTCTCAAGCTCGTTGTCGATGTACTCGATCGTCGCGCCGGGCATGTAGGCGTAGCTGTCCTTGTCGACGACCACGCGAACGCCGTCCTGAACGAACATCAAGTCGTCTTCCTCCGGTCCGCCCTCTTCGAGGCGCATGCCGTACTGGAGCCCGCTGCAACCGGCGGCCGAAATCCAAACGCGAAGGACAACGTTCTCGGCGGCTTGGGCTTGAATCACTTCGTTCAGTTCAGCGGCGGCACGCTCCGAAAGCGAAATGCCTTCGGTGGCGGTCAACGTTTCGGCGGTCTTCTCTAGGGTGTCGGTGCTCATTTTTGTTCTGCTTTTGACTACGTCATCGGCAATCCTGTGATTCCTATTGTGGCCCAACTTAGGCCAATTGTTGGCCGACTTTCTTCATGCCAAAGGTCCGGCACAGGTTGTCGGCCAAAATGGCGACAGCCGACACACCAAGAATCGGCCGAACCTTCATGTACACTCTAGCCTCAGGAGAAAAGAGAACCGTTGGCCTACGTTGTAACCGATCCGTGTCGTGGAGTTAAAGATAAATCTTGCATTGAGGTTTGCCCCGTCGACTGCTTTATCGAGGGCGAAGATCAACTCTTCATTATTCCGGACCTCTGCATTAACTGCGGAAACTGCGAATCCGTTTGCCCGGTAAGCGCAATCTTCGCCGACGAAGATGTGCCGGCAAAGTGGGTTCACTACATTGAGCTTAACCGCACGGAATCGGATCGCCTTCTCGCCGCAAAATAGGCGATGGCAGACGACCTGATTCATGCCTTGGATGAAGAGCCGGAGGCGTACCCACGCCCGCCGCGCGCCGGCAGCACCATCGATGCCGCCCAGGATCAATTCATCCTAGAGTGGGGCCGCATGAGCTCCAGCTGGGGCATCAACCGGACAATGGCGCAGATCCATGCATTGTTGTTTGTCACCGGCCAGCCGCTAGAGGTGAATGAAATCATGGATCGGCTGCAAATCAGCCGAGGCAACGCCAGCATGAACCTGCGCGAGCTGATGGACTGGGGCGTGGTGCGCCGCTTCCGGCAGCCCGGCGACCGCAAAGATACGTACATCACCGAGATCGATCCGTACCAGATGTTCATCCGGATCGTGAAAGAGCGGAAGCGCCGCGAGATCGACCCGACCGCCGAGGCCATCGGAGAGGTAATTGCAAAGCTCCCCGAGCACGACAAGTCCGAAGAAGTCCAATCCCTGCGAAACCGCCTGATTGCGTTGCTGGAAATCTTTGAGCTGGTCGACGCGGTGTACAAAGAGATTTTCAAGCACGAGGTTTCGCTTGATGAGCTGAAGAGCCTCGTTCACCGCACTAAGGTCAACCCCGCGCCGTAGCCTCGGCGGAACTTTTCCCGCGTCGGTAAACCGCACTCTTGGCTAGCTTGCAAAACTTGCTCACAGGTCGGCTCGTGAGCTTTCAGAGCGAACAAACGAGCAAAAGATGTCCATCCAAGAACGCCCGGAGGACTTGAAAGTCGAACATTCCAGGAGGTGCGGCACTCGCGCGTAAAATAGCCTGTTGCGCACCAGATTCAAACTCAACTTTGCCTGAGAGATCATTTCTCGGCGCGAAACTGCATCTCCCTGTCCAGCTTATCCATGCAACGAACCAGCGAAACTTCGCAGTTTGCTGGAGACAACGTAAGAGTTGAGTCTGGCGATTAGGAAGTTCTTTGGCGCTGGTGTCGGCTCGCCGCAAGTTGCTGCTCCGCCGCACGCTCTTGAAGTTCGCGGACCAGTTGCTCCGCCTCCATCTTCCTAATTTGCTCCTGCCTCGGGGACAGTTCCCGCTGTTTCTGCAT
The DNA here is from genome assembly GCA_945881865.1 of Fimbriimonas ginsengisoli Gsoil 348. GTDB lineage: Bacteria > Armatimonadota > Fimbriimonadia > Fimbriimonadales > Fimbriimonadaceae > Fimbriimonas > Fimbriimonas ginsengisoli_A. Next base: position 45,757 of record CAMCVK010000006.1, on the reverse strand, counting down.
TTCTAGCAAAGTCTGCTTGCTCATTTTCGTCCTCCTGCTCGTTTTCATCTTGTCCGGCTGATAAATCTATCACAACCGCATTGTTGTGCGCTCCGATGGTGATGTCCGAAACATCGTTCAGGCACTCCACGAACGCTTCCTCGCCACTGTTTGGACGTCGGACCGTCTTAAACAGTTCGCGGGCCTCATCGAAATCAATGTAGCACCCATGGTCGGGGTAATTCTCCAATAATCGCTTCAATCCGTCCGGCAACAGGTTGTTGGTCCGCTTGGAAAGCCGCTTCCCGTAGTGATCCATGATCTGCATTGCACGACGATCCTCTCCAATACGACGGGGATCAATTTGCGCATAGAGTTGTCCATAAAGGGCCTTCGTCAAGTTCGCCGCGTACTCCATTGAAGTTCGCATTGTCACTTGACCGCCGTAGTGGTCCTAAATACCTTCTGTCAGCTTATTCATGCACGCCAGAACACGATGCTCAAGCTCATCAAGCGATGTTGCCATCACCATCCCAGAAGAATGCTCCAGAAACTCATCCTTCTTGCGGACTTGTATGTCAAGGGGGCCAAGATGGCCCCGCTTTCCAAAAACCAACTCTTCTCCACTTGTCACGATGAGCGTGCCAGCGCTGAAGCAATCTCCGGTAACGCAGTAGATGATTTTTGCGTATTTCTCCTGCAAGGACCGGGCCATCAAATAGGCTTCATGTGGGTCGCCACCGTATGTCGTCACCGCGACAAAGGCCGTCGATCGCCCAGTGGACCGGCCATCCAACAGATTTACCAACTTCTTGCGCGGTGCTTCGTGCACTGGGCCGTTGAATAGAATTACGTCGGCATCGATGGAGACGCTCAGTCGAGCCGCGGCCGAGATCATTGTCTCCGCGTCTGTCATGTCGCTCATGCCACCGTCCGCCCAGAGCACTTTTCAACTGCAAACATGACCTCTATTATGTTCTTGAGCCAGCTCAAAAGACGTTTCCAAATCCCATAAAATATGCCCATTCAAGGCGTGGGAGTAAACCTGGCATGACAAGTATTAGCCTCTAAGAAGAAGTGCCGGTAATTGAGAATGAACCGAGTCGCAGGGGGACCGTCAAACCTACGGCAAACTGATTTCACATCGAGGTCAGAGGCATCACGACTGCCGAAGATAGCCTGCTTTTGAAACGCGCTTAGGAGATCTCGAACCATGCCTCTAGCGGTGCGGAACTTTTCCCGCGTCGGTAAACTTGAGGGATACATGGGAGCAAGGCGTTGAGTTCGTGGTCGCACCTCAGCGTCGTTGTCCCCGCCTATAACGAAGAGGAACGCCTGCCGCGCACCCTCGACCGGCTGAAGGAGTATTACGACGCCCAGCCCTACGACTACGACGTGGCCGTCGTCAGTGACGGAAGCAAAGACCGCACCGCCGACATCGCCCACGAGTTCGCCAGGGCAAACGGCCGCTTTCGGCTCATCAGCTACCCCGACAACCAAGGCAAGGGCTACGCCGTTCGAAAGGGCATGCTGGAAGCGACCGGTGACCTCATCCTGTTCTGCGACGCCGACCTCGCCACGCCGCAAGAAGAAACCGAAAAGCTTCTTGAGCGGATGAACCAAGGCGCTGACGTCGCGATCGGCAGCCGACCGCTGCAAGCCAGCAACCTGGAGGTCCGGCAACCGTGGTACCGCGAAATGCTGGGTCGAAGCTTCAACTTGGCGGTGCAGACGATCGGCATTCGCGGCATCGACGACACGCAGTGCGGGTTCAAAATGTTCACCGCCGCCGCGAACAAAGACATCTTTTCGCGGTGCAAACTCAACGGGTTTGGTTTCGATTTTGAGGCGTTGATGGTGGCCCGAGACCTCGGCTATCGCATCGATGAAGTGCCAATTCGGTGGCGACACCAAGAGGGTTCGAAGGTCGTTTTGATGCGCGATGGGCCCCGAATGCTTCGCGACCTATTGAAGCTCCGCATGATGGGCAAAACGCGCCGGCTCGAAAAGCGATAGGCCAAACAAAATAGACCTAGGACTGCGAATCAAGAATAGCTAAATAGTCCCAACAAGCCCAGGCCACACCTTGCCGGGCCATACAATATCTGGTGAGGGAGGGCCTTATACTCCTCACAAAAAAATGAATAGCCGCGTGCTTACGTGGGACAACCACCCGGTGGTTAAGGCTTCAGCAGGGGATGAAGCCGCGCTCCAAATTCTCCTTGAAAACTATCGTCCGATCCTTCAACAGATCGCATATCGCCAGTTGAGAAACTCCGAAGACGCGAACGACGCCGTTCAGGAAACGCTCTTGCGGGCGTTTCGCGCGTTGCCAACCTTCGACGCCGCACGGTGTATCAAGCCATGGCTCTGTCGCATTTGCCATAACTGCTGCATCGACATCCTTCGGGCGCGGAAACTGCTGGGCGAGCCGATCGAGAGCCACGAGCTGACGCTGGCCGACCCGCGCGTGGATATCGCCGAGCTTGCCGAAGGCGAGGCAGAGAACCAGCTGGTGATGGAAGCCATCAACCGGTTGCCCGACCCGTACCGAGACATCATCGTGATGCGACACTTCCGGCACATGGAAGTCAACGAGATCGCCGATCGGCTGAACGCGCCGGAAGGAACGGTGAAGAGCTGGCTGTTCCGCGCGAGAACGCTCCTGCGGAAGGACTTGGCGCCGATGTTTGCGTAACGGGGCCGCGTCGGTATACTGGCGCGGGTCAGGAATGGCCATGGATGGTGCTTCCGTTGGATTTTCAAAGACGCTCATTTCGACGGGTTCTGATCAAGCTTAGCGGCGAGGCTCTCGCGGGCAAACTCGGCTTCGGGCTCGACCCCGAAATTCTTTCCTACATCGCGGGCGAAGTTGCTTCGGTTCACGCGGCGGGCCACGAAGTCGGCATCGTCGTTGGCGGCGGCAACTTCGTTCGCGGCGAAACCTTTAGCGCCTCCGGCAATATCGACCGCGCCGTGGCCGACCAGCTTGGAATGCTCGGCACGCTCATGAACGCGCTCGCGCTCCAAAGTGCCATCGAGAACAAGGGCGTTCCGACCCGGGTCCAGAGTGCCGTGCAGGTGGCCCAGGTTGCCGAAATGTTCATCCGCCGCCGCGCGATTCGCCACCTCGAAAAGGGCCGCGTTGTCGTATTCGCCGCCGGAACCGGTAATCCTTTTTTCACGACCGACACCGCCTCCGTCCTGCGTGCCCTAGAAATCGAAGCCGACGTCCTGGTGAAGGCCACGAAGGTCGATGGCGTCTACGACAAAGACCCAAAGAAGCACGAAGACGCCGTAAAGTACGACACACTGCATTACACGACGGCGATCGAGAACCGGTTGGGCGTCATGGATCAAACCGCTTTTACGATGTGCCGCGAGAACCGCATGCCGCTCATCGTCCTCGACTTTAACGCCACCGGCAGCCTGCTCGATGCGCTGGCCGGCGGCCACACCGGAACCCTCGTGGGTGGAGAATAACTGTTATGTCCGTTGAACAAATTTTGAAAGATACCGAACAGAAGATGAATGGCGCCATCGATGCGATGGTCCACGACTTCAACTCATACCGCACCGGTCGCGCTACTCCGGCCGTTCTGGAGCGAGTTACCGTGGACTACTACGGAACCGAAACCCCGGTCAACCAGGTGGCAAACGTGAGCACGCCCGAGCCACGTCAGTTGCTTATCCAGCCGTACGAGAAGTCGATGACGCCCGCCATTGAGCGCGCGATCCTGAAAAGCGATCTCGGCATCTCGCCCGTCAACGACGGCACCGGTATTCGCCTGAACTTCCCGCAGATGACCGAAGAGCGACGGAAAGACATGGTGAAGCAGTGCAGCGCCCGCGTGGAGCAGGCCCGAATCGCCATTCGAAACGTTCGCCGCGAGGCGATGGACGGCTTCAAGGCGATGGAAAAGAAGAAAGAGCTGACCGAGGACGACGTAAAGGGCCACGAAACAAAGGTCCAAAAGCTCACCGACACCTTCGTGGCAAAAGCCGAAGACCAGGGCAAGAAGAAAGAAGCCGAACTGATGCAGGTCTAATAACGGCCGCCCGACGCTGGCCGCCATAATGAATGCAGCATGAAAGTTAGCATCATTGGTGGCGGCGGACGGGTTGGATCGGACGCGGCATACGCCCTTCAACTTGGCGGAGTTGTTCGCGAGATCGCGCTTGTCGACATGAACCCGGACATGGCGGCCGGCGAGGCGCTTGACCTCCGGCACGGTTCCGCACTGTCGGCCAACCAGCGCTTTACCAGCGCAAACGATTACTCGATCGTCGAAAACAGCGACTGCGTGGTCATCACGGCCGGTTCGCGCCGCAAGCCGGATGAGTCGCGGCTCGAGCTCATCAACCGAAACGTCAACCTTTTCAAAGCAATCCTGGAGAGCATTCGCGGCGTCAAGCTTGCCGATGGAGCGACGATTCTGGTCGTTTCGAACCCGGTCGATATCCTTACCCACCTTGCGACGACGTCCGGAATTGTGCCGGAGAAGCAGGTTCTGGGACTGGGCACGGTGCTCGACACCTGCCGGTTCCGCTCACTGTTGGCCGATCATTTTAACGTCAATGCGACCGACGTGAAGGCGCTGATTCTTGGCGAGCACGGCGATTCCATGGTGCCGATTTTCTCAAGCGCGACCGTCGCCGGCGTGCCGCTTGCTTCGTACCCCGGCTACACGGTCGACGAAGCCCAGGGCGTGTTTGAGTTCACCAAGAAGTCGGGCGCAGAGGTCATCCGCCTGAAGGGTGGAGCGGGCCGCGCGGTCGGCATCTCGATCAAGGAAGTGGTCGAGTCGATCGCTCTGAACCAGGAGAAGATTCTTCCGGTTTCTTCCTTGCAGACCGGAACGCTGGGAATCTCCGATATCTCGCTTTCGCTGCCGACCCGCGTTGGCCGAAAGGGCGTGCACCAGATCATCACGCCGAGCGTCTCCGCCGAGGAGCGCGAGGCCCTGCACAAATCGGCCGAATCGCTGAAGAGCGTCCTCGCCCAGATTTCCTAAGTTGTCTCCCTTCCGATTGGAAGGGAGAACTCGTCCTAGCGGGGATCCGATCCGTTTTTCGGAATCGAATCCTCCGCCATCTTTTGCATTTCGGATGGGCTAGGCTCGTTTGCCGAAGGCACCGAACCGGGTTCCTTGCACCCGGCCAACAGGCCGAGCGCAAGGATTCCTAAAGCCCAAACCGCCTTAGAACCGGAAGTCAGGCGTTCCGCCATTTCCGGTTTCCGTTCCGATCGGCGTGAAGCCGAACTGGCACTGGCCCTTGATCTGATCCGGCTTGTACGCCTTGGCGTGGCCATCGGCGAAGCCATAGTTGGCAACACCGTTGTACCGCTCGCTGCTCGGCTTCGCGCGCTCTCGAACCTGTGCGTAGGCCGGGAGATTGAAGAAGAAGTTCGCGCGGTTGTTACCGGTCGAAGCGTTGTCATAGGCCGTGCACGTACCAGCGGCCGGGAAGATCTCGGGGCGTCGAACGATGCTGAACGTCGATCCCGGAACGCCTTCGCCGCCGCCGGCGCCGCCGCCCGAGTTGGCCGCGAAAGAGTAAACCAAGATGACTGACGACGGATTCGTCACCGCGCCGACGTTGGACGTGTAGGTGCCGTTGTTAGCGAAGTTGTTGTTTCGCGCATAGGAGCTTCGGTACTCGCCGCCAAATCGCTCGTCGTTCGGACGCGAGTTCCAAACGATTCCGTTTTGGAGTCTCTCGCCATTGAACGATTCCAGACCAGCCGGGTACAGGTTCGCAGGAACGCCGTCCGACTGGCTCTTGAAGACGCCGTAGTTCTTCACGTACGGCACCACGAGGTCGATCCAGCCGAGGTAGCCGCGTCCGTTAACGCAGGGGAACTGGCCACCAACGCCGTTCACGACGAGGTTACAGTTGCGGTTCATCGCGATGGTGTCGTCGAAGTCCTGCATATAGAGGAACTGCGACAGCGTGACCTGCTTGATGTTGCTGAGCGAGAGGGTCTTCTTCGCGGCTTCCTTAGCCTGGGCGAAGACCGGGAAGAGGATGGCGGCGAGGATCGCGATGATCGCGATCACGACGAGGAGTTCGATGAGCGTAAAGGCTTTTCGGTTAGATAACATGTAATTTCACCTGGACACGGGTGCGGACGGCGCGTTTGGAGTGCCCTCGTTGTTGGCGCAACGGTGGCCTTGCCCTTAGCGGGGACTTCGAGCGTTGCCGTCTTGTTTTTCGGCAACGTGTGCCGGAACGAATTCCGGCAAATCGTGAGTTGGCTTCGGTTCAAAAAGGTCATGTTAGAACCTGAAGTCCGGGTTGACGCCGTCGTTGCCGCTTTCCAGCCCGGGGGATGAAATCCCCCAGTTACACTGTCCGCGGATCACATCCGGCACGAAGGCCTTCGCATGCCCATCGGCAAATCCGTAAATGCCTCGCCCAAGGTATCGCTCGCTGCTGGGCGTTTGCGCCTCTCGCGCAGCGACGAACTGCGGGAGGAATCTTAGAAAATTCGACCGAACATTTTGGCTCGAATCGTTCGTGTAGGCCACGCACTGGGCCGGATCGGCTTCGATCGACGGACGCCGCACGATGGTAAATGAGGAGCCGGGCACTCCTTCGTAGTCGCGCGCGCCCGCTCCGGAGTTAGCGGCGAAGCTGTAGATGAGGATCAGCGTCGCGGGGAATTCGGCTTGGCTGTAGCGTGCCGTATAGGTTCCGTTGTTGCTCCAATTGTTGTTCCGGGCATAGCTCGAACGGTACTCGCCGCCGATCACACGGCCATCGGGCCGAGGCCCCCAAACGACACCGCTCTCGACCGGACGTCCGACCGCGTCCATCGTGCCTGGCTTCAGCGGAACCGCTTCCACCTCGTCGCCGGGCGATTTGAAAACCTGATAGTTCTTCACGTAGGGCACCGTCAGATCGATCCAACCCCGGTACGCCCGGCCAACCGTGCACGGGGCTTGCTCGCTCCGCCCTTCGATCACGAGCGTGCAATCGCGGTTGATCGCGACCGAACCCTCGTTATCCTCCATGTAAAGAAACTGGGCCAACGTGATCTGCTTCACGTTGTTCAGCGAGACGGTTCGCTTTGCGGCCGTTTTAGCCTGGGCAAACACCGGGAAAAGCAACGCGGCAAGCAACGAAACGATCGCCACGACGACCAGTAGCTCCAAGAGGGTGAAAGCCGTTCTCATTCGGACAGCTCCTTCCCGATGCGAAGCGCTCGAACGTGCAGCCGCGCAAAGTGGGCCACGGCCAGGCTAACCGGTAGCCAGTAGACCAATTGAACAAGAGCGAACAGAAGTAGCTCCCGGCTCGGAAGAACCAGCACGCCGCTTACAAACGAATACAAAATGCAGGGAAGAAGGCCGTGATAGACCGCTCGCATTGGGTGAATCGGAACTTTCGCTCCAACCCACGCCCCCGCGAGAATCGGTGCTACCAAGACCACGGTTGCCAGGACGGCGAAAAACAACGATGAATCCGGAATCGGAACGGCGTTCAAGGTTGATGCCGGAAACACGGTCGGATCGACCGTATAGCGAAAAACCGACTCTACCGGAACAAAGATACGGCCGTAGAACAAGCCGACGCAGATGAGCTCGGCAAGGGCGAACGCGACGAAGGCTATCGCATTGCCCTTACCGAGCCGCTTTGCGAGCACGCCACCGGCCGACTTTTCGAACCAGCTCTTGATGTACTGCTCCGCGAGTTGCTCTGCCGGACCGTAGGCCACGATCGCCCGGCGAACGGCTTCCCGGCGGTCGTGGCCCTCGGCGATCAGGTCATCTCGCAGCCGCTCCAAGTGAAACGCGGCTTCATTTCGAAGCCGATAGCGCTGGTTGAACGGGACAACGCCAAGCAATTGGGCTCCGAAAAGCTCAAGGTACCGATCGATCTCGGCATCCGGTGGGAGCAACTCGCCGGGCAGATCCGGATTTGATCGTGAATGAATTACTTCAGCCAGTTTGTTCATCCAAGCGCACCGCCGTTACGCGAATCATCGCCGCGTTAAATCGTTGCCACGCTTCCATGCGCCGCTCAAGTTCTCGTTGACCAGACTCGGTAATGGTGTAAACCCTGCGCGGTCGGTCCCCGTTCGGGATCTCCCACTCACTGCAAATACTTCCGTCCCGCTCTAACTCGTGAAGGATCGGATAGAGCGTCCCCTGCTTGAACTCCAGTGTGTGCTCCGACCGGCGAGCAATCTCGCTGCCGATGGCGTAGCCATGGGCAGGACCGTCCCGCAAGATCGCGAGGACGATGATGGCGGTGTTTCCGCGAAGGAAATTTGCCGTGAGAACTGGGTCGAGTGGAGAAGAGCTCATACTATGCGTCGCTAGGCATGTAGTATGACCTCGTATATGTTAAGCCTAGGTTAACCTTTGGAGTTTGGCCATTTGGGCGGGGATTATCCCGACCTCCGAGCTCGGCCGATCCCTCCTCGAGATCGAACAGTTCCTCCGTCGATGGGTCGCCTTCGAGGTCAATTTCGCTCACGCTTATCGCGTTGCACTCGTCGCCCTAGTAGCTCCCGCCGCTTCCGAGATGGTTCCCATGTGTAGCGGGCGACTCGAGGAATACCTCCGAGATGGTGCCCCTGCGAAGCGGGGGAACCGTGGGGGAGGGGGATCTACGCCAGAGATCTTTCCAATTTAAGGACATACCTCCCGCGAAAAGGCAAATGTGGCCTATTCCCTAACCCCCTCCTTAAAGGTTCCCCCTTTCAAGGGGAACCGACCTAGGTCCGAGGTGGTTCCCCTGCGAAGCAGGGGAACCACCCGGAGAGAGAACGCAGCCAGCCCCCCGACCCCAAGCAGTAATCTGGGGCCGATGTCGGTTCTCGCCGCTGCCTTGCTCGCCTCGCTACCTTCTCCGGCCCCCATGAACGTTCAAGCTCAACGCACTCAGACTCGCTGGGCGAGTCTCGTCGATCACAAGAATCCGCTGCCGGAGTACCCGCGCCCGCAATTCGTGCGCAACCGATGGATGTCACTCAACGGGCCGTGGAAGTTCACGACCGACGATTTTCCAACCGAGCTCGAGACCATCACGGTGCCGTTCCCGATCGAATCGACGCTCTCCGGCATAGGACGGCCTCTCCAACCCGGTCAGAAAGCCACCTATGTGCGATCGTTCGACCTGCCGGCGGGTTGGGCCGGCGAACGCATTTTGCTGCACTTCGGCGCGGTGGACTGGGAGGCGCGGGTTTTTGTCAACGGCAAAGAGGCCGGGACGCATCGCGGTGGGTTCGACCCGTTCACGCTCGACATCACCCGCTTTCTGAACACCAGCGGCTCGCAGTCGTTGGAAGTTTGGGTGAAAGACCCGACGGATTCGACTTGGATTCCGCGCGGAAAGCAGGTGCTGAAGCCTGGCGGCATTTTCTACACCCCGACGAGCGGAATTTGGCAGACCGTCTGGCTGGAGCCGGTTCCGATGGCCGGTATTGAAGGGATTCGCATCACGCCGGACGTCCCGACTCGGTCGGTGACCGTCGGAACTTCGGTCTGGGGCAGCGGCGCGGCCAAGATCGTAGTGGAAGCGTTCGATGGTGCGAAGCCGGTGGCCCGCGCGGAGGCACGGCCCGGCGCGGCCGCCACGCTGAAGCTGCCGAGGGGCAAGCTTTGGTCGCCCGAGTCCCCGTTTCTGTATGACCTCAAGGTGTCGGCCCTAGACGCGAATGGGAAGATGATCGACGAGGTCAAGAGCTACTTTGGCCTGCGGTCCTGTACGGTCGAAAAGGATGCCAAGGGCGTGAATCGGCTCTTCCTTAACGGCAAGCCGTACTTCCAAATTGGCCTTCTGGACCAGGGTTTTTGGCCTGACGGTCTGTTCACCGCGCCTACCGACGCGGCCCTCAAGTACGACCTCGAGGTCACAAAGCGTCTCGGCTTCAACATGGTGCGAAAGCACGTCAAGGTGGAGCCGGCGCGCTGGTATGCCCACTGCGACCGCCTCGGGCTGCTCGTTTGGCAAGACATGCCCAGCGGCGACGCCTCGATCGGCAGCGACGATCCGGACATCGTACGATCGGGCGATGCCACGACTGGGTTCGAGACCGAACTTACGCGAATAGTGAGGGCGCTTTACAGCTCGCCTTCCATCGTGACGTGGGTTGTCTTCAATGAGGGTTGGGGCCAGTTTCAAACGGCGCAGATGACGAGTTTGACGCGGGGGCTCGATTCGACACGCGTCATCAATGCGGTCACCGGCTGGGCGGACCGAGGCGTCGGCGACGTCATCGACTATCACATCTATCCCGGGCCCGGGTCGCCCAAGCCAGAAGCGGCGCGGGCCGCCGTGCTGGGCGAGTTCGGCGGACTCGGATTGCCGCTGGCCGGGCACACGTGGATCAGCGAGAACAACTGGGGCTACCAGTCGTTCACCACGCAGGCCGCGCTCACCGATGCGCTCGTCAACGTCATCGTGAACCTGCGCCCCTTGATTGCCGATCCCGGCCTTTCGGCGGCGGTTTACACCCAAACCACCGACGTCGAGACCGAGGTGAACGGCGTCATGACCTACGACCGGGCGATCATCAAGCCCGACGAAAAGCGACTGAAGGCCGCCCTTCAGAGCCTTCGTAAGCCGTTGCCGCCTCTCAAAACGCTCGTGCCGACATCCGAGGCCGTAGCCCAACGGTGGCGGGTTACCGAGGAGGCTCCACCCGAAGGCTGGGAGAAGCCGGACTTCGACGATCGCGCTTGGCAAGCGCTTCCGGGTGGATTTGGCCGCGCCGGAACGCCCGGCGCGGTGATCCACACCCCTTGGCTTAGTGACCAAATCTGGATCCGCCGGGAGTTCACGGGTGCGGTGCCCGCCGGCAGCTTCCTACGGATCCATCACGATGAGGACGCCGAGGTTTACATTGATGGAGTGCGCGTGGCGACGCTCGGCGGCTACACCTCGGCGTACTCGCTCGTTGCGTTGCCCCGCGCATTCCCGGCCGGTAAGCACGTGATCGCCATCGCCTGCAAGCAAACCTACGGCGGCCAATTCATCGACGCGGGAATTCTGGTGCCCTAGCCTCGGCAACGAGGCGAGGGAACCTACTCCAGGTCGAACAGTTCGTCCGTCGTCAGGTCGCCGTCCCGGTCGATTTCGCCCAGGCTGACCGCCTTGAACTCCTCACCGGAGTAGCTACCGCCGTAGCCAAACGTGCCCGTCCGAAGCGTCGGTCGGAGGCCCTTTACGTGGCCATCGGCCCACAAAACCGTGCCGACACCGCTGTGTCGGGCGTGGAACGACGGGTATTCGCTGCTCGGCGGCTCCAGGTATGTGTTCCCCTCCAGCCGGTGCGGCAAGCTGAACGACATCCGCGCGCAGCTGGCGAACGCCACCGTTTCCGCCACGGAACCGATCTGCGCATAGTTCACCGGCTTTGGCGTCTCGGCGTAGGTCGGCGGGATGTACTCGCTCGGACTGAGATAGTTGTAGTTGTAGCCGTATCCGGTTTGGCCGAGGGTTGTTCGCAAGGTCTGCGGGAAGCTCGGGTCGGACTGAATCCCGCGGCTCCGCGTGTACGGGAACAACAGCCCTTCTTCTTCTCGCAAGCGAGTTCCGTCGAACGATCCCCACCAGTAAAAGACCTTACCGTCCGTCGGCTTTCCGATCGAGACGCGCATCAGCGTGTCCTCAGAATCGGCGTTGTACATGAACCAGGCCAGCCCGATCTGCTTGAGATTGCTGAGCGACTGGGTTTTCTTGGCGGCCTCTTTTGCCTGGGCAAAAACGGGAAAGAGGATGGCGGCCAGAATCGCGATGATCGCGATGACGACGAGTAGTTCGATGAGCGTAAACGCTCGGTTCGTATGTTTCATTTCACCTCACATGCGCGAGGCTATCGAATCGGAGGCAAATTGACGGACAAGGGTCCGACGATGGGCCCTGGCTCCGCACCTATGCTCGTAGGCGACAGCTTCTTTCGTTGCTTCAGAGTTGGGCATTCGGACTCGAATCGAAATTCTTACCGTTGCGGCACAGCGCCGGCTTCTCACCGGCTTTCCCCAATCGATTGCTCGCCCATCCACGACAGATGGGTCTCTGCGGTGATTATAGCGGCTTTCCGTCGGTGCGCATGGTGCCGTGTCGCAAGGGGAACCGCTTCTTCCGCGGCACTTTGCCGACGGCCTGCATGGTGGCCTGGGCGAGTGCCTCGGCCATTTTGTCTTGGTTTGCGGGCTGGCTAATCCAGGCCTCATCCTTGGGGTTTTGCAGCACGCACATTTCGACGAGCACGACCGGCACGGTCGAGTGGATTGAGCCCTTCAACGCACCATGCTTGGCACCTACCGCTGTCGCCTTGTCCGGTTTGAGTCCGTTATCCTTTAGTTCCCCGCGTAGCGTCGAGGCGAAAATACGATGGAACGTGCTCGCCATCGGGCGAATCTTTCGCAGCAGCGGAATCGCCGGTCCGGTAACACCATCTGCCTTCCCTTGCCGGTCCGGGTAGTACACCGCGAAGCCGGTTCCGGTTCCAGCATCGGCATGCAATCGCACCGAGAGAGCCGCCCAGGCCTTATTCGCGATCAGCGCCCGATCCTTGTTTGCGACGAACTCCTTTTCCGACTTCTTGGTGAGAACGACCTTGTATCCGACCTCCAGCAGCTTCTTTTCAAGCCGCTTGGCGACCTGCCATGCCAGCGAAAGTTCGGTCAGTTTCTTACCTTTGGTGCCGCTTCCGACCTCACTCGGGTGGCCTGGATCGATGCAGATCGTTTGCGAAAAGGCGGTAGTGGCCAAGAGAAGGGCCACTGCGGAAAAAACGAGCCGACGCATGACAAAAACCCTACCCCGGCAGGCGGGTGACTGCGGTAACTTAGGCCCATCATGGCAACGCCGTCCATAACCGTTCCCCTCGAATCTCGGCTTCGCGGCACCCTCCCGAAAGTTGGAATCCGCCCGACCATCGACGGTCGGTACGGCGGCGTGCGCGAGTCGCTGGAGACCATCACGATGGAGATGGCGGAGAACGTGGCCCGGCTGATTTCGGAGCAGTTGCGCCACGCAAGCGGGCACGACGTGGAGTGCGTCATCGCCGACACCTGCATCGGCGGCGTCGCGGAGGCGGCCGACTGCGCGGCGAAGTTTGCCCGTGAAAACGTCGGCGTTTCCCTCACCGTAACGCCGTGCTGGTGCTACGGCAGCGAGACGATGGACACCGACCCGCTGTTGCCCAAGGCAATCTGGGGATTCAACGGAACCGACCGCCCCGGCGCGGTGTACCTTGCCGCGACTCTCTCTGGCCACAACCAGAAAGGTCTTCCGGCGTTTGGCATCTATGGCCAAGACGTTCAGGACCTCGGCGACACGGTGATTCCGGACGACGTCCGCGCCAAGATCCTGCGGTTTGTCAATGCCGGATTGGTCGTCGCCACCATGCGCGGAAAGTCTTATCTCGCGATGGGCGGCACCAGCATGGGCATCGCGGGTTCCATTGTTGATCAGGATTTCTTCCAGCGCTACCTTGGCCTGCGGACCGAGAGCGTCGACATGACAGAGTTTGTCGGCCGCATGAACCACGGCATCTACGACTCGGAGGAGTTCGTGCGGGCACTGGCTTGGACGAAGGAAAATTGCCAGGAAGGCGAAGACTTTAACTCCCCAGAGAAGACCCGGACCCGCGAGCACCTCGATGCTGAGTGGGAGACCTCGGTCAAGATGGCACTCATCGCGCGGGACCTCATGGTCGGCAATCCGCGCCTCGCCGAGCTTGGCTTCCACGAGCAGGCGCGCGGCCACAACGCCATCGCGGGCGGATTCCAGGGCCAACGACAATGGACGGACTACTTCCCGAACGGCGACTTTATGGAAGCGATTCTTTGCTCCAGCTTCGACTGGAACGGCATTCGCCAGCCGTACGTTGTTGCCACCGAGAACGACGCCCTGAACGGCGCCTCAATGCTCCTGGGCCACTTGCTCACCGGCACCGCGCAGATGTTTAGCGACGTGCGCACCTACTGGTCGCCCGACGCCGTCGAGCGCGTGACCGGATGGCGGCCCGAGACCGGATTTTTGCACCTAATCAACTCCGGCCCGAGCGCCCTCGACTGGACCGGCCACACCCTCAAGCCTTGGTGGGAGGTCACGCCGGAGGAAGCCGCGAAGGCGTTGGCCGCCACGCGCTGGTGCCCATCCATTACCGAGTATTTCCCCGCTGGCGGCTGGTCCACCGACTTCACGACGACCGGCGACCTTCCGGTAACGATGTTCCGGTTGAACCTGATGGCGGGCGTTGGCCCGGTCTTGCAGATTGCCGAAGGCCACACGACGCAGCTTCCGGAGGAAGTCGACGCCAAGCTGGACGCCCGCACGAACCCGAGCTGGCCGACCACATGGTTCGTTCCGCGCCTTACGGGCGAGGGTGCCTTCCGAAACGTGTACGAGGTCATGGCCCACTGGGGCGCGAACCACGGAGCGATCTCGATCGGCCACATCGGGGCCGACCTGATCACGCTGGCCGCGATCCTACGCATTCCGGTGGATATGCACAACGTGTCGGTGGACGAGGTCTACCGCCCGACGGCATGGCACCGGTTCGGTTCCGGGCTCGATCCGGTCGGGGCCGACTTCCGCGCCTGCGCGGCCTTCGGCCCCTTGTACGGCTAGGGACTAACCCAGTTCTAAGTGGTTCACTTCGGCCGACGTCAGTTCGATGTCGGCTGCCACCACGTTGTCTTGAACCTGCTCGACGGTGCGCGGGCCGATCAGCGCAAAGCTGTTGATCGGCTGGTTCAGCGTCCACGCCAACGCAAGCTGAGTTGGCGTGACGCCCTTATCGGCGGCCATCGCTTCCAGTCGCTCGCGTCGGGCGAAGTTCGTCGGGTTGTCGTAAACGCGGTGAACGTCTCCGCTATCGACGTGGGCGAAGAATCCGCCACCGCCGGACGACCAGCTGAACAGCGGGAACTGGGTTTTTTCGTACCAGTCTCGCTCTTCGCGGTTGTCGCTGATGCTCCAAGCTCCGGTCCACATCTCTTCGTTCGCCGCGGCAAGCGAGAGGTTCGGGCTGCTGACGCTAAAGCCCTGAAGGCCATGTGCCTCGGCATACTCGTTTGCCGCCGCGATGCGGTAGGTCTTCCAGTTGGAACCGCCAAACACGCGGATTCGGCCTTCGTTCTTGTGCTCGTTCAGCCACTCAACGACTTCACCGATCGGCACGTTCTCGTCGTCGCGGTGCATCACGTAGAAGTCGCTGTAGGAAACGCCCTGACGCTCAATATTGCCGCGAATCTCTTCGTCCATGGCTTCTTTCGTCAGCCGCATGCCGCCGTCCGGCGCACCGTAATAGTGGTGGTTCCCCTTATCGAACCGGATGAGAGCATCTTCGCCGCGTGCCTCGTAGTACGCCTTCATCACGGCGGAGAATCCCGGGCCGTAGTGGTAGCTGTTGTCGATGATGTTTCCGCCGGCGGCTCGGTAGGCGTCGAGCAGCTCGAACGCCAAGACCAAGTCGTTGTGGGGTAGCGGAATCACGCCCATGACGAGGCGGGAAATCTCTTTGTCGAAGTGGGGAACGGTTCCGTATTTCACGATTTGGCCTCTGCCGCAAACGTCAGTCCGACGCTCTTTCGCAGCGCGTCGAGGGTCTTCATGTTATCGATGGTGTCCTGCAAGGTCATGTAGGGAGCTTCCTTGTGGTCGATGAATTCGGCCACGGTATCGGCTTCGATGCCGTACAACTCGTCGTTCGACGAGTTGAAGGTGAACTTCTCGTCTTCCTTGCCATAGCGGGAGACGGTGACGTCGCCGCTGCTGCACTTCCAGGGCTCGGCAACGTGGATTCGGCCGTTCTCGCCGTAGATCGTGGCGTCGTTGCGAAGGTTGACGTGGACGCCGGTGCCAAAGTGGGCTACCGCGCCGCCGGGAAACTTCAGGAGTCCCGCGCCGGATTCGTCATAGCCCTTCTCGCCGATGATCGCTTCGTAGTGAGCACGGACCGGCTCTTCGCCGACCGCCATTCGCGAAAACGAAACGCAGTAGGTGCCGACGTCCATGAGGCCGCCGCCTCCCAGGGCACCGTCTGCGCGGAAGTTTGCCCAATCTCGGCCGGCCTGAAACGCGAATTCGCAGTTGACTTGGAGGACCTTGCCGATGGCGTCTTCGGCAAGGAGTTCCTTAATGCGCCGCGTCTGCGGGTGGCACCGATACATGAACGCTTCCATGAAGAAGACGCCGGTTTCTTTAACAACGGCCAGCGCGCGCTCCGCTTCCAGCGCGTTCAACGTGAACGGCTTTTCGCAGAGGATCGCCTTTCCGGCGCGGGCCGTTGCGATGGTCCAATCGTAGTGAAGGTGGTGCGGGGTCGCAATGTACACCGCATCGACCTCGGGGTCGGCCAAGACCTCCTCGTAGGAGCCGTACGGCTTGCCGCCGAACTTATCCGTGAACGCAGTCGCCGATTCGACCGTTCGCGAGCCGACCGCAATCAGCTCGCCCGTTGATGAGGCCTTTAGCCCCGACGCAAATTGACGGGCGATGCCCCCGGTTGCCAAGATTCCCCAGCGAAGTCTCTGTGCCATGAAGGGCGATATTACCGGACGGCTTAGCGGAATCGGAGGCGAATACTCCAAGACGAGCCAGGATTAAGATTCGATGCTCGGGGAAGGCGAGGATTGCAAATCGCCGCCGATGTCGTGCATAATTGTAGGTCGGTTCGGCGTGCCCGTACCGGTGTCTGTTTAACAGGCGGGAACTCAGAAATGGCCAAGAAATCGGAAGCCCGAGAAATTATCCGGATCGTGTGTACGGAAGACGGGAAGAATTATTACACCACGACCAAGAACAAGCGCAACACCACCGAGCGACTTGAGCTTAAGAAATTTAACCCGCGACTTCGCAAGTACACGATTCACCGGGAGAAGAAGTAATGCCAAACCCAAAACGAAGATTTAGCCACCAGCGAACCGCCCTTCGACGCACCAACTACACCGCGACGCTCCCGGAGATCCAGGAGTCGAAGCAGGTTGGCGGCGAGGGCTACTTCCTGCGCGGCCATGCCACCCCGGACGGCTACTACAAGGGCCGACTGCTTCCTGGCTTCAAGCCTAAGAAGGACTGACCTCCTTCCCCGCCGCGTCTCACCGATGGCCTCGGTGAGACGCTTTTTTGTGCCAACCTAAACCGTCTGGTAGGTATTCATGATCCGCGAGCTTGCCGTCGAGAACCTGGCGATCATCGAGAAGGCGGTGCTCACGTTTGAATCCGGCTTTACCGCCCTCACCGGCGAAACCGGGGCCGGAAAGTCGCTTCTGGTCGACGCCATCGAGCTCGCCCTAGGAGAACGCGCCGACAGTGACCTTGTCCGGACCGGCTCGCCAAAGGCGACGGTGCAGCTGACGGCCGACCTTAGCGAAGCTGCCGGCGTCCGGGCCGCGTGCATCGAAGCCGGCTACGCCGTCGAGGACGATCTGCTGATTCTTAGCCGAGAGGTCTCCGCCGAAGGCCGCAGCACCTGCCGCATCAACGGTCGAACCGCGCCGGTTTCGGTCCTGAAAACATTGGGGAACGCGCTGGTCGACCTCCATGGCCAGCACGATCATCAGGCTCTGCTGCATCCCGAAGCTCATCTCGGCTACCTCGACCGCTGGATTGGTGCACCCCTGCAAGAGCTTTTACGACCGGTAGCCAGCGCACACGAGGCGTATGCCGACGCGGTCCGACGGCTAGAGGCGTTCCAGCGGACGAACCAACTGCGCGAGCAACGCCTGGATCTCCTGCGGTACCAGGTGAATGAGATCACTGAGGCCGCCCCACTGGAAGGGGAATCAGAAGAACTCGAAGCCCAACTGATTCGCCTCCGCAACGCCGAGAAGCTCGTGACGGCCTCTGCCTCTGCGCTCACGTCGCTCTCGGACGACGAAGCCGCCGCGACCGAACTCATCGCACGGGCGGTATCCGCCATCGAGGCGGTCACTCGGTTCGATGCCGCGCTGGAGCCGATCGCCGAAAGCCTGCGTAACGTGCAGATTGAAGCCGAAGAGGCCGCCTCTGCCCTACGCGACTACATGGAATCTTTGGAGGCAGACCCGGGGGCCCTCGACCTTGCCACCGAGCGCATCGACCTGCTGAAGCGACTTCGCCGGAAATACGGCGCAACCGAAGCCGAGGTGCTGGCCCACCTGGCAACCGCTCAGGAGGAGCTCGCCATGCTGGAAGACGCGGAGGCAAATGAGGAATCTCTGGGCCGCACGGTGGAAACCACCCGGGCAGATCTGATGGCGGCGTGCGCGGGCCTGACCGCCCTGCGTACCGACTATGCTGCACGCTTCGCCATCGAGATTCAACGCGAGCTACGGGACCTTGCCATGGCCAAGGCCGAATTTTCGGTGAGCATCCTCGCGCACGAGCCAACGGCAAACGGGGCCGATGCGGTGCAGTTCTTCTTTTCCGCGAACCCAGGCGAGTCGCCCAAGCCGCTCGCCAAGATCGCCAGCGGGGGCGAGATGAGCCGTGTGATGCTGGCCATCAAGTCTGGCCTGGCCGGGAAAGACGGCGTGCCCACGCTGATTTTTGACGAGGTCGATGCCGGCCTCGGTGGTCGCGCCGCCGCCACCGTCGCCCGCAAACTCGAAGAGCTTGCCCGCCATGCCCAGGTTCTGGTCATCAGCCACTCGCCGCAAATCGCCAGCCGCGCCAACGTCCACTATCGAATCGAGAAGGTGGAACGGGATGGCCGAGTAGTCACCGAAATCCGCCGACTGGATGCCGACGAGCGGGAGCAAGAGATCGCCCGCATGCTCGCCGGAGAGCACGTGACCGACGCCGCGCTTGCCAACGCCCGCGCCCTACTTGCCGGCTAAATAGGCGAGCATCCAGGCCCGGGCCGCTTCGGCATCCTCGGGTCCAAGCTCGCCTTCGATCACGCGCTCTTCAAGCAGTCCCTTCAGGCGCCCCACTTCCGGTCCCGCCGGAAGCCCGGTCAGCGCCATGATGGCCTGCCCGTCCAGCGGGCTCTGAAACGTGCGGGGCGGCGTCGCGATGCCGACCTCGGCAATCTTTGCTCTGATCGGCCGTAGGTCGCCGACTTCGATCCCGGGCCTCAGCGAAGCGATGTCGGCGGCGACGAGGGTCAAAAGGAGTTCGGTCCATTCGCCCAGGTCCCGCACGACCCGCCGGGCAGCGGCCGTGGAAAAAGTCTCTGACGTGAACAGGCGATGGTGGCTCTTCACCAGCAACGCGACGACGCCAATTTCTCTTTCGGACATCTTCCAGCGGCGCAGAATCGCGCGCGTCATCTCGGCGCCGACGACTTCGTGCGTGAAGAACCGGATGTGGCCGTTCTTGTCGATTATCCGGGTCGGCGGCTTCCCGATGTCATGAAACAGGGCCGCGAGCATCCCGAACATCCGCACTTCGGGCTCGAAGTCGGCGGTAAGCCGGGCCATGTTTTTCACGACCAGACGGGTGTGATCCCACACGTCCAAGTGGTGGTAGTCGCCCTGCAAGCAACCCAACATTGACTCAAACTCCGGCGCGAGGTGGCCAAAAAAGCCGAGATCCATCAGCTCGCGCAGGGCCTCGTCGGGGTCGCGACCCAGCAGCATCTTGACGACTTCGTCGCGGATGCGTTCGAAGCTGACGATCTGTAGCCGATCGCGCGTGGCGGTGATCGCCGGATAAAGTTCGGGCGCCGGTTGAAGGCCGAGCTTCCAACGGAACCGAATCGCCCGCAACATCCGGAGCGGGTCGTCCCGAAACGTCTCGGCCGGATCCAGTGGAGTGCGCAGAACTCCAGCGGCGAGGTCGGCCAAACTGGTGCCAAGCGGATCAAAGATCGGCCCTCCGTCGAGCGGCCGCATGAGAGCGTTCACGGTGAAGTCGCGGCGTAGGGCGTCTTCCAAATAAGTCGCAGCGACGACGTTTGGCTTGCGTGAACCGGCGTCGTAACTCTCCTTTCGCGCGGTCACCAGTTCGACGGCAATGCCGTCGATCCGTACCATCGCCGTGCCGAACCGCTCGTAGGTGACCGGAGGAATCGAGGAAAGTCCTTTCTCCCAGAGCAAACGGGCGAGCTCGGCCGATGAACCACGCGTCACCAAGTCGAGGTCATCCCCAAGTGGCCGCTCGGGACGCAAGATTCCGTCGCGCACGGCTCCGCCCACAAGGAAAAGATCGCCTTCGAACGGCGTTCCCCGAATGGCTTCGCGAATCGTAACGAGGACGGGATGCATGAGGAGAGCCTACTTTGCCCCGTTCCGAAGGTAAGTGATAAGGGTCTCTAACTGAATCTCGACGGCCCGGCGACCGTCCGCGACGTCAACGTCGATGCCGACATGGGTGTGTCCGGCGGCGAGGCACGGGTGGTCGGTTTCCCAGCAGAAGGCCGCATACCACGAGACGTGATACGCCATGTAGCCGGAGACAAACGGTCCGACCCGCGTGAAGCTATCGCCGATGACCGGCTCGATTTGTTCCGGCGGAAAGGCCGCCCCCAATGCGGAAAAGATCTGCTCGCGCGGAAGGGTCGATTCACGGGCGAACCCGGCCGGCACGGTGGGGTCGGGCGGGAGCCCATCCGTGACGCCTTGGCCCCGAAACGGCGAGAAGTCTTCCTCGCTTCCGCCAGCGAACGGCCCCGGGAAAAGACCTAGTCGCGGCTCGCCATCCGCGTCGACGTACGTAATTTCCGTCTTCCATTCCGCCTGTGGCAGGTTCAACGCGCCGAGCTCCAGGACCCATTGCCGGTCCGGCGTGTTCCGGCTGAAACTCATGACCGCGGCCAGCTTGTGCTCCTCCATCAACCGCCAAAAGCGCTGCGAAGTGTGCCGATAGTCGACCGTGATATCTCCCGTTCCCGCTCCCCAGTACGGCCGCGTTCGATCCCCGACTCCGGTCGTTCCGAGCGGACCTACGGGAAACTCGGTCGCCACGGCCACCACATCGTATCCAGTCCCCAAGTAGTTGTTGACGCGAGGTGCCCACGGCGCAAGGATCCCGTCTGGGCTCGCAATGTTCGTCGGCGGCCAATAGCCGGTCATGAGAATCGTCCTTCTTTCGCCTTGGTCGGAGCCGATTGCGCCTCCGGAACTTCTCGGGCGGCCCCCTGCGGATATAGTGTTGGAATTCATGATTGGCATTATTCTTCTCCCGCTCTTCGTTGCCCAGGCAAAAAGTAGCCTGCCAACCCCGGTTGCCCCGCCGCTGACCACCAACGCCCAGATTGGCGCGCTCGAAAAGAGCGCCGGGCTCCCGTTCGACGCGATGTTCCCGCGCCGCAGCTTCTTTGGCAAGTCGGCAAGCGGGCTCGAATGGTCGAAAGACGACCGCTACCTGGTTTACCTATGGAACCCGATCAAGGAACGCGGCAACGACCTCTACCTCTACGACACCAAGTCGGGGACGTCAACTCGCCTGACCAAGCCGGACACCTGGCTGGAGTTTGACCGCAACATCCCGAAGGCACTGGAGCAGAACAAGAAGGAAGACGACGAGCTGGACAAGGCCGACAAGATGTCGGACCTCGAATATCGCGAATGGCGCCTCAAGCGAAAGGAAGAGGCCGCCAAGCGCAAGGAGCCACTGCCTTCGTACCCGGGCGTTTCTGCCGCAACGTGGTCACCGAAGTCTGACGAGTTGCTCGTAACCTACGCCGGTGACATCTACCGTTGGAAACTGGGCGAGGCCAAACCTACCCGACTGACAAACACGCGCGACCGCGAGGGCGATGCGGAATTCACGCCGGACGCGAGCGGCTTTACATTTGCCCGCGGCAACGCGATTTACCGCGCCCGGTTCGACAGCCCGATCGTCGAGCAGCTGAACCCCGAACTCCCAGACCGCCTGGAGATGGCCGGGTACCAGCTTTCGCCTGACGGCACGAAGATGATGGTCCGCGTCGACAACTGGACGCAGCCGAACCGAACCGTTCAGTGGATCTCGTTCAAGGACCGCTTTGCGAAAGCCGTCACTGTGAACCGAGGCGTGGCCGACGACGAGTTTAAGATCGACTCGCGGGTGTACCTGTACGACATCACCCAGGGCCGCGACCCGAAGAACGACGGCAAGCCGTGGGAAGTTTGGACGTACAAGGGCGGCAAGGAATGGCAACAGACCTCCATTGCAAACGGTCGCGGCGCGCGTGGCAGCGACAACCAAGAGTTCGCATGGTCGAAGGACTCCAAGAAGTTCGTGTTTGCCACGTGGCGACGCACCGCGATGGAATACGAAATCAAGGTTGCCGACCTGGAAAAGAAGGAACTGACCGTTGCCTACAAGGCAAAGCTCGACGGCGACCACGACACGCCGGGAATGAGCCAGCCGTTTTTCACGCCCGACGGCAGCAAGATCATCGCGATGCTCGACATCAGCGGCTACCGGCACCCTTGGATCATCGATCCGGTGAAGCAGACCGCCAGCCCGATCACCAAGGGGGCCTTCGACTGCTACCCGGTACGGATTACGCCGGACGGCAAGTCACTTTTTGTCACCGCGAACCCGGTCACCGCGCCGGTTGAAGGCGTCTTTCGCGTCGATATCGAATCGGGCGAGATGAAGCAGATCGGCAAGAAGACGGGCGTTTACGAGAACACCGCCTTCAGCGAATCGACGAACCAACTCGCGGCCAACTTCAAGAGCTGGTCGTCGCCCAGCGAACTCTACGTTCTGGACGGCGACGAGAAGAAGGTCACCGACTCCCATCGCGGCACGTTTGACGCCGTGAACAAAGAGAAACCGAACCTCTTCACCTTCCAAAACCGGAATGGCCAAACCGTGCACGGGTACATGTTCCTGCCGGATAACTTTAAGAAAACCGACAAGCGACCGCTATTCATGTACGTCTACGGCGGCCCGCTCGGAAAGGGCAACTCGGTCGAAGTCGGCACGTTCAACACGACCGCCTACCTGTTCAACCAGTATCTGACGCGCGTGTTCGGCTATGTGACGATCGTGGTTGACCCGCGCGGAAGCTCCGGCTACGGCAACGCTTTTGGCAACGCAAACTGGGAGAAGCCGGGCCAAGCCCAGGTGGAAGACCTCAGCGACGCGGCCAAGTACATGGCCAAGGAATACGGCATCGACACGACCAAGGTCGGCATCAACGGCTGGAGCTTTGGCGGCTTCCAAACGCAGATGTGCCTGTTCACGGCGCCGGATGTCTTTACGCTGGGCATCGCCGGTGCGGGTCCAACCGAGTGGCAGAACTATAACACCTGGTACACGGCCGGCGTGATCGGGGCTTCGCCTTCTGGCTCGCCTGCCGATCTGGATAAGTACAGTCTGACCTCCCTCGCCAAGAACCTGCGGTCGCCGCTGATGTTGCTGCACGGCATGGAGGACGACAATGTGCTGTTCCAAGACACGGTGAATGTCTACCGAAAGCTGTTGCAGTACGGCCGCGGCCCGCTTGTTGAGCTCGCGCTTGACCCGACCGGCGGGCACGGAATGGGCGGGGATATGGACTCGCGCGACCGCCACGCCATCTACTTGGGCTTCTTGAACAAGTGGTGGGGTCCGTACAAGAAGTAAGTCTCTTGTGATTTTGGAGTGCGGCGGCTCTGCCGCCGTACTCCAAACGGCCCGCACCGTTGCATCACCACTTCCCACTCGCGCCGCCGCCTCCCGATCTGCCGCCGCTCATTCCCCCGCCATTGCCGCCGCCTCCGCCGCGACGCAAAGCCGACGAGACAATCATGAGCAGGTAGTAGCCAAACACGGGATACCGAATCCCCAAAGCCACAAGCGCGATTAATCCGAGAACGCCCAGAAGCACCTGCCAAGGGCTAAACGGAGTGGAAGCCGGTCCGCTTACCGGCCCGAGTTTGCCGCCGAGGGCGGAGACGATCTGCGTAACCGCGCCTCTTAGCGCGCCATCCCGATCCCCCGCTTTGATTCGTGGAAGCAGCGTTTCGTTGATGATTCGCGAGGCCGTCGCATCCGGCAGGTCTCCTTCTAGGCCATACCCGACCTCGATTCTCACCGTACGGTCGTCAGCCATGACGAACAGAACCACGCCATCGTCGAAGCCCTTTCGTCCGATCTTCCACGCCGTAAAGGCTCGGTTTGCCCAATCATCAATCGAGTCTCCACCGGTGGTTTTGCCAATCCAAACCAGGACTTGGTGGCCAGATTTTTCCTGATAGCCATCGAGGCTGGCGTCGAGATCGTCGCGCGTCGAACGGGAAAGGAACCCAGAGGAATCGGTAACCCACCGGGTTGGGGCCGGGGGAACGCTCTGGGCCGTGCCAATGATCGCAGCGAAGAGAAGGCAGATGCCGCAGAGGATTCGCTTAATTGCTGAAGTCAACTTTGGGAGCAGTTTGGGCCCCGGCATCGGCTTGGAAGTACGACTTCACCGCAAAGCGCGCACCGAACATGCCCGCCACCAGGGTGGTCGGGAAGCTCTGCCGCTTCGCGTTGAACTCTTGGGCACTTTCGTTAAAGCGCATCCTTTCGACCGTGATCCGGTTCTCGGTTCCTTCCAGCTGCTCCTGGAGATCCCGGAAATTCGCAGTCGCCTTCAGGTCGGGGTAGTTCTCAACGACCACCATCAATCGACCGAGGGCCGACGACAACTCGCCCTGGGTCTGCTGAACTTGCGCGAGCTTGGTCGGGTCGCTACCTGGATTTGCGCCGGCCGTCTGCAGCGCGCCTTGGGCTTTGGAACGCGCTTCGGCAACCGCTATGTACGTGCTCTTTTCGAAGCCGGCGGCGCCCTTGACGGTCGAGACCAGGTTCGGGATGAGGTCCAATCGTCGCTGGTAGACATTTTGAACCTGACCCCACTGAGCCTGGACCTTTTGATCGCTGCCCACGAGGCCATTGTAGGTGCCACCGATCATCATGCCGAGGAGGGCGACGACCCCGGCGACGATCAGCAAGACACGCACCATCGGCTTCATTCGCCGGGCACCCTTAGTGCCGGAACCGGAGCGCCGTTCGTGAATCTTGGACCGGTCACTTGCCGCCCATCGCGCCCATGCCCTTCATCATCGGGCAATCCATCTTGCCGGACTTCATTGGCATCTTCATGTGCCCCATCATGTGGCCCATCATCTTGCCGTCCATCTCTTCCTTCATCATCCGTGCCATTCTCCGCTGAGCCACGAGCTCCTTCAAAACCACTGACATTGCCTCAATCTTAGAATCTCCCGTCGCCGAGTCCATCTTGGAGGTCAAGCGATCAAGGATCGCGTCCATCTCCTTCATGTGGGCTTTCTCCCGCTCCATGTCGGCCATCATCTGCTTGCACATTTCCATCTGGGGAGCCATCTTCGTCTGAGAGGCTGATCCCTTGGGATGCAGGCTGTGTGCTGCCTGTTGGGCAGAAGCGGTGTAGGCGACGCACATGAGGAGAGCGGCAGGGAAGGCGAAGCGGATCAATTGCATCCCTTGAGCCTATTGGGGGCGGGGACCCGGCGACAAGTCCGCGCTTTTGCGTCCATGAATCGAAGCTTATTGGGGGATCACCTGCGCACGAACCGGGTGGGCAGCAGGCGTGCTGCTAGGCGTCTATGCGACGACCCTCGACCCCGGCGATAAAGCGAACTTTTGGCGACAAAGCCCGGAGGGAGCCCACAATTCGACGCCCCAACACGTGCCAGATGAAGTAGTTGCGGCGGCTGAATCGTCCACGTGTCAAGCAAAGCTCATTTCGACAGGATCCAGCTTTTTAACCCAGTTGTTTCACGATTTACGCTATGCACGAAGGAAAGTGGCGAAGCATTCTATAAACTTTGGCTTCGTCAATTTTTTTTGTAAATTCTCTCTCTTTAGCGTTCTAGCCGCTGTATACTACGTTCTCTTCCTACAGCTGTACGAATCGAAGTATTTCGTGCCTAGCTATCCGGGTGATACGTACAAGATGAAAAACATCCCATCCAGCCAAACCAAGAAACTTTCGGCCTATGCCTGGAAGTTACCGTCAGTCCCAGTTCTCTTTGTCATCGTCTTCCTTTTTGTCTCCCTTGCATGTGGAGGCTCTGGGAAGAAAACAGAGACGGATCAAGGAAATCTACTACCAATCTATACGGAACTGGACCGAACGGCAACTATTGCCGGTGCTGATGCAGATAGCAACGGAGTCCGAGACGATGTTGACCGGATCGTCAATTCATTCCCGCTAAGTTCCTCAAGGCGCTCGCTCTATTCCAACCTGGCGCGCGCAATCCAAGGTTCGGTTACCGATAGTGGAAACGCCGAGAAGGCGTACCAGAGAGCGGAGGCAGTGCGCGCTGCAACTATTGCACTTCGAAACGCCCCAGAGACAGAACGAATTTACAGCAGCCGGATTCTCTCCTTCACTTTGAACACAGAAGCGCGCTTTCGGGCGCACCAAGCTGCTCAAGCTCTTCTCGCCGGAACCTCCTTCGCAGAGGATTCCACGACACGCTCTACGGGCAACTCACGCGTGCAGAGTGCAGAGGATCTCTGCTCAGCGTCGGGGGTGACCGTGATGTATGTGAACGGTATCAGAACTTCTCACCCACAAGCAGAGATTGAGTTCGGCGAACTTATCCGAACGATTGGATTTACCGTCGGTCAGCAGAATGTGAGGTACACCCTCCTCTATAACCATTCAGTTGGTCCTTACAATGATATTGTTGAGTCTTTTAAGCTGAAGACAGCATCCCCTGAATGGGCGGAGTATGCAGGAAGGTTCGAATTGATCGGCTCCATTTTGGAGAATGATGCGGTTCTACTTGGCTCGATTCTGGTAAGTCCAAAGCTGGCGAGTTTTGTCGCTTTCATTAGGTCTCAAATCGACGAGGCAACCCGAAAGTGGGCCAGCGCTACCGGACCGCCTGCGCTTCTCAATAACTTTAAAGCGACCGCAAACACGGCACTAACGCAGGGCGAACGTCTACTTCTCGTCGGCTACTCGCAGGGGAATTGGTTCGTAAATGGAATGCTGCCTGAGCTCCGAAACAGATTTGGTGCGAATTCAGTTAGTTCTTATCACATCGCTCCGCCAACCACTGTTTCTGGCCAGTATCTTCTTTCATCGAAAGACATCATTCGTGTAATCAGCCCGATGCAGCCGAACATCACCCTTCCCGGAGGTCATGGCTTTCGAGACGTGTATCTTGAACCGACATACGCCGGCAGGGCGAGAGTACAAGCCGAGACGCGAGAGACTATCGGGAGACTTACGGCTCCTCCCACGGACGGAACAAGAGGCTTTTTCACCGTGACCATGACCTGGGATGGGCCTGGCGACGTTGATCTCCATGTCGTGGAACCGAACGGCACGCAAGTCTACTACGGCCGCAAGAGCGGGCAGTCTGGGTTTCTTGATGTTGATAACACAGTCCAGCTCGGGCCGGAGCATTACTACGCGTCGTGTACGGCCGCAAACATTCAAGAGGGAACTTACCGAGTCGGAATTAACAACTATAGTCGCGCAACTGGCCGAACCGCCACCATCCAATTGCAGACAGGACGTAGGATCTACAACGCTTTCCGGCTTAGTGTGGGCCCGGAAAGGGGTAGCTCAGGCAATAGTTCCCCTATCCCTGTCTTTGCAGTGAATGTCGCACGCGATGGAAACGGCGCGTTGGTCGCAACGCTTGACGAGAGTCGCAGCCGATTCGACTTCCGAGATCTGCCGCCGCTTCCAATGGTGCCTAAAAAATAATTGGCGTCTCTTGCCCATTCCTCCGCCCGGGCGTATTCAATCCGAGCGGAGGAACTTGATCGAGCTGTGGCTACCACCGATTCAGCACCTTTGGTGCGGCCATATCCGCGGTGAGCTTTCAGGCGATTGGCAAGGCGATCACCGGCGTGCGGAGTGGGCGGGAAATAGGTGGGATGTTTGACTTCTATGAACGCAAGGTGATATTGACGCTGCGGTTTTGGGTCCGTTATTAACGTTTCGGGTCCGAATTTATTAGGACCAGACTAAAGAGAATGGCTGTGAATTGTTAAGAAATACGCCGCCATAAAAAATACTTTGTAAAAGTTGATCTCCGTGGTAAAGTTTTGTCATGAAGGTTTCTTGGTCGCTGATGTCGCTTGCTATTCTTTTCGTTCTCGCTGGTTGCGGTGGGAAGGGCGATGCCACTTTGGGTTCGAGCAATTCGTCCTCGCTCGGTTCGTTCACGACGCGGGCCGCAGGCACTGCGCAGCCGCCTGTAATTTCGATCTCGCCGGGTGCGACGGTCTACGGTTTGGCGGGAGCTTCCTTTACGGAGGTGGTCCAGTCAAGCGTTGTCGGCGGGTACGCGTCACCGGCGGTTGGAAAGGTGGCGTTCATTCGTAACAACGAGCTCTGCGTGATGGATGCCGACGGAAAGAACGTCCGAACGCTTACAAGCACCTACTCGTGGGAGTCTGGACCCACATTCTCACCGGACGGCACTAGGATAGCGTTTGAGTATGAAGATGGAATTAGCTTCGTACGGCCCGACGGAACCGGATACTCACGATTCCTTGAGGATGCCGAGGCACCTTCGTGGTCTAAGGACGGAAGCCAGCTCGTGTTTACTCGACGTACAGGAGGCTACGGAACCGATCAAGTTTTTAGGGTCAGGGCCGATGGCACGGAGTTAACACAGCTAACCACAACCGGCGGCCTTCGGCCCTTCTGGGCTCCCGACGCGACCCGGATCTACTTTAGTCGAGGCGACTCACTCTGGTGGATTCGGCCCACCGGTGGGACTGCAACCAAGGTGGTTGATGGAGAATTTGCCACCGTCTCGCCCGACGGCAAAAAGCTTGCCTACACCTGGGACTTCAATAACCGATTATCCCTTGTTAACGTGGATGGTACCGGCTCCATCCAGGTGGCAGTGGCAAATTTTGCTGCCTGCTCGCCAAGCTTTTCCCGGGACGGCAAAAGCATCTTCTTCTCTGCGGGCACCCCGACGTCACGGCTGGACGTGTTCTCCATGACCGTAGGTGGCGGCAACGTTACAAATCTCACCCCGGGAAGCAGTCTCGACGACTGGTATCCGACAACCTCGCCGTTGTCCACTACGGTTCCGCCACCGACTTCCACCACGAAGAGGCTCATCGGCACCGGCGGATCATTCGGAGCAAGTTGCGCCGGATTCCTGTTCGGGCAAAAGGATCGCGCGGTAACCAGCGTGGTTACCTTCGACACGAAAACGACCACGGTCGCCGGTCGGTCGCTCGCTCGGGTTGCGCCTCTTTCATCCGCCGAGACGAACGGCCAGAATCTGGTCTTCCATCTGTCAGCTTCGGATGGAAGCCCACTTGCCGGATTCAAGTACACAAACGGTGATTCTCCGGTTTACACCTTGCTCCCCGGATTGACGACGCAGGCAACCGGAATCATCGTGACCTTCAGCGGGTCGGACGGTGGCGTTGCAACCGTTCTTCCCTATACCGGAACAAGAGCCCAGGCACCATACAGCGTGACGCGAGAAGGACAGATTCTGAAGGTCTCGGCGGAGTTCATCGGGCTTTGGGACAACAAGGGGATGCAACAAAAAGGCGGATCCTTTGGATCGGTCTCCATTGACCTAAAAACGGGCCAAGTTGTGAAGACCGAGTAGATCGCATGGTCGCCAGGTGATAATAACGCCGCGGATTTGTGGCCGTTATTAACGATTCGAGCCCGAATCGTTAATAACGGTTACATTCGACTGGCTTAATGAAGAAAAGTGCGGCTCCTGACGAGTCACGGTTGAAGCCCGCGAAAGAACAGATCTAGGTGCAGATCGACTTCCTCTCGGCCCAGTGGCGCCAGGCCGAACAGGAGCGGAGCGTACAACGGACCATACAGAGAATTCAAAGCAACATCCACGTTCGGCGGATTTAGCTGGGACAATTTCTGAACGCCCCAGATTTTGCGCGGCTTAATCCATGACTCGAAAAGCTCCTTTCTGAGGTCTGGGTCGAATTTCGAACCCATCACCAAGCTAAGAATCACGCCGCCTTCTTCCGCTCGAAGCAAGTCAGCCAGCCGATGCACCTGCACTCGGATGTCCTCCGCCGCCGATCCTGTGTCCGGAAACTCGATCGAGTGCTTTGTCACCTCAAAAAATGCGTCGATGGCAAGGTGGGCGCGGCTGCGCCACCAGCGGTAGATGGTGGTCTTGCCCACCTTGGCGGTTCGGGCGACGGCCTCGATCGACATTGCCGGATAGCCGGACTCGAGCATCAACGAGAAGGCCGCTTCTAGGATTTGCTGCCTCGATTCCTCTTTTCTCGGGCGTCCCTTGCTGGATGTTGACATGCTCATATACGATACGGTAGCGTATCGTATATGAGCATGTCACTCAGAAGAGCACTCTCATTTATGTCGATGACGTTCCCGCGACCAGCCGATTCTATCAGGAAGCGCTGGGACTTGAACAAACCATGGCGACCGAGGACGGCCGCTATGCCCAGCTTGCAACTGGCGATGTCGCGCTAGCATTTGCCGCGGCTTCGGCAATTACCGAGCTAGGACTGCCGATGAAAACCATGTCGAATGATACGCCAGCGGCGCCAGTTCAGTTTGCGTTTGAAGCCGAGGACGTCGCACTTGCGATCGAGCAGTTTGTCGCGGCGGGCGGGATCGTCGTTAACCAGCCGGAGACGCGGCCGTGGGGTCAGGTGGTCGCCCACTTGCGAGACATCAACGGGTTCATTATCGAGATCGGAAGCATCCAATCGGACGACTGGAGCTAATCACGGCTTGGTTTTGCGGGGAATGGGCTCGCCGGGTTGCGCCCGCTCGAGCCTTTCCATCAGCAATTGGATGCGGGTTGCCCGCGTCTCGGGCGTCTTGGCGGTGTTGATTTCGTGGAGGAGCCCGCACTTGTTACCGGCCGTTTGCGTCTCCCATTTGTAGAGGTTGAAGCCGTCAGCGCTAATGGCCTGCATCACGTCAGCCGGAACATGCACAACATCCGGATCGACGATGGTCAAGGTGATTTCTACCGTGTCGCCAAGCTCCAAACGGAGCCGCTTTCGCAATTCGCCGCCGACCATCAGGTAGAACCGACCGGTTCCGGTGGGCATGAGTGCGCCCGAATATGGCTCCGAGTTGAGTGTGCCTTCGAATCGCTGCTTCCCGCCGGCGGAGAAGTCCATCTGGTCTTGCACCGCCTGTGGAACCTTCACCGCGTGGTAGCGGTACGTCCCAACCATCTGCAGATCAAGCTCAGCGGAAAACGAGAAGGTCCTTCCGATCATCACGATAAGGATATGAGCCGACCCAAGCTTCTGTGCTCAATAAGATTTGGCCAGACTGCCAGGAGTGGACAAACCGACGGTTGGTCGGGGCGGCGGGATTTGAACCCACGACCTCTTGCACCCCATGCAAGCGCGCTACCAAACTGCGCTACGCCCCGCGACCGAACCAGAAGGGTACCAGAACCGCCTACTTAGGCGGAACCAGAACGGCGTTGCGCGCGCCGTCGCTGAGGTACTTGTACAGGTCCACCTCGCGCGGAATGCTTCTACCTCCGACGTACCGGTCGTCGAGTTTGCCCGCAAGTCGGTTCTCATCCTGCGCCAGCGCCTGATACTTGAACACCTCCGGCGAGGAAGCGCCGCCCGCTGCCTTGCTCAACGCGCTCGCCTGTTTTGCTGCCGCCGTCGCCAGGGCGTAGTGACCAAGCGCGTCGTTCGGAACCGCTTTCGCGGCGGCTTCGGCGTAGGCCAGGGCGCGCTTCAGGTCGTTTTGGTATAGGGCAATTAGGCTGAGTCCGGCAAGGGCGTCAGAAGACTCCGGGCGAGCCGCAAGCGCGACCTCGAAGTAAACCTTGGCCGTGTCGTAGAGGAACTCTTTGTCGCTGGCGGACTTGCCGGGTGCCTGCGAAATCGTAAGTGCCTGACCGGCCTGCTCAAGGTAGGCCTCAACGTTGGTTGGCTCGGCAGAAATCGCCTGCTCGAAGGCCTTTCGGGACTCCTGGAATCGTCCGAGCCGTGCGTTCAGCGCGCTCACATAGTACAGGACCTCGCTTCGCTGCCCTTCGTCGGCGGCAAGCTCGCGGAGAATCGGCTGCAACACGGCGTTCTGGTTCTTCATCAGGGCCAGGTAAGCCTGCGCGGTTCGAAGGCCAAGGCTCTGGTCGTCGGCCAGGGAGGCTGCTTTCAGGTTCTCATCCGAAGCGGCTTCGTTGCCGGCTTTGCGATTCAAGATCGCCAGCAAAGCAAATCCATAGGCATCGGGCTTGCCGTACCGCTCATGCGTGACCATCGTCTTCAAGGCGTCGGTGGACCGATCCGCCCGTAGAAGGGCGTAACCCAGGCGGTTGGCGACGCTGTTCTTGGTGTTATCGGCTTCGAAGAGCGGGTCGAGATACTGAATCGCGAGCGAGTAGCGTCCGGCGCGCATCGCGGCATCGGCGTAAGAAAGGGTCGTCTCAGGGGTCGGACCGGCACCGTCAACGGCGGCATCCAGCACCTTGCGGCGAGCCTTCACGGCCGTAACCAGCGCGCTTTGAATCTGGTTCAGCGTCTCTTTTCGGTCGGTCCCGGCGCGATTGACCAACCGGAAGGAGCGCCGAATGTTGATGCCGGCAATCAGGTCTTGCACGCCAAGGTTGTTCGGTTCAATCTCGGCGGCGTCCTCGGCAAATTTCTGGGCGGAGTCGAAGTTGCCTAGGCCGATCGAAGCGCGGGAGAGAACGACTTTTGCGGCTGCCGACTTGGGGTCGATCTTCTGGGCGATTCGCCCGCTGGTAAAGGCTTCCTTGAATTTCTGCTCGATCAGCAGGCTATTGCCCTGCTCCAAGTGAAAAGCAACTCCCTTCGAAAGGCCGTTATCTACGGTGAGCTTCAGCGATATCTCGCCGGTCTTTCCGTCGGAAGTGTAGGCTTTGAACCGGACCTGGATCGGGCCCTCTGCTTGCTCCAACGCGTCAAACTGGAAAACGTACGGGGTGCTCGTGTCGCTGTCCACCAAGTCGGTGCCAACGTAATACTCCACCTGGGTCACCGGGTCGTTGCCGGCGTTTGCGGTAACGCGGAACTCGCGTGAGCCGGTGAGGACTTCCCCATTTTTGCAGTTCACGTCGAGGGTGAGCTTTTGGGCCGTACCGACCGAAAGGAGCGCGAGGGCAAGAGATAAGGCATTCATCGTTGGGTATTTCCAGACCTTTTCCGCAAGTATGACGGATGAAGCACCGAGAATCATTCGCGAAACGGTCGCGTTTTGTAAGAAACCTACACGGCGGCGTCGCCGCGCTCCATGGTACGAATGCGAACGGCATCAATCATAGGTTCCACAAAGATCTTTCCGTCGTCCCCATCGCCCGATTGTGCGCAGTCCAAAACGCTCTGAATCACCTCTTCCACACGTTCGTCGGGCACCACGACTTCCAGCCGAGATCGGATCGGCATGCTGAGGACGGCCGCCATCGACGCATTGCGGCTTGCCTCAGGCGAGTTTCCCGTGCCTCGGACGTCGGCCACGGTGAGGCCATTTACGCCGGTGGCGGCGATGGCCCCCTTCACCACTTCCAAGCGGTGCGGGCGGATGTAGCAAACGATGCGTTTCATAAGACTTAGCCCATTATCCCGCCGTTCACATGGAATCGATTCGCCTAACGCGGCGTCTATCCCATCGTGCTGTTGCTGATGGTGCTAATCCTAGACGACCCGAGCGAGGAGTACCTGCGGACGATTCGGTACGTAAACGTCCGCGAGCAAGTCGATCTGGCAGACACCGAGTCGGTGCGGATCTGGCCATCACAAAAAGAAGGTGAACTGGGAAAGCAGGCCCGAAAGCTTCTGTTTTCAACGGTCGATGGCGTAAAGGTTCCGGCGACGGAAGGCGCAAAGGAGATCGTGCAGAACGTTCGGCTCCGGCCAACCGGCGAACTGGTAATTGACCCGATAAACGACGAAGCTCCAACCGACACGCAATTGACCTATGTTTTTTGGGGCGCCCGTCTGGCCCAGCCGACCGCGGAAATCTGGGAAAAGGCCGCCACCATTCGGTTTTCGGTGCCCAATAAGAACTTGGCCCGCTTCCGCTACCAAACGGCGGACCTCACGGTTGCCGGCACGGTGAAAATCGACGCATTCGGCGTCGAAGCGGTCGACTTCCTGGCGTCGTCGGTTCGGCTCCCGGGCGGGAGCATCGTCTGCGAAGTTCGCGCCCAGCAGACTCGAAAGGTTGACTAAACCTTTTTGTTCTTCCACGCTCCGGCGCGGAAGGCTAGGATGGCCAAAATGCCTTGCACGGCCTGGGTAGAAGACATCGCGATCCAGGCGCCTTGCGCGCCCATGTTCGCCCCCCAAGGCATCATCAGGGAACCAAACAGCGGCTGCCCCGTTCGCAAAGTCAGGATCCAGCCAAGCGGAACCCGCAATCCCCAGAGCGCGAAAAGAGAAATCCACAGCGGGGCTTTGGTATCCCCTGCGCCCTGCATTGCACCAAAAAGCACCATGGCGTAGGCGAAAAGAACCTCCGTGAGGCACAGGTACCGAAGGAGTTCGGCCGCGCTCCGCTCGATCATCGGCTTGTTTGGTACCAAGGCCCCGGCAATCACATCGGCTCCGGCAAATATTGGCACGGCAAGGATAAGGGTAACCAAAGCGGCCCAGTTGGCCGCATTCCATCCCAGGCGCTCGGCCCGGGCCTTATCCTGCATCCCGAGGCTCTGGCCCACAAGGGCGCCCGCCGCTACGGAGAGCCCGAAAGCCGGCATGAACATGATCGACTCGATGGCGAAGCCAATGCTCATGGCGGCAATCGCCGCCGAACCGTTGTCGGCTTTTGCCAACGCCACGGTGAAAACCGTCAGCGACAAAACCCGGAGGGTGGACATCACCGCCGCCGGAACCGCGATCTTCAGGATGCGCTCGCTCCACTGGATCTTCGGCAGTTTGAACTGCAAAACCGGGCCGAGCTTGGTGCGACCGAGATACGGCATGTAGACGAGAGCCGAGAGCCAAGCACTTAAAGCAATGGCTAGCCCCGCTCCGGGAAGCCCCATACCGGCACCCGGGATCTCGACGGACCCTATTCGGTGCGATGGGAAGATGAACACAAAGTTGAGGCCGATGTGCGTCAGGATCTGGATCCCGGAGATCACCATCGGGCTCTTCGTATCGCCAACGCCGCGCAGACAACCCGCCAAAGACTGGATGATGAAGATGGCCGGCAGGCCAAACGAGAACTGCCGAACGAACTGCGTCATCAGCTCGATTGCGCGGAGATCATCGGCGGGGAGAATCCACGACGAAACCAACGGGGCCGAAAACCACGTGGCGATCGCCAGCAGAATCCCCAATATCACGGTCAGGCGGAACGCCTCGCGGGTGGCAACGCGGCACTCGCGGCGTCTTCCCGCCCCGAATGCCCGGGCTACGATGGCCGTGGCGCCCATTCCCAGCGAAATTGCCAGGGAGAAAACGAGAAACAGGACATTGATCGATGCGCCGTGGGCGGTCAGCGCAGAGTCCTCGAGCTGGCCCAAAAACACGCGGTCGAGCAGGTTGTTTACGACCTGCAGCGAGTTAAGGGCAACCGCCGGCCAGGCCAATGCCCAGACGATTCGCGAGGCGGATTCGAGTTGCGGCGGCTTTGCCTCCGGAGAGGTTTCTGATTCTCCGGCGACCTGGACCATGTTCCTTAAATTATGTCGCCCGGCTCCGACCCGACCGAATGATTTGGTGCTAAAACCATCCATGCGCCGAATCATTGCCGTCGGAGGTGGCTCACTAGACCTTACGCAGACCATTAACGAGGAGTTTCTGCGCCTTGCCGGAATTCCGAATCCCCGGCTACTGTTCATCCCGACCGCCTCAGACGACTCGCCGGAGTACATCCTCGGTTTCTCGGCGTTCTTCTCCGCCTGGGGAGCCTCCGTCGACGTCCTTCGGCTTTCTGCCAACGACGATATCAGCAAGATCGACGCGGCGGACCTCATTTATGTGGGCGGCGGAAACACGAAGGCGATGCTGGCGCGGTGGCGTGAAACCGGAGTCGAGGAAAAGCTGCGGGAGCACGTGGCCGCCGGAAAGCCCGTCAGCGGCACGAGTGCCGGGGCAATCTGTTGGTTCCGGGTTGGAAACAGCGACTGGCCGCAATACGAAAAAATCCCGGGCGTGAACACCGCGCGGCTCGATTGCCTGGGAATCGTGGACATGGTCGCCTGCCCCCACACCCGGGACGAACCGTTCCGGTTGCGCGAGTTCATGGCAATGATGGAGCGGGAGACCGGCGCGGGAATCGGCCTCGACGACGGGGTTGCAATTCAAATTGACGGAGACGTGTACCGCATTCTTGCCGTTTCCCCCGAAAGGTGCGCCTTCCACGTCAAGTACGACGGCGAATCGCTGCGGGTCCGTCGGCTGTTTGGCCACGACGACTTTCGGCCACTCGAGGACCTGGGTTAACGGCATCGCGAAAAACCTGTGACACACTACATCTCGTGAGCTGGTTCCGAAGGCTTTGTTTGCCCCTGGTTCTCGTTGGGGCCACCACCGCATGGTCGCAGTCGACGGCGGAGCCAGACCCGAGGGTCTCTCCTCCGGCCATCGCTTTTCCGGACTGGAAGCTTGAGGCCACATACGAGGTTTCGAGTGAGTACTCGGTCAGTTTCCCGAGCGCGGTCACGACCGAGTATCCCGAGAACAACCTCGTCCCTCTCAAAATATTCTTGCCGGTCGAAGGAACCGGGCCGTTCCCGGTCGTGCTGGTGGCCCACTACTGGGGAGCCTCCGACCTCCGCTCCGAGGTCTCCTTGGCGAACGAGTTGGTCCGAAGAGGCATCGCCTGCGCCATCATCACGCTTCCGTATCACCTCAGCCGGACGCCCGCAAAGAGACGCTCGGGCGAATTGGCGGTCGTCCCGGACGTGCCGTCACTTCGCAAAACGATGTACCAGTCGCTGCAAGACGCGAGGCGCTCCCTCGACTTTTTGAACTCGCGGCCGGAGTTCAAGCGTGCGCCGCTCGGGATGAGTGGCACCAGCCTCGGAGCCATCGTGACCGCTTTCACTTACGCCGTGGACGACCGGGTTTCACACGCCGCATTTTTGCTGGGCGGAATCGACCTGGCCGACGTTTTGTGGAACTCGTCTCGCGTGGTGCAGCAGCGGGAGGTCCTTCGCCAGAAGGGGTACTCCGAGAGTCGGCTTCGAACCGAACTCGCCGCCGTCGAACCGCGCAATTACCTGCCACGGACCGCGCCAGGCTCCGCGTTTGCCATCTCTGGCAAGTTCGATACCGTCATTCCAGAAAAGTCGTCCTCGGCCCTGGTCGACGGTATTCCAGGTGCCAAGACGCTCACGATCAACACCGGGCACTACGGCGGAATTTTCGTCCAGCGACGGCTTCTTCGTGAGATTGCCGACTTCTTTGGCACTGAGTTTTCGGGAGTTACCTATGTGCCGCCCAAACGGATTTTCGCTCCGACGATTCGGCTCGGCATTTCCTACGACACGCGGGGCACATTCGACGTGGGGGCGGGCGTCGACCTTTGGCGCCCGGACCGGAGCGGCAAGCACACCCTCACCCTTTTCGCTTCGCCGCGCGGCCTCAGTCTCTGGGCCATTCGTGAACTGCGTTCCGGCCTATCGGTGGGGATTGCCGCCCGCGTCGACCACATCTCGCTCGGCATCCTCTGGAGCACGGTTCTCTGACTCCGTCTGCCTTCGCCGTCGATCTCGAAAATCTGTTTTCGACTTACGAAGTGCTAGCCGAGGCCATCGGTGCCAAGCGCGTGCCGTCGGACAGTTTTACTGCCTTCACGCATCCTAGCGGACACTCCATCGGAAACTGCGCGTGGCGCGTTCGGGTGGAACCGCAAACGCTTGCCCGACTGGCAGCACTCGCTGCCACCCAGGACGGTTTCCATCTCTATGATCCCGTTGAGTCAATGCCGGACGGGCTGGAGGCCGAGACCCGCCAGGAGATCCTGCGGCGTGCGGGGTTTCAGCGGCAGTTCTCGCTCGTGCGGTTCCTCTCACCGGAAGGGTTCGACGCCATGCCGGTTCAACTCGTCGAGGTTGACACTCCGGCCGATCGCCGCAAAGTCGCCAACTTCATGACCGAACAGTTTTTTGGCCGCGCAAAAACGGAGTTTCGCGAAGTGGTTACGCGGGCAACCAGCGGCGCGGGCCGGCTGCGGCTGGCGATCACGGGTTCGATGCAGGACATCCGGGGAGCGGTTATGGTGTGCGATCTGCCCGAGGCGTTCGGCATCTATAATCTCGCCGTCCGCCCCGATTGCCGACGGCGTGGCGTCGGTCGGGGCATCTTGCAGACCCTCTGGCACACCGCTCGGGCAACCCCGGGAGACCGGCGTCCAATCGTGCTGCAAAGCGACCCGAGCCTCGCGGTTTGGTACCGTGCCCTCGGTTTTCGGGAGTTAGGCCACCTGGAGGCGTACGTTCTGGACGCTTCTCTCCGGAATTGAATGTCGTTCCCGCAAAGTTCCGTTAAACTACGGACGTGATTCGGCACCGCCGCAGACGTCGTTGTCTCCCCAGCACCTCAACCATTGGATTGATGCTCGCCCTTTTCTGGGCTTTGCTGGCCGGGAGCGCATATGCGGCCCCAACCGATGATGAGATTAAGGCGACTTACACGCAGATTCTCCAGAAGGTACAGATTGCCCGAATCAAACAGGACTACACGACGGTTGCCGGGTTTGGCAGCCGCCTAGCGGGATCCGACGCCGACCGCCGAACCGGAGAGTATTTCGTTTCCGAGGTTGGCAAACTGGGCGGCCAAAACGTCCGGGCCGAAACCTTCAACGTCACCGTGCCGGACCCGAAATCAACCGGCACCCTCACATTCGGCGGCGTGCGACAGACTCTCATGCCGCTTTGGCCGAACCTAGTTCGCACCTCGACCTGCGATGTCGCCGGACCGCTTCTCTACGTCGGTCTCGGCACCGATGGTGACCTGAAGGGCAAAGACATCAAGGGCTCCATCGTCGTGATGGAATTTAACAGCGGCAATCGCTGGCGCAACGCCGCGAGGCTGGGCGCAAAGGCGATCGTTTTCGTTTCTCCAGACGTACCCGACCGCTCGGAAGCGGAGAAAAAGTTTAGCGGCGTCCCGCTCTCTGTTCCACGCTTCTACCTACCGCTGGCCGAGGCCAACGCGGTTTTGAACGCTGCCGAAAAGTCTGCCGTGGCCCGGCTAAAGTGCAGCCAGCCGTGGCTGACCGTTCCGGCAAAGAACTGGATCGTCGACTTTCCGGGTTCGGACCCGGCGGTTAAGGAAGAGCCGATTGCCCTCTTCGCGTATTCCGATTCGATGAGCGTCGTGCCCGGGCTTTCGCCGGGCGCCGAAGAGATCGGCGGCCTTTCTACGATGCTGGAAGTCGCTCGCATCTACAAGTCTCAGCCGCATCGCCGTCCGCTGCGGCTCATTTTGTCCGGCGGCCATGGCCTCGCACTTGCCGGTGCTCGGGAGTATGTTCAGAAACGTCTGGATGAGAATGGCAAAGATACGCCGTTCCTTACGGTGACCTTGGACATCAGTTCCGGCGCCTCGGGCCTAGGAAGCTATGCCCGAGGCTGGTACTACGAATACCGCGACGAGCCGATTGCCCAGGTTCGAAACGTTTCGCGGATCTTGCGCGCCCACACCGACCGCCTCGCACAGGTGATGCGGGTCACCCCTGCCCGACTGGTGATGACCGACGCCGTGAACAACGGCGATAACCGCACCTGGAAGAACAACATCTCGGGCAAATTTGCCCTGGATTGCGAGCCGCTCGTCTTGGCGGGCATCAACTCGCTGACGTTTCGTACCGTTGAGGACAGCCGGGTTCGGTTTGACACGCCGTACGACACGCTCGATGCCGTCAACTTTGGCAACGTTCGCCGTCAGGTTCAAACCGTCGCGGCGCTGATGCACCACCTGCTGAACGACACCACCGACCGCAACGAAAGCACCGATCACAAGGTTCCGCTGGAGATGTCGAAGCCGCAAAGCATGCGCCTCATCGGCGGCTTCGCGACGCTGCATGGCCAAATCGTTTCGTTTGATCCCACGAAGAGTTTTGTGCCCGACACGGCCGTTCCGAACACCCTCGCTTGTTTGCTTGCCCGCCAAAAGACGATGATGGGCGTCCGCGGCGACGTCGTAAGCGGTGCCATCGGCCCCAAAGCGGAGTACCGAATCTCCGGCGCGCCAACGGTGAACTCTTACTGGGGAACCGACGTGCCGCCCCAGACCATCGCCGGTTTTCGTCTCGATCCTACGACCGGTCGAATCGACCACGCGGCTTCGTTCGGCGTTTACGGAGCCTTCCGGTATCCGCTGCGCTTCCGACTAAAATCGCCGGATCGCCAGTCGCCGATCGTCGTCTTCCCGTGCCAGAGCGTCGACTTTTACGATCTCGTCGATCCTCAGGAGCTGCGGAGCATCACCCGCGTCGATCCCCTGGACGCTGTGACCGGCGCCGAGCCGTCCGACTACGGATTCTTTAGCCCGAGCCAGGACCAGCGCCTTAGCCCGGAAGTCGAAGACGCCCAGGTGCTGTTCTTCCTCGCGGGCCAGAGGTACCTGATGCTAGCCGGGTTCCTTGAGAACCGGTTGATCCTCACGAACTCGTCGGTGGGCGACGAGCAGGGGATCGGCTATGTCGCACCGGGCTACAAAAAAGACTTCAAGCCGAAGAACGGCCGGCAGATGCTTGGCTCGGACGGTCTGTTCCCGAATACCTCGCTGAACGCCGCCCGCGATGTCGTGGCCATCAACCAGACACGGTTGGACCGATTCTTCAAATACCGGATCATTAGCCCGGGAATTCGCGACCTGCATCGGCAGGCTCAGGAGGAGATCAAACTTGCCGAGGCTTCCGAGCTGGCAAAGGATTGGGGCGAAGCCCAGCGGCACGGCC
The DNA here is from genome assembly GCA_945881865.1 of Fimbriimonas ginsengisoli Gsoil 348. GTDB lineage: Bacteria > Armatimonadota > Fimbriimonadia > Fimbriimonadales > Fimbriimonadaceae > Fimbriimonas > Fimbriimonas ginsengisoli_A. Next base: position 5,079 of record CAMCVK010000006.1, on the reverse strand, counting down.
GCGCCGCCTGGGGCTACGCGCTTAAGGCGCATCCGGTCATCATGAGCACCGCGAACGACGTCGTGAACGGCGTCGTTTTCTACCTTTTCCTACTGATTCCATTCAGCTTCTTCTTGGAGCGGCTGTTTGTGGGCACCGCTATCATGGCCAAGCAGCTCGGCTGGTCGATTGGCATCTTCATCGCGTCGTTCATCCTGCTGCGCCTGATTCATCCGGCTTTCGAAATCGTGACGAACCCGACAATGATCTTTGTCGCGTTCGTGATGGGGGTTCTTAGCCTCATCGTGATTTCGTTTATCCTCGGCAAGTTCCAAAAGTCGCTGAAGGCGATTCGGGCGACCCAAGCCGGCGTTCACGACGTGGACATTGCCCGAAGTAGCGTAGCTGCGGCCGCGTTCAACCTCGGCGTCCAGAACATGCGTCGCCGAAAGGCTCGAACGATTCTGACGACTCTTACCTTGGTCGTGATGACGTTTATCGTCCTTAGCTTCACGAGTATCGTCTCGGACTTCACGCTCACCGAAACGCCGAGCGACAACCCAGCGCCGTATCCAGGGCTACTCGTTCGAACTCCGGGGCTCGATCCGCTTCAGCTTTCGACTTACCGAACGCTGGCGAATGAGTTTGCCGGTCGGGGCACCGTCGCGCGCCGAGCCTACTATTACGGCGCGGACATCGGCGACACCGGCGTTCTCTCGCTTCAGCGCGCCGACCGCGTCGCGGAGGTTCGCGCGATGGTCGGCATGGACCCTGACGAAACGAAGGTCCTCAAGCCGCAGGATGCACTTCTGCCGGGAGGCCGCTGGTTCCGACCGGGCGAGCGAAACGTCGTCATCCTGCCGCAACCGCTCGCGCAGACCCTGAAAGTCGGGCCGAAGGAAGTCGGCGTCGCGAGAATCACTTATGCTGGCTCCAGCTACACCGTCATCGGCATCGCCGACGCCGGAATCCTGCGGAGCCTGACGGACCTGGACGGCGACGGCGTCATGCCGCCCGACTTCAGCCTCTCCCGCCGGTACCAGGAACAAACTTCGTCTAGCACGCAGGCGTTCCGAAAGTATCTCCGCCTCGACCCGGCTTCGATCTTCTTCGTTCCCGCCGAGACGGCTCTCGCGCTGGGAGCCGACCTGCGGACGATTGCGGTTCGTTTTCCGGAGGCAACCCAGACTCGGCCCTCGCTGGAGGCTCTGATGCCGCGCCTTCGCCTCAACGTGTACGCCTCCGTACCGGAGAACGGCGCCCTGAAGGTGAAGCAGTTTAGCGTTCTGCAAGCTTCTAAGAGCACCGGAATCGCGCTGGTCATCATCCAGTTGCTCATCGCGTCGGTCTTCGTTTTGAACACGATGATCGCCAGCGTTTTCGAGCGAACCCGTGAGATCGGCATCTTCTCCAGCATCGGCTTGGCTCCGAACCACATCGCGATGTTGTTCTTTGCGGAGTCGCTGGTATACGGCGTGCTCGGGGCCGTCGCCGGCTACTACGTTGCGCAGGGCTGTGCCAAGGTCATCGTCGCAACCGGTGCCCTGCCTGGCCTGACCCTGAACTTCAGCTCGACTTCGGCGGTGCTTTCGGCCGTCATCGTCATGGTCGTAGTTTTGGGAAGCACGATCTTCCCAGCGCGAAAAGCCGCCCAGATTGCCGCGCCGGCAATGAACGAGGAGGTCTTCGAGACCGGCCCCGAAGGCGACGTTTGGGAGTTGCCGCTTCCGTTCAGCATCAATGCCGCCGAGGCCGGCCCGATCACGGCGTTCCTGGGCGAGTGGCTGGAGGCGTACGAAGGCTTTACGATCGGCGAGTTCGTCACCAAAGACACGAGTTATGGCGTGGCCGAAGGCACGACCGATGCCTACCGGGTGGAATCGACGATGTGGCTTTCGCCGTATGACCTTGGCATTTCGCAGCGGTTGCAGCTAGACCTGCGGCCAAGCGTGGTCCCGGGCGTTTACCTGCTGGACCTGACGCTGGTTCGGCTCGCGGGCGACCCGGAGAACTGGCCGGTGGTCAACAAGCGGTTCCTTACCAGCGTCCGAAAGCAGTTCCTCACGTGGCGAACGCTTGATAAAGAGCAGCGGCACAAGTACGCCGAGCGCATTTCCGAGGGAGCCGCGGTCGAGGATCCGGTTCCGTTGTAGGCGGATCGTTTGAACCCTTCTCCCGTCTCCGGGAGAAGGGCAGGGATGAGGGTGAAACAACAAAATTTCAAGTCGGATTGGGTAGCCGCCGGTTAAGTTTTACCGGCGCCTTCATCTCGGCAACGATGCCCCGAACCCCGGCAGGGGTTCCAGACATTAGCCCCGGGTTGAGTTTGCTCGACCCGGGGTCAAGCGGCAACCAAGATTCGCACCCTAGAGGGGTGCCAGAGTTTCTGCGACGCCTCCAGCGTCGGGGCCGATGGCCGGTCTGGTCCCCGGGTCTGCGACCCGCGGCTAATTTCGGCGATCCCTCCGGGATCGAGCCAAGACCAGCCCAGCCACGGAGGCTGGGGCTAGACGCTGCGCGAAGGGTTGCCGTTAGCCCGAAGGGCTTTAGCCAGCGGCTCCGACGCCGTCGCTCCGGAATGGCCTGAAGCGATTACGCGAGATCGCGCAAAAACGCCCGCAAGCGGGAGGGAGACTCGAACCGATGTGAACGGATGCCGACGGCCTCGGCGGCGGCAACATTGACAGGTTGGTCGTCGACAAAGGCCACCTCAGAAGCAGTCGCGCCAAGCAAGCCAAGCGCGTGTTCAAAGATCCGGGGATCCGGCTTGGCGTGGCCAACCTCGGACGCGTTCACGACGTGCCGGAAGCGACCAGAAATCCCAAGCGCGCGGAGATCGTCGTTCAATCGTGATGTCGCGTTGGTGATCAAGGTCAGGTTCTCGGCAAACGCGCTCTCGGCCAGAACCGCCATCACTTCGGAATCGACCTCACCGATGTAGGAAGACCATGCGGCGACAGAAGCCTCTGCCGAAGGGTAGCGACCCATAAGCGCCGTAACCACGGCCGCGCGCCAGGCTTCGTCCGACCAAACGCCGGTGATCGCCTTCTGCACGAACTCCGTTCGAAACGCGACCGCCGCAATGGCCTCTGAAGTAAGCGGGCCTTCAATCGATGGTCGGTTGTTCCACCGACGAATCACGCCGTCGAGGTCGATCAAGAGATGGCGAATCACTACCGGTGAACGCTCACGGTACCGGCGGTGCCTTCGCTGCCGCGAATCGTGATGTGAACCGGCAGGAACTGCTTAATCACCCAAGCGGTCGTTAGGAAGCGGGACGTAAGCCGGCTCACCTTGAAAGTCGATTCGCCTTCGGCAAGAACGGCCGGGATCAGAATTTGGTCCGCCAAATACGGGTCGACCGTGGCCGGGCCGGACATCCAGTCGAGCAGCTCCTCGAACGTCGCCTGCATCAGGCTCTCGATGCGCATCCCCTTCATCGCCATTCCGGTCGCGCTGCCGAGCCCCTTGTCATATTCGGCCCAGAGGGTCAGGTAGGCACCCGGAATCGGGGAGCCGACTTCGATGTGCTCGAAGTTCAATGAGACCGAGACGTTCTGCGCCAGCTTCTTCAGGTGCGACTTCGCCCGGTCGATGAGGGCCGCGGCCACGCCGCTGGTCGAGAGGATCGCGTGAACGCCATTCAGTCTCCCCCGGTCGCTCCACTTGATCGGCACCACGGCGCTCGGCTCAATTTCCAGCCGGACCTCGCCGGCCGATTCGCGCCCAAAACCCGCCCGGGTTTGCTCGGCAAAGGCATGAATGCCGAGGTTCCGCAAGACCGGAAGCGTGACGTTGGCAAAGGCGTCGTAGCTAAGCGCGTTCATCCCGAACGTCTCGCCGTCCACGGTGAGTTCAGAATAGGCACCCGTGCGAGCCAAGACGGGAAGCAGGGCGTTCAGAACCACCAGTGCGTTGGGCCCGCGTCCGCCCGAGTTCCGGATGGCCGGGATGATTCCATTGAAGCTGCGGGCCCGGCGCGTTGGTGAAAACGTAAACGAGTGCGCTCCTACGACATCGTCGGTCACGGTCGCGGTCGATGCCTCGGCAAGCGTCCGGAGAATCACCAGGTCCTCCGGGTCGAGGCCCGCATACTTCGTGCCGCCGCGAACGTTGAACATTCTTACCGGCTGCTGGGTTAGCGAGGCCATCGCGAGAGCGGTACGAACCGTCGCGCCGCCGCCTTCGCCATAGGCCCCATCAATCAGGATCAAGGCGGCGTCGGCAATCATTAAATCTTGAGCTTGAAGACGGCGTACTCAAGCGTCTTCAGACAGTAGCTCAGGACGACGAGGAAGGCCACCATCAGCAGTAGCTCGGTGAAAATGGGCGGAATCGCGTTTTTCTGCGCCGCGCCCAAAGTCGCTCCGTTAATGGCCGTATTGATTTGCTTGATGACCCCGGCAGTCGCGGCTAGCAAAGGCGTGCGCAACAGCACGTAAAGCAGAATGAAGCCAACCACAAGGCTGGGTAACCAAGCCCGATATTTCTGCCGCTGGTGCTCGTTGTAGATCACGCAGTTGTCGCACCGCTCCTTCTTTTGGGCGGGCGTAAGACGGTTATTGCGGGGAATGGCGGCCACGGCCAGCAGGGCATCTTTGGGAATCGGCCGATTCTCCATGGCACCTTTGATGACCTCTTCCTCGCACATGCAGCCGACCTGTTCCTTCCAGCAGGTTCGCTTGGAGTGATAGATCGGGCACTTATCGCGGACAAACTTTCGGCAGAAGGGCATCTGCCAGCACTTGCCGAGGAACACGTTCAGCTTGTCCGGTTCGGCCTTGATGTTCTTGCCGTACTTCAGCTGGTCGGCCTTCACGCCGTGTTTCACTCGCTCGCGGGCCTTTTGCGCCAACTCCGCGATGAGCACGACGATTGTGATGACGCCGAGCACGATGCCGCCGTCCTGCAGCGAACCGTAGCTTCGGCGGATGGCCTCGTTGGCGTCGCTTCCTTGGGTGAGGCTCGGTAGGTAAAGCGGCGCAAAGTACAGCGCGGCGGCGAAAATGAGCTGAAGGACGCCGTGGACGTCTTCCCCCCAGAACATGACGGAGGCTCCGACGCCGACGCCGATGACGCCGACGATCAGGATCTTGTTAA
>CAMCVK010000005.1 GCA_945881865.1 Fimbriimonas ginsengisoli Gsoil 348 | reverse complement strand
GAGAAGCGAGCGGAGCTAGTTGAGACTTGGCTTCGTCAGCAGCTAAAACTTGCCGTTCCGAAGCTGATTGCAAAGTGGGAGCCCAAACTCAGCGTCGAAGTTTCCAACTACTACGTCCAGCGCATGAAAACGAAATGGGGCAGCTGCAGCCAGGCGAAGGGCAACATCCGGCTGAACACTGAGCTTGCGAAGAAGCCTGTCGAGTGCCTTGAGTACATCGTGGTGCACGAGATGGTCCATTTGATAGAGAGGAGCCATAATGACCGGTTCGTCCGGCTAATGCACGAGTTCATGCCAAAGTGGAAGTTCTATAGGGAGGAATTGAATCGACTTCCTGTGCGGCATGAGGATTGGCAGTACTAGTATGAAAGGGATGTCATCAACCACCCGGTTTTCTCCCGGCGGCGGGCATCGTCAGAAGAAGCAAATTGACCATGAGTGACCAAGTGTCGCAACCGAGCACCACGGATGCGCCCGCTATGGGCGAACGTTGGGCACGTGGGGGATACGGATACCAGGACAAGGTCGCGACTGAGAGAATCCTAAAGATCCTCAAGGATGATCTGCGGTCTCGGGATAGGGTCTTTGAAGGTGTGCGACTGGCCGATATCTATGCCGGTCGAGTCGACGACTTTGTGCTTGTTTGGGGAAATCAGGTCGAAGGAAACTCGATCAAGTTCAGCTCTAATGCCGCCCATATGAATTGGGGCGAACTCATTGGCACGAACGGTCTCGTCAAGGAACTCTCTGATGGCTATCAGTCCTTGAAGGCACGATGGCCTGATCGCTGTATTGTCGTGCGTTTGCAATCGAATCGACCGCCATCGACGCAGACGCATCATCGTCAAGTCATTTCGTCCCACAGCGTTGCCACATTCTTAAGCGATCACTGGAAAAACGGCCCAACCGTTAGCGATGGTGCCTCTCTCCGCGAGGCCTGGGCTAGGGTTCAGAAGTGTACCGAGCTAGATGATGCAAATTTTCAAGCCTTCGTGAAAGATTGCAGATTCTCGCTTGGTCATCCAGAACCATCAATCGTCGGACCAGACACACGTGATTGGCATCACTATGTCAAACAGTTCGACTCGCTCCACAAGGCCATTGCGACGTGGGTCACGAATCAGCCGAATCAAGAATGGGTCGATCGCGAGTACCTCTTGCAGGCAATCGACTTCAGGGGCTACCGCACCGGACTAATACAACGATTTCCGACGCCAGTGATCCCATATGCGCAGAATAGCGACGCTGCTGCAGATCTCCAGAAACTTATCGATGCCTCTCCGGGTGGATACTTAGCTGTCGTCGGGCCAGCGGGAGCTGGAAAGTCGACGTTAGTTCAGGACATACTCGGAGGGCCAGATTATCCGTTCTTCATTCCGTACTACGCGTTCCTACCGGACGATCCGGGAACGACTCGTAATCGCAGCGAAGCTCTAACTTTTTTTCAGGATGTTGTAGGGCGCCTGGAAAAGCTCTTTGCACAGCGGTATAGCCTGGGCATTGCAGACATCTCCGAGGGGCGGGAAGCGCTTCGAGAGCAAATGGCGAAAGCCAACGAGCAGTATGTCAGTCAGGGCCGGAGGACAGTTCTCCTGATTGACGGAATTGACCATGTTGCCCGTGAAGTGGGACTTCAAGCATCTGTTCTCAACGAGCTACCTGATCCCGCTGAAATTCCCGAGGGTTTTATCATCGTCCTTGGATCGCAGCCGCAAGGACTTGAGGCCGGAACAGTCCCGCCGAACGTTGCCTACTCCGTCAATGCTACGAACGGCCGCCGTGTTTCGGTCCAAGGATTGGCGCGGGGAGATGTCTTTGCCATCACAAACCAGTTTGAAAGGCCGATTTCAATCGAAGAGCGCGAGGAACTTTATCAATCATCTCAGGGAAATCCTCTGATCCTCACCTACATTTTGAACGGCTATCGAAATAATGAGCAGGTCACGGTCGCTGAAGCCATAGACCAACTTGGGGCCTATGCTGGCGATGTTGACAAATATTATGCGGGGCGACTTGCGACAGTGCTGTCAAATGCCACTAATCGAGAGCTACTCGGACTTCTCTGTCGGGCAGCACCAACGATTCCCTCTTTATGGATCAGGTCGTGGCCAGAAAAGGCCGACATTGAAAACCTCTACACTAGTGCACTGGCTCCTTTCGTGAAGGATGTCGACGGCAATATCCAGTTTATACATAACGGCCTAATATCATTTCTCAAGGTTGCGACACGATCCAGACTTCCCGCCACAGATTGCATCGCCGAGGAAAGAGCCTTCCACTCCCGTCTTGCAGATCGATGTGGCGAGCCGACTTGCGCAGAGCCACTTGGAAGGGCAAGGATTCTTCACCTCAAGATGGCCAATAGAGATGAAGAACTCTTGGCCGTGCTTACTTCGGACTGGCTTCGTAGGGGTTCATCTTCGTTTCTGCCATATGCTCTCATTCGACCTTTAATCCTAGCCGGACTCGAATCTGCCTGGAAACTTGGCTCACTCGGCGAGGTTCTTAGGCTTGCCATGGTTGAATTCGAGATTGATCAGCGAAGCTCTCGAACAGAGCCTGGTGTTCTAGCCAAGCGGTTCCTAAAGCTGGATCGCCCCGACTTGGCGATCATGCAAGTGCGGGCAGCAGGTCGAATTCTAGTTAGCGACGAGACCGCACTTGAGTTTTGCAAGGACCTTTGGTTCTACGGCTCGTCCAAAGGTTCGGATGAGCTTAAGCGACAAGCGAAGGTGCTCTACCTCCAGTCAAAGCCGATTGCGTTTGTCTACCAAGGCGAGGAAATTGACACTCGGCAGCATCACGACTACTACGGGATTCTGCGTGAGTGGAGCGAGGCGGCACCTTTGTTCGAGCCGCTTGAAGAGATCATTGCGCAAATACAGGGGCTGAGGTTCAAGGTTCGGGAATTGGAAGAGGAGGTCAACGAGGCCGGCGTAAAGTCTGGACTGCTTTACGGGGCGCTCTTGACACTCCTTGAGGCGGGCGCTGAGTTTGAAAACTTAGACAAGCTCCTCTCCGAAATCAAAGCCCTTGGGGATGCACGGAGGGTGAGCGCAGCGCTCTTGATGTGTATAGGCTCCAGCAATGGAAATATTACAGAAGACGAGCTTGAAACTCTGATGTCAACAGTTGTTGACCAAGAATTTAAGCTAGCCTATGCTCAACACCTCAACAGTGTGGAGAGGCATGACGAGGCGGCCAAGGTTATCGCCAATATTCGCCATGCGCGAGTAGATCTTTTGCAGCGTCGCCGGAGCCTGGGATTTACAGATGTAACTTTTACGGCCACACTAAGTTATTTGCAGGATCGTTATGGGCTCGAGGAAGGACCAACTCATGGTGTAGATAAAGAGGACGAAGAGGCCCTGGCACGAGTCGAATGGGCCGCGAGAGAGTTAGGACATCTAAGGGCAAAAGCGATTGCCAAGAGTAACGATACCGATTTGACCGCCGCTTTCCGAAGCGTCGTGCTCTTTGAGAACCATGTAGTTGTTCTTTCAAAGTTCGATCCTAGGAAGGGCTACATCGTCAATCAATCCATGATGCCCCTGCTAAAGGAACTTGTGTCTGTTGCGAATGATTTCGGCTATGACGGTCTCAACGCCTTAAGGGACGTGGCCTTCGACTTGGCGAAACAGTCCAATCCTTTGATTCTTTATCCGAATCATCGACGATATTTGGCCAAAGCCCTCTTTATGGAAGGCGTCCTCACTCAAGACGAGGCGTTGCGCCTAGGACTCTCAAATACAGCAGACGCTCACGGCGAAGACCCGGCGGAGAGGCAGGAGGCATGTTTCGCAATTGCCGAGTTTCTTTACATCATTGGTTCCAAAAGCCAGAGTCGCGACTGGATTCAACAGGCGAGCGGCGCTGCTGCCGGAGCAGGGAGCCACAAGGACTACCACATGACCTATGTTGCCGACTGGTTAGCAGCATCTGTCAGTTCATTGAGTGCGCCGGATGAGTTGACCATTGTAGAGAAGTTTGCAAGGTCCTTGGAGGTAGCTGGAGGAGCGGGGCAAGCTGACGCCGCGAAAGACCTTTTAGCACTCGTGATGCGATTCAAGCCCGGTGCAGCTCGATGTCTCGCAACCGAGTTTCTAGATCGAAGCATCATTAATCTGAGCTCAACGATTGAGGGTCTTGTTTTAGCGGCTGCAAACGCTGGAGCATCGGCACAGATTATATCTAGCATTTACGAGGAGCTTGGATGCATGGTTGATCCAGGATCAACAGCAACATCGGCAGTTGCTATCCTTAGGAGTGTCGAACCGGCAGAACGCGCTGCGACTGCAACTCAGCTTATGGCCAGCGTCCGCACAAACTCGTTGCCCTCGCGTCGCTTAGGTATCGCGCGTGCCCTGAATGACGCCCTGCTCGATGACGGCATCTTGGAAACTGTCGACACAGGAGGCCTGGAGTCGGGCCGCGACGACTCTTCCGTTCAAACTTCGCTCTACCGCCTTGCTTCTGGGGAGACTCGAACGCAGAATCAAATGGCCCAATTGCTAAGCCAATCAATGGAACCTGATGATTGGAATCCAAATCCAGGTGATAATGTCTACTTTGAGTGGTGGCAAACAATTAGAAAGGCAAGCATCAGTAGCAAGGAGCACCTTGACGCAATCATTGCTACGCTCACTGTACCAGATTACAGAAAAGTGGAATTTCTTGCTTGGAAATCGAGAACGCTTCTAGAGATTGGCGACAGGAACGATGCACTGAAACACGCCGAGGAAGCTGTCAGTCAGGCGCGCGATGCGTCCTGGTTTCAGAGGCATGATGGGGCTCTGAAGGTTACGGCGTTTTCAGCGCTTAAGGCAATCAATAATGACGAGGCGGTGTCGCGCGCACGGGAGGAGTTCGGGCTCGACCTAGTCCACGGGCGGCTCAACACGTACCACCTGCTGGCGAATATCCATGCCATCTTGGAGTTCCTTGAGTTAAAGTGGCCGACCGAAGCAGCTATCGCCTGTCTCCAGGACTATCTGGATCAAGTTATCGCAGCCAACGAACCGGCAGAGATTTTCGCTTCCCTTGAGGGCGGGAACTCGACGGACAGCGTTGACCAGGCCCTTGCTGAGTTTCTCGTTTTTCTCCTAGCGTTTCCCGTTGTTGACATCGGCGTTGCCGCGCGGCGGGCGCTGGCCAAGTATGTTAGTAGGACAGCTAAGGCGGACATCGTTTGGCGTGCTGCCGAGAACGTTGCTGACCAGGTGCAGTTCGAGCACATCCTGATTGCACTCCATGCCGCTGCCGAGGTTGAGCCAGGTTCTGTTAGGAGTGTTCAACTTCAAGTACTCAAGTGTAACAGTCACGAGTCGATCGCCGTCCGTTCCGTAGCAAAACGAGTATGCACTGTATTGGGCTGGAAATGGACCGAGGTCAAAAATCAAGCTGCTGATCCGCAAATCCTGTTGCCTCAGGCAGCCCTGACCGACGTCCTTTACGAACAGGCTCGCATACTCGTTGCGGGCGGTCCGACTGTGGCTGCCAATCTATACAATGGCGTGTTTGCAGGATTGCCAGACGGTGACTCGGAAGGAGCCCGATCTGAGCTCCAACAACTGTACGAGCGAATTGAGCGCGACTATCATTGGGCCGATGACCTGCGCTTTAGACGATGGATGAAGCTGGCTCTGGCAAGGCAATGGCTACGCCAGCGGGTAATCATTGGGCGAGAAGCGGCGATGAGATTACTAGGTCGCAGGGCGCTGACCGGTCGATCATTAAGTGGAGCCGAAGAGGCGTACGACTATCTTTATCCGGTCTACGATCCTGTGCTTGAGCTGTCAAGTCCCATTCAGCGGCCAGCCGAAATGACAGCTCTCGCTTGGGAATTGTCGGATAACCAGGAAAAGAAGTGGCTCAATGGAGAAGGCGGCTCCTCGTGGGAAGACTATCCGACAAACATTGGCTCAGAAACAATAATTGCGGAGCGATCTTGGTTCGTTAGACCCGATTGGGGACGGCCTCGGGAGGAACGGTATCGCGGGCTGACCGGCGTTCCAATTGAATCTAGCTGCGACCGTCTGACCATTGCTTCTGGCAGGGAGCTTGTCTACTCAAGCTATCTGCAAGGCAATGCTCAAGATCCTGAGCAATTGACAGTTTGGAACGAGGAGAGTCAGCTAATCGGTCCTCAGTATCGCTGGGCTGCATTCTGCGCCGGAAGAGCGCGCGAACTTGGATGGAAACCGTCAGCAACGGAACCGTTCAGGTGGGATAACGCTGACGGCGAACTCATGGTTCGTAGCATCTACTGGAAGGACGGTTGGATTTGTCTTGAGCCACCACGGTTCGAGTCCCTGGGTGAGGGATGGATCGTAGTAGCAACACATGCCGCCCTTAAACAAATATTGCGAGCTTTTCCCGATGCACAGTTCCAACTATGGGTGGAAAGGCACTCGCACGGTGAAGCGCCGTATCAGCAAAAATGGCACCTGCAAAAGAAATTCAGCGAAGTTAAGCAAGGGTGATAGTGTCTACGAGGCCACCGAACTATCCCGAAGGTAGCTCGCCTGAAGCTGGGCAGCAGCATCCCTCATCGCCCCATCCAGAACATGTCCGTACAGATTCGAGGTGAGAGCAATTTGTGAGTGCCCAAGATAGCGACTGACTTGATGAAGATTTAGACCAGCCATGAGCATGAACGTCGCTGCAGAGTGCCGGAGGGAGTGCATTCCGGTGCAGGGAAGTCCCGCCTTTTCGAGGGCGATGTGCAGGTAGTCGTTGACGTACTTCGGATCAAACGGACGACCCCACGGGTTCAAGAACACGAGGTCGAGCTCATTCTCGTAGCCCTCATCCTCTTGCCGATTACGCTCAGACCGCACCACGTCGAGAGAGTGGCCGACTAGCGGCATCGTGCGCATGCTCTTGTCGGTCTTGAGGGGTTTGAGGACCAGCTTCTTGCCCATCCTCTGGAGTTGGGAGGAAACAAGGATCGTCTTCTGTTTGAGATCGACGCCTGTCCAGGTGAGGCCGGAGACCTCTCCAATCCGCATGCCGGTGGCCAAGGTGAACTTTACGAGGCTTTCAATCGGAGAACCGTCTAGGGCAAGCAGGAGCTTCTGAACCTGCTCAGCGTCGAAGTACACCTTCTGAGTCCGCTTCACTTTTGGTGCGAACGTCTTGGACACGGGGTTGTCATACGCCTCCCCGTATTTCATCGCGACACCGTACGCGGCCCGTAGAGTGCGTCTTGCCGCCGCGATTGTGTTCGCGGTCGCCCCGTCGGCTTCGATGGCCTTAAATAGCCTTGTGACGTCCATCGGCGTTACTCGCTGGAGCTCCATCCGGCCAAGGTAGGGCTTGATTCGCCGCTCGCTCATGAGTTGGTAGAACTCGTAGGTCTTCACCTCGCGGTTAGGTTTGACGTGCTCTTCAAGCCAGACATCAAGCCAAGAAGAAACGGTATGACCTCGCCGATCAGGAATAGTCCGCCCCGCGACAAGCATTGCGTTCAGCTCGTTGAGTGCCTTGACCGCCTCACCCTGCGTTCCACAGGTCACCTGACGGTACTTCGGGCGTCCTTCAGGCGTGAAGCCATCTTGCACCTGAGCGACGTGCTTCTTGCCGCGCTTGAAGATGCTTCCGGAGCCTTTCTCACGTCTTCCTGTTCGGGGCATTTCTGCAGTTTATCCTAAGCGCACCGCAGTTTATCCGCAGTTTACCGGGCGGAATTCAGTGGTCAGAAGTGGCCTTTAGCGGACATTCTAGGTTCAACGAGTGAACCTGAACGGACGATTCTGGACGACTCTGGATTTGACATTCTGATTCTCTTAATCAGCGGGTCGATGGTTCGAGCCCATCACGGTCCACCAAAGATTTTCTGCAATTTGTTGTGTGATTGAGTGGGTCACTCCCGCATGACGCGCTTGTTGGCGGAACGCTCCATAAAGGAACCGTCTCTCTCTGAACTTGGTACGATAGTTCCAGATGTCAGACGCGCTGAGAATTCTCCGAACCGGTAGTGGTGACGCAATTTTTCTTGCGCTTGAGGCTGATCTCGATGCGTTCCTCACGATCCTGAACGGCGAAAAGGACGATTTCTTTTCTGCCTTGAACCATGCGGTTCCGTTGCAACATGCCGTCCTGGCGGTAACGGGCGAGCAGGCGGTCGGATGTGGCGCATTCAAGCCGCTGCCAAAGGGTGAAGTCGAGATCAAGCGGATGTTCGTTCTGCCCGAAGCCCGCGGGGTCAGGATCGCAGAACGAGTACTCAACGAGTTGCTCGCTTGGGCCCGAGAGCTCGGCTATTCGAGGGCCATCCTGGAGACCCATGTGGATCTCACTGCGGCAAGGCGGCTCTACGAGCGAAATGGCTTTGAGGTGATCCCGAACTATCCGCCATACGAAGACATCAAGACGAGTGTTTGCTACGGTTGGAACATAAAAACACGCATCTAATTCCCGCGGCGCCATCGCATGGATTTCCCTAATTAACGGCGCAATCATCGTCATGATAGATTTGGCAGATCGTGCCAAGTCCCACCACGCATCTACGACCTAAGTGAGCGCGTCTTTAACAATATGTGCGAATTCGACAGCGAGGACCGCAGGAAGCACCTCGACTTCCTCCAATTAACCATCACCAGGATGGCAGCGAACTCGTTCGTGTTGAAGGGGTGGACGGTCACCCTGGTTGCCGCTCTACTGGCACTTGCCGCCGAAAAAGGGCGGTTAACTTCGGGAGCCTGGCTCGCGCTCATCCCGCTCTTCGTTATGTGGGGCCTCGACGCGTTCTACGTTAGACAGGAGCGGCTGTTTAGAAAGCTTTATGAGGCTGTCGTCGAAAAAGATAAAGATGTGCCGACCTACTCGATGGACACTCGCAAGGTGAAAGATAAGGTGACATGGTGGCCAACGGTTGCGTTTAGCCCGACGCTTTGGCCGTTTTACCTTGGGCTTCTCGCCGTTGCGGTGGTGATGGCCGTTCTTGCGAGCAGCCAGCCCGGAAGCGGGGCAACTTCATTGGAGGAAAAGGATGCTGATGTCCAGCGAAAAGCACACTCAGTTCCGAATAGCGTCAGCCCACCAGAAAGCAAACCTGGTGCTGGCCAGGGGATACCCAGTAAGAGGCAAAAGGGTGGCTAGGAAAGTTTTCTTCAGCTTTCACTACCAGCGTGACATCTTTCGGGTGAATGTGGTGCGAAACTCCTGGCTTACGAGGGGCGGTCAGGCGCAAACCTTCTTTGACCGGTCACTTTGGGAGCAGGTCCAGCGTCGCGGCGACCAAGCGATCCGTAACATGATCCTGAAAGGACTTCATGGCACCTCTGTCACTGTCGTTCTAGTTGGCGCGGAGACCTACGGCCGCAAATGGCTGACGTTCGAGATTGAAGAGAGCTATAGACGAGGCAATGGCATTATCGCTGTCCACATCAATGGCATCAAGGCTCCACCGCTTCTTCTCGCGGACCAGAAAGGCAAGAACCCATTGAGTTACTGGCAGCCTCCTGCTTCGAAAGGCGGGCAGAACTTCAGCGAGGTTTTCGCAAGCTACGACTGGGTTGGCGATAACGGCTTCGCGAACCTCCCGCGGTGGATCGAGGAGGCTGCCAGGAAAGCCGGGAAGTAACTACTTCCTAAGCCAATCAGTTAAGAGTTGTGTTGTTCCATCCACGGGATTGCGGACGATGGGTCCACGCTGGTCCTCCTCAATGAACGGGTACGCCGAAACATACTCAGTCCCTTTCCATAACTCGACATTGTCGGGCAGAACCGCGAGAATTGCCACAGAACTGAGCCCGTTGACCCCTTCGCCATAGCCTAGCTCCCACGGCACCCATTTGGACTCCTTACTGTTTTCGGACGCCAACAAGACAACTTTCTTGAGGTCCTTGATCTTGCTCTTTAGCGATGCGGCAGTTTGCCACGAAGTCTGCGCTGGCATCTCGCCATCTTGCCAATCGACGTAAATGCCTGAGCCTTGGCTCTCAAGGAGCAGCCGGACAGCTTCTACGTAGTCTCTATCCTGGTGGCTGTGAGACAAGAACACCTTCATACTTGCAGCGACCCTGGTGGCCGAGTGCTTTTGAGCCAACCGCACCACCGATGGGTCGTTCTTGTAATTGAGCAGCTTAGATGTGGTGAAGTATGCCATTGATTGTCTAGACCTGTCCTTTTGATAGAGCTTTCACAGAAAGAATACCCAAGAAGAAGCTTCAGTACAAGGTAAATATCTGAGCCGAAGACCGTCTGGATCCGGCAATCGATGTTGGCATTGCACTGCGTCCGGCTGGCTCATTGCTCCGCCCCAGGCAACGGATGCGATCCGCAAGGTGCACGATTTTCTCACCGTCGGCGCGGCGGCCCCGCTGCAAGAAGGGGCAGCGTTTGCGCTTGGCTTCCCAGATGAGTACTATCACCAGCTGCAGGCGAGCTACCTTCAAAAGCGAGATTTCATGACGGCGCTTCTGCGGGATGTTGGTTTTGAAGTGTTCGTGCCAAACGGCACCTACTACATCATGACCGACGCGGCGGAGCTCATGGAACGCCATGGAAAGGAGGACGACCTGCAGTTCGCGCGGTGGATGATTGACGACTTGGGCGTCGCAACCGTGCCGGGCGGCAGCTTCTACCGCAATAAAGAGGACGGCCGAACCAAGATTCGGTTTTGCTATTGCAAGCGGCAAGAAACGCTGGACCTTGCGGTGGAACTGCTCGCTCCCCTTCGGTCGAGCGCGGTTTAGCGCGGCGGGAAGCGCCAGACGTGGATCGGGCCGTCCAGGCTTCCGGCGGCCAGCATCGACCCATCCCGTGAGAACGCGACCGACGAGACCCCACCAACATGACTTTTGAGAACGCAAAGACGCTCGCGTGACCGCACATGCCAGATCCGGACCGACCCGTCGACGCTTCCGCTCGCCACCATCGTCCCGTCGGGCGAGAAGCAGACCGAAGTCACGCCGCCGATGTGGCGCGAAACTGCCTTCGGAACTTCCGTCGCGTCGGCGCGCCAGATGCGGACGGCGGCATCCATGCTTCCGCTGGCCATGGCGGCACCGCCGGGAGAAAAGGCGAGAGATGTGAGGCGGTCCGGATGCCCCAAGATGCCGCGGAATCGCTGAGGTTTGGTCAGGTCCCAAATGAGGACGGTGCCGTCTTTGCTGCCTTCGGCAAGGGTTGACCCATCAGGTGAAAACGAGATCGCCTCCAGCTGGGCCTTGCCCGAGACCAGCGTTTGCCTGAGTCCGCCGTCGGGAATGTTCCAAAGTCGAATCTTTCCATCCCGGCTCCCGGCCGCCAGAACGGAACCGTCGGGTGAGAAACAGATCGAGGGAACGATCTCGCCGCCCTCGGCCAGATGTTTCTCCAGTCTGCCCGTCTGGACGTTCCAAAGCGAGACGGTTCCGCTGTAGCTGCTGCTCGCCAACAGGCGGCCATCGCGGGAGAAGGCAACGGAGTAGAACGGCGACGTTCTGTCTTTGATGGTGTGTCGGGGCTCACCTGTGCGTAGGTTCCAAAGGATAATTGTCCCGTCCCAACTTCCGCTTGCTAGCGTGGATCCGTCGGGTGAAAAGCTGAGAGAGCCAATCTGTTTGATGTGGCCAAGAATCGGTAGCGGCGAGCGAACGGGTTTGAGCCAGTCGCGATAGCCTTGAACCTCACGACGAAGTTCCTCAGCTCGCTTCGCCTTCTCGCGGCGCGAAATCTCTTCTTTTCTCTTCTTGTCCGCCGCCTGACGTGCGAGGCGTTGCTGCTCTGCTTTTGACTTCTTCTTTTTGAGGGCTTCCTCTTTCTTTTTCTTGGCTTCGGCCAGTCGGCGGGACCGAGCCGTACGCTCTCTAATCCTCGCTCTCGCCCTTGCTTCTTTTGCATTAAGAACTCGGATTCGCTCGGCTTCGGCTTTTGCTGCCTTGTCCTTCGCGGCCGCAATCGCTTTCGCCGCTTCAGCCTTTCGCTTAGCTTCTGCCGCTCTCTTTGCTTCCAGTTCGCGCTTTGCCTTCACCAGGACCGATACCTCGTCCGGAGACTGTGCCTTGCTAATCGGAATCAGAAGCATGAAAATGACAAGAAGGAGTAGCCATGCTAGCGAAGTCGTTGGGCGGCCGAGCTTCATAGCGGTTCCATCCGAGAAGTCACGTCGATCTTGCATTTCAGGCTGTAGGTGTTGTTAGGTGAAAATGTTTGGCCTGCCCGCCACAGGAGCGGTAGGCCCGTCGCCAAGTCCACTTCCGCATCCATGTTGTCGATCGTCCAGCCGTCCGCAGGTGGCGGCTCGATCGCGCCAAACTTCGAGAGGTCCGAGTTTTTTGCCAGGTTCACGATGTCCTTCGTAAACTCATCGATTGTGGATCGCTCGATTAAGCTTGGACCCGTTTCGGGCCAGCCGCTAAAGGTGAGTTTCGCCACGCCGGGTTCAGTTTCTTCGTCCGGCCGAGCTGTCGTCCATGCAAGCCCGGGCGCCCAGGGCAGCATGCGCGGGGACAGAATTTCCCGATCAAGTACGACGTTGCTCATGGAGAGCGTGTCTAGCGGAGCGATCCAACCCTTTGAATTGTTTCCGGTCGGCCAGGTGACACTTCCTTCCGTACTTAAATTCTCCAGTGGCTTCGTTCCAACCAGGCTGACTCTTCCAGTAGTAAGGATTGAGTCGAAGGTCACCGAGATGCCGTCCTGAGTGCGACCTATTGTGCGGACCTGGTAGGTGCCCTCCTCAACGGTTTCCAGCACCAAGACATCCTCAATGTATAGCTTCTGAACCCGCGACACCTGGAACCGCTGGCCCGGCTGAACCCGAAGCGAAAGATCGACGGTTTGTGCTGCGGCCACTACCGGCGGGGTGAGCGCCAGCTTGATCCCAAATCCCACGGTCCCCAAAACGCTAATGCCCAACACCGCCGCGAGGCCGATTTTGACCCAGTTACGAGATTCTGCGGCAGCCGGGACCGGAGTAACTTCGATCGGCATTTCATACGGCGGCTCCTCCTCCTTCGGCGGAATCGAGGTCACGGCTATTCCCCCCCGGGGGATCGAAACGGGCGCGATGGTTTCCTCCAGAATTGCAGCGGGGGCTGGCTCTGACTTGACAAAAGAACCGCCGGAAAGTTTATTCGGCACGAACGAGGTTTCACCCGCCAGTGCCAGATCAAAGGCGTCCGCCATCGCGGCACCGTTTGGAAATCGGTCCTGCGGCTGTTTGGCCAAGCAGATCAAGAAAAAGTCCTGAACGCTCCTCGGAAGCTCTGGCCGAAACGCGCGAATGCTCAGCGGCTGCATGTCGGCATGGGCGCGAATCCAAGAAATCACGTCGTGATGCTTATCCGGTGAAATCGGCAGTTGATTACAAAGGACTTCGTACATCATCACGCCAAGGGAGTAAAGGTCGGACCGCGGACCCAGCCGGCTCGTCCCGACTTCCGGGCTGAAGTACGGCGGCGTTCCGATGACGGCACTCGTGGTTACGCTGGCGCTACCGATCGCATGGGCAATGCCGAAATCTGCCAAAAGCGCCGACTTCAACTTCCCAGAGCCATCGAGCTCCACAAACACATTGCTGGGCTTGATGTCGCGGTGCAGAATTCCACGCGTCTTTGGCGACCCCGCGGGACTGCCGGGGTCGGCATGAAACTCCTTGGAGTGGGCTTCATCAAGCGCGCTGCCAAGGCAGCGAAAAATGCGCTGCGCTTCCTCAATCGGGAGGAATTCGCGGCTCGCCCGAAAGGAATCTAGCCGGTCGCGAAGGGAACCCGCGCGGTAGTACGGCATGGCGAAATAGGGCTTGTCGCCATCCAAAGCGACATCGCGAACCGGAACGATGTAATCGTGCTCCAGCAGCATCGAAACGCGGAGCTCCCGGCGAAAAATCGCCATGAAGGCCGGGTCGTGCACGTGCTCCGGACGAAGCACCTTCAGGACAACTTCCTTCGCGCGATACGTGTCCCAGGCAACGTAAACCGTCGCCACCGCACCTACATGAAGCTGCCGACGGTTCACAAAACGATCCAGATTTTCTGAATTTGACATCTGAATCAATGCGGCTGAACAAGACGCACATCTCCCCCCATGCGACCGCTGCATTTTACACGATGAGGACTTTTGCGTCGGCTGTCCGCCCGTACTGGTTTGGGTCGCCTGGCAAATTCCGTCATGATATCGGCATGACGGCAAATCAGTGGGACGGACTTCGCGGACAGGCGCAGGAGCTTCATGAGGCAAGGGAAGCGGCTTTGGTGCATTGCCGAAAGCTGGGGCAGTTGGCTGCGCGATCGATTCGGCACGTGCACCGGCGTCAGTTCGACGAAGCGCGGGCTTTGCTCGCCGAGGCGCGGGCCGCTGCGGAACTCGCGCGGGGAGTCTTGGCTCCGTTCCCGCAATTGAATACTGCCTACCTACACGATACCGAAAAGGAGATGGTGGAGGCCGCGGCGGTTCTGGCGATCATCGACGGCGCGCCGCTTCCGACTTGCGAGAGCCTGGGCTCGCAACTGATGGCGTACCTCAACGGCATGGGCGAGGCGGCCAGCGAGGTCCGGCGGTTCGCATTGGACGAGATGCGGGCGGGCAACCTCGCCAACGCCGAACGCATCCTGGCGGAAATGGAATCCATTTACGAAGAACTGATTACGTTCGACTACGCCGATTCGCTGACGAACGGACTGCGGCGCACCTGCGACGCGCTGAGGGCGGTCATCGAGCGCACGCGCAGCGACCTGACCGTGACCGCCAGCCAGCAAGCACTGGTGCAAGAGTTGCGCGCAAGCCGGGCCGCATTAAACCAAGCCGCTGTCGAGCCGCAGGGTTAGGCACTTAGCCGACCCGCCGGCTTTCAAGAACTCGTCGAGCGGAGTGACGTGCACCGCGAAGCCTTCGCCTTCCAGCCAGGCTCGGGTTTTGGAACCGGCGTAACCCATCACGACCGCGCCGGGGAGGCCAACCGCGTTTCCGGCGAACTGCCGGGCGTCCTCGTCAGGTAGCTCAAACCTCAACGCGGCGGGAATCAACTCACGAATCGTTTCCTGAGATGCCTCGTCGAAAGCGGGCGGGTACCAGATCATCCGCCCGCCGGCCAGCGGCGCAAAGCAGGTGTCCAGATGATAGAACGCGTTTGTCACGAGCCGGACGGAGACGATTCGGCGGTTTAGCGTTGCACAAATGTAGGGATGGGCCGAAGGATCGGTTCGAATTCCGGCCGCCGCAACCAAGACCGGCTCTTCATCGGGTGCCGTCCAAAATAGCATGTCGCCGGCGCCTTCATGCACACATGGTGAAAGGGAAGTTTCAAATCCGTTATCTTGAAACCATTCGGCAAAGAAAGGGGTTTCTCCCTGACGCTCGGGGTGCCAGAAGTTCGAAACAAGTGCGACGCCGTTGTCGATAACGGCCGCGTTGGCGGTGAACACCATGTCGGGGAGACCTTCTCGCGGCGCGACAAGGCTGATTTCCGCCCGGAGGTCGTCCTTCAAAAGTTGGTAAAGCGACTCCCACTGGTCTTGGGCGCGCTGGCGGTCAACGGCACCAATCTGGCCTTCCATCCAAGGATTGATCACGTAATCGACGCCGAAAAAGGTCGGCGGGCACATCAAATATCGCGGCGTAGACATAGGAGGTCTCCAACCGCTTCACCGTCGGAGCGATGGCCGGGATTCTACCGCCGAAACGCTTAAGCGGTTTTCTTGGCTACGAAACCGATGAGGCGAACCGAGCCAAGGTTAATGAGCTCTTCCAGTTGTGCGTCGATCTCGGACTGCCGGGCGATTTCACCGACCTGAAGGTCTGCGTCGGTCGTAGCCGAAGACTCACCTACGATTTCGTAGATGGCTTCATACCGCTCCTGGCCGGGATTTTTCTCCACAATCAAAGGTTAACTGGTATCTGGCCATGTCCCTGGTAACGGAAAGAAGGGACACGTTTTTAGGCCTAGCGGGAAATCGAATTGGTGCGGTATCGCGTCTTACCGCAGCTGCCAGATGATCCCGGAATTCTTGCCCACGAGGTGCTTCGCCGTGAACGACTTTCCGCTTCCGTCGGCGAAGATGATCGGCGTTCGGCCATCGTCTTTCCCTGTCGAGCCGTATCTCGCGAAGATCGGCTTCAACTGGTCTCCCGGGAAACCTTCGAGCGCCGCCACCAAGTCGCGATCGGAGACGAGCGGCGCGGTTTGCTTCGGCTTCTCTGGGTTGGGCGTCCCGTTATACGGGTTGAACTCGAAGCCCCGGTAGCCCTTCTCGGTGTCGCCGCCGGGCGTACAAGCCAGGAGGGCCGCGGTCGAGCTGCTTAAGCCGTCCAGACTCAGTGCCTCGGTGAAGGATTGACAACCGGCCATTTCCGGTTCATTGGGGCGGCAACCGTTCACATTGAAAGCGGTGGAGCTGTTCAGGCCAATTGTCGCCGTGCCGCGCTCGGCCCAGCTCTTCGCAAACTTTCCTTCACTCGTAGGTGCGGTAAAAATGGCCTCGCTCTTGGCGTAAGTTTGAACTCCGGTGGTCCAGAGCCGCCCCTTCGCTTGCGGAGCGCCATAGTTGGCCGACATCGGCAGACGGCCGTCCTGGTCGTTCGCATAGAGGGTGGTCGCGCGGCCGATCTCGCGCATCTGGCTGAGGGCTGTGCTTGCGCTTGCGCTGCCTTTCACGGTTGCGATGACGGGAAAGAGAATCCCGGCCAAAAGGGCAATGATGGCGATCACCATCAAGAGTTCGAACAGGGTGAAAGCGCGTCTCATTCGTCTCCTCCGGTTTTCTTCAGGCGGTCGCCCATCATCTTGTAGGCAAGCACCTTGGCGATTTTTTCGCGCTCGCTCTCGCGCCGAAGGAAGATCGCGGTTCCGGTATCGAACATCGCGATGATGTTGTCGGCGGTGGTGTTCACGACTTTCCCGGCGAGTTTCGGTGCGATCTCTCCCGCCGGGTTTCCGGTGAGCTTATCGATAAAGAGGCGATTTTCTTTCACCTTGTAGACACCTTCGCCCTTCATTTCGCCCTGAGTCCGCTGGATGGCAAGCGAAACCTTGCCCGACTCCTGGAAGCTGACCTGGCCAGAATTCATGTCGTATTGGAAGATCTGCTGCTTTGTCTTTGTGTTGAGCTGAACGAGCTTCTCAACGTTCCATTGGCCGGCAATGTCGGCTTCTGGTGCCATGCCGACGAGCTTTCGCAGGGGGCGCCAGTTATTACTCCAAGGCTGCGCCACGAAGCCATAGCCAGCGAGACACACGACAAAGATGACGAAAAGGGTTCCGCTCCACGAGCCACCCTCACGGTAGGCGCGAACCTTCTTGACGGGCTTTTTGGTTACTACCAAACCCGCCCCGATAGGCACGAACCCGCACTTCAGACACTTCTGGGCACCGCGGGACCACGATGTTCCGCAACGAGGACATTCTCCCAAATCCACGAATATATCTTTGCACAGATTTGGGTCCGGCGAAGGTCTTTGGCGTGAGGGAACTGGTAGGTTTTTGGGGTATCCTTGCTAACCGCGAGGGATTATCCGCCCGCCGGGATGTGGCTCAGCTTGGTAGAGCGCTGTGTTCGGAACGCAGAGGTCGCAGGTTCAAATCCTGTCATCCCGACCAATTTTTTCCTTCCGAGATGGTTCCCCTTGGCGCGAAGCGGCAGGGGGAAACGTGGGGGAGGGGGTTTGGCAGGACCAAAATTCGCGCCCCGGACGGGTGCCAGAGTTTCTGCAACTATCCCAGCCAGAGAGGCTGGGGCTACACGCTTCGCGTAGAATTCCGGTTAGCCCGAAGGGCTGTAGCCGGCGGCTCCGTGCCGTCGCCTCGGACAACAAGTGTCCCGAACCCCTTGGCAGTTGGCAGAGTTTCTGCGACGCCTCCAGCGTCGATGGACTTGCGCGCCCCCTCTTCCCCGGGTCTTCGACCCGGGGCTAACATGGGCGATCCCTCCGGGATCGAGCCAAAACCAGCCCAGCCAGAGAGGCTGGGGCTAGACGCTTCGCGTAGAATTCCGGTTAGCCCGAAGGGCTGTAGCCGGCGGCTCCGTGCCGTCGCATCCGGCAACTCGCGGCCTCACCCTAGACCTGTCCGCTCGGAAAGGGAACCGGAGGTCCCCGTCAAGTCATGCGGCCCAGCCAAAGAGTCTGGGACTACACGCTTCGCGTAGCGCTCCGCTGAGCCGCGCGCTCCAACACCGCACGCCGTTAACGCGAGAACCATCCGATTTCCCCGCGCGTCCAAACCCCTATGGGTCTGCAACATTGCTGTTTCGCCTTCGCCCTCCTCGTCGCCCTAAGCGCCGGAGCCTGCCAGGCGCAGCCCGCGCCGGCCGGAACCTGGGCCTTCAACCCGAAGCCCGACGACTTCCGCAAAGACGCGCTGCTGGACCTGCGATACCTCAACGAGAAGGTCGCCGGCGAATCCGGTTTCATGAAAGTGGACGCAGCCGGAGACTTCACCACCGGCGACGGCAAACCGCTGAAAATCTGGGCGGTGAACACCGGCGTTGGCCGCGATAAACCGTGGGCCGCCCGACCGCTGGGCCGAAAAACCGAACCCGACCTCGCCCGCCACGCCCGGTTCCTCGCAAAGCGCGGCGTGAACATGGTTCGCCTGCACGCCCACGTCGAGCCCGGCCCCGACCAAGCAATCGATGACATCAACGAAAAAGAGCGCGACTGGATCTGGCGAACCGTCGCCGCAATGAAGAAAGAAGGCATTTACACCACGGTTTCCCCGTACTGGGCGGTCCCGGCAAAAATCGGCAAAACATGGGGCGTGCCGGGTGGAACCGACCAGAGCGCGCTCGGCCTCCTATTCTTTGACCCAACCCTCCAGAAGGCGTACCGCGTATGGCTGAAGAAGCTGCTCGCCGAGAAAAACCCCTACACTGGCATCCCATTGGCGCAGGACCCCGCGCTCGGCATCATTCAAATTCAGAACGAAGACTCATTGCTGTTCTGGACTTTCGAAGGCATCAAGGGTCCGCAGCGAACCCAGCTCGAGACCCAATACGCGAAGTTCATCGCGAAAAAGTACGGAAAGCCCGGCGCACCGGCCAGTTGGGGTGGCGAGAAGACCGAAGGCGACAAGGACGGTCGGCTCGGTTTCCTCATCACGTGGGAGCTCACCCAGTCTCGAACCGGCGGCAAGCAGGCCCGCCTCGCCGATCAGCTAGAGTTCGTCACCCGAACGATGCACGAATTCAACGCCGACGTCGTGAAGTACCTCCGCGAAGAGCTGGGATGTAAGCATTTGGTCAACGCCGGAAACTGGCGTACGGCCGATGCCAGCCGCCTTAACGATGCCGAGCGATGGAGCTACACCTCGACCGAGGTGGACGCCGTGAACCGCTACTACAGCGGCATTCATAAGGGTCCGAACGAGGGTTGGGCGATCACGAACGGAGACAAGTTCACGTCGGAATCGGTGTTGCTGAACCCCAAACCGTTCCCGCTGAACCTGAAACAAACGGCCGGACGCCCGATGATGATCACCGAAAGCGGCTGGATCATGCCGAATGGATATGCCAGCGAAGGGCCGTTTCTCGTCGCGGCTTACTCGGGCCTGACCGGCTTCGACGCCTACTATTGGTTCGCAACCGGCGACGACGAATGGACTCCGCCCGAATCCGCGAACGGCTTCATGCCCTCGCAGGCGAAGTGGCTGTTTGGCAGCCCAGACATGCTGGGCACGTTCCCCGGCGCGGCCCTCATGTACCGATCGGGATACATTAAGCGCGGTTCGCCGGTGGTCTCGGAGAACCGCGCCTTGGCCGACCTTTGGGCCCGGAACACCCCCGTGATCTCCGAGATTGACGGCTTTGACCCGAACCGCGACGCTTCCGACATCGCTCCGACGAGCAGTATCAAGTCCGGCATCTCGTCCTCGGCCTATCTTGTTGGCCCGGTAAACGTGAAGTTCGACGCGGACCCTAAGGCGTCCAAGGCGATCGGCCTTGGCCCGTACGTGGACGAAGCGGCGAGGACGGCGAAGAGCGTCACCGGCGAGCTGGAACTTAACTGGGATCGCAACTATTGCACCGTCAACACACCGCATGCCCAGGGTGTGACGGCGTTCTTCACCCGCAAGGGAGTGTTCAAACTCGCCGACGTGACGTTCAGCGGCCGAAACCGCTATGGTGCCGCGCTGGCAGTTTCGATGGATGGAAAGCCCCTCGCGCAAAGCGGAAAGGTTTTGGTGCAGTACGGCACCGTCTCGCGGCCGACCGGCTGGCAGGAGCGGGCAACCGAGATTACGCTGGATGGTGGAGCCAAGGCGCCGGGCTTGGAGGTTGTGAACTTTGGGGCGGCGCCGTGGCAGGTCGATTCTGCCCAGCTCGACGTGATCCTGAACAACGCGAACCTGACGAAGGCGACCGCGCTCGACGAGAATGGCAACGCGAAGGCGTCGGTTCCGCTTGATCGCTCGGGTGGAAAGGCGAAGTTCGCGTTTCCGAAGGGCACCCTGTACGTCGTGCTCACCGCGTTGTGAGAAATCTCATCTGGGCTTAGGGCGGCTAGATCGATAATTCTCTCCGTGGGTGACCGCCCCACGGGAGGAAATGGTGAGCTACTACGGAGAGGATCGATGCTCGAACTGCCGGGGCGAAGGCAAAGAGCGATGCAATGATTGCCACGGCAGCGGACGCATCAGCTGCCGGAATTGCAGTGGTATAGGGACCAAAGAAGAGTCGGAATACGTGTACAACGTTGGCTTGGTTTGGGTGCGAAAGCAGTGCAACCAGTGCTACGGCAGCGGCAAAGAGGAGTGCCGCAGAAACGGTTGCCTCCATGGCGAGAAAGACTGCGGCTGGTGCAACGGCACGGGCAAGCAAAGCGGATACCGGCCCACGACGTCCTCGACGCCGTCGTCGGGGTCATTTGGTTGTATGTTTCTGATGATCGGCGGGCTTCTGTGCCTTCTGGATTTTGTCGCCCGCTGGCTCGGGTAAGCCCCCCTGAGCGTTCGGACACCCTACGGCAAAAATTGTCGGACTAACGTTTGGTTGCTTCGGAGCTCGACGGCCGGAGACATTTTCTGGCCAAGACGTTAACGCGTCTACCGAAAAGCAACAATCTCTGGCAAAATGCGGGAACGATGCACAGTCGCTTCCCGCACATTTTCACGCCGCTCAAAATCCGAAACATGGAGATGCGCAACCGCATCGCCATCAGCGGCCATCACGCCGGCTGGTGGATCCAGGACGGGATGCCAAGCGATGAATTTGCCGCTTACATCGAGGAGCGCGCAAAGGGCGGCGTCGGGCTGTTTGTCATCGGATGCACCTCGCCAAAACCCGGCTCGGGCTGGCTAGAGAACGTCAGCGATGCGGTGATTCCGCGCTATCAGATGTGCGTGGACGCCGCCCACCGGCACGGGACGCCGCTGGTCGCGCAACTCTGCCACCCGGGACTTTGGCCCAGCCGAGGGATTCCGTTGACGCTGCCGGTTCCCAGCGCGAAGGGGATCCAGCCGGTGCCGCGCCACCCGGCCGGGAAGAAGGAGTACACGACCGCCGAACTGGAAGACATGGTGGAGTCGTTTGGCATCGCGGCGGGTCGCTGCGCGGCGGGTGGCGTCGATGGCGTGGAACTCCACTCTCACGAGTGGTTCTTGCACTCGTCGATTCTCAATCCGATGTGGAACGTGCGGACCGACAAATATGGTGGCTCGCTGGAAAATCGGATGCGATTCATGGTTGAGACGCTGACGGCGATGCGAAACGCGGTTGGGCCAGATCTCGTTGTTGGCGTTCGGCTGAAGGCCGACGACATGGAGCAGCGCGGCAATGATGCGGACGAAATGGCGAAGGTGATCGCCTCGCTAGAAGCCCAGAAGCTCGTCGATTACGTGTTGCTGACCGGCGGAGACGCGCGGCTTCACCACGGCCCGATGCCACGCGCGGAGAACGAGTGGCTGCCCATCGTGGCCGAACACAAGGCAAAGACGACCCTGCCGATTTTCCATGCCGGGCGAATCATGACCGCCGAGAGTGCCGAACTCGCGCTCGCCGAAGGCGCGATGGACGTCGTCGTGATGACGAAGGCGCATATCGCCGAGCCGCACTTCGTGAAGAAAGTGTTCGAGAATCGGATGGAAGACATCCGCTACTGCACGCGGTGTTTGCAAGGCTGCCACGGAAAGATGGAGCTGATGTCGTGCGTTTACAACCCGCTGACCAGCCGAGAACTGGAATGGGCATCCACGCCCGCTGCCAGTGTGAAGAAGAAGATTGTCATCGTGGGCGGTGGGCCGGCCGGTTGCGAGGCCGCGCTAACGGCAGCCGGACGCGGCCATGAAGTGATCGTGCTTGAGCGCGGAACGGAGCTTGGTGGACAGGTGCTTACGGGTTCTAACTCGCCGACGAGAAAGCCGTGGCGAAACATCGCCGAGTTCTACCAGCGGCAGGCCGCGAAGGGCGTTTTCCAGGTTCGGCTGCAAACCGAGGCAACCGCCGAAACCGTTCTCGCCGAGAATCCAGATGCGGTGATTATCGCCACCGGTTCAGCTCCGAACCGGTTTTGCACCGGCAGCCGAACCACGACTACGGTTCACGAAGCCATCGAGGGCGCGCTCGACCATGCTAAGCGCGTACTCATCCTCGACCGCGAAGGGTTCATGCGTCCGTGGGTCGTCGCCGATCGGTTGACCGCGCTCGGCATCGAGGTGGTTTTCGTGACGCCACTCCTCAAGCTCAGCCCGCAGGCCGAAGGCTGGACGCTGGACGAATTGCTTCGAACCGTCGGCGGCTACACGGTGGAAGGGAAGGACGTATCGGTGCCGAATCCGGCCCATCCGGAAAAGCGGCCACCCATGACCTTCCAAGTCGGTTTCGAGGTCGGCTCATGGTTGGAGGACAACACCGTGATCCTGCGCGACGTTCAGCGTGGAACGGAGATCACGGTCTCGGACATCGACGGCATCGTCGCGGCGGTCGGCTCATCGTCGGTGAACGATTTGGCCGACAACCTGCGAGGGAAAGTTCCCGAGCTGCACGTCATCGGGGACGCCGTCGCGCCGGCGAATGTGGAAAATGCGACCTATCAAGGCGCACGCCTGGGAAGGGAGATATAAAAATTCCCCGGTACAAGACCGGGGATTCAAGCCAGACGCCTTAGGCGTTCTTGCGTCGTCGGATGAGAGCAAGCGCGCCCATGCTGAGGATCGCCATCGTTGCCGGCTCTGGAACCGGGGCGGCGGTGACGGAAACGTTGTCGAGGTGGCTGACGTAGCCGCCGGTGACGTCCTGGAAGCTAACCGTTGTCGTCGAGGTGGCAAGGAACGAATACTTGTAAGTCTTAATCGTGTTGCCGATTTCCTCGCCCTGAAGCTTGGCGCCGATCAGCAAACCGTTGATCTTGAAGTCTACGCCGCCGTTGAAGCTAAGGCCACCGGTGTAGACGTTGAAGCTGATGTCGTACTTCCGGCCCGCGACCGTCGCAATCGTCTGCTCGACGCCGCTTCCTGCCGAGTCGCTGGTGCCACTCAGATCCAACATTTTTGTTCGTTGGCCGAGGTACCAATCTCCGGTGACATAAACGTTTTGGCGAGCGTTACCGATGACTTTCCATCCGGAAAGCAGTGAGCTACCTACGGCGTAGCTGCCGACGGCCGAAGATTCAAAATTACCATTCTTAATCAAGTTTGCGTGGGCAGCTAGCGGGGCCACGGCTAAAAAAGCAATCAGAATTCTTTTCACGCTTCGAAGTATCGCCCGCTCTTGCCAAGGAATCTAGCGCGTTTTCCGGGTGCCGCGTTCGTGGGACGTACTCCCGACGAATCGGACACAAAAAAATCCCCCGGCATAATCTGCCGAGGGGTTTTTCGTTAAACGCCTTAGGCGTTCTTACGTCGTCGGATGAGAGCGAGCGCGCCCATACCGAGAATCGCCATCGTTGCCGGCTCTGGAACCGGAGCGGCCGTAACCGAAACGTTGTCCAGGTGGCTGACGAGACCGTTGGTCACGTCTTGGAAGCGAACCGTGGTGGTCGAAGTCGCGACGAACGAGAACGCGTAGGTCTTCGTCGTGTTGCCTGGCTCGTCGCCCTTCAGGTTGAGGCCGTACAGCGCGCCGTTGATCCTGAAGTCAACGCCGCCGTTGTATCTCAAGCCACCCGTGTAAACATCGAAGCTGACATTGTAGGTTCGGCCGGCGAGGGTAGCGATGGTCTGCTCAATACCGCCTCCCCTGGAGTCGCTGGTTCCGCTGAGGTCCAGCTGGCGGGTGCTCTGGCCGAGGTAGCCGTTGCCCTGAAGCGTGACGTTCTGGCCCGGAGTGCCAACTACGGTCCAGCCCGGAAGCAGCGTGCTGCCAACAGCGTAGTTACCAAGAGCGCCGGCCTCGAAGCCACCGTTCGTAATCAAGTTTGCGTGGGCGGCAAACGGGGCCACGGCAAGTAAAGCAATCAGAGTTTTCTTCACGAACAGAGGATGGCGGATCTGTAATCTTTTTTGCCGTCGCACGTTTCCGGGTCCCCAAAACGGATGACGGCATAAAGGTAAGTTCGAACCGTGTTTGCGCTCGCACTCTTCGCCATTCCGGCGTCACCGGCCGTCATCCCCTACCAGTGGAAAAACGTCGAGATCGTCGGCGGCGGATTCGTCACCGGCATCGTTCCGCACCCAACGGCAAAAGACGTTCGCTTCGCGCGGACAGACATCGGCGGCGCCTACAGATGGAACCCGCGATCGCGGCGTTGGACGCCTTTGATGGACTTCCTCACGCGGGACGACTGGAACCAGTACGGGGTCGAGAGCGTGGCGCTCGATCCAAGCGACCCGAAGTTTGTGATCGTTGCGACCGGCACGTACATCAATAGCTGGGCCGGAAACGGAGCCATTTTGCGGTCAGAAAACGGCGGCAACACCTGGGAGCGCATCGATCTGCCGTTCAAGAACGGTGGCAACTGGGGCGGCCGATCGATGGGTGAGCGGCTAATGGTGCACCCCAAGAATCGAAACACGATCTTCTTCGGGACTCGGCTCAACGGGTTGCAGGTTTCGAAGGATCGCGGCCGAACCTGGAGCCGAAACCAGGGTCTTCCTGGGGCTAAGCCGAATAGCGAAATCGGCGTTTACTGGGTGCATGTAGCCCCCAACGGCGACGTGTATGCAGCCATCGATGCCGCGCGGCCGCTCTGGCAGAGCAAAGACGACGGGGCCACCTGGAGGGAAGTCCCAAACCAGCCAACCGGAATGCTGCCCCACCAAGCGAAGTGGCGCACTCCTGATGAACTCGTTTTGGTATATGGCAACGACCCAGGTCCGAACGGCGTCACCGACGGCTCGGTCTGGCGATTCAACGTTGTTACCGGCGAATGGCGAGACATCACGCCCGAGAAGCCGGCGGCGGGGAACAACTTTGGTTACGGCGGCGTCGCGCTGGACCCGGCGAATCCGGAAACGCTCATGGTGTCGACGCTGTGCCGCTGGTCGCGCGGCGACACGGTTTTCCGCAGCCGAGACGCCGGGAAGACTTGGACTTCTCTTAAAGACGTTTCCGACATGGATTCGACCGGCGCGCCATTCCTAAAGTGGGATCACGAAAAGACCGACTTCGGCCACTGGATCGGGGACGTCGAGATCGATCCGCACAACCCGAATCGGGCTTGGTACGTGACGGGCGCAACGATCTGGGGGACGGAGAACCTGACCGCCGCCGACTCCGGCGGACGTGTTGTTTGGAAGCCGGTGGCGCAGGGCCTAGAAGAGACGGCGGTAATTGATCTCGTTTCGCCGCCCAGCGGTGCGCATTTGCTCTCGGCCCTAGGCGACATCGGCGGCTTCCGGCACGACGACTTCGCAAAGTCTCCCGCCAACGGAATCTGGAAGAACCCGGTGCTTTCTTCGACCGATGATCTCGACTTTGCCGGGCGGCGTCCTTCCACCGTGGTTCGGGTGGGCCGAGGCGGAAAGCAGCATGGCGGAATCTCGACGGACGGCGGCAAGACCTGGCAGCCGTTTGAAAATGAACCGGCTGGCGTTACCGGTGGCGGCTCGGTCGCTCTGAGTGCCGACGGAACCCGAATCGTTTGGGCGGCATGGGTCGGTTCGGGAGCAAAGGTCGTCGTGTCGACGGATGCGGGCAAGACTTGGAAGGAGTCGGTCGGCGTCCCGCCCGGTCCATGGCGAGTTGTTTCGAACCGTATCGACAAGGACGTCGTCGCGTTGTTGAACCCGAACACCGGCGAGTTGCTGAGGTCCGCCGACGGGGCCACGTCGTTCGCGCCTAGCCCAACCCGATTGCCGACCGGGGCCGGCAAACCGGTCTACGTTTTCGGCAAAAAGCATGAACTCTGGGTGCCAACGCCGCGCGGAATCTACCGCTCGCTCGATGCCGGCGCGACGTTTCGTAGGGTTCCCGGTTTGGAATCCGCCGAACGGGTCAGCTTCGGCAAGGCACCGTCGTTGGGCGCATTCCCCACGGTCTTCGCCATCGGCCGAGTTAACGGGCGCCCAGGTGTGTTTCGCTCCACCGACGAAGGCAGGAACTGGAGCCAGATCAATGACGCGAAGACCGGTTTCGGCACCATGATGGAGATTGAGGGCGATCCGCGGGTCTTCGGCCGCGTATACCTGGGAACAAACGGTCGCGGCGTGTTGGTCGCCGAACCGCGGTAGGCAGAAAATGGTGGATAAGGGAAATCTCAAGGCGACGCTTCGGCGACTGTCGAGTTGGCCAAATCGGAACTCGAACGGGCCGCACATCGCCGAGGCGGCGCAATGGCTGCGCGAGCAGTTTGCGCAGATTGAGGGATCGACCGTTACCGAGATTCCAGTTTCATTGCCGGTTGGCCCGCGGGTGCCGGTTGAAATTGATGCGCCGCAGGTGCTGTCGGTTCGCAAGGGAACGCATCCCGAACTATCTGAAAACCTCGTCTTCATGTCGGCGCACTTTGACTCGTTATCCATGGTCGACAAGTTGCACGGCGCCGCCCCGGGCGCGAACGACGATGGCAGCGGCATCGCGGCCCTGCTGGAGGCGCACCGAATGCTGTCGACAGATTCTTGGCCGAGAACGCTCGTATTTGCCGCCTTCTCTGCCGAGGAGCAGGGGCTACTTGGGGCGAAGGGCATCGCCAAAAGGGCGCGCGAAGAGAACTGGCAAATCGATGCCGTGCTGAATAACGACATGATCGGCAACTCGGTGGACGACCTGGGTCGCCGGGAAGCCGGGGCGGTCCGCATCTTCAGCGAGGAATCACCGAGCCACCGTAGCCGCGAGCTCGCCCGGTGGGCGAACTGGATGCTCGCCCAGGAAATGCCGGACCATGAGCTCCGCCTCGTGCTGAGGCCCGACCGAATGGGCCGGGGCGGCGACCACACCCCGTTCAATCGAGAAGGCTTCACCGCCGTTCGTTTCACGGAGTGTAACGAGGCCTATTCGCGCCAACACACAGAAGCGGACACGGTCGAGGCAATGGACCTCGACTACCTCGCCAAGAACGTCGAGGTCAACGTTCGCATCCTTCGACACCTGCTCGCTGCCGAACCGGCGCCGACCGTGGTCCACATTGACCGCGCCCAGGGTTACGGCACCGGGCTATCGTGGTCCGGCAACGCCTTCCGCCGGTACCGAGTCTATTGGCGACGGACCACGTCCGCGTTTTGGGAAGGCACCGAGGAAGTCACCGGCTGCGAGTGGGCCAGTTCCGAACGCTCCAAAGACGAATGGGAGTTCGCCGTGGGAGCCATTGACGGGATTCCGGTCCCGGCCAACTAGGCTATTGACCGGTGCCGGAGGTTCCGGCGGCAATCGGAATCGCCGGCGGCCGGTACCCGGCCTTGTCGAGCGCGGCACGCCGCTTTCGAACCTCGCCGAGCAAGCCGCGAAAAGAGTGCGGGGCGCTTCGCGGCTGGCTAAATGCCCGCGAAAATACCGGCCACATCGGCTCAATGTCATGCGACAGGTCGAAAACCATAAGCCCTTGCGTGCTGGCGCACGCCGCCTGCATTGCCGCCGCCAAGGCGTCTGGCTCGCCCTTGAAGTCGCTGAGCATGATGCCGGCGTAGGTCCAGCTTTGGTCCTGAACGAGGCGGTTCGAGAGCATGCCCGACGCTTCTACGGTGGACCCAATGCTTGATCCACGAGCCATTGCGTCGTAGATGGTCGCCGTGGGATAGTAACAGCCGGTAATCAGGAAGTCAACTTCGGCGGCGAATCCGGTCTTGCGGTACTCGGGCGACGAAAACAGGAAGCCCGGCTCGGCCTGGGGCGAGGCCCAGTTGCTGCCGATGTTCGGATATTCGCCGTACCACGAGCCCGCGTAAACGCCGAGCTGGGTGTTCGGCTTGATCTCCTGCATCAGGCCGCGCATCTCGCGGACAAAGGTTTGGAGAGTCTCAGCGCGCCATGCCAGCCATTGGCTGTAGAACCGGCCCGGCTTCATTCCGCGACCCAATGCGGGCGTCGCCGTGAACTTAAAAACGTCGTCTGGCCAGGTGAGCTTGGCGCCAACCTTCTTCTCGAACAGCTCGCGCGTGATCTGGCTGAAGTCGGCGTTGATCCCGCCGTAGCGCAGCCGGTCGTCGTAGATGATGCCGTCGATGTCGTAGTTCGTCGCGAGCTCGCGTACGATTTCCCGGCAGTAGGCCTGCACGTCCGGATGATTCGGGTTCATCATCAGCGGAATTTGCTGGTTCGGGCGCTCGGAGATGGGCACGAACGACGCGTCGGTGTCGATTTCGATCTTCTGGCCCGGATTCGCGGCCTTTCTCAAGAACTCGGCGGCGGCCCCGGTTCCAGCGAGAATGAGGGAGCCAGCCGGGACGGTCGGCGTGAACCCGGGTACGAACTCAAAGCCATCCAACACCCGGCCGTTTGGCCGCATAACGACGCGAAACGGCTCAATGAGATCAGCGGGGACTCGGTCGAGGTTGGAGCAAATGCTGATCGAATCTTTCTCGAATGTATTCAGCGCGGGGGCGATCGGGAAGCGCGTGTTGTCGGGCGCGACGAGCACCGGACGCGATTCGTACAGCACCGTTTGGCGATCCGTTAGGGCGTATCCCGGGCCGACTTTGAAGTTCCGGTGGCCTTCGCTAAAGGCGTTGATGCTCACGTACAACGGCAGACCCGCTGAACGGCACTCGCGCGCGAAAATCGGCAGCGGGTCAAACTCGGCGGCCATCGTGCGGCCACGCCATTCGGTTAACTTAGGCGCAATTTTGCTGTTGTAAGCGACTTGACCCGAAATTGGCTTGACGTCGAAAACAACCGTGTTAAAGCCGACCGAACGAATCTGCTCGACCAGAGCGACGATCTTCGCTTCGGTGTTGTAGCGGTCAAGGTTCGCGGTGCAGTCGATCCAAAGAATCCGGGCTTGGGTGCCGGTGGCCCGCGCCGTTTGCTGCGCTACCCCGACGCCGTTGTTTTGCGCGTCGATCATGACGCCCGCGACGCCCGTAAGCGGCGTGGCAAGCTCAAATCGGGGCGAGTTGTCGGCCAGAAGCATCGTCATCCCAAGCAACATCGTCGCGATCAGCATGCCAAGTTTGTACCTTCTGCCGGCCTACTTGACGTTGAAATACTTCGCGGCAGGGTGGTGGATGATGATCGCGCTCGTGGACTGCTCCGGAACTAGCATGAACTCCTCGCTAAGCTCGACGCCGATGCTCGCCGGGTTCAAAAGGTCCAAAAGCTTCGTTTGATCGTCCAGATTGGGGCACGCTGGATATCCGAAAGAGTAGCGCGAGCCGTGGTACTTGGCGGCAAACAGCAGCTTCCGGTCCGCGGGCTCTTGGTCGGCGATGCCCAACTCGTGCCGAATCTGCCGGTGCCAGTATTCGGCGAGAGCTTCGGCGGTCTCGACGCCCATCCCGTGGGTGAACAGATATTCTTGGAAATCGCCGTTTCGGAAGAGCTCTTGCTCGCGTTCCGAGACCGCCGAGCCGACCGTAACGAGGTGAAACCCAACCGTGTCAACCGCGCGGCCGTTTTCGAGCGGGCGGAAGAAATCACTCAGACACAGCCGACGCTCGTCCCGCTGGCGAGGGAAGCGGAACCGCTCGCGCTCCGTGCGGAAGTCATCGTGGTAAATGATGAGGTCGTTGCCTTCGCTGGCGCACGGGTAGTAGCCCCACACGACCTTGGGTTCCAAAACGCGGGCTAGCTGCCGTTGCAGGCGCTCAAAAATCGGCGTTGCATCGGCCTCCAGCCACGCCGAGAACTCGGGGTTCGACATGCCCTCGGGTCGCTTGAACTGCCACTGCCCTCGAAACAACGCAACCGGATTGATGTACTTGTAGAGCTCAAAAATGTCGAACTTGGTGTGCTTTTTCGAGCCGTAGAACGGTAGGGCCGGCGGTTCGGCCATCGGTTCGATCTCCGACCGAACGCCGTCGAAAACAAACAATTGCGGATCAATGACGCCCGTCCGCACCGACCGTTCGCCGTGCGGGAGGTCCTCAGCTGCCAACGTTTTTTCTGGGACGACCCGGTCGCCTTCGCTCAGCTGACCCATCAGCCGAAGCCCTTCAAAGGCGTCCTGCGCGTAAAAGACTTGCCCGTGGTACTGGGCGCGCAAGTCTTGCTCCACATAGGACCGGGTGAGCGCCGCTCCGCCAAGGATCACCGGAATATGGCTCAGCCCACGCGAATTCATCTCCAGCAGGTTCTCCCGCATGATTACGGTGCTTTTTACGAGCAGGCCGCTAAGGCCGATCACGTGACACCGATGCGCCTGCGCCTGATCCAGGATGTTGTTGATCGGTTGCTTGATGCCGATGTTCACCACGCGGTAACCGTTGTTCGAAAGGATGATATCGACCAGATTCTTGCCAATATCGTGGACATCTCCCGCGACCGTCGCGAGCAGAATGGAGCCCTTCTCGCTTCCCTCCTCGCGCACCATGAACTGCTCCAGATGCCGAACGGCGGCTTTCATCACTTCGGCGCTTTGCAGCACAAACGGCAGCTGCATCTTTCCGCTTCCAAAAAGCTCACCCACGGTTTTCATTCCATCAAGGAGGATCCCGTTGATAATGTCGATGGGCGAGTACTGCTCCCGGGCTTCATCCAGGCGGCTTTCTAAAGACTTTTTGATCCCATCAACGATGTGCTTTTTAAGCTTGTCTTCGATGGAAAGCCCATCGAACGCGTTGAGTGAAGTGTTCGAAACTTTGACGTTCTCGAACCGAGCCATGAGCTCGATCAGCGGATCGTAGGAGCACACGAGCTCCGGAGCGGAGGAATCCTCGGGCACCCCCCAAGGATACCGAGAATAGGTGGAACTGGGAGAACCTAGCGATTTTGCTGGTCCCGCCGAGAAACTTATGCGACCTACAGGCTGGTAAACCGTTTCGTTCCAAAAGGTTCCCTATCTTGCTCAAGCTTCATTCCTTGTTCATTTTGCTTTTCGCCGTCGCCCTGATTCCGGCGATGGCTCAGGGCCAGTCAAAACCGCGGGTCGCTCCGGAGATCGCAGCGCGATTGCTCACGGTTGCCCCAAAAATCGACGGCGAGATCGGGGAAGACGAGTGGAAGGAAGCTGACACCCTGACGAATTTCTCCGATGGGCAGACGGGATCAACGACGGTCGACCAGACAATTGTGCGGCTTGGATACACCACCGAGTCGATCTTCGTTGCGTTCATCGCAAAGGAGTCCGATCCGTCGAAGATCGTCGGTCGTGAAATCACGCCGGGAGCGCAATTTGCCGGCGAGGATTTCTTCCAGGTCTGGATAAACCCGTTTGGCACGCACGGCTCTTCGGGCCGTTCGCGGTTCAACGTGAACGTGCTCAACACCCAAAACGAGGATATTTCCGGCGGTCGCGCGGCAAAACGTGAGTGGCGGGGAATTTGGAAATCGTTCGTCAAGTTGACGGAACACGGCTGGCAGGGCGAAATTGAGATCCCCTGGAAACTCCTGAACTACCCCGAGGGCAAAAATCGGACGATGGATATCAACTTCGGTCGATTCCAGAACCGAACCCAAATCTTCTCCCGCTGGGCCGATCTCACGCCGCAGGGGCTTTCGGAACTCAACGGCCGGTGGAATGGCATTGCGCCGCCAAAGCCAACCTTCGATCGCGCGGAGTTCCTTGCGTACATCGCTCCGGAGTACGACAAGACGGAGTCAGGAATCCGGTCTGGCCTTGATGCCCGCTACCGATTCTCGCCCACGATGACGGGAGTGGTCTCGGTCAATCCGGACTTTCGGAACATCGAAAACCAAATCGCTGGGGTGGGCTTTACTCGAACCGAGCGGTTTGTGGGCGAAGCACGCCCATTTTTCACCGAAGGAAGCGGGTTCTTAGACGCGGGTGACTTCGATTTCGGTATCGGGCAAATGTTCTATTCGAACCGGATCTCCCGCTTCGATGTCGGGGCAAAGGTTTTCGGGCGTGTAAACCCGAAGCTCTCCGTGGGTGCGCTAACGACGGTAGATACTGGGAATTCAACGGCCAGCGTGGTCAACATTTCGGCCGATCCGGGGGCCAAAGGTGCCTCCAGCCTATTCATGACCGCGCTGGACGAGCCGGGAGCGACTTACCAAACGTACGGTGGAAGTGCCTACAGCCGCCGCGGCAACTTTAACTTTAGTGGCGGGTTTGCGCTGGCCAGGAAAGGGGCAGGGAAGTTTTCCTCGGCCGGTACGGCGGAGCTCAGCTACGAGGCGCCGCATTGGTTTTCGACAATTACCTACAACTACATTCGACCGGATTTCCGACCGAAGCTCGCTTACGTCCCGTGGACGGACCGAAAGGGCTTGTTTAGTTACACGGAGAACTCTCGAGAGTTTCGAACCGGGCCGTTGCGAAGCATGAACGTCAACTTGTTTGCGGAGTACTACCAGGACTACCGGGAACGCGTTCAGCAAAAGGGGGTTGAGTTCTCGGTAAACGCCACCACCCGCTCGGACATTCAGATTGGTCTCGGCGCGTCTGAGGCTCGATTTTACGATGCCCGTGATGCCAGCCTGTCGGGTCGTATCACCTTCAATTCCAGCAATCGGTACAAGCGATTCGGGTTCTCACACGACACCGGGGTTCGCGGCGGAAAGGGGGCCAAGTTCAACTCGATCTACGGAAGCCTGCGCGTACTGAAAAAGCTGGACCTCGGGTTGTCGCAGTCGCTTTTCCTTGGCGAAGACAGCCAGCGTCAAACGATCGCGACGGCCAGCTACGAGATCAGTCCAACGCAGTCCCTCAGCGGCCGGTCGGTGATCTACAACGGATCGTCGAATTACTATCTCGCCTATCGCAACGGTGGCGGCACGGGAACAGAGTTTTACGTCATCGTCGGCGACCCGAACGCAGAAAAGTTCGTCAGTCGGCTCAGTGTCAAGCTCGTTTTCAGCTTCTAAACCGAAAAGCGTTCGTATACTAGAACTGTGTCTATCGTAAAGTTCGATAACCCGCTGGTGCTCTCCGGAGACTTCTCGCCGAAAGGTGACCAAGGCACCGCGATTGCCGGACTGGTCGAAGGTCTGGAGTCGGGGTACCGGTTCCAGACTCTCCTCGGTGCGACCGGTACCGGTAAGACCTTTACGATGGCGAGCGTCATCAAAGAGACGCAACGACCGGCGTTGATTCTCGCCCACAACAAAACGCTGGCCGCGCAGCTTTGCCAGGAGTTTCGGGCGTTCTTCCCGGAGAACTCGGTTCAGTACTTTATTAGTTATTACGACTACTACCAACCGGAGGCATATGTGCCCGGTGCTGACCTGTACATCGAGAAAGACTCTTCGACTAACGAAGAAATTGAGCGGTTGCGCCACGCGGCGACCCACGCATTGCTTGAGCGGCGTGACGTCATCATCATCGCTTCCGTTTCCTGCATCTATGGCCTTGGTTCGCCTACCGAATATGCCGAAGCGGTCGTTTCCTTCGAAACCGGCAAAAGCTTCGAGATGGAGGAAGTCCTCAAAAAGCTCACCCAAATGCAGTTCGCTCGGAATGCGCTGACGCTGGAGCGCGGGACCTTTCGCGTTCGGGGCGATACGCTGGAGATTCAGCCGAAGGACGAGGAAATCGTTACGCGGATCGAGTTCTTCGGCGACACGGTCGAGCGAATCCGGCTCGTAGATCCGCTGACGCAAGAGGTTCTGGATGAGCCGATGCGTGTCTCGGTTTTCCCGGCCACCCACTACGTAACCCCTTGGGAACGGATGGAGGAAGTGACCGGCCTCATTCGCGCCGAGCTCGACGCTCAGGAGGCGATGTTCCTCGGCCAGAACCGACTCCTGGAAGCGCAGCGGATTCGCCAGCGGGTCGAATTCGACCTCGAAATGATGAAGGAGCTAGGCTACTGCAACGGAATCGAGAACTACAGCCGATACTTCGACGGCCGGGTTCCAGGCACCGCACCCTACACCCTACTGGACTTCCTTCCGTCGGATGCGATTATCTTCATCGACGAAAGCCACCAAACGTTGCCCCAGGTTCGGGCGATGTTCAACGGCGATCGCGCACGAAAATCAGTTTTGGTCGACTACGGTTTCCGGCTGCCCAGCGCGATGGATAACCGCCCGCTGAAGTTCGAAGAGTTTCTGGAGCGCGTGCCGCAGGTCGTCTTCGTCTCGGCGACGCCGGGACCGTTTGAGGGCGAAACCCAAAGCCAAGTGTTGGAGCAGATCATCCGCCCGACGTTCATCGTTGACCCTGAGATTGATATCCGCCCGACGAAGGGCCAAATCGACGATCTCATCAACGAGATTCAGCGGCGAGTTGTGCTGGGCCAAAGAACGCTCGTGACGACGCTCACTAAGAAGATGTCGGAGGACCTAACCGGCTACCTGCAGGACCTCAACATCAAGGTTCAGTACATTCACTCGAACGTCAACTCGCTTGAGCGGCCAGAGATTTTGCGCGACCTTCGGCTCGGCGTTTACGACGTTCTGGTCGGCGTCAACCTACTTCGGGAAGGTCTTGACCTTCCCGAGGTGACCCTGGTGGCAATTCTCGACGCGGACAAGGAAGGCTTCCTTCGGAGCGAGACGTCGCTCATCCAGACCATCGGCCGCGCCGCCCGAAACATTGAGGGCCGCGTAATCATGTACGCCGACGTCATCACCGGTTCCATGCAGCGGGCGATCGACGAAACAAACCGCCGCCGCGCTACGCAGGTGAAATACAACGACGAGCACGGGATTTCACCCGCAACGGTCAAGAAGGTCATTCGGGAAACGGTCCGATCCTACGATGCCGTGAACGAAGTCGCCTCGCAGTACAGCGAGGAAGCCCACAACAAGATCGGCAAAGACGGCGCGCCGATTCGTATTGAGGACATTCCGATGCTGGTTACGGCCTTGGAGAAGGACATGAAGGACCTGGCCAAGGCAATGGAGTTCGAGAAAGCCGCCCAGGTGCGCGACGAAATCGAATCGCTACGCAAACTGCTGGGCACGAGCTCCGGCAAACTTGGCCAAGACAAGCGGCGCAATAAGTTGATGTCTAACCGGAGATGACGCTCGGGCTGACGGTCGTGAGCATCGACTGTCGGCCGCTCTTCCAGATGATCGCCAGGGATTCGTCGGCTTTAAGCGTCAGCCGAATCCCAAACGCTTCTTGCTTGTTGGTAAGGCCTCGTAGCTTGAGGAGAATGCCGCCCTCGCCGACGGACGGGTCGATCTCGTAACCCTCTTCCCGGCCATCTCGGGTGCTGCTAAACGATGCGGGGTATCCCGACAGGGTTCGAATCGTAGGGGCAGAGATGACCTTTGCGCGCTTGTTCTCCACTAGCTTTTCCAGAGAAGCCTCAAAGGCTTTCGTCTTTACGACCCCGTAAACCTCGCCGGTTTTCAAGCGTTGCGTGCGGGTTTCGGCGATCGAGAATCGGGAACTCACCTCGTAAATACGCACGGAGACGGACACTTGGGTCGAGTCAGTTTGAAGAATGAGAGCAGCGACCAGGTGTAGCACGACGGTCAGACGGGTCGGGACCTAAACGGGGTTCGCTTTTTGTCGACTCGGTCGTACAATAACACCGTCCGAATATTAAGGTTCTAGGTCGACGATGACACTACGTGAAAAAATTTCCCACCTGCACCGCCGCCTCGGTTTTGGTTTGTCGCATGAGGACCTCGATGCGCAAGAGAAGCTCGGGCTTAACCGGGTCATCGAGAACCTTATCGACTGGGAAAAGGTGGACGAAGAGTTCCCGGTCTCGCCGTACGAATTCTGCTGGCGAATGAGCTCGAAAGAAGAAGCGGACCTGGGCGCGTACCGGTTCCGTGCCTGGTGGATCATGCGCATGCTCGCTACTAAGCGACCGATGCAAGAAAAAATGACCCTTTTCTGGCACTCGCACTTCGCGGTGAGTGACAGCAAGGTCGAAGACGGGCCGATGATGCTGGACTATGTCAACGGCCTCCGCGCGCATGCGAACGGCTCGTTTGCCGATCTGCTGCAAACCGCCAGCCAGTCGCCCGCGATGATGCGCTACCTGGATATGAACCGTAGCGAGCGCGGCAATCCGAACGAGAACTTTGGCCGCGAGGTCATGGAACTCCTCACCTTAGGGATCGGGAACTACACCGAGGATGACGTCAAGGAAGTCTCCCGCGCGCTCACGGGTTGGGGCTACGTTCATACCTACTACGAGCAGCCGGGGAATGCGGATGACAAGCTCAAACTAAGCATCAAGTACAGCCGACCGTTCTCGGCTTTTGC
Source organism: Fimbriimonas ginsengisoli Gsoil 348 (assembly GCA_945881865.1). Classification (GTDB taxonomy): domain Bacteria; phylum Armatimonadota; class Fimbriimonadia; order Fimbriimonadales; family Fimbriimonadaceae; genus Fimbriimonas; species Fimbriimonas ginsengisoli_A. Next base: position 147,041 of record CAMCVK010000005.1, on the reverse strand, counting down.
CGAGATGCCTGCATTGCACGACCCCAGCGAGAAGACAATTCTGGGCAAAAAACGCACTTGGAACGGGGAAGAGGTGCTGCAAATGCTTGCCCAGCACCCCGCGACGTCTCGATTCATCGCGGGCAAACTCGCCAAAACGTTCGTCACGCAAAAACCGGAGCCAGACTACGTGGAAAAGCTCGCGGGCGCGTTCCGAAAGTCGAAAGGAGATATCAAGGCGGTGCTCTTTGCAATGGTGGATTCCAAAGAGTTCTGGGACGAGAAGAATGTGCGTTCCATTCCATCAAGCCCGGCCGACTACGTGATTGGCGTCGGCCGCAAGCAGACGGTGGGCCAGTACCTTTTGGGTCTTCGCGCCAAAGATGCCACCCCACTCACCCAGATTCCGCAACCGGCGTTGGATCAGTGTGGCTATGCGGCCTACCGCATGGACCGAGCTGGCCTGCTTTTGATGAATCCGCCAAACGTCGCCGGCTGGGAATGGGGCGACGCCTGGATTACGCCGGCGGCGATGGCGGAGCGAATGCAATTCCTTGGGCACGGCATCGAGCAAAAGGAACGGTCCGACCTCGCGAGCGAACGAGCGATCCTTTTCGCCAGCCGAGTCAAGCTGACGGACTCGGCGCACTTTGTAAGCCGCTTTGCCGAGTTTTACGATGTGGAACTGCCAAAGGAAAAGGTGATGATTCTCGCCGCAATCCTGGATAAGTTTGGCGGCGTGAAGGTGCTGGAGAATCGCGGGACTTGGGGCGGAGTGCATTACACAATGCTTCGAAACTTGGCCGCCGCCCCGGAAATGCACCTTTGCTAGTCTAGACGCTGGCGGTCGAAGAAGTCCAAGATCGTCTTTGTCGCATCGGCACCGCTGCGCGTCTCCGGTCCGCTGCGGGTGAGTCCGCCTGGCCACTCATGGTAAGCGGTTGGCAGGCTGACAAGCGTAACCACCTGGCGAGGGGATGTTCCCCGCCATTCCGTGAGCCATTCGTGGTCAACGTTCGGTTTGGTCTCCTTCGGCTTCGCGGTGATGCCGTTTTGCGCCGCCCACCACGTCGCGGTGTCCCGGGCACCGTAAGACTTCAGAAGCGCATCCGAATTCGTGGCGAAGCCGACGGTTGGGTCCTTCACCCCGTGAATGATGAGCATGGGCACCTTCGCCTTTGGAGCAGGAATTTGCGGACGACGCAGCCCAATCGTCCCGGCAACGGCTGCGGCGGCCGCGATGCGGCTCCCAAACTTTGCCGCGACGACGTGGGTCAAGAATGCGCCGTTCGAGTGCCCACAAACGTAAACACGCTTCGGATCGACGCTGGTTTTTGCCGAGACCGCATCCACAAGCTGCATCACAAACTGCGCGTCGTCTTGGCCCCGTCCCGAAAGGTCCATGAATCCTACGTTCCAACCTCTCGGGTCGCCCAAGCCGTCCGGGTAAACGCTGATGTAGCCGCGCCGTTCCGCCTGCGGACCCATGCGCGTATACACTTCTGCCAGTGATCCGGAGCCAGTGTAACCGTGTAGAACGACAACCAGTGGCTTCGGCTCGGTACCGGCAGGAACCCGAACGATGTAGTCGCGTTCAACTCCACCGGAGGTGAGCTTCGACTGGTACCTCTCGGCAGGCTTCACCTGCGGGGTAGTCGGGAAGGCAGGGCTTAACAGAAGCAAAAGGGCCGGGCTCATCGTCTCTATAAGGACGACGTCTGCCAGACCGATGGGTTCACCAATTTTGGTAGTTCGCCTCACTAAGGTGCGTCGCCGACTTGTATGCAAGGCTAGCGAATGGATTCCTTTGTTGTCACCTTGTATCGCGCCTCGGACGGCTCCGTTTCGCATGACCTTGATGCCGCCGTCGCAATCGTCCGGGCCGACGTCGAAGTGGTCTGGGTGCACGTTACCGGTCCGCCCGATGCGACCACCCGACACCTGCTGGAAGAAAGGATGGGCTTTCACGAGCTCGCCGTCGAAGATGCCCTGTCCCGATTTGAGCGGCCCTCCGTGCAAGCGTTTGACGGCCGACTATTTGTGGTTGCCCCGGTCGTGGTTGGGCTCGATGCCGAATGTGACACCGAGGAAGTGGCGTTCTTTCTCGGCGAGAAGACGCTCGTTACCGTCACCAACCGCGACCTTCCCGTTCTGCTGGACGCACAACGGAGGCTATGCGCCAATCCCAAAAAAGCGCAAATGGGACCTGCCTATGTATTCCACCACCTGCTGGATGCGGTGGTCGATGGATACCTGCCTTTTCTGGATGAGCTTGAGGAGCGGTTCGAAACCATTGCCGACAAGGTCTTCCTGGGCGACGGGAAGCAAATGCAAGAGCTGCTAAAGCTGAAGCGGCACTTGGTGCAGCTACGCCGCATCGCCGTTCCCGTGCGGGATGAGCTCAACACGATTTTGCGATTTGAATTTCCTCAAATTCCTGCGGAGCTCAATCCGTATCTGCGCGACGTGTACGATCACCTTAACCGCGTCATCGAGCTAGTGGACCTCAACCGCGATACGATGGCGACCTTGGTCGACGTGCATCTTTCGACGGTCTCCAACAACCTGGGCGTCATCTTTAAGAAAATGACCGTCTTCACGACCGTGCTCATGGTGATGGCGCTAGTGGCCGGCATTTACGGCATGAACTTCACGAGGATGCCGGAGTTGCATTGGACGTACGGGTACCCATTTGCCATCGGGCTGATGCTGACCCTCGCCGCGGGAGTGGTCGGCGTTTTCAAGCGATTCGGCTGGCTTTAGCCGGTGTCAGCGACGGGCAAGTAAGGTCTTGACGCCTTCCGCGAACAGTTGGTCGAGGGCAGCCCGTGGGTACGGCATCGTTCCCTTCGCTCCGGCAACAACCCAATCTTCAATTTTGCCGGCGACCTCGCATAACCGAAGCAAACCAAGCGCTGCCGAGGATCCTTTCACCGAGTGAACCGCGCGGCGCGCGTCATCGAGCTTCCCGTTCTTTAGGCTTTCGTCGAACTCCAGAAAATATGGCGTGGTGGTTTCGGCGAATGCATCCACGAGGGCTTCTTCGAATTCGGCGTCTCCGTCGGTAGATTCGTTTAGCCTCTCAAGATCGAGGATTTCGAGTTCTTCGTAGCCAGCCATTTCTTCGTCGCTCTCCGGCGGGAGACGGCACTACTATACAAGGAAAAGCTGGGTGTATGGTTCAGTTGGGAACCTATAATGGAGGGACCGATGGATGATTTGCCCGAGAGCATTCGGAACCTCGTCGCTTTGGCGGTTACTAAGCTAGACCCCGAGCGGGTGATTCTGTTTGGCTCGCGTGCCCGGGGTACGGCAGGAGCGATGAGCGACTTTGACTTAGCTTTCGACTTCGATCCTTCGCGAAGCGCGGCCTGGAGCCGGTTTGTCGTGGACTTTGACGACACGCCAATGACGCTCTGGCCGGTGGATCTGGTGAACCTGCGGCACGTCAGCGAAGAGATGAAGCGGGCGATTGAGGTGGATGGGAGAATCGTGTATTCTAGATGAAATTTTATAGTAATTTTGAGTCCGCTGCAGAAAAGCTCAAGGAGTTCTTGGCGGACCCGGCTACCACCGAGCGCGAGCAAGCCGGCGTTATTCAGGCGTTTGAATTCAGCTTCGAACAATGCTGGAAAGCTTGGCAAAAGGAACTCAAGGCTCTTGGGGTGAGCACCCCCAGTCCCCGTCAAACACTCGCGGCCGCATTCAGGCAGGGTTGGATTTCGCCGGAGAAGGAAGCACTCTGGCTCCAAATACATGAAGACAGAAATTTGGCGAGCCACACCTATCAGGCTGAGGTAGCGACGCGGCTATTCGAGCGCATCCAGAGCCACTACTCGGCAGAGCTACGAGCCGCCCTGGCCGGGATGAAGGCACGTCAAGAGGACGTGCCCTAAGTAACGAACGTGCAGATTCAGAAAGTGATCCCGTGCAGAAGGCCGTTGCTACCGCCAAACATCAACGTAAGCTTTGGCGAAACCTTCTGCACTTTTGCCTGAAGCGCGAAGGATTTGGCTTCGGCCGCGCTGGAGAACCCCATCCTCTGCCAGCTGCTCTCCATCTGAATCATCAGACCTTTCTGCTGTGAGGGCGTCAGACGGCTAACCGCCTTGCCCTCGTCCTTCCTCAGCGTTCCTTGGACGCCGGAATACTCGGCTAGCTTCTGCATCGATTCATTCCTTTCCGCTTCCGCTTTCTCGGTCGCCTTGTCGAGCGCTCGGAAGAACTCTAACGCAACTTCATCAAGCTCTCTTGGCACTTTTCTCGGAGATGCATTGAAGCAGATGGCAAAAGGCTCCTCACCCTCGGAATTCTTTGCAGCTGATCCCGGAGCGGCGGCAGGATCCAATGAGGCATCAATGAGAGGTCTCGCCTTTAGCTTCGCATGTACCGAGGCTAAATTGGGGTCTGGAACGGTGTAGTTAACGCTGCGACCATCAAGTGTGAGGGTGACAACCGAACTTGAGGACAGGTACGCGAGTGGGTCTCCGCTCGCTCGCTGGGGGCCAGCGAGTCCTTCGATATCCATCCCTCCCAACAGTTGGCCGGGAACATCCGAGAGCGGGATGGGTTCCTTTGCTGGGAGCTGGAGTGCGACTTCTGCCGCCCGTTTCATCCGGATGGCTCTTCCCACTCGGCCGTTGGGCCGGGTCTCTAGCCATAGGGTTAACCCCGATTCTCGCAGCACCACCCATCGAGATCGTTCTGCAAGCTTCAGAACTTGATCAGTCGTCTTGCACTCCGCAACGGACTTCTGCGTCTTTGCCAAGTCAGCCGACGTCGCGATATAGAACACCTGCGGCGTCGTATCCTGCTTTAGGCGCGGAACCTCATCTTGCCAGAAGGCAATGGTGAAAAGGATTGCGATCATCATTAACCTTTGAATCCGGAAGTTCGACTCGGCTCCTTCTTTCTCTGGGAGGCAGGAGTTTGGTCCCACTTTACCGGAAGGGATATGGCGACCCTATCGGTTATTGTAGTCAGAACCATCACCCGCGAAAGATATCGGAAGAGAGTTAAGAAGGAGTTAAGGAAATTTCATTCGAAAATTATCCCTGTTAGTAAGTTCGAAGATCATTTGTGGACGATCCGGCTCGGGAGCTGAAGGTAGGAAGTTCGACCGGCATGAAAGAACGAGACCCCGGGTCCGGCGCGACATAATCATTGGCAATGAGCAACAACCTGGGCATCCCGACCCGCGCCGAAAACTATAGCGAGTGGTACAACGAGCTCGTCCAAAAGGCGGACTTGGCCGACTATTCGGCGGTTCGTGGGTGCATGGTCATCAAGCCGCACGGCTACGCCCTCTGGGAGAACATGCAGCGCGCGTTGGACGATATGTTCAAGGCGACCGGCCACGTGAATGCCTATTTCCCTTTGTTCATTCCTAAGTCGTTCTTCGAAAAAGAGGCCGAGCACGTGGAGGGATTTGCCAAAGAGTGCGCGGTTGTAACCCATCACCGACTGAAGGCGAATCCGGACGGCCCGGGCCTGATCCCTGATCCGGACGCGAAGCTGGAGGAGCCGCTCATCGTGCGGCCGACCAGCGAGACAATCATTTGGAACACCTATGCCAAGTGGATCCAGAGCTACCGTGACCTGCCGATTCTGATTAATCAGTGGGCCAATGTGGTGCGCTGGGAGATGCGCACGCGCCTATTTCTGCGAACCGCCGAGTTCCTTTGGCAAGAAGGGCATACCGCCCACGCGACGTACGACGAGGCCGAAACTGAGTCGCTAACGATCCTGGAATGCTATCGCAAATTCGCGGAGGATTGGATGGGCGTCCCGGTGCTCGTAGGCCTGAAGAGCGAGGGCGAGAAGTTCGCCGGCGCGGACCACACCTACTGCATCGAAGCGCTAACCCAGGACCGTCGGGCGATCCAAGCCGGAACGTCGCACCACCTGGGGCAGGGATTTGCCAAGGCGTTCGATTGTAAATTCCAGTCCGCCGAAGGGAAGCTGGAGTACGTTTACGCCACGTCGTGGGGCGTCAGCACGCGTCTGATTGGCGCCCTCGTGATGGCGCACAGCGACGACAAGGGGCTGATCCTTCCGCCGAAGCTTGCTCCGCTTCATGTGGTCATCGTGCCGATGGGACGCGACGAAGAAACCCGCGCGCGAACGTTTGGCGTTGCCGACGACCTTGCGAGCCAATTACAGGCGCACGGACTCAAGGTGAAGGTGGACAAGCGGGATAAGGAATCGCCAGGAGCCAAGTATAACTACTGGGAAATGCGTGGGATTCCGGTCCGGATCGAAGTCGGTCCGCGGGACCTCGACGCCAACGTCGCCGTAATCGCTCGTCGCGACACGGGCGACAAGGAGACGGTTGCGCTGGATTCGGTAGTAGCTCGGGCGGTTGAGCTTCAGGGCATCATTCAGTCCGACATTTACCAGAAGGCGTTGGCGTTCCGAGAAGCGAACACCGTGCGCGTCGACACTTGGGACGAGTTCACGGCGGCGTTCGACGGTGACGGTGGCGGCGGGTTTGTAGTGGCGCATTGGGACGGAACGACCGAGACGGAAGACGCGATCTCGGCCGCAACCAAGGCGACCATTCGGTGCATTCCCCTGGTGCCGCTGGCGCCTTCGGATGCCGAGCCCGGCGTTTGCGTCTTCACCGGCAAACCCAGCGCGCAGCGTGTTGTCTTCGCGAAGGCCTATTGATGCCCAAATCTTAACAAAAAACTGTAAAAAATAGTGGACAGGTGGCGAGTGGTTTGATATCATGTCTCTGTCATGACGACCAAAGAAATCGCCCTGGACCTCGTCGAACTTTGCCGCGAAGGCAAGAACGAAGTCGCCATCGAGAAGTACTACTCGCCGAACATCGTGAGCATCGAGGCCGACGGCCCTCAGCGGGAGACCGTGGGACTGGAAGGCATCGCCGGAAAGAACGCCTGGTTCTTTAACACGTACGAAATTCACGGCGCGGTAACCAGCGGACCGTACGTTCACGACAACGCCTTCATCGTGCACTTCAACTACGACGTCACCGAGAAGGCGACCGGCAATCGATTCCCGATGATCGAAGCCGCGCACTACACGGTCGAAGACGGCAAGATCGTTCGCGAACTGTTCTTCTACTGATTGCACACAAAGGGGGCCGGAAACTCGTAGGATGGAAACGATGGCAACGCAAATCCACGAGTATCCGGTCGTCGTAAATTGGGCCGGTGGCCGCGAAGGGCACGGCGACATAACGCCCCAGGCGAGCGCGAAGACGCTTCCTATTTCTGTTCCGCCTGAATTTGGTGGCGTCGGTGGAGAAACGAACCCCGAAGAGCTGCTCACCAGCGCGATCACGGGATGCTACAGCATCACGTTTGGAATCGTGGCGGCCGCACGGAAGCTGCCCGTTCTTCATGTTCAAACCTCCGCGCTCGGCGAAGTTGAGCAGAATGGCTTGGCATTCAAGTACAAGCGGATCACCCTCCGACCGCTTATCACCGTAACCAGCGAAGCAACCGACGATCAGATGAAGCAAACCGAAGAATTTGCCCACAAGGCAGACGCCTACTGCATCGTAACGAACGCCGTTCGTGGCACGGTGGAAGTCGTGCTAGAGCCGACGGTCGTCCGGGCTGGCTGAACCGGAAGGTTCAACGGGTAAAACCGAACCTATGACCGCGTTCTCATCGCGCCGCCCGCTCGTTGTCGGTAACTGGAAAATGAACCTCACCCGAGCGGAGGGCGCGATGTTGGTCGAGTCTTTCGTGAAGCTGCTGGATTCCCAGGACGAAGTCGAGGTGGGCGTCGCGCCGGGGTTCATTGCCCTGCAGAGCATCGCGGGCTTGCTCGACAAGACGCACGTCGCGCTCGGCGCCCAAAACGTTTTCTGGAAGGAGTCCGGGGCATTCACCGGTTTGGTGAGCGCAGGAATGCTCGCGGATGTCGGAGTGCGTTTCTGCTTGGTTGGGCACAGCGAGACCCGCGGCAAGTTCGGAAAACTGGAAGTGCCGGAGTCGACGGTTCCGTTCTTCGCCGAGACGGATGAGACGATCAACCTCAAGATCCAAACGCTGCTGTTCCACCAAATCACCCCGATTCTGTGCGTCGGCGAGACACTGCAAGAGCGGGTGGCAGGCCAAACCGATGAAGTCATCGCCACGCAACTCGCGGGCGCCCTCGCAGGCCTCGTGCCAGAAGAGTTTCTTCACGGCGTGGTCGCATACGAACCGGTTTGGGCCATCGGCACCGGACTCACCTGCGACTCCGCCGAGGCGAACCGGGTCTGCGGCGTTGTTCGCCAAACCCTCTCCAACTTAATGAGTCCGGCCGTGGCGGACAACGTGCGCGTCCTTTACGGAGGAAGCGTGAAACCCAGCAACGCCCACGAGCTTTTTAGCCAACCCGAAATCGACGGTGGTCTCGTAGGTGGCGCAAGCCTCGTCGCCGAAGATTTTGCCCGTATTGTCCTGAGTGCCCGAAAATGATCCTTACCATGCTCGCCGCAACTGTTCTCGCCCCCGCCGCTAATTGGAAACTCGTCTGGAACGACGAGTTCGCAAGGACCGGGGCACCCGACCCTAAGAAGTGGACCTACGAGAAGGGGTACATCCGCAACAATGAAAAGCAGTTCTACACCGCCGACCGGCGCGAAAACGCCCGGGTCGAGGGCGGCCGACTCATCATCGAAGCCCGAAAGGACAACTTCGAAGGCAAAGAAGTCACGTCGGCAAGTCTCACCACGCAGGGCATCGCCGAATGGAGCAGCGGCCGGTTTGAGGTCCGCGCGAAAGTTCCGGCGATGCGCGGCACCTGGCCCGCGATCTGGCTCCTCGGCTCCAGCATTCCCACAATCGGTTGGCCAAAGTGCGGCGAGATTGACATCATGGAGCACGTCGGCTTCGATGTCGGCCGAATTCACGCGAACATCCACACCGAGGCGTACAACCACATGAACGGCAAGGGCCGCGGCGCAAATGTGGTCCAGCCGCTGGTCACCAGCAAGTTTCACGTCTACGCCCTGGAATGGACGGCCGACAAAATTGAAGTCTTCATGGATGGCAAGAGCTACTTCACATACATGAAGGAGTCCGATGACGTCGCGGTCTGGCCGTTTAACAAGCCGCACTATCTCATTCTGAATCTCGCTATCGGCGGGGCATGGGGCGGGCAGCAGGGCATTGACGACACGGGCTACCCCACGCGGTTCGAAGTCGACTACGTTCGGGTGTTCCAACCCAAGTAGTCGATCATGGCACCCAAACTTCCCGAAAACCTAAGCCAGCCGGGGCGAACGATCATGAGCGAGCTCATGACCCCAAACGACGCCAACTTTTTGGGAAAGGTTTTCGGCGGCCGTCTACTGGCCCTCATCGACCTTTGCGCCTACACGACCGCCGCGCGCTACACCGGGCACGTTTGCGTAACGGCAAGCTTCGACCGCGTGGACTTTCATGAGCCAATCGAAGTTGGCGAGGTTATCACGCTAGATGGAACCGTGACCTACACCGGCCGAACGTCGGTGGAGGTCACGATTGAAGTCACGGCGGAGAACATTTTTGCCCGAACCCGAAGGCACACCAATACGGCCCGCGTGACGATGGTTGCCATCCAAGATGGCCGACCGGTGCCGGTGCCTTCGCTTCAGTGCAAAACCCGAGAAGAGAAGATTCTGTTCCTAGCGGGCAAGCTGCGAAGAGAGTTGCGCACGAGCCTTCGGGAGCATCGAGAGGCTCTAGAATCTAAGATAAATTCGTTCGACGACTCAATGCTGGACGAGCTGTTGCAGTATCGCGACATCGCGCCTCACCTGTGAAAAGTTGTTGGGCAGAGCGCATTTTCCGGCGTACAATTCCTTATGGCGGTATCCCTGCGACCGGGTGTCCTTTACGGGACAGTAATTCTGATTGGCCTCTGCACGATTGGCTTTGCTAAGTGGAAGACTGAAAACCTGAAGGGAGATACCCGCAATTTTGCCGTGACCGTCCACCATCCGAAAGGATGGGATCGAGAGCCACAGGGCCTCCAAACCCTTTTCCTTTATCGCGACAAAAAATCCAACTTGCTGATTCGCGGTGCGCAGAACCAGGTCGTGTCCGACATCAATCCGACGCCGGAACTGCACACGAAGGGAATCGCCCAGTACTACATCGACGTCACTCACGAGAACCTGAAGGGCTGGTCTGCCGAGATGCTAGAAACCGTCAAGGGGAACGGCGTCGATTTCCAACTGATTCGCCGAACTCGGGAAGGAAAAGAGGTGGTGAGTGCATTCGCGGTGAAAGGGAACACAACTCTCGTCGTGAGTCTTTCCGGAAACCACGGCGAAGTAAAGGCCATCCCCGCAGCTTTGCCAGCATTTCGAGAGTTTTTGACCGGCATTGAGTTCCGCGAAGTCGGGGAAGATCGGCTTGCCGCGAGAATCTTGCCTTGACCTCGCGAAGCTAGGTATTCTCTCCTTTCGCAACGTTGCCAACGGCGGGCCAAGAAAGGCGTTGCGTCGCATAAATTTCATGCCAGCGATATTGCTGGTTCATACCGCCCGTCTCCCGATCTCCGCGGATGACGGCATCGACCCGAAAAGAAGCATCCCCGAGGCGTACTTGTGCGCGGTCGGGTGCTCTGGCCAATAGAGGAGCTCGAATTCAAATGGAAAAATCGCCGGTAGCGCGAGAAGGCTCGAACACGCCTGCCTCGCCGGAAACCTCGCTCATAAGCTTAGAAGCTGACTTTCTTAATGATGGTCGGTTCGGGGCACGTCGCCTCGAAGTCACCTCAACTTCCGTCCAGGTGGTAGAGCACGGCGGGGTCGTTTCGTTCCAAATCCCCATCGCTGAGATCAAGACCGCACGGAATGAACCGCTCGTCGGCGGTGGTCGCTTAGAGGTCACCACCTCCAGCGGTGAGATCCTCCCGGTTATCTCATACTCGCTCACGGTCGCGGCCAAGTTCAGCGAAGCCGCACGCGGAATCGAGCAGTTGGCCAAGTCCGAGCCGCTGATGATCAACCTGAAGGAGGAGCGGCTGCGATGCGCCAAGTGCAACCGCCTGCTCCCCGAAAAGGATGGAATCTGCCCGGCTTGCGTGAACCGTGGCCGAACGATGCTGCGCATCGGCACCTTCCTCGGACCATACAAATCCCAAGCAATTTTGCTGGCAGTGTTGTCGTTTCTCACAACCGCACTCAATCTTCTGCCGCCCCTCATCCAGGGGCAGCTGATTGACAACGTGCTGGTCTCCCAGAAAAATCTGGGAACTTTGTTGCCGCTCATTTTAGGGTGGCTTGTGGTCATCGCGGCGAGCTCTGTAATCCAGATCGCTAGTGGCCGCGTGATTGCACAGCTCGCTGGCAGCATCGCCGCCGACCTTCGGTCGTCGGTCTATCGTGCCATCGAGTTCCTGCAGCTCACTTTCTTCGACAAGAAGCAGGTGGGTGCCATCGCCGCGCGCGTTACTTCCGACACGGATCGAGTCTGGGGCTTTCTCGTAGAGGGTGTCCCGTACCTGCTGCTAAATGGTCTTACGCTGGTCGGCATCATGGTGGTGCTGCTTTGGACCAACTGGTTCCTGGCGATCTGCATCCTGGCTCCGGTTCCCATCGTCATCGCCATCGGCGCCATTTTCTGGAAGCCGATGTCGCAGATGTTCCACCGGGTCGGCCAGAAGTGGGCGCGATTCCATACGCACCTGAACGAATCGTTGCACGGCATCCGCGTCGTGAAGGCGTTCGCGAACGAGGATACGGAGTTCAACAAGTTCCGTATTCGCAACCACGAACTCCGAGATGCCGGCGTCAGCGCTGACGCGCGCTGGAACACGATCTTCGGCGCCATGACGTTCTTCACCGCGCTTGGTGGGCTCATCTGCTGGGGCGTCGGCGGATACATGGTCTACGACAAGCAGTTGTCGCTCGGCGAGTTTTGGCGCATCAACGCGTATCTGGCATTGGTTTACGGGCCGCTCATGTGGTTCTCGGCGGTCAACCAGTGGTTCAGCCGGGCAATGGCCGGTGCCGATCGAATCTTCGAAGTCATCGACAGCGACACCGAGAACTACGGCGACCCAGGCAACGCGCATGCGATCTCCGGCGAGGTCGAATTCGACAACGTCCGGTTTGGCTACGACAAGTCGAACCCGGTACTCAAAGGTCTGAACTTCACCGTGAAGCCGGGCGAAATGATTGGTCTCGTCGGAAAGTCTGGTGCGGGGAAGTCGACGACGATCAACCTCATCTGCCGGTTCTACGAGCCCGACGCAGGCACGATTCGAATCGATGGCATGGACTACCGCGATATCTCGCTGCAAGACATGCGACGGCAAATCGGCATCGTGCTGCAAGAGCCTTTCCTCTTTAACGGGACGATCGCCGAGAACATCGCCTACGGAAAGCCGGGGGCATCGTTCGAGGAGATCGCCGAGGCGGCGAAAGCGGCAAACGCGCACAATTTCGTGTTGGCGAAGCCAGACGGCTACGACAGCATGGTGGGCGAGCGCGGCGCGAAGCTCTCGGGTGGAGAGCGGCAGCGCATCTCCATCGCCCGGGCAATTCTGCACAACCCGCGGATCTTGATTCTGGACGAGGCAACGTCGTCGGTAGACGTCGAAACCGAGAAGCAGATTCAGGAAGCCATTGGTCGCCTCGTGGCCGGCCGGACGACGTTCGCCATCGCGCACCGTCTTTCGACGTTGCGAAACGCGAGTCGCCTCGTGGTTTTGGACAAGGGAGAAATCGCCGAGATCGGGACCCACGAAGAGTTGATGGAGAAGCAGGGCGTGTTCTATAATCTAGTGCAAACCCAGACCGCCATCAACGAGATCATTGGAATCGCGGAATAACTCGAATCCAATTCGACCTAACGCAACGACGCTAATCGCCCCGGGAAGAACCGGGGCCCAAGGGAGGAAACAAAGAAAATGAACAACTACAACCCGAACCTCGCCGCGTCATCTGCGCGTTTCTAACGCGCCCTGTCCACGCCAGTTAATTGGCGAAAGGGGTATCCATGTTCGACGTTATTGAACGCCATCCGCTTGCGGATGCCAACGCGTTGGGGCCAGTTTTTGGTGCCAACCTCGACCAACTATATCGCGAGAATTGTAGCTGGCTTGGCATGATTGCCGGGCTCGGGCTTGCCATGCAGCGCGACGTGCCGCAGGAGATTCTTCTTGCCAGTGACTGGCCCGCCGGAACCGAAGCGATCACGCTTTGGCACGGCCAGAGCTTCGCGGGGATGATCGTCGCCGGAGCTATTGAAGCCGGAGAGCGAACCATCTGGGTTCAAATTGAGCCCGGATTTCGTGGCCTCGGCCTGTCGCGAGGATTGCTGGCGGCGGCAGTTCTGGAGTTTGGCAACGAAGGTTGCGAGAACTTCCGGGCTGAAGTTCCGGTGCACTCCAACATCCCAGCCGCCTACTGCCAGGCGGTCGGGTTCCGGGCCGCGTGATGTCTACCAATGCCTAGGGTTCTTAACCGAGCCCTAGGCCACACTTAAGAGAACCGCAAATGACAAACCTAAAAGCTTTTTATCATCCTAAAGACCGACTTCGTCTCACCACGGAAGATCGATCTCACCTCACGGTGAAGCCGGCATGGGCGGCACCTTTATCGCGGCCGAACCAATTTCTTTCTTTGATGAACGGCAAGGGAGAAGAGATCGTCATGGTTCCTGGGCTCGATTCACTGGACCCGGAGAGCCGGGCCGCGGTCGAACAAGAACTGGGACGGCGCTACTTAACCTCACAGGTCGAAAGAATCGTTTCTGCAAAGAGCGAGTACGGTGCGACCTACTGGCTTGTTCAAACCGAGCGCGGCGAACGGGAGTTTGTCACCCAGTCGCTGCAGGAGAACGCGCAATGGCTCGGCCCGACGCACCTCCTCCTCATCGACGTGGACGGCAACCGGTTCGAAATCAAAGATATCGAACTGCTTGACGTCAAGAGTCGTGCCTTCTTAGACACCACGGTCTAAGAAGGTCAGAGGTCGGTTGCCCAGGCGTTCTGCAACTGCTCGCTGGAGAGGTTTTTCGCGTGGAAATCGCCGAATAGCGTGTTGTAGCGGAATTTATTCATCAGCTGAAAAACCGTCAGGTCGTTGTCGGTCTGTTTGATGCCGCGGGTGTTCGCGTGCCAGTGGCCGGCGGCGTCGAACAAAACGTTGACATTCGCCGGCAGTTGGAACTGCGTGGAAGAGAAGGCTCGGAACGAGATCTCCGTGCGGAAAAAGTAGCTGGAGCCGTATGTGCGCCAGAGGCTCGGGGCGGCCCGGAAGGCTGTCTGAAGGTGGTTGTCGAGCACGTACGTGCCGTTGTCCATCGGGCAGTGGAAAACTTCCTGGCTCTTGATGTAGGGCTGCAGAACGTCGTGCAGCATCGGCATGTAGGGAATCCGGTCGGCAAACTCCGGCTCGTTTTCCCAAATCTCCGGTGCCCATCGGTCGCTGGCATCCAATGCCACCGGGAACAGGTCGTCCGAATCACCCATGTAGAGGGCGATCGACGTTCCGACCTGCTTTAGGTTACTGATGCATTGAATTTTCTTTGCTTCGGCTTTTGCCTGCGCGAAGACGGGGAAGAGCAGTCCCGCCAAAATCGTGATGATCGCGATGACAACCAACAATTCGATGAGAGAAAATCCGCGAGAGGACCGCATGGCATTATTCTACGTCGAATTGTTGCGTTCTGAGCCAGTCCCGGCTTGCCGAATCCGTTTCAAGGTGATAGCCTTGCTGCATGCCCATTCCGTTCGTTGGACGTCGCTTTACCCCGGCTGATTTTAAGGTCTATCTCGGCGACGTGAAGCTAAAGCCAAATGGATTTCAGCCTAAATTTGTGACCTTGCATCACATGGCGATTCCTAGCCTGGCGGATCGGCCAACGGGACTTTCGCCGCAGCATCTTCGGAACCTGCTGTCGTACTACCAAGACCAGTTGGGTTGGAGCGGCGCACCGCATCTTTTCATTGACGACCGTCCGGATGGCATTATCGTTTTTCAGCGATTGGATGCTCGGGGCGTCCACGCCGAGAGTTTTAATTCCGAAGCTTGGGGCATCGAAATGCTGGGACATTTCGACCACGAGTCGATCTCCGACGGGCGCGGAGCGATTGTGCGGGACCACGCGGTCGCGGCCATGGGCATGATGTGCGACTATCTTAAGGTTTCGGCCGAGACGATCACTTTCCACCGCGACGACCCAAAGACGAAGAAGACATGCCCGGGACTCAAGGTGTCGAAAGCGGACATTGTCGCGCGAGTGAAGGCATACCAAACCAAGGGTGCGACGGTCATCGTGGAGGAGCCGGACTTGGCCGAGTGGAACATCGTTTTGCCGGGCGGCGTTGACTACCGGCCCGTTCATCTGAAGGAGAATCGACCGATGGCGCGCATTCGACATCTTCTGGACCTCCTCCGCCCCGGGGGTAAGTTTGCGATCCGCGCGAATCGTAAGTTCGTTGACTGGACGCAGGCGAGCGGAAGCAAGCATGCGATTCCGGTGGCGGAGGTCGGCGACGACGGTGCAGCATGGGCGTTTGTCCGTGACATCGCTGAGGCAGCGGGGCGGAATATCTCGGTCGCCGATCGTACCGTAAGCCTTTCCTAAATACCCAGTTTCCACTCGGGCAGGCCCGATATGGGATAATGGATAGTTGCGCATGGTTCCCGCCATGCGCGTGAGGAAACGCATTGGCAAAGACAGTCGCAATTAAGCCGGAAGAACAGTTTGCCCGATCCTACGCGGATCGACTGATACTCGAAAAGTTAACGGAGATGGAGTCCGCCGTCAAGCTCGGTGAGCTCGCGGACAAGCTCTCCGGAACTGGGATCGGCCTTGCTGCCGTCCGCTCGCTGCTTGCCAGCAATCCAAGCCGATTTGCTTACCACGAGCGACGCTGGATCCCCGCCGCCCGGCTTGCCGGAGTCGGACGACCGATCGCGCACGCCGTTGAGAACACCTTGGAGCTTTTTGGCGGCCCGATGCCGTTGCACCTCCTCATCCAGGAAGTCGCCCTCATTCGCGGCCAATCGGTGGAAATCATCGAGCCGATCGTCGCCCGAATGATCCTATCCGACATCACTTTCACCCTCGGCGCCCAGTCGGAAGTCGCCCTTACGCGATGGTCATTCCTGGCGCATGATGAGACGACCGTACGAGCTTATGCCCTGAACGGCGTGACCCAGGAGCAGGTAGACGCCACCCGAGCCGCCCTCGGCGAAGATTTCGACTACCGAGCCGACGACGCGGTTGAGAAAGCCCTCCCGATCCTGGTTCCGATTTCGCTGAAGGTTCTCGGCGCGACATTCTGGTCCGCTGTCAATAGCCAAGACCCGCACTCCACGCTGATCTTCGACTCGCGCGTTTTCTACCGCAAGGCGCTTGCGGTTCCGGGGTTCATCTACGGCCCGGATGCCAGCATGTACCGACAGGACGAGACGGCGAAGTGGATCATCAACGCCATTCGCGTCGCCGACAAGCTCGCGCCGACGATCGAGGTCGATGACGCCGCTCCGATGGAAGTGAAGCCAGAAGACGTCGATAAGTTGGTCGAGAAGATTCGCTCGCGAGAGGCCAGCTACACCGCCATCAAGCTCCTCGAAGAGAACTACGAGATTACGCCCGGCACCAAAACGTTTGCCGACGACCTTGCGAACATGGTCGCGGCCCTCAAGGCGGCCGATGGCATCCAGTGGGTCGGTGGAGACCGCTTCCGACAAGCCGGTGCGGTGCCCGACTACATCAGCGAAGTCCCCGAGCCGTTCCACTTCATCGCGACGGAAGTCACCGACGAAGAAGGCGAGCTGGTTGACGTTGAGCTCACCGATGATGGCCTCAGCACCTCGCTTCGAAAGCTTCTCACCCACCCGCTCGCGATGGACGTTCTGGACGAGGACATCTCCCCGATGCCGAAGGCCATGCCGGACTCGGTTCGCCTCGTCCTGAAGTCGATCCACCGAGAGCTCGGAACGTTCCCGATGTGTCAGCTGCCGACCGGCTTCTTGGACGGCGCGCCGGATATTCAGGAACTCGTCGTGATTGACGACAATGGCCGCGAGCTTCAGGTTTGGGTCAATCACACGGCACGACTGCTCTACGGATGGATCGACTGGTGGTTCGAGCAGGCCGTCGAGAGCGGTGCCGTTTTCACCCTTACGAAGACCATCCGACCGAACGTGCTTGAGTTCGCGTGGCTCGATCAAAGCGACCCCGTCGTTTATATCGCCAGCCAGCGAATGGAAGAGTTGCGGCAAATTGGCGTCGACTCCGAAGGGAAGAGCACGCTCGATCTGCTGATCGAGGTCATGAGTCACTGGCCGAAGGGCGCCGACTTCTTGACGCTGCTTGCCGAGATCGCCGTGGTGCGCCGCTCCAGCCGCCGCCTCATCGCTTCGCTGCTCTCCAGCTACCAGTGCTTCTACCAGCGCTCCGGTTCACCGGTGTGGCACTTCGATGCGAAGAAGGTCGAACTTGGCTTCGACAAGACCAAGAAGAAGTTCATCAAGAAGTAAAACCCACCGGGGAGCGAAAGCTCCCCGGTATACTGCAAAGTTCACTCCATATGGCTAATCTAAAATCCAGTAAAAAAGACATCAAGCGGAACCTCAAGAATCGAACCCGCAACTCGGCGACCAAGAGTTCGCTGAAGACCTTTATCAAGAAGGTTCGCACCGCCGTAACCCAGAAGAACGAAGAAGCAACGCAAACTGCCCTCGCATCTGCCATCAAGCAGCTCGATAAGGCAGCAAAGCGCGGCGTCATCCACAAGAATCAGGCAGCACGACGCAAGAGCCGAATCGCTCTGGCGGCGAACAAGGTGCTCGCCGCCAAGAAAGTCTCCGAAGCTACTTCGGCGTAATTTTCAGAACTTCGAGTTCAAAGATTAGATCGGCGTTCGGGGGAATCACGCCTCCGGCGCCGCGTGGGCCGTAGCCAAGTGCCGACGGAATTTTAACCGTTCGCTTCTCGCCCACTTTCATGCCGAACAAGCCTTGGTCAAATCCGGGAATGGTTTGGCCACTGCCGATCGTCACGCTGAAGGGACCCCGGCCGTAGCTCGAGTCGAACTTCTTGCCGTCGGTAAGCTTTCCAGTGTAATGCAGTTCCACCGTGTCGCCGGCTCCCGCCGCGCGGCCCTTACCCTTCGCAGTTACGGTAAAGCTCACTCGCTCGGTCTTGATCAAGCGAATCTCAAACGTAAGGGTCGCCTTCGGCGGGATGCCTTCCGTTCCACTGTCGCCATAGGCGAGGTCGGACGGAATCGTCAGAACTCGAACCCCGCCGACTTTCATGCCGAGGACGCCTTGATCCCATCCCTTGATGACCTGACTGGCCCCAATTAGGAAAGAGAAGGGCGCGCGGCCTACCGAGCTGTCGAACTTCTTGCCGTTCGCCAAGGTTCCGGTGTAGTCCACCGTGACGCGGTCTAGCTGCTTAACCGCATCACCGGTGCCAACTTTGACGTCTTTAATTACGAGTTTGCCGGGTCCGAACAGGACTAGGCCGAGGAAGGCCGCCGAAATCATCTGTGCGAGCCTACCCAACCCCCCGAACGTGACCGTCCTCATGAAAAAAACCATTCCTGCGCTTGCCTTCCTAACGTTGCTGCTTGGCGTGCCGCAGTCCGTCCCGGCACAGGTGGGGGCATTTGAACCAGATTCGCCATTTGCGAAGGCAGAAGCGGTGGCGGTTGGGGATCGTCCTGTCACGTTTCGAGGCGAGTTCACGGTCTCGGAAGTCTTGGACCGGATGCGAAATGCCGGTCTGAATTTCGTCACCCTTCAGCGAACCGAGTTCTCGCGGGTCAAATTGCGGCTGAACGTTAGCGAGAAGCCCATGCGGGATGTGATGAACGCGCTGGCGACCGCCGTCGGCGGAAGCTGGAACACCGAGGGCACGATCTGGGTTTTGTTGACGCCGCCAAAAATTCCCGTCGCTCAGGTGGAAGACGGGCTTCTGCCGATGGCGGTTTCGAATCCGAATGCCACGGTGCAGGTTCTGCCGTCGTCGGTTTCGGGTCCCATCAAACCGAAGGCAACGACCAAGAAGAAGCCCGTGCGGAAGAGAACTTCATACAAAAAAAGAAGGGGTTGATCCAACCGGATCAACCCCTTCCCTAGAGCGACGTCAGGCTTCTTCGTCGGTCTCTTCGTCTTCGACGACCGGAGCCGGAGCGGCAACCGGAGCCGCCGGGTCGAACACGACGAGCGTGATCACGGCGTCAACCTCTCGGTGAAGGTCGAGATCGATCGGGAACGTGCCAAGTCGCTTGATCGCCTGAACGATGCCAATCTGTTTGCGCTCAAGCGTCAGGCCGAGCTGATCCTTGATGGCATCGACGATGTCCTGGGCGGTAACCGCGCCAAAGAGTCGTCCTTCTTGGCCAACCTGACCGGCGATCTTAACCGTGGCGCCTTGGATGCGGGCTTTGTCGGCTTCGGCAGACTTCTTTGCGATCGCCAGTCGGTCGGCGATGCGAAGGTTCTGGCGGGCCAGAGCTTCAATCTGCTTCTTTTCGGCGACGATGGCGAGGCCACGGGGGAAGAGGTAGTTACGGGCGAAGCCGTCGGCAACGTTCACGACGGTGCCTTCCTTGCCAACTTTTGGCACGGACTGTTTGAGAATAACTTTCATGTTTTCCTTGTATCGTAAGGTTTACGATGAGGCATGCCTCACCACGCACCGAGCAGGTGGTTGTTACCGGGAGAACCCGATTCCAAACGTTGGGGCATTTTTGCTGAACAAGCGGTCGACGCCCGCCCAGCCGTAAAGGCCCTTTCCGAAGTCCAATCTTAGCCTTGTGTCGAACCGAGGGTCGTTTAAGTCCCACAGGTCGGTACGAAGGCTGAACTTCGACCCAAGCTTGTAGTCTACCCCGACCCCTGCTTTCCCTCCGAAAACGCCGTAGCGCGAAGTAAAGGAAGGCGAAACATTTTGACCAAATTGCGCGGTCATCCGATTCGACTCGAAAGCATCGTAAAGCCCGAGGTCAAAGAAGCCGTCTTTGAGCTGGATTCGGGCGTTGAAGTCAGTTCGTGTGCGGTCCGGCTTCGAGACGTGAAGCAAGTCCATCGAGGTTTGAATCGGAGGAACCTTCGGTCCCTTGCCGCCACCGAGCACTCCGCCAACCTTCTTGATGAGCTCGCTCAGGTCTTTTTCGAGATCCGCGGCTCCGTCGATGACTTTCTTTGATCGCTCGGTGAGATCGGCAATGTTCTCCGAGATCGTGACGCCGTTCTTGGTGATGGCTTCGGTGTTGGTGGCAATCTTCTTGCCCGATTCGGTGAGGTCAGAAACGTTCGCGGCAATGGTTTTGCCGGTTTCGGTCATGTCGGCCAGATTCCCGATGGCGGTTTTCAGCTTTGGATCGGCGACCAGGGCGTTCATGTTAGCGACCAATGCGTCGGCCTTCTTGGCCGTGGCCGAAAGCGAGGCGAGAATCGCCTTCGAATCGCGCTGGAGTGAGCCCTCGTTGAGCAGCTTCGCGATCGCCGAGGTCATCTTCTGGACGTCGGCAATGGCGGCGGTTCCCCGCACCAGGGCGAGCTGAATTTGGCTCTGGTTTTGCACCACAACGCGGTCAAGGTTGTTGGCAAGTTTGCCGAATGCCGCGATCGTCGTCTGCGAGTTGGCGAGCAGGCCGCGAATTTCGTCTTTGGTCTTCTGATCCGAGACGAGCTTTCGCACTTCCTTCAAGATGCCGCTCATCTCGGCGAGCAGCTGGGTTGATTCGGGAACGACGTTTTCCAGCGCGCCTGCCTTCTCACCCTTGAGGATGCTTTTTTCTGGCAGAGCCGGGGTTACCGCCTGCGGCGGACGAAGAAAGATTGGGTTGTCGCCAAAGCCGATGAGCGACGACGGCGAAATGGCGCGGGTCCCTTCGGGCACGGTGACCGCCGGCTCAATTTCCAAGGTCAGCAGGGCAGACGTTGGCGACTCCAACTGGACGTCCGTCACTTTGCCAACTTTCACTCCGGCGAGGAGAATTCGGGTGCCGGACGTGACGCCGTTGGCATCCGCAAATCGGGCGAAATAGGTTTTCTGCTTAGGGGCAAAGACGTTGTTGCCCAAGCTGAAAGCGGTCGCAAGGGCCAAACCCCCAAAAACGACGACTAGCCCGCCGACCTTCACCGCGCTTTGCATGCTTCATTTTAGCGGAGCGCCTCGTCAAAGGCGGGACCCGGACGCGTTTGCCTCAGATTTGATGGATTGACGGAACGGTTTTTCATCAAATCCGTCACATGGACACGCTCGGATGCCGTGGTACCCTTGCGGGCAAAGACCGAACCGTGAAAGGTAGCTCTTTCGTCGTAACCTGTGCAGAGTAGAAACATTGGAGATCTTGCTCGCTTGGCTTCGGCGAATGGGTCTTTTCAAATGAGGAACGCGATTTTCGCGTATGTGTAATCAGAATCCGGTGCGCGAGCACCAGAAGGTAGGTGACTAGAAAAACATGTGGCAACGCTTTACAGAGCGCGCTAGAAAAGTCGTTTTCTATGCGCAAGAAGAAGCACAAAAGTTCGGGGAGGGTTACGTTAGCACGGAACACCTTCTCCTCGGCTTGGTGCGAGAGTCCGACAGCGTCGCCGCGCGCGTTCTCGAAAAGTTAGGCGTCAGCCTCAACCGAATCCGAGCGGAGGTTGAAAAGCAGCTTCCCCGAGGAGACGCACGGCCGAATCAGGACATGACCCTGACGCCGCGCGCGAAACGCGTGATCGACCTGGCATACGACGAGGCTCGAAACCTCAACAACAATTACATCGGCACCGAGCATCTTTTGCTTGGGCTGATCCGTGAAGGAGACGGCCTCGCCGGCCGTGTCTTGGCAAAACTTGGCGTCGAGCTTGAGAAAGCGCGCCGAGAGGTCATGACCCTTCAGGACAACGAAACCCAAACGAAATCTGGCGGAGGTAGCCGCGCGGCAAATCCGTCGTCGGCAAAAACCCAAACGCTGGATGAGTTCGGCCGCGACCTGACGGAGCTAGCCCGCGACGGCAAGCTAGACCCGGTCGTCGGTCGGCACAACGAAATCGAGCGCGTGATGCAGATTCTCTGCCGCCGCACGAAGAACAACCCGTGCCTCATCGGCGAGCCGGGCGTTGGCAAAACCGCCATCGCCGAGGGCCTAGCCCTTCGCATCGTCAGCGGAGACATTCCGGACCTGCTGGCCAACAAGCGAATCGTCGCGTTGGACCTTGCCGGACTCGTGGCCGGAACGAAGTACCGCGGCGAGTTCGAAGAGCGAATGAAGAAGGTGATGGAGGAGGTCCGCAAGGCCGACGGCCAGGTCATCCTTTTCATTGATGAGCTTCACACCCTTGTTGGTGCCGGAGCCGCCGAAGGCGCGATCGACGCCAGCAACATCATGAAGCCCGCGCTTGCGCGTGGCGAACTCCAGTGCATCGGCGCGACGACCCAGGACGAGTTCCGAAAGTACATCGAGCGCGACGCCGCCCTTGAGCGACGATTCCAATCCGTTAAGGTGAAGGAGCCGAGCGAGGAAGAGGCCATCGAGATCCTAAAGGGTCTCCGCGAGCGATATGAGGCCCACCACCAGGTGGAAATCACCGACGAGGCGATCCTAGCTTCCGTCACGCTCAGCCAGCGCTACATCTCGGACCGAACGTTGCCGGACAAGGCCATCGACCTGATCGACGAAGCCGCCAGCCGGGTTCGGTTGCAGCAGAGCTTGCCGCCGCTCGAGGTTCGCCAAGAGCGACAGCGACTGACGAAGCTACGCACGAACTTGGAGCATCTCGCCAAGCGAGAACAGGACGAAGAACTCCTGAATCGTTTGCGAAGCGAAATCGAGGCGCTCGAAGCGAGCATCTTATCCCGCGAGGAAGAGTGGAGCATGCTGGAGAAGCCGGAGCCCGTCGTGGGCGAGGCCGAAATCGCCAGCATCGTTCAGAGCTGGACCGGAATTCCGGTGACGAAGCTGGTGGAGGCCGAAAGCCAGAAGCTGCTTCGCATGGAAGCCGACCTGCACGAGCGCATCATTGGGCAAAACACGGCCGTCACAGCGGTTGCTCGCGCCATTCGCCGCTCTCGCTCGGGTCTCAAAGATCCGAAGCGACCGATCGCGTCGTTCATCTTCCTTGGTCCAACCGGAGTCGGAAAGACGGAGCTTGCCAAAACTTTGGCCGGCTACCTGTACGAAAAGGAAAGCAACATGGTTCGGATCGATATGTCCGAATACATGGAGCGGTTTGCGGTCAGCCGACTCACCGGTGCCCCTCCGGGATATGTGGGCTACGACGAAGGCGGGCAACTCACCGAGCAGGTTCGGCGAAATCCGTACTGCGTGGTTCTGTTCGACGAAATCGAAAAGGCGCACCCGGAAGTCTTCAACATCCTGTTGCAGGTGATGGAAGACGGACAGCTGACCGACAGCCAAGGTCGCACGGTTGACTTCCGCAACACGATCGTCATCATGACTTCGAACGTCGGCGTGAAGCCGATCGAGTTGGAGCAAGGACTTGGCTTCCGCGACACCCGACAGGATTACAACGATCCGAAGGTGTACGAGTCGATGAAGAGCAAGATGCTGGAGGACATGCGAAAGCTGTTCCGCCCCGAGTTCTTGAACCGAGTCGATGAAGTCATCGTGTTCCAGCACCTTTCGCGACCGGAGATTCTACAGATCGCCGATCTGTACTTGGTTCGTGTGAACCAGCAGGCAGCGGCGCTCGGAATCACGATCCAGTTGAGCGAAGAGCTCAAGAACGTGCTCGTGGATAAGGGTTACGACCCGAACCTCGGAGCGCGACCGCTTCGCCGCGCGGTGCAACGGTACGTTGAGGATCCGCTAAGCGAGGAGATGCTGATTGGTCGGTTCACCGCCGGCGACACCATCATCGCCGAGCTTGCCGAACCGGGCAGCGATACGGTCATCTTCCGGCGGATTGAGCCAGAAGAGGGCAGCGAACCCGAAAAAGAACTGGTCAACAACTAAGCCAGTCCGCCCCGGAATCAAAAATTCCGGGGCTTTTTTGTTTTTGCGCGGGAACAATATGTGTTAACGCGTTATCCTAGTCTCCGTGAGATTCCTTGCGGTGCTTCTTCTCGCTTTTTGCGCCTTTTTGTGTCCGGCGCAACTTAACAAAGATCTTGGCGGAGGGGCAGAAGGCGTCCGAGACTGGTCGAGAAGCAATGTCTACGTAGACATGGTGAAGCACAGCCGAGGCTTCATTCGCACCGAAGTAAACGAGCCGGCGCGGCTCGACGCAAATGGCTGGCCGCTAGAGGATGCCTGGACCATCGTTCTCACGGTTGGAAACGACGGTGGCCAATACAACGGCGTCTACAAACTGACTTTTAAGGGCCAAGCTGACGTCGACACCTGGTGGTCGATCGGCGGCGTGGTTCGCAATCGGGTCTACAACGCGGCGACGGACACGACCACCGCCGACATCGACTTTGCCTATCCGAATGACGCCCAAGACGGATACTTCGTGCTTCGGTTCCGAAACACCACCAATGGCGTCAAGAACATCCGGCTCATTCGGCCTGGCTACCCCGCAGACACGACGCAACTTTTTACCGATCAATACAAGAATCACGCCAAGCGGTTCAACGTGATCCGGTTCATGGACTTCACCGAGACGAACTTCACGTTGGTGGAGAAATGGGCCGACCGAACGCCTCCGACCTGGCCAAGCGTGGCCACTCGAACGGGTGTGCCCTGGGAGCACTGCTTCCAACTCTGCCAAGAACTCGGTCGCGATGCTTGGATCAACGTTCCGCTACTGGCCGATGACGATTACGTCCGCCGCCTCGCCGAGCTGGCAAAGGTAAGGCTGAGTTCGAGCCGAAAGCTTTACGTTGAATACAGCAACGAGATTTGGAACGGTAGCTTCCTGCAGTTCCACCAGAACCTTCAGCTCGCGATTGACGAAGTTGATGCCGGGAACTCTGATTTGGCCTTTCCGGGTGAGTTGGATAAGGATGCCAACGGCAACTATGTGAACCGCTACACGTTTGCCTTCCGCCGAATGGCAAAGCGCCTCTACCAAATCAACCGAATCTTCGCCAGCGTTTACGGCGAGGATGCAATGAACAACCGAGTCCGGATCGTTTACGGAACGCAGGTTGTGAACCCATCTCTGTTCCGGATGGGAATGGAATGGATGGACAGCAAGGGCTACGAGGCAAGAGATTACTTCTACGCAGTTGCCGGTGCACCTTACTTCAATATGGGGAACGCGGACACTCGAACCGACCTCACCAAAGACGAAGTTTTGACCGCTCTCGCGGGGAGTGTTGACGAGTGGGGTACGGAGTTCAGTTGGGGGGCACGGGTGATGGAGGAGCTGCGCGGGCTAACCGGTTCGCTTGGCCTGAAGTTCATTAGCTACGAAGGAGGACCTGACACCTTTGGGCCAAACAACATCGCCGCGAAGAAAGCCGCGTCGCTGGATCCTGCCTTCCAAGCGATCAACGAGCGGTACCTGAGGAACTGGTACCAGATGGGCGGCGACCTCTTCCTGTGGTTCGTGATCGGCGCAACCAACTACGACACACAGTACGGCACATGGGGCCTCACCAACGACATGCGGAACCAAACCGCGCCGAAGATCCTGGCGATGGACAACACCCTGGCGGTTGCCAAGCCAACGCCGACCCTTGGGCAAATGATCCCCGGAACCCTGGACGCTCGACGGCGGGCCGGTGCGCCGGCGAGCTATGCCACCGATAACCCGTTCCTTAGGTATCTCGAAGTTGGGAATCGATTCGAATACATCTTCCGGGCTCCTGCTGCCGGGACGTATGCATTCCGTGTGATCTATACCGGCGGGGGCCGGAACGCAGAGCTGTTGACCTCAATCAACGGCCTTTCTGCGAAGCGATTCCGCTTCAAGCCGACCGCGGTCGATGCGTTTGAGCCTTCGGACTGGGCTTTTGTTAAGCTCAACAAAGGGCAGAACTTCCTCGGCATCGAAGTTAACTCCCGACGCGCCTACGCGATCCAAGGCTTCGAATTCAAGACGGCGGCAAGCGTCATGACGTCGATGCCAAGCAACCTTGCGGCCACCGCGCCTTCGACGCGCCGGATCGAACTTCGCTGGGATCCGCCCTACGCAATCGATCCGGACTCCTACAACGTTTATCGAAGCGCGACGACCATTGCCGCCGGTGCAACCCCGTTTAAGACCGGTCTTCGGTTCCCACGCTTTGTAGACCAAGAAGTGGTGAATGGTCAGCGGTATTACTATCGCGTTACGGCAGTTCGAAACGGCGTCGAGACCACCATGTCGAACCAGGTCGTGATCTACGCGGTTACGCCGAACCTCATGCGGAATCCGGGCTACGAGACGGGCAACCTCGCGGGTTGGCTCGGCGGTGGAACTACAATGGAGGTCACCACCGAAACGCCGCGATCCGGCACGTACGCGATGCGCTTCCTTGGCCAATGGAACTCGGTCTATCAGCCCTTTGAGAACCTGAAGCCGGGGGCTGCCTACACGCTGAAGGTGTACGCAAAGTCGGACCTAACGACCGCACGGATTCTTGTGCGCTTCCGCCGACCCGACGGCACCGAGGACTCGATCCCCGCAACTATTTCTGGCAATGCCTACAAGCTGTACACCGTTCGGTTCACCGTGCCGGCGAATCTGCGCGATGTGCTGCTCTCGATTGAGGAAACTTCGGGCCGAACTGGAACCGTGTTCGCGGATGACTGGTCGCTTACCGAAGATTGATAAAAGCGGTACCGGGATTATGGAAAAGTTAACACGCTCTTAACAAAAACATTCCATGCTTGTGATGCGTGAGGAACGCAACCATGAAGAAGGCATTTACTCTCATCGAACTTTTGGTGGTCATCGCAATCATTGCGATTTTGGCCGCAATCCTTTTCCCGGTTTTCGCTCAGGCGAAGGCTGCCGCTAAGAAGACGCAGGACCTCTCCAACGTCAAGCAGCTTAGCCTCGGCATCCTGCTCTACTCGGGCGACACCGACGACGTTCTCCCTTCGGCTTACTTCCACCGCGCATTCAGCCCGGCCCTCGGCGGCACGGTTGGCGGATACGAGCACTGGTCCGGTCTCGTTCAGCCGTACGTTAAGAACGTAGACATGTTCGTCAGCCCTGGCGACACGCTTCGCGGCCACGGTCCGACGTGCTTCGCTTCCGCTAACAACAACAGCGGCAAGGGTTTCCCGGGCGGCCAGCAGGCAGACCGATGCCCGGTCTCCGGTAACACCCCGGTCGGCGCACCGAGCCTCGGCGGCTTCATCATCGACAACCAGGTTCCGCGACTTTCCTACACGGTCAACAGCGCCGTGATGCCGCGAGCACGAAACATCAACGACCTCAACGCTGGCGTCCGCGTTATCAGCCAGACCGTTCTCCCGAACGTTTCGGGCACGATCATGATTGCCGGTCTTACCGACAACCTTGAGTGCTTGAACGGCCAGTCGCTCGGCACGGGTATCCGCAACTCTTCGCACCGTTCGACGAACGCTGCGACGCGAAACGCGGAGAACACCCAGCAGTACCTTGGCGAGAACACCGACGCGGCAACCACCCCGCTCTGGGCTCTCAACTTCGGCCAGGTCCGAAACGTGTTCGCATCCTGCAAGTCGAACCCGGCCGGTACGTACCCGCTCATCTCCTACCACTCGGCTAACCGATGGAACGAGGGCGACAACTACGGTATGGCAGACGGCTCGGCTAAGTACGCCAAGTTCAACGCCACCGTCAGCGCCAGCAAGTATATGTGGGGTGCAGAGATGTACACCGCAGCTAACCAGCCGCTCCTCGACCCGATCACCGGTAACCCGGTCCAGCTCTAAGCGGCCCGCCGCTTAACCATGGGTGCCAGACCGCAAGGTTTGGCACCCAAAACTTTGTATCCCATGAAAAATTTACTGATCTCCCTCGTCGCTCTCTCCCTTCTTCTCGTCGGTTGCGAAGCGAATAAAGACGTCAATACGAAAGTTGACGCGAACGTAAAGGTTGAGAAAACGAGCGATAGCCCCGAAAAGATGGCGCTCCTGCCGTCGATGACGGACATCGCGAAAAAGAAAGAGATGTGGTCGAGCCTCACCGAAGATGAGAAGGCTCCGTTCCTGAAGTTCCACGACAACGACGCCGCCAAGGCAGAAAAGCACTTCGTTGAACTCGCACGCGTTACGCGAGAGCAGCCCGACAGCTACTGATGTCGAGTTTGGACTCTGGCCCGCAGGCGGGCCAGAGATCACTGCGTTACCGTGGTCGAGCGTTCGGCCCGAAGTTCGCTGCGTAATAGTTTACGTGGTGGGTGCCGGGCGCAAAAATGGCGTCGACTGCCTCCATCACTTCCGCTGAGAGCTTCGTTTGCACGGCCGCCGTCGATTCCCTCAGTTGCGCCTCGCTCCGCGCTCCAATGATCGGACTCGTGATGCCTGGTTGACCCGCAACCCAAGCCAGCGCGAGCGTCGGTAGAGTGAGGTCGTTTTGCTGGGCAAGTTCCCGGAGCTGCTTTAGCTGCTCGATCGGCACCTGGGCCAACCGTCCGCCCGGATCGCTCTTGCTGTATCGGCCGTCCTCCGCGCCGTCCAAATACTTGCCGCTCAGCATGCCGCCCGCCAGCGGCGACCACGGAATGACGCCGTACTCGTAGGTTCGGCAAAAGGGAAGGAGTTCGCGCTCGATGCGTCGGTCGAGTAGGTTGTAGGGCGGTTGCTCACACACAAACCCGGCCGCACCCATTTCCTTTGCCGCGTAATGGGCTTCGCAGGCCTGCCATGCGGCAAACGTCGAGCAGCCGGCATATCGAATCTTGCCCGCGCGTTGCAAGTGGTCGAGGGCACGCAACGTCTCGTCGATGGGCACCGACGGTTGCGGCCGATGAATCTGATAGAGGTCGATGTAATCGGTGTCCAGCCGCCGCAACGACGCCTCGCAGGCTTCGATGACGTGCCGGTACGAGTTGCCGGAAGCGTTCGGGTCGTTATCGTCCATCTTGCCGTGGCACTTTGTGGCAAGCACGATGCGCTCCCTTCGGCCGGCCAGCGCCTTGCCGAGAATCGTTTCGCTAACGCCGCGGGCGTAGACGTCGGCGGTGTCAAAAAAGTTGATGCCGAGCTCAAACGCCACGTCCGTGAGCCGAAGCGAGTCCTCTTCGTAAGATCCCCAATCATCGGGGGCCCAACCAAACGTCATGGTGCCGTAACAGGCAACCGATACCTGAAGGCCAGTTTTTCCGAGCGAACGGTATTCCATCAACGTGAAGTTTGCGCGATGATCTCTTGCCGAAGTTGGTCGGCGGACACCGGTTTTTGCAGAACCATGTTCATGCCCGCTTCCGTGCCGCGCTTAATCACGTCCGGCGTCGCATTTGCCGTTAGGCCGATGATCCGTAGTTTGTTGGCGGCAAATGTGCGAATCCGCCGGGTGGCTTCGATTCCGTCCACGTCGGGCAGTTGCCAGTCCATCAAAATCACGTCGTAAGCGCCGGTCTCGGCCATGGAAATGGCATCGAGGCCGTTCACGGCATCGTCAACTTGCCAGCCGGTGGGGCGAAGAAAGCCCTGCACAACGAGCCGGTTCACCTTGTTGTCGTCCACCGAAAGCACGCGCAAGGGCCGAGTTGGCAAGGAAGCAACCTTCGAGATGGAGTGCATGAGCGCGGTCTCGAACGCAGCCCTACGCACTGGCTTTAAGATCACCGAATCGAAAATTCGCTTCGCCGCCGTATCGGCCGGCTTGTTCATGATGACGGACGTCACGAGCAACGCCGGCAGTGGACGATAGCGAAGGATCCGCTGGGTCAATTGGATTCCGTCCTGCGCCGGAAGGTCCATGTCCACCGCAACGATATCGATGCGTTGCTCCGCATTCAGCACATACTCCATCGCCTCGTCTGGCGACGTGGCCCCAAGCGCGACGCCGCCGAACTCCTCGACGTAGTTCATGAGCACGGTCAGGTTGGTCAGGTTTGAATCAACGCAGAGCACGACTTCGCCGGTTAGCCGCCGCCCGGCCGAAGATTCGTTGGCGGTTTCTTCGTACGGAATCGTGATCGTGAAGGTCGACCCTTGGCCGTGAACACTGGCAACCTCGATGCCGCCACCCATCGCTTCCGCAAGGAATTTCGAGATCGAAAGTCCAAGACCGGTGCCGCCGTATTTCCTCGCCACCGAGGCGTCGCCTTGGGCGAATTTATTAAACAACTTCGCAACCGTTTCGGGGGTCATGCCAATTCCGGTATCTCGGCACTCGACGGTCAGCATCCCATCGCGAAAGGAGGCAAGGACGTCAATGCGGCCAACTTCGGTGAACTTTGCCGCATTGCCGATGATGTTATTGAGGATCTGGCGGAACCGGGTCGGGTCGCCAATCACTTGGTCGGGGACGGTAGCGTCCGCCGAACACGCGATGGCAACCCCCTTCTTCATCAGAATTGGCTCCATCACGCTGCAAACGTCGCCAAGAATGAGGCGTGGCTCGAACGGAATCTTCTCCAGCTCGACCACGCCGGCTTCGAACTTCGAGAAATCCAGAATGTCGTTGAGGATGATGAGCAACGAATTTGCCGACCGTCCAATGATCTCAGACCGGGTTTTGGTTTCGCTCGGGCTGTTGTTCGTGCTCAGCAGGGAGGCCATGCCGATAATGCCGTTGAGCGGGGTGCGCAGCTCGTGACTCATGTTCGCTAAGAACTCGGACTTGGCTTTAACGGCTGCTTCGGCGATCGCTTGTGATTCGCGCGCGGCGGCGGATGCGCGCTCCAAAGAGCCGAACTGCTCGTCAATTTTTTGCGCCAGCGGGCGGAAAACGAGGGCGGCTTCCAGGATCAGCAAAAGAATCGTAAACGCTCCGATCGAAAGCTCCAGAATTTTCAGCTGGACCAGCTGGGCGTCGGCCTCCTCCTGAATCAGGCGAACGGTTTGCTCGGTCTCTTCCAGAAATCCTTTCTCATGTTGAAGAATCAGCCGTACGTTGTCGGCGGTATCAGATCCTTGCCCGCGGGTCGCCAAAATGCCGGATGCACCGCGAAGGATTTCGCGCAGGTGCGTTTGGCTCGCCTCATATTTGGCGAGGGCGCTGGGGATGCGCAAGGGCGGGATGCCACTGCCCGGGTCGCCGGTGACCAAAGCAAAGTTTTGGGCCTGAAGCTGGGCTATCGATTTTTCAAGCTCGGCAACTTCTGTGCGTCGGCTGGAATCTTCGGTTGCCGTTTGAATAAGGAGGGCGCTTTTGCAGATGCGCTGGCTGAGAGTACGTTGTCCACCGGCCACGTTGATTAGGCTGGACATGCCACTGTGCTCGTTAATCTTTATTTGGATGACCAGCTGGTTCGCGACGGCGCATAAGCCCAGCAAGCTCAACGCCAGGATGTACATTCCCGTGAGCGTTCTTGCCGGACCGTGTCGCAGGCTGTTCTTAAAGAAAGTCACCTGGGAATTAGTGTAGGCTCCGTTGCCCCGGATGCGCACCGGCGAATCATGAATTCAGGGTCACACTTTTACCGACTGTGATGCTTTGTCGCAGCCCGAACGACCTCTGGGCCGGTTGCGTCGCCGTTTGAACCTACGCCATACTCAAATGAAAAGCAAAAGGAGGCCGAAATGGCGGCTTTTCGTGAAGGTCTCAGTTTTGACGACGTCTTATTAATCCCAAAAGAAACTCAAGTGCTCCCAAGCGAGGTTGACACCTCCACGCCATTTTTGCCCGGAATTACCCTCAAAGTCCCCATCGTGTCGGCGCCGATGGATACGGTAACGGACGCCCGCCTCGCGATTGCGATCGCGCGGGAAGGCGGCGTCGGGGTGGTTCACCGCAATCTGACGATCGATCAGCAGGCCGAGCAAATCGAC
Organism: Fimbriimonas ginsengisoli Gsoil 348; assembly: GCA_945881865.1. Taxonomy (GTDB): domain Bacteria; phylum Armatimonadota; class Fimbriimonadia; order Fimbriimonadales; family Fimbriimonadaceae; genus Fimbriimonas; species Fimbriimonas ginsengisoli_A. The sequence goes on along the minus strand of CAMCVK010000005.1, from coordinate 115,319 downwards.
CGCGTGAAGCGATCGGAGAGCGGAGTGATCACCAAGCCGTTCAAATTGGGTCCGCACGAATCCATCCAGGACGCCGTGAATCTGATGGAGCGGTTCCACATTTCCGGCGTCCCCATCGTTGATGCCGAGGGAACGCTCGTCGGAATCCTCACGAACCGCGACATCCGGTTCGAAACCGACTACACGAAAGAGATTTCTACGCGCATGACGAGCGCGAACCTGATCACCGCGCCGGTGGGAACCGACCTTAAAGCGGCCCAAGAGATGCTGGCCCAGCACCGCATCGAGAAGCTTCCGATCGTCGATGGCGACGGAAAACTACGCGGCCTCATCACGATCAAGGACATTTTGAAGGTGCAACGCCACCCGCATGCAACCAAGGACGGCAAGGGCCGCCTCGTGGTGGGCGCGGCCATCGGTGCGCTGCGCTCGCCGTACGAGCGGGCGAAAGCCCTGCAAGAAGCCGGCGTGGACTTCATTGTCATCGATGCCGCCCACGGCCATTCGAAGGGCGTGCTCAGCTGCCTTCGCATGCTCAAGGAAAAGCTGCCCGACCTTCGCGTCATCGCGGGGAACGTGGCCACCAAGGAAGGCGTTCGCGCGTTGTTCGAGGCCGGGGCGGATGGCTTGCGGCTCGGCATTGGTGCCGGTTCGATCTGCACGACCCGGGTGGTCGCCGGAGTCGGCGTGCCCCAGTTCACCGCCGTTATGGATTGTAGCGAGCAGGCGAATGAGCTTGGCATCCCGACGATCGCCGACGGCGGAATCCGCTCCAGCGGCGACGTGGTGAAATGCCTTGCTGCGGGAGCGGGCTCGGTCATGATGGGCAACATGTTTGCCGGAACGGAAGAAAGCCCGGGCGAAATCGAGATTTATCGAAACCGCGCCTACAAGGTGTATCGCGGAATGGGCAGTGTGGGTGCCATGCGCCAAGGTTCAAGCGACCGGTACATGCAGGAGAAAGCTGCCGGCGGAACGATCGTGCCGGAAGGCGTCGAAGGTCGGGTTCCGTTTAAGGGATCTCTCGCCGACACCATGGCCCAGTTGCTGGGCGGGCTCCGGTCGGGAATGGGCTATATCGGCGCGGAGAGCCTCGCTGACTTGCGCGAGAAAGCTGAGTTCCTAAAGATTACGAACGCGGCCCTGCGCGAGAGTCACCCGCACGACGTCCAGATTACGAAAGAGCCGCCAAACTACTCATCGCCGTACTCCGGCGGAGAATCTGAGTGAAGGGACCGAAGCTAGAAACGCTTCCGTTGCCGGGCATGCAAGATCTGCTGCCCGCCGATACCCACGCCTGGCAGTTTCTTGAGAGGGCTTTCTGGGATCACGCATCGCTTTACGGCTACCGCGAAATCCGCACGCCGATTCTGGAGCGAATCGAGATCATCGACCGCACGTCGGGTGAGACTAGCGACATCGTCACGAAGGAGATGTTCGACTTTGTGGACAAAGGCGAACGCACCGTCGTGATGCGGCCGGAGCTGACGGCGCCCGCCATGCGCGCCGTCGTCGAGTACAACCTGTGCCCGCCCAGCACCTTGCTTCGTCTCGCCTACGGGGGACCGTTCTTTAGATACGGCGCGATTCAGAAGGGCCGGTTCCGGCAGGCGCATCAGTTCGGCATCGAGTTGATCGGCGGCGTTGGCCCCGAAGCCGACGCGGAAGTCATCGAATTCACGGTTCGGTTCTACGAGAAGCTAGGTTTGAACAACCTCGTGGTGCTGTTGAACTCTATCGGTCGGGCCGAGTGCCGCGCTAAGTATGAGACCGTGATCTTGGATCACCTTGCCCCGTGGCTCAAGGACCAAGAAACCGAGGTTCAAGACCGCGCGCGCCGCAACCCGCTACGAATTCTGGACTGGAAAGAAGAGTCCATTCAGCCGCTACTTCAGACCATGCCGCCATTGACGGACTACTTGGAGGACGCTTCTAAGGCTCGGCTCGATTCCATCCGGCAGTTTCTTGGCGAAGTCGGGGTTGCCTACCGGCTCGATCCGTCGCTCGTGCGGGGCCTCGATTACTACACCGAGACCGTTTTTGAGATTCAAAGCCGTCACCTCGGCGCGCAGGGCTCCTTGTGCGGCGGTGGCCGCTACGACAACCTCCTTGCCGAACTGGGCGGGCTGCCGACGCCGAGCGTCGGTGTCGGAATAGGCATCGAACGCGCTCTCATTGCCCTGGAGGCCGAAGGCTTTGCTCCGTTGGCGCCGCGACCAGATGTGTTCGTCATCAGCGCCGGGAAGGACGCGCGGGACACGGTCCGGCTTCTCACTTCCGACCTGCGGCGGGCTGGGGTGCGAGCTCTCAGCGACGTCGACGGCAAGAGTTTGCGGTCGCAGATGCGGCAAGCGGACGGATCCGGGGCCACCTTTGCTCTCATATTGGGCTCGGACGAACTGACCTCGGGCCAATACCAAGTGCGGGCGCTCCGCGAGCAAGAGACGTTTACCGTTCCCGCCGGAGAAGTGGTGGAGTGGATATCCGCGCGGCGTTAACGGTCTTGGGTTTGGCCCTTGCCGGCATGTCGTTGGCCCAGGCACCGGACGTACGATTCAAGCTTGACCTCAGTCTGACGGAGCGAATCGAGCAGCGCGGGCGCAATAAACTTCGCCTCTATGACCCGATGGGGCGGCCCGGCACGGTTTCTCTAACCTTCTTCCTAGAGCCCGGACTCCGCGCGTTCGCGAGCCAGCGGCTGGAGCGCATCAAAGGCGGGCCGGCGAACGAGTTTCTGGACGAGGCGTACCTGGAAGACGAAGGAATCTGGCGGGTAGGCAAGCAGTATCTGCCGTTTGGGTTCAGTCGGCTGTTCGCCGAAAGCGTTCCGTCGCTTCGGGCAGATTCCAACCTCATTTTTGAAGGCGTTGCGATTTCGCTTGCCGCCTGCGATGCCGGCCGGGGTTATCAGCAAGGCTACGTGGCGCGAGTCGGCAGCGAATCCTTGAACGTCAGCGTGGCGGTCGGGCGGAACTTTGGCATCAGCGGCACGTCGCTCTCTGCCGTCAGGCGTCCAGAGGACGCGCCGGGGGCGGGCCGGGGATACCGACGGGCTCTCGGGCTGGAAGCGGCGCGCCGAACCGGAAAGGTTTCGCTTCGGCTGGCCGCGGTAGCACTCGCGGGTCCAGAAACAAACGTCGACCGCGAGCGGAACGTCTATGACCTGTCGCTCGATTGGAAAGACTCGCCCAAACGGTCGTTCTCGGTCGGGTTTAGCCAGATCCCGCAGGAGTCCCAGCAATGGCTCCGTTTTGCCGCCGCCTTCCAAGTTGGCACCAAGGTCACGTTGGAGCCTATGTTGCGAAACAGAAACGGTGGCTTCTATGATTTCAATTTGACCCTGCGGTACCGCTTCTGAATTGGTAGGATGTTAGGGTGAGTATCGGACGACGCGCCTACGACATCCTTCGGGGACATGTCAACCAAGAATGGGAACGCCTGCAGGGCCTAGACGCTTTTGCCGGGCAAGGTAGCACGGCGGCGGCGGCGGCCCCCGATATGGAACCGACGGAACCTACCCCCCGCCCGACGCCGAAGGTTGATCCGCACCTCCGCGCGACTGCCGTGCTCGGGGTTTCGGTGGGAACGCCGTTCAACGAGATCCGAGAAGCTTTCCTACGGTTGGAAAAGCGGAGCGACCCGGAGAATTTTCCCGAGAACAGCCCGGAGCGCGCCCGCGCCCGCGAGATCCAGAAGGAGATTCGCTGGGCCTACGGAGTTCTCACGGAGAACGTCGACCCGACCGAAAAGCGATTCGGTTCACTCGAAATCGATTAGGGATTTTTGGGCAGTTTGAAATAGGCCAACGGCTTTTCGCTGTGGAGCGGGCATCGGCAGGCCGGCCAGTTCATCCAAGCCAAACCATTTAAGCTCGTCCGACTGGGATTTTAGCCTTACGCAATTCACCGCGAGGGTGATCCGGTGCACCGTCACCGTATGCCGGAAGCTTCCAAGCGGCCAGGTTTCCTGGCCCGGGAACAACTTTGTGCCGTCGGTCGTGCGGGGAAACTCCCACATTCCTTCCCACCATTGCCCGTCTGGAATCTGACGGACGCCCAGCCGGCCCCCGCAAATTGGAATCCAGGTTTCGTGTTGAAGCAGGGTCGGCGACTTTTTCGGAACGGTGGTGGGGAAGGCGAGTGGATCGCCGTCTGCGGCCAGACAGGCGGGCCGTAAGGGGCAAGCCGGGCAGTCTGCCTCGCGCGGGCGGCAAACCGTCGCGCCGATCTCCATCAGGGCCTGATTCCAATCACCTGGGCGATGAGCCGGAACGCTTGCCTGCGCCCAGTCCCAGGCCTGGCGGTTCAGTTTGGGGCCGGTTTCGGGGCAGGCGGTTAGGCGAGCGAACACGCGTTCGACGTTGCCATCCACCAACGCGGCCGGTTCACCAAACGCGATGCTCGCGATCGCACCGGCGGTGTAGGGTCCGACTCCCGGAACCTCACGCCAGCCTGTTGCCGAGGTCGGCATTCCGTTTCGAGCCACAAACCGTGCGCCCTCCAGCAGCTGTCGGCAGCGTCGATAATAGCCGAGGCCCTGCCACATCGCCAGCACGGCTTGCTCATCAGCGGCAGCGAGGGCGGCCACGGTCGGGAAGGTCGCCATCCATTTGTGGAAATACGGAATCACCGTCTTCACCTGCGTCTGCTGCAGCATGATCTCGCTGACCCAGATGGCATAGGGGTCGCGGGATTCGCGCCAGGGCAACAGGCGCCGGTGTTCATCGAACCATGCAAGCGTGGCCTCGACGATCGCTCCCGCCACCGGCATCAGATAACCGAAACGATTTCGCCGAGAAGGTCGTCATGACCCACGTAAAAGTGTTGCGAAAACTCGCCGGGTCGCAGCCAAACCAGCGCCGGAGCCACTCCGCGATAGAGAAACTCGGCCACGACTTGGCTTTCCTCTACCGTCAGTGGCAAGCGTTCTCGGCGGGTGATCATCAGGTGCAGTAGGTCCTCTTCACCCTCAAACTGGTAGCGAAAGTCGCCAACGGTGCCAGAGAAATCGTTAGGCTCGATGCCAACGGAGAGCAGGGCGAACTGATCGTCGGGGCGGTCCACGTTCGGGTCGAATGCCGGCAGCTTGATTGTGCGGTTCTCGCGAACAAAGCTGAGAACGCGGCCGATCACGGCGTTGCGGCGTTGGATTTCCTCGGTCGAAGGATCAAGCATGTGCTTCTTCTGGCGGAGTAGGAGGGATTCGAACCCTCGATCCGGTTCAACACCGGATACGCGATTTCCAGTCGCGCTCCTTCGACCACTCGGACACCACTCCGCGAAGATTCATTATGTCATGTCGGGCATAAGTCCCGCCCCGCGCTCGACCCAAAGTTGTGCGTCTGGGATGTCAGCGGCGATCTGCACCGGGCGACCGATCTTCAGAGCCAGCCCCATCAGCCGTTCCATGTTTCCGCCCGGTGAGAGGTGAACGACCTCAAGGCGTCGACTCAGCCCCGCAACCAGGCGGTCGCGCACCTTGTTGTTGACCCCCGCGAAATCGCTATCCGGGCGGAACGGGCTCATGGCGAGGTCGGTCAGCGGGTCAAATTCGTACCGCCAAAGCCGCGCGGCCCGGAACGCTTCGTTCTTCAGGTCGTCGCCCAGCACCGTGAACAAACCGCGGTCAAGGCAAAGCACGCGGGGTGCGCCCCACCGAAGCGGAACGATTGCCGACCGCTGGTACTCCGGCCGATCATGGCCCGTTACCAATATGTCTCCCGCGAGAACGCCCTCCTCCGCGCGGCTTCCGATCACTTCCAGTTGCCCGGGCGAAGCATTGCGCGAAGAAAGCACGCAGAACGTTTTGCGGTCGAGAAGTCGGTGGTTGCCGTGCAGAAACAGCACCCCGGGCGGATCGGGATCGAAAGCTTCCAGGGCCTGCGGGTAGTGAGCATCGGCGGCGGTGACCCATGAAACGGCGCGCTCGTTCAGCCGCCGCTCAAGAGCTTCGATCTCCTTCGGGGCGTCCGAGATCCGCAAAGTGAGAGCCGTCGCCGCCTTTGCGCTCATTCGGTAATCCTCCTGCCAGACCTGAGGTGACAGTGCCAGGAACTCTTCCGGGGAACGAGCGAGCAGGGCGTTTCGCGCCACCACGCGCGCCACCGTGCGCCCTCCAATGCCGGACGTCATTGCGAGCAGCAGGGCAAAGGACCGGGGAGACATAGATATTGCCTCAGCGGCGAGTAAATGCCTGGTTCAACCGGGCGGCAGCGGCCAGCAAAACCCGGACCGCCGCGTCTCCCGAGCGGTCCATCTGCTCCACGACTTCCTGGTGGCTTAGCGGGCTGGTCGATATCCCGGACGCGAAATTGGTGACGATCGAAAGGCACGCGTAGTCGATGCCGGCCTCCTGCATGCAAATGGCTTCGCTGGCGGCCGTCATGCCCACCACGCTGCCGCCCCACTGCCGGAAAGTGCTGATTTCGTGGGGTGTTTCATACCGGGGTCCGTTCACACAAACGTAAACGCCGCCGTCTCGCACGTGAATGTCTTCGGAATCGGCGGCGGCGAGCAAGGCTTCGCGCGATGTGACGCCCATCGGATAGCTGAAGTCGGTATGTTGGACGGCGTTCGAAAAGAGGGTTGTCTGCCGCCCGGAAACGTCGAGAAAGTCCGAGCAGACGAAGATGGTTCCGGGGCCAGCGGTGTCGTCAAGGCTTCCGACCGCAGCCGTTGCAAGGCAGCAACTTGCGCCCAGCGTGCGCAGCGCCGACGCCATCGCGGCATAGTTGACCCGGTGCGGAGGAACGGTGTGGCCAGAGGAGTGCCGACTCATCAAGAAGATCGAGAGACCGTGGTAGTCCAGCATCCGGCCCTGAGAAATGCCGAACGCGGTCGGAACGTGGACGGCCACGCCGCCAAGCGTTGCTAACCTTTCTCCAATGCCGGTTCCGCCAATAATGCCGACGTCCGCTTTCACAACGCGAGTATAGTTCACGGGACCTTTGCGCGGAGGTTTTCTGGGACGGAGTATTCTAGATGGGTTCGTCGTTGAACCTTTCCGTTGAGGACATAGACCTGTCCCTCCTGCACCACGTTGGTGCCAGAACCTTTGGAGGTGTCAATGATCGTTACCATCCGCAACCTGAACGCATTCAGGATGCCCATCATTCGCCAGCCGTTGCTTGCCCTAAAGAAGTGGCAGCGCGCAAACCGACGGGAGCGTTCTTCGGAATCCTTCCTGGAAAGCTGGCAAAAACTGCTGGAAAGTCAGATCAATCTGACGAACCGGCTCTAACCCACTCAGGGCGTATCATGGAGGATCATGGTCGCCCTGTTTTCGTCTTTGCTATTAGGAATTGGACTTCCCGCGGCACCGGCCGTGGAAGTCGATCCTCTGCCGCTCCTCAAGGCTCGGCTCGATTCCATGTGCACCTACTTCCGCGGCCGGGCGGGCTATTCGCTGAAGATGCTCGACTCGGGTCGCCATATTTCGTACCGCGGCGACGAGCGTTTTCCAACCGCATCCACGATCAAGACGGCGGTCATGTTACACGCGATCCGCGAGGTGGAAGCCGGCCGAATGAAGTGGACGGACAAACGCGAACTTCCTCCGAAGTCGAAGCGGCTGGAGTGGGACACGAGCGTCTACAGCTACTACCTGCAGGACGGGCTCTCTCTCGACCTTGATGGCTACGTCAACCTGATGATCTCGGTGAGTGACAACCTGGCGACGCGCATCTTGCGCGAGTGGCTTGGCACCGTGAACGTGAATCGGTCGCTCACGGATCTCGGGTTCAAAGACACGTTGCTCTTGGCCAGTGCGCCGAAAGAGGAGACTCGCCTCCGTCGGCTTGGCGGCCAGTTTGGCATGGGAATGACCACGCCAAACGAAATGAACCGCATGCTGGAGATGTTCTATCGCGGGACGGCAACCTCGAAGGCCGGTTCCGAGAAAATCCTGCGGATCCTTCAGAAGCAGTATTGGGATGACTGGATCGGGGTTTCGGTTCCGCCGGGAGTCACGGCGGCGATGAAGTCCGGGGCGATTAGCCGAAGCCGGTCCGACACGGCGATCGTGTTTGCCGAGAAGCCTTACGTGCTGACCATCTACACCGACAGCCAAAAAGACCAACGCTGGACCACCGACAACGATGGCGATAAGCTGCTCCGCCAGATTGCGGTGCTGGTCTGGAATTCTACGCAGAAGCGGAAATATTCCCCACCGACGGGTTCGGAGAAGTATCTGCCCACGGGTGGCGGCCTCGAAGGGACGTAGAAAAGGCCGACTCGAAAATCGAGTCGGCCTCAAAGGGGCTAGCCAGGTTGTCGTTCGCGTCCCCCAGGGGACACGTCCGGCTCCTTAACTCGCTTCTTTATCTCTACCTTTCCATTCGCCTCAGGTGGAGGTGGCGCACTTCCATCGCACGCCACCAACACCGAGCAAGCAATAAGCCCCGCTATCGCGGTCCGGAGTGTCTTCACGACTACTCCTTCGCGTACTGATACCTGTAGGCTTTCTGTCCGCCAGCAACGTCGATCGTTTCGTAGAACTTGCCGGTTTCCATCGTCTTGGCGTGTCCATCAGCAAAGCCAACGGCACCCACGCCGATGCGATATCGGACAAGGTTGTTTACGCGCTGCTCACCACGGAAGGTGTAGCGGCCGTCGAAGTTGATTCCGTAGGTCGGGCTCGTGTCATCGATGGCGTCTGCCGGCGATGGCCACGGGCTGCGGCAGAAGAAGCCGTAGTCCCAGCCGCGTGCTTCGAGCACGAGAGCCGTTTCCGAAACGCGTGCGACCGAAGTCTGGCCGAGCGAACCGACTCGCGAACCTTCTGCGCCACCGTTGTTGGTGCAGTAGTTGTTGTTGCCGAAGTAGGCAGCGCCTTCATCGAAGCTGTATCCTGCGATACCTTCCATGAGAGCACCGTTCGGTGCGTAAGCCGTTCGCCACAGGGCATTGCTCGCGTCCGTACCGGCATAAACCTGCCAGCGCGGGAGCATTGCGTACTGCGTGAGAACGCCGCCACTGGTTCGCGGCGAAGCCGTGAGCTTAGGATCGCTCTGATCCTTTGAGTTAGGCGAGTAGAAAAGTCGCAGGCTCTTGGTGTACGGCAGAAGCAGGGGGATGAACGACGAATCGTAGTCGATCGTGTCCGTTTGCTTCTCGTGCGCCAAAGGCGAGAAAAGGTCGTCGAAGTCGGAGCTGTACAGTAGGTGAGACGTTACCTGTTGCTTGACATTGCTCAACGACTGGGTCTTCTTCGCCGCATCTTTCGCCTGAGCGAAGACGGGGAAGAGGATCGCCGCGAGGATGGCAATAATGGCAATGACTACCAAGAGCTCGATAAGGGTGAAAGCTTTCCGGGTTTGGTTCACGAGGCCTCCAATTACATCGCCTTGACGCGGGTACGCACCAGGGCTGGATATCACTATACTAGGCGAACGTGAGATCGTGATAGCGTACATTTACTAGGATAAAACACACCAATCTTAAAATTCACGTGTGTTTCCACCCTGGTATGGGCCTAGGACCCTTCAAAGAATTGGAACCCAGGTTGCGGGGCGCGGGTTTTTCCTTCCATAACCAACACCTTTCACGATCACGCGGAGCGGCGAGACACGTCATAGGTGCAACGGAGGAGGAAGAAATGCAGACCGAAGCCCACGCCTTGACTAACACAGAAGAATCGAGTTTCAGCCAGCACATGGCGGACTCATACCGGAAAGTCTATAACATGGCCTACCGACTCGCGGGCAACCGCGCGGACGCCGAAGACCTAACTCAGGAGTCTTTCTTCCGTGCTTACCGCGCCTACCACGAGTTCGAGGGAGACAAGCCGTTTGAGAATTGGATCTACCGAATTCTCTCGCGATTGTTCCTGGACCTGCTGCGTGCTCGACGCCGCCGCGTACGAACCGTGAGCTACGACACGCCGATTCCAAACGGGTTCTCCGACGACTCGCTGTACTTCGACGTTGCGGATCACTCGCCCGACCCGGAAGAGCGCCTCATGACGGGTGCGCTGAGTGAAGACTTGCAGAAGGTGATGAACTCGCTTTCGGCCGAGCAGCGGTTGCTGGTCAATCTCGCGGACGTCGAAAACGTTCCGTATCAAGAAATTGCGGAGATGCTTGGCAAGCCGGTCGGAACCGTCCGTAGCCGACTTCACCGGACCCACAAGCTCATTCGCTCCCGGCTGGAATCGCTACGGCGACAAACCGGAGCGAACGCTCCGGCAGTCCAAAATCGGCGGTCGTTTGGGCCGGGAAGACTGTCTCCGGCGATGTGAAACTCAAGTATTTTCACGTGGGGCGATCTTTTTGCCGAAACAGCCGGAAGATTGCCCCGTTTGAACCTCAGAAGGCCCATGGATTGGGCCGGTTGTACGCTAGAATTTAGGGTGGCGGTCTCATACCCGCCAGACTTCTCATGAAGGGATTACGAGGGAGGAAACTAACGGCATGGTGGCTCATCGCGGCCTCCATTGGCATGCCGACGCTTTCCCTCGGCCAGACGCCCTTCCAACTGGATGCATCCGTCGAAACCAACCTCCGCGAGAAGCTCGGCGGAACGCCGACGGTTGACCTGATCCGACTTCAGAACTCCGCCATCGGTACGCCGCTCCGCTTTGGAAACGTCGTCGTCGGTAGCGAGAAAATTTCTCTGGATGGTCGCGCGCTCACCGTCTCAACCGACTACGCCATGGACTACGAAGTCGGCGTTGTCTACCTGAAGGTGCCAACCAAGCCGGGTCAAACCCTCAACGTTTCTTACCGCTACACCGACAAGCCAGACCCTTCTGCGCCGAGCCGAATGAAGGGAATGGGCGGAATGAAGCTGAACATTGTCCCAGGTGGCCTCAACCTGCTAATGGGTCTCGGCTTTGCCGAGCGAACTGGCGACGGCAAGGTACTCACCGGGAACGCGTTTGGCTTTAACAACTCGCTGAAGTTTGGCCAGGCCACCGCAACCGGCGTCATGATGTTCGGCGAGCGAAGCCGAACCAACAACGAGCGCGGTCTGAACATGCAGGGCGATGTCGGCGGGAATGCAGACGGATCCGAAGGGAAGTCTCGCCTCATCATGCAGAACATTGGGAGCAAGGCTCTCGGCGGAACGGTCAATCTCGACTACCAGGACGTCAGCAAGAACTTCGCGGCGTTCTCAAACCTTTCGGGCGTCGATGACGCCAAGGTGAACCAACTCCGAAATGAGCGCGGTATCACGCGCCTTGGAGTTTCCGCAGATCGCCTGAAGTTGGGAGGTCTCGGTGTGAGCAGCGGGTTCCGTTCGGTCTCGGATGACCAGGGCAGTATCGACTGGCGCAACTACGGCGTGACTTCCGGCGGATTTAGCCTGAACTTCAACAGCCAGAAGGTAAGTAAAAACTTCAACCGATTTAAAGACATCGCGGAAGGTGACCGTCAGCAGCTAGAACGAGAGCGTGGTCTGGCCCGTGAAAACTGGGCGGGTGCCTTCGTATCCAAGACCTCGAAGCTGAATTTCAGTTCCGTGAAGATTGGCGACGCCTCCGGTCAGCCCGGCATTTCGCGCACGGACCTGGGCTTTGATGGCGGTAGCTACAAGTTCAGCTACGGTCAGCAGGAGGTTGCCGCCGGATTCAATCGGTTCCAGAGCCTGTTGGGCGACGAGCAAGCGCGGTACGGTCTTGACGCGGGCCTCAAGCGGCAATGGCTTGGTCTTCAAACGGGCGTCCTCGGTAAGGGCACTTCGCTCGACTTCAACACGAACACGCTGACAGACAACAACACGAAGCTGCGCAGCAGCGACGTGAAGGTCGCGGGCAAGACGTGGAGCATTCAAAACTCCTCGCGCGCGGTGGATAACGGCTTCACGAGGTTTAACGCGCTCAACCGAGGCGACACCAATGGCCGCGCCGAAGTGGACAACCACGTCTCGGCGATTGCGGCCATGTATGGCCCAGGTACGAACATTCGACCGGAAGACCGGAATCAGTTCAGCCTTAGCGGCGGCTTGGAGCGTAACTACACACAGATTTCGGCTAAGCCATTCGCCGGCTGGGATCTCTCGTTCTCGGACCTAAGCCTGCGCGGTCGCGCGGACGGTGCCCACGTCCAAACCGTGACCGGCGGAAGCAAGAACACCAACTTCACCCTGCGACGCCAGGAACTTGGGCGGCAGTTCAACGAGTTTTCAAACCTGATGAGTTTCGAGCGATGGAAGCTCGGCAACGTGGCGGGCATGGATCGAACCGACTTCGGCCTTGCGATGGACCTTGGCCGGGGCCGCAACTTCACGCTTGATTCGGCCCGGGGCACGGCGTCGGCCGGATCGTTCAGCCGAACTGGAATCGCCTACCGAGACAAGAAGCTCGACATTGCGGTCAATTCTCGCGAGGTGGACTCGGGGCTGGCTGGTCTTAACCAGTTGGCGGATAACGAGCGCGACGTCCTGAACGGTCTTCAGGGCTACAAGCAGCGAGACGCGAAGATCAAGTGGCAGATCCTGCCGAATTTGAACCTGGACGCCACGATTTACGAGGCCGTTAACGACAGCACGAACGTCAAGAATCGACTTGGAAATTACGCCGTCGACTGGTCGCCGAACACCAAGACGAAGCTGAACTACGTTCGAAACGAACAGAAGTCGAACGATCCGCTGAGCGTTCTCTTTGCGAACCTTACGGAGCGAATCACGCTCTCGCGAGATTTGGGCCGGCTTGGGCAGATCCTCTTCCAGGACGAGAAGATCAATTTTGACGGGACTCAAACGAATCAGGTCGATTCACACCGACAATACTTGGCCCTGCAAACGAGCCTGACGAAAGGCACGGATGTTCGAACGGAGCAAACCCGCACCTCCTACGGCAACGGAAACGACGAGAAGGTAAGCAGCAACACCGTCAGCACGGCGATCACCAAGAACCTTGGCGTTAGCGTGACGGACACCGACGTGGACCGAACCGGCCAGGACAGAGACGAGAAGCACCGGAACTATGGTTTCTGGGTGGACCTCGGCAAGGGTGTGCGCGTCAGCTACGGATATGCGCGCCAGCTTGTCGGTGCCGAAGCCGGGACCCTGAACAGCTCTTTCGCCGTTGGCCAAAACGCCCAGAGTGCAAACTCGAACCAGACCGGGGGAATCCAGCAATCTGAGCTGGGTGGCCTCAAGGTCGGCGGAGCCTATGGCGTCAACCAGTGGGACCAGAACGGTCGCACCCAGGCCTTTACCAATGTTGCCATCAGCTCGGCGGCTCCTTTCCGAGTCGGTTTCCTTACGGACGTGAAGTTCCACATGGGAATGGACACGGCATCGGACTACTCAAAATTCGCCAAGGAGAACAAGCTGTTCCAGTTCGCTGGCAAGCTCGGCTCGAACCAGCTCGGCTATGAGTACATGAGCCAGATGCACCCGAGCGGCGCGCGCGGCATTGACCGGACCTTCAAGCTTGAGAGCGACGCATCCGACAAGCGTTGGATCCGCGTCAACATGTTCTATAAGTATCGAACCCTGCCGTGGGATCAGCAGATCGCCATCCGAAACTTTAACATCATCACCCGGCCCACCAAGAACATGGAAGTCGTCAACCGCCTGGAGACGAATCCAGAGCAGATGCGCGGCGATGTGTTCCTTGGCTCGTTGCCGGTTGCGGCGCGAACCAATTCTTGGGAAGTGAACTACAAGCGCGCCCAAAACATGACCGTCGGTGGCTTCTGGAAGGAACTCGTGAACGACCAGAACAATGCCCGTTCGCGTACTGGCGGTATGAGCCTGACCTTGTTTGAGAACAGCGGTAGCCCGGTAAAGATCTCGTACGGCCTGGAGCAATCTTCCGGTGCCATCAAGATGAATAGCCAGCAACGATACAGCCTCCAGTTCGACCAGCGACCTGGCCCCAACCAGTCGTTCAGCTTCTTGGTAGGCAACGTAAGCTACGAGCAAGAGATTGCGAACGGGGTTGCGCGTAACAATTTCACCCTCCGAGTGAACTACCAGCTTCGGTTCTAAGCCGAATACCTGGTAAACCGTTGGGGTGCATACCGAGTCATTTGCCGGTTGGGATCGCGTTGCCGTACTGAAGAGCGGTGCCGCCGAGCTGAAAGTTACGCTCGACGTCGGCCCGCGAATCATCTCTCTGACCGTTGGCGGCGGCGAGAACCTCTTTCACGTCTTCCCCGGTGATCTCGGCACGACGGGCGGAACCGACTACCGGTTCTATGGCGGCCACCGACTTTGGATCGCGCCCGAGGAGCTCCCGCGTACCTACCAGCCGGAGAACGAGCCGGTTGAAACGGAAGAGTTGGACGGCGGTGCCATCCGCTTTACCGCGCCGACCGACCGAAACCACGTTCAGAAGTCCCTCGAAATCACGCCGCTCGGCGACGAGACGTTTCGCATTGATCACTCACTAAAAAACTGTGGTGCCTTCGAACTGAATCTTTCGGCGTGGGCACTCACGATGCTGCGGAAAGGAAGCGTCGTCTTTTTCCCGCAGCCCGCGTTTGCCGCCCATACCGCCGACGTTTTGCCCGCCCGGCCGCTGGTGCTTTGGCGCTATTCGAACTTGGCCGATTCCCGCTGGCATTGGGGCAAAGAACTCGCTTCCCTCACAAACACCGATGAAGCCGCACCGCAAAAAATCGGCACGTTCGTGGAGCAAGGATATGCCGCAGCGCAGATTGGCGACGTTCTGCTCGTGAAGTCTTTCCCGGCCATGCCCGGAAACTATCCCGATTTCGGCTGCAACTTCGAAACTTTTACCAACGATGAGATGATCGAGATCGAAACGCTGGGCGCGTTTCAGCTCACACCGCCGGGCGAGTCCGTCCGCCACACCGAAGTGTGGCGCTTACTCCCCAATCTCGTATTGGGCACAGACGACGGCGCGGCGCTGGCCAGCCTAGCTTAGCGGCGTCGAGCAGGAACGGCCCAGAAATCGCTTGGCAGTCCTTCGCGAATCCGAATCGGGACGTGCTTGGGCTGCATGATGAACCGCGCGCCAGAGGCAACCAACGCGTGAATGCCTTCGTCGTGGCGTCCAGCGGCTTTCGAAAAGTCGCCGTTGGCGCTGTCCCGAAATGCAAGGCGTGTAGGCGACTTTGACGCCGGACCGCCCTGAAGGTTGGAATCGCTCCATCCAATGACAAAGCCATCCGGGATGGGTTTCCCGTCCTTGTCCCTAAACGGAAGAGGGTCGAAGCTGGTCATCGCGCCCTGGTTCGACGTTTCGGCCAGAAGCACCGTTCGTTCTGGAAGGTCGATGTTAAACGTTTTGTAGCCGCTGTAGGCGGCGTACATGCCGTAGGTACAGGGGATTTTCAGCTTGCTATCGGTGGGGTCTTCGACGTAGACCACTTCCTTCTCGTCGGCAGATGGACACCTAAAGCTGGCCCTCTTGTTCATATACTTTGAGATATCTGAGACCCAAGTATAGGGCAAGCCACGCTTGTTAACCGCTGGAACTCCGTTCTCTTCTCGGAAGAGGACCGGAAGGCCATCGTCGTGGTCGTTCGCGTACAAAGCGATGGCGTCACCCATGGCTTTCAGGTTGTTAACGCACTGGGCTTTCTCGCTCTTTTTCCGGCCCATTTGGTAAACGGGGTAGAGAATTAGTGCGGTGACCAAAATGACAACTCCCAGGACTCGAATGTCCTTAAAGGTCATGTGCTGACTTTTAGATGACGCCTCTTCTTCGGTTGCTTGTGGATCGTAAGCGTCACTCATTAATCATTTGCCTCATTTCGGTTCGGACCGGTCGGGTCCTCAATCATCTTGTATTCTCGAAGGGTAGCGGCTAACTTCGCTTGGTCAACCCGCAAGTCGGTCGATCTACGGATCGGGAGAGTTTCAATCCGCCCCATCTTGATGTCCGCTTGCTTCACGTCCTTTGCGAAGTAAGCAACGCTCGCCATTTCGTCGCGCGTGAACGCGCCGCCCATGAGCGACACGGACTTCTCCAGAACGAGCGGGAATTTTGCGATGTTCTGCATCATGGCCGTTTTCATCGCCATCAGAAACTGTTTTTGCCTCGCTTGACGTTCAAAATCGGAGTCGGTGTGCCGGAATCGAACGAAGAGCAGCGAATCATGCCCGTTCATTTTCTGCACGCCGGGCTTGAAGTTGATGAAGATGTTGCCGAAGTAGTCGTCATACTTCATCGGCTTCTTCACGTCGATCCAGACGCCCCCAAGATCGTTAACGATCTCTTCGAAAGCGGAGTAGTTGAGAACCACCGTGCGGTCGATCTTCACGCCGGGCAGGGTGTCCTCGACGGCTTCGCGCATCAGGCCATATTCGCTTTCTTTGCGATTGAATCGGAAGTACGCGTTGATCTTCTGGCGACGGTAGCCGGGTAGTCGGCAGAGCGTATCGCGGGGAATGGAGACGCCGGTGATCGTGTTGTTCTCGAAGTCGAGGCGGGCGACAAGGATCATATCGGCTCGCCCGGAGCCAGGAATGGGCTCTTTTTTGTAATAGACTTTGTTGCCTACATACCGTACACCAACGGTTTTAAGGTCCACGTCTACTCCCATCATCAAAATGGTTAGGTGTTTCTGGTTTCCGAAGACCTCTGCCGGGTCTTTCGCAACGAAAATTTGCTGGGCCAGCGCCATCATCATGGGGCTGCGGCTAATCCAGCCACCGATCGTGCCCGCTCCAAAAGCGCAAAGAATGAATAGCGCGTAGAACGTTCCCCCAAGGATGCGTTTCCAGCCGGGCTTCGTTTTGCTCGCCGGCTTCTTCGGAGGACTCTTCTTCACTTGTCGACTAATTATGACAAACCCGGTTGCGGGTGAAATCGTGCCCAGCATTGCGCGTCTCGAAGGCGTCGCGGCAAAATAGGGGAATAAAGCCGTCCCACGAGAACGAGTACTACGATTTCGAAACCGGCTCGTGGTTGCGCCGAGACTTTTTGACGCCAGAATCTCCGCGCGGCTTACGCCGCGACCGGCCATATGTCCCACCGGAGTTCCAGGCAAAATGGATCGCGGGCGATCCGTTGGCAAAGCGTCCATCCCCAACCGGCCTGGAAGTTGGACTTCGAGGCTTCGGCTTTTTCTGCGTTATCGCCGCAATTTTTTGGCTTGTTATTAGCGGCTACCCCGACCAAGTTCCTTTCGGCACGATCCTCCTGGGGTTCCTGGGCACAACCTGCCTTGTGATCTCCGGCAACTTAGGCTCGCAGCGGAGAGAGCCCAGGGCATTGGACGTCCCCGAACTGACGGCCGAGAACGCCTTCCAGGTCGGCGTCATCTTCTGCGCCAACGAGCGGCAGCTCGGGAAGGATTACGGAACGATTGTCGTCGAAGAGGATCGGCTCTTCTTTGTCGGCAGACAAACCAGCTTTCTCATTGGTGGCCAAGATGTCGATCCGCTCGGGTTTTCCCGCCCTGTGATCTTAGTGGGGACGTCGGTGGACGAGGAACACTGCATCGTCTTGCGTCATCCAACGCTGCACTACGCGGTCATCTTCATCTCCACCGGTGCCGGCTTCGTTGACGATCTGATCACCCTGAGTCCGGCCGCACGAAAGGCAATGCGAACCTTCAAGAAGAACCAGTATCCAACCGAGGAGCCCCGGTCTTTCCCGCCGATCGAGCGCGCGCCTACAGAAAAGTGATCCCGGCTCGCCAGTGAGCTAGCCCGGCCTGCGCCCCAGAAATCTTGGCTTCTTTCCGCTCGCCGCGGTCCGTTTTCGCGCCCGTCGGGACGGCTTCCGGTTCGGGGAAAAGCCCCCAGTTGATGTTCATCGGGGCGAATTCACGCGGAGTTGTGTCCTGAAGATGCGATAGCAGGGAACCGTAGGCGGTCTCTCGCGGCGGAGCGGGAAGCTCGGCGTCGTGTAACAGGGCAAACACGGCCAGCCCGACGAAGATGCCCATCGCGGCCGACTCCACGTAGCCTTCCACGCCGGTTAACTGGCCGGCTACAAAAAGACCCGGAATCTCTTGGAGCTCAAGCTGCGGAGTAAGGACCTTGGGTGCCTCAAGGTAGGTGTTACGGTGGATCACGCCGTACCGCACGAACTCGGCCTTCTCGAGGCCCGGAACCATGCGAAACACGCGCTTTTGCTCGCCAAAGCGAAGTCGGTTCTGGCAAGCGACCAACGAGTACAAGGTCTTCTGTTTGTTTTCCGGTCGAAGCTGCAAGGCCGCCCACGGTCGCCGACCGGTGCGTGGGTCCGTCAGGCCGACCGGCTTAAAGTTGCCGAACGCGAGCGAGCGCGGGCCCTTCTCTGCGATGGCTTCGATGGGGGTGCAACCGGCGAAGTATTTGATCTTCTCCAGAAACATTTCTTCCAGTACTTCGCCCGTGTCGTCCCGCCGCCCACCGGCTTCAAACGCCCGGATGGGCACTCGCTCGGCGGAAACCAGCGCCGCGACGAAGGCATCGTATGAATCTCGTTCGAACGGGCAGTTTAGATAGTCGTCCCCCTCGCCTTTGCCGTACCGACTTTCCGCGAAGATGATCGAGCGGTCCAGGCTGGCGGCGTCTATCGTCGGGCTGACGGCATCGTAGAAGTACAGATGGGTTCGGCCGGTGACGCGGGCGAGCCATTCAGAAATAGGGCCGGTCGTCAAAGGTCCGGTCGCGAGAATCACGATTCCGTTTGGCTGGTTTAGGGCCCTCGCGATGTCGTCCGGGCCGAATTCTTGCTCCAAGACCTCAATCAGCGGGTGGCTTCGCAGTCTATGGGTGATGGCGTCTCCAAACGCGTCGCGGTCAACGCAAAGGGCTTCGCCGCCCGGCACTCGATGCTCGGCCGCCACCGTCAAAACCACCGAGCCCAGCGCCGCCATTTCGGCCTTCAATTGGCCTGCGGGGGAAGTCGGCAGAAGCGACTTGAGGGAATTGGAGCAGACAAGCTCGGCGAAGTGGCCGGTCACGTGGGCAGGTGTGGTTTGCGCGGGGCGCATCTCGACCAGTCGAACCGGCACGCCGCGCTCGGCGAGTGCCCATGCCGCTTCGACTCCGGCGAAGCCCGCCCCAACAACCGTCACCACCACCTTATTGTGCCTTAGGCTAAGGATTCCAGCCATTCCGACAGCGGCGTACGCTCGTGCCCGCGCAGCAACTCATGAATTGGGTCTTCTGAGTTTAGAATTCGTAAAAGCCGCAGTGGCAGTCTCAATGGGCCGTCGTCCGGTAGTGGCGGGGGCCAGGAGACGGATGTCAGCCGGGTGAGTCCGTCTGGGACCGGTTCGGGAATCAACGAGAGGTACTTTGGCTCCGGCGATAGCAGCACCGAAAGGCGTTGCAGCGCGCGTTCGACACCATCCTCGCTTTCAGGTTCGCGAAGGAACTTCGCCGCCGAGCGACGGTCCATGGCGAAAATGACGCCGTCGGCGTTGGCCAAGGCGTCGGCCGGTGCCTCTTCGCTGATCACCGAGTGCGGGCTTCGCATGGCGTAGAGGCAGTGCCGCGCGACGAACACCATCACCTCCAGAATCTCGGCGTCGGCGTCCCAAAAGCAAAATTCCAGCGGCCTCTCGCCAAAGTACTGCGCGAGCGAAGCCCCGATCGCCGGCCCGCACCGAAGACTGGCGGCGCCCAACACTGCCACCCGAACCCGTTCCGCCATTTGGAAGATTATGATGGGTCCAGTCTGCTAAACTTCTTGCAACCGGGAACTGCGCGGCGGCAGGTTGGTGAACTCCGCCAGGATCGGAAGGTAGCAACGGTAAGTCGATTCTCCGTGCGACGCATCATTCCCGGCCTTCCTGCCGAACCGTGTCTACCATCTCCCTGTACCGCAAATACCGCAGTCAGACCTTCGGCGACTTGATCGGCCAGGAGCACGTCGTGCGTACCCTTCAAAACGGAGTCGCGAGCGGTCGCATTTCGCACGCGTACCTGTTTACCGGTCCGCGCGGAACCGGCAAAACCTCTACCGCACGCTTGCTCGCTAAGTCGCTTTGTTGCGAAAATGGTCCTCTGGCCAATCCGTCGCCAGATGATCCAATCGTACAGATGATCACCGCGGGCTCCTGTCCCGATGTGATGGAAATGGACGCGGCCAGCGATTCCTCCGTCGACAGCATCCGCGAAAAGATCATCGAGGTTGCCGAATACCGTCCGATGATGGCCCGCTACAAGGTCATCATCATCGACGAGGTTCACGACCTCTCGGGCAAGGCGTTCGACGCGCTGTTGAAAACGATTGAGGAGCCGCCCGAGCATCTCATTTTTATCCTGGCGACCACCGAATACAACAAGGTCCCGCCGACAATTCGCTCCCGCTGCCAGAAGTTCGAATTCCATCGGGCTTCGATGGGCGACCTGTGCTCCCGCATCACGTATGTTGCCGAGGCGGAAGGCGTGCAAATTGATCCGCCCGCGGTTTCGGCGATCGCGCGGATGGCGGACGGTGGGTACCGCGACGCGCTCACGCTGCTGGAGCAAGCGATCCTCACCGCGGACGGCCACATTACGCTTCAAAAGGTCTACGACCAACTTGGTCTGGTCGCCGAAGAAACCATCGATTCGCTCTTGCTTGGCGCGGTGAGCGGCGACGTGGTCCACGTGCTCAGTGTTTTGGACGAAATCGCCCGACTGGGCCGCGATCCTCGGGCAATTTTGGAGAGCGCTCTCTACCGGTTGGCCGATCTCACTCGCGCTTCCTATGAGGTTCAGGACGCCACGGATGCGAGCCGCAACGCGGCGATGTACGATATGGCGGCCAGGGTCGGCCGGACAAATATTCTTCGGTTGCGCGGGGCGGTTTCGGACGCCCATCGGGTGATCCGCGACGTTTCTCTTCCCAAAATTTGGCTGGAAAGTGAGTTCGTAAAGCTAACCTGCAATTTGAGCCGCCCGGAAGAGCGCCCGCAACCGGCTCCGGCCGCCACCGCCCCGGTCGGGGCGAAGCCTGTCGCAGCTGCCGAACCAATCCGTGCTGAGCCAACCCGTGCTGAGCCACCCCGTCCAGAACCGGCCCGGCCCGAGCCTGTTCAGATCGAGCAAGTGCAAGCCGAGCCGCTGCAAGAAGCGCCAGTACCGGCGGATAACCCTTGGGTGAAGGTGCTAGCCCAACTGCCAGAAGGTGTCGCGGTGCTTCGCAAGAGCGTCGGCAGCCAGTTTGTTTCGCAAGAAGGGAAGGAGATCTCCGTTCGCGTGGCGAAACAGATGGACTATGAATGGTGGATGGATGACCCACGTCGGCTGTCCTACATCAACGGGTTCGCGGTCAAAGCCCTTGGCGCGGGCACCGTGATCAGGTTCCTGCCACCGGACAAGCCAGCCATCACCACGGCAAGCGATTCCCCGGCGGTAGACTTAGGTAAAGGCGGCGATAAGCTGGATCAGATGGTGCGCGAGGAAATGAAAGACCGCATCTATCGGCCGGAGCCGTAGGCGACATTTATGAAACTTCCCAAGAACTTCGGTCCCGCTGGCTTTGGCGGAATGATGCAGCAGATGCAGAGCGCTATGGCAAAGGCGCAGTCGCTCGAAGCCGAGCTGGAAAACGAGCGGTTTGCGATCGACAAGGGCCAGATCAAGGCTTTGTTCGACGGAACCGGCAAGCTCCTCAGCATCAAGATCGATCCCGAAATTGTTGATCCGGAAGACGTAGAGGCGCTAGAGGACCTGATCGTCGGTGCGATCCGCTCCGGCTTCGACCAGGCGACCGAACTGCGAAACGCCCGCGTCCAAGGCATCCTGCCGAACTTGCCAGACATCCCGGGCCTCTAAACCCGGGCCGATGCTTTTTGCCAAGCCGCTCGCCGAGCTGATTGCCGAACTTGAGCGGCTACCGAACATTGGGCCGAAATCGGCCCAGCGCCTCGCCTATCACCTTCTGAAGGCCCCCCGCCACGAGGTGCTAAAACTCGCGGAAGTCATCCGCGTGGCGAAGGAGGCGTTGCGGCTGTGTCAGCAGTGCCAAAACATCACGGAGCAGGAATTCTGCGACATCTGCCGGGACCCGCGCCGAGACCGCTCCATCATCTGCGTCGTCGCGGAGCCCAAGGACATCGGTGCGCTAGAGCGCATTCATGAATACAAGGGGCTGTATCACGTCATGCACGGCCTTCTGTCGCCCATGGACGGCGTGGGTCCAGAGCAGCTTCGCCTGAGAGAGCTATTGAATCGTATGC
This sequence comes from Fimbriimonas ginsengisoli Gsoil 348, assembly GCA_945881865.1. Classification (GTDB taxonomy): domain Bacteria; phylum Armatimonadota; class Fimbriimonadia; order Fimbriimonadales; family Fimbriimonadaceae; genus Fimbriimonas; species Fimbriimonas ginsengisoli_A. The sequence continues at coordinate 93,292 of CAMCVK010000005.1, read as the reverse complement.
AAGACGGCAGCGTGCATGAGATCATTCTCGCGACAAACCCAACGCTTGAGGGCGATGCCACCGCGCTTTATCTGGGACGGCTCCTGAAGCCGTTGGGGGTGCGGGTCACCCGTCTCGCGCAGGGCATGGCCGTCGGTGGTGAGCTTGACTACGCCGACTCGGCGACCCTCCTCAGCGCGCTCGAATTTCGCCGGGAAATCTAACCCGACTCAGGCGATGGGATTTTCCGCGAGAATCGCGGCTTGCTCTGGCTTGAGCTGCAAGCTGATACGCGTAATTCGTCGGCGCGCCATGTTCTCGACCCGCATTAGGCCGATCTCGGTATCGATCGCGTCACCGGTGGTGGGGATCCGGTCGAGCTGGTCGACGACGAGGGTCGCCAAGGTGTCGGTGGACGGAGTTTCGACCTGGAGCCCAAGCCGGTCAATCAGTTCGTCGTAGCGGAGGTCTGCCTTTACCGAGACTCGGCCACCGCTCATCACGCGGATCGGTGGACGCTCGCTTTCCAGGCTGTCTTCTAACTCGCCAAAGATCTCCTCGACGACGTCTTCGAGGGTGAGCATCCCGCTCGTGCCGCCGTACTCGTCGGTGACGAAGAGCATCTGCGTCTTCTCGCGCCGCATGGTCTCCACGATCTTCTCCAGCGTGAGGTTTTCTGGTACGACAACGGCCGGGCGGGCGAAGTCGCGCAACACAAAGTCCGGATGGGTCAGATGTTTCACGATATCGTGCAGATACACGACGCCGACGAGGTCGTCGATATCCCCGCCGCAGACCGGAATGCGATTGAAAGGCATGGTTGGCAATGCCGCAAGCACGGCGTCCTTGCTCATTCCGGCATCTAGCCACTTCACGTCCAACCGGTGGATCATGATGTCCCGCGCGGTGAGAACGTCTAGGCGCAACGCACGGCTAATGAGGACCGCCTGGCCCTTTTCGAACACACCCGAGTCGCCGCCGCTTCGAACCATCATCAGCAGTTCGTCTTTCGAAACGCCTTCGTCCTCCCCTTCCGTCGGCTTCACACCGAAAAGTCTCGTAACGGCCGTGCCGGAGGACTGAACGACCCAAACCAGCGGCTTCATGAGTCGTATGAAAAGTTTAAGCGGTTGGATCGTAAAGAGGGCGACCTGTTCGGCGCGCCGGAGCCCGATATATTTCGGCACGAGTTCGCCGAAGACCACCGTAAAGTAGGTCAACAAGATCAGCGACAGAATCGTGGTGCCTTGGCCAATTCGCGCGGTGGTCGCCGCTCCCAGCGATGCGGTGAACCAGCTCTTTAAGATCTCCGTGAGTTGCGGCTCACAGGCCAAACCAAGGGCAATGCCCAACATGGTGATGGCGATTTGCGATCCGGCCACGAACGGCGCGAGGTCTTGCAGCGCAGCCGAGAGCGCTTTGGCGGCCCGGTTTCCTTTCTTTGCCAGTAAGTCAATGCTGGACTTCCGCACGCTTACCAGCGCGTATTCCGCAGATACGAAGAACGCACTGATGAGGAGCAGGGCACCGGTTGTGACAAAAATGCCAAGTTCTGGCGGCATGAACGCTAGAAGGGTATCACGGAATTAGAGAATTCCGCTGAGCCCATTTCCCCTGCGTCTTGCTGTTTTGTGTTAACGATAACGATTTACCGGGGAAGGGCCGGATACATATCGCGGCTGATACCGCTTACGTTGACCATCCAGCGTCCGTTGACCCGAATCATGGGAAGCTCAAACTTCTCTTCGTAGGTGGAACCCGAAAAGAGATTTCGGCTGACCATCAGGCTCACGCTTCCGGCCTTGTCGCTCAGTTCTCGCGCTCCGGTGACGCGCCACTCGAAGGCGTACTGCTTGCTGACATCCTTTGCGGCGAACTCCCACTGCTTCTTCATATCTTCCTTATCCTTGTTGCCGAGATAAGAAAGATCGGTCAGGGTGTCCACGTCGCCCTTCGCGAGTGCCGACATGAATTTGGCACCGACCGAGCCGATGTTCTCCCTTCCGATGAAGAACATGCTAAAGATGACGACCACGCACGCGAGAACCGCGACGGTTAGAATATTTACGCGACCTGCTCTCTTCATGCGCATCGTATTAAACCTCAACGCCGCGAAAACGAAATTCGATCCTGGAATGACATCATCCGGGGCTGAGAATTGTTTCCATATAATGCTCCAACGCGGTTTCCGTCTTGGTCGCGTTGATCTTCCACTTGTTTTGCGGTTTTTCGACGAAGAACACAACCGGCAGAACAAACCCATCTGGCTTGCGGTAGGCGATCAAGACGCGTACAGAACGCGGTTCGCGCTCGGTTCCGGCAAGGCCGATCTGGGAGTCCAGCATGTATTGCTCGACGGCGGTGATGAGGCGTCGCGGTTCTAGGTCCGAGATGTTCTCGATGAGGCACTGCTGCACGTTCTCCCTCAGGAGTTGAGCGGGGGCATTGGGGGCGTCGGCGGCACGGATAGATTCATGGAAGCGGCGAACGACTGAGACCGGGCCGTAATCCTGGAGTCGGCCAAAGATGAAAAGCGTGCCGGCGGCCAAGGCCAGCGCCGGGAGAAATTCTTTGATCCACCTCCGCATACCGTGATGTTACACCGGGTTAAACGAGCCGGACCCGAAGTCCCGCCGCGGCCATTTCTCGCTTTAGGTCCGCGATGCGGAAGTCGCCGTCGTGGATAATGCTGGCCAGCAGGACCGCGTCTGCCTTTCCCTCTCGGACGGCATCAATAAGGTGGCCGGCGTTGCCCGCGCCCCCGCTGGCAATCACCGGAACGCTGACCGCCTCACTGACGCTTCGGGTCAAGGCGAGATCGTAGCCGGATTGAGTTCCATCGCCGTCCATGCTGGTGAGCAAAATCTCTCCCGCCCCGAGATCGGCGACTTCTTTTGCCCAGGCAACGGCATCCAGTCCGGTGGATTTCCGACCGCCGTGGGTTACGACTTCCCAACGGTCTCCCGTTCGCCGCGCGTCGATGGCGACGACGACGCACTGTGCGCCGAACTGCCGCGAAGCCTCGGCGACGAGCCCGGGATTGGCTACCGCCGCCGAATTCAGGCTCACTTTATCGGCGCCCGCCTTTAGCGCGGCGCGAATATCGTCAACCGTGCGAATCCCGCCGCCGACGGTGAACGGGATGAACACTTGCTCGGCCACCCGTTCGGCGAGTTCGATGACCGACGCCCGGCCCTCGTGCGTGGCCGTGATGTCGAGGAACACCAGCTCATCCGCGCCTTCTTTGTCATAGAACGCCGCGAGTTCAACCGGGTCGCCAGCATCTCGGATCGAGACAAAATTGACCCCTTTTACGACGCGGCCGTCGCGAATGTCAAGGCAGGGAATGAGGCGAACGTTGGTCATGGGGCGGTTTTTTCTTGGGCACGCATAATTCGCACGAGGTTTTCCCGCTTCCGCGGCCAGATCGAAACGAAAAACTGGTCTCCGTAAGCTTCAAGCTGGAGCTTCTCGGGCATCGTCCGCTCTTGCCAGACTTTGGAGACCAGTTCCGTCATCAGTTGCGTGATGAGAAACTCGTGGTCGCGGGGGGAGGTTGGCGTCGCGAGATCCCACTGGCCGACTTTCCGCAGGCCCCGGGTCGCATACCAGCCGCCGGTTTCGCCCTCCGTCCAGCCGCGCCAAACGTGCGCCTCCTCCGTGCTCGAATCGAGCGTGGTTGCCAGAAACTCGGTGAGCTCGTCGCGGCTCCAAAATCGCTCCGAAACGGCGTCGTAGACGCACGAACCGTTGCCCAGCTCCAGGTAGGCCGCGCAGAGATGCAGCAAAAAGTGGAGGTACCGAAGGTCCTTCATCGGCTTCTCGCTCGCGTATCGAGCGATCACAAATCGCTCGGCGTCCACGAGGCTCTTCTCAATCTCGGGCCGCAAAGGCTCCGTGTATCCGCGCCATAGAAACGCGTTCGGGTTGCGCTCCCGGGTGGCCACCGAGATGTTAAGGCGTACATCGCTAAAGAAGAGGCCGTCGAGGGGGACAATCGCCGGTTTTCCGCCCGGCTTAAACGGATTCGAGCGAATCAGACGGTCCATCACGTCGTCCTGCGTCGGAACCGTAGCGGTCGGCAGAAAGATATGGAATTCGGCGAGCCACGGGGTTCGGCGGTGACCACTCAGACGAAACTTGAAGGCAAGGAATCCGATGGCGAAGCCGAGAGAGAGGCCGACGACGAGCAGATATGGATTTACGGCCCGACTCCCGAACGCCAACGCACCGCAAGCGTGAGCTCCGGCCCGTCCAAACTGCCGTAGCAGACCTCGCAAATGCCGGCCTCGTTCACCTTTTTTCGTCGGCACAACATGCAGGTGTCGACGCGGCGCGCGGTCAACACCATGTCGCGATCTTTGAGAGCGACGACAAGCATCTCTCTAAGGATGCCCTCAGAATTCCACCGCTCCACAAAACAAGTCTACATTCTTTGCCAGAGCGGCCAGCGGCTGGGTAACGTAGCGGAATCTTGCGTATCCATACCCTTGGCATCACCCTCGCCTTCTTGCCGGCCTTTGCCCTCGCGGGACAGACGGCCTCGCCCCTCATTGGCGCGCGATCTCTTGCGTTGAGTCCCGACGGTTCGCAACTAGCGTTTAGCTACCAGGGCGACATCTGGGCGGCACCCAGCTCGGGCGGCCGCGCGGTTGCGCTTACGTCGAACATCGAGATGGACGACCAGCCGCTGTGGTCTCCGGACGGAAAGTCGCTCGCATTCACCAGCAACCGAAACGGCAACGACGACATCTATCTCGTCTCGGCCGAGGGCGGCCAACCACGTCGGTTGACTTACTTCTCCGGTCCGGATGTCGCTAGCGCGTGGTCGAAAGACGGCAAGAAGCTCTTGCTACGTTCTTCACGAGACACGGTCTACAACTCGATCTATGAGCTGGAAGTCGAAAGCGGTCGGTTCAAGGCCATTTTCTCGGACCCGCTGAACATCGGTTCGCCACGCTACTCGCCCGACGGCGCCGAGATCTTGTACACGCGGTTGGGCTTCCCAATAAACCGCCCCCGATACGAAGGCTCTGGGGCGGCGGCGCTGTACACCTACAACTTGGCGACCGGCAAGCGAACGCCGGTTCGGAACAACCAGTTGCAGCATCTGTGGTCCAGCTGGACGATGAACGGCATCATGGCCGTGACGCAAGCCGAGAAGGCACCCAGCAGCAGCTACCTGAACAAGCCGATTCCGCGCGTTGTCTTCACGGAAAAGAACACGCCGAACGTGTTTCGTTTCAGCCCGGACGGCAAGGCCACCCAGCTGACGAAGTTTGCCGATGCGGGAGTCCGGTTCCTCACCGCCGCCACGAACGCCAAAACGTACGCCTTCGAGCGCGACGGCACGGTCTTCGTTGCGGCGGACGGCGAACCGAAACCGATTACGCTAACGGCAAACCTAGACGACAAGACAAGCCTGGAAGAGCGGCTGATTCTTACGACCGGTGTCTCCGACTTCGACATTAACGCCAAGGGCGAAACGGCCGTCTTCACGGTTCGGGGCGACATTTGGACGGTTCCGATGAAGAAGGGCAAGGGCCCGAACAAGGACGACGCCACGCGGATTACCACCTGGGAAGGTACCGACGAGCAGGCGACCTTTACTCCGGACGGCAAAGCGATTTTCTTCGTCAGCGACCGAGATGGTGCCGAGCGCCTCTACCGTCAAGAATTGCCGGAAGGCAAGCCTGTCTCGATCACGACGATCGACGCCGACGTGACGAACCTATCGGTCACTCCGGACGGGAAGTCGCTCAGCTTCTGGTCGACCGGCAAAGACGGCGGATTGTTCGTGGTTCCGGTTGAAGCCGGCACGCCGAAGCAGATTTTGAAGCGCCCCGGCAACCGCGGAGTGGACTATCAGTTCTCGCCCGATGGCCGCTACGTGGCCTATGCTGACACGCTCAACGGCAGCGGCTATTACTACTGGGAGTCGGGTTCCAACGTTTTCGTCATCGATGTGGCGACGGGTGCCTCAACGAACGTTACGCAGCTGAACGCGCAGCACAACACTCCGCGCTGGTCCAGCGACGGCAAGTACCTTTACTTCGGCAGTAACCGAAGCGGCGACGGCATCTACATTCTTCCTTTGCAGAAGGAAGAAACGACGGCTTCCGAAGCCGTGTTGGAGTTCAAGAAGCCCACCGCACCGCTCAAGGTCGAGATCGATTTCGACGGTATTGAGTACCGAATTCGTCGGCTCGTCTCTCGTGGCCTCGATGGCAACCTAGCCAGCGACCCGGAAGACGGCACGATTTACTTCCAGAGCGGCGGAGACATTTGGCGCGCGGACTATAGCGGCGAGAACGCTCGAAAATACGCTGGCGATAACAACGTTGCGGCTTTCCGGCTCGCCGGAGACCAGAAGTCGTTCTTGGTGCTGCGCGACGGCAAGATCAACACGCTCCCGCTGCGCTCGCCCAATCCGGGCTTCACGACCGTCGACTTCCGCGCCGACTGGACGCGAGACGTACGGCTTGAGCGACGGGCCGCGTTCCAGCAGCTATGGCGAGAGTTCAACCGCGGCTTCTACGATGCCAACTTCCACGGACGTGACTTCCCGGGTCTTCGCGCTCGATATGAGAAGCTGCTGCCGAGCGTGGGTCACCGAAACGAGTTTGCCACCGTGTTGAACCAGATGCTCGGCGAACTCGAGGCGTCACATGCCGAGATTTCCCCGGCTCCGGGCAATCCCCGAAGCCAGAGCAGCGCCAGCCTCGGGTTCGTATTCGATCCCACCTGGAACGGGGTTGGCATCAAGGTGAAGGAAGTCCCGGCACGCGCCCCGGCCAGCTTCGCCAAGAGCAAGCTCGAGCCCGGTGACGTGGTTCTGAAAATCAACGGCAAGGATGTCGCGCCGAACGAAGCTTTGTACCGTGACGTTCTCAACGAGCAGATCGGCCGCGAGGTCACCCTCTCGGTTCGAAACGCGAAAGGCGACCTTCGGGAAGTCAAATACCGCGCCATCAGCGGCGGCGAGTTCAACGGCATCGCCTTCGACAATCTGCTGCGTGCTCGACGGAAGTACGTCGAGGAGAAGTCCGGCGGCATGCTGACCTACGTGCACATCGCCGGCATGGGCGGAGGCGAGTTGGTTCGGTTCCGCCAGCAGGTCTGGCAGTACAGCCAGGGCAAGAAGGGCATGATCATCGACGTTCGCAACAACGGCGGTGGCAACACGGCCGACCAGATCATCGACGTTCTGGAGCGACGGCCGAACGCGTACTACCAAGTTCGCGATGAGTCGCCGATCGTGGGACCGGGCGAACTCGCCGACTTCCCGCTGGTCGTCATGTGCGCCCAGACTAGCTTCTCGAACGCGGAAATGTTCCCGAACTCGATGAAGAGCCGCAAGCTGGCCACCCTCGTCGGCATGCCGACCCCGGGCTACGTGATCTACACGTACGGCCTCCAGCTGGTGGACGGAACGATCGCCCGAATGCCGAGCACGGGCGTCTACCGATTGGATGGCTCTTCGCTGGAGAACATGGGAGTTGTCCCCGACTTCGTCCTCGAGAACGATCCGATTGAATTCCTCGCGGGCAAGGACGCCCAACTGGATAAAGCAATCGAAGTCCTCCTGAAGCAAGCCAAGTAACGCCAAAAGCCCTAGACCGGTCCGCCGGCCTAGGGCTTTTTTGCGCGTAGTTGAACATTTTTGCCCGCTTGGTGCACCCATCTGCACCCAGAAACGTTTGATTTGACGGGAGAGAGCGAAATGGAAGAGGGAAGAGCGGATCTTGGAGAGCTATACGGGCCGGGCGCGACCTTCGCCGAGAAATTAGCGGCGGTGGAAAAGCTGATGTACGCCCTGCGCTGGGAAGAAGCGCGCTTGCTCGCCGAGAGGCTTGTGCTGACAAACCCCACGAACCCCCGGCTCCACGGCTACATCGGCATGTGCCTGTTTCGTGAAGGCAAGCTGGAGGTCGCGGTCGTCAGCTTCCGTCGAGCCATTGCTCTGGATCACAAGTTCTGGGAAGCCGGCACGAAACTGGCGCAGTGTCTTCTGCAGATGAAGAATTACGAAGAGGCGCACAAAGTTGCGCAGGAATGGCTGGTCGTTCGCCCCAACGACAGCAGCCTCCGCGGGATGGTGGAATTTCTGAAGCCCCACGTACGCGGAGAGAAGCAACGCTGGGAGATGAACCAGCGGGTCGAGAGCAGAATCATCTTAACCAGCGACGAAGACGAACGTTAGAACAGTCCCTCGATGCTCAGATATCGCTCCCCGGTGTCGTAGCAGAACGTGACGACCGTCGCTCCGTCGGGCAGGCTCGGCAGATGCTGGGCGACGGCGGCCAGCGAAGCCCCGCTTGACGTCCCGATCAAAATTCCTTCCTTTTTCGCGGCCTCCTGTGTGTAGTGAAACGCGTCGGCTTCCGAGACTTGAATGACGCCATCCAGAACTTCGCGGTGGAGGTTCGTCGGCACGAAGCCAGCGCCAATCCCCTGCAACCTATGCGGCGACGGTGCGCCGCCCGAGATCACCGGCGACTTTTCCGGCTCCACGGCATAGACCTTAAGCTGCGGGAAGAGCGGCTTCAGGACGTCGGCGACACCGGTAAGGTGGCCGCCAGTTCCCACGCCTGTGATCAAGGAGTCGAAGCCGTCGGGGAAGTCCGTCAAGATCTCCCGCGCAGTTGTCTGCTGGTGAATCGAGATGTTTGCCGGATTCTCGAACTGCATCGGCATCCACGCGTTCGGGATTTCGGCGACCAGTTCCTGCGCGCGCTCGATGGCGCCCTTCATTCCTTTCTCGCGTGGAGTCAGTTCGAACTCCGCACCGTAGGCCGCCATCAGCTTTCGGCGCTCGATCGACATCGACTCTGGCATTACGAGAATCAAGCGGTAACCCTTCACGGCGGCGACCATTGCGAGCCCGATTCCGGTGTTGCCGGACGTCGGTTCGATGATGACCGTGTTTTTCGTGAGTCGCCCGTCGGCTTCAGCGGCTTCGATCATGCTGAGCGCGACTCGGTCCTTGATGCTTCCACCCGGGTTGCTGCGCTCCAGTTTCATGAAAACGTTCACGCGGTCGCCGAAGAGTCGATTGATCCGGACGTGCGGCGTCGAGCCGATGGTTTCTAAGACGTTGTTCGCTTTCATGCTTTAAATCATGTAATCCGGCAAATCTCCTCCGGGTTCCTTTCTGGGCCTTTGCGCCGCGTTTCTTCCGGAAAAACTGAAGGCAGGGACGCTCTCCGTAATCCACGCGTTGGCGGCGACGATGCTGTCGTGCCCGATCACCGTTTCCCCGCCTAGGATAGTCGCGTTCGCGTAGATCACGACGCGATCCTCGACCGTCGGGTGCCGCTTCGATTGCGCCAGCGATTTCTCGATGACGAGGGCTCCCAAGGTGACCCCTTGGTAAAGCCGGACTTGGTTGCCGATGTGCGCCGTCTCGCCGATAACGACACCAGTTCCGTGGTCAATACAGAACTCGCGCCCAATCTCCGCCCCAGGGTGAATATCAATTCCCGTCTCACGATGGGCGATCTCGGTCAGCATGCGAGGAAGGATTGGAAACGAGAGGCGATGCAATTCGTGCGCGATGCGATAGACCGCCACCGCGAAGAACCCCGGGTACGAGAGGATGACTTCGTCCAGACTCGTGGCGGCCGGGTCGCCGTCGAACATTGCCCGGGCGTCCAGCATAAGTGCCGTTTGCAGCCTTGGCAACTCACCGAGGAACGTGCCTTCGAGCTTCCACTCCGGTGCCAGGTCATGAGCGAGGAGACGAAGCAAGTCCTCGGACCGGTCGTAACCGGAACTCAGCGACTCCGGCGTGCACGATTCGGATTCGGCAAAGTGAGGAAAGAGCAGCGCCAAGCAAATCTGTAGAAATGCAAGTGATCGTGGCCGAACTTCCGGCGGAAAGCATGCCTCGTGGCGGTTCGCCATCAGATGGGCGAGTACGGTTTCTTTCAGCATGCTAGTCCTTTCTGCCACTTAGCGTCGCGCCGCCCCGTTCTCATATCGTAGAGTATTCCAGGAACGACGACATGAGCTTGGTTACCCAAAATCTGTTTCCCGAGCTGATCAGTGTGGTTGGCGTGAACCACCTTGCGACTACGGCGGGCGGGCGGGTCGTCGCCGCGTCTGATACCGGAATGGGGCTGCGGCTCTACGCGGATGGCGAGTTGAGGTGGGCGGTTAGCGTTGGCTCGACCAACCAGAAGGTTGCTTCGACTCAGCGAGTGCGGTCTCTAGCGTTCTCTGGCACCGGTGATCGTCTTTTTGTTGCTGCCGCCGATACGGTGCTTTGCCTGGACGCGCTCACGGGCGAAACACTATGGAGCTACGTTCCCAAGCGCTCGTTTGGGTTCCTGGTGATTTCTCCGATGTGTCTAGATGCCCAGGGGACGACCGTTGCCGCCGCGTTCGATAACGGCGGGATGGCGATTTGGCATGAGGGCGGCCAGCTGTTACGGCTCTGGCAAGACCCGTTTGCGCCGCGCCATCTTGCCATCGCCTCCGACGGCTCTGTCGTCGGGTCCGACAGCTTCTCGATTTCGGTTTGGAGCCAGGAAGGGCGACGGGTATCGAGCTACCGCCTCTCGGAGCGTGTTTACGGCTTTTCACTGAGCGTTGCGACGGGCGAGGCGCTCGTTCGCAGCATCCACGAGCTGTTCACGCTTGACCTTGCGACCGGAGAAACCCGGCATCGCATTCCGGTTGGGGCTGGGCTCCCACTGGTCGAGACTTCGCTGGGCGGAAGGTGCGCCGTAGCAACCCGGCACGAGGTAATTCTGGACCCAATGGGAACACCAAAAACAATCTCCGTGCCAGTAGATCGTGGGTTCATTGTGTCGATAAAGTTTCTCCAACACCGGTCGGAGCTACTCGTTGGCACTTCCGACGGTTCGCTTCTGACCCTCGAGTTCTAGTCCGAAATTTGCTCCGCCGGGGCCCAATTGTCAGGTATCGTCTGACGGTCCGAGGTGATGCTTCGGGCAGATTGCGGACCCACAACCATGCGAAGGCAGCTCTTTCCGGATCGCTCCACGGCAATCAAAGTCATCGCTTGCGCGGCTTTTCTTGCTTCCTTGATCATCGGCACAAACGTTTCTCGCGCCGCTGACCCAGGAATGGTCGCGTTCTCCATGTTGCAGGGTCAGACGGCCGGCGGCACCGACGGCGGGGCAACGCCGCCGCCGGCGACAACGCCTCCTCCTGCGACAACTCCTCCGCCTGCAACGCAGCCACCCGCCACGACGCCTCCGCCAGGCACTTTGCCGCCGGTTGTCACCACGGGTGTCCAGGCAAATCCGCCCACGACGACTCCGGCAAACGTTGACCCGACGGCAAATCCAAACATCGTCGGCATGAACGCCTTGGCGCCGCGGGTACTGCCCGTTTTTGGTTTCTCATTCTTCGCCGAGGCGCGGGCCGCAGTTGACGTTCGTCGCCGAAAGAGTGGCGGGCCCGATACGATTAATGCGCTTGCAACGCCGGTGACGCCAGACATGGCAAACATCGGGCTGAACCTTCCGACGCCCCAGCGATACACGCTTGGAGCCGGCGACGAAGTTATTGTCCGGTACAGCAGCCCGACCCGCGATGCGACCGAATCTAAGCTGAGAATCGACAGCCGCGGATACATTGACGTTCCGGAAAGCTCGCAGCGGATCATCGCGCGTGGCCAGACCCTGGATCAGTTTGAGAAGCAAATGTCTCTCGCGATGAAGGATGTCCTTCGCGGGGTGACGGTTTCCGTCACGATGGGTGAACTACGGTCCATTCCGATCGTGATTCTCGGCGAAGCCTATGCGCCGGGAACCTATTTGATGCCCAGCGTTGTGACCGTGTTTAATGCAATGTACATTGCGGGTGGTCCCAGCGAGTTTGGAAGCTTCCGGCAAATCAAGCTAAAGCGCCCGAACGGCATTTCGAAAAATATCGACCTTTACGACCTGCTCCTGAAAGGGAACGGCGCGCTGGATATTCCGCTGCAAGCCGGCGACGTCATCATGGTGATGCCGCGACAGAAGGTCGTTTACGTGAACGGCGAGGTCCGCCGACCGGCAGCCTATGAGCTTTTGCCCAACGAACGGCTGAAAGACGCCGTGCGCCTTTCGGGAGGCCTGAAGCCCTCGGCAATCGGCCAGAGAATTTTGGTTGAGTCCATTCGCCCGGGAATCGACCGCCGACTCATCGATGTTGACCTCTTCCAGAAGGGCGGCCTGGGGAACCCGGCACTGCAGGACAACGACGTAGTCGACGTCTTCAGCGTGCGTCCGATCATCGCGAACCAGGTTAGCATCATCGGCCCCGTCGACCAGCCGAGAAACTACGCCTACCGCAAAGGGATGCGCGTTTCTGACCTTGTCGTGCTCGCTCGCGGATTGCTGCCGGGCGCCGCGCTTGAGCGGGCCGACCTGTTCCGCCTGAACGCGGACGGTTCGACGGCATTGATCAAAGTTCAGCTGCGTCAGGCGCTTGTGAAAGGCTCGAACGCGAACCCGGTCTTGATGCCAAACGACCGTCTCGTAATTTACCGAACCGAGGACCTTCAGTTCCTCGGCAACCGCCGACTTGCCATCCAAGGTTCGGTCCGCTCGCCAGGAATCTTCATTCGGTCCGACAACATGACCCTGAGGGACCTGCTGATTCAGGCGCGGGGACTCACGCCGGATGCCTATCCGGACGTCGCCTTCGTTCAGCGGATTAACCAGAACGGCAACCCGGCCGATCTCATCCGTGTGAATCTGCGTAAGGTCCTTGCCGGAGACGTTAAAGAAAACATTTTGCTGAAGGACGATGACCGAGTCACCGTCAACAGCATCCGAGATGTGAACTTCATCCCGGACCAAAGCGTTCAGATCGTCGGTGCAGTTGCACGACCGGGCAGCTACCTCAAGGCGACTAACATGCGCCTGAAGGACCTGGTCCAGACGGCCGGGTATCTGTTGCCAACTGCGTACCCGGAAAAAGCACTGCTTCAACGCTTTAAGCTTGACGGAACGGCCGACGTGCTCCTTACGATCGACCTTCGAAAGTTGCTCGCCGGCGATGAAGGAACGAATATCGCCCTGCTTCCGCGAGACCGCCTTACCGTCTTCACCGAGGCCGAGGCAATGTTCAAGCCAGAGCAGCAGGTCTCGATCCTCGGCGCGGTTCAGCGCCCAGGCACGTTTGTCCGCTCCGAGGGCATGACGATCCGCGACATGCTCCTGCTGTCCGGAAACGTGTTGCCGACGGCATATCCCGACAAGGCGTTCCTCCAACGGTTCCGTGTCGACGGCACGGCCGAGGTCCTCGTAACGGTAAACCTCGTAAAGGTCCTTAACGGCGATCCTTCCGACAACCTGGTGCTCAAGGCGCGGGACCGGCTTACCGTGTTCACCGTCAACGACTCCATGTTCCTACCGGAGCAGCAGGTCGACATCATCGGGCCGGTTCAACGCCCGGGCTCCTACATCCGGTCGGAGGGAATGACGGTCCGAGACCTCATCAACTACACCGGAAACCTGCTTCCGACCGCCTTCTTGGAGAGAGCATTCCTGCAGCGATTCAAGATCGACGGCACTCCGGAAGTTTTGCTTACGCTCGACCTGCGGAAAGTGCTGGTTGGTGATCCGGAGCAGAACCTCGTTCTACAACCGCGAGACCGCCTTACCATCTACACCCAGACTCAGGCAATTTTCACCCCGACGCAGGGCGTCGAGATTGTCGGAGCGGTTCAGAATCCGAGCAAGTACGTTCGGTCGGAAGGCATGACGGTGCTCGACCTCATCAACCTTGCCGGTGGTCCGATTCCTTCGACCTACCGTGAAAAGCTCTATCTACAGCGCCAAAACCCGAACGGAACGCAGGGTCCGTTGCTCATCCTAAATCTGGACAAGATCCTGGCGAATGACCCTTCCAACAACCTGGTGCTGTTGAACAACGATCGGCTTAGCGTTTTCGACCAGCGTGAGGTTAAGTTCCGCATTCCCGAAACGGTGAAGATCGCCGGCGCGGTGCAAAGACCGGGCGAGTTCATCCGTGCGAATAACATGAGGCTGCGCGACCTGATCGAGCTCTCCGGTGGCGTCATTCCGACGGCCAGCGAAACGTTCGAAATCGGCAAGGTATTCCAACCGCTCGGCACCCCGCCACGTCGCATCCGCGTTGCGGATGTGGTCAGCGGTAACGATGCTGCGAACGTGATCTTGGAGCCCGGAGACCAGGTCACCCTTCCCGCACGATCCGACATTCGAACTGCGCCGCGACTCGTGGTGATTGGTGGAGCCGTTCGGTTCCCTGGCCCGTACCAGCTTATGGGCGAGAATGACCGCTTGAGCTCGCTCATTCAGCGAGCCGGAGGCCTAATGCCGACCGCATATCCGCCGGCGACAGAGTTTGTCCGTGACCCTCGGTTCCTTAGCACTAACACTCAGGTGTTCGCCCAGCCGGACGTTCTGGAGCAGATTCAGAAAGTTCAAACGGACGAATACAAGCGTTCGAGCGCCCAGGCGGACTTGGATCGTCTGAGAATCGTATTTAGCCAGGGCGCTTCGGTCAGTTCGACGGGAAGCATCCTGGGCGGTGGCGGCGCGCCTACCGGTTCCTCGGTGATGCCGGGACAATCGCTTGACCAGGCCCTTGCCAAGGCGCTTGGCGCTGAGGCAGTTACTCGAGCTCGACCGCTGACGGAGAAGGACTTGAGCCCTTCCGGCAACCTCGCGGTTGACCTAGCCGGCGCGATTCGCCGCCCGGGCAGCGGACGCGACGTCATCCTTCGCGAAGGCGACGTGATCACCGTGCCGGAGACTCCGACCACGGTCGTTGTGACGGGCGCCGTACTTCGACCGAGCGCGGTCACGTTCTCGGCCGGTAAGTCGATCCTGTATTACATCAACTTCGCGGGTGGATTGGCCGGCGACGCGTCGGTGGACCAGATCATCATCGTTCGGGCGAACGGGCAGCTTATCCGGTACCGACCGGGCGTGAAGGTGGAGCTCGGCGATAACATTATCGTGCCAACGAAGGTAGTGGCGGCTCGGTTGCAGATCAAGAAAGACGTTCTTGAGCAAGCCACGAGCACGATTACCAGCGCGGCGGTCACAATTGGTCTGATTAACGCGCTGAGTAAGTAGCGCGGATTCGGTAGAAGGTGGGGCGTTTCCTTGTGGAACGCGCCACCTGAATGCGATAGAGGGTGAATATGTCTAAAGGGAAGATATGCATCGTTGGTTTAGGCTACATTGGACTTCCGACGGCCGCGATTGTGGCCGCAGAAGGCTATGATGTCCACGGCGTCGACAAGAGCGAGCGTGTTGTTGACACGATCAATGCCGGAAACATTCACATCGTCGAACCGGACCTGGATGGATTCGTCCGGCAAGCGGTCGAGGCCGGCCGGCTGAAGGCGGCGTTGGTCCCGGCCGAAGCCGACATCTTCATGATCTGTGTGCCGACGCCGTTCCACGCAGACACCGAAATCCCGACGCCGGACATCAGCTACGTTCAGTCGGCCGCCAAAGCCATCGCACCCTTCGTTCGACCCGGGAACATTGTGATCCTCGAGTCAACTTCGCCGGTTGGCACGACAGAAGCCGTGCGGGGCGTTCTCGCCGACGAGGGCGTTGCCGTTAGCGAGATCTTCTTTGCCTACTGCCCCGAGCGCGTGCTTCCGGGCCGCATCATGACGGAGCTGCGCGAGAACGACCGAATCGTGGGCGGTCTCTCGCCCGAAGCCGCCGAGAAGGTTGCCGGTTTCTACCGAACGTTCGTCACCGGCGCGGTGCTCGTCTCCGATGCTCGAACGGCGGAGATGGCCAAGCTCACGGAGAACAGCTTCCGCGACGTCAATATTGCGTTCGCGAACGAGCTCTCGCTCCTCTGTGAAGGGTTGGGAATCGACGTTTGGGAGCTGATCTCCCTGGCCAACCGCCATCCGCGCGTTAACATCCTCCAGCCGGGCTGCGGCGTAGGCGGACACTGCATCGCCGTCGACCCTTGGTTCATCGTTAGCCAAGACCCCACCAATGCACGGATGATCCGAACCGCACGCGAAGTCAACCTGCACAAGACCGAGTGGGTTATCGACCAGGTACGTCGCGCCGCCGTGGAAGCGACCGAGAAGCTCGGCCGCGCACCGGTAGTTGCTTGCCTTGGTCTGGCGTTTAAGCCCAACATCGACGACCTGCGCGAATCTCCGGCTCTGGAGATCACCGAGCACCTGCTGCACGGTGACGAGAACAATGCCGCATTGAACGTGTTAGCGGTCGAGCCGAACATTCACGAGCACGACAAGTTGCCGCTGCGCACGCTGGAGGATGGACTTAACGAAAGCGACATCGTCGTAATCCTGGTCAACCACCTTGCGTTTAAGGGAATGAACCCAGACGACAAGATCGTGCTCGACTTCTGCGGCTTCGGACGGTAAGGGAACCGCAAATATGGAGAACACGCCGGCGAAGAGAAAAAAAGTGGTCATCGTGTACCACTTCTTTGCGCACTACCGAGGTGCCATCATCCGCGAGTTGCTCGACAACTCGAAGCATGACTTCTATTTCGCCGGCGACGCTCACGACCCGCGGAACATTGGCGTTCCCGCGACAAAGATTCCGAACCCGGATCGGTACATCCAAACAAAGTGCCGCTTCATTTTCAAGGTAGTGATGGTGCAAACCGGGCTGTTCAAACTCGCCATGCGGCGGGATATTGACAGCATCATCTACCTGGGCGACTTCCACTATCTAAACACTTGGCTCACCGCGCCGCTCGCCCGACTCATGGGAAAGAAGGTTTTCTTCTGGACCAACGGCTGGCTCCGCCGTGAGACTGGGATCGTACGGGACCTGAGGAAGACGTTTTACAAACTTGCGAACGGCCTGTTGCTCTACGGAAATTTCGCCCGCCAGCTCGGGCTGGATCTTGGATTTAAGCCAGAAAAGTTGTACGTTGTCTATAACAGCCTCGACCTGCCGCGGCACCGAGAGATTCGCGAAAATCTCTCCGACGAGGAGCTAAAGGCCTACAAGGTAGAGCTCGGACTCGACCCGGCCCTGCCAACCGCCATTTTTGTTTCACGCCTCGAAGCCAAGTTCCGACTGGAGCTGCTGTTTGAAGCCGCAGAGAAACTTCGGGCCGAAGGCCATCCGATCAACGTCCTAATCGTCGGCGATGGCACGGTTCGTGAGGCGCTGGAAAAGGACGCGGCCAGCCGAAACCTGCCGGTCAAGTTCTTTGGCAAGTGCTTCGACGACGAGACACTGGGCAAGTTGCTCATGCTCTCGAACGTGTCGGTCGCGCCGGGCCAGGTTGGGCTGTTCTCGATGCTCACGATCTCGTTTGGCACGCCGCTGATCACGCACGATAATCCGCACGCTCAGGGCCCCGAATTTGAGGGAGTCGTCCCGGGCGTCACCGGTTCCTTCTTTAAGCAGGGCGATGCGAATGCACTGGCGAAGGTACTGAGAAAGTGGACGGCGACGCCGTGGCCCACGCCGGAGCATCGGCAGGCATGCTACGACCGAATCGACCAGTTTTATAGCCCACAGAACCAGCGGCTGGTCATGGAGCGAGCCGTCGACGGCCTTTTGCCGGTGGAAATCGAGCACCCGGTGAACCGAGATTTCTTCGCCAAGGAACCGGTCGATGCCTAGTCCTAAGGCGATTCTGCGCGACCTACTGACCGCCTACTACGCTCGCAAGTTCAAGATGCGGTGGGTAGGGAAGGGATCCTTCATCGCGCCGGGCGTCGGTATCCGCAAAGGTTCGGTCAAGCTGGGTAGCTATTCCTTCATCGGGCCAAACTGCTGGCTGCAGAGTCAGGCCAGCATCGGCGATTTCGTGATGCTCGCCGGGCGCGTTGCGTTTGTCGGTGGCGACCACAAAATCGATGTCGTCGGCCTGCCGATGATTCATGCCGGGCGCGACACGAACCTGCCGATCACGGTGGAAGACGATGTCTGGCTTGGCTACGGCGTAACCGTCATGCACGGATTGACGATTGGCGAAGGTGCGGTCGTGGCTTCGGGAGCGGTGGTGACCAAAGACGTCCCGCCGTATACGATCGTCGGCGGCGTCCCCGCGAAGCCGATTCGCGCTCGCTTCACGCCGGAACAAATCGTCGAGCACAAGAAGGGACTCGCGGCCCAACGCGCCAAGCTCGGGCTACCGGCAAAGTAGGGCGGGTACATTCAACCGATGCAACCGGCGGCCAAATCTGTCCCAAAAGCCACGGGCGCATCGTTTGGCAAAGATTCGACGAATCTTGACCTGCTTCGAACCTTCGCGGTGCTGTTTGTGGTTTTCCGCCACCTGCTTTATGAAAACCCGACCCTGGAGAAGGCGCTTGGCATGCCCCAGTTCGGAAAGTTCGGTGTTTTGCTATTCTTCGTGCACACGTCATTGGTGCTCATGCTCAGCCTTCAGCGGCAGGGATTCGATACCTACGCGACGCCAATTAAGCACTACGCTGCCTTCGTCACCCGGCGAGTTTTTCGAATCTATCCGCTCTCGATTCTGGTCGTGCTGTTGGCCGCGTTCTGGTTCTTGCCGTACGGCATCTACCCGCAAAACTACGACGGCGCTTCTACGGGCGGCGTGACCCCGCAAGTTATCGTCGGCAACCTGCTGCTCGTCCAGAACGTGTGGCCGAAGCCAGAAGTGTCGGTGCTCGGCCCGCTTTGGAGCCTGCCCATCGAGATCCAAATGTATCTCGTGCTGCCGTTCCTGTTTGTCGCGGCCCGAAAATGGGGCCTGGCGGCCATCTGCGTCATCTATGTCGCCTCGCTCGGGGTTGCGGCAACACAGAGTGGCGCTGCCTACACGCACTCGATGTTCAAGTTTGCGCCGTGCTTTATTCCGGGGGTCATCGCCTTTGCCCTCACGGTGAAGCGCCGGAGCCTGCCGTGGTGGATTCTGCCGATCTTCCTGATGGTGACGGTGGTGCTGCACTCGGCCGTCAGCACGCGATTTGGTCGAGAGATCCTGGTCGGCTTCCCGATTTGCTTGGCGCTCGGCGTGCTTTTGCCGTACCTCCAGGATCTTCCGCACGGCACCGCCGCAAGGGTCTTTCAGACGATTGCGAAGTACTCCTACGGCATCTATTTGTTCCACGACGTGGCGCGAACGTTTGCTTTCCAGTATCTGCAGGACATTCCGTTCCCGGTCCGCTTTGCGATTTTCCTTGTCGGAACCATCGCCCCGTCCGTCGCGGCATTCCATTGGCTAGAGCAGCCGTTCATTAAGTGGGGCAATGATTTTGCAAACCGAATTGTGCCCCGGCAAAAGCGTCCGGCGGCAGAATAGCTGTCCCTCGGGTACATTTTTATGTCCGTAGGCGAGTTGCTTCGGTCGAATTGCGATGAAACAACTGATCCAGAACCTCGGGAACGGTGAAACACTTCTCACCGACATTCCGACCCCATCGGTCGGCCGCAACCAAGTGCTCATTGCAAGCCAGTCTTCGCTTGTGTCGCTCGGCACCGAGAAGATGATCATCGACTTCGGCAAGGCAAGCCTGCTGGAAAAAGCACGAAAGCAGCCGGATCGTGTCAAAGACGTCCTCAACAAGATCAAAACCGACGGCCTATCGGCGACGCTGGAAGCCGTTCGGGCAAAGCTAGACCAACCGGTGCCGCTGGGTTACTGCAACGCGGGCGTGGTTCTGGCGGTCGGGAACGACGTTCGCGCATTTCGGCCCGGTGACCGGGTCGTTTCGAACGGCCCGCACGCCGAGGTCGTTTCTGTTTCTGAGAACCTTTGCGCGAAGATTCCCGACTCGGTTTCCTTTGACCACGCGGCGTTCGCGGTTCTCGGTGCGGTGGCGATGCAGGGCGTTCGGCTATCCGAGCCAACCCTCGGCGAGACTTTTGTGGTAACCGGCCTTGGCCTCATTGGACTCATCGCGGTCCAACTTCTGCGGGCAAACGGCTGCCGCGTGATGGGCATCGATTTCGACCCGGCCAAGTGCGAGATCGCGCGCCAGTTTGGCGTACACACCGTTTGCTTGGCCACCGGCGGCGATCCAATCGCCGAGGCCGATATGTTTTCCCGTGGACGCGGCGTTGACGGCGTGCTGATCACGGCCAGCACCAAGAGCGACGAAGTCATTCACCAGGCGGCGGTGATGTGCCGCAAGCGCGGTCGGGTGGTGCTGACCGGCGTCATCGGCCTGAACATCAAGCGCGAAGACTTTTACAAGAAAGAGATCAGCTTCCAGGTTTCGTGCGCTTACGGCCCAGGCCGGTACGAGGAAGCCTACGAGGACCGAGGGCTGGATTACCCGATTGGCTTCGTCCGCTGGACGGCGCAGCGCAACTTCGAGGCGTACCTCGACCTCTCCGCAGACGGGAAAATTGACACCGAGACGCTCATCAGTAAGCGAGCCCCGTTTGCCGATGCGATCGCCGCCTACGCTAGCCTCGGCGGAAAGACCCTTGGCGTCGTTCTCCAGTATCCGGAAGCGACCGACCGCCCCGAGCTGATGAACCGTTCGGTCGGCGTTCCTGCGCTGGCGACGGCGGTCGCGCCGAAGTCGGCCAACGTGGTGGCCGGGGTTCTGGGAGCCGGAAACTTCAGCGGCCTCATTCTTGTGCCAAGCCTGAAGGCGGCGGGTGGGAGACTTCACACGATTGTTTCCAACACCGGCATCACGGCGGCGCACCTTGCGAAGAAGCATGGCTTTGAGAGGGTGGCAAGCTCTGCCGATGAGGTGTTCAGCTCGCCCGAGATCACGACCGTTTTTGTGACGACGCGGCACGACAGCCATGCAGCCTACGTGGCGCGCTCGGTTCGCGCCGGGAAGCGAGTGTTCGTCGAGAAGCCGCTCGCGATTTCACGGGAAGAGCTCGAAGACGTGAAGCTGGCGGTAGCCGAAAGCCCGTCGCCGTTCGTGATGCTCGGATTCAATCGTCGCTTCTCGCCGCACATCCAGAAGCTGAAGGGGCTTCTCGCCAGCGAGAACCGGCCCAAGAGCATTGTCTATACGGTTAACGCGGGCATGATTCCGTCCGACCACTGGACGCAGAACCCGCTGGTCGGTGGCGGTCGCATCATCGGCGAAGGCTGCCACTTCATCGACTTGGTTCGCTACCTCGTGGGCCATCCGATCGTCGAGGTCGCGGCGACGTCCGCTAAAGACTCAACCGGTCAAGCCATCGAAGACGAGGTGACGATCACGTTGCGGTTTGCCGACGGCTCCACCGGAACCGTGCTCTACTTTGCCAGCGGCGCGAAGACGTTCCCCAAGGAGCGGCTCGAAGTTTTTGTGAACGGAAAGGTTGCCCAGATGGATAACTTCCGCGTGACTACCGGCTTTAACTGGCCAGCACTCGGCACGTTCAAAACGCGCGGCCAAGAAAAAGGCCACCGCGAAGAATTCGTCGCCACCGTCGAGGCGATTCAAGCCGGAAAGCCAGCTCCGATTCCGTTCTCCGAGATCATCGAAGTCACGGAAGCCTGCTTCACGGCGGTCGAGCAGATCCGAGGCATCTAATGATCGGCAAACTTCGGCGTCTCGCCAAGGTTGGAAAGGCCGCGATTCAGCTCGGGCCGAAAAACCTCTGGCTTTTCGCACAGCACCGAATGCGGACCCGAAATGGCTACTACGAGCGCACCTGTCCGGCGATATCTTGGGATCAAGTTCGTGCCTTCGCCGGCAAGTCGCCGTTCTCGAATCCGTCTGACCTAGAGATTCACCGCTCCGCCGAAGCCATCGCTTTTGGCGACCGAATCGTCGGCGGTGAGTTACTGTATTTTGGTCGCCATTGGCACAAGCATCAGGAACGTTGGCTTTGGAGCGCATCCACCGAATTCACCTTCGGAACGGCGCACTGGTCGAAGATTCCGGACTTTGACCAAAAGCAGGGCGACGTAAAGTTCGTGTGGGAACCCTCGCGGTTCGATTGGGTCCACGGCCTAGCGCGCGCCTGGCGCGCATCGGGCGATGACAAGTACCGCGCGCGGTTTTGGCAGATGTTCGAAAGCTGGTACGAGCAGAATCCGCCAAACCAGGGGCCGAACTGGAAATGTGGCCAGGAGTCTTCGCTTCGCATGATGGCGATGATCTTCGCGATCGGCGTTTTTGGTGACGGAACTGCCGAGCAGACGACGAAACTTTGGAAAGCCGTGACCGCGCTTGCCGGTCGAGTCGATGTTGCCATCGGCTACGCGATCGCGCAGAAGAATAACCACGCGCTCAGCGAGGCAGCCGGGCTGTATCTGGCTGGCACCGCTTTGAAATCACACCCCGACAGCGCACGCTGGCGGGCGCGCGGTCGTGCCGTGATGGAAGAGCAGGTTCGCGAGCAGTTCCTCGCGGACGGATCCTACATCCAAAGCTCGCATAACTACACACGGGTCGCCCTCCGCGACATTTTGCTGTTCACGCTCACCTGCCACGCGAATAATGATCCGTTGCCTGCGGCGGTCAAGCAACGTGCGTTGGCGGCATTGGACCTTTTGCGTGCCGTACAGAACCCTGAGACCGGCCGCGTGCCAAATTACGGCGCAAACGATGGCGCCAACATTTTCGATCTGACCGGACTGGGCTATCTCGACTATCGACCGCTGATTCAATCTCTAACCGTTGCGCTGACAGGCGAGCGAGCCTACGAGCCGGGACCGTGGGATGAGGAGCTGGCCTGGTTTGGTCTCGAGCCATCCAAGTCAATTCGCACCGTTGAGAACGTCGCCTTTACGGAAGGCGGTTACTACGTGGTTCGCGGCGAGAACAGCTACGGCGTCGTTCGCTGCCACTCGTTCAAAACGAACCCGAGCCACGCCGACATGTTGGCGCTGGACCTCTGGCACCACGGCGTAAACCTGCTGCCCGACGGCGGCACCTTCCAGTACTTCGACGCGACGAATCGTGGCGAGTTTTTCAAGTCAACGGCTGCGCACTCGACGATTGAAATCAACGGCCAAAGCCAAATGGAGAAGGGAACCCGCTTCATGTGGAGCGAGTGGACGCAGTCGAAGCTTCGCTCAACGGAGCCTTTTGATGGCGAGCACTACGGCTACCAGAAACGGTTTGGGGTGGTCCATCGCCGCCGAATCGAAGTTTTTGGCGACGTCTGGGTGGTTTCCGATTCGATCACCGGCGGCACGGAGCCGGTTGACATCGTCCTCCGATGGCGCCTCGCAGGAACAAACTGGACGCTTGAAGGCAGGCGAGCCAACGGGCCGGTCGCGGTACAAGTGTTTGCCGAAGCCGGCGAAACTATTCTTCTCGCCGGAGAAACGAATTACCCCGAGACCGGCGAAAGCCTGTACTACGCAGAAATCTCCCCGATTTCGGTTTTGAAAACCAGCCTGAAGGCAGCGTCCGCGACCTTCGTTACCGTGATCGGAGCCGAGAGCGAGGCCGTCGCCGCAGAACTTGCGGCCGCTGCAACTAAGCGATTTCCCGCATCACCATAAAGGCTTCTGCGGCCAAGACGCCAACGGTGCCGCCGCGAAGGGTGGCCAATGCGCGGAGCGATTCTAGCGAGCGAGCACTTGGCGCCGGTTTCAACTGGGCCTTGTACTTGCCCATCGCGGCAATCTTGTCTTCGAGCGTGTCGGTAATGTCCACGAATCGGGTCGGCAGAAACGCTTCGTGCGGCATGGCGGGTGCCCAGTCGGTCTCGCTTAGAGTCTCGTAAACGTAAATGTTCTTCACCGGCGAGCCCGGAACCGGCCGTCCGGCGACCAGTCCGGCGCGAAAAACGATCGCGTGCTCAAAGTGAAGATCTCCGGGGTGCGGAAGATAAATCGTCTCCGCTTTCGTTTCCAGGATAACTTTTCGAATCTCGTCTGCCACCCGGTGCTTGGGTTCAAGGTCGGTTCGCGGTGCCGGGAAGTTGAGCGAGAATATCTGCGAGATGCCTAGGTAAGCGCAGGATTCGCGCATCTGGTCGTCGGTCTCTTGCAGCATTTCCGCAGAGAAAAGACTGGCAAGGCCGGTGGTAACGACGCAGAGGCTGACGGTGTCGCCGGACTTGACGTGCTTTGCGATCGTGCCGCCGCAACCAAGAACTTCGTCATCGCGATGGGGAGCAACCACAAGAACGTTCATCGGGTAGGACGATACCCGGGCGGTTCGAGTGGAGTCAGATCGGTACACTCCCGGGCGATGCACGTTCTCTATTTCCACCAGTTTTTCGGTATTCCGAAAGGGTCGGCGGGAACACGCTCCTACGAGTTCGCGAAGCGCCTGGTGGCGAACGGACATCAGGTGACGATGGTTTGCGGCTCGCTGGCCAGCGGAAAGACGGGGCTGGAAGGTCCGTTCGAAAACGGACGCCGCACGGGCGTGGTCGACGGAATCCGGGTGATCGAACTCGACCTGCCAATTGCCAACAAAACGAGCCTCGTCGGCCGCTTGGTCAGCTTCCTCAAGTTTGGTTGGCGGAGCGTTGCGGTGGCCATGAAGGAGGATTACGACGTCGTCTTTGCGACTTCGACGCCGCTTACGGCCGGAATCCCCGGCATTTTTGCCCGCAGGTTTCGCAAGAAGCCGTTTGTTTTCGAGGTTCGCGATTTGTGGCCCGAGCTTCCGGTGGCGATTGGTGCCGTAAAGAATCCGATCTTGATCTGGGGAATGGCCCTCATTGAAAAGTCGAGCTACCGTGCGGCGGACCGCTGCATCGGGCTTTCGCCGGGAATCGTCAAGGGCATCGCCCGGCTATACCCGGAAGACAAGATCGCCATGATTCCGAACAGCTGCGACCTGGACGTCTTCGATGTCCCGACGCAGCCGTTCGCCTGGCCAGAGCCCATCAAACCCGGCGACTTCAAGGCCGTGTTCACCGGCACCCACGGCCTTGCAAACGGCCTCGGAAGCCTGCTCGATGCGGCGTCCGAACTGAAGAAGCGGGGCCGGAACGACATCAAGATCATTTGCATCGGCGATGGACGCGAGAAAGAAGCCCTGGTGGCGCGAGCGAAAGCAGAGGGACTGGACAACTGCGTTTTTCTGAATTCGGTGCCGAAGACCCAGCTGGTGAATGCGCTGCATAGCGCCGACGTAGGCTTGATGATCCTGAAGAACGTCCCGGCGTTCTATTACGGAACGTCGCCGAACAAGTTCTTCGATTATTTGGCGTCGGGTCTGCCGGTGCTGAACAACTATCCGGGCTGGCTTGCCGGGATGATTGAGGAGCACAATTGCGGCCGGGTCGTTCCTCCCGATGACGCCGCCGCGTTTGCCACCGCGATGGAAAAGATGGCGGCGGACCGTGACGCCTTGGCCGAGATGGGCAAGAATGCCCGCGAGCTGGCAAACGAGTTCAGCCGAGACAAGCTGGCGGTTCAGTTTGAAGCGGTTATCCTAGAAGCGGCAGGGAAGAAATGAGCGAGCCAACCACCGAACATCGACGCGCCGTATCTGCCGCGGGAATGCCGCTTTGGCGCAAGTTTGAAATCGTTATCGCCCTGCTGCGAGCTGCTTCTCGCGGCCTTTTGAAGCCGCCCCGCCAAATGCCGATCCTCCATCCGCACGTGAAGGTTCGAGCTTGGCGCGGAAACCTTGAGCTAGGTAAGTTTTGCGAGCTACATAACCGAGTGGTGCTGAGCGTGATCGGTCGGCCCGATGCCCCGGCTTCGCTGAAAATCGGCGATCTGACGAGCATCTGGTACGGCACCGTGATCTCGGCGCGCCACGAAGTTTCGATTGGCCGGGACTGCGCGATTTCGTGGAACTGCACGATCCTCGACAACGACATGCACGAGATCATCGATCTTCCTGAGACGGAGAAGCGCCCTCGCGGTGACTACGTGCGCATCGAGGATCACGTTTGGATCGGTGCCGGAAGCACGATCCTGAAGGGGGTCACGATCGGGAAGAACTCCATCGTCGCCGCCGGTTCGCTGGTGACGCGCGACGTGCCTCCGAACACGCTTGTGGCCGGTTCTCCGGCCAAACCGATTCGTCAGGTTGAAGGCTGGCGTTAAAGGTAGCGCTGGCCGGGTTCGCGCTGGCGAACCACGCGCGCCGGGACGCCCATCGCAACGCTGCAAGGCGGAATGTCCCGCGTGACGACGGCTCCGCCGCCGATGACGGTGTGCTCGCCGACGTTGATCGCGTGGAACAGGATGGCTCCGATTCCGATTGCGGCGTGCGTTCCGATGCTGACGTTTCCGCCGGTGCTGCAGGCGGGTGCAAGGCTGGAAAAGTCATCCATGCGCCCGTCGTGGTCAATCGAGGCGTTCGTGTTGATGATGCATCCAGCGCCAATCGTGCATCCCGGGTTAACCACCGCACCGGCCATGACGACCGTTCCGGGACCGATGACGGAGTCTGGCGAGACCGTCGCACGGGCATGAATCGCAGAAAAGAACGTTAGCCCGGGCACGGCGGCGGAAAGATTTGCGGTGATTCGGCTACGAATCGAATTGTCGCCGATGCCGACAATCACGCCCTGGATGTCGCCGAGCCGAACCGCATCGGCCAAGAAGGCTTCGTCGCCAAGCACACGGAAACCGGCGAGTTCCGTTCCGACCGGCTTGAAGGAATCTACCAGCCCAACGATCTCACACCGGTCTTCAGACCGAATGATATCAAGAATCACCCGGGCGTGCCCGGACGCGCCAACGACCACGACCGACGGTTTGCTCATCCGGACTAGCTTACACAACCCATTGAGGAGGGCGAGATTGCGCTACACTTAGCATGAAACATGAGTACGGTCGCTAATGAGAGCACCCTTTCCGTGGATCTGAAGAACTATCCATGGCCCGTCTTTGACGCAGACGAGGTGGAGGCAGCCGCCTCCGTGCTTCGGTCCGGCAAGGTCAACTATTGGACGGGAAAGGTAGGGCGTGAGTTCGAAAGGGAGTTTGCCGAATACTTCGGCGTGAAGCACGCCATCGCCCTAGCGAATGGAACCGTAACCCTGCAGGCATGTTTGAAAGCCCTTGAGATTGGATGTGGCGACGACGTCATCACGACCCCGCGAACGTTCATCGGCACCTCCAGCGCAATCGTTATGGAGTATGCCCGGCCGGTGATGGCCGACATCGACCGCGAAACCGGGAACATCACCGCTGAGACGATTGAGCGCGCTTTGACCCCTAACACCAAGGCGATCATGCCGGTTCACCTTGGCGGATGGCCTTGCGAGATGGACGATATCATGGCGTTGGCCGAAGAGAAGGGCCTCAAAGTGATCGAAGACTGCGCGCAGTCGCACGGTGCCCTGTACAAAGGCAAGCATGCCGGCGTCTACGGGCACGCAGCCAGCTGGTCCTACTGCCAGGACAAGATCATGACCACCGGCGGCGAAGGCGGCATGGTGAGCACTGAAGACGAAGAGCTTTGGAGCCGCATGTGGAGCGTTAAAGACCACGGCAAAGGCTGGAACACGGTTTACAACCAGCCGCACCCGCCGGGATTCCGCTGGCTGCACGACGGCTGGGGAACGAACTGGCGCATGACCGAGATGCAGTCGGCGATCGGCCGCGAACAGCTCAAAAAGCTACCGGAGTGGACCGACCTTCGCAACCGAAATGCGCACATCATCGAGGACCGCTTGCGCCCTCTAAGTGCTCTCCGAGTGCCGATTGTGCCCGACCATATTCGACACGCCTATTACAAGCTGTACGTCTACGTTCGACCGGAGGCACTTAAGGACGACTGGACTCGCGACCGAATTCTCGCAGAGATTGCAACGCAGGGCGTTCCGGGACTATCCGGTAGCTGTTCCGAGATTTACTTGGAGAAGGCTTTCACCTCCAAGAACATGGGGCCGGCCGAGCGTCTGCCGGTGGCGCAGGAGCTGGGAGAGACTTCCATGATGTTCATGGTCCATCCAACTCTGCCGGCTTCGGTGATGCATGACGTTGCGGAGATTGTTGCCCAAACCGTTTTGCGAGCGACGCGCTAGATTGCGGTTAAGGTTCGACATATTTTCTTAGTCTTACGGAACTATTCCGCATTGCCTACGTCCATCTAAGAGATAT
The DNA here is from genome assembly GCA_945881865.1 of Fimbriimonas ginsengisoli Gsoil 348. Classification (GTDB taxonomy): domain Bacteria; phylum Armatimonadota; class Fimbriimonadia; order Fimbriimonadales; family Fimbriimonadaceae; genus Fimbriimonas; species Fimbriimonas ginsengisoli_A. The sequence goes on along the minus strand of CAMCVK010000005.1, from coordinate 65,428 downwards.
TGGCTGGCGATGTTGCCGGCCGGAACCAACGCTGAAGGAAGGGAAGCGTTCGCCACAGGTGTGTGATATTTTGGGTTATTGCGCTCAAAATGTTCTCAAAGTGGTATTCTCTTAACAAAGCGCGGGTTCAATTTCTTGTAAAGCCCGCACCAACGCGCTCGCTTGCAACGAGGCAAGTCCGGTGGAAGTGAATTTACTCATTTCGTCGGCGACGTCGACTGCGGTGGTGTCTGAAGAAACGAAACATGGTGACTTTTCATGAATAACCAAACCACAGATCGGATCGAATCTACGGGAGGAAGACCAAACTGGTTTTCTTATGAGATAGTAATCCGCGCGGTAGCAGACCTACTCGTGCTGAACGTGAGCTTCCTCATTGGGTTCATGGTTACGGCCTTGATTGAGCGGGAGAAAACGGGAAGCGGAACTGCGCTGCTGAATGAAATGCTGCAAGGCTACGCAGTATGGGGATGGCTAGGCAACCTGCTGGCGCTCGCTATCTTCTCGCTCAACGGCTTTTACACCCGGGGCCGCGCTTACCGAAGCCGCTACAAAGCTCTGATCGTTGCCCAGGCTGTCGGACTCAGCTTCCTCTGTTTCGCCGCGCTGGACTATCTTGTCGCCGGCATCGAAATCCCACGCATTGCTCTCATCGTCGCCCTCTCTCTCTCGCTTGTTGGCATGGTCGCCGGCCGAGTTTGGTCGGCAGTTTGGAAGCGACTTGCGGTTAGTGAGGGTGATCTCGCCGCCATGCCCGCCGAGGAAGTGAAGCATGTCCTCGTTGTCGGCGGCGCCGGCTACGTTGGTTCCGCGCTCCTTCGAAAGTTGCTGGATCGCGGCTACAACGTCCGACTCCTCGACGCTTTCATGTACGGTGATGAGCCGATTCGAGACCTGATTGGTCACGACCGACTGGAGATCATGCGGGCAGACTTCCGCCAGGTCGACAAGGTCGTCCAGGCCATGAAGGGCGCAGAAGCGGTCATTCACATCGGCGCGATCGTCGGTGACCCGGCATGTGCGCTGGACGAAGAATTCACCATCGAAGTCAACTTGAACGCAACGCGGATGATCGCCGAAGTTGCGAAGGCACAGGGCATCCGGCGGTTCATCTTTGCCAGCACCTGCTCGGTCTACGGCGCCAGCGACGACTATCTGGACGAGCGATCTGCGCTCAACCCGGTCTCGCTCTACGCTCGAAGCAAGATCGCCTCAGAGAAGGTTCTCCAGTCGATGACGACGGAAGATTTCCGACCGGTCATTCTTCGCTTCGGCACGGTTTACGGTCTCAGCGGACGAACCCGATTCGACCTCGTGGTCAACTTGCTCACCGCTAAGGCGGTCGTTGACAGCAAGATCACCGTTTTCGGTGCGGATCAGTGGCGACCGTTCGTCCACGTGCAAGACACCGCGCTTGCGGTGGTTAAGGTTCTCGAAGCGCCTCTCTCGGCCGTCGGCGGAGAGATCTTCAACGTCGGATCGGACGAGCAGAACAAGACCCTCGGCGATATCGGCAAGATGATTCGCGACCAGGTTCCCACGGCGGAGATCATTTCCAGCGGAAACGACGGCGACCGACGAAATTACCGCGTCGACTTCTCCAAACTTAAGAATCGCCTCGACTACAAGCCCGAGTGGACGCTGGAGTCCGGCATCGCTCAGGTCATCCAGGCCTTCGAAACCGGAAAGGTGACGAACTATCAGGACGCCGCTTACAGCAACGTGAAGTTCCTGCAAGAGAAGGCCGGACCGAACGTTTTCCGAACGGAAAATGGATGGCTCCGATCGCTAGTTGACGCCACGACCGAATCCATCGACGAAGACACGCGACCCATCGTTCTGAAGTAGTCTTTAGGCGCATGAGTCCAGACGTCATTCTCGTAGGCGGTGGGATAGTTGGTCTATCCACCGCCTACCGTCTTTCGGAACGCTTTCCCACCCTCAAACTGCTGATTCTTGAAAAAGAACCGGCCCTTGCGCGCCACCAAACCGGCCGCAACTCCGGAGTCATCCACTCCGGCATCTACTACAAACCGGGCTCGCTGAAGGCCACCACCTGCCGCGAAGGTAAAGCCGCCCTAGAGGCGTTCTGCGCTGAGAACGGCGTGGATTTCGAAGTATGTGGCAAAACCATCGTGGCTCTCAACGAAGCTGAGCTTCCGGCTTTGCAGAAGATTTATGAGCGCGGCCAGGCAAACGGCGTTCGTTGCGAAATTATTGATGCCGCCCAGGTGAAGGAGCGTGAGCCTTCCGTAAACGGCATCAAAGGGATTCAAGTTCACGAAACGGGGATCGTCGATTACGTTGGCTTCTGCGAGAAAATCGCCGAGATTCTGCGCGGGCGCGGCCACCAAATCGTCCTTGGCGGCAAGGTCACGGGAATTAAGGAAACCGAGACCGGCGTTGAAGTCGAAACGACCACCGGATCGTTCACGGCCAAGTATTTTGTCAACTGCGGCGGCCTGTACTCCGACAAGCTGGCGAAACTCGCCGGCCTAAAGCCGAAGGCGCAGATCGTGCCGTTCCGCGGGGAGTATTTCCAACTCAAGCCGGAGGCCGAGCATGTCTGCAAAAACCTGATCTATCCGGTTCCCGATCCCAGTTTTCCGTTCCTGGGCGTCCACTTTACGCGAATGATTCATGGCGGCGTTGAGTGTGGCCCAAACGCAGTGTTGGCCTTCGCCCGCGAAGGATATTCCAAGACCAAAGTCGTCTTGCCAGAGCTTCTCGAAACGCTGGCCTATCCAGGTTTCCTGAAGATCGCCACCAAGCATATGAAGATGGGTCTTGGCGAAATCCACCGAAGTTTTTCCAAGGCCGCCTTTGTTAAGGCGCTCCAACGCCTCGTTCCCGACATCACGGTGGACCAGTTGATGCCGATCGATGCTGGGGTGCGCGCGCAAGCCGTGCTGCCGGATGGCACTCTCATGGACGACTTTTCCTTCGAGGAGACGAAGCGCTCGGTTCATGTGGTGAATGCGCCGTCGCCCGCCGCAACGGCCGCGCTGGCCATCGGCGACCACATCGTCGATACCCTCAAGGTGCGTTTCGGGTAACCTTTGGGCTCGCGTGCGCTCGTAGCTCAGTGGATAGAGCATCAGCTTGCGGAGCTGGGGGTCGGAGGTTCGAGTCCTCTCGAGCGCGCCAATTTCCTTTTCGTGCCGTACGGTGAGACGGAGGTCGCTCCGCTGAGAACCGGCCGTTTCGGAACTTGAATCGATCTGCGGCAGGTGCTAGACTCCCGGTACCGATGAGGCCACCGCCGATTGTCACGGGCCAGACTCACAGCCGAGGCGACACCGTCTTTGCGACATGCTTTGCTTGTTTGTGCGTCGTGACCTTGCTGCTTTCGATGTTCGGCTTCCTGTTTTTTGTGAGTGAATATCGAAAGCCCAATGCCGGGATGGGAGTTCTCGGCGCGCCTTTCGTATTGGGGTTCTTCTTCGTCGCGGGAGCCGCGGCCGTCGTGGCTGGGATCCTCTTGACCCCGCGAATGCTTCGCGGCGACACGCCGTCGTTCTGGTTCGCGACCGCGTTGCTCGCATTGCCTGCCGCCATTTTCGGCCTATCGCTACCGTTTTTCATCCTGAATTATCCGGTGATCGGCGTCGTGACTGTGCCTTGGTTTGTCATGCTCGGGTGCGGGCTGTATCGCGGTGCCAAAGGGTCCTGGTAGCGCCGAGCCACCAAAATCGGCCAGATTCGGCATACTTCGGAAATGCAAGTTCGCGCCGTCATTGCCGAAGAAGTGAACCGAATGGGCCTCACCACGCTGGAGCTCCCTGCCCCGGAATCCGGCGAAGTTGTAGTGACGGCACTGGCGACCGGAATCAGCCCCGGCACCGAACTCCGCTGTCTGGCGGGCAAACAGCCGGGCCTCACTGAATTTCCCTTCATCCCAGGTTATGCGTTCGTCGGCCTTCGAACCGACACCGGCAAGCGCGTGCTGACCTCCGGCACATCTCGGTCGCCGATCAAAACCGCGTGGGGAGCCCACATGTCGGCCATCATCAAGCCGACTGCCGAACTCATTCCGATCCCCGAGTCGGTCGATACATTCGATGCGTCGATCATTCGGCTGGCCGGAATTGCCTACCGGGGGTACCGACTCGCCAATGCACAGCCGCACGAAAAGGTCGTAATTCTGGGCTTGGGCGCAATCGGGCAAATGTCGGCCCGCTTGTTCCGGCTTAGCGGCGCCCGTGTGATCGCGGTAGATCCGGTTGCCGAGCGCCGGGCGGTGGCGGCCATTTCCGGCGTTGAGACGCTTTCGCCCGAAGAGGCCGGGGTTGCGCTGGCTAACTCGGCTGATGTCGTCGTGGATGCGACCGGGTCGCTAAAGGGCCTCAACTTCGCCGTGGAACTTGCCCGCGCCCACCCCTGGGGGAACGAAGAGGCAAAGTCGCCGCGCATCGTCATCCAGGGAAGCTACCCGGAAGAGTTTTCGACGAATTACCAGCAGGCGTTTTTGAAGGAACTCACGTTTCACCTCCCGCGCGACGTCGGTCGGGCCGATCTCGTTGCCGTGCTGAACTTGCTGGATCGGGGCGCGATCTCGGTGAAGGAGCTGATTACCGGAGTCATTCAGCCGGAAGAAGCGGACTACGCCTACGCCCAACTTCGGACGAACCTGTCGGCCGTCACTTACGTTTTTGACTGGACCAGTCCCGCTTAACGGGGCCTAGATAGGTATACCCCTAAGGGGTATATTCTGGGCATGAACCTCGGAAGTCGGTTAAATCTGGATCGCATCGGGGCGATTGCGAGCACCGTTTGCGCCGTCCATTGCCTGCTAACCGGGGTCGCGTTTGGCTTGCTCAGCGTTTTCGGGCTCGGCTTCATTGGCTCGCCGCAAGCCGAGGTTGGCTTCATCGCGTTCGCGGTCGTTGTCGGTTCGTTCGCGCTTTACCACGGCCATCGAAAGCACCACTCGATTGTGCCCAGCCTCATCTTCGCCTTTGGAATCGGCTGCATGCTGGTGAGCCACCTCTTCTTGGGGCACGACCACCATCATGATCATCCGGAGTTGATGCTGGATCCGGCCCACCTTCCCGCAACGGTTCTTAACGTGGTGGCGGGCCTAAGTCTGGTGACGTTTCACGTGGTGAACAACCGCATGCAGCATGCCTGCGGCGGCGTCCACTGCAACCACAAGTGAAATTAGAACACGTCGCCGAGGTAGAGCGAGAGGCCGAGGCCACGCAACCCGTCGAGGTCGCCGATGCCGCACTTTCGAACTTGGTAGCCGGTTTCGGTTAGCCCCTCGGCCGGGAATCCGGCGGAGAGGAAGGTTTCCTTCAACCCTTTGATCTCCGTCGCACCGTAATTCGCCGCTGCCGCCGATACCTCAGCGGCCGTTACCGCCCCGAAGCACTCCATGATGACAACGCTCGTCGGCGAGTCAACTTTCAGCGAGAAGCCCCCGCCGTCGGCGGTTCGAAACCCGTGAAACTCGGCCCACGCGCGCCACTCCCAAAAGGCGGGATTGGTGGCTTCAAGCGAGCGGGGCACGTCGGCCAAGGCGTATTCCGCAGGCGAGTAGCCGCCTGGGACCACGGGAGTAGTGACGAACAGGTCGGCGTCCAGCCGTTTCCATCCGAGAAGCCCAACGTGCAGGGCAAACGACTGCTGATTAGGGAACGCGAGCAGGTTCTCGCCGCCGCGTTCGCGTAGCCCGGGCATGTAGTTTTGCTCCATGAACGTGAACGCGCCGGTGGACCGCGCTGCCGGATCTACCATCAAGCTCATCAGGAGTCGGCAATCGAACCGCTCGCCGTTCTGAATCCAGGACTGCGAGACCGAGCCGTGATGGGCGACGAACGCGCCGTCCTGACGAACGGCAACGCTGACCGGCGGACCAACCAAGTTCTCGCGGTAGCAACGATTCCAAAGCGGCTCGTTGATCGGTCGGCCGAAGCATCGTTGAAACAGGTCACCAAGGGCAGACGCGTGCTCCTCATAGGCTTCCGCCGAAGTCAACCAGACGACTTCCATGCGATTAACCCTCGTTCTCGTAGCCGGGCCCGAGCACCTTCACGTAGTGGGTCGGACGGTCGACGCCGCTTCGCTTGACCACGGTCAGGAACGTCAGCCAGATGATCTGGAGATCGAGGCCGAGAGAAATTTTGTCAACGTATTCGACGTCGGAGTCAAAAATATTGCGCCATCGTTGGGCGTTTCGACCGCGGACGGCGGCAAGACCGGTGAGGCCGGGACGGACGTCGAGCCGTCGCTTGTGGTTCTCGGTGTAGATTTCGTCGTATTCGACGACCAGCGGGCGCGGGCCGACGAGCGACATGTGACCCAAGAATATGTTGATGAGCTCGGGCAGTTCATCAAGGCTGGTCTTCCGCAGAATGTGGCCAAACCGGGGAAGCCGCTCTTCGTCGGGCAAAATCTTTCCGTCCTTGTCGCGCGCGTCGGTCATCGATCGGAACTTAATCAGGCTGAAACGCTTCCCCTTGTAACCGGAGCGCATCTGGCGGAAGAAGACCGGCCGGCCCATCTTCCACGCGATGACGAAATAGAGCACCACCAGCAACGGGAAAAGGAGGATCAGCAGCGTTAGGCTTCCAAAGAAGTCAATGGCGCGCTTGACAAACCGGGCGTAAAATCCATCTTTTCGCATTGGGGTTCTCCTACATCGTGATGCCGCCGTCGACGGTGATCGTCTGGGCGGTAATCATGCTGGCTTCGGGCGAGAGCAAAAACTTGACGAGGAAGGCGACGTCTTCGGTGGTGGCGAGTCGGCCCAGCGGCGTGCGGTTCACGATCTGCTGGAGCTGACGCTCGCCTAGCCCGGCCGAAATGTCGGTCTCCATGTATCCCGGCGCAACCGAGTTCACCGTGATCTGGCGGCGGCCGACTTCACGGGCAAGCGCACGGGTAAATCCATCCAGGCCGGCCTTCGTCGCGCTGTAAACCGTCAGTCCGGTGTAGCCGCGCTGGCCGACAATGCTACTGACGTTGATGACGCGGCCCTCGCGCTGATTCAAAATCTTGCGGAGGAAAAGTCGGGTGAGGCGGATCGCACCGATGAGGTTGATCTCCATGATCCGCATCGTGTCGACGTTAGGGAAGGTGGCGAGCACGCCGTCGCCGGCAATGGCGGCGTTGTTGATGAGTCCGTACAGGGGGTCGGAGCCGGCCCATGCGACCGCCGAATCCATGAAGGCGACTTCCGAGGCCTCGTTTCCGATCTCACCTTCGGTCCAGAAGAATCGGTCTTCGCCGACTTCGGCCAGCAGGTCGTCCACGAACCCGGTTCGCTTTCGGCTGCATGTCGCCACCCTGTAGCCGTTCGCAAGCAGCACTTTGGCAATGCCCAGGCCCAGGCCCTTACTGCCTCCGGTGAGCAAGACAACTTTCGACGGCGAAGTAGGTTCTGGGGTCATGGCGTTGCTTTTCGGGTCTTTTTGCCGGCGGCGTTCATTTCTAGCGTGTCGAGGACGTTCCACTTCACGGGAATCTGCAATCGCGAGAGGTGCTCCCGGGCAAAGGTTTTCAGGCCCGCGAGGTCGTCACCTTCGAGAACGACATCGGCGGCAACCGCCGTGCCAAGGATGGGATTTGGCACCGCGTAAATCCTGATATCCCGCACCGCTGGGTGCCGCTGCAGGATCTGCTCAATGTCTTCGGCGAAGACTTTTTGGCCGCCAACGTTGATGACCGAATCTTCCCGACCCATGAAGAATACGCGTCCATCGCGAATCTCGACGAGGTCGCCGGTGCCGGTCCAATTGCCCGCGAACTCGGCGTCGACTGAGCTCCCTGCCCGCACCGTCTGGCCCGCCGCGAAGGGGCTTTGCACAAAAAGCATGCCGTCGCGCACCGTTACTTTGATCTCGCGCTCGGCGTCTAGCCAGCTTTCGGGGAAGCCGGCGAGTCGGTCGGAAACGCTGAGGATGACCCCCAGTTCTGTGGCGGCGTAGACGTGCGTGATCTTTGCCGTGGGGAAGGTTGCGGCAAGAAGATCGAGCACCGGCTGATCGGCGATTTCCCCGCCCAGGGTCGCGATCTCAATGGGAAACTGCTGGACAGTCGCGCCGAGTGCCGAGAGCATCGCGCGCCAATAGGTTGGGGTCGCGCTGATGCAGGTCGGGAGTTCGTCGGCGGGGAAGTTGCTTAGGCTCGCCAGCTTGGCGCGATCGGCGTACACAATCGGTTGGCCGGAAGGGAAGGCGGTGAGCAACACCTGCAAGCCCGCGAACGAGCCCGGATGATAGGTGAGCATCCAGCGCGCGGGACCTTCCGTGATGGGCTGCCGGATTCGGCCTTGCAGCCGCTCGCGGTCGTGGCGAACAAGCTTTGGTGGTCCGGTAGTTCCCGAAGTCTGTAGCCAGATTCCGCCGGTTGCGGTGGCTTTCCGTTCCGAAATTATTCGAACAATGCCGTTCTCGTCCATCGCCTCGGCCACGCCAAGGTTTGTTAACGCAGCCTCATCGAGCGGAGCCCAGTCCCGGACGAGAATCAGGTCGGCCTCTCTCAGTTCGGGGGCCAGCAGGGCCGCGATCACCCGGGCCGGATCGTTGGCGTCGATGGCCAGCAATTTTCCGGAAGGGGCGATGAAACGGCCAGAAATCTCGGCAAGATCCTCTTGGGTCTGCCGATGATCTGGGCCAACCAAAGCGAGTTGACTTGCCACGGGTTAGTCTTCTTTGTGGAACAGCGTGACGAGCTCGCCGACTGTCGTGAAGTTCACAAATCCGCCCGAGAAGGGGCTGACGCCCGTTTTTTCTTCCAACTCAACCACGATGGTGGCGAGGCCGAGCGAGTCGAGGCCGATTCCACTTCCCAGCAATACGGTGGCTTCCGTGATTTCGGGGGGTTCATTGCCGCCATCCCGAATGGACTGCTCGACAAGACCTCGGACGTGGTTGAAAAGCTCCTCTCGCGTCATATTAAATCCTGGCCGGATTCAAATGCATCCGACCCGGGAACTATTATGGCTTAGGCCGCTTCCGAACCGCTTGCTAGGCCAATCCCTCATTAGCCTAGGGCTTCGAGCCGGGCACGAGATTCTTCTACTTCCGTTGTCGCCGCGAGGAACTCATCCAAGAACCGGCGGGTGGCGGCCAGTGCGCTTCCCGTAAACGGCCAAACCATGCCGTCTCGCGTCACGTAGCTCTCCTTGTTTCGCTTGCCAAGAATCGCGAAGACCCGAATGGGAACGAGCGACTTGTCCTTGAAGGTGATGGCGGCGCGGCCGCCCCGAGCGTCCAGCTTTTCGATGCCGAGATCCCTGCCCAGAATCCGCATCCCCATCACAACGAATGCGTTGCGGACCTCCTCGGTGGGGCGTCCGTAGCGATCGTCGATTTCGGCCTGAACGGCGGCGAGCGTCAATTCGTCCCGGCACGACATCATCTTTTGGTAGAAGAAGAGACGTTGCGCTTGGTCGCGGATATAGCCCTCGGGTAGCAACGCAACGACCGGAATTTCGAACGTCGGCAGCGGAGCCAGATTCGCCAGCGGATCCCGAACATCGTCCGATGACTCGGGTGATCCATCGACGGTTAGCTTCAGCTGAGAGACGGCCTCGGTTATGAGTTGGCTGTACAACTCATAACCAACCGTGAGCATCGTTCCGCTCTGCTTTGCGCCGAGAAGTTGCCCCGCGCCGCGAATCTGCAAGTCGCGAAACGCGAGGGAGTAGCCCGAGCCGAGCGAGGAAAACTCTTGCAGCGCTTGCAATCGCGCGATCGCGCCCTCGCTCACCGTCTTGTACTTCTTCCGCAATTCGGGCGAGGTCTCGCCCGGCCCACGCGAGATGAATGACATATCCATCTTTCCGCTGAAGAGGAAATAGGCGTACGCCTGACGGTCGGATCGTCCGACACGACCCCGCAACTGATACAGTTGGCTGAGACCGAGGCGATCGGCACCCTCAACAATGAGTGTGTTTGCGTTCGAAATGTCGATGCCGTTCTCGATGATCGTGGTTGAAAGTAGGATGTCGATTTCGCCCTTGACGAAGCCGACCATGATTGGCTCCAGTTCGTTCTCGTTCATTTGCCCGTGGCCGACGCCGATGCGGGCGGTCGGCACGAGCAGACGGAGCTTTTCGGCGACGTGGCCAATGGATTCGACCCGGTTGTATACGTAGAACACCTGGCCGCCGCGCGACATTTCGCGCAGGATCGCCTCGCGCACGACTTCGGCAGCATAGGGACGAACGTAGGTTCGGATCGGCAACCGGCCGGGTGGCGGATCGTTGATCAGCGACATCTGCCGGATGTCCATGAGCGCCATGCTGAGGGTTCGCGGAATCGGCGTGGCGGAAAGACTTAGTACGTCGACTTCCGTCCGCAGTTGCTTCAGCATTTCTTTTTGCTTCACGCCGAACTTGTGCTCTTCGTCGATGATGACCATGCCGAGGTCGCGAAATTCGATCTGTTTGCCGAGCAACGAGTGGGTTCCAACGATGATTTCGGTTTCGCCGTTTTTCAGCGATTTCGACAGTTCTCGACGCTCGCTTGCGTGGGTGAACCGGTTTACAAGGCCGAGCTTGGTGCCGAACGAGCCCAGCCGCTCCTCGAAGTTGCGATAGTGTTGCTCACTGAGAATCGTGGTGGGGCAGAGAACCGCCACCTGCCGGCCGCTTTGCACGGCCTTGAACGCCGCCCGAATGGCGACCTCAGTCTTGCCGAAACCAACGTCACCGCAAACCAGGCGGTCCATAGGTACGCCGGTTTCCATGTCTCGCTTCACCTCACGGATGGCGTGGAGCTGGCTAGGCGTTTCGACCCACGGGAACGTCGTTTCCATTTCCAATTGGAACGGGGTATCGGGCCCGTATGGCCTCCGCTGTACTTGTTGCCGTTGCGCGTAGAGCTTAACGAGGTCGCGGGCGAAGGCTTTCGCCTCCTCCTTGGCTTTTCCCAGAGTGCGTTGCCATTCACCTCCCGTCAGCTTGTTGAGCTTGGGCGTGTCGTCTCCGGGGTTCAGGTACTTCTGGATTCGGTCTAGCTGTTCGGCGGGCACAAACAGCTTATCCGGTGCCTGATACTCGATGAAAAGATACTCTTTTTCGACTCCCTCGACCGTCTTCTTTGTCAGCCCGCGGAAGATGCCGATGCCGAAGTTGATGTGCACAACGTAGTCGCCCGGCTTGAGGTCCAGCACGGTGGCGATCGGCGCGCCCTCCATGAACCGCTTTTGCGGAAGCTTGAGGCGGGCAACGCCGAACAACTCGGCATCGGATACGAACGCTAGCCGCAGGTTTGGCACCACGAATCCGCCGCCCAGGTTTCCGTGGGCCAGGAATGCCTGGCCGGATTCCGCCTCTTCCACCGCATGGTTCGTCTCGCTGATGAAGATTTCGGCTTGGCCCAGCACCGTCTTCGCGCGATTCGGCTGATCAGTGGTGAAGACGACGCGGAAGTTCTCCTTCAGGTAGTTCCGCAGCGTCATCGAGAGGGCGTCGGCGCGACCGCGATAGCCTTCCAACGAGACCGCGCCCAACTCGCTCGACCGCTTTGATTCGAACCAGTTCGGCAGCGCGTTCATCGTGGAAAACGCCACGGAGTTTGGCAACGTGCCGAGGGCCTCGACCGGCCGCATGAAGTCGGTTGCCGTTCCGCGAAGCATTTCGCCGCGTTTGGCGCGGGCGTCGAGGGCTTGCCCGAGCTCCTCTTCGGCGCGCGCGCCGATCAGATCGAGCTCCAGGGCTTCGTCCAGCACCAGCAGGTCGGTCTCGGTGAGCAGGTCGATCGCCGAACCGGAATCCGGGTGAAGCCAGGGGCGGTAGAGGTCGAGCCGGTCGAAATAGGATCGCTGCGACAGGGCGGCGATGTCCATCTGGATCATCGTTTGCAGTCGGGCTTCCGATTCATCATCCAAGGTACTGCCTTCTCGTTCGGCCAGTTCGCGCACGTCGCCGGTGATGTCCACGCCGCCGCCGGGGTAAATGGTCTCGCGCGAAGGCGTGAGCGAGAGGAACGGAATGTTGCCGACGCTGCGCTGGGTGTTCGGGTCGAACTGTCGGATGGATTCGACGTCGTCGCCGAACAGCTCGATTCGTACCGGAAGCTGCTTGCCGGTGGCAAAAACGTCGATAATGCCGCCGCGCCGGGAGTACTGGCCCGGAATTCGTACCGGTTCCGAAACCTCGTAGCCAAGGTTATCGAGCTGGTTCAGGAAGGCATCCGAGTTGATCTCTTGTCCGGTGCGGATTTCGGCGTGGGAATCCACCAAGACCTCGCGCGGGAGGGTGCGCTCTAGGGCGGCTTGCGGGGTGGCGATGACGATGCAGGGTGCCGGGTCGATGAGTGCGCGCAGGGCGCCCAGACGGTCGCTGAGAGCGATGTATTCCGGCGCGGAGTCCTCGAAAAGCCCGCTAGAACCGCTGAGAAGCTGGGAGATTTGCTCACTTGGCACGCCGCAAAGTTGCAGCTTTGCTTGCCAGGCAAGGGCGCGGTCGTAGCTTCCGGTGACGACGAGGATGGTTCGAGGGTGCGCGAGGTAGCTGCGGGCTACCAGCAGCGGGCGGGCCTCGGGCGCACAAGACTCAATCAGCGTCGGCTGGGCGGGAGAATTTGGCGCAAGTAGGTCGGGCAACCATGCAATCGCCTCGGCGGATCTCACTTACCGTAAGGTACCCCGTGGGCGGGCTGACGGAATTGAAGCGCCCGGGCAACGGGTCGCCCCAGCCTTGGGGCAATCCAAGTCTTCGGGACAAGATATACCAGTCCACAGTGGACCGAGCAGTGTAGGATCGAGAAAGAGCAATTCATGTCCAACCTAGGAGACCGAAACAGTGAAGAGATTTTGGCCGCGCTGCCGTACTCAATAAGGCGGGCGATCACTCCGGCTGAAGAATACGAGTTTCTAGATCGAGTGGAGATTGTGGAAGCCACGCCTAAGCTTATTCACCTAAGATTCTTTGTCAAGTGGGAACTCAACCCAGATGAGTTTGATTTCGTACACGATGCCGGTGGCCAAGTCATTGCCGACTTTACGGACTGCGAGTCTATTTGGGAGGAGATCGTCGTCGTTGATGCCGCGACGCCAGGTGTCTCTTATATTCGAGCTGATCCAATGAAAAGGAGGGAATGTCTATCGGCGAGTTGTGGAGGAAGCTAGTCACGGAGCTGGAACGGGACGGGTGGGTCAGGGCTGCGGTCGAAGAGGAGCAGTTGATGCTCGCGGTGCCAATCCCGTCGATCGAGTTGCTGGAGAAGCTAACTAACAATGTTTTGGCAGGCGTGCTCGTTTCCCACGGGCTTAGGCAGGATGACGAACCGAATGCTTACGGGCGCTGGGTGGACGACAAGATTAGCGATGCCTTGCGAATTATTTACATCCTACAGGATAGAAAAGAGGAATCCGGCTCTCACTCGTGAGCGCGACGTCGGAAACGGCCTTGGGAGCGACGTCGATCCGATGACGGGCAATAAGGGTACAACAGAAATGGTTGGTCCCATGACTCCTCAGCAAATCCGAAGTAACGATGAAGTCTTACGGCGCCTCCCGTTCTCAATTCGGCGGGCGATTCTGCCGCCTGAGGAGTATTCGTTTCTTGACCGGGTCGACATAGTCAGCGCGTCGGCCGAATACATCCACTTAAGGTTTGTCGCTAAGTGGGAGCTCGACGCTGATGAGCAGGACTTGGTCTATGACGCCGGAGCAGAGATCATTGCCGACTTTCCAGATTGCAAAGGTATACGTGAAGAGGTTGTGCAGAAACAAATGTGATGGCGATAGGAGGCTGGAGCGGAGATGACGATTGAAGAGCTTATACAGGCGGAGACGGCGAGGTACTTCGTCAAGGGTCCGTCGTTCATAACCGAGGTCAAGGCGTACGACCGCATTCGGATTTGGAGCTATGAATCCACGGGCACGGTCGGAAACCATATCGACAAATGGATCATAGGTGGAGAGCTACCTTTCATCGGTCTAAGCAAAGAGTACCGGCCAACCTGGGTAGATGGACTTGCAGGCTGGTGCTTTCTCATGAGCGACTTCTATGATAAGGCAAAGAAGGGGAAGATTCTGAAATCATTCGAGCTCAAAGACTCCTACACCGGGGAGCCTTACAGCCCGACAAGGGACGAGGCTAAGAAGGAGCAGGTGTACGTTGACTACGTTTGTGATGAAATCCTAGTCCATCACATGGGTGAAATTCAGAACGTAAAAACGCTGGTTAGGCTATATTCGCCCGAGGCCCGCATCAAATGGCTGGGCGCGGAGCGCGCGCGGGAGATTCAGCTCGAACTTGGGCTTTCGGAAGCCGAATAAGCATGCCGTAACTGGGTCGAAGCGGCGAGAACGGAGGATCTCGAGAAACTAGGCTGATAATATATTGTGGAGACTTGGCTTAATCAACACAATGAAGCGCATCTCCAAAGAGCAGATTCTGGAACGGGCGAGATATATGGCGGAAAGGTATGGGTTGTCGCCGACGGTGTTTGATTGAGTTATCTACTCTGCTCGGCGTCATCTTGGGCGCCAAGCTGCAAATGGCCGCCGACCGGGAAACGGGCGGGCGGTGCCATTCGACAGCGTTTCGGCGATCCTGGCTCACCACTTAGATTGAAATCAATGAATTCAGGGATGTGGTGGTCGGACGACTATCCATTCTCGCTCTTCGTTTCCTCTCAATTCAAGTCGGCGGCGATTGAGGCGCAGCTGGTCGGGCTGGAATATCGAGAGATTGAAACCATTGGAAGGTACGGCGGAGACAGCGTTTGGGAGGTCTCAGCATCTCAGGAAATCGAAGAGCCAGATTGCTCTGTAAGCGTCCGAGCTTACGCCTACACCGATGAGGAGGTTGAAATGGCACTCCTCCCTAGCGGAATCGGGGTGCCCGATATCGGCGACCAAGACATTGTTGGGAACCGCCACGGCAAGTTCATTTTCTTGATCTCCAATCGTTTTTTCGACTTTCTCATCAGTGGAAACTGGGGGCCTTGCACGATCTGGGAACCGGCTCTCTATCCTTGGTACAACGAGATGAGAATTATCGACGGCGAGCAAGCCTGGCGGAAAATTCACGCTGCGCAGGTTCAAGAGGCGCTTCGGCTCGTTGCTTTACGAGGCAAGTCGATACCAGAGGCGATCAAGCTATTGCGACCGTACGGTATGGCCGATCCCCAACAGAGGGAGTACATTATTGCGATTCTTGAGCGCTTTATCGCAGAAGGGATGCCGCGGCTTCCGTAACGGTTCGCGAGATCGGTTCAGAGAGGTGGCGGATGACGATTGATGAGCTTATACAGGCGGAGACGGCGAGGTACTTCGTAAAGGGTCCGTCGTTCATAACCGAGGTCAAGGCGTACGACCGCATTCGGATTTGGAGCTATGAATCCACGGGGCTCGTTGGCGATCACATAGACAATTGGATCATCGGTGGGGAACTGCCATTCTTCAGCCTCGGCAAAGAGTACCGGCCAACCTGGGTAGATGGACTTGCAGGCTGGTGCTTTCTCATGAGCGACTTCTATGATAAGGCAAAGAAGGGGAAGATCCTGAAATCGTTTGGCCTGAAAGACCCCTACACCGGGGAGCCTTACAGCCCGACAAGGGACGAGGCTAAGAAGGAGCAGGTGTACGTTGACCACGTTTGTGATGAAATTCTCGTCCATCACATGGGTGAAATTCAGAACCTAAAGACGCTGGTCAGACTTTATTCGCCCGAGGACCGCATCAAGTGGCTGGGGCCAGAGCGCGCGCGGGAGATTCAGCTTGAGCTTGGCTTATCCGAGCACGAATAGGTGAGCCGTGACGGGCCCAAAACGTTAGGAAGGGAGGATATCATGGAACTAAGGCCATGATCTACTTTATAAAGCCACAATACAATCGAGGCCTATCCCTCTATGAAATGTCGCCTGAGGCACGAGCCGTCTTGTGCCCACCGGACGTGCCGAAGTACTTCGACGGAAGGCCGATCGCTCATTTGTGGGTTGAACCTGGCTTCGAAGTGATGGACAAAAACGGCACTTTAAATGATATGATTTATTGGTTTTCGGGGCCGGACTCGGTGTGCTCGGAACGCGCGCTCAAAGCGTTTGAACCCTTTCTCGATCATGTCGAAGTTATCCCATTAGGCCCCATCTGCGGAGTTCCGTTTTTCGTCCTCAACGCAACGTACTTCGAGGAAGATGCGATTGACCCGGAAGAGACCGATCGCCTACGCGCCCGGACGAATCACAACGTGCTCGATCACTCATTCGCGGTAAGGAGCTTGTGGAAGCCGAGATATCACATCTTCAGGATCAGCGGACGGTTCGGCGACACTTTCGTTACGGAGGAGGTCAGGTCGGCCGGCGAGCAGGCAAAGCTCAAAGGAGTAGCATTTTATGATGTTTCTGAACCTAATTCCCTAAACTTTTTCCGCTCGCTGGGCCAGCCGTCGAAGCCGAGGAAGGCGAGAAAGCCCTCTGCAGGTTAGAAGTTCTGACGTCGAGCGGCGGAATGGGGTGCAGCGCATGAGTAGCCTGGACAAATACTGGCGGTTAGGCAGAATTTTTAGGAAAGAGGTAGAAAGGCCACCGGATCTTGGGCTTGTATTGCAGAAGGAGATCGGAGGAAGTGTTTACACGCTGCACTTCTACATTGTCCGGGAGCTTTACGGGCCCTTCGTGCGGGTTTACCGGGGGGATCAAATTTGCGAGCCATCGCTGATGATCGATTGCCACGGCTTCGGGTATCGGGCGGCGATCCGGGAGGGCGGGTGGAAGAAGGTTGGTGTTCAAGATCCCGGTCGCCAAAAGCTTGGACCAGCACTGTACTTTGAGCCCCCATATCCGGAGGAATGGTTTTTGATGGAGAAAGATAAACTGAGAAAGCTCGGCCGAACGGTACCACCGGAACTTCAGCATCTTGAAATGCTGCAAATCTCAAACTACCAGCTGCTGGAGGAGCGCCTTCTTACGGGCATTAACCGATATTCTTATGAAATGTGGCTTGAATATAAGCGGCTATACGCTCGATAGGAGGCTGGAGCGGAGATGACGATTGAAGAGCTGCTCGGCAAACGGTTGGCAGAAAGCAAGGTCCTCGATGGGCCTACCGTTACTGAGATTCAGCGTTATGATCGCTTCGCTGTCTGGGATTTTCGGGCAACTGGGTTGGCGGGGAATCCTCTCGATATGTGGCTGGTAGGCGGGGAACTCCCTTTCATGATCTGGTCCAAGGAGTATGAACCAACGTGGGTCGACGGGCTAACAAGCTGGTGTTTCATGCTAAGTATCTTCTATCAGCGGGCGCAAAAAGGGAAGATCCTGAAATCGCTCGGACTCAAAGACCCGTATACAGGGAATCCATACTTGCCAACAAAAGAGGAAGCTAAGAAGGAGCAAACGTATATCGACTATGTGTGCGATGAGATCCTTGCCCCGCAGATGCATCTGATTGCCAACAAGAAGGAACTCGTCAAGCTGTACTCCCCCGAGGACCGCATCAAATGGCTGGGCGCGGAGCGCGCTCGGGAGATTCAGCTCGAACTGGGCCTATCCGAGGACGAATAGACGCGTCGTTTCGGATTCTTCGAGAAGATAGAATGAAGATGACACCGTGATATTTGAGATTTCGCCTAACTATCGCAGGGGCGTTAAACTTTACGATCTGTCCCCTGATGCCAGAGCCGTGCTATGTCCCCCGGGGGTGCCGGAGTACTTCGACGGCCGGCCGGTAGCTCATTTATGGATTGACCCAGGCTTCAAAATCGCGACTAAAAACGGCACTTTAAACGATATGATTTATTGGTTTTCTGGGCCGGACTCGGTGTGCTCGGAACGCGCCCTCAAAGCGTTTGAACCCTTCCTCGAGCACGTCGAAGTGATCCCATTAGGCCCCATCCGCGGAGTTCCGTTTTTCGTCCTCAACGCAACGTACTTCGAGGAGGATTTGATTGACCCGGTAGAGACCGATCGCCTGCGGGCCCGGACGAATTATCACGGCCTCGATAACTCATTCGCGGTAAGGACTTCGTGGAAGCCGAGATATCACATGTTCCGAATGCCCGAGTCATATGGTCGAACCTTCGTTACGGAAGACGTTAAGTTGGCCGGCGAACAAGCGAAGCTAAAGGGCGTCGCGTTCTATGATGTTTCGGAGCCAAACGCCCTAAACTTTTTTCGATCGCTCCTTGACCCGCCGGAGCCGAGGAAGGCGAAGAAATAGACGTTCGGTCTTTGCGCGGTGGGACGGATTTCGGCTTCATACAAAATGAGATCATGCAAACAAACAGCCGTAGCCAGTTGCAGAAATCACTCGTCGATCGCCAGGTCGGATGTTCCAAAGAAGTCGGGAAAAGGATTCGCGCATGAGCGAGTTGTTTACCGACTTAGAGATTGTCACGGCTCGGAAGTGTGTCGTCGAGTTAGAGTTCTTCCCGAGCTGGGTGGGTTACCGGCAAGTTCTCGGGCGACCCTTCAAGCTCGGCGCAGCGGTGAGCTGTCGAAACGGCCGGCTCAAGATCGAGGGTGACTCGGCTCGCCTCCTGGGAATCTCCGCAACCGCCGACCAATGGGCAAAAGGTGATCTCTCCGTTACCGCGGAGGAGGTTCCGGCGGATGAAATCGGCCAACTGGCGAGAAAGCTGAACGGGATGGCCGGCGACCTCAAGGAGTTGATCTCGGTGCGGAACACGCTGGCGACGCTCGAAGAACGACAGCGCATCACCCGGGACCTTCACGACACGGTGAAGCAAGAGGCTTTTGCCACCGCCTTGATGGTGAGTTCGGCCCAGCAGTACCACCTCAAGAAGGATGATGCGAACCTATCCGAGGCCCTCGCAGAAGCCTATGAGTTGGCGAGAAAAATGCAAACCGACTTGTCCACCATCCTGATGCAGCTTCGCGCCGACGGGATCCAGGCATCGGTTTCGGATGCGCTGGAGACAATCTCTTTGAATTGGGCGCGACGCTCGAACCTAACCATCCGCGTGCAGCGCGGCGGCGATTACGAGCTTGCTCCCGGGCTGGTGCAGCAACTTACGCGCATCACCGATGAGGCCGTTGCCAACGCCGTCAAGCACAGCCGGGGGACAACCGTGCTCATCGGCCTTCACCAATACGAGGGCCGCTACCGGTTGACGGTGGCGGACAACGGGGTCGGCATGCCCCGGTCCGTGAATTCGGCCGGAATGGGGTTGCAGACGATGCGCGAGCGGGCAGAGATGCTTCCCGGGGGCAACTTCTCGATCGGCCCGAACGGGCAACGCGGCACGATCATTAAAATTGAATTTCTGGAGCAAATTACATGAATGACAAACTACGAATTCTATTGGTTGACGACCACTCAATGGTCAGGAAGGGCGTTCGCCTCTATCTTGAAAGTCAGGACGATTTTCAGATTATCGGCGAAGCAGATTCCGGCGAGGTCGCCATCAAATGGGTGGAAGAGCACGCGCCAGAAGTGGTGCTGATGGACTTGATGATGCCCGGCATGGGCGGCATCGAGGCAACCCGAAGGATCAAAGGCGCTCAGCCCAACAACGGTTCTGATCGTGCTGACCAGCTCCCAGGAGCGAGAACACGTGTTGACGGCGATGGCGGCCGGAGCCTCGGCCTATGTACTGAAGGATGTTGGTCCGGAGGACCTCGTTCAAACTATTCGCCGCGCGGTCGCAGGTGAGGTTGTCATGGAGTCCCGCGTTGCGGCGCAGTTGGTGGCGTTCCTTCAAAAGCCAGCCAGCACTTCTACCGAAGCCCTGATCGCGGACCTCACCCAGCGCGAAACCGAAGTGCTAAAGCTGATTGCTGCCGGGCTCTCGAACGCAGAAATCGCCGAAAAGCTGTTCATTTCGGAGAAGACCGTCAAGACCCACGTCAGTAACGTCTTGTGGAAGCTACAGTTGCATGATCGCACGCAGGCGGCGGTGTTCGCGTGGAAAGAAGGCCTGGTGAACGGAAAAGGTTAGGTCAAGGCGGAGTCCATTCGATGGACACGAACTTGAGTCCGGCAAAGCGCTGACAAGACTTCGTGTGACCGTGCGTGCCAGCTTGGTAGGTGGACCAAAAACTTAGCTCGGCGACTCCGGGCCCGGTCAAGCAACGAATCCTGGTTTGGGACATCCCGGTTCGGCTATTCCACTGGCTTTTGGCGGGTGGCTTCCTCGCCGCGTACTACATTGCTAAATTCCTCGGCGAGGAATCTGCGGCGTTTCCGTACCATGCGATGCTCGGGCTCACCCTTGGGCTGATGGTCCTGCTGCGACTGGTGTGGGGCTTTATTGGCACGCGATGGGCGAGGTTTTCGGAGCTTCTCATTTATCCAGGAGAACTCATTGCCTACTTTCGAGGCATTTTTTCGTCAAGAGGTAAGGAATACACCGGCCATAACCCCGCAACGAGGTGGACGGTGCTCATCATGTTTGCCCTCGTGTTGGCCCTCGGCTGGACGGGTTACCAAACAGCGGCTGGGGGCGAGTTGGAGAGCGTCCACGGGATACTTGCCAATATCTTGCTGGCAGTCTCGGGCGTGCACGTCTGCGGTGTAGTGTTTCACGCCCTTCGCAAGCGAGACGGAATCATTCTCAGCATGGTCCACGGGCATAAGCAAGGAGATCCGGGCGATGCGATCAAGGGCTCCCATGCCCTCGCCGGCGTCGCATTCCTGGCCTTGATTGGGTTCTTTTTTGGCAGCTTAGCTACTTCATTCAATCCGGCCACTGGCTCCACAAAGTGGCCGCTGATTGGTACGCTACTTCTGCTCGGCGAATCGGAAGGCGAGGGCTATGCCGGCGGAGCGAATGAGCAACAGGAAAGTTCGGAATCAGACGGTGACTAACTAAGTTTTTATGCCAAGGCGTACGACATCTATTGATCAAAATTGAAGAACGAGCCGAGCGCGACCTTACCCATACCGGGCTCGCAAATGCGGACGCCGCCGAAAAGCTAAAAATCGACGGTCCGAACGAGCTGCCATCGGCAAAGCCCCGAAGTCCGCTCCTGATCGCGTTGGGCGTGGTCAGGGAACCGATGTTTCTGCTGCTTGTTGCATGCGCAATTGTCTACTTGATTCTGGGCGACAAGGAAGGGGCTCTGATGCTCGTTGGGGCGGTCGGGGTCGTCATCGGCATCACTCTCTACCAAGAGCAGAAGACCGAACGAACTCTGCAGGCACTCCGGGATCTCTCTAGCCCGCGCGCGCTGGTGATCCGGGGCGGCGAGGAGAAGCGAATTCCCGGGCGCGAAGTCGTCACCGGCGACCTCATTGTTCTCGCAGAAGGCGACCGAGTGCCCGCCGACTGCACGCTGATTTCGGGGCACAATGTGGCCGCCGATGAGTCGCTCTTGACCGGCGAGTCCGTCCCGGCCAGGAAAGTCGCGGCACCAAAAGGCCGAGCGATGGAGCGTCCGGGAGGCGACGACTTACCGTTTCTTTACTCGGGAACCTTGGTCGTGCAAGGGCGGGGAGTAGCAAGAGTCGAGTCCACCGGTGTGCGCACGGAGGTCGGCAAAATCGGGAAAGCCTTGCAGGGAGTCCCGCATGAGGCGACCCTGCTTGAGCGCAACACAAAGCGTCTCGTCCGTACGTTCGCGATCGTCGGCTTGTCCTTGTGCGTGGTCGTTGTCGTGGTCTACGGCCTCAGCCGTGGGGACTGGCTGAAGGGCGTTCTGGCCGGAATCACCATGGCCATCTCAATGATCCCGGAGGAGTTCCCGGTGGTGCTGACCATCTTTCTGGCGCTCGGGGCGTGGCGAATCGCGCAAAAGAACGTCCTCACCCGCCACGTTACGGCCATCGAAACCCTCGGTGCCGCAACGGTACTTTGCGTGGACAAGACCGGCACGCTCACCCAAAACCAAATGTCGGTGACCAAGCTGGGAATGAAGGGTGTCATTTACGACGTCACGGAAGGCAAGCTGCCCGACGAGTGGTCCGAGCTGTTGCATTACGGCGTTCTGGCAAGTCAGCCGGAGCCGTTCGACCCCATGGAGAAGGCGATTCACATTTTGGAATCGACGGCGTCGCCGGCAGACGCCACGCGCAAGGATTGGGTTTTGGTACGCCAGTATGCGTTGTCCCCGCAACTGCTTGCGATGTCGCAAGCTTGGAAGGCACCCGACCAGGTGCATCTCGTCATCGCGGCAAAGGGAGCACCGGAGGCGATGGCGGAGCTTTGCCGTCTGACCTCAGGCGAGAAAGTCGCGCTGGATCTTGACGTGAAGGCGCTCGCTCAGCAGGGACTGCGGGTGATTGCGGTTGCCAAACAAGACTTTGAATCCGTCGCGCTTCATGATGACCAGCGGGAGTTCTCTCTGAGTTTCTTGGGGCTTCTCGGGTTCGCCGATCCGGTGCGTCCGGCAGTGCCGGCGGCACTGATGGAGTGTTACAGCGCCGGGGTCCGGGTCATCATGATCACCGGCGACTATCCGGAGACCGCGCAAAGCATCGCGCGCCAGATTGGTCTTCGCCAACCAGAGGAGTTCATCTCCGGGCCTGACCTCGGCCAAATGACCGACGCTGACCTTACCGATCGCATCCGCTCGGTCAATATTTTCGCGAGGGTGATGCCAGAGCAGAAGCTGCGGCTGGTGAACGCGCTGAAGTCCAGCGGCGAGATCGTCGCAATGACGGGCGACGGCGTCAACGACGCTCCCGCGCTGAAGTCTGCCCATATCGGAATCGCGATGGGCAAGCGCGGGACGGACGTAGCCCGTGAAGCCGCCGATCTCGTTTTGCTCGATGATGACTTTTCGTCGATCGTTCAAGCGATCCGACTTGGGCGCAGGATTTTCACGAACATCAAGGATGCGATGGCCTACATTATGGCCGCCCACGTGCCGATTGCCGGGCTGTCGCTGTTGCCCGTTTTGCTTGGGTGGCCGCTTATCCTTCTGCCGGTTCATATCGTTTTTCTTGAGCTGGTGATTGACCCGGCTTGTTCGGTCGTTTTCGAGGCGGAGCCCGAGGACGCCGAGACCATGCAGCGGCCGCCGCGAGACTCAAAGGAGCCGATGTTCACGCGAGCGCGGCTCATCTTGAGCCTGCTTCAGGGCGCGGCAGTGTTGGCGGCTACGGTCGCGATCTACGCTTGGTCAACGTTTGACGGGCGAGGAGAAAACGCGGCGAGAACGCTCTGCTACACGACGCTGATCGTTGCGAATCTTGGCTTGATCGTGACGAACTTGTCGTGGTCTCGCTCCATTTTCAAAATCCTCAAACAGCCCAACCCGGCGATGTGGTTGGTTCTGGGCGGAGTCTCGGCGTCCATTGTTGCCGTGCTTTCGGTGCCGTTCCTTCGGAACCTCTTCCGATTCTCCGTTGTCCGGCCGCTCGACCTGGCGATTGCCGTTGGTGCCGGAATCCTCAGCGTCATGTGGTTTGAGCTCGTCAAGCTGTACAAGCGGAAAAATGCTCCGGCAACCGTCGCCGGTGGCTTAAAGAGAACCGAAAGTCCGTGAACTCGCGTGCTTTGCGCGGGCAAAAATTGTCTGAAAAATACATCACGCCCCTCTTGACAAGCTTTCTAGGTGCTCGTAAAATACGGCAGATGAGTGAACAAACGTCTACAACTGACATCGCCGAACAGGGAACCAAACCGTTGCCAGAGCATGCCTGGTTAGATCGATTGGTCGGGAACTGGCGCAGCGAAATGACCTATCGTATGGGCCCGGATGCACCGGAAAGCTTCGCGGAAGGAACCGAAACCGTTCGGAACTTCGGTGGACTCTGGGCCACCGGAGAAAGCGTTACGAAGATGTCGGCGGACGTCACGATGGGCAGCCTTTGGGGAATTGGCTACGACGTTTCGGCGAAGGGCTACCGAAGTTCCTGGATCATGTCGATGTCCTCGCACCTTTGGAAAGGCGTCGGCACGCTGAGCGAAGATGGGAACACGATGACGATCGACTGCGTCGGGCCGAGCATGGGCGACGATGACGGTACGGCAAACTACCGCGACGTCATCGAGTTTCTGGACGACAACCATCGCACACTCACTTCCTTCGGGGAGACCCCGGATGGCTCCTTCACGGAGTTCATGAAAGTGCACTTCTACCGCGTTTGAGGCACATGGAGGGCCCCGGCAAGCTTGTTGGGTTTGCCGGTGCCGCAAAGTTCAAATCTGGAAAACTGGCTTGGCGCCTGATGAGTTGACGAAATGAACCTCCTCCTTTCTTCGCTGGTTTTGTTCTCAACTGCCTTTGGTCCGCCGAGCGGCGGAAAGCAGGTGCGCGGATGGATGATCCATGGCTCGAGTCCGGCTTATCATCGGCTGGTTCTGCAAAAAGCGAGAGAATACGGAATCAACCATCTCGAGATCGCGGGTGACAACCCGACGTTCTCACACGAGATGGTCGGGCCGGCCGGGGCGCAAGTGGAGAAGACGTCCAGGGCCGCCCGGTCCCAAGGAATTGACCCCTACATCTGGGTGCGAGAGCTGAACACCCGCGAGAGGAACCTTGTTTTGGACCCCGGCACCGCCGCAGGTGCCGAGTTTTGGACCAAACGGCAGAATGCGCTTCGGCTTGCGTTGCAAAGAGCTCCTTACATAAGCGGGATTGTCCTCAGCTATGCCTCAACGCCGACCGAGATTTGGTACGTTCCCGATCCTTCTCCGTTTTGGCGAGGAAAATCGATGGAAGCGCGGATTCGGTTTGTCACTGATCAGTTTCTGGCCGTAACGAAACCACTGAAAAAGCGCGTGTTTGTTCGTGACTTCAACCATTCGCCGCAGGAACTGAAGTGGATCGTGGGTGCATTTCAGGACCATCCGGACATCACGCTGCACTCCAAATGGACGCCGCAAGACTGGCAACTCTTCTATCCCGACTCTTTCGCAATCGGCGCGGTCGGCACCACGCGGCAGGTAATCGAAGCGGACCTGGGCGCCGAATACTGGGGCAGGTCGCTGTTCCCGGTTTCGTTGGTGCGGTACATCAAAGCCCACTGGGATTACGACCGAGCGCGCGGCTGCCAAGGCGTGGTGGCCCGCATCGACCGGGGCGACGAGACCGCGCTCGACACACCGAGTGAGATCAATCTCTTTGCGCTCTCTCGTTATCTAGCGAAGCCGAGCTCGACGCCGGAAGACATCTACCGCGCCTGGAATGCGAAACGGTACGGCCTTCGGGCCGGCTCCGCCGAGTCTCAAACGCTTACGAAAATCTACGAACGCACCTTTGAGCAAGCGAAAAAGATGTACTACACGCTGGGTTTTTGGATGCCCAAAGATCAGTCGATGATCCCAAGCTCGGTCCGCAGCATCGAAGGTTCTATTCGCGGCAAATCCAGTGCGCTCTGGGATCCGGCGCAGAAGGAAACGGAGGATCAATTACTGAACCCATCGGCTTCGACTTACAACCGGATCATGGCAGACCGAACGGCCGCCGTTCGGCTGGCCGAAGAAAACGTGGCCGACTTTGGCCGGATTGCGGATCGTTTGAAAGCGCGAGACGCCGCCGATTGGCAAACGCGACTAGAGATTTCTCGTGCCACCGCAAAGGTTTGGCACGCGATGGCCGATGCGGTTTGGTCGCTTCGGGTTGCCGAAGTGGGGAAGGATGGAGCCGCCATCGCCTCGATTAACTCGAAGGCAGATGCGCTTGTAAAGGAGTCGGCACGACTGAGGATGAACGGTCCAGGTGCCTCGCTTCGGTTCGATATGATCGAGTCGGCAGGGCGCCTCGCCGCCGATATCAAAGCTCGCAGCGCGGCGATAGCCGGAACGAAGTAAGCCCACCGACGACTGGCATCGGTGGGCTTACGAGCGGCGGCGTGCGTCGCCTTAGTGGATCGCGAGACCCTTCCAGTTATCTTCGCCCATCATCGACTTCGTTGAGCTCAAGAACGTGAGCGTCCCGTCCATGCCGACCTTGAAGGTGTCAATGCGCTTTGACGTGGAGCCCAAAACGTAGAGGAACTTGCCGTCGGCCGACAAAGCTACGTCCTTGGTGTCGTTGCCGGAGACGTTCGGTCGCTTTGCGGCCGAAATGAACTTGGCGTCGCCTGCCTTGTCCAGGCTGTAGGTGCTGACCGAGTTGCTGACGAAGTTTGCAACGTAGAGCCGATCGCCGGCTGCGTTTACGCAGGTCCAGCAGGCGGCGGTTTCCGTGTCGTTCAACGTCTGCATTGCCGTCAGCTTGCCGTCTTCTGCGACGCCGAAGGTGAGGATGGACGCATTACGGAACGTGCTCACGTAGATACGGTTCCCATTCAGGTTCCAAGAAAGGCCGACCGGGCCAAATGCGGGGGCCTCAGAAGCTTTCGAGAGCATGCCTTCGCCGTCAACGGCATACGTCGCCACCATGCTGGTTGCGGCGGCTTGGTAGCCGTAGCTAACCGCAAGCATCTTGCCGTTTGGCGAGAAGTCTACGTCAGCGGGACCGGCTCCGGCCATGAAAGATACCAACGCGTTTCCGGTCGGCTTCAGGCTGCCGTCCATGCCGATGTTGAAGGTACTAATGTTCGGCGTGCCGCTGCTGATGGCCTGATTCGCCACTGCGAGCTTATTGCCATAGACGGCAATGCTTACCGGGTTCATCCCGCCGCTAGGATACTGGCCCATCTTTTTCAGGCCCTTCGATTCCTTTTTGAACACCGTGATGTCGTTGCTTCCCGGGTTCGCTGCGAACACCCAATCACCCGAAACTCGCAGGCTGTGCTGGTCGTCGATGTCGCCGGCGATTCCCTTTCCGCCGGTCTTGTAGGTTCCGGCCATCGTTAGCGAGCCATCGTTACCCGGCTTGAAGGCGATCACGGAATTGGATCCCGTATTGTTCGTCATCACGTAGACGAAGGAAGAGTCGGGAGCTGCAAGGGCAGGTTGAACTGCGCCAAGTGCCATCGTGAAGATTGCAAAGAGTGGAGTGAAGTTTCTCATAGCACTTGAAGAAGACAGCCCCGCAAAAATAGGTTCCCAAATGTTTGCGGTCATTCTCAGTTTGCGTCCCGAGCAGCTAGCGTCTCGGCTGCCTCGCTTGCCAAGCCAAGCCGACCCAGAAGATCGCCACCCCCAGAACGATGTAGGTTGGTTGCAGCGGAGGATTATCGCTGAACCCGACGATCGAAATCTCGACTCCCATCCAGATCAAGAGTGCCAAGCCGACAACGCCGGCGGCCAGAGGGGCAAGGCGATGCCGTTTTCCCGCGAGACAAGCTGCCGCTACAGAACCAAGCCCGAGAACCGCGAACAAAATGAACCCGGGAAAGAAGTAATCGGCGAACATGGACCCTTCGAGCAAGTGCATCGGTAGCGGAATGAACTCCCCGTGCGGCCCGGCCATGAGCAAGGCGCCTCCGGCCAGAGCGGAAAGTGCCAACAAGCCTTCGAGCCCTATTGCAGTTTTGGCAAGGCGGCTCAGCGGCGGTTTTCTCATAATTCCAGGCTACTTGCAAACGCGAAAACTGCTTCGGGATGCGAAAACCGTGCCGGCTGGTCGCTCTTCGAATTCAGCTTCTTTTGGTCGCCCGGACAACCCGGCTGCGGGTAGGAAAAGACTCCAACCGGACTAAAAAATGCCGTCCAGATCGCCATTTTCGTCTGGGCAGGGCGCGTAAATTGGGGCGGATTCAGGCCGATGGGCCAAGGTACGGAACCCCGTGTGGTTCGCACCAAGAATCCGAACTAGATGAGAAATCCTATGAAATCCTACAAGACCCCTTGTGCTCTCGCCGCCGTTTCCATGCTGCTCTTGACCGGCTTTGCCGATGAGAGCGGCAAGGGCGTTTCTCCAGATGCCGCGCTAAAGGTCATCTCGGACGGCAACAAGCGGTTTGTTGCGGGCACTCCGGAGCGTCCGAACCAGTCTCCGGCACATCGAGCAAAGGTCGCCCTCAAGCAGACTCCGCACACCGTCGTCGTGACCTGCTCCGACTCGCGCCTTTCGCCGGAGCTGATCTTCGATCAAGGCATCGGCGATTTGTTCGTTGTTCGAACGGCCGGTAACACCGCTGATCCGGAGAATCTTGGCAGCGTCGAGTATGCCACCGCCGTGCTGGGTGCCCGCCTGGTCGTGGTGCTGGGCCACGACAAATGCGGCGCGGTGGATGCGGCCATGAAGGGCGGCAAGCTGCCCGGCAATATTCCGGCCGCCGTGAAGCCGATTCAGCGCGCCCTTCCGAAGACGAAGATTTCGCTTGACGAAGGCATTGCGATCAACGTGAAAGCCGTCGAAAAGGTGCTTTCGACGAAGAACAAGATGACGGCGGACATGGTGAAGAGCGGCCAGATCACCGTTAAGGGAGCCATATACGACATGGCTTCCGGAACGGTTCGGTTCCTTGACTAACATCTCGGATTGCCGCGAATCTGAGGCTTGAAAAGTTTGCCAAAGATCTCAAGATTCTCTGGAGATCTTTGGCAGGCGGGTTCCTAGCCGACTGGCTTTTTGTCGGTCTGCCGAATTTTTAGGCCGGTCTCTTTGGCCAGCCGTGCCAGTCTCGCCGCGCTGACGATTCCGTCGTCGGTTTTTCGAAAAGCTTTGTACTCCGCGCTAATGCGTTGCTGAAGCTTCTTATCGCCCGCCGCCGCCTTGCCGTACTTGGCTTTGATCTTCCCGATGAACTGTACTAGCTTGTCGGAACCGACCTTGAACGTTTCCTTCGGGGTAACGAGTAGGGCGGTTGTCGTAAGCTTATTCCACACAAAATAGTCTAACGCCGGCTTGAAGGCTGACTGTGTGGTGCAGGTCGGCGCGAACGGGGCATTTGGGCACCAACCATCGCAGGAACCTTCTACGACGAAGCAGTCACCGCTGTCGAAGCAGATCTCGATCATGCCGGCCGAAGCCTTCACTGGGGCAAGTGCCAGGAGCAGGAAGCCCAGCAACATGACTAGGGGTTTCGCGGCGATTGAGATGGCAATCTCCATTTTTTCTTTAACGTACGACATAATTGTCCTTCTTTGCGCAGCCGAGATTTTCAGTCTGCTACCGTACACTACACGATCTTTCCGAAAAGGACAAGACAGCCGGTGGGAGGGCTCAGAATCCGCTCGGGCGCAACCCAAGTCCCGCCGTGGAAACTCGGCCCAACCGATGCGCGTACACGTGGGATAATCGAAGTCGTTGAGGATCATCTCCCCATTTCATGATTATTACGATACGGCGCTGAGCCTGGGCTATGACCCAACCCTCATCTACCAGCGCCGATTCGAAACAAAGGACCTTCGCGCTGACTCCCTAGATCCGCGTATCTGTGAAATCTTGGATGAGGAGCGTTACGATCGCGAGTTCCGACCAAGGCTATACGTCATCGGATTCTGCGGCCGACTCTATCCGGTCTACTTGGTCCCGGATTTTACGCCTTCCCTCGAGTCCCTAACGAAAAAGGTTCCTCAGAGCCCGGTGATGACTTATGAGAATCTCGTGGCATGGTGCGACGAAAGGTACGGCAAAGACAGGGGCCGCGATTGGGAGCGTTCGCGACTCATGCGAAGCTTGAAAGTGCTTGATCGCCAAGGGGTGGAGATTAGCGCCGACACTTTTCGACTGATTGGCGCGCCCATTTGGCTTGCGTTGGCGCTCAATTCGCGGTGGGCGGATGTTCGGAAGCTCCGCGTTTTCACCAATTTTCGAAGCTTCAACCTAGACTTTCAGAAGCAGTTTGGGGCGACGGCGGCCTTCCAGGAGGTCGCCATGTACCTGGGCTCGGCCCTCGCCAAGCTCGATGAGAGCGTCCGCACGGTCGGCAGCGACGAAGTCATCGCCCAGCAGAAAGGCTTCGGACCCGAGAGCTTCCGGTCCAACGCCCCCAGCGAGCGCAAGACCCGCCGGAAGCTAAACCGAGAACGCAAGAAGCAAGGCGAGGCTTGAGCTAGATCTCCGAACCACTACTTCCCGGCGCCGGTGCGCTTGACTGGGTCGCCCCAGATTCGTTTCATCAGTTGGAAGGCGTCCGGGTCGAAGTTCATCAGTTCGGCCCGGACGAACGGGTAGAAGTCGTTGGTGCCGAAGTAGCTCTCGGTGGTTTCGGCGAAGAACTCCATCTGGTTGGTGGTTGCGTAATGCTTCGATTTTCCGCCGGCCCAGTGCAGCACCGAGTCGTAGCGCTTGTCCTTCATCGACTTGTTGAAGGTCTCCAAAACGTCCGGATTCGAAAAACCGTTCTCTAAGTACTGGTCGTGATAGGCATGGGCGAGCTCGTGCATCACCATCCAGGGCTGCTCGTACGTCCAAGAAGCGAAGTTTAGGCAGTTGCCGATCTCGACGCCTTTGGCCATATCCGGGTTCTCCTTATGCTCCTTAAGCCACTCCCGCCCGGGGTGATAGGCCATGCACGCGGTGATTTCGCTCTTAGAGTTCACCCAAATGGTGACTTTTTGCAGCTTCGCAAGAGCCGGTTCGCCGACAACGCGCTTGATCTTCTGTAGCTGGCGCGTGAGCTCCAGCTTGGCCACACTCCAGGAAGGGTCCTTCAGAACTCCGGTGCCGAGCTCGACTTTCCAACCCTCAAGCTGGATCGCGGTCGTCGAAGTGGCGGCGAGGAACGTGAGCAGGCCAAGCACCCAAAAAGCCTACCGCAGTGCAACGCGCACGAGGGGTAGCTGATATCACTTCTCGATGGGTGCGTTATCGTCGGTAGGAGCATCTTCAGCTCAGATTCTCCAACCAATTGCTAAGGCCAATCTAATCCGGCATCATTCAGGCGTCTCAATAGTGCGGAAACGAGTCCGATGTGATCCAAACACACGCCAGGGTCATCGGCAACCGAATGTTCATGCCCTCTTGGATTGCGTATGGCGACCATCGTGCCTGCAAACAAGAAACGATACCCACGCTGCTCATCTTTCTCTGAATCCGTTGTCATTGGATTGAGTTGGATTAGGGGCGCGCTGTCTTTGAACGCTTCCATCATTCGCGCCTCTCCGGACTTCGTACTGGGTGCATGCTTCCCCACGAAAGCATCCAAGAATTTGCAGGCTTCGAAAGTCGCTTCTGAGTAATGACCATCATCGAACAGCCTCCGAACTTTTTTTGGCAGATCCGGATGGATGTTCCTTGTCTCGAAAGGGTGAAGCGCATGATCTGGCGCAGGCAGCGCCAAGAGTCGATTCGCCGTGCGAGCGATCCGTTCAAAAAGCTTTAGATTAGTCACGGTCTAAGAGGTTTGCCCTGATGCTCTTGAAAATGGCGTCGTAAACACTCTGATCCGCCGTCGCGGGCAGGTTGACCTCGATCTTTACCGCAAGAGATACCGCAGCGATACCATCTCCCTCCTTGTTCGACAGAGGTTCAGCCGTTGGTAATGGCGCTACCTCCGCCCGATTTTCCGCTTTTGGTTTTGACGTTGTACGTTTGGCCCGCTTAGGCGCCTCTCGCTTAGGAGTGTCCGAAGTGCCGTTGGTTGTACTAGCTCGTTTTCCAGCAACCACAGCTAGCTTAATGAAAGTATCCGCCTGGCGACCGCCGACGAGATCGGTTGATTTATCTTCCTGCCTAAAGAATGCAATAAGCTTCGGCTTTACCAGGTCCCAAGCTTCGTCACCGTAGAGGTCAAAAAGGCTCTTGTAAGCCGATTTGATCATGGTTGCAAATCCAGCTCGAAAATCCTCATCTCCCAGAACGAAGAGATCGTGGGCAGATGAGGTTCTATTGCCCTCTTTATCGATAACGCCAAGGAAGCGAATCGTGTTGATGATGTATGTCTCGTTACTTCGGGCAATCGCGAGCCTCTTCAATACAGCAGAATCCACTTTTTCCGGGAAGCTGCTACGAAGTCTTGAGATAATTTGGTCTACAGCCCCCATGGGCTGTGCGTAGGGAAAGGTAGGCATGGCTAGTGTTCTCCGTGGGTTTGCAGTTTGCCGTCTCTCAGGTATGAACGCATTGAAGGCCAATCAGATTGAGCGCACACACTTTCGTACGGAACGGCTTTCGACTGTAGTATACATCCTTCTACTTGCCAGAGTGACATCCGCTGCTTGCATATCCTCAGTTTGCCGAACCGCTGCTCATCCCTGGCCGGGAACTAGGAGCTGTCACCACAACTAATATCAACAAAATAAGACTTTAAGTCGAAATGCTCAGACGACAGGGCTTCAAGTCCACTAAATAGCTTGCATGAATTTGAACGGGTCACAGCCTCAAAGGCCAATCACCCAAAAAGCCTACCGCGGCGCAACCTGGGCGCGGGCTACCTGGTATGCATATGCGATGGGTGTCTTGTCATGGGTGCGGCTGGCGCGGCGCGTGCCGGGGGTGGTTCGCCAAGCCGAACTGCCCAACCTGGAAGCATTGATCGACGCGGAGTCCGGTCGGCAACCAACCTACAACTACTTCGTGCTTTCCTGCGCGATTCCGGCGGGCATCGCAACCTTTGGCGGTTTCACCGTGTTCGTCGCCTGGCTTTCGGGGAACACCGGCCTTCCGCTGATTCTTGGCACAGGGCTAACCGCGATTTTGACAGCCGGCGCGTGGTTCATTTTCTACCGACTCTACACGTCCGTCCCGCCCGCAAGGCGACACCTGCGCGGGCTGATTCTGAAGTTTGGGCAGCAATACGGCAGCTTTGGCAACATCGTGATGGGCGAGCAGGCGATGCCGCAAGACTTTGCGACGCTGTTGGACGAAGCCGCCGGAATCTACCTTCGCCATGCGGCCGTCGAGGGAAGCGCTTCGGCCAAGGCGGTGAGCGCCATCGAGGACTCGATGGCGCGGTTGATGGAAGTCGCCGTGCTGAAGGATCCGCAGGCGCAGACTCGTGCGCTGGCTTGGGCCCAGCCGCTTCTCGCAGAACTCCGATTGCTCGACCAGTCGCTGCTCGAGCACGCTAGTTTGGCGGAGCGCCAGGCCCTCGCCGACCCGCTC
The DNA here is from genome assembly GCA_945881865.1 of Fimbriimonas ginsengisoli Gsoil 348. Lineage (GTDB taxonomy): Bacteria > Armatimonadota > Fimbriimonadia > Fimbriimonadales > Fimbriimonadaceae > Fimbriimonas > Fimbriimonas ginsengisoli_A. The sequence goes on along the minus strand of CAMCVK010000005.1, from coordinate 32,729 downwards.
GCGAATCTGCGAGAAGCCCGCGTCGAACTGGAAACGAGCAACACGGCGGTGCAAGAGCTAGAACAGCACCTGCGGAACCGCTCGTAGCCCCGGCGTTATTCGACAATCGTGATTTCGGGTGAGAATATCTGTCCGCGGAAGCCAGGAACTTCGGCACCGGCACGCACGACGCCGGGCGCGGTGGCGGTGTAGGTGAGCGTAATGGAACCTTGACCAGCCCTCATTAAGTTACTCACCCGGTCTGCCGTGAGCCGGCCGCTGGTGAAGCTTTGGGAGAGAGCGATGACTTCGAGTCCGTCGGCGGCCGTCCAATCTAGTTCAACCGCTAGCCGAACCTTTTGGCCAACCCGAACCAAGGTGTCAATCGTCGAGACGCGCTTCACACCCGGGAACATGAGCCAGAATGGCCTCGATACCACGGCAAAACCATCCTGCACCCGAAGACTTGGGAGGGTCACGTTGAGGACGCGCCGGGTGGCGAAGTAGAACGCAAACCGACGGACACCCGCGGGGACAGTTACGGTCGCCGGAAGCGAAAGGGCTCCGGTGTTGGCCTCGTCAGAAAGATTGAGTACGAGCCCGGGCGCGAGCGCGGGCGCATTTAGAACTACGGTGGCAGCGAGCGTCTTTCCGCCGTAGAAATAGCCTGGTTCGCCGAGGTCCATGAGAAGGGGGCTGACGGTTACCGATTGTACGAACGGGATGGTGAATCCCAAGCTCTCCGTTGTTACCGATGAACCTCCCGGAATCGTGGCGGTAATCGTGTATTGGTTGCCCAGCACCGCAGTGGGGGAAGGGAAAAAGTAGAACAATCGCTGCGTTTGGCCGGCGGCGATGACTATGCTTCCCGGCACGGTGACGACCGGTGAAACGCCGCGAAGCGTTCGCGAGGAAAGGTTGATGCGTTGGCCGCCGACACCGGCTGGTTCAGTCATCCTTACGGCGGCCGAGCCAGGGAAGTTGACCGTCGGAAGGGTGATGTTCACGAAGGAAAGGGTTGGTCCGGCCTGCCGAATGAGCAGCGGCAGAAGCGCGCTCTGGGCATTTGCCGCAACCGACGCAACCAACAGGAGACAAAGCAAAAGCAATCGATGAAATTTCATCATAAACCTCGCTTTCATGATAGGCCTTCTCGGCCGAAATGCCAAGCCCAAGAGGATCTGAAGACCAAGCGACTTGAGCCGGAGCGATTTCACTTGCATCCGGGGTTTAGCTACGTCCGAGAGCACGCACTAGCGCGTGCGCTTCCCCAACTCGCGAACCTGATGAAACTATTGAGGCACACCATCCGGCCCGCACTGAACTGGAATGGAATGTTCGAAGCACCAGCGCTGCATGCGTTGTGCGCGGTTGATGGCGAACTTCTCAACGTTCCCAAGGTACGAAACGTACGATTCGAAATCCTGCGGTAAGGGATCATCTTTGAAGGCGTCAAAGGGTAAGTAGAAGTTTATGTCCCTAAAGTCTGAGGTTACGAGGTCTTGCAGCAGAAAAAACTCGACATAGCCTTCGAAATTTTCAAACAAGCTAAAGAAGGCCGAATACCGTCCGAGCACGTCCGTTAAAGGACTTGATTCGCCCAAATAGTGTCGTCGAATGCACTCGAGTGTAAGGTCGAAGCGATCTCCAATACGTCGGTTCATCCCTCGCGCGCCATTAATCGTATTCTGCCGATTAACCCTTTTGCCGGGAAATAGAATGCACTCCGGGATGAGCCATCCCCCAAACTGTGCGAAGGCTTGGTGAGGTTCGGGCAATCGTTCTACAAACGGCTTCAGCTTCGCGCGGCTAGCATATCTGTGCGTTATGGCGTCACTAGTCAAGTGATATTCTCCCAAGTCAGACCGATGGACGAGAAACGGCTTCGGGCCTGAGATATCGAGCTGAAATACTTGGCCATTTGGTAGAGGCTTACTCCAGAAGATTTGGTGGTATCGCCTAAGGGTCGGGCTGTTTGAGTCTGGGTCGCGTCCGCGCGCATCTTCTCTGCAGTCAAACGTCAGATCAATCATCGGCCGAGAATACCAACTCCTTTGCGTCGGTAGGATCAAATTTGGATTCGCGATTACGTGTTGCTCCGGCCGGAGGGCAGGCAGACGGCGTATTATTCCTGCCGTGGATCTGATCGATTCGTCGAAACAGCGCGCCGTGAGCGGCATGGAGATTTTCCTGCGGAACTTTTCTTACGTGCCTGACGACCGTCTCACCTGGACGCCAACGCCGACATCGAAGTCTGCCCTGCGGATCGCCGCCCACACCGCTCTCTACATGGGCCGATTCGCGCGCATGATCCAGGATCGGCGGCTTCCGGTGCCCGAAAACTTGGGAGAGTGGCTGGCCGAAAGGGACGCCGAGGAAATCGCCATCACCAACCGAGAAGAGATGGAACGGGCATTCCGCGAGGGCACAGCGCAAGTCCTTGAGGCACTCGACGGCCTGGCCCCAGAAGATGTGGAGCTAACGCTCGATTCTGGGCAAGGATGGTCGATGCCGATGCAGCAACTGATGGTCCTGCCGGGCTGGCACGCGACGGTTCACCTTGGCCAGATCGACTATCTGCAAACCTGTTGGGACGACCAGCAGGTGTATGTCGGTTGAGCCGTCGCAACGGGCCGGCCACTTCTCAAGTAAACAATGGCGATGAAGCTTGCGTATCTGTCGCTCGTCGTCTTCACCTGTCTTTCCGTCGCCGTTCGGTCGCACGCGGAAGATGGAGTTTTCGACTCGAACGGCGTGAAGATTCGATACGTCACCGCCGGAGAGGGCGAGCCCGTCGTTCTCATTCATGGCTGGATGAGCGACGTCACGATGTGGGGGCCGAAGCTCTCGCCGCTGGATGGCTTTAATCTGATCGCGCTCGACTGCCGGGGGCACGGCAAGAGCGACAAGCCGCGCGACCCCAACCAGTACGGCGCGGAAATGGCGGCGGATGTGGTGCGGCTGCTCGATCACCTCAAATTGAAGAAAGCGCATTTGGTCGGCTATTCCATGGGGGCATTTATCGCGGGCAAAGTGGCGGCCACCCACCCGAATCGCGTGCTTAGCGTCATTTACGGCGGGCAAGCGCCGCTGCTTACCGGGGAAGCGGGCTCGAAGGAGATTGATGTTTTTGCCCAGGCAGTGGAAGAAGGCAAGGGATTGGGACCTTACCTCCGATTCGTGAGGCCAGAACTGACCGCTGAATCAGCCGACGCTCTCGCCAAGATCTTGTACACGGGGAAGGACGTCAAGGCGTGGGCGTTGGCCGGGCAGACCTTCAAAGGGCTGGAAGTGAGAAGAGAAGACCTTAAAAAGGGCTCGCGGCGGGCGCTGTTCATTTACGGTTCGAGGGAGTCCGAGTCGACGCGGACTCGAATTGCGGCGTTGCTCAAGGTCCTGCCCGGGGCCCAGGAGAAGGTTGTCGTCGGCGCGGACCACATGACAACACTCGCGAACCCGACGTTTGGAACGGCGATCATCGAGTTTCTGCGCGCCTTCAAATCAAACTAGCGGTGTTGTGATAGCAGTTGGGAGCCGATTCATTCAGCGCCATCGATGAACCGGATTTCGGATGCCGGAACGGGACACGCGGGCAAGTAGTTGCTGGCTTCGACCAGCTCGAGGTCTCCCGAATCTTGGACGAGCTCTCGCAAGATTTTTGAGTGTCCGGAGCCGTAAATCACCAAAACGCGGTCGTCCTTCTGAATGTTCCGTCGGAGGTTCCCGTAGATCCGGGCGTTACGCTTGTACCAGTCGCCCAAAATGTCGGCTCCAGGGGAGAGATTGCCATCAGTGGCGTCACAAAGGGACACGTAAAATCGGTGGGATTCGCGGATGTAGGTTTTGCTATTGTGAATAGCCAGCATCTGGCTAACCGAGAAGCGTTTGTCCCAATTTTCAAACTTCTTACCAATACCTTGCATAAGGGGTCCGAGCGTTCCCGCTCGTTGGGCGTCGTGTGCACCGAGGAACTGCATGAGGCTGGAAAAATCAAGGTTCAGCTTACTGTCGATTGGAGTTAGCTGGTTGACTCCGCATTGCTTTGCGATCCGAAAGCCAAGCTGATCGATCTCATTTGCGCTCAGGGTGTAGTTGCCTTCGGAGTAAGCCAACAGCCGCTGATTGATCTCGTCGGCGCGGTCCGGCGTGGCTTCGATAGCGATCCTTGTCGGGCGGAAGGCCTTGAGTCGCTTCACGATATCGAGGATCTCGGCCTGTCGTACCGACGACTTGGTGTCGCGAAGTTGGGTCTTGACCGCATCCAAACCCGCATCGGCAAAGTGATAAGTACCCAAAATCATAACCTGGGCAAAAGGAGCGAGGGCGAGAACGGCAAGCACACGGTTTTTTACCTTTGCGGTTGGCTCGCCATAGGACCATTGCTGGCGGCTTCGCGCGACAACGTGGCGTATGTCTGGTGGAGCGGTGAGCTTGAACTGGTCGCCATGGAGCTGAGCTTAGACGGGTTCGAAAAGATACGAATAGGCCCGGCTGGCAAGTTCCGTTTTCTTCTTTCCCCGCCCTCGGAATCTGCCGCACCGCCTTGATCGGGCCGATGGGACCGGAACCTTCGGGCCCAGAGGCTTTCCAGGTCCTGCCAGGCTCGCACGCCACCGTTCAGGTCATCCATATCGACAACTCAAAATTTCATTTCGAAATCCATCGAAATGTATGGTATGATCATTTCGATGAATGTCGAAATGATGGCGAGGTGTGCGGCCGGGTCGAACGATGATTTGATTGGTTTCGACAGACGCCGGCTTCGCTACGTCGCCGTTCATCGCCCAACCTGTAGGATGGTAGGTCCATCCGACTAAGAACCAAACTTATGAAAACAAAACTCCACCTATCGCTTAACGTCAACGACGTCGAGACCTCGACCCTCTGGTACGCAACCTTCTTCGCTCGACCTCCCCACAAGGTTCGCGATGGCTACGCCAACTTCGACCTCGACAACCCCGCTCTCAAGCTCGCCCTCAATGCTCGCACGGCGGAGTCTCGTGGGCCGCTCAACCACCTGGGGATTCTAGTTGAGGATTCTGCGATGGTCGAGTCGGAGCGAGAACGACTCGAGGCGGCGGGCTTGGTTGCGCGGCGCGAGGATGGAGTCCTATGCTGCCACGCTCGACAAGACAAATTTTGGGTAAGCGATCCCGACGGTAACGCCTGGGAGATCTACTCCATCACGGATGATCAGCCGGAAGATCCGCCGAAAGCGGAGGCCGGGAACTGTTGCGCGACGTTAGCCGTTGCGGAAGCAACTACGGAGGCGACTACTTGCGGCTGCGGCGGTAGCTGCTAGAGATCGAACGGCCGCCTTGCCTTGCCGCGGCGCTCGCGCGCGACGCGGTCGCGGCATTTTGGAGCGAGAGTCTTGAAGACGTGTGCGTGAACAATCTGGACTCCATCGAATAGCTTGCTTCGCTCCCAAACTGCAAGTCGCTCAGGTTGATGTGTCTGAATTCGCCCGTAACCCCGAAAATTCTGGAGTGGGTCGCCGGAAACTCGAACCTAACGCGCTTGGATCTGGTGTGGCGTCCGGGGGTGCGTCTGCCCTGGGGCGCATTGAAACGGCTGAAGCGCCTATGTGACCTTGATGTGTCGGATTCGCCCTTCGACGACGCCGACCTAAAGGTAGTGGTTCAGTTCAGCAAGTTGCGGACGCTAACGGCGTACTACACGAACTTGACGCCAGCCTCATGGCCTTTGATACTCTCATCACCCGGCCTCCGGTCGTTCTGGGGGGCGACGGAGATGAGTGGCCACGAGGAGCCGGAGGGCTTGCCCGAGACCACTCGGTTGAAGCTATTCATCGCCATGAACGCACGGACCGAGTGGTTTGAGCAACTCCTGAGCCGGTACCCGCAGGTCAAGATCTTCCAAATGTAACAGGCTGTTTTCCTCCTTAACCACGGGACCACCGGATCGCACGCCAACGCGGCGCCTTCAGCACCAGCCGGCACGCGAAGACGCAACCGCGAATGCCGCCTAGACCGTCAGCTCAGATTTCGAGTATCGTGCCCTTTTGGGCGATTTGTAGTAGCCCTTCATGAATGAGACAATTGCCGGGATGATCTGAAAATCTGATGATTCAACGAAGCAAGAAACCAAAGCCTCAACCTCGTTCGTTCACGAGATACGAGGTCATGACGGAGCTGAAAGCTGCGCAAGCGAACGGCGAGTGGGCAGACTTCACAAACGCAACGGTTTCCGGGAGCCTCCGCCGTCTAGACCTCCGCAATGCTGACTTTTCGGACGCGAACCTGAAAGGCGTCGACTTCACCGGTTCCGATGTCACCGACACCAAATTCCGCGACGCCGATTTGACTGAAGCAAACTTGGAGACCGTTACTGGCCTCATTCCCGAGCAACTCTTGGGCGCGGACCTGACCCGGTGCAAGTTGCCCGACGGAGTTAATAATTTTCCCCAACTCGAAAACGTCCGCGAAGCCTCAAAGAACGCGGGGGCCATATTCCTAACGAGCATGCTAGCCTGCGTCTTCGTCCTCATCACGGTCGTCAGTACCGGCGACATGCAGCTCCTCTCTAACACCGGCACCGCCCAGCTCCCGATCCTCAACGTCGCCGTCGGCACGTCAACGTTTTTCACCATCGCCCCTGTTGTCCTCCTTGCCCTCTACGTTTCGGTGCACCTGCACCTTGGACGTCTTTGGTCAATGATGGCGACCCTGCCCGCCGTCTTTCCCGACGGGGTCCCGGTCGAGCAAAAAACGTACCCATGGCTTCTTAACGACCTCGTCGTCTTCGCCTTCCCACGGCTGAAGAATCAGTTTCGCCCGCAGGTCGTGTTCTATTCGCTCGTCGCGTACCTCTTCGTACCGGTAACGGTTGTCACGGTTTGGCTTCGCGTGCTCCCCAAGCACGATGTGAACCTCAGCAATGCGGCCGCCGGCTTCGTTGCCGCGTCCGCGGTTGCTGCTCTCGGCGCGTGTTGGACCCACCGCCGGACGATGCTGGCCGGCAGAGCAGATCGGAAATGGATATCGGTGATTGTTACTCCATTGGCGTTGGTGTTGACGGCCGTTGGTGGAATTCTGCCGTTCCAGGTGAACCGAGCCGTTGAGCTCGGGGTTCCTCTGGATGCGATCGGCGAGCAGGAGCGAATGCTCCAGGACTTGGGCATTTACGCAACGGCCAATTCAGACTCTTGGGATAAGCGATTTTCGGAGCGACTGAATCGCGCTAAGGATTTGCTGAAAGATGAACCAGGGCGGCTTGACGCTTTGGAAGCACAAGAAAAAGCGGCTCTTGACGCGCAGGCGAAGTTGCGGCGGCAGTTTGAATCGAACCGATGGGCGACGGCCGTCCTACGGTGGCAACCGATCAGCGCTTTTGGCAGCATCCGCGAAGACCAAACACGGTTCACAAAAGATTGGGTTGAACCCAAAACCCCAAACTTCGAACCAACGCCAAAAGAAATGGCAGCCCTCCTAACCCGGGCCCGGAATTCCTATTCCAAGAGGATAACGGGTCTTGTTCAGGAGCTTAGGGCCGACGGGGAAAATAAGGCCCGACTGGTTCCTCGCATTTCGTTCGCACGCGTGGGAGATATGAAGCGCCAGCATAACCTACGATTCCTCGACGCTTCGTACGGGTTCCTCGTCAACAGTGACTTCCGGGGGGCGGATCTGACGGGGGCCAATTTCACCGGCGCAGATTTGCGCGGCAGCGCATGGTGGGACGATTTGGCGAGGCGAGGACCGACGTTGACGTTCGCCCAGATGAGCGGTTCGTTCTTCGCCGGGGCAAACCTGTCTCGGGCCGATTTAACCGGGGCAAACCTGTACCGTGCAACCCTCAGCGGAGTAGACCTGTCGGGTGCCACCCTAAGTAGCGCGAACTTACTGGAAGCCTCTCTTGCGGGAGCAAACCTGTCCCGTGCAACCCTCACCGGGACAAACTTGTCGAGTGCCGCCCTCTTCGGAACAAAGATGGAACGTGCGACCCTCTCAGCGGCCAACCTGAGCCGTGCCAACCTAACCAGGGCAATCCTGCGGGATGCCACCCTCACCGGGGCCGACCTGTCCGAGGCCACGCTCACTGGGGCAAGTCTGGCTCGTGCCACCATCACTGGGGCAAACCTGACCCGTGCAAACCTCGACGGTGCAGTGCTGTACAATGCCACTCTTACTGGTGCCAACCTGACCAGTGCAAATTTCGACGGGACGGACCTAACCCGCGCCAACTTCACCGGAGCCTACTGGGAGGATGGATTTGAACCCTGGTTCCCATCGGGTTATGTTTTGTCGGCAACAAAATTAACATTTCGAAAGGGAGATGGTTCCATCGGCAGTTACCGAGTTGAGACTTTCGGGAATCCGGAAGACCTTGAAAGAGAGTACATTAGGTTGACGAATCCATCGGATTGACTGTCAGTACCGTGGTGCGGTGCTCCGGGCAGTGCGTTTTCCGGGCAGATCCCCCTCGTTCATTAACTCAATGAGAACCGATAGCCGTTGCGACTGGAAGCCGTCCGCGAAACCGCATCGTCCAAAGAGTTCGGTCGACCCGGCAGCGAGTTTTATTCTCCTGAGCCGCTCAGGGTTTCCCAGAAAAGAGATCACACCGATGCAGGCGTCGCTTTCGTTCTTGATGCTGTTGCAGGCTCCGGCGGAGCTTAGCCGGGAGGAGTTGCGGGTGAAGGAGCGCATCCAGCCGGTGGGCGGGACAGTGGCCTGGGTTTCACCGGATTCAAGCGAATCGGACGCGCCCTGGATGCTCAGCGTGGACATCGAAAACAAGGGCAAAGCGTTCGACTGCACCAAGATTCAATCGCTGAAAAGGCTGGGGGCGTTGCGGATTTTGGGAGGGAGGACGGAAGGTTGGAGTCTTTCGGTGCTTGCGCAACTGCCTCGGCTGGAGCTGCTGGTGGTGACCGGGAATGGACTTGCGGACGCCGAACTCAAGCGGATCGGGCGTTGCAAAGTGCTAACAAAGCTGGATATCGGAGGCAATCAGATTTCGGCAAAGGGCCTAGCAGCGATCTCTCCGGTGCGAACGCTCTTCCTGTACAACACGAAGATTTCGGATGCCGACCTGGTGCCGCTCGGGACGATGGTGTTTCTAGACCAACTGGTGCTCCCAGTTTCGGTTACGCCCGGCGGAATGCAGCTTTTGGCGCGCCAATTGCCAGAGAAGTCCGTGTCCCGTCTGTGAGGACTCTGTGAGTCCTGGGTGCGCGGACTACAATCCGCTGCAAACCGGTGCAGGATGGCATGGTCCTTCGCGCCCTTATTCCGATTCCGGACCAGCAAAAGCAGTCCTATACTTTCCCAAACCAAATTCCGCCTCAACCTCTGCCATAAAGCAGCTAGATCTGTCGATAATTGTCTGGGCGAGGTGCCGTGCCCGCTCGGCTGCCTGGATGGTGTCGAAAGTGAACGTCTTTGATCCTGGTGCCTGGAAGGCGAAGTATCTTGAAGCGCCTTGCGGGTCTCTCAGCAAATTTAAAGTTATTGCATTGATTTCTTGTGTTATGTCAATCGAGGTGCTATCGCTCTGGTGCACGACCAGCGGACCGACGAAGTCGTCGCAGGATCCTTCAACCAACTGCGCTTGGAGATGCAGACGAAGTGTGGTGAAATTGAATTCGTCCGGCGAGACGTTGATCCTATATCCCATCGATTCGCCACTCCATTCCGGATGCCCAAAGAAGATCTCAATCGAAAACGGACTGGTTGTCCGAATCTTTCCGGGTTTCAGGGCGCCACTCTGAACCATCGACCAGAAGTGATTCTTTAGTTGCGGCACACCCTCCTCGCTGTAGATCATGTTTCCCCGAACCGTAATCCCTCCTAGCGGGTTAGGGAGCATTTCCGTAACACTCCACGAAAACTCTGGCAGGGAATAAAACTCATCACGAGAAATGACTTCCCCAGTCACCAAGAGTTGCTCAAGAGCAGGTCGGCTATTTTTGGTCAAGTCCACAATGTCGGCTGCAATCGATTCGGGCAGTCTGACAGGAATAGTCTTCTCGTCGAAGTTTTTGGGGCGGCCTGAGTTGATCCTGGGGCCGCCGCGTCCGGGCTTTTTCGGCATGCATCTAGTATTGCACAAAACCATACAGGTTCTGTTAGAATTCGCACGAAATCAAAAGTGAGCGGTCGGTGCCTGTCGGTGAGGTGTTGGAAAGCAGTACTCTGAATGAGAACGTTGTTGTGGTCGGCATCAGGACAAGCATCTCCATGTTCGATCGTCGGCTACCGTCGCGGCGCAAAATCATCTCCCGGCCCATAAGCAACCCCGAACGTCTACAAAGCCGCGCCAAACATTTTGCCAACCGCGGCCGTAATTGCCATTGCCAGAACTCCCCAGGAGGTCACCCGAACCGCTCCGCGCCAGACGGACGCGCCGCCGATATACGCCGCCACCGCGCCAAGACCGGCCAAGGTAACGACCGTCGCGACGATGGTCACGAGGCTGATCGATCCGATTGGGGTGACCAAGCAGGCGAGGATTGGCACGAAGGCGCCGATCGCAAAGGCAGCGGCCGACGAAAGGGACGCCTGAACGGGTTTCGCCATCAGCGTCTCGGTGATTCCGAGTTCCTCGCGAGCGTGGGCCGAAAGCGAATCGTGGGCCGTCAGCTGAACGGCAACTTCCTTCGCCAGGCGTTCATCCAGGCCCCGAGAGACGTAAATCGCGGTGAGTTCATCGAGCTCGTGGTCCGCCTGATTGGCAAGTTCGCCGCGCTCTTTGGCCAAGTCCGCGTTCTCGGTGTCGGCTTGCGATTGAACGGAGATGTATTCCCCCGCCGCCATCGAAAGCGCGCCCGCCACCAGCCCAGCGATGCCGGTTAGCATCAAATTGCTTTTGCTAGCTCCGCTCGCGGCGACGCCAACCACCAGGCTCGAAACCGACACGACGCCGTCGTTTGCACCCAGGACCGCGGCTCGCAGCCAGCCGATGTGATGGGATTTATGACCTTCGGTATGGAGTCGACGCATACCCTCAGTATCGCGGATTCGGTCTCTTGGCTCATGCCTTATGAAGGACGTCCGTGAGTTAGTGTCCGAGAAATCTAAGACGCGGCTTCCGTCCATCTAGGCTTGGGTTCTTCACCGTTGACGCGCATTTTTCTGCCGGCGAAATGTCAGATCTCGATAAAGCGGTAGAGGACTTGGAAACGCGGCTCACCCCGAGAGCGAATCATGACAGTAAAGTACAGTATAGTAAGGGGATGCCGGTTCGAGCCTTTACGCTGATCGAGCTTCTAGTCGTGATCGCTATTATCGCCGTCCTGGCCGCCATCCTCTTCCCCGTGTTTGCACAGTCGAAGACGGCGGCGAAGCGCACGGCCAATTTAAGCAACTTGAAGCAGCTGAGCCTCAGTCTGCAAATGTATACGAGCGACCACGAGGGCTATCCGATGATGTCGTCGCCTTCCAGTCAGATTCGCCGGACGCGTTGGCCGGACGCGATTTACCCGTACATGAAGAGCGCTGACATCTTCAACGGCCCCCTGGCACCGAAGGAAATGTTCTCGAAAGCCTGGGCGCATGATCCGACGCGAAGATACGGCGGCTACGGTTATAACTATCAATATCTGGGAAATTCACGAATTGTTCCAGGTGACAGCAACTTTCCTTTCTCCGCTTCCGACACCGCGATTCAATACTCAGCCGAGACGGTCGCGATCACCGATACCCGCGGCGTTCGGCGCGACAACGGGACACTCAGCGCAGGTGAATACACCATCGACCCGCCCTTGCCCAGCCTTCGCGGGAGTGGCAAGGCAAGTGGCTTTTACGGCGATGGTGGAGAATGCGGAAGCGGCCCGGACGGGTGTCGGAGCACGCCCGCCGAATGGGCAGTTGGCCGGGTGACCATTGCCTGGTGCGACGGGCACGCGACTTCGATTCCTCGCCGCCGGATCGATGACCGGGACGGCAATGGCAATCCCGACAACGGATTCTGGATGGGCACGGGCAATGCCGAGCAGCGCTGAAGGTGGGAGCGGGCAGTCCGGTCCCGTCACTAAGCGGGCTAGGCTGGCTGGTCGAAGACAGGAGATGGATGACGTTGGGTTCTTCACCGTTGACGCGCTTTTTTCTGCCGCCGAAATGGAGGATCTCAATCAGGCACTAGAAGACTTCGAAGCGCGGCTCGCCCGGGAGAATTTGGAAAGCCGGGAAGTTGTCTTTACGCAAAAAGTCGCCGAGCGGGATGAGCGCGTCCGTGCCTTCGCGCAACAGGACGTCTTTGTTGAGATTTCCACCGCGTTTCTGGGGCCGGATACCGACCTTTACTTCAATCAAAAAGTTTATAAAAATCCAAACGGCGAGAACGCGTTCTCCTGGCATCAGGATGAAGGTTATGGCCCGGTTGAGCCTTCGCCATATCTAACGGTGTGGATCGCAATTAACGACGCCACGCCCGAGAACGGCTGCGTCTCCGTGTTGCCCGGTTCCCACAAGCGGGGTTTGGTGCACCACTGGCGCGGTTCGTTTGGGCTGGAATGCCACCGATTCGACGACCCGGACCAGGGGGTTCTCGTCCCGCTTTCGGCGGGGAGCATCGCCGTGTTTTGGAGCCAAACGATCCACAAAAGTGGGCCAAACCTCACGGCCGGAGTTCGAAAAGCGATGGTGCTGCAGTTCTCACCGCTGGGGCTCAGGCACACGGCCTCGGGCATGCTGATCCGCTCGCGCGTCGCAATCGCAAGGATGGGTCATCCCGCACGTGGGAATCTTGAGGTTTAGTCACCTGGGAAGAACCCTGTGCCTGACTGCCAGAAATATGACTTCACCTCTAAGGTAAAAAAATAGTTATTTCCTAAAAACCGAACTTTCTGAACAGGGGAACACATGCCACCGGAAGGTGTACGCCAAAGGCCGGACGCGATTTCCTCCGCCGTTGAGTGCCAATGTAGACCATGCAATCCAGCCCGGCCCGCAGCGGTCTCGTCCTCCCGACGCGGGCGCAGTCGAAGGTCGCCATCTTCGCCTTCATCGCGCTGACCTTTGCCTGGACGTGGGGACTCAGCTTCATCGCCGGCCAATTCAAAGGCGATCTCCTCGCGCTGGGCAATGGGCTTCGGATTTTGGCGACCTTCGGGCCGAGCCTTGCCGCCGTCGCGGTGGTCGGCGTTACCCAGGGTTCGGCGGGGCTTCGCGCGTGGCTCGTTCGCTGCCTGGATTGGCGCGTCGGATGGCGCTGGTACGGGCTGGCGTTCCTGACGCCGCCGATCCTCATCGTCGCCGCGATCTGGCTCGATGTCGCGCTGGGCGGCGTGATGCCAGGGTTCCTTGCCGCCGAAAAGATCCCGCTGGCGATCACAAATTTCGGGCTGGTGCTGGTTCTCGGTGGCCCGCTGGGGGAGGAGTTTGGCTGGCGCGGCTACCTGACGCCCGCGCTTACGGCCCGCATGAATTGGCGCGCCGCGAGCCTGGTCGTCGGCGTGATTTGGGGAGTTTGGCACCTGCCGCTCTTCTTTACGGCCGGCACTCCGCAGGCCGCGATGGCGATGTCGGTTTTTATTCTCAACATTCTCGCGGGTGCCGTCATTTTCGGGTGGATCTTTGACCGAACGCGGGGAAGTGTTGTGCCGGCGCTCGTGTTGCACACGTCGCTGAACGCCTGGGCGGGGATTCTCGCGATCATCCCGACGGCGACGGTCTGGCGACCATTTGTTCTGTTAACCGGACTCCAACTGCTGGTCGCGGTGACCTTGCTCTTCGTTCCGACCCGCAAACCGTTGCCGTTGGTGACTGCTGCCTGAACTTGGATTGACGAACCACCAAAGGGGCGGTTCACCACCAAGCCGGGCCGGCGCGGAGATTCGAATCGCAATCTATAGCAAAAAAGGATTTGATCGCCCTAGGGCGTAGCAAGCAATTTGAGGAAGTCGGATTTGCCGATGCCGCCCAGTGCGTACCGAAGGACATTGCCCTTTGCATCCGTAACGATCGTTACGGGAGTCGCGCCGACTCGGTAACGATTTCGCACCGCGGCCACCTTCGGGTCGTCCACGTCAATCATCACCGGAACGAATCGCGCGTTGACGATGGATTCCACCTCACGATCCGCCCACACCTCGCGCTTCATGATTCGACACGGGCTGCACCATGCACCCGTGAAGAACAGGATCATTGGACGATCGGATTTGGTGGCTTGTTGCTCCGCCGAGGCGAAGTCTTTCGCCCAAGTGACCTGATTGTCGGGGGCGTAGAAGTCGTGCCACAGCCAGCCGAGCGAAACGGGAATGGTGCCCAGCCAAAACCATTTCCAGAAGTTGAATTTCTTCTTTTGTGGTGGTGGGGATGGGCTCGGTTCGGAATGCTGTTTGCTCATTGGGCTACCTTCGGGGATCAAGATCATCGCGTGGCCAAGGATGCGACGGGCAAACTCAACTCTAGCAGGTGTGATACTTCGAACGAGTCGCCGGGGTTGCAGGGAAGAATGAAGTCCGCCGCCCACGGTTCCTGGTTTTTGGGGCTATTGACCGCGATTTGCGTTCCGCCGCTCGCCGTCGGGTGGACTGGAGTATGATCGGCAGGATGAGCAACATCGAGACAAAGACTGTAAATACCGCTGTCCTCACCGTTAGCGTCAAATACAAGAATGAATTTCTGCCTGACTGTAGCGTCCGATTTTTCGGGAACGGCAGGGCGCTCGGAGATGACAAGGTCCTTGATAGCGGCAAAATTTCGCTTTCTACGGACGCCTTTCCAATCGCGTTGAATGTACCTATAGTAAATTTCAGGGTCCAACTGGATCGACCGTACACGGTGCCTGGAGACAAACCCGTACTGGGTATTGTGATCAGGCTCGAAGATTTCACGGGCCCTCGGGAGCTCGTGTTCGTGATCGTTGACGGCCCAAGCTCAACCACCAAACCAAGCGTGTGAGCCAAGGGCCCGATCGATAACGAATGGGATTCCGGACAGGATTTCGCTTCAACTCACTCGCGGAGCATCGTTAGCGAACACCGTGTCTCTAAAGCCTGGATTTGCCGAGTCTCATTGTCGTCCGCTGCGGACGGCTTGACCCTTTATGTTTTCGAGTTGCCATTCCCAAAGGCCACGCATCCTCTCAAGATCTTCCGAGTCACGACACCACTCGATTGGGATGTGAAGGCAGTGTTCCACCGATAGGTCCCAGTCCGCCTGCGCCTGCTCCCAGGTGTATCCCGGCTGACCAAGAATGTCAAACCATTGCCTTAATATGACCTTTTGATGACTCCCTCGGAATTCATGGGGCCACCAGGGAACAATCGAATACGCAAGGTCAAAGACGGCTAGCCCGTACGTGATCGTCCAATCAAACGGTTGCCGATCCAGGATGTAGACCGGTGATTCGGCTCCCTTGGGTGCCAGCACGTTGGTCGGGTTGATATCGCCGTGGAGCAGCGTCAATCCCGTTGGATTGCTCCATCGTTCGCGGAGGCGGGCCTCGTGGGAATCGAAGTTTGCGCGAAAAGACAGCCCGGTTTCCAGTTCAATTGGCTCAATGCCGGCGCAAATGTGTTCGAAGTAGGCGTCCCATTGGGATGACGTTGGCGGCGTGCCGCTCTCCCAGAGGTGAGCGCCCATCCGCGCAATTGCCTCGGCTAGGGCAAGGCCATGTTCTAACGTTGGGGGCGCTGTTTTCCGATCCTGAAAATCGTCGGATAGGTCATCGAGTAACACGTGGTAGCCAATCCCTGGTTCATAGCAGGCGTCGTGGCAGGCGACCAGGGGAGCGTTCGGGAGATCAATGTAATCTCGCAAATAGTAGTCAACTTCCGAACTGCCAAATGTGCTGCCCATGCACAGCTTTATCCATAACTTTCGACTTTGGCCGCCCGCCATTCGGGCCGTGATGGAAGCACTTTGCGCCCAATTGCTGGTGGAAGTCGACAACTCGACGCTCACAACTTCCTCGCCGAGCACCCCAGAAAGCCATGCCGGAGTCACCTGGTCAAATCGTTGGATCGTGCGCATTTTGGGAGCAGTCTAACCTCGTTTGACCCCGCAAACAAAAGGTGGTCTCCTTTTCGTTTTATCGAGTTGAAGCAATTCGCGACGACATTTTCAGGAAAAAAGTGCCACGAGTCAAGGGCGGTGATTGTCCGCCCTTGACCCGTGACACGCCAGCTCGTACGATTTCCCTAGGGTCAGAGTTCGAATTCGAGAACTTCTCGCTTCGTGATTCCCGAGAATCCGAAGTTCGTGAAGCGGTCTCGACCCGCGCCGCCGATGGCGACCGCGTCTTGCTGAGCGGCCACGTTGGTCGCGCTGAAGGTGTCGTCGCCGGAATCCAGGTTCACGCCGATGCTTCCAAAGATGGTGATCTGGCTCAGGGCTGCAACGTCGTTCATGGCGCCGGTTTCAACGATCATGTCCTTGCCGATTTCCATGCTCGTCAGGGTTAGCCGATCCACGCCTTCGTCCGTGCTCAGCAGGGCATTTTCTCCCACAACGGCACCCGACACCGTCACAAGATCATTCCCTTTATCCCCGAATACTTCGAGGCTGCCGCCCACCGTCAGGCCTGCAAGTTCAAAACGGTCTGCCAATTCTCCGCCAAAAGCGCTGAGGCTGTTTCCGGCAGTCGCGGATGTCGCCCGAAGCGTGTTCGCCCCGGAGCCGCCGTCCAACAGCATGTCACCGGCAGCAAAAGAGCTGGTCACGGTGATCGCGTCGTTGCCTTCTTCGCCCTTCAGGTTGAAGTTGGCCGTCGAGGAGGAACCGAGAACCGTGAGACGATCGTTGCCCTGACCGGCTTCGATGATCACATCGCCGAGGTTCCCGACATTCCGGAACGTCACGGCGTCGTTACCGGCATCCATGTTTGCCGATACATTCACCAGCGGGCCGGTAACGGCGAACTGAACGCTGGGCAGGCCGTTGACGAGGGTTCCCGACAAGCCGATGATCCGAACGCCGATGGCGGTTCGGTCGACTCGGATCTGGTTTCCGAAGGCATCGCCCCGGAGGTTAAGGTCGTTGCTGGAGATTTCAGCGGTCACGTTGTTGGCGGCAGCGATGCCGGCCGAAAGGCAGAGGGCGAGGGTGAGGAGGTTCTTCATGTTCGTTGCTCTGGGCCGATTTTCCGACCACTCTTCTCAAGGGAAGCCCAAAGCGGCGGTGCTAACATGATTTTTCGCACGTGACGAATTCCGCATACCAGCGTATGATTCAAGCGATGGCGAACCGTCGTAGGCAGAGTCCAGAGGCTACGGATGCGGCGTTGATCCGAGGCGCAAAAGCGGGTGACCCGACCGCATGGGCCGCCGTCATCGATCGGTATTCGGCTTACGTCTACGGGCTGTTGCGATCTGCACGCGTGCCAGAGGCCGACCAGCCCGATGGGTTCCAGTACGTTTTTGTGGAACTTTTTAAAGCACTTCCGAAGTTAGCGGCCGAGGACCACCTCCGACCGTGGCTCCGCCAAACGACGCTGCGGCAGGCCGTTAAGTTGCGGGACGGCGCTGCGAAGGCTCCCATGTCTTTAGAAATTGTAGAACCATTTCTATTCGACGGTGATCTGGCCGGTGACCTGGAGCAGATGGAAATGCGACAGACCGTGAGGGACGCGGTCCATTCTCTAACCGATCGGTGTCAGGAGCTTGTGAAACGGCTATTTTTCGCCGACCCGCCAACCCCATATGCCGAAGTTGCCAAACAGCTAGGAATCAAAATTCAATCCATCAGCATGACGCGCCAACGCTGTCTGGACGATCTGGAGCGGATTTTGCGAAGCAGAGGCGTGACGTGACGTTGCCGGAGTATGTGGAAAAGGCGATGGTCAGTGCCCGGATCGCGCCCGCCGCTTTGCGCCAGCCGGAGACGGTGGAAGCGCTTGTGCAAGAAGGTATGGCGATCATTCGGCACGACGTCATGGCCGCGTCTCGGCTTGCCGCGGCGGCCGGGAAACTTGCCCGCCAGCTCAAGGATGTCCGGGGCGAGGGGTTGGCCTCACGATTGTCGGGCCATTCGGAGCTACTCCGCGGCAAGGCAGCGCGGGCCGTTCCGCATTACGAAGCGGCGCGAAGATCCTTCGCCGAGCATCCTGACGAACGGGCCGCTACCGCCGTCGCAATGTTGCAGGCGCTATCGTACGTGGGAAATTACGTCCGTGCTTTTGAAGTTGCCGGGGAGGCCCTCGCGCATTTTCAAAGTATCGGAGACGGGTTTCGTGCCGCAAGGGTGCAGGCAAATTTGGCCAATGCGCACTATCGTCTCGACCGCCTTGCCGAGGCGCAGGAGCATTACGAAGCGGCCATGCCGGTGCTTGCGGCAGCAGGAGCGATCGCGGACCTTGCCATCGTCGCGCGTAACTACGGCGTTTGCCTGATGGGACTCCTTGCGCTGGACCGAGCCGAAGCAATGTATGGTCAAGCAAGGGCCGTCTTCGAACACGCCGGCGACCGCTCGCTCGTACTTGAAATTGATCTTAACCGGGCATATCTGTTGGGACGAAGAGGCTTTCTCCGGGAGGCCCTGGTTGCCTACCGGCAATTGCGGCATGAGCTGCCAGAGGAACTGGGATTCGAGATCGGTCACTCCTTCCTGGATCAGGCAGACTTCATGCTGGATGCTGGCCTCTGGACCGACGCGTTGGCGGCTGCCAACCGGGCAGCTGACATATTCGACAAACTCGACACCCGGTTTGAAAAAGGCAAAGCACGGTTACTCGCCGGCATGGCACTGGTGAGAAGTGGTCGCGCTGCCGAGGCGAAGGCGACGCTAGACGAGGCCAGAGGACTCATCCGTAAAGTGCCAAACCATAACTGGCACGCCCTGGTTCACCAAGCCTATGCCGAATACTGGACGGCTTTGGACCGCCCCAGAGCTGCCCTCACGCAGCTGCTGAGGGCGGAAGCTCAGGGACCAACGGACGAACGACTGCCTTCCATACGCCAGGCACTCGGCGATCTCGCACTTGATTTAGGGGAGACCGCTCTCTTCACGCGGCTTGCCCCAACGCCAACCCTGAATGCGAAGTCGGCGCGCCAGCGGGGCGATCTGGAGCTGGCGGCCGCGTGGGCCAGGACGGCACTTTCGGAATATGACGCACACCGGGACCGAATCGGCGGTGCTCGACTTCGTCAGGCCGCCGCCGTCGCGCAAACCAAGATACTGCGTGAGTGCTTCCGCGCCCTGGGGGATGCTAAGGAAAGGCACGAAGTGGTGGCGCGAATCAAAAACCAGACCCTTTCCGAGATCGCACTCTCGCCAGAATCGCTGCCCTTCGGATCCGACTTGAGCCTGCTAAGAAGTCGGCTCTACTCTGGCGAATCGGAGGAGGCTTTGACAACCGCGCTTCACGAGGCGCAAAGCCTGGCCACCGGCTCCATTCCAAGCCCAACCGAGCTTGGACCCGTGCCCGATGGAACGCAAATCCTCGAGCTGTTCTCGGATCAGGGGTGCCTTTACGCCTTCGTCATTCGAGGTAGCGACGTGCAAGAAGTGCTCCTTGGACAGGTTGAGGAGTTCGCGCGGATGGCGAGGTTCTTCCGTTTCCACCTGGCACGAGATCGCACGCGCGGAACGGATCGAATTTGGGCGGTTCTTTCCCAAGTTGCGCGGTGTTTCGCTCCCGTTTTGGGCGGCACGGGCAACCTCGTCATTGCAAGGGATGATCCGTTGTCGGCTATTCCGTTTCATGCTCTTGTGCCGGGACAGCAGGTGTTGTATGCGCCCAGCGCGGCAAGCTGGCTGGCCCTGCGCAGACGGCGACCGTTAGCCACCGGAGCCCTCGTGATGGGCGTGGGCGACGCCCTTGCTCCACACATCGACAAAGAAGTGCACATGGTTTCAGATCGCCTTGGTGTGCAAATAACATGGCCAGCCGCGTTTGAAGCGGCAGCCCCCGCCGCCCGTGTTCTGCACATTGCGGCCCATGGAATTGTTCGAGAGGATCGACCACTTTTTAGCGCTATGAAGCTGGGTGACCGAGACTTAAGCGTCTTCGATGTGGTTCGGTTACGGCTCTCGGCCGAGCTCACCGTCCTGAGCGGTTGTTCGACTGGAGTCTCGGTACCCGGTGAACTTCGAGACGCTGAAGGATTTATCGAAGCGTTCCTTGGAGCGGGCTCTCAGACCGTGATCGCCTCCCTGTGGGCAGTTTCCGATGCTGTCACCCTGGAGTGGATGGACGTCTTCTACTCGAAAATCGATCAAGGCTTGATGTTCGCTTATCAAAGTGCTTCAGCCAATATCGCCCAAAGACACCCGCACCCAGCCGACTGGGCGGCCTTCGCTATGTTTGGGGCTCCTCCGGAAAGTGCTCCGTCCGAAAATTCTGGTTAGACTCCGATTGGGTTCCTGCCCTTAAGATATCAACGATAATGAAAGCTACCTGGGGACAGATTTCAGATTACGTGCGCGGGATTGCATCCGGCGAGGACCGCCTCGCCGTGGAGCAAGACCCTGAGGCCAGCGAGCGAATTTTCCTCCTTCGCCAGGTGCTGGCGGCCGCGGCAGACCCCGCACCGGAGTTCTTCGTAAACCGCGCGAAAGCGTTGTTGCCCGTGCTACCTACGACCTACCCACGCTGGATCGGTCGGTTGGTCTTTTCTGGCCAAGGAGGTATGCCGGGGTTTCGGCATGGCGGCTCGGCGGCCCGAGACTTGCGCTTCGAGTTCGACGACGCCGAGGTGGAATTGCGCCTCGAGCCCATCCCGAACACCACGCGGCTTTCTGTCGTCGGTCTCTTTACCGGCCCGGCATCTGGAAGCATTTCGGTAAAGGCAGGTGCTTCGGAAGCTTTTTGTGATGAAATCGGCGAATTCATGTTAGAGATCGCCCGCGACGAACCCCAATTGACTTTTGAGGCCGCCGGTTTGCGCGGTATCTACCAGGTGAACCTACAATGAACCGAATTCCTTTCCTTTGTTTGGGCGTGTTGCTGGTCGGAATCGCCGAGGCGAATCCGCGTTATATCCTTAGATACACCGAGAGCGAGCCGCTGCCAACGTTTCTTGCCCGCTATGGACTGCAGCTTCAAGCCAGCGTTCCGACACGCCCGATTCACGCCGTGATTGACTTGCAGAATCGGCGGCCGGACATTTTGGTGCAACGCATCTCCTCCGATACGGATGACGACGTTTCCATCGAACTCGATCAGACGCTGCGATTGCCGATATTGTCCCTTAGGACTCGGCAGACTTCTGCCATGAGCGATCTGCAAACGGCGTTCAGTCGCAACTTGCCGATCAACTTTTTTGGCGTTACCGCCCCCCAGGGCGCTATCACTCAAGCGCCGCTTGGCTTTGTGAGTGCAAATCTCTCATGGAACATGCAGGGCCTAGGCGGCGGAACGGTCGCCGTCATCGACACCGGGGTGGACCGGTCGCACCCATTCTTTGCCGGGCGACTGCTGACGGGCATCGACTACCTTACGCCAGGCGGAACTGGGAGCGAGTTAACCGGACTGCCCGCCGACGTGCTTGCTTTCATTAACCCCACCACGACACCTCTATTGCGCACGCAAATTACCCACCTTTCAAACGGAACGGCACCACTACTGCCGGTCGGATCGGCGGCCAACCCCGTCTACGCCCGCATCCCCATCGGTTTGGGACATGGCACGATGGTTGCCGGTGCCGTGCGGCTGGTCGCTCCGAATGCTCGCATCCTTCCGATCCGTGCGTTTCACCAAAACGGAACCGGCCGCCTTTTCGATGTCATTCGCGGCATCCATGCGGCCCAGATTCGGGGCGCCAAAGTGGTGAACCTCAGCCTGAACACCTACACCTTTTCGCCAGAACTCGCCCGAACTGCCGAGGAAGTTTCAGATCAAGGTGTGATCCTGGTTGCGTCCACCGGGAACGATGGCCTCATAAACCTCCCGAGTTACCCGGCAGCGGTGCCAAAAGTAACCGGTGTGGCATCAATTTCTCTACTGTCCCGCCGTAGCGCGTTTAGCAACGCTGGCTCCGACTTCACCTTGGTGGCCGCCCCTGGTGAAGCCCTGATGTTGCCGTTCCCGGGTGGCCGCTGGGCCGGCGGATGGGGAACCTCGTTCTCGGCCCCCCTAGTCGCTGGCGTTGCCTCGAAAATGCTGCTGTCGAAACCAAGCGCGACCTATAGCGACCTGCAAAGCCTGCTCGGCCGAAGCACACCGCTCTGGGACCAGAGCCTCGGCTTCGGCCGCCTGAACGTAGTCGAGTCTCTCAACGGACTTTGACTCGGAGGCTCGGATTCGGCTGCCAAACGGAAACGGCAGCCGTTCGAGTTCTGGGGATTGCCCCGCCAACAAATTGAGAAGCGCTTTGAAACGTAAGTATATGAAATTTACTGATAAAGCATAAGCAGTATTTGCGTATAAAGTCGAGTTCCAGATGAGGAAAAAAGGGCGTCCCATTTGGCTCCTTGGATAGTCGTACTTGGCATTCCTGCTCTAAAGGTAGCCTCAACTCGTGGTCGAGCAGCGAAGACAGGAGGTGATCCGTCTTGCCGCGGCTCTCCTGGGCGATATTGACGAAGTAATTTTCCAGCCCTATGGTCACGCCGGAATCACTTTCGAGGTGCGTTCGCCGCCTGGAGAATTCATTTTCAAGACTCACGACTCAAAAGGGGCGTTTGACCATACCGAACATCACATTCAGGTGCTATCCGGCCTCGGAATCGCCGTCCCGCAGGTCTTGAAAAAGGGAACGCTCGAAGGGTTCAGTTACCTCGTCCTGCGGAAGATTCCCGGAAAGGATATTGGCTACGTTTTGGGTGACATGTCACGACTCGAAATGACCAAACTCGCGGAGCAAGTCGTCGCGATCGAAAGGAAAGTCAACCAATTGCCGCAAGGGTCTGGCTTTGGCTGGACACCTCTTAACGTACCGGGCCCGTTTCCAAGTTGGACCGGCGTCATTGAGCGCGAATCGTTGGAATGTTCGGCAGAAGTTCGACGGGTCGTCGCACTCTTGAAGCCCTACTTTGGCTCCGTTCGCCCCGTCTGCTTCCTCGATGACTTGACCGTGAAGAACGTGATCGTGCTTGATGGGGTCTTCCAGGGAATCGTCGATCTCGACCAATTCTGCTTCGGTGATCCGCTCTATTGGCTGAGCCTTGCCGAGGTTACGGCTCGCCTGGATGTCGGCGAGGGTGCGTCGTTTTACGGCGACGAGTTGCGGCGCCTTTGGGGCATGGCGGACGAGATGTCTCTTGCGTGTGATCTGTACAACGTGATCCAGGCGGAGTCTTTTCTGATCCGGGGGCTTGGCATTCAAGCGTTTCGAGACTGGACCGCAACGCAGTCTGCCAAGGTGTGCGACCGCGCTTCTTTAATGGCCGACTAGCGAGTTCATCGCCCCAGAGTCGGGCGGGAAGCAAAGAATTGGACGATGAATGTTCGTGAGACTCCGCATGTGATATCGCTTCGTTTCACTCGCGGCGCTTCGTTAGCGAACCCAGCGGCCCCGACTCATCCCGATTCGCTACGCTTATTCCCCTGCGGCGGGATCTCTGACTCCATTGGTGGCCCTCGTTTCGCTCGGCGGGGTTTCGGCCTCCGGCCTCAAGATTCTCACCAGGCCCAACATGGCTAAATCTTGCCCAGCGATTCTGAATCAGGAATTGGTCGGTCTCCATCCCAGACGATTTGCGAAGCTAGAATTTTGTCGTAGCTTAGGACTGCTTAAAGGGCGCGCCCGTTAAAATGAATCAATGGGAGCGTACACGACAAGGATGCTCGACGAGAGCACGTGGCCGGCGTTCGCCAAGCTCGTCGAAGCCAACGGCGGGATCTTTGGCGGTTGTTGGTGCATCGCGTTCCACCTCGATCCGGCGGGACCGAAGGGGCAATGCAAGCCGTATCGCGACACCAAAGAGAGGCTGGTTCGGGAGGGGCGCGCCCAGGCAGCACTCGTGTTCGATGGGGAAGAGGCTCTTGGCTGGTGTCAATTTGGACGGACCGTCGAGCTCCCCAATGTTAAGAATCGGAAGAACTACGAGGCCGGATTGGATGAGCTCCCCGATTGGCGCCTGCCGTGTTTCTTTGTTGGTAAAGGGTATCGAAAACGAGGCATAGCCAAGATCGCGCTCCGAGGAGCCCTCGAAGAAATCGCGCGGCTGGGTGGCGGAACGGTCGAGGCATACCCCTACGACGTTGAGGCAGTGAAGACCTCGAGCTCCTTTCTTCATGGCGGAACCGTGCGAATGTTCTTGGCCGAAGGCTTCGAGCAGGTCCGACAGATCGGCAAAAGCCAATGGGTGGTCAGAAAGACCATCGGCCCCGCCTAGTGCCGTGAATCCGGATTGGATATTTGGAGCGGCCGTCGCAACGTGCTCCTAGAGAAGGTTCGAATCTCGTATGTGACGGATGACACGTAAGAAGACCGCTTGGAAGTGATCGTTCCTAACTCTACACATTGACGTGAGTCTTGTTGGGATGGTAGGGTGCCACTATGATAATTCAAGTCACTCTAGCCTTCCTGATGGTTGCTCCGGTTCAAGGCCAAGATCCAACAGTTCCGAAGCAAATCAAAGACGCATTTAGCAAAGTTGCTAGTGGTGCATCAAAACTCAAAAAAGAGCTTTCCACCGTGGGCTTTCATCCAGGAATATGCCTGTTCGGAGGGGAACTGAGGCAGGGAGGCTCCATTTACTACTCCATTAAGGTGAATGACCCTTCGGACTACGGCGTCATTGTAGGGGTATCTGGCAAAGAATCAAACATCGAAGTCTCAGTGAAGGATGCGAACGGTAAGGACGTCGTGACCGGGGCTGACGCCAGCGGGGCAGATTTTTCGACGTCTCAGGGCGGCACCTATACAATTTCGGCGAAAAACAACGGCGGTCAAACTTTCGTTGCTCTCGGGATCGTCAGAAATGAGGGTGGATCCGATCATCCCTTTTCGTCCATCAACACTGCAGCGGCAAGCTATGCTGCCTCCATTGAGGATGCCTATAAATATGCGTGGGGAATTCCAACAGGCGATCTGATGGTGGTTGGGAATCTACTCGGAGCTGGAGGCAGCTACTCGAGAAACTCAAAGATCAACTATCCCAAGTGGTTGATCCTTGCGGTGGCAGATGCGGGAACAAAGAGCTTCTCTCTGTCCGTGACTGACAAAACGGCCAACAAAACGGTTGACGGTGTTGTTGAAAAACTATACTCCTACAGCGAGTTCGATGCTGCAACCCAGCATGCCTCGATCGTTGTCAAGAACACTTCTCAAAAAACAATATTGTCCCTGAGTGGTCACCTGAGGCAGTAGACCCCGCAGAAGTTGGAAGCGGATCGTTACCGTCTACGGCTGATGGTGGGTTAGGTGAAAGAGTCTCCTCCGGCCCGGGGATTGAAGAATTTGCCTAGCTTTTAGGGTCCAGTCGCTAGGCCTTAAAAGGCGACGCGATGAAAATCACCCGGGATCGCCTTTCTTGGCACCCCGGACGGGATACCGCTTCGTTTCACTCGCGGCGCTTCGCTACCGAACCCAGCGGCCCCGATTCGCCTTCGGCTCATTTCCCTGCGGCGGGGTTTCGGCCTTCGGCCTCAAGATTCTCACCAGGCCCAACATGGCTAAATCTTGCCCAGCGATTCTGAATCAGGAATTGGTCGGTCTCCATCCCAGACGATTTGCAAACTCTGGAAAACGTAACTGCTTGATCCGAGGCAGATCTTTCAGCGCGGGATCGGGTCTCCGTGCTCGCGAGATTAGCTCGTTTCGGTCAGGAAGCAGTGCAGTCTTAGAGGCTAGGGACACGCGGAACCGTAGGTAAGATTGCCACGACGGCTCAGTTTCTGGTGTCAGCCGGGTGCTCTTTCATTTGGTGCATACTTGAAAGTGGTCACGGGAGGCCGTGACCATTGATAGCGAGCCGACGAATCAGCCGCAAGCGAGCTGGTGCTGGGCTGAGGATCAAATGAGGAACACATTGTCGCGGGTGCTTCTACTTGTTAGCCTGATGGCTGTGTACCTTCCATCGACGCTTCAGGCGAAGGTGGCTCGCACGGGGAAT
Source organism: Fimbriimonas ginsengisoli Gsoil 348 (assembly GCA_945881865.1). Classification (GTDB taxonomy): domain Bacteria; phylum Armatimonadota; class Fimbriimonadia; order Fimbriimonadales; family Fimbriimonadaceae; genus Fimbriimonas; species Fimbriimonas ginsengisoli_A. Next base: position 6,840 of record CAMCVK010000005.1, on the reverse strand, counting down.
GTCGCTCCCCAGATGGCGAAGAGACCGGGGGCCACGGCAAAGCCTCTCAAGGTTTTCATCCTGGCGGGCCAGTCCAACATGCAGGGGCACGCGAGTGTCACGACATTCGATTCGATGGCCGGCGACCCGAAGACGGCCCTGTTGCTTAAGGAGATGCGGACCCCAGACGGGAAGCCCAAGGTGTCCGAGAAGGTCTGGATCTCCTCAATTGGTTGCCTCGGCGACGCCTATTCTGACCTGACGGAGGCGAAGGGCAAGCTCACCGCCGGTTTCGGGGCACCGGAAAACAAGATTGGTCCGGAGTTCACCTTCGGCTTGACAATGGAAAAGCATCTGAATGAGCCGGTGCTCATCATCAAGACCTCGTGGGGCGGCCGAAGCCTGCACACCGACTTCCGTCCACCCAGTGCCGGACCTTACGTCCTCGCAAAAGAAACCCAGGAACTCTGGGACCAACATCCGCAGGGTGCTCACGGCATTCCCAAGACTGAGGATCGGCCCAAGTACTTTTCCGAGAAGGCCGCTGCCACCGGCGTGTACTACCGCGAAATGATCGCGCACGTCCGAAAGGTCCTCAGGGACATCAAGCGCGTGGTGCCCGACTACCAGACCAAACAGGGCTACGAGCTTGCCGGCTTTGTATGGTTCCAGGGGTTCAACGACTATGTTGATAGCGGGGTGTACCCCCAACAGAACCAGCCCGGAGGTTATGACCCTTACGCCAATCTGCTCGGCCACTTCATCCGCGACGTCCGCAAAGACCTGTCCGCCCCGAAGATGCCGTTCGTAGTGGGCGTCATGGGCATCGACGGCATGCGGGGGAACACCAATGCCCCCATGATGCACTTCCGGAAAGCCCAGCGGAAGGTGGCGACCCTGAACGAGTTCAAGGGGAACGTCGCTGCGGTGGAAACGGCTCCCTTCTGGGACGACGACCTTGAGAAGCTCCACGAGCGGATGAACGCCTCTTGGCCGAAGGTCGACGCGAAGGTCGAGGAAGCGAAGAAACAGAATAAGCCCAACGCAGATTCCTGGGAGAACAAGATGAAGCTCATGGCCGAGAACTTCACCCCCGAGGAATGGAAACGCCTGCAGCAGGGAGTGTCAAACGGGGGTTACCACTACCTTGGTGCCGCCAAGATCATCGCGCCTATCGGACAGGCTTTCGCCGAGGTTCTCATCAAGCTGAGAGCAAGACGGAAGTAGCGGCCACTAACTAACGCCTTCCGCTGTTCGCGGGGCAACCAGTGGCCCTCAAGAGACCTTCCTCACCCAGGAAGCGGAAGGCTACGTCAGAACCGTTCGGTCTGCCGGGTTAAGACAGGATCGAAAAGAGGTGGCACTCCGGACGGGCTACCGCTTCGTTTCACTCGCGGCGCTTCGCTAACGAACCCGGCGGGGCGCTACTCGCCAAGTAAAACGCGACCGCAGTTTAGGAGTTGGGGTAGGTACTCACGGACCGCGTCTTGGATTCGATTCTGGTCGATCGCGTCGCAGCTGTGAACCACGTCACCGCGCTGGACTCAGCTTGCTCCCGAAAGTGGGGCTTCGTAGCAACCTTCCAGTCGACCAAGTCGACTTTGCGCCCGAGAAGATTTTCGAGGGCAACCTGTAGCCCAAAGAACTGGTGGAAGCGATTGATGCCGACGGGTGGCTCGCCAAACTCGGCGAGGAAGTCAAAATCGCTTGATTCGGGATTCCAGTGGTCTCCCACGGAACTGCCAAAGAGGCGCAACCGTGTGACTCCGTAGTGCTTGCAGAGCGACTCGATTTCGGTGCGCCTGTCCTCTAATATCTGCGTGGCCTTCATGTGGCACCTCGGTGAAAAGTGGTTCTGAGGGAAGGATACCGCTCCGCTAACGAACCCGGCGGCCCCGACTCACCCCGTACGTTTCCCTGTGGCGGGGTTTCGGCTCTGCGTGGAAGACAGCTTCCCACCTCGAGATGTCCGAGTTGGCTAGGTGGTCACCCGAGCACGAAAACAGTGTTTTCGTCAGGATCTTGGAATCCGAACGTGCGTGCGCCCCACGGCTGTTCTACCGGCGGTTCCAGCCCCTCAATTTTAGCGGACCACTCACGAGAGAGTGAGTCGATATCGTCCTCTTCAAGACTTACACAGGCCTTTCGGCCGTGGCCGTCCATCGGCGAGTCAACGTTGACCCTCATCCCTTCCCGCTCCAGTCCCATGAGTCCGGAATGGCCATCTTCCGAGGACTCGAAAAGAACCTGGAACCCGAGGGTCTCCACGTAGAATTGTTTGGCGACGAACAAGTCAGACGAGGGCAAATTGGGGACGGCGATGCTCATGTCGAAAGGATACTGCTGCGTTCAGGCCGCCGGCAAGGGTCGGTCTATTCAATTCAAGTTGAAGTAGTTTGAAATCATTCTGGCCCGAGCCCGATTGTGAGCCGGAGATGGTGGTACTCCGGAAGGGATACGGCTTCGTTTCACTTGTAACACAAAAGAGAGGCTGGTTCGGGTGGGGCGCGCCCATGCAGCACTCGTGTTCGATGGGGAAGATGCTCTGGGCGAGCCAAAGGTGTTGAAAGCCACAATCGCGTGACTAGGCGTTGCCAGGAGTGAGAGGCAAATGAAACCAGTGTGATTGTTTATAAGGAGTCTCCGGGGGCCGTCTCTGCCGCTGGCGACCCGGACACAGCAAGGGCGACTGCACCGGTGGAAGGTTCGGCCCGATATCGCAAGAACTCCGCCATAACCTCGAGCTTGTATAGATCAAAGGTGAGGCTGATCACTTTGACAATCGCTCTGGTTTCGAGGGCTCATGTACCTCGCAGACCTCAGTTAGGACTCGACGCTGAAGCCAAGGGAGGGGCCGCCCTGAACCAGCGAGTTATTCCCGTGACTCTGGCTTCTCGCACTCCACTGCGAACGAGGTCGCCTCTTCGACCTCATAGAGCCTCCTCTTGTCCGGGCAGCCGAGTGGGCTTCGTCACCTAACTCCTGACGCAACTGTGCGACAGGAGGGGTGAGCGCTGAGCGCGATTAATCCTGTCCACTTAACTTGGTTCTCAGTCAACCCTCGAACCTCGTTGATGCAAGTTCTGGGTCCGATGGCTATTGCCCTCGACCCAGGCGAATCACCTGACCCCGGCTGGCCGCTCGTGTCATCATACACCCGTTTCCAAATTTTTCTCCGTTTAGGGCCCATGCCTATAGCAACTACCGTGGACCCGAGGATATAGTAGTCCTATGCCGGACGATCTAGCAGTGAGGTCCCATTGAACATACCCATGACTGTTGCCAAGGAGTTCCGTGAGGGTCTCGGGCTGTCACTTACGTGGCCTCCGGAGATGCGAGTGGAGGTCGGTGACATCCTGTCGATGAGCGAAGGGAGGATCCATAGGCTCGGGAACATCCGAAACTACGGCTCTGAGCTGCAGGTCCAAGCCAACAGCTCGCCCGGATCGAGGCGGTTTTCTTCAGAGAAGGGCGTAAGCGCTCGATTTAAGGCGGCGGGAGAGGCCCCCTTCAGCTACTGCGAGTTGGTTGAGGCGCATGCGGGAGTTTTTCTTGAGCTTCAACGGAACGATGCCGTCTTTCTCCATTACGACTCCGGTCAGTTTTTAGAGATCAAGGGTGGCTCAGCCTCGTCATTGGCGCTGATGCTGAAGTTCGCTAATGAGGATCGAGGGAAGATGCCACATGAGTCCAGGTTTCCGCTTGGATCGGTTCTAGTGACTCAGGTTGTGTGCGCTAACGCTGCGACCCTGGTCGTTTCCGCCGGGGAAAAAGGCTGCGTAAGCATTGACTTAGGAGCCTCGTTTCAAACGCTTGGCCCGAATTTGGAGGGCTTGTCGGTGGAGGGATCGATCGTTTCCCAGCACGATATCGGATACGCCTCAATAGATAAGCAGCCCTGCACGCCCCTCTTTTCAGGGTTCCAGCTTTTTGCTAACTGGTACGGCAAAACTGACCTTCATCAACTCGGCGACGGACCGGGCGGAGCAGTTCAGGCTCCTGACGACAAATTTTTGCCTACCGACTACTACGGAGAAACCTATGAACAGAAACCAGATATTTTCCTCTAGCCTGTATACCAAATCGATAGTTGCCTTCCTGCTGTCAACTCTTCTGCTACTTGCCGCAGTCAGCGCTCAGGGGCAACGCCTAACGGTGCAACGCCTTGCCGTCCTTCCGTTCAAGGGCTTCACTCTCTCCAGTGCCGGAGGGCCTGGCGGGCCTCAAAAGAGCCTGCCTGCCCTGTGTTACGATGAGAATGCGGCGGGACCGAAAGGGCAAGGGTTCGAAGCCGTTTATATGGTTCAAAGCGTGTCCGTCAAGGTGACCTTGAAGGATGGGACCGTGGCTCCAGCACGCAACCTTTCGGACGCCGTTAGTGGCAAGTTGCTTCAGGTTTCCGGGTCATACTTCGGTGCGAGAAGATCGGCAGAGGTGTCAATTGCTCTAACGGACCAAATCCAAACTGCAGAGATTGGTGATGCGCCGGAAGGTCTTCTTGTGCTGGAAAACCAAGGGTTGCTTGCGAGCGCTCCTGGTGGGTCTATCCTTTCCCAGAAGACTTGGGATGCTGTTGTCGCCTCAAGTAATCCTCAATCCAAACTATGGGCTTTAAGATCTGAAGTCTTCAAGAGCTCTTATGAAGACTTATCGCGGCTGTTCGATAATCTTCCGAGTTGGCACCCGGCAAGGGCACGTGTAGCAACAAGGCAAGCAATCTTTGATAAATACTGGCACGGCGAAGCAATTGAATCAAAAAGTGTTACGCCCCTAGAGAATCTTGCGCCGCTGGTGAAATCGGCGGTTCGATATGGCGGCGAGGCCCGGCGATTAGGGGCGAAGGGTTCGGACTCCTATGTTGCTTGGCTAATTACCCTGGAGAACAACTACTACCGAGTTTTCGACTCGTTCGGAGTCCCCATTGCGTGCGTGCAGAGAATTGTGGATCTCGAAAATTCGAAAGCTGGAAATCTGAGTCGGCCGCTGATTGATTTCGTGCCGCCTGGCATTCAAAGTGTCCAGTTGATTCCTTGGAACATGACCCCTTCCGATGTCGAGGCCCTTGAGGCTTCGCTCCGAGTTGCTCGGCTAGGGCCCTCTCCCCGGCCTGTCCAGATCGGCATCATCCCGAAGGCATCCAATGTATCTGGCGTTGACTTTGCGATGGAGCATGGCGCTTATACCCGACGCATGTTCCCGAATGCTCAGCCGGTTGGCGAACGCTGGAGGTCAGAGTGCACGATCGCTATTGGTCGGCAAGAGACGACGTTGATCGCTGAGATGACTTCAAGGGGCAGCCTAGACGCGTTCATAGAAGCCTTCAAGGCAGAAGGTCGTGTCAAGTACAAAAACATAGCTGAACGCTTGTCCAGAACGTTTAGGGTGCTACACAAGCAGCACGGCATCGCTCCCCAGGAAGTGAGGCTTGAGCTCATGGGATGTCGCTACATTCTCATTCCCCAGCGGTTGGATGCGCAGTGAGAAAAGACTTGGCTTCACCAGCAATCTCAATCACGGAGCGAAATCGCGTTGCGTTGCTAGTCGGTCTGGCCACCGATGAGCGTGCGTTTGGCGAAAGCAAAGCCTCATCTCCAGATTCGTTTGAGGCAAAGTTCAGCGGATACGAAGAGTACACCATCGGGGCTCAGCGACCACTGGAGCTCTGTATGCAGGAGTGGTTGAACAGAGGAATGTTCGCTTCATCTGTCCGCGAAGGACGCGATTTGTGTGCTAGGTTTGGTGGGATTGATGTTGCGGTAGTTCTTACCCACTTTGCGAAGGGTCGTGTTCAGATAGGTAGAGATATGCTTGGTCCCGAAGACTTTGCGCGCGCGATCCCTACGGATCGGTCTTTGATGATCGATATGTCGAGCTGTGCAAATGAAAGCTTCGTGTGGTCGCTAAAAAGCTCCAGGTCTGCTAGTAATTACAGGTACTCAATGTCGGAGGTAGATCTGACGCTCCTGATCTGGACGAAGTTCTATACTGAGATGGCTGTTTGCTCGGATCTGGTTTTCCCTCCCTACCTACAGTTTTTCGAGGTCATGCTTGGAGCCTCAGTGGCGGCTTGGAGTGACTTGGGATGATGTCGAGCCTTTGTGCGGGTTGGCATTGGTTATCAGCTTCAGCCGCAAAAATTCTCCTTCCAACCAAGCCTAACGAGTCATGAGCTTGCGAGCTCGTTAAGCCATGGACCAGTGAATGATCATATCACCACTGGGCACAGAACGCCAATTCGTCTAAACTTTCACGAAAGGTATGCCCTTCCACGCTAGCTTTGTCTCGAATTGAACTGCGATCTCCCCTCTTTGGCGTGCGTGAGGATTGGGAAGAGGAAGACGAGGACGACTTGGAGGCAACCCAGGAGGCCTGTCAGACCTTCAAGCGCCTTATTGAGGCCGGTCACGGGGTGGACGTGATGAGCTTATGGTCGGGGGCTCAGAAGGCCGACGTCACTACGATTGCGGTCAGCCTCCGAGAAGTTCGGCCTGAAACGTTCAGGTTCGTCGAGAACTACCGGTTCAGGTTGACGATCAGAACGATGACGTGTGGTGAGGTTACCTTGACCGACTGACCAGGGCAAGCAGAATCCTGAAAAGAGGTGGTACTCCGGACGGTATACCGCTTCGTTTCACTCGTGGCGCTTCGCTAACGAACCCGGCGAGTTCTCACCCAGCCACTATGCCAAAATAAAAGAGACACCCTGATGGGTGCCTCTTTTATTTTGGTACTCCGGACGGTATACCGCTTCGTTTCACTTGCGGCGCTTCGCTAACGAACCCAGCGAGTTCTCACCCCATCGCTATGCCAAGAAAGGCGATCTAGGGAAAATCACCCCAGATCGCCTTTCTTGGTACTCCG
>CAMCVK010000004.1 GCA_945881865.1 Fimbriimonas ginsengisoli Gsoil 348 | reverse complement strand
GGTGAGAGGGCGAACCCTGGATTTCCCTAAAGACCGATCCTGAAGGGATCGCATACGGTAGCCCCGGGTCGCAAGGCGACCCGGGGTCAGGGCCAGCCAAGATTTGCACCCCGGCGGGGTGCCAGAATCAGCCGTGGCTTCGACGTACCTCGCGATCAACATTCACATTGTCTTCGCCACGAAAGGACGAGCGCCAATGATTAACGACGGCTGGCAATCCGAAATGCACGCGTACATCGGAGGGACGGTCCGCCGCCTTGGCGCCACCCCGACAATGGTTGGTGGCACGGCCGACCACGTCCATCTTTTGGTAGGTTTGAGGGGAACTCACTCGATCGGTGACCTAGTGCGAGAGGTCAAGAAGGCGGCGCACGGATGGGCTAGCGCGCGATTTGACGGGTTCGAATGGCAAGAAGGATACGGCGCATTTTCCGTAAGCCCCGGTGACTCAGCGAGGGTGACGGCCTACATCGCGAACCAACCCGAGCACCACCGCCACCTATCGTCGGCTGACGAGTTGAGGGCGCTCATGGCAGAGTTCGACATCGATTACGATGAACGATTCTTTGAATAGCCCCATGATTCTGCGACCCTTCCAGGGTCGTTTCGGACCGGACGCGGACGTCCCCCGGGTCTTCGACCCGGGGCTATTGTCGGCGATCCCTCCGGGATCGGGCAGATTCCGGTAGCCGCCGATTGGTTTTTACCGGCGTTCGGCAAGCGGAGCTTGCCCTGGAGAAAAGCGGCGGCTGAGCCGCGCGCGCTCCAAAGCTCTCCGGAGACCGCACCCTGAACCCAACAGCGACTTCCCCGACGCGCTAAAGTAGAGGCATGCTCGCTTTGCTCGCGATGGTTTCCACGATGCGGCTGTTCGCCGAACCTCTGTCTCCGCTGGAGCTTCGCAAGCGCCTCGCGGCGGGAGCCGTTACCTCGGTTACCGCGCCGGAACTCGAGAAATACTTCGGCAAGGCCGAAGAAGGCTCGCTCCGAGTCGACGGCGTGAACATCGCGTGGGGAGTCCAGCGGCCGGATGCCAAGCAGGTGCGGGCACGATTCCTCGACAATTCCGGCGAGTTCGACCTGAAGAAAATCGACGGAACCGACTGGTTCGTCGGCTCGTTCACGGTTCCCCACGGAACCGGCACGCTGTGGACGGTTCAGGTGGATGGCAGACTCATCGGCGATGCCCGCCAAATCGAGGCGTACCTGCCCGACCCAGACACAAAATCGCACGAGAACGTGCCGAAAGGCAAACTGATTCAGATGCCAAAGTGGACCAGCAAGGTATACGCGGGCACCACGCGCGACTGGTGGGTCTACGTGCCGGCGCAATACAAAGCCGACGTCCCGGCGACCACGATGATCTTTAACGATGGCCAATGGAGCAGGGGGTACGTGCCAACCGTCATCGACAACCTCACCGCGAAGGGAGAAATCCCGCCGATGATCGTGATCCTGATCGCGCCGGGCGGAAAAACGAACGACATCGACAACCGCTCATTCGAATATGACGTGCTGAGCGATCAGTATTCCAAGCTACTGCTAGACGAAATCATCCCCGAAGTCGCCAAAACGTACAACCTGCGGACCGGGGCCGAAAATCGTGGCATCGCCGGGGCGAGCAGCGGCGGAATCTGCGCCTTCACCGCCGCTTGGGAGCGGCCCGACCAGTTCAGCAAGGTGCTCAGCTGGATCGGAAGTTTCGTCGATCTGGCCAAGCTACACGGGAAAGAGCAGGGTGGCGACGATTATCCTTCGCTCATCCGCAAGAACGACGCCAAGCCAATCCGGGTGTTTCTGCAAGCCGGCAAGAACGACCTCGACAACCCATTTGGCAACTGGCCGCTCGCGAATCTGGAAATGCAAAAGGCTCTGGCTTACAAGGGCTACGACGCGACGTTTGTCTTTGGTAACGGATTCCACAGCGACGCCCAGGGCCGAAACACGCTTCCCGCCGCCATGCGATGGCTTTGGAGAGATGTCAAGTAAGAACGAAAATCTCTGGGCGCCTTGGCGGATGACCTACATCGAGCGGCCAAGCACCGGCTCGATGACCTCGGGGGATATTTTCCTCGACCTGCCAAACGCCCACGAGGATGAAAAGCACTTCATCCTCTGGCGCGGCGAGACCGCGTTCGTGATGCTTAACGCGTTCCCCTACACGAACGGGCACCTGCTGGTCGCGCCATTCAGGCAGGTTTCCGAGATCGACCTGATGAACGACGCGGAACTGGCCGAGATCAATCAGCTGATCGCGCGGGCGGTTGGGTGGCTGCGGACGGCCTACTCGCCGGATGGGTTCAATATCGGCGTGAACATGGGTCGCGCGGCGGGAGCGGGGATCCCAATCCACATCCATTGGCACATCGTGCCGCGTTGGAACGGCGACACGAACTTCATGACCACGGTCGGCGGGGTTCGCGTGATGCCGCAAACGCTGGAAGACAGCTACGCCCGCCTGAAGAAGGCCCAAGAGCGGTGACGCTGGACCAACTGCGAGCCGAGGCGTTGGTCTGCACGGCTTGCACGCTATCGGATCGGCGAACGAACGTCGTCTTCGGCGAGGGCGACCCGCTTTCGCCATTGATTCTGGTGGGCGAAGGTCCGGGCGAGCAAGAGGACAAAAGCGGGCGGCCGTTTGTTGGCCGGGCCGGGCAGTTGCTAGATAAAGCCCTTGTGGAAGCCGGAATCTCGCGCGCACAGGTCTACATCGCCAACACCGTGAAGTGCCGGGCGGCTGATTGGTCCACCGGCAAGCCGGTAAACCGCGCGCCCACCGAAGAAGAGAGCCAAGTCTGCCGCCGATGGTTGATTCCCCAACTGCAACTGCTCGCCCCAAAGGTGATCCTCTGCATCGGTGCCCCAAGCGCAAAGAACCTGATCCGGAAGAACTTTCTGATCACGAAAGAGCGTGGGCTGTACTTTCCGTGTGAGTTCGCGAAAACCGCTATCGCGACGTTGCATCCTTCTTACATCCTCCGGCAGGCGAATATGGGCGGCGACGGCGGCTACGGGCTTTTGGTGGCGGATATCGAAAAAGCGTGGGCGGCAGCCCAAAAACTAGCCGAAAAAGCTTAGCCGCTGTCAATTTCGGTTTAAGCTATGCCCCATGCATCGCTTTGTTGCGTCTTCTCTTGCCCTGCTGGCAACCTCGTGCGCGTTTGCGGCACCGGCCAAGCGGCCCGCCCGCGTCTACGACCTGGTGCACGTGAACTGGTCGGTGGAACTGCAACCGAAGACGACGTCGATTCGCGGCGACGTGGTGAACGTGGTTCGTCCGCTGCGGCCCACGAACAAACTCTGGTTCGATGCACTCGGGCTGAACATCTCTTCGGTGACCGTGGACGGCATTCCGGCAACATTTTCCCTTGAAGAATCCAAGCTTTGGGTCACCACGAAAAAGCCGGTTAAGTCGCTCGCGGAGGTTCGAATCCGCTATTCAGCCGCCCCGCAGGCCGGGCTCTACTTCATTCCGAAGGAGCGCGCTTTCCCGGCAAAAACCGATGTCGTGTACTCGCAGGGCGAGATGGAGGACACCCGAAACTGGATCCCTACCTACGACTTTCCGGACGACAAGGCGACGAGCGAAGGCACCATCACCGCGCCGAAAGGGTACCGAGTCCTTAGTAACGGCAAGCTGATCTCGCACAAGACATCGAAGGCCGGCGAGCGTTGGCAGTGGAAGATGGATCAGCCGCATTCCACCTACCTCATCAGTATTGTTGCCGGAAACTACACGGAAATCGTCGAGCAAGAAAAGGGGCCGAGGGTCAGCTTTTGGGTTCCGGCCGGGCTAGAAAAGCAGGGCCGCAACGCGTTTTGGGGCACGGCCGGCATGATCCGGGAGTTCGAGCGGCTGACCGGTTTCCCATACCCGTACGTAAAGTACAGCCAGTCCGCGGTGCCCGACTTCATGTTTGGCGGAATGGAGAACATCACCGCCACCACCCAAACGATCAATTGCCTTTTCGACGAGAAGAACGCCCCGCTTTCGGATGCGACCGAACTGGTGGCGCATGAATTGGCGCACCAGTGGTTTGGCAATACCATTACGACGCCAAACTGGGGGCACATTTGGGTGAACGAGGGCTGGGCCACGATGATGCCGGTTTTCTATGCCCGGGCAAAGGACGGCAAAGACGCGTTCGACAAAGCAAGGCTGGATGTGCTTTCGAACGGTTTTGGGGCGTCCTCAAGCCCGCGACCCGTGGTCTCGAAGGACTACACCGACCCGCTGGAGATGTTCGACGGAAACGCCTATCCGGGCGGCGCGAGCCGAATGCTGATGTTGATGCGCTACCTCGGCGAGCCGATGTTCTGGAAATGCACGAAGGCGTACCTGCAGGAATACAAGTACAAGAACGTCACCACCGAACAGCTTTTCGCGTCGTTCTCCAAGACCTCGGGCGAGGATCTCGACTGGTTCCGACGGCAGTGGTTCTATGAGGCCGGTGCGCCGCGCATCACAGTTACCCGCGAAGACGGCAAAATCGTTGCCAAGCAAGGAGCCCCGGGAATGGAGCTTCGAACCGAGATTTTGGACGAAACCGGTCGCACATCGGCGGTTCAGGTCGTCGGCAACATGACGGTTTTGCCGACAACTGGCAAGTATGTTTTGCTCGACCCCGAGGTTTGGCAGATGACGCAGATCGACTACCAGCTGGGTTGGAACGCCGACGACTGGAAGAAGGTCTTTGCCATGGCCCCGAACGTGGCGCAGAAACTGCGGCTAATCCAAGGTCTCGATCGAGCGCTTTCCGACACCGAAATCGCCGCGCTTGCCCAGAGTGAGCCTAGCGAGATCGTTCGGGTCGCGCTGATCGGTCGAAGCGGTTCGAGCGGTCTGGCCGAAAAACTGCTGGATGATCCAAGCGCCGAGGTTCGCCGGGCGGCCGTCCAAACGGTTGCTTTCCGCCGAGACAAGTCGCCGGAGTTGATCGCTGCCCTGCAAAAGCGGGCGCAATTGGAAACAAACGAGATCGTTCGGCTTGCCGTTTTTCGCGCCCTCACGTTCCAGCGAAAGGACGACGCCCTTGTCGAATCGGCATCGAAGACGGACTCAGATGGCGATGCCTTCCGCATCTTCGCCCTGGAATACGACAATCCAAATCCCGACGCGATGCGCGAGAAGTGCCTGGCGATCTTGAAGAACCCGCCATCCGAGCCAGTGCGCGTCGCGGCCATCGGTCACCTCGGTGAGCTGAAGGACCGGACGGGCCAAAAGCGTGTCTATGCTGCCTTGGTGGCGGTGGCGCGCGAGCCGTCGTTCGGCGCGCGCTCGGCGGCCATTTCCGCGCTCGGGCAGTACGGCGACCGCGCGGCGATTGCGGTGCTTCAGCCACTCACTCGTCACCCGCTGTCTTTCTTTCGGGGTGATGCCGAACGCGCGATCAACGCGCTGTCCCGTGTTCCGGTGAAGTAGCCTCTCGCCGCCGGGAGTCATTTTGTGGGTTCAATATGCCCATGACTTCCGACGTGGCTCTTTCGATTGATGAACAGGTCGCCCTGCTCCGGCGGGGAACCACCGAGATCATCAGTGAAGCCGACCTTCGCGCCAAGCTTGCGCTGGGTCGGCCCCTCCGCGTGAAGCTTGGCGTTGACCCGACGGCGAAAGACGTCACGCTGGGTTGGGCGGTCGTTCTGCGTAAGGTCCGCGACTTCCAGCGCCTGGGCCACACCGGCTGCATCATCATCGGTGACTTCACCGCGCAGATCGGCGACCCCAGCGGCAAGAGCAAAACCCGAAAGCAGCTCACACGCGAGGAGGTCCAGGCGAACGTCGAGGCAGTCAAAGAGCAGCTGTTCAAGATCCTGATCCCCGAGCGCACGGAGATTTTCTACAACGCCGACTGGCTGGGAAAGATGACGTTCGAGGACGTCATTCGGCTGTGCTCGCGCTACACCGTGGCACGTATTTTGGAGCGCGACGACTTCACCAAGCGTCTCGCCGAGCAGCGACCGATCTCGATGCACGAAATCATGTATCCGCTGTGCCAAGGGATGGATTCGGTCGAGATCAATGCCGACGTCGAGCTTGGCGGCAACGACCAGAAGTTCAATAACCTGGTTGGCCGAACGCTGATGGAGCAATACGGGTTGGCGCCGCAGGTCGTTGTGCTGTCGCCGCTGCTGGTGGGCACGGATGGCAAAGAAAAGATGTCCCAATCGCTGGGCAACTACGTGTCCGTCATCGATACGCCGAACGACATGTTCGGAAAAACGATGTCGATTCCGGACGAGCTGATCGCGAACTGGTTCGAGCTTGCGACGGACGTTCCGCTCTCGGAAGTCTCAGAACTGCTTGCCCCCGGCACCAACCCGCGAAACGCGAAGGTCCGCCTCGCAAAGGAAATCGTTGGGCTCTACCATGGAGTTGAGGCGGCCGAAGCCGCCGAGCAGTACTTCGTGGACACCTTCGGAAAGAAGACCCAGCCGGTGGACGCCGAGGAAGCGGTGATCCTTCCGGAATGGGTCGAAGACGGCTTCGTGTCGATTCCGGCCCTCGTGGTGGCGCTCGGCTTGGCTAAGAGCAATGGCGCGGTGAAAGACCTGGTGAAGGCGGGCGCGATTTCATTAGACGGCGAAAAAGTGACCGAGCTGCGCCTAGCGCACGCCGACCTCGTGGGCAAGACGATGAAAGTCGGCAAGCACGAGTTTCGAAAACTGGCGTAATTCCGGAACGATTCGCACGTCAATACACCAGCTTCCTTCATATCCGTCGGGTATCGCGACCTAACCGGAACTCTGCCAAGCCCGGCTCACGTACACCATCGCGAGGCAACCTCAAGCCGGGTCCTTTTCCTCATTCGTGGGTTCGTTGCAACGCGATGAACTCAGTAGGGGAATAATGCCCGTAATCGCGAAGTGCTTCGGAGTTTGTTCCGGGTCGCATCACGTTGCCAGGAGACAATGAATTGATCGCTTTATCCACCGCCGCGCTACTTGCGGTCCTCGCCCCCGGAACCACCGATGTTCGGCTTCTACGGTCTCCCGATGTGTTTGGAGACAACGTCGTTTTCACCTATGCCGGTGACCTATGGGTTGCCAGCACCGCCGGCGGCAGCGCTCGCCGCCTCACCAGTAGCCCTGGCCTTGAGTCGAACGCGAAGTTCTCGCCCGACGGCTCGCAGATCGCCTTCACGGCCGCCTACGACGGCGCTTCCGATGTCTACGTCGTGCAAACCGATGGCGGCGAACCCAAGCGACTGACGTTCGACCCAGAGCCGGATTCGGTGGTGGATTGGACGCCGGACGGTAAGATCGCCTATACCAGCACGTCTGGCAGCTTCGTCAATCGTCAGCCAAGGCTGTGGTACGTCCGGCCAGATGGTGGCCTTCCGATCCGAACGCCGATCGAAGAAGCGTTCCAGGTTTCGTTCTTTGCCGACGGAAAGCGCATTGCCTACAACCGCGGCGGTTCGAACAACTTCAACTGGCGACGCTATCGCGGCGGCACCCAGGGCAAGGTCTCGTTCTACAACTTCGAGAACAACACCTACAGCGAGCTCCCTTCCGGCCGCGAGCAGAACTACTGCCCGATGGTCGTCGGCGAGTCGGTTTTCTTCATCTCGGACAAGAACCAAGGCACGCTGAACCTCTACCGCTATGACATGGCGACGAAGAAGGAAACCCAGCTGACGAAGTACAACGACTCCGACATCAAGCTGCCCTCGACGGACGGCAAGTCGATCGTGTTCGAGCGTGACGGTTACCTCTTCCAATACAACATTGCGAAGGACACGGTTGCCAAGCTGACGCCTTCGCTGAACGCCGAGAATCTTTGGAGCCGACCGTACCTGCGACCGGTTGCCAACCAGATCTCAAGCATGGCCCTCTCCCCGAGTGGCGCCCGATTGCTCACCGAAGCGCGAGGCGAAATCTTCTCCGTTCCGGCCAAGAACGGCGACACGCGAAACGTCACCAACACCAGCGGAACGCGCGAGCGGTTCCCGGCGTGGTCGCCCGACGCTAAGTCCATCGCCTACGTCAGCGACCTAGAAGGTACCTACGAGGTTTACGTTCGACCGGCCTCCGGTGGAGTCCCGGCCCGCCTCACCAGCGCCAAGCTCCCGATTACCTCCCTCGAGTTCAGCCCGGACAGCAAGTCGATTCTGATCACCACCGAGTCGTTCAAGCTGTTCTTGCTTAACGTTGAGACCAAGGAGCTGAAGGAAGTGAGCCCCACGGCCTCTCGCCAGAACGGTGCTGAGTTCTCGCCGGACAGCAAGTGGCTGGTATTTGGCGAAGGCGATAAGAAAGGCTTTAGCCACATCAAGCTCTATGAAATCGCATCCGGAAAGACGACTTCCATCTCCACCGGCCGATACAACGACTCGGCAGCTTCGTTCGACCTTGGCGGCAAGTACCTGTACATCGTTTCTAGCCGAACGTTCTCGCCGACCTTCGGCGACTACGAGTTCAGCCTGAAGGTTGAGGACACCTCGCGCGTTTACGTGCTCCCGCTGAGCAAGGACACGCCGAACCCGCTCATTCCGCCGAACGACGAGGAGCCCGAGCCGCGCGACGCGAAGCCCGTTGGCCCGCCAACCCCGCCGCCAGCTGCACCGCCCGCCGGCGACAAGCCCGGCCTGAAAATCGACCTCGACAACCTGGATGCACGCCTCATCCCGCTGCCGTTCCCGGCCGCCAACTATGGCATCACCGGCGTGAACAACGGCGTGTTGGTGTTCACCCCGTCGGGCATCACACGGTTCGACCTGGGCAGCCGAGAGTCGACCCCGATCTGGAACGGCCCCCTGGGTTCGATTTCGTTTAACGCCAGCAAGACCAAGTTCGCCTACAACCTGGGACCTACCTTGGGCGTGGTGGACGTTCGACCGGGACTCACGCCGGGCGCCGGCCGCGTTGATACCAGCGGAGTCGAGTTCATCCTGAACCCGCGCGACGAGTGGAACCAGATGTTCTGGGAGACCTGGCGGTTCCAAAAGAACAACTACTACGATGCCGACATGCGCGGCCTCGACTGGGACGCCATCGGCAAGAAGTACGCCGCGTACCTACCGTACGTGAACCACCGATCCGACCTTAACTACGTGTTGGGTCTGCTTGTGGGCGAGCTCGGCACCGGCCACGCCTACGTTCAGGGCGGCGACTTTGGCCCCGGTCCGCGACCGGTTCCGGTTGGCCTTCTGGGCGCAGACTATGAGCTGAGCGGCGACAAGGTTCGCTTCCGCAAGGTCTTCCAGGGCGAAAACTTCGAAGAAGCGCGCCGCGGACCGCTCGGTGAGCCGGGCATCAACGTGAAGAACGGCGACTACCTGCTGGAGATCGACGGCCAGAAGGTCGACCGAAACGTCCACCCGAACTCGCTTCTCCTGAACAAGGTCGGCAAGTACGTCACGCTCACGGTGAACGACAAGCCGGGCCTCGAAGGTAGCCGAAAGGTACGCGTTCAGCCGATCAGCAACGAGGCAAACCTCCGGTACGCCGAGTTTGTCGAAGCAAACCGACAGAAGGTGGCGAAGCTAAGCGGCGGTCGAATTGGCTATATGCACGTGCCAAACACGGCCTTTGAAGGTGCGGTCGAGTTCGTCCGGGGCTACTATTCGCAGACCGACAAGGATGCGCTGATCGTGGACGAGCGCTGGAACGGCGGCGGATACATCCAGCCGTGGTTCGTAGACACTCTCGCCCGAACGCAGAAGGCAAGAATCCAGAGCCGATGGGGCCTGGAAGGTGCCGACGCGGAGACGATCGAAGGACCCAAGGCCATGCTGATCAACGGCTATGCCGGTTCCGGTGGAGACTTCTTCCCGTACTTGTTCCGAAAGGCTGGCCTCGGCCCACTCATCGGTAAGCGAACCTGGGGCGGCCTGGTTGGCATCTCCGGCGGTGCGCCGCTGGTGGATGGCGGCAGCGTCACCTCGCCTTCGTTCGCCCTCTACGACCCGAATACCGATCGAATCATCGCAGAGAACACCGGTGTCGACCCGGATATCGACGTGGACGCCCGACCGGACCTCTGGGCCAAGGGTCAAGACCCGCAGCTTGAAAAAGCGATCGAAGTCTTGCTCGAAGCGCTGAAGAAGGTGCCAGCGAAGAAGGTGCGAACCAAGGTTCCGCAGGTCGACGAGAAAGGCAAAGTAAAGGGCTAAACCCCGAAAAATGCATCGCGGGCGGCAAGGGCTTCATCCCTGCCGCCCGCGACGTTTATGTGGCCGAGCTTTCGGCCCGGCCGACTCTCGGCCTTCCCGTACCAGTGCAGATGCGCCTGGGGATGGGTAGCGAAAAGGCGCTCTCGCGCTTTCTTAAAATCGAATCCGTGGTCCGGCCCGAGGATATTTGCCATGCTTGTCGGGTGGCCGGTGGGTGCCGTATCGATGGGCAAACCGAGGGCGACGCGCACGTGTTGCTCGAACTGCGTGGTTCCGCCCCAATTTTGCGTGTAGTGGCCGGTGTTGTGGGGTCGCGGCGCGATCTCGTTCACCAAAAGCTGACCGTCGGCTAGTTCGAAAAGCTCGACGCCAAAGAGCCCGATTCCGCCCATCGCCCGGACCGCCGCTTCGGCGATTTTTGAGCCGTCGCTGCCGCAGGGGTACACGACATCGCACACGTGATTCCGCTGCTCGGTCGCCATGGTGGGGAAGCATGCGGCCGGTCCGTTTTCCGGCACGCACACCATCACCGCGAGCTCGCGTACAAACGGCACGAACGCCTCGGCGAGCCAGCCACCCTTCTGCCAGGTGTCGGCGTGCTGCTCGAATTCGGCTTCGGTTCGGGCGTAGCGTGTTCCCTTGCCGTCGTATCCGCCGAATCGCGCCTTCAGCACCATGGGGAAGCCGATTTCGGCTTTCGCCTGGGCGCCACCGTCTTCCAGCGAAACGGCGTGGGGCGAGGGGACCCCGGCGGCTTGGTAAGCCTGGCGCTGCGATAGTTTGTCTTGGATGGTCGCGAGAGCACCAGGACCAGGCACGAGGTTTGCGAGGTCGAAATCGGCTTGCTTGGCGGCTTCCAGAATGGCTTCAGCGGGGATGAACTCGTTTTCCAACGTGAGGCGGCGGCAGCGCCGCATGAGGGTGGCGATGTCTTCCGGTCGGTCGAGTCGGCCGACGATGGCCTTGCCGACCCGCGCGGCTGGGGTGTCTTCGCCGGGGTCGAGCGACAGAGTCGAAACGCCGTACGGCCGCGCGGCAAGGATGCTCATTCGGGCAAGCTGGCCACCACCGAGGTAGCCGAGGTCAAATTTTTGGTCGGAAGGCACTATTGGAAATCGTACTCTGTCATCGCGGTGCCGAAACTCGGTAGACGGCGGTTGGCTTTTACCGCCGCAAGGCGCATACTGTGATGTGTGATGTTTCTGACGACGCTCGCCCTTGCCGCCACGATCGCCCTGCCCGACGCCAAGCCGGCCACCTACTGGGTGTTCTTGGTGCGGGGAACCGTCCCGCCCGGAACGACGAAAGAGCAGCTGACCGAGATGCAAAACGCCCACATCGGCAACTTCAAGGTGCAATACGCGGCGGGCAAGCTCCTCACCGCCGGTCCGGTGCAAGACCCGACGCAGTCGCGGCGCGGCATTGTCGTCCTCACCGTGCGGGACCGCAAAGCCGTTGAGGCCTGCTTCAAGCCCGACCCGTACGTGCAAAGCGGCGTCATGAAGGTGGAAACCTCCCGAATCGAGACGAAACTCGGTGCGCTGCAAACGGCGAACATCGACCCGGATAGCATCGTAGAGAACCGGCTCGTTGTGTTTTCAAAGGTCGGCAAGGCGTCGCGCGACGCGACGAAGGCGCACGAGGCTTACGTGAAATCCGCACCCGGAATCGCCTTCTACGCGACGGTTAAGGATAAGGGCGAGCTTGCGGCGGTTGCCCTTTTCGAAGGAACCAACGACACCGCGATCAACGGCTGGCTGGCCAACGCCCCCTTGGTTAAGGGCGAAACCTGGAAAGCCACGGTCTATCCGCAGTGGCTCTCGAAGGGCATTTTGATCCCGGTTAAGTAGCCAATGCCGCCGGTAAAAACCGACCGGTGGCTACGGGAGTCTCCGCGATCACAACGGGGTTGCTGATTCTGGCACCCCTCCGGGGTGCGAATCTTTGCTGGCGTCTGACCCCGGGTTGACTGAAGTCGACCCGGGGCTACGGTATGCGATCCCTCCGGGATCGGGCTTGCGGCGAGATCCGATAACTACCAACGGCTGCCGGCAGAATGTGATTAGGGCATCGGACGGCACGCTCTCGATCGATCCCGGAGGGATCGCCGACAATAGTCCAGTCCAGACGACGCTGAAGGCGTCGCAGAAACTCTCCTCGAGAGGAAGCGACGGCACGGAGCCGCCGACTACAGCCCTTCGGGCTCACCGGAACCCGACGCGAAGCGTGTAGCCCCAGCCGCCGTGGCTGGGCTCTCTAGTTTCTCGCTATCCGCCGTCTTCTTCGGCCAGTTTGCGCGCTTGTTCGTCCTGCGCCAGCGCGTGCAGCATGTATTCAATGTCGCCGTCCATAAAGGCGTGGATGTTGTGCACGGTTAGCTTGATCCGGTGGTCCGTGATGCGTCCATCCGGAAAGTTATAACTCCGGATCTTCTCGCTTCGGTCGCCGGAGCCGATCTGCCCCTTGCGCAGTCCTTGCCGCTCCGCCGCCGCCGCCTCCTGGGCGGCCAAAAGCAGCTTCGAGCGCAAAACGTTCATGGCCTTAATCTTGTTTTGCGCCTGGCTCCGCTCGTCCTGGCAGGTGCTGACGAGGCCGCTAGGCCGGTGCACGATGCGAATCGCGGTTTCGTTCTTTTGCATGTGCTGGCCGCCCGCCGAGCTGGAACGGTACGTCGAAATCTCCAGGTCCTTCGGGTCGATCTCGAAGTCCACCTCCTCCGCTTCGGGCAAAACCGCCACCGTCACGGTGCTGGTGTGGATGCGGCCCTGACTTTCCGTCGCCGGAACCCGCTGCACCCGATGCACGCCCGATTCGTGCTTCAGGTGCGAATAGGCGCCCGCCGCGTCGATGTTGAACGTCACCGTTTTTACGCCGCCGATGCCGTTCTCTTCGATGTCGACGACCTCGGTTTTCCAACGTCGTCGTTCGGCATAGCGGGCATACATCCGGAAAAGCTCGCCCGCAAACAACGCCGCCTCGTCTCCGCCGGCCGCCGGACGAATTTCCACGATCACCGGTTTGTCGTCCCACGGGTCCTTCGGAACCAGCATCATCCGAAGCTGTGTCTCCAGGTCGATAATCCGAGATTTCAGCGGGTCCAGTTCGGCCTGGGCCATCTCGCGCATTTCGGGATCCGAAAGCATCTCTTCGGCCTCCACCAGGTCGCGCCGGGTGCGCGCATATTCACGAATCGCGACCACCACCGGCTCTAGCTCGGCGCGAATCTTCCCCAAGCGCTGCATCTCTTTGGGGTTCGAAACCAGGGCGGGGTTCTGGTAGTCCGCCTCAACGCCGTCGAACCGACGTTCGATCTCTTGTAGTTTTTCGAGCATTCCGGAATCGCAAATTTTACCGGCGATTCCAAACGCGGTAGGAAAGGCCGTACAGAACCGTGCGGATTCCCCCGACGGTGGTTCGCTTCAACTCATCAAACGGCACTTTCGCGGCTTCGGCGTCGCCCGGCGTGAGTTGGAACAACGGGCGGCGAAGGCCAACGACGGTGCCATCCTCGCCGATGCCGACCTGGAACAGCTCGGGGTCTTCGTCGAAGAAAGTGTTCAGCCGCAGGGCGGCTTCGTCGGCGCGCTTCAGCGCCTCTTCGCCAGCAAACGATACGATCGCCCGGTTGCCAAAGCTCACCGTGACCCGGCCGTTATCGGCCGCCGAGACGCTGGTTCGAAACGATGTGGTGACTTCGCTTCGCCGAAGCGGAATGTTCGCGGTTCGAAGGTATTCCGTGAGGGCGTCGGCGCGCTGGCGGCCGGGAGGGTGGGTTCGGTAAATGCCCCAATCGACCACGGGCGCGGCCCGCTCGTCCTTCGCGAGCCGCTCCATCATAGTCAGCATTCCCACCGGGTTGTATTTGCTGCGAACCATGTAGGTGAATCCCGAGAGGTCGGCGGCTTGCTCGGCCTTCACGCTCCACCCGCTGGAGATCGCTTGGGTAGTCAGCTGCGTGGCCATCAGGGCTTCACCGCCTTTCCCGGTGAGCACGGCGGCGATGATCAGCGGAATTTGCACGGCGCTGATCTTGCTTTGTTCGCGTTGCAGAGCGGCCACATGACGCAAAGCGGCGTGGGCAATTTCGTGCGCCAAGACTCCGGCGAGTTCGCTGTCGCTCTCGATGTATTTGACGAGCCCCTCGTAAACGTAAATGGTTCCGCCCGGTAGCGAGAACGCGTTCACGTCCTTCTCGTTCACGACTTTGAACGTGTATTCAAACCGGTTCAGACGCTTATCGCCCCAGATGACGGGCGTTAGCGTTTCGTTGGCAATGAGGGCCAGTTCGCCGCCGATTCGCTGCACGCGCTCAATCATGGCCTTGTCCTCGCTGGCCTTCAGCTCTTTGTCGATCTCTTCGCTGTATTTTTTGCCCAGACTCTTGTCGCTCTCGATGTCGCGCTGCTGACCGGCGTCAACGGGCTGTGCCGCGGCGATCGCGGGCTGAGCATCTTGCCACGCCCAATCGACGTACGCATCCGGCGCAAGCCGGGGCGAGGGCGAAAGGAGGGCAAGGCAAGCGAGGATGGGATTCATTAGGATTCGGGTAGGGGCGGTGCGACGGGCAAAATTACCGGGCGGTCTCTATCACGGTCTACGACGCACAGGATGCCGAACGGTTCCTGATTTGGGTTGAAGAATTGATGAGGAACGTTGTGCGGCACGTGGACGACGTCGCCGACGCTGATGCTCGACCGCTCATCGTTGAGGATGACCGCGCCTTCGCCGCGCAACACGACGACAACATGCTCGTGGTGATGTTGCTCGCGCGAGGTGTAGCCGCCGGGTGCAAGTTCGAAGTACCGGGTCTCAAATTTGGTGTCGCTGGCGCTGGCAAGCACCCGCCGCGAGACCGCGACCCAAGTACCGGGCTCGTCTTTGTACGTAGTCTTCTCAACCTCCGGATAGGCAAAGGCGTCAGCGACCTGAATCATCAAAAAATCACCATCGGCTTTAAAATTCTTCCCGCTTTCATTTCACCATACGCGGACGGAAGGTCGGCGAGCGGAATGAATTCGCTAATCACCTGCTCGGCGCGGAGTTCGCCTTTTCGGATGGCGGCGATGGCCTGCGCGGTATCCGGCGGGCCGGCACTGTAACTGTGCAAGATCCTCAACTCCTTAAAATACGTCGACTGAGGTACCGCGAGATGCTCGCCGGGACCAAGGGGGGCAAACAGCACGACGGCCCCACCGGGTTGGATGAGCGTCAACGCGAAGTCGAACGCGGCTTGGCTGCCCGGACACACAAAAACGACGTCGGCGGGCTGGGCGTCTTCGGGTGCGGCGGCACGGAAGCCTTGGGTGTTCGCCCAGGTGCGGCGGGCCTCGTTGAAGTCGTAGCCGATGGGCTGGTGGGCGGCAGCCGCTGCTAGGTGCATCAGCCCCATCACGCCGAGGCCGATCACCGCGATGCGGTCCCCGGGCTCGATCTGCGCCAGCCGCACCGACTTCATCACGCAAGCGAGCGGCTCGATCAGCGCGGCGTCGATCGCGCGGAGGTCATCTGTGATGTGCGTATCGGAAAGGTTTTCGGCGTCAACGCTGAACCATTCCGCCATTCCTCCGGGCCGGAGCTTGGTGCGTTTCCACTTCGGGCAATGGACGTATCGACCACGTCGGCAGAGTTCGCAAATCATGCACGGCGCGTGGTGGTGCGGGAAAACTCGGCTGCCGACGGGGAACCGCTCATCTTGGCTTTCGCGCACGATTCCGGCGACCTCGTGGCCTAGGACGTGCGGCAGCTTTTGGTCCATGTACCAACTCATCAGCTCCCCGCTGCACAGGCCGCAGGCCTCGGTTTGCACCAGCAATCCGCCAGGCGGGCAAACCGGCATAGGCTCCTCCACGATCTCGACCCGACCGTCCCCGATGTAGCGCGCGAGTCGGTTCGTCATGGGTGGAACACGTACTTGAGGCCCCGCCCGGCTTCCAGATCGGCGAAAGTCGCGGTCGCCTCCTCCAGGGATCGGACTCCAGAGAGAAGCGGACGGAAGTCGATGCCTTCGGCCATCCAGTCGCGGGCTTGGCGAACGGCGGCGGTGCCGAAATGGAACGGACTGAGGATCGTGATTTGGTCGTAGTGAACGCGGCCGGTCGAGTAGGTCACGGTCGTTCCGCCCGGACAGCCGCCGAACAGCATGAGGGTGCCGCCGCGGCGCGGGAAGTCGATCGCGCGCTCCCAGACTTCGGGCATTCCGGTGCACTCGATGACAACATCAAACTCGGTTTTGGACTCCGGCTTGAGGTCGGCAAACGCCACAGTTTCAGCGCCGTAGCCGGCCCCAACCACCAGACGCGCCGGGTTTCGCCCGGCGAGAACCACGCGGGGAACACCTAGTCGCTTCAGCGCGGCGACAAACATCAGGCCGATGGCTCCGGGGCCGATCACCAGAACGGATTGCGCCGGCAAAGAGCCGACTTTTTGCAGTTCGATAATCCCCTGCGCGACGCAGGCGAACGGCTCCAGCAAGGCGGCCTCGTCAAAAGAAAGACCCTCTGGTTTGCGGAAAACGTTTTTCCCGGCGATGCGCGCCGGGACCAGCAAGAACTCGGCATAGCTCCCCAAAACCTTCGAAGCCATGATGGATTCGCATAGGTTTTCCTGCCTATTCTTGCACCAATAGCATTCGCCGCACGGGGCGGAATGGACGCCCATCACGGCGTCGCCGACGGCGAACGGAGCGTTCTCACCGACCGCAACGACCTCGCCGCTGTACTCATGGCCGAACGGTCCCGGCATGGGTATCTGCGGGTGGCCGCGCCGAAATGCCTTGAGGTCTGTGCCGCAAGTCGTGGCCGCCCGAACGCGCAAGAGAATCTCGCCGGCGGCGGGAACCGGGACCGGGATTTCGGCCAATTCGAGGTGGCCAGGAGAGTTGAGAACGAGCGCGCGCATACGAAGACTGCCCCCGTAAAGGTACCTTTCGGACGATGCCAACCGTCACGACTTCCGTGTGGATCGACGCCCCGCTGGCCAAGGTTTATGCCATTGCCAAAGAGTCGGAGCGGTATCCGGAATACATGAAGGAGGTTGTCTCGGTGACCGCCGTCGAGCGCGATGGCGGGCGATTCGTGGCCGACTGGGTGGGCGTCGTGCCGACGTTTGGGCTCAAAATTCGGTGGCGACAGGAAGAGATTTGGGACGATGCAAACCACGCGTCGCGCTTTCGGCAGCTGCAGGGTGACTACGACCGGCTGGAAGGCACCTGGCAATTTCGCGAGGAGAACGGCGGCACTCGGTTCGATCAGTCGCTGGATTACGAATACAACGTGCCGACCGTTGGGGCACTGGTTCGGAAGGTCATTCACTCGATCGTCGTAAAGAACCTAGAATCGATCAATGAAGCGTTCGCCCGGCAGGCGGCACAGTAGGTATGAGCCTTCCGTTCGGACGCATCCACAACTTTTCCGCCGGTCCTTCGGCGCTTCCGGTCGAGGTTCTTGCCGAGCTTGCTGAAGGCATCTACAACCACGAAGGCGCTGGAATGGGCGTGATGGAAATGAGCCATCGGTCGCCGGAATTCGAGGCGATTTTGGCGCAGACCGAAGCCGACCTTCGCGAGTTGCTTTCGGTACCGCCGAACTTCCGCGTTCTGTTTCTGCAGGGCGGAGCGAGCACGCAGTTTTCGCTTTTGCCGATGAATTTTGGCGACGGTGGAGCGCACATCATCACCGGGACTTGGGGGCAAAAAGCCGTCGAGGTGAACCCGACGGCAAAGGTCGTTCACGACACGGGCGCGCCTTATCGTTCGATTCCTACTTCGTTGGAGTTTAGCGTTGACGCTCCGTACCTGCACATAACATCGAACGAGACGATCCAAGGCGTCCAGCTTCCGAGTTTCGTTTCGGCCAATGTGCCGGTTGTAGCCGATGTTTCGAGCGATATTTTGTCGCGTCCAATCGAGTTTGATGGGGTGGGATTGCTCTATGCCGGAG
The DNA here is from genome assembly GCA_945881865.1 of Fimbriimonas ginsengisoli Gsoil 348. Taxonomy (GTDB): domain Bacteria; phylum Armatimonadota; class Fimbriimonadia; order Fimbriimonadales; family Fimbriimonadaceae; genus Fimbriimonas; species Fimbriimonas ginsengisoli_A. Next base: position 218,726 of record CAMCVK010000004.1, on the reverse strand, counting down.
CGCAAAAGAATCTGGGTCCGGCCGGGGTGACCATTGTTCTGATTCGCCAGGATTTCCTGGACCGGGCCAAATGCGATGTCCCGATGTCCTCCTATAGTGTTCAAGCTAAGAGCGGGAGCTTATACAATACACCGCCGACATGGAGCATCTACGTGACCGGTCGGGTGCTCGCCTATTGGAAACGTCTTGGTGGTTTGCCGACGATCGCCGCCCAAAATGCCGCCAAGGCGAAGCTGATTTACGACGCCATTGACGGCTCGGACGGCTTCTATCTCGGCCATGCTGACCGCGATGCCCGCAGCCAGATGAACGTGACGTTCACCCTCCGCGATGCCTCGCTAACTTCCACGTTTCTCTTGCTCGCCGAAGCGGTCGGGCTATCGGGGCTGGCCGGGCATCGGTCGGTCGGCGGCGTCCGCGCCAGCCTCTACAACGGCGTCCCGCTCGCGTCGGCGATTGCGCTTGCCGACTTCATGAACGCCTTTGCCGGGGCGAAAGGTTTGTGAAGCGCGACCCGATCCAACCCGGGATCGACGCCGTTCGGCACAACTGGCAGCTGATGCTTCTGCTCATCGGGGCGGCTTTCGTGATGGTGGGCAGCTACTATGCCAGCCCAAACGCGCAGCAGATTCTGGCGACCGGCAAGTCTTGGCGCGGCCAAATCGGCCCGCTTTTTCCCGCGATTTCGACGCCGATCGCAACGGTTCTCATCCCGGAATTGATGAAGCGGCTGATCTTGAAGGAGCGTTCGGGCCGGGCGGACCTGCTCTTTCAGGTTGGTTTTTTCGCGCTGATGGGGTTGCTGGTGGATAGTTTCTACCAATTGCTGAGCATTTGGTTTGGGGCGGGAACGGATCCCGGGACGGTGATCACGAAGATCGTGGTGGACCAGCTTGGCTTCACGCCGCTGCTTGCGCTGCCATATGGCTTGCTCGCGTTTGCCTGGCGCGACGCGGGTTTTCGGGCCTCCGGCGCGGCTTTGTCTTTGGCGAACGGGGAATATACCTACCAGTTCATCAGCCGCCAGCTCACCGGCTGGACGTTCTGGGTTCCGGTCGTGACGGCGATCTACTCGCTTCCGGCGGACTTGCAGTTCTGGCTTTTTCTGTTTGGCCAAGCGGCCTGGAGCCTCGTCTGGGTGCGAATGGCGGCGGTCTCGGCTAAACGTCGATAACATCAACCTCGTCGCCGACGAGCACCAACTTGGCGCCGCGATTTGCATACTCATGGCACCAGGCCCCGGGCAAGTCTTCCGGCTCTCCAACGGGACCGGTATCTCCAAACCGGACGAGTTGACGAGAGCCGCCTTTCTCGTAAGACCACATCACCGCCGAAAAGGAGCCGCTTCCCTCGTGGAAACCGAGCCGCAACGCGTGACTGCCCTGGGAACCATATCGCCATAGCTCCTGATAAGTAACGAGGTCAAAGCAGCGGACGAATTCGCCTGCTTCCGAAACGAGAAGTCGATCGGGACCAAAAACCGCATGAAGCGCGGCAAAGCTCTCGCGAGGGTACGACCGGACCCGGCTGCCATCCAGATTGGTCAGCTCAAGACTTCTCTTCACGCGGAGTTGAAGGGGAGCGAATGGGCTCTCCCAAATCCCTTTCACCGCCGGAAGCGTGTTCAGGTTGTCCCCGGTCGCGGTGTCCAACTCGACCGCAGATCGGCCCTCTAGTTCTACGTAAAGTCGAGCACCGTCGGGCGAAACGAGCAACGTCTGGACCCGCTTGAGGTCTTTGCGTCGCCATATAAGTTCTCCGGTTGCCACGTTGTGAGCCGCAACCCCGTACCGGCTATAGGCCCCAACATAGCCGACGCTACCGTCGGGCGAGAGTGCGAGTCGCTGCCCGCCGAGGTCGATCCATGCCGGAAACGATCTCAGTTCGCGTCTCGTGCGCAAGTCCCAAACGATCACCTGATCTTCGGTTGCTGCGGTTAGAAAGACTTCAGCATCTCGACTAGTGGCAATGTCGAACACGTTACCCATACCAAGTAAGGATACTTAACTCCCACGATACTTGGAAAAGATATCGCGTTTAGCTGGCGCCTACGTGAACTTGCGTTTCCAGTCGTCCAAAAGCTTGAGTGCGCCCAGCGGCGTCAGTTGGTTCACATCGAGCCGGTTGAGTTCGCCCATCACCTCCGGCGGCTCCATCTCGAACAGTGTCATCTGCAGGCGTTCGGTTCGTGCCGGAACCGGCACGGGACCTTCCGATTCCAAGTCGCGCAAAACCGCCGTTGCCCGGGCCAGAACCTCGGCCGGAACCCCGGCCATGCGCGCAACGTGGATGCCGTACGAGCGGTCCGCGCCGCCGGGCAACACCCGGTGCGTCCAAACCAGGTCATCTCCGCGCTCCTCGACCGCCACTCGGAAGTTCGCGATGGTCGGAAAACGCGATTCCAAAGTGTTTAGCTGGTGGTAGTGGGTGGCAAAAAATGTCTTCGCGCCGACCGCCGCGAGGTGCTCCACCATCGCCCAGGCGATCGCGAGACCGTCAAAGGTCGACGTTCCGCGCCCGACTTCATCCAGAATCACGAGCGACCGCGCGGTGGCGTGGTTGAGAATATTCGCCGCCTCGACCATCTCGACCATGAACGTGCTCTGCCCCAGCGCAAGTTCGTCTTTCGCGCCGATGCGCGCGAAGACCCGGTCGCAGCGACCCAGCCGCGCCGACCGCGCGGGCACGAATGACCCCATTTGCGCCATCAACTGGATCAGCGCGTTCTGGCGAAGGTAGGTCGATTTTCCGGCCATATTCGGACCGGTCAAAATGATGAGCCGCGTCTCTCCGTTCAGCGCGGTTTCGTTAGGCACAAACCCGGCTATGGCAGCCTCGACCACCGGGTGCCGACCGCCTTCGATCTCGATGGCGTCGGGCTCGTCGTCCGTCATCACCGGCCGAACGTAGTCGCGCCGTACGGCGGCTTCGGCCAAGGCAATTAAGGCGTCCAGCTCGGCAAGGGCGCGGGCGGTTTGCAGGAGGGCGCGGCCATGCTCGGCGACCCGCTGGCGCAGCCGGTAGAAAAGGTCCGCCTCCAGCGCCTGGGCTTTTTCCTGCGCGCCCAAAACCTGCGATTCGTGGTCCTTCAGTTCGGCGGTGATATACCGCTCGGCGTTGGCGGTGGTTTGCTTGCGAATGTAATCTTCCGGCACGCGGTCCAGGTTCGACTTGCTGATCTCCAGGTAGTAGCCGAAGACTGAGTTGAACCCGACCTTGAGGCCGTTGATGCCGGTTCGCTCGCGTTCGCGTTGCTCCAGACCGGCAATGTAGGCGCGGCCCCCGCGCGCTAGGTTCCGCAGGGCATCCAGCTCGGGGTCATACTCGGGCCGAATCACCCCGCCGTCGCGCAGCGAAGCGGGCGGGTCGGCCACGACGGCTCGTTCCAACGTTTGGCGCAAGTCGGTGTGGTCGACCAGTTGCTCGCGAAGCTCTTGAATCCGACCCAGGCCAACCTTCAGCAGCGGCTCGATGAGCAGCGGCATTGCGTCGAGACCCGCTCGAAGTGCCGAAAGATCGCGTGGCGTCGCGTGGCCGGTGGCACATCGCGAGACCAACCGCTCGATGTCGTTCACCTTTCGCAGTGCTTCCCGAATGTCGGTTCGCACGAGCGACGCGCGAAAAAGACGTTCGACGGCGTCGAGCCGGAACTCGATATCGGCCCGGTCGAGCAACGGTTGATCGATCCAGCGGCGAAGCAACCGTCCGCCCATCGGCGTCACGGTTTCGTCCAGCACGCTCAACAGCGTGAACCGGCGCGAGCCGTCGGCCAGATTCTGCGTGAGCTCCAGCGAGCGACGCGTGGCCGGGTCGATGCGCATGAAACCATCGACGGAATAGCTGCTGAGAGAGTCAACGTGCGAGAGGGAGAGCTTGTTTTGGGTTGCATACGCCAGCACCATGGCGGCGGCGGTGGTTGCGGCGGGCAGATCGACGCAGCCAAAGCCCGCCAACGACGTCACGTTGAAATGCGCGAGCAGCGCGCGGGCGGCTCGGTCTGCCGTCGGAGTTTTGGCGTTTGTGATCGCGACGCCCAGGCTCCCATGGGCGAATTCGCCAAAGCCGTCGGCTTCCTCGCCGATGAGCAGTTCGGCGGGGCGGATCCGGGCCAATTCCTGGATCAAGACCTCCTGCGCGCGCTCGTTCGACACCTCGGTAACGGTGAACTCGCCGGTGCTGGGGTCCAGCAGGGCCAGGCCGGTACCGCGCGGCATGACGCAAATGGCAGCGAGAAAGCTGTTTTGCCCGCTCGGGAGCATCGCGTCTTCAACCAGCGTGCCCGGCGTTAGCACGCGAGTCACGCCTCGCTTCACCAGCCCTTTCGTCGCCTTGGGATCCTCCAACTGGTCGCAAAGCGCGACCTTGATGCCTTGCTGGATAAGCCGAACCAGATACTTCTCGACGGAGTGAAACGGTACACCGGCCATGGCGATCCGGCCGTTGGTGCCGTCTTCGCGTCCGGTCAGGGTTATCTCGAGGGCGCGCGCGGCGGTCTCAGCGTCTTCGCCGTAGAACTCATAGAAGTCGCCGACCCGCATCGCCAGCACCACGCCCGGGTGCTCGGCCTTCGCCGCAAAATATTGGCGGAGCATCGGCGTCTGCGCGGTCATGGTTTGTATTGTGGCGTCTTAACTGGAATCTACACCCACGACAAAAATTGGAATCCTTAGGCACAAAGGCGCATTTCCGGCGCATAATCTGGGGCACATGCCTCAAGGAGACATCCTCCCCTCGCCGGCGACGGAGCCCGAGGATTTGGACCAGAAACCCGAGACTGAAGAGATTCAGTTCGAGGACGGTTTCACGCTCAAAACCATCATTGGGGCAATCTTTATCGCCCTCTTCATGTTGCCGGGCGGCATGTACCTTGGCCTCGTGGCCGGGCAGGGCATCGGCGACGCCGCGGAGTGGGTCACGATCGTGCTCTTCGCCGAGGTCGCCCGCCGCTCGTACGCCCCGCTGAAGAAACAGGAAATCTACATCCTGTTCTACATCGCGGCCGGCCTAACGGCGGTGGCCAGTGCGGAACGTGGCCTTGCCGGCGGTCCGTTTTCGTGGATGATTTGGAACGCCTACTTCGTCAGCAGCCCCTCCGCCGCGCCATTCGTAAGCGAAATTCCGTCGTGGTCGGTGCCGTCGCCCAACAGCCCGGCGATTCTGCAACGCGAGCTTTGGCACCCCGACTGGTGGAAGCCGATTGCGCTGCTGCTCGTTACCGAGGTCTGCGGCCGACTCAGCTGGATGGGAATGGGCTATGCGCTTTTCCGCATCACCAGCGACGTCGAAAAGCTTCCGTTCCCCTACGCGCCGGTCGCCGCGAGCGGTGCCACCGCCCTTAGCGAGGCCGGCACCGAAAGCTGGCGCTGGGGCATTTTCTCGACCGGCACCGTCGTCGGCCTGATGTTTGGCTTCCTGTACATCGGCGTGCCGGTGCTCTCGGGAACCCTACTGGGCGACTCGTTCACCATCTTCCCGATTCCGTTTGCCGACTTTACGACCAGCGTCGAAAGCTTCCTCCCGGCCGCCATCGTGGGCCTCAGCTTCAGCCTAGGCAACGTCCTCATTGGGTTCGTTTTGCCGTTCGAAATTCTGGGTGGCGCGGCCCTGGCCAGCGTGCTAGGCATGGTCGTCATGAACCCGATCCTCTATCACGCTGGGTTGCTCCCCAGCTACCGTAAAGGATCTGACGCCCTCGTCACCAAGCTCAGCGTCGACATGGATTTCTGGCTCTCCGTCGGAATCGGGATCAACATCGCGGTGGCCATCATCGGCATGATGCTCGTGATCAAATCGGTCCGCGAGGCGAAGCGCGTGAGCGCCGAACGGAAGTTCTCGTTGGCCCCGCCGAAAGGACGTGGCGATATCCCGCTGTTCATCGCGATCGGCGGCTGGCTCGTCGCGACGGCGATCACGATCATCGTTTGCCGAATCTTGGTGCCGAACTTCCCGCTCTGGATTCTGGCGTTCTTCGGCTTCATCTGGAGCCCGCTGAATTCCTATATTTCCGCGCGAATGATCGGCCTCACCGGTCGCGGAATCGGCTTCCCGTACCTTAAGGAAGCCAGCATCGTGGCCTCGGGCTACCAGCGGGTGGACATTTGGTACGCGCCGGTTCCGCTGCAAGACCACGGTTGGGTGGCCCAGCGCTTCCGCGAGGTCGAGCTGACCGGCACCAAGATGGTCAGCATTTTCAAGGCCGAGGCGTTCATGCTGCCGGTCGTGCTGGTCTCCAGCTTCCTCTTCTGGGGCTTCTTCTGGAACACAAATGCACTGCCGAACGCGGCGTTCCCGTACGCCCAGAACTTCTGGCCGATTCAGGCGCAGCAAGCCGCGGTTTGGCAACAAATCAACTTGCCGCGATCGGACGGCGCCCAGAACTACGTCTTGGCGGCCATCAAGCCGCTGTACATCCTGGGCGGTTGCGTGGCCGGACTGTTTACGTTTGGACTATTTACCGTCTTTAAGTGGCCGTTGCTATTTTTCTACGGCTTTGCGGGTGGACTCGGGTTGTTCCCGGCGAACACGCTGCCGCAGTTCTTTGGGGCTTGGTATGGCCGGAAGTATCTTGCGGCGCGCTACGGCGTCGACACTTGGAGCCGGTACGCGCCGGTTTTGCTGGCAGGCTTCTCCTGCGGCACCGGCCTTATTGGAATGGCAGCGATCTCGATTGCGCTCATCGGCAAAGCGGTCGCGAAGCTTCCGTACTAAATGGAATGGACAGTGGCTAGCCAATTGGGCCGATGTCCGCTATAGTGGAGCCTTAACGACGAGCCATGGTATCGAACAATCGCATCCGGTTTGGCCTGCTTGGCCTCTCGCTTCTTTTCCTCGGGGGCGTGCTCGCCCGCGTGCCCGCCGAAGCCGCAAAGCGGAAGAAGGTCGTTTACAACCGAGACGTTCGGCCGATCCTCAGCAAGTGCTTGACCTGCCACGGAAACGACAAGAACACGGTGTTTGCCGGCCTCCGGCTCGACAACCGGAAAGGTGCCACGGCGCTTCTGGCCAGCGGTCGGCGGGCGATCGTTCCGGGCAGCCCGGCCAAGAGCGAGCTCCTAAAGCGGATTCACGCACCCAAAAACTCACCGCTCCTCATGCCGCCCGCCAGCAGCAACAAGGTGATCAGCGCAGAAGAAAAGCGAATCCTCGCCCAGTGGATTGAAGAGGGCGCCGAATTTTCCCCGCACTGGGCATTCGTAAAGGCGGATCGGCCCGCGCTGCCGGTCGTGAAAAACTCCGCATGGCCAAAGAACGAAATCGACCGTTTCATCCTCGCCGAGCTCGAAGACCGCAACCTCAAACCGTCGCCGCAGGCCGATAAGGCGACGTTGATTCGCCGCGTGACCCTCGACCTCACCGGCCTTCCTCCCACGCCATTCGAGACAGATGATTTTCTGGCGGATACGGCTCCCGGAGCCTACGAGCGCGTCGTCGACCGCCTGCTCGCCTCACCGCGCTACGCCGAGCGGATGGCGATGGACTGGATGGATTACGCTCGCTACGCCGACAGTAACGGGTACCAGGCCGATTACGAGCGGTACCAGTGGCGCTGGCGCGACTGGGTCCTCAACGCGTTCGACAAAAACATGCCGTACGACAAGTTCACGGTCGAGCAGCTGGCCGGCGACTTGTTGCCAAACGCAACGCTGGACCAAAAAATCGCCACCGGGTTCAACCGCAACCACCGCATCAACACAGAGGGCGGCGTAGTCCCCGAGGAATGGCGCGTGGAAAACGTGATCGACCGCGTGGAGACGACCTCGACGGTTTGGCTCGGCCTCACCAGCGGCTGCGCGCGTTGCCACGACCACAAGTACGACCCGATTTCGCAAAAAGAATTCTACGGGATGTTTGCTTATTTCAACAACATTCCGGAAAGCGGAAGCGGGGAAGAGCGGCCGGTAAACCACCCGCCGTTCATCTCGGCCCCGCTTCCGGCCCAGGTCGCCGAGCTGAAACGTCGTAAAAAGTCGTTGGATGAGCTGGAAGCCGAGACCGCATCGCGCGCAAAAGCCAACGAGGCCGTCGCGGCGAGCTGGGTTTTGCCCGATGTCGGTGCCCAGCCTTCCCTTCGTGAGGGCTTAGCGGCCAGATACTCATTCGGATCGAATCCCCGCGCGATTGACGGCACCGCCGCACAGGCAACCCTTAAGGGTGCGCCAAAGTTCGATACCGGACGCGGCGGAGGAGCCGTGCAAACCAGCGGCAACGACTACTTGGAGCTTGGCAACGTTGGCGACTTCGATCGCACCTCGCCCTACTCCTATGCCCTTTGGATTCGGCCGCAGTCGGTCAACGGGGCGCCCGTTGCCAAGATGAACTCCGGCAAGAACTACCAAGGCTGGGACCTACACCTCGCCAACGGAATGGTCGCCATGCACCTCATCTCAAGCTGGCCGGATAGCGCGATCAAGGTCAACGCCAAGCCGCGCATCAAAGAAAACGAATGGACGCACGTGGCCGTGAGCTACGACGGCAGCGGAAAAGCCGCCGGTGTCCGCATATATCTCAACGGCGCGCCGGTGGAAACCGAGATCGAAGCCGACCGCCTGAACGGCACCACCCGCACGGAAGTTCCCCTCACGGTTGGCCGCCGATCCAGCTCGGACGGCTACATGGGGGCGGTGGAAGATTTGGCGATCTACCAGCGCGTCATCTCGCCGCGCGAGGTAGCCGGACTTTCGGGTTCGCATCCGGCGCGCGCACTCCTCGACATTCCTGACGAAAAGCGCACCGCCGACCAGCGGTTGCAGCTCGCCAAGCTCTACTCACGGGAGAACGACCCCGAGTTTGCCAAACTCGACCAAGCCCGGGAAGCGGCGGCAAAGTCTCACGGCGACCTGACGAATGCGATTCCGACCGTCATGGTAATGGAAGAGATGCGCAAGCCGCGCCCGGCGTACCTCCTGAAACGCGGACTTTACGATCACCGTGGCGAGATCGTCCCGCCGACCATCCCCAAGGTGCTTCCCGCGTTCGCGAAGGGCACGCCGAACAATCGCCTCGGTCTCGCGAAGTGGATCGTGGATCCCGCTAATCCGCTCACCGCGCGGGTCACCGTCAACCGGTTCTGGGAGCGATTCTTTGGCAACGGGATTGTCAGCACCATCGAAGACTTCGGCACCCGCGCCGAGTTTCCGACGCACCCGCAACTTCTCGATTGGATGGCAACCGACTTCGTGGCTTCCGGCTGGAACGTGAAAGGGTTCCTGCGAAAGATCGTCACCAGCGCGACCTACCGGCAAAGCTCTGCGATCTCTCCGGAGTTGCTCAAGATGGATCCGGTCAACCGGTACCTGGCACGTGGACCGAGATTCCGACTGCCCGCCGAAGTGCTGCGCGACCAGGCGTTGATGACCGCCGGACTGCTGAAGCAGCGCCTGGGTGGCCCTTCGGTCCGTCCGTACCAACCCGAGGGCATTTGGGATGAGCTGAACGTTTACGGCAACCTCCGCAACTATAAGCCGGACGTGGGTGAGGGCCGCTACCGCCGCTCGCTCTACACCATCTGGAAGCGGACCGCCGCCCCTCCAAACATGACGCTGTTCGACAGCTCGACGCGGGAAACGTGCCGGGTTCAGCGTGCAAGAACCAATACGCCGTTGCAGGCACTGGTTTTGCTGAACGACGTGACCTTCTTTGAGGCCGCCCGCGGTCTCGCGCAGCGAACGCTCGTTCTGGCTAAAACGCCGGAAAGCCGCATCCAATTCATGGCCCGCAACGTGCTGGGTCGGCGCGCCACCGCTGCCGAACTGCAAATCCTACGCACCGGGCTTGCCCGGCACCGGGTTAAGTACTCTCGCGATCTGCCTTCCGCCGAAAAGCTGGTAAAGGTGGGCGATTTGCCGCGCCCGGCCGGCATGGCGGCGGACGAACTTGCGGCCTACACCTTGTTGGCCAGCACCATTTTGAACCTCGACGAGGCGGCGACGAAAGAATGAACGAAGAAAAAGCAATGTATCAGGCGCAAGACGCCATCAACCGCCGCACCTTTTTGCAGGGTGCCGGTCTCGGCGTAGCGGCGCTGGCGGGCCTGCTTGCGCAAGAAAGCTACGGGATCTCGCTGCCCAACGACGCCAGAAAGCGGATCGGTGGTCTGAAGAACGCCCCGCACTTCGCGCCGAAGGCAAACCGCGTGATCTACCTTTTGCAGTCGGGTGCGCCCTCGCACCTCGACCTTTTCGACTACAAGCCGCAACTGGCCGCGCGCCACGGCGAGGACCTTCCAGACTCGATTCGCAACGGACAGCGGCTTACCGGGATGACCTCAGGCCAATCGAAGTTCCCCGTCGCCCCGACCATCTTCAAGTTTGAGCGACACGGCCAAACCGGCACGCACCTCACGGAGTTGCTGCCGCATACGGCCAAGATCATCGACGAACTGACATTCATCTACTCGATGAACACCGATGCCATCAACCACGACCCGGCGGTCACGTTCTTCCAAACCGGCTCCCAACTTGCCGGGCGCCCCAGCATTGGTTCATGGCTTGCCTATGGCCTCGGAACCGAGTGCGACAACTTGCCCTCTTACGTAGTTCTGACCTCGAAAGGGTCCGGCCGCGCCGACGACCAACCGCTTTACGATCGCCTTTGGGGCTCCGGCTTTTTGCCGACCCAGCACCAAGGCGTGAAGTTCCGGAACACCGGCGACGCGGTTCTGTACCTCTCTGACCCGGAAGGAATGGACCGCGCGACCCGCCGCGAAATGCTGGATGACCTGGCCGGGCTGAACAAAATTCGCCAAAAGCTCATCGGGGACCCCGAAATCAAGACGCGTATCTCGCAGTACGAACTTGCGTTTCGCATGCAAGCCTCCGTGCCCGAGCTGCTCGACATCTCGAAAGAGCCATCGTCGATCTTGGAAATGTACGGCCCAGACGTTCACCGCAGCGGCTCGTTTGCCTATAACTGCCTGCTGGCTCGCCGTTTGGCCGAGCAAGGCGTGCGCTTTACCCAGCTTTTCCACATGGGCTGGGATCACCACGGCGGTCTTCCGCAAGCCATCAAGGGCCAGTGCTATGACACCGACCAGCCTTCGGCGGCACTCATCAAAGACCTGAAGCAGCGCGGCATGCTGGATGACACGCTCGTGGTCTGGGGCGGAGAGTTTGGCCGAACGGTCTATTCGCAGGGCGAGCTTTCGGCGACGAGCTACGGCCGCGACCATCACCCGCGCTGCTTCACCATTTGGGTGGCGGGCGGCGGCATCAAGCCGGGCGTTCGCCACGGCAAGACGGATGACTACGGCTACAACATCACCGAGAACCCCGTGAGCGTGCACGACCTGCACGCGACGATGTTAAAGCTGCTGGGTATCGACCACGAGCGGCTCACATATCGCTATCAAGGGCGCGACTTCCGGCTGACGGACGTTTTCGGCGAAGTCGTGGACGACATTCTCTTGTGAGCCGAGGCATCTGAACAGACGGCTGAAAAAATTCAGCCCTAAAAATCTCCCTACCACATTTTTGATTTCTGCCTTACAATGTTCGCCTAGGTTGGGACTATTGGTCCGGCCTAATCCTCAAAGGAGATGCAATTATGAGAAAAGCCTTTACCCTCATCGAATTGCTGGTCGTTATCGCGATCATCGCAATTCTTGCCGCTATTCTCTTCCCCGTGTTTGCTCAGGCAAAAGAAGCGGCGAAGAAGACCCAGACCCTTGCTCAGTTCAAGCAGATCGGCACCGCTACCGCGATCTACTCTTCGGACACCGACGACATCCTTCCGCTTTCGATGTCGTTCAACAACGCCACTCAGACCTGGCGCTCGCTGAATTTCCACTCGGTTCCGGCAGGCCAGTTCACCGCTGGCGCACGAGACGCTGAGCCACGGCGCAGCGAAGAAGGCGTGTTCGTGATGAACTCGATTCAGCCGTACACGAAGAACTTCAAGATGTACGAAGCCGCCGGCTTGACCAACAAGACGATTTCGGCAACCCTTATCGCTGGCGCAACCCCGGCAAACGTTGGACTCACGTTTAACGGCTTGCTGCATGCTTACAGCGGCACCGCCATGAACCGACCGTCGAGCGTTCCGCTCTACTGGATGGGCAACTTCAAGGCGAATAACGTTGGTCTCACCACCAGCAACCCGGTTCTCGCTTGCGACAACGGTTCGGCCTGTCAGTTCAACCCAGGCGGCTACCCGTCGAACGCCGGTGCAACCTCCGGTAACACCGGTTACGGTTACTACTGGTTTGGCAACGGCGCCGACACGACCTTGTTCATCTACGGCAAGGGCTTCCCGGTCGTCTACGCCGACACCTCGGCTAAGTTCATCGGCTTTGGCAACCTGCCGAAGTGGCCGCAGTATGCAAGCAACGTCAACACGCCTTGGAGCTCGATGGATCCGGCTCCGACCGCGAAAGACGGCGCACCCTACTGGAGCGTTGACTGCGTCGCTCCTGGCGGCACCAAGGGCGTTCAGCCGTACTACTGGGGCTGGTTCCGACCGGACTCGGAAGGCAACTTCACTGCGAACGAGTGCGATCCGGGTGGCGGCTAGGTGTCAGTCGGGAAGCGGATTCTGCTTCTCGCTGGCGTCGTAACCGCGCTTGCTTGCGTTGGCTGTTCCTCTGATTCGAACGAGGGTGCCATTGACCCCGGCGAAATCAAGACGGCTCCGGCCGGGAAGACGAACAATCGTCCGCCCGTTGGCGGTGCGCCCGAAGCCGAAAAGGCTTCGGCGGGCGCCGGAAGCTCGCAGAGCACGGACTAGTATGGAAAAGGGTCGGCCGCAAGGCCGGCCCTTTTTTGTGCCTTCCGGTTTTGGGGTGCGTGCGGCTTTGCCGCCGCTTTTCTCCAGGCAAGCTCTGCTTGCCGAACGCCGGTAAAGCCAACCCAGTTTTCCCTCCGGTTTTGGAGTGCGTGCGGCTTTGCCGCCGCGTTTCCCCAGGCAAGCTTTGCTTGCCGAACGCCGTTAGAAACCAACCGGCGGCTACCGAAATCTGCCCGATCCCGGAGGGATCGTCGATCTTAGCCGCGGGTCGAAGACCCGGGGAGCACGAGCGTCAATCCTAACCGACCCCGGTGGGGTCGCAGATTCTGGCACCCCGCCGGGGTGCAAATCTTGGCTGGCCCTGACCCCGGGTCGCCTTGCGACCCGGGGCTACCGTATGCGATCCCTTCAGGATCGGTCTTTAGGGAAATCCAGGGTTCGCCCTCTCACCCAGAGCGGTTCTCCGAAGGATGGCGATCACGGCGAGGGGGGAGAAATGCCTCTCCACGATCCCGGAGGGATCGCCGACATTAGCCCCGGGTCGAAGACCCGGGGAACACGAGCATCCAGTTCAAACGACCCCAGCGGGGTCGCAGAATCCGGAATTGCGCCGGTAAAAACCAACCGGCGGCTACGGAATCGGTGGGATCGTGGCGGAACGTAGGTCACGCAATACCAAACTCGGCCAGCACCGCCCGAACTTCGGCACTCCCACCGGTTTCCAAAGGCAACGGCGAACCAGCCTCGAGAAGCAACCGCACACTGCGCGGGTAGTTCCCGTCCTTTCGCCACCCGTGAACGGAGCCGTACATACACGCTCCCAACGGAGTGCCGCCGTAAACGTTCTTGACCGAGAGATCAGGTCCGTACGGCAGAATCGCCTCGATCACGTCGTCGAAACCGTGAAACGCCGCCCGATCAATCGGCGTTGAGTCTTCCCCGCCCGGAACGTTTGGGTCGAATCCCAATTCCAGCATCAGCCGAACCGAATCGAGCTTCCGAACCCAAGCGGCCGACGCGAGGAGGGCGTGGTCTTCTCGCGTGAGTGACTTGGCGAGGTCCGGATGCAGACGCAACAATTCGCCCGCCGCGTCCGCATCGCCCGCCCAGGCTGCCATCGCGAGGCGCAGCGTTTCGTCGGACCGATCCCAAAGAAGCCGATAGGCTTCATGTCGCTCGAAGCGGCTGGCAACTTGATGCGGCCGCACGTTCCCAATCGAGTAGGCGTAGGCGTGCGACCCGGGCGCTTCGGGGATCCAGGGGTTTCCGGGATCGCCCGCGCGACGACGCAGAGCATCCGGGTCAGCATCCAGCAACGCGGCCAAGGTTTCCAAGTCTTGCAACATCACGGCGGTGAACACGTCTTGGGTGGCACCGTGATGCACCAACCGCTCCAGGACCGGAATCTCATGGATCAGAAATTGTGCCGCGGTGCCGTGGTGGTCGAGGTCGCGGGCATCCAGGTCGGCACCGGCCTCCACCAAGATGTCCACAATCTCCGGCGTCTTCGCAAAGTGGAGCGGAAACTGCCCGTCGCCTCCGCGCTGATGCACCGCTTGCGGCTCGTTTTGAAGGATAGCCTTCAGTTCCTCAATCCGTCCGAGCCTAGACGCCGCATGGGCGGTAAGTTTCGCACCCCGCTGGATCAATGCCTCCGAGGTGGCTTCGTCAGCGAAGTCCAACGGCCCAAAGCCGCCCGCCCACCAGGTGCTCTTCGCGTTGATATCCGCCCTGCACTGCAGCAGAAGATCGATCATCGGAAGATCGTTTCGGTTTGCGGCTTGGGTGATCGGCGTCGACCCGAAGTCATCCGGATCATTCGAGCCCGCTAGCTCGGGCGCTTTCGACAACAGGGCGGCGACGCGCTGGCGGTCGCCGGCGCGGATGGCGGCGAAGAACTCGGCGCGTTGGCTGGGGAAACCTTCAACGTGGCGCTTTAGCTTGCTCCAACTGTCGAAACCGTAGTCGCGCGCGACGATGAGTTGAGCTTGCGCGAGCTTGAAGGGCTCGGCGAGGGCGAGTTTCTGGAACTGGGCGAGGGCTTCAGGGTCTCCGTTGCGAAGGGTCAGAAGCAGCGACTTTGCCTGGGATTTCAGATGCTCCAGGCTGGCATTTTCGGGAAGGGGTTTTGACATGTGACCTTGATGCGATTCACCTGAGGTCCGCGTTCAGGCCGCACAAAGGCTGGCAGTCCGATTTGAAGTTTTGTTCGGCAGGTTAAACCCTTTCCGCAGACCCGGTTGCGCCCGACACGCTTGCCGAATCATACCTGCGGCCAACGACGTGTGCAGTTCTGTGAGCGTTACGCCGACAAAAACCAACCGGCGGCTAGGAAATAGTCCAGTTCGAAACGACCCCGGCGGGGTCGCGGATTCTGGCACCCCGCTGGGGTGCAAATTGCGGGCGCCTGACCCCGGGTCGACCGGATTCGACACGGGGCTACGGTATGCGATCCCTCCGGGATCGGGTTTGCCGTGAGCTGCGATCGTGGTCCGGGAAGCGGAAAGGAGATCAGATAACTTCAATCGGGATGACAAAGAGTGCGATGCCTCTCCACGATCCCGGAGGGATCGCCGACATTAGCCGCGGGTCGAAGACCCGGGGAACGACGCCGTCCGGTCCGAAACGACCCTGGAAGGGTCGCAGAATCCAAAAAGAGACCCGGCTTACTCGGAGAGATCCGTGCCGTCCGGCGCAACCTTGTCGTTCCCAGCCGGGTTGTTCACCACAAACGTGACGCGCGGCTTCTGCCCGGCGGACAAAACGCGCAGCTCCAACAGCCCCGGATGCTCGCGGACCAACCGCGCCGTGTTCAACAGGCTACGCATCGTCGTGGACTCGTTTCGCGCGCGTGTCAGCGCCGCTTGACCTTCAATTTCCGCCTTCAGCAAATCGGCGTACGCGGCCTTGAGGCCACCAACCACGTTGAATTCGAGCAACTCGACGCTAATGATGTGCACGCCGGCGGATTGAGCAACGCCGACAATCACCGGGGAGATCTCTTCCGCGATGGTCGTTCGTTGCTCCACCACTTCGGCCATTTTGCGCGAAGATA
Organism: Fimbriimonas ginsengisoli Gsoil 348; assembly: GCA_945881865.1. Taxonomy (GTDB): domain Bacteria; phylum Armatimonadota; class Fimbriimonadia; order Fimbriimonadales; family Fimbriimonadaceae; genus Fimbriimonas; species Fimbriimonas ginsengisoli_A. Next base: position 202,951 of record CAMCVK010000004.1, on the reverse strand, counting down.
TCCATTCTCTCAAAGCGACTTGCGCAGCGAGGTGAAAAGAACTATTTGTCGCAACGGCGAAATCTGCGCCGAACGTCTTGATCTCCTCGAAGCTGCTGGAACCGATTTGGCCCGAACGATAGTGCAACTCCGGGTCTTCAATCTGCTGCGTTAGTAGCAACGAGACGCGAACGCTCCCGCCATCGCTCGTCGTAACTTCCTGCCCGCCGACCACGCCATGCGTCGGCAATAAGTTCACGACAGTAAGCCGGTGGTTACCAAAAAAGTAGCGGTATACACCCGGACCCAAAACCTCGGTCAGCTTCCCATCCTTAAAGTGGAGGGCAGCCGAACCTTCGTATACCGTGGTTTTGTTTATAAAGCGCATGTTGGTGTTTACCGTCTACGGGGGCCATGCGGCTCGAAGGGGGTTTTGCACCCGCAAGTTCAATTCCCATCTGCCGAAGGTATGCCCCTCGGCTGCCCCCGCTTTCGGTGTTTTTACCAGGTGACCCCTCGAAGTTTCGACCGGGAGTCATATCAAGGCAGGTTTTTGGCATACGCCTCCGTCTGCTCGACTCTTCAATCGACAAGGTAACGATACCCGCAACACCGCTCGCAATGACCCTTTTTGCCCAGCGCCGGAAAAAGCCAACCGGCGGCTACCGGGGTCCGATGTGGAGTGCGTGCGGCTCTGCCGCCGCTTTTCTCCTGGCAAGCTCTGCTTGCCTTACGCCCGTAAAAACCGACCGGTGACGACGGGAATCTGCCCGATCCCAGAGGGATCGCCGACATTAGCCCCGGGTCGAAGACCCGGGGAACGCGAACGTCTCAACCAGTCGACCCTGGCAGGGTCGCAGAATAGAGACAGGTTCTGGCACCCCGCCGGGGTGCGGAATTCGGCTGCCGTCTGACCCCGGGTCGCAAAGCGACCCGGGGCTACCGTATGCGATCCCTCCGGGATCGAGTTTGGGGCGAGCTGCGATCGAAACCTTCATGGCCACGGCCGTCCGGTCTACGCGCTTCGAATTGGGGACGGTCTTTCCTCTGCTTGCCGTGCGCCGGTAAAAACCAACCGGCGGCTACTCGGATCCGCTACACGCTTAGCGACGAGTCCGAATGAGCCCGAAGCTCTCTCCAAAGAGAAGCCCAGCCACTGAGGCTGGGGCTACACGCTTCGCGTGCGGCACAAATGATCCGGCCTAATTTCGTTCGCGACGCAGCAACGTCACGCGGCCGGCCGGAACCCATTCCGCCACCAAAATATCGCCGTTATTCAAGAACATGGCATCGTGCGGGTGGATGAACTTCCCATCGATGAACTCCGACTTCGGCCGGCCGCGAAGCGAGGACGGATGACCGTCACCCAACTGGACGATCGGCTTGTTGTCCTCGTCCAGAATCGTGATCATGCTCTCGAGGTCTGGCACCAGCATCTCGCCCTTCCGAATGCTGAAGTGGCAGGGCATTCGCATGCCGTCGGTGTGAAACCGGACGTGCTTCCCGTCGAGGTCGAAGTACTGAATGCGCCGATTGCCGCGATCTGCGACCGCCAAAAGCGGCTCCTGCCTGCGCGTATCCAACCAGATTCCGTGCGGGCAGTTCACTTGGCCCTTCTCCGATCCGTAGCCGCCGAACGTGCTCTTGTATTCGCCGGTCGACGAGTATCGGTGGATCCAGCTGGACCCGTAACCATCGGCAAGGAAAAAATCGCCATCCGGTGCAAAGGCAACGTTCGTCGGATTAAAGGCCTCGCCGCCTCTATACTTTCCAGAAGCTTCTGGAGCGCCAAGCTCAAAAAGCACCGTGCCGTCTAGCTTCGTTTTGGTGAACTTTCGGCGGTTCACGTCGCAGTGGTAGAGGAATTCCTCGCCGCCCTCGCGCCGCAAATCCAACCCATGCGCGCCGCCTTTGAATTGCGAGCCGAACGAGCGCAGGAACTTCCCGCGCGAATTGTAGACGCAGATCGTGTCGTCGGACTTGCTATCCGGATGCACGGTGTGCGCGAGGTAGATGTTGCCGTGACGGTCTTGTGCAACACCGTGCGTGTCGCCGAACAGCATGCCCGGCGGTGGCGTCAGCCAGTCATGATGGCAGGAGTAACGATGGTTGCCGTTGCCGAGGATAAGCTTATCTTCCAATGACTTAAATCCCGATAACGCCGAGCCGACCAAAACCGAGCCAGAAGCCACGAGGAAATCTCGCCGGGTCAGACCGTTCATACGCATCTAACTATCTTAGCCGCCGCCGCCGAAATTGGCTAGCGGTGAGCAAAAACTCACCGCTAGTCCAAGCCCAGCTAGTTCGGTTCGACGATGTTGATAACGCAGGTGTGTCTTGCTTTTTGGTCGAACCTCGGGTTTGTTTCCACCGACACGATGCTTGGCCCCGGCCTTGCGGTAGCTTTCGTCTGAACCGTTCCTTCCCAGACGGTATGTCCCGCCGGCACGGACACTCTCAGCGAACTGGTGGTGAACTTCGAGCCGTCGAGTTTGATCGTGGCCACGTAGTCGGTGAAGGGGCCGGGAAAGATTGGGATCGGCTTTCCGAAGTGGAGTTTCAACTTCACCGTGTTTCCGGCCTCGACCGCGCCCGTCGTGTAGATGGTCTCTACCGGCCCGCTAATTCCGATGAGGACCTCCGGTTCTTGCCACAGGCTTGCCGCTAGCTTCCCGGCTCCGTCGTTGCCGACGCTCCATACTTTTCAGTCGACGGTTGGCAGTATGTATTCATAGGTCCCACCGGCAATGTTGGGATAAAGCGTATAGACCTGGTCGACGGCCTTAACCTGCGTGTAATCGTAGAAATACTGTCTGGAGATGTTGATCCGCGTACCAGCGGAAACCTGGGTGGGCAATTCGCCGGACCCGCCAGGGATGTACAACGCCTCTCGATCAACACTGGCTCGCGCGTTTCGCAAATTCCACAGCGATGATCCGTCCGAAGGAAGTACCATCTCTACGGTTGCATTTTTCGTTAGTTCGAGGAAACGGGAAACCACCGTAAGAACTTGCCGGTCTGGCAATCCAGAAAAGAATCCATCGGTCATAGTCGCTAGGGTGGAGTCCTTGAATGCCTCCACATAGATCGGGCCCAGCGAGTCTCCCACTCGTGTTCGGTTGCCGCCGTCGGAGATGGTCAACAGAAAAGGATTCGTATCAATGGCAAAGGCCGAGGCGATCGTTCCATCTGAAAGGGCCATATCCTGAGACGGTGCGTCCATCAGGCCGGAAAGAAGGTACGGGTGCTCGAGGGGATACGAGTCTCCGTTCAGATTGGTCGCGTACCGCTGCGTGTAGATGGACTTGAATGGGACGCCGTCATCGACGACGTCGACCCGCCGATTGTAGTCGTATCTTGCGACCACGCCCACTCCGCCCGCAACAATTCCGCGATTCCGCGTCCAAACATAAGTCGCGCCACGGGCGTCATCCAGGAGGAAGTCGGCCTCGGTTACCGCCTTCTCCATGGCTAGCGTCGAGGCATTCAGCTCGAAGTTGAACGCGCCTCCCGGCGACTTTGGCCCTACGAGGCGAAGCGACGGAGGGAAGGGAGCAACCCAGTTGCCGGTTACATGCAACTTGCCGCCGGTGCCGATTGCGGCACTAACGGAGACAACGTCTCCGATCCAGTTTTCGGCGAAGAGTTTCGGGCCGAGACCGGATTGGGCCGTTTGAGTTCCGTCCGATTTGAATCGACGGATATTCAGGTCTTTCGTGACCAGAGGGATGGCCGGGTCGGCAGGTCTCGGGTGGATGAGGATAACGCCGTTGTCTGAAGTGGGCAACAACACCACACACTTCATCATGTCTTCGGCGGCGTTCAGCGGGTAAGTCGGCTGAACGATGGTCTTTGACCACCGTCGAATCCCCGTGGGCGCAAAGCTCGTGAATACGGCGTTCATCGAAACGCCGCCGCTTTGACGGTACGAGTAAACGTAAAGCCCGCCGTCGGTTGCCGTCACCGCCTCGACGATTTTCATCGTTGATCCGGCAACCGGCGTATACAGATTCGTAGCAAGGCGAACCGGGCCCGCGACCGCAAAGGAAGCAGTTGCCATGGCAAAAAGGATCGAGAAAAGACGCACGTAGCCAGCCTCCCGGTGGCGTACCGGGCGAGCAGCAAACACAAAAACGTCTTGCTTTGAGCTCCTTCGTGTAGGTAGACGCGCGTTTAGGTGACGGATGAACCAAACCGCTTGTCACTGCGGCGACTGCCTTCGATCCCGGCTTGATGTCACGGAGATCGAACCTTCGCCGAGTATCTCCGGTCCCGCTCTCGGACCAGTGCCATCGAACCCTCATGGGCCGCGAGACACGCCGCGAATTTACGCCAGCAGGATATCGACCGGGCCGAGTTCGACGAAGAACTTCAGGGCGCCCGTTTCCGGGTCGTACTCGAAGTCGATCGCGGTGCCATCCGCCAGAACCGTGCCCGGTCGCTCGGCGGCGTAGGCCAAGAACTCGCCGTTCCAGACTCCGGCCCGGAACGTCCCGTCGCCGAAGGCAAGCGCCGCTGCGCCGGAGTTCAGCTTGTCCGGTGGACCAATCGGCGCGACCCCAGCAACAATCGGCGAAATTGTAAAGACTTCCCAACCCAGTTGCGGCAGCTCGATCGGCCAGGTTTCGGTTGCCGCCATCACCCTTAGCTCGCGCGTTGAGTGGGCATACACCGCGAAGGTATCGCCCTCCAATCCGGCAACGTCAGACGGTGAAATGTGCCCGGCGATCATGGCATCCGGAGCATTTTCATCGAACTTGGCATTGAACGCGCCGATGACCCCGCCGGAGTTGTTAACGCTAAAGATTTTTAACAGGACGTCCTCCTTGGTGACGTCGTGCATGAGGCAGTCCTGCGTGGGTCGGCCCGGAAGGTCGGCCAGAAGCACGTCGCCCTCGGCATCCACCAACTTGCTCAGAACCTCAAAGTTGTGGCCGTCTGGCTTGTCGGAAACATAGACCGGGCCACCACTCACGGCGCGACCGGCGGCATGGAACGGACCGGCGGAGTGCCCACTTTGGAACATGTCCCAGTCGGGATGGATGAACTCGCCGAACCAAACGCTGTTTTGGGCGTTGGCAAAAAGATGCAGTCCGTGCGAGGCTGGTTTGTCCGGCCAGAAGTCGGTGAAAGACCGCGTGACGTTGCTGGCCAGCGTGTTGTAAATCATCTCGTTGGCAAGCGACATGCAGTTGATGAGCCGACCCTCGAAGTGAACCGCTACCGAGCCTTCGAGCGCTTCGCGGTATGCCTGCATCAGCCCAACGCGACCGCCGGATCCTTCGGCCACGAGCTCGAGCTGCGCCTGCACGTCCACTTTCACGCCGTCGACGCCCTGCTGGCGCAGGTACCGGTGGAAGTCGTGGAAGAACCGGTGGATGTTCTCTTTCGGAACCAGGCCAATGGCCGGCCCCCACCAGCGCATCTCTTGAACGTAGCTGTAGATCCCTGGCGACGAAACTCGCTCTTGGATCTCGGAACCATAGCCACCGAATGACGGATCGACGCCACCCCAGTAGCCGGTTATCGCGTGCCAGGCGAGCATGGTCTCGATTTCAAACTCCTCTTTGGCCATCTGAACCGTAGGGGCGAGGCCGCCGGGGAACTTCTCGTTCGGCTCGAAGGCGCTCAGCCGCTTGGAGCCATCTTCGGCGGTGCGGGTCGAAAGCCAGCCGTCGTCGATGATGAGGTAGCGCGGCTCGATGCCGCCCTCGCGGAAGCTTTCGAGTCCGGCGCGAATGTTTTCCGGCGAGACTTCTCCGTAAAACGCATCCCACGTACACCAGCCAAACTTGCCTACAAACTCGGGCAGCGGCTTCTCGGCGCGGAGGCGAACCGTGCCAATGTAGTCAGCGAAGCGGGCGGCGGCCTCAGCCATCAGCTCGTACGGGTCGCCACCCGCCGCAACAAACAGCCCGGCAAACTCACCGACCGGAACTGCCGAATCGCCCGTCTCGGCGACGAGTTCCAATCCGGTGCCACAACCTTGAAGCGAGGTTCGAACGTGGTCCTTTACGATGGGAACCAGCAAAACGTAGCCGCCTTCCGCCTGGCGAACCAACACATATTGGGTTTCGATGGCGACGTCGCGAAGGTCATATCCCACCTTTGGCGTCATCCAAAAAGGTTCGTAGCGGTGGCAACTAGTAAATCGGTCCACGTTCGGCACGTGCCCCACCGCCACAACCGACCGCGGGGCAGCCGAACCAGCGAACCGCATTACGGCGGGTTCCGTGGCGTCGAGGGTGACTCCGCTAGGGATGCCCACCAGCACCGTCCGCCCGTCGATCACAAGTTTTTGCGTGTTGCCTTCGGGTTCGGAAATTAGCTGGTATTCCATGGTCCTATTTTTTGGTCCTAGTGGTATTGAACCCGGACGGGCTGCGCGTCGTCAGATGACCCATGATCGATATCATTTTCTCTGTCGCAGCTTCTATTTGCCACGCAAAAGTCGCAGCCCGTTTAGGATAACAAGAACGGTGGAGCCCTCGTGGCCCAAAACGGCAATGGGCAACGGCAGCTTGCCGGTAAACGAGGCGATCGTCAGTGTGAGGATCATGCCCGAGGCGAGCACCAGGTTCGCGGTAATGATGCGCTTGGTTCGCCGGCCGAGCCGAATGAGCTGCGGAATCCGGTCGAGCCGGTCGTGCATCAGGACTACGTCGGCTGCGTTTAAAGCAACGTCCGAGCCGAGACCGCCCATCGCCACGCCGACGCTCGCCGACGCCAAGCTCGGCGCATCGTTGACTCCGTCTCCCACCATCATCACGCGATCGGTCGCCGCCAGTTTTTGAACCATCTCCGTTTTGTCGCCAGGAAGCAGCCCGGCGTGAACCTCGGTGATTCCGACGGTGGCGGCGACCGAGGCGGCGGTTTCCGCTTTATCACCCGTGAGGACCACGATATGGCGAACGCCGAGATCTCGAAGCTCCTGAATCACGGCCTTTGCCTCCGGACGGATTTCGTCTTCAAATGAGAACGCGGCGGTGTAGTCGGCAGTTGCCGCAAGCACGACCGTCCGTCCCGCCCGCTTCCATGAACTGAGAACTTCCGTGATTTCTGTCGGGACCGGATGGCCCTCCCGAGTTAGGAGCGTGTCGTTTCCGACGGCGATGGCCCGCCCCTCGCACCGGCCAACCAGGCCCATGCCGGGCACGGTTTCCACCCCTTCGCCGACAGGATGCGGGAATCCTTCGGCGGACCTAACCACCGCCAATGCCAAGGGATGCGCCGAGAAAGACTCGATGGCCGCAACTTCGCCGAGGGTTTTCTGCACTAGCGGATCGAGCGGTTGCTCAGGATTCCAACGCTGCAACGCGCCTTCGCGTGGCTGAACCACCATCTCTACCAAACGAGGTTTTCCTTTGGTAAGCGTGCCGGTTTTGTCCATCGCCACCAGCGTGACTTCGCCCGCTTTTTCGATGAACTCCCCGCCGCGCACTAAGATGCCGTTCCAGGCTGCGTTTGCCAGCGCGCTGAGTGTGCTGGCCGGCGTCGAGATCACCAAGGCGCACGGACTGAGGCCAACCAAGAGAGTCAGCGATTGATAGAAGGCGTCCGTCGGCGGCTGTCGAAGGCCCAATCGCACGCCCCAAGAAACGAGGAAAGCGACCAGAACAAAAACCGTGTAACGCTGCCCGAACCAGGTGCTCAGCCGCTCGCCGCTGGCCTTATTGTCCTGCGCGTTTTGGACCAGCGCGACGATCTGGTCGAGCGCGCTGTTGCCAACCGTCTTGAGCACGCGGATCGTGAGCGTGCCTTCCAGGTTCTGCGTGCCGCCGGTGACCGGGCTGCCGACAACCTTCTGAATCGGGGCGGCCTCGCCGGTGAGGGCGCTCTCGTCCACCGACGAGGCGCCGTCCGCGACCTCGCCATCCGCCGGAACGCCTTCGAACCCGTGAACCACGATTCGGTCGTCGATTGCGAGTTGTTCGACGGCGACCATTTCAACCGATCCATTCGCCGAAACACGCCTCGCCTGGGCGGGTCGCAACTTCACCAGGCTCTCGATGGCCGATTTCGTCCTGGCCATCGCGAAAGATTCGAGCGTGCTACTTAGCCCAAAAAGGAATAGAAGCGCGGCGGCGTCTCGCGCTTCACCGATGGCGACCGCCCCAACCGCCGCCAAAACCATCAAAAAGTTGACGTCGAGTTCGCGCGCGCGCAGCGATTCCAGCGTGCTCTTAACGGCATAGTAGGCGCCGAAAAGGCAGGAAAGGTAGGCCAAGTATTCGACGCCCGGCACAAAGGCCGCGACCAGAAAAACCGCCGATAGCGTCGTCAGCGTCGCCTGAAGATTGGCAAACAGCGGTCCGCGCAAAAACGAAGGAACGCGAGGGGCCGATGTGGAACTCATAGACGCATTTCTAGTATGAAGCAAAAATCCTCTGCATTCCCACATTCGTTTCTTGGTCTGGGCCTTCGAAAAACGGCCATACTTACAACCGCTTGATGCAACCCACCGGCGACCTACGCGTAAAGGCCGTCCGCCCTCTTTTGCCACCGGCTATTTTGGCGGAAGACTTTCCTGTTTCCGAGACGGCCGCCGCGCTGATTTTGCGCGCGCGCGCCGAGGTCGAGGCGTGCCTTTTTGGTCACGATCCTCGGTTGCTCGTTGTCGTCGGCCCGTGCTCGGTTCACGACCCGGAAGCCACCCTCGACTACGCGAAGCGGCTCAAAAAGCTTTCGCACGAGTTCAACGACCGTTTGCTGGTGGTTATGCGTTGCTACTTCGAGAAGCCGCGCACCACGATTGGCTGGAAGGGTTTGGTCAACGACCCCCGTATGGATGGCTCTTTCCGCATCAACGAGGGCCTCAAACTCGCGCGAAAACTGCTGATCGACGTCGTGAACGTTGGCTTGCCGACGGCCACAGAATTCCTGGATACGACCGTTCCGCAGCACATCGCCGACCTCATTTGTTGGGGCGCCATCGGCGCGCGAACCGCCGAAAGCCAAACGCACCGCGAGCTCGCAAGCGGCCTCTCCATGCCGGTTGGGTTCAAAAATGCCACCGACGGCAACGTGCAGATTGCGATTGATGCCATGAAGGCCGCCCGCAGCCCGCACTGGTTTCCGGGCACCACGCGCGACGGAATCAGTGCCATCGTGCAAACCGCCGGCAACCCCAGCTGCCACGTGGTTTTGCGGGGCGGGTCGCGCACCGGGCCAAATTTTGAGGCCGAGCATGTTTCGGCGGCGCACCTTCAGCTGGTGAAAGAGGGCCTGCCCAACCGCGTGATGATCGACCTCAGCCACGCCAACAGCGCGAAGGACCACCGCCGGCAGATGGCGGTCGCGGCCGACGTAGCCGATCAGTTGCGCTTGCCGGATTCGCCGATCTTTGGCGTGATGGTGGAGAGCTTCTTGGTGGAAGGCCGTCAGGACGCGGTGGCGGGTCAGCCGCTGGTCTACGGGCAAAGCGTCACGGACGCCTGCCTGTCGTTCGACCAAACCGCCGAAGTACTGGCCACCCTCGCCGCCGCGGTCTGACCGTCCTCTCCGGAAGATGGTTCCCCTTGAAAGGGGGAACCGTACGCTTCTCCGCCAATCCGAGATGGTGCCCCTGCGAAGCGGGAAAACCGTGGGGGAGGGGGAATTATTGCAAGTGTGGATATCATGAATCTGAAAGTCCTTCTCCTTGGGAGAAGGACTAGGATGAGGCGGAAACGGCCACATTGGATTGGCAAGGTGAGTGGAATTATGGATTACTATTTTCTAGCTTAAGCCTCATCCCTGCCCTTCTCTGCTCGGAGAAGGGTTCAGACGCCCAGCCAATCCCAGATTCCGTAGACGACGGGTGGCTTTTCCCGTTTCGCACTCCGAGATGGTGCCCCTGCGAAGCGGGGGAACCGTGGGGGAGGGGGAATTTATCGCATGTGCGGATATGATGACTCTGAAAGTCCTTCTCCCTCGGGAGAAGGATTAGGATGAGGCGGAGACGCCCACCTAGGATTGGCAAGGTGACTTGCTTTGCCAATTAGGATTTGATAGCAGCAGCCTCATCCCTGCCCTTCTCCCCTGGGAGAAGGGTTCAGACACAAGTCACGACGCGGTTCGAAACTCGAGCATGAAAGTCCTTCTCCGCTCGGAAAGGGGTTCAGACACACGCCCCGTCGCGGTTCAAACCGCACCACGGCGGCAGGGACCGGAAGTAAACTCCCCGGTCTAATGGCAAACTACATCCCAAGCGTCGGCATGGAGGTTCACGCCGAACTCGCCACGCGGACGAAGATGTTCTGCCGGTGCCCGGTGAGCTTCGGCGGCGAGGCCAACACGCGCGTCTGCCCCGTGTGCCTGGGCCTGCCCGGAACCTTGCCCGTGCCGAACCGTGCGGCCGTCGAGATGGTGTTGCGCACCGCGCTCGCCCTCAACTGCAAAATCGCGATGGAAAGCGTTTTCCACCGCAAAAACTATTTCTATCCCGACCTCCCCAAGGGCTACCAGGTCAGCCAATACGGCGAGACGAATCCGCTGGGCTACCACGGATTTCTCGAGATTCCGACCGCCGAGGGCGGCCTGAAGCGTATTACGATTCGGCGCGTGCACCTGGAAGAAGACACCGGCAAGCTGATGCACCTGCCCAACGGCGGCAGCGGCGTGGACTACAACCGCGCCGGAACCCCGCTCATGGAGATCGTCACCGGGTTCAACCCCGAGACCGGTGTGCCCGACATCAGCACGCCCGACGAGGCCAAGGAATACCTAACCCAGCTGCGCTTGATTCTGCTTTACCTTGGCGTTTGTGATGGAAAGATGGAAGAAGGCTCTTTGCGTTGTGAGCCGAACATTTCGATTCGGCCGTTCGGCGTCGACAAGCTGGGCACCAAGAGCGAGCTGAAAAACCTCAACTCCTTCCGAAGCGTGCAGCTTGGCGTGGCGTTCGAAGTCCGGCGTCAGACGGCCGTGTTGGACGAGGGCGGAATCGTGTTGCAAGAAACACGCGGCTGGAACGAGCAGCGGGAAGCAAGCTTTGCAATGCGATTGAAGGAATCGGAAAATGACTACCGATACTTCCCGGACCCCGACCTGATCCCGATGCAGTTCGACGAGGCCACGATTGCCGACCTCCGGGCTAGCCTGCCGGAGCTGCCTTTGGCCAAGCTGCGACGCTATCAGGACAGCCTAGGGCTGAGCACTTACGACGCCAGCGTTCTGGTTGCCGACCGCGACTGGGCGACCTACTTCGAGGCGTGCGTTCAGCTGGGCGGTGACCCCAAGGGCGTTTGCAACTGGATGAACTCGGAGTTTGCGCGCTTGCTCAACGAGAGCGGCCAGGCCGCCGCCGAAAGCAACGTTACGCCGGCCCACATCGTCGATTTGCTTCGCATTCTCGCCGAGGGCCAGATCAACGGCAAAATGGCCAAGACTATTTTTGCCGATAGCTTCGAGAGCGGAAAACTGCCCAGCGAACTGGCGGCGGGCGGCGGCCAGATTACGGACGAGGACGCGGTTCGCGAGATCGTCCGCGGTGTACTAGCGGCAAACCCGGCGATCGTCGAGAAGTTCCGCAGCGGAAACGAGGGCGTCAAGGGCTTTCTCGTCGGCCAGGTGATGAAGCAGTCCGAGGGCCGTGCAAACCCGCAACTCGCCCAAAAACTGGTTCTGGAAGAACTGGCGGTTTAGACCGCCGAAACCAGCAGGTGGCGCACCGACTTGCCGACCGGATAGAGCACCAAGCTCACCGGTCGGCCGTCGGTGTTGAGCTCGCGACGGACTTTGGCTGGATCCAGCTTCACGCCGCGCTGCTTCACTTCGAACACGCGCGCACCCAGCGTTTGCAGCGCGCGGCGGGTGGTTCGGGCATCGCCCGGCCCGGCATATTCGACGCGGTAGGTGCGGAGCCATGGCGACCGGACCTCGTCTGGACCGGTGAGATAGCCCGGAGCATCGCCCAAGCCCGACAGACCAAAAGTGGATTCTAACGAGCCGATGGCATGCGCCCGAACGACTGCCGGATCGGCATCAAAGAAGAAGGCATCGGCCTCGGGCGTTGGCTCGCCAGCTTCACCTTCGGGTAGCAACTCGCCCGTCTCCACGTGCGCGGAAAACACCCCTTCTCCGGCCTCGGCTCCCGCCAAAACCAGAGCCTCCCGGCATTCCCCGCCGTAACTGATGAACCGAACTTCCGGGCCAAGGTCCGCCAGCTCCTCGTCGCGCAGCATCGGCGTCAGCTTCTGGACGCCAAGCTTAAGTTCTGCAAATCGAGCCGCGATCTCTCGCGGATCGGGGGAGAATTCGGCCAGCGTGAGCGTGCGGCGGCCCTGCACCCGACGGGCCGGGTCGGCAAAAGCGTAATCGCCCCATTCGGCATCCATTGCGTCGCCTTCCAGGATCGTGACCCCGGGGGCGTTGAATCGCGCCAGCGCGGCCCGGTCTGGATCTAGCTCAAAGCCAACCGTCGGTCCGCGCCGCGACAGGGCTAAGAGATCGGCACCAATCCCAACCGTGAGATCCACCACCGGAACTCCGGCGGGAAAAAGCGACGAGTGATAGGCGGCAACCGCCTCGTGGGTCGCCTGCTCCAGAGCCTCGCGCTCGAACAGCATCGCGTCGGCGTTCTGAAACTTCGCCCGGGCACGTTGCCGCAGCTCGACCTGCCCTAAGGCCCACCGTGCGACCTCGTCGCCGTAAACTTTCGCCAACCGGTCGCGGTTGGCCGGCGTCATGGCGAGTCCATCTGCCGCCGCCACGGCCTCAAGGTTGAAGTCCAAGTGCCTAGTTTATCGCCGACGGGCGACCACGCGGTAAACTTTCAACATTCAGTGAAAGCAATGGCAAACGGAGAAGGACGAATCGGAGTGAAGAACTGGCGCGAGAAGGTTGGCCTCGCCGAGATGCTCAAGGGCGGCGTGATCATGGACGTCGTCAACGTCGAGCAGGCGCGGATTGCCGAAGACGCGGGCGCGGTCGCGGTGATGGCCCTGGAGCGCGTACCGGCCGACATCCGCCGCGACGGCGGCGTGGCCCGCATGAGCGACCCGGAAATGATCCTAGAGATCAAGGAGAAGGTCACGATCCCGGTCATGGCGAAATGCCGCATCGGCCACTTCGCCGAAGCACAAATTTTGGAAGCCCTCGAAGTCGACTTCATCGACGAGAGCGAAGTGCTGACCCCGGCGGACGAAGAGAACCACGTCGACAAGCACGCGTTCAAGATTCCGTTCGTGTGCGGCGCGCGAAACCTCGGCGAGGCTCTGCGACGCTGCGCCGAAGGTGCCGCGCTAATTCGAACCAAGGGCGAAGCCGGAACCGGCGACGTCGTCGAGGCCGTGCGCCACATGCGCACGATCATGAAGGAGATTCGCGAGGTGCAGAGCGCCCGCGAGGACGAGCTGTTCGTGCTGGCGAAGAACCACCAGGCATCGTACGAGCTCATCCGAATGGTGCACGAGACCGGCCAGCTACCCGTGCCGAACTTCAGCGCGGGTGGAATCGCCACCCCGGCCGACGCCGCGCTGATGATGCAGTTGGGCGCGCAGACCGTGTTCGTGGGTTCGGGCATCTTTAAGGCAGGAGCGAATCTTGAGGACGCCGACCGAATTCGCGTGCAGGAAGCCCGAGCGAAAGCGATCGTCGAGTCGGTTTTGTTCTACCGCGAGCCTAAGAAACTTGCCGAAATCAGCAAGGGCCTTGGCGAAGCGATGGTCGGCATCAACTGCTCCAGCCTGCCGGACTTCCAGCGCATGGCCGGGCGCGGCTGGTAAGCCTAGCCGCCGCCGGTCTTCTTCGGTTCTGCCTTCTTGGTTTCGTCGTCGTCGGGGTCGGAATACACGCGGCCCCGCGCCTTCTCGGTTGAGTACCGTTCGTCGCCCTCGGCGGTGTGTAGCAACACCGCCTTGGCCATCAGGTCGTCCCCGATCGAGTTCTTGAATCGGGTTTCCATCTTGCCGTCGCGGCTGGTTAGGCGAAGGGTTTCGGCTTCGCCGTCATACAACGCGGTATGGGTCCAGACCTGCCGCCAGCGGGTTTTCGCGAACTCTTGGCGGGCCTGCGGATTGCCGGAGATAGTCGCCCGCCGCTCCCCTTTTCGGTAGAAATACTCGATGCGGTCGGCGGTGACAACGGTCGGAAACTCGCGGACGTTGTCGCCCTCACGAAGCTTTTTGTCTAAGGCGCGCTCCTCGGGAGTTGGACCAAACGTGCCCTCGCCGCCCTTAACTGAGTCGGGGACCAGCGGCCGAAACGGCGGAATGTCCTCCTCTTTGGGTGAATAGTTCGCCTCTTCCTCTTTCGGCTTGACGAGCATCAGCACGTTGCCGGTGAGGACGGCGCGCTTCTCTTTCCGATAGACCACGATCTTGTCGGCAACCAGATTGGCTTTCCCGCTGTAGTAAAAAACTCTTCCGGTGGCGGTGAGCTCGTCCGTTTTGCGGTCGATAACGATGTTCGGCGCCTTCACCAAAATCTCGCCGTCCGTGGCAGACGCGTCGTACCAGCGGCTGACCTTTGTCTCCTTTCCGCTGTCGTCGCCGCGCTCGGCCGAGACCTGCCATTGGGTTCCCGTGTTCTGGCCCGCCGCCTTCGCTTCGCCATCCTGGACCCCCGGCAACGTCCCGGCATACGCGACCTTTCCAACCTTGAACGCCTCGGTGTCGTAGTTCATCGTCAGGCGATCGGCCCTGCCGACGCCGTCCTTCAGCTTCCCGGACAGCCCTTTTGGAATCTGAATCAGCTTCGATTGCTCGTCAAGCGACATCGAATCCGTCTCGATATCAAAGTCGTTCGACTTCACCCGCGCTTTGCCGTCGACCAGGAGCCGCCGCTGAACGCCGATCCAGGTGGCCGACTTTGCCGCAAACCGCACCTTGCCGTTCTTCCCATTGTGCGTACCGTTTCGAACGTTGGTGAGCTGGGCGCTGTTTTGGTCTCGCTGAATCGCTACCTTGTCGACTTCGGCCTGCGTCACTAGCTTTCCGCCGGCGAACCGGCGTAGGCGAACCTTTTCCAGCTGCACGGCGGTGAATTCTTCGACGCCGGGCACCGTACGTGGACGGACCCGGGCGAACGGATCGATTTGCAAGGTTTCGGTCACAAACTTGCCCAAAACGGCGAGGCTGGCAATCGCCACGACGGTCGCGGCGATGCGCCGGAACCAAACCTTTCGCGGGTCCGCGAATACTAGGCTATTCGAGGGTGACATCGCGCTGAACAACCTGATTGGATTGGGCTAAGGTGACCGGCGTCGCGGGGCTGGCCAGGGCGCCCTTCGTCGCCCGAATGCTGTAGGCACCGGAACCCACCCAGAAATAGAAACGACCGTCTCCGCCGGTGGTGTAGGTTCGAACCGGCGTCCCGGCCCTCGAAAGCGTCACTGTTGCGGCGGCACCGCTCGCGGTCGGCAAAACGCGCCCGTAGATGTTGTAGGGAATTCCCGGCGGGGTCGAATCTCCCGACGGCACTACGAGGACGTCGCCAACGGTGACGACGCCGGTTACGGCCGTGACGCCGCTTGCCGAGAACGAATTAGCGAAGAAGCCGGTGGCGCGGACGGATCCGATGATGCCCCAGAATCCGGCCTGCGAGATCGACGAATAGGCGACTTCCGGAAGCGAGAACTGCCCGGCCGCGTTCGTGGTTCCGGTTTGCCCGCCAAACGAAACGACGGCGTTCGGGATGACGGCGTTGGTGGCGGCGTTCCGCACGGTTCCTCTCAGATTGATTTTCTCCGGCCCGAGCCAGAGGTCGCCCAAGTCCACGTCGGCGGTGGCGGCCGGAAAACTAAACGTCGCGTTTTGAATGCCGTCAGTGAACGACTGCACGAAAACGCCGGATGTGGAGCTTGGCACCGAAATCAAGAAGGAGCCGTCGGCCGCATCGACCGCAACGCCGGTGGTACCCACCGCCACGCGTGGAACCGGGGCAAGGACGCCCGTCGTCACCACGCTAAGGACGCGGCCGGAGAGCGTCACGTTGGTGGAAGATCCGCCGCCGCCGCCCCCTCCGCCGCAGGAAATCGCAAGCAGGCCGAGGAGAGCGATTGCCAGCTTTCTCATTTCTGCACCCCGGCGACATCTACTCGGAACCACTGTCGTGCTGCCTCGGCGGTGAAGGCAAAGGCGGCGCGGCGGCCCAGGCGGGTGATTCGCTTTCGGTATGGGTCAAACCAACTCACCGTGTCGGCGTACTTTCCGTCCTGCTCCAAAGTCACGGTGTAAGTTTGACCGGGCCGAAGGTTTTCGAACCGCACCACGTAGGAATCCTTGCTCTTAGCCGGTCGAAACTCGCGGTGATAGACCACGTCGCCGACGACGGTTGCCTGCAGCCCGCCCATCATCGGGGGAAGGCCGGAGTCCGTCTTCCGGTCAAAGCTTCGGGTCGCGTTTGGCGCCGTGCCGAAGATGGCCTCCGCGCGTTCTCGGCCGCCATTGCCGGGCTGAATCTTTGCCGTCATTTGCCAGCCCAGCGGGCGCGGGTTGCTTCCGGTGGATGGTGCCGGAATGAACAGGAGCGTCGCGCCGTCAGAGGAGAGGCATCGCACGTAAACCGACTTGCCCGGGCGGAAGATCGTTGCGGCAACAAAGCTGCCCGTCTCCGGAACGCCGGACGTGGGGTTATTTGCTCCCGGGACAAACTCAAAAATCTCGGCTCCCACGCTAACGCCAACGGCATCCGACCACAATTGCGGGAAGTCTGCCCCGGCGACCACGCGAACTTGGCCGGTGGTGACTTCCGTCGAGAGCGGTGTCGTGATCTGGTTCCAGCCCGGCCGCAGGGCCACCGAGGTGGGAACGACCGCCCGCGCGCCGTCCACCGAGATCGTTCGCGCGGTGTCGAATCTCGTGAAGGCAGCCGTCCCCGCGCCGAGGTTGGCGAAGTCGGGATAAAAGTCGAAGCCGCCGCGCGTAGAGCTGTAGCGGGCTGCCAGCAGCGACGCCGCCGGTTCGTTAAACACCGTTGGAAGGTCTGCCGAGAATGGTTCCAGCGGAACTCCAACGGCCGCGAGTCCGGCCGGAACCAAGACGGAATAGTTGCTCTCGGCGCCAACCCGCAGGTCCAGCGCAAGTTCACCCGGGCCCTTGTTGACGGCCCGCGAGAACAATATGGTCTCGGTCGATCCGCTAACGGAGATGACTGTCGCAACCAGCGCGCGGCTCCTCAGGAACGCGTCGTTGTTGATTCGGGCTCCGAAGGCCCCGTTTTGCACGGTTGGCTCCGCGAGCACGGTTCCCGAAAGGCTCAGCCGGACTTTCAGTTGTCCTCCGGCAGGGGCGGTTGCGCCAACCACGGTTCCAAAGAAGTCGTTCGGGGTCGGCACGGAGCCCGTTGCAATGGCCCCCGCCGGAAGAAACGCCCGGGCAACTTCGCCGCCGACCGGCAGGTCGACATTCACGCGGTAGGGCACGCCGCCAAGGTCATTCGGGAAGTTCGGGCCGACGCTTCCGTACGCGCCCGCGATGTCGATTCGATCGTCCTGCACGCTCGGGCTAAACCGGGTCGCAAAGTCGGTCGACCAAAAAATCGGGAAGCAGGTGCCGGTGAGCAGCGTTTCGTTCCCGTTGATGGCCTTGCTGAAGTAGGTCAATTCGATGTTGAACACGCCAAAATCGACTCCGGCCAGGCCGCTCGTGATCGGCGTGGGCTGAACCAGCAGCTTCGGTCCAGCGGTGTCTTTCGTTTCGAGAACCGCCTGCCGACGGAACCAATCCGCGAAGGTTCGGCCCTCCAGAGTTGGACCGGTCGGACGCTGGGTGTTGAGAATATTCTGGCCGGCGGTGATAAGTCGCGGTACGCTCGCGCCGAGCGTGGGGTCGGCGGCTAGCCGCGCGTTAAGTTCAAGGGCAAAGGCGGGATACTCGACCAAAACCTTTTGCCAGGCAGCACCGGCCATGCGATACCGGAGGAGGTATAGGCCGCCGTAGCTGCCGCCCGCCGGAAGCGGCTCGTTCAGCAGGTTCGGTGCGATGAAAAGATCACCTCCCAGAGCCCGCTGGTTATACCAATCGTAAAAGCCGCCGACCTCGTAGGTGTTGGCAAGCACCTGCTCGATGGAGTCAGGAACCAACCCGGTTACGGCGGCGGGCGTTCGGACGACCTGCGCGACGACGGCGCGGACCAATCCCTCTTGGAAAGCATCGTAGCGGTAGGGCGTGTCGCCTTGGTAGGCCAGCAGAAGCGTGTGGATGAAGTTGACCGCCGCCGCCTCGCGGTTGCTGTAAACCGGGAACCGGATCTCGCGTTGGCCGCTTCCGTTGTTCGGAAGGTAAATCCCACCGGCAACGGCATTGCGATCCGGAATCTCGATGTCAAAGTTGCGGACGCGGACGGTGCCGCCGAGGAGTGCGCGGCCAAAAAGCGCGTCCATGGTCGGTTTCGCCGTCGCGTAGGTGTCCTCCAGAAGCTGGCGGTAGGCCGGAGTGAAGGAGGCCGCGCCCGAAGTTTCGAACTGCAACGTGATGTCGCCAAACCGCTTCGTGGGGCCGCCGGTCGGGGCTGGCTCGCCGTTACGCGTGACCTCAACGCGGACCGGATAGGCGAAGCCCATCTCTTTCGACTTCACTTTCGCGCGGTTCTTCTCCGTCAGGCGGGCAACGCGCTGGTGAAACGCCATCGCGGCGTTGGAAATCTTCGGGTCAACCGCCTGTCGGGTCTGCAACGTGCCGAGCTCAACCCGGAGTCGCCCGGTTTGCCCGTGCGCCACGAGGGCAAAGCAAGCAAGGCCAAGAAGGGAGACGGTTCGCAGCACGGGCGAAGTGTACTGGCGGGCGGCAAGAAATTCCGGCATGCAACAGATAAGACGCCCGACGGCCAAAGGCGGTTCGGGGGCGGTTCAGGTCCGCCCCGGAGCCCTGCCTCAGTCCTCGTCGACGACGCCAGGTTTCTCGCCCGGACGCGCCGGATACGGTCGACTGTTGCCGTGGAATGAGTACCAGTTGATGCGGTTAAGCCAGTACGGATCGGCGTCATCCACGTCTGACCAGTCGAGCGAAAGGCTCTTCTCGGTCCAGTAGCGGTCGGATGCACTCAGCTTTTCGATGGGAACCTTGCGACCCGGATTCGGTTCGTCCAGCGGAATGTTGTTCGGGCGCGTCTTGTACGTCGCCAGGTTCGGCGTATCGGTGAAGCAGCCGTCCATCGGTTGGGCCAGGGCGTCGAAGCGATTCATCGGGTCCAGGCCGAGCATCAAACCGATGCTACGCAGCATGCTCAGCGTCGTGTAGACCTTCGAATCGACCGCGCCCATCTTGTTGTACGGGCTAATCGCCATGAAGACGGTTCGGTGGCCGTCCACGTGATCGGGGCCGCTCTGGGCGTCGTCCTCGATGACGAAAATAGCGGTGTTCTTCCATTGCGGCGAGCGGCTGATTGCCTCAACCACGCGGCCCAGCGCGAGGTCGTTGTCGGCGATCATCGCGCGCGGCGTCGGGAAGGCCGGGTCCATTCCCTCGCCGTGGTCGCACGGCAGGGAGAGGATCATGAGGTTCGGCACTTTGTTCGCTTTGGAGAACTTTGTGTACTCATCAATGAAGATATCCGCGCGATGCTGGTCGCTTTGGGTGAGTGGCCAGTAGTGGACATTCGGGTTGATGTACGGGCGTAGGCCGGCGATGGTCGTGCCCGTCGTCAGCTTGAACTCGTTTCGACCCGACTTTCGATCTTCCCAGAGCTCGAACCAATCTTTAGGGTTTCTCGGCGAGAACTTTGACAATTCGTTGTCGCATAGCTCCCCATAGACACGTACGGTCTTTCCTTTCTTCACGGCCGCATCCCAGAGTCCGCCGGCCGCGGAGAGCGCCATCGCGTCGTCGCCGTCGTCCGGATAGGACCGGCTGTAACCCACATAGAATCGCTCCAGGTAGTCGTTCGCCAAACCCTGGGTGCTCCACTGGTGGCCGTCCGCGCTGTTCGTGCCGGTCACGTAGCCATTGTCAAACAGGGTGAATTGCTGCGCGATCGCCCGATGGTTCGGGGCGACTTTCTCGCCCAGGCTGCAAAGCTTCGGATCGCCGTTCCCCTGCGGAAGGTCGCCGAACACTTCGTCGTAGGTTCGGTTTTCCTTGATGATGTACAGCACGTGCTTGATCGCGCCGTTGTAAACCGCGAGGTTCGGCTTGGCCTTGTCGGCTCCCCAGCGGTTGTTTTCGCTGACCTTCTTCGTTTCCTCGGCGAGGTCCTTTGTAAGGTCGACGAGGCTGACCGTGCCTTCAAAGTCGTGGGCGTTGCCGACGCGACCGTAGGCGGTGTTGGCGACCGAGCCGTTCCCCTTCGAGTTCAGCACCACGGCTTCGTTCCCGCGCAACACGAGGCTGATGGGGAAGTAGCCGACCGGCCGAAAGCCGCGCACTCGCCCTCGTTTGAGGTCGATCTCGCAGATCGCGTTGTCGCCGCCGTTGGCCGCGTAGAGCGTGTCGCCCCGTTTGGCCAGCGCGTTGGGCATCGCGCCGATGACGCGCATGTTGTTCCACCGAATCGGAATCGTCCGTTTGACCTTCTTGGCAACGAGGTCGATTTCGGAGATGCTGTCGCCGACCGAGTTCGCCACCCAAGCCACGTTTCCTTCCGTAAGGATCGCCGTCGGATGCCGACCAACCGCGAGGGAAACTGTCCCGCCGGAAGCCAGATCTACCAGCGACACCGTGCCCGAATTCGCGACGCCACGCTTATCCACTAAAACCGGTTGGCCGCCGCCGTTTGCGGTTCGGTCTTTCGTTTTGACTTCGGCGGCAGTTGGCACCCGGCCCGCCCAGTTCGAGACGACCAATCCCTTCTCGTCCTCCGTTAACTTCACGCCGTAGGGAACGTTCTCGACCGATAGCCGTCGTCGAACTTTTGCATCGGCCAGCGACACTTCGTATACCGATTTGGTGGAGGCGCCGGTCACAAAGAGCGTCTTGCCGTCTCTCGTGATGCAGCTTCCGCCGGGTTGCGGGTTGCCTTTTTCTTCGAGTTTGATCTGGTCGGCGACCGTCAGGCGATCGTCGGCGAAACCAAATCGCTGGAGGTATCCGGCTTCGGTCGAGGCGATGAGTTGCTTGCCATTAGGTGTCCAAGATAGGCCATGAAACGCCGGGCTTGCGCCAAGTTTCACGGAAGACCCCTCCACAATTGCCGCACCGCGAATCAAGAAAACCTCGCCCTTGCTAAGCACCGCGACCAAGGCGGAATCCACCGGAGAGACGGCCAAGTCGGCCGGACGGCCACGGAAGCGGATCGCGCCGGCCTCCACGCGCTGACCGGTGCTCACGAGGTAGCTGCCGTCCGACTGCTTACCCAGGTTCACGCGGTTCGCCGCATAAAACGCCGAAGCGGTTAACCCGCAAACACCTAAAACAAGACCCCACTGCGCGGCTCGACGAAGATTCCCCACGCAACCATCGTAACCGGTCTCGCGCTGCGCCCGTGTTAAGAAAAGCTACATCGACATGGTTTGCGACATGCCGTTCATCTCTTGGTGCATCGTGCTTGCGCGATCGGTAAGCACCCACGTGTCTTTGCTTCCGCCGCCCTGGCTGCTGTTCACCACGTAGGAGCCCTTTTGGAGCGCCACGCGAGTGAGACCGCCGGGAACAATCGTCACCTTGTCGCGCCCGCAAACGATATACGGCCTGAGGTCAACGTGCCGCCCTTCGAAGCCGTTCTCCACAAAGCACGGCGACCGCGACAGCGAAATGAGCGGTTGCGCGATGTAGCCTCGCGGGTCGGCCTTCACCTTTTCTAGGTAGTCGTCGATCTCCGATTTGCTGGCCTGCGGACCCATCAGCATGCCGTAGCCGCCGCTCTCGTTCGTCGCTTTGAAGACCAGCTCCGAAGCGTGCTCCAGCATGTAGCGAAGGTCGTCTTGCCGCCAACCCATGAAGGTTTGAACCTGCGCCAGAATCGGCTCCTGGTTCAGATAGTAACGAATCATCTCGGGCACGTACGGGTAGACGGCCTTGTCGTCGGCGATTCCGGTGCCGATTCCGTTCGCCAGGGCGACGTTTCCGGTTCGGTAAGCGTTCACGATTCCGGTGACGCCGAGCATGCTGTGCGGACGGAAAACGAGCGGATCCAGATAGTCGTCATCGATCCTTCGATAGACGACATCGACCCGCTTTCGGCCCTTCGTAGTCTTCACAAATACGAGGTTGTCGTCAACAAATAGGTCGCGTCCCTCTACGAGTTCGATGCCCATTTGCTGGGCCAAGAACGCGTGCTCGAAGTAGGCGCTATTGTGGACGCCGGGGGTCAGCAGGACGACGTTGGGCTCATCGCGGCCCGGGGGAGCGAAGCTTCGCAATGCCTCCAGCAGATGAAAGGCATAGTCCTCAATCGGTCGCACGGCGTTCTCGCGGAAGAGGTTCGGCAGCACGCGGGTAAGAATCAGCCGGTTCTCCAGCATGTAGCTGACGCCGCTCGGGGTTCGGCAGTTATCCTCCAGCACGCAGTAGGTTCCGTCGCCGTCCCGAATGAGGTCGGTGCCGCACACGTGAATGTAGACGCCACCGGGAACGCTTGCCCCAACAAAGCTGCGCCGAAAGCTTGGTGCCCCGACAATCAGCTCCCGGGGAATCACGCCATCGTTGAGGATTCGCTGATCTTGGTAAACGTCTTGCAGAAAAAGGTTAAGAGCTTGGACGCGCTGGATCAGACCGCGCTCGATTTGCGACCACTCGTCGGCCGGAATGATTCTCGGCAGCAGGTCGACCGGGAAAGATTTTTCGGTACCGGCGGCGTCGCCGTAGACGGTGAACGTGATGCCTTGGTTAATGAGCGTCAGCTCGGCAAGTTCGCGCCGCGCTTGAAACTGCTCGGGCGACATGCTGTCGAGGGCGCGAAAGACGTTTTTATAGTGCTTCCGCGGGCCCGACGCGTCGAACATTTCGTCAAAAAACCCGCCGCGATCGTACTTGTTGAACAGCCCCATCTTCGCTTCTCAAAACATTGCGCAAACCCCGCAGCGGTGGGAGGTTGACGGCTCAATATAACACAGGTTCATCCGAACATACGCAGCTTTACAGTTCGGTGGGGAGGCCGCGCGCGGTCCAGCCGGTCCAGCCCTCTGCCATGGTCAGAGGATCCTCAAATCCCATCTGGCGCAAGGTGTCTGCCGCCAGCGCACTTCGATGCCCGCCGCCGCAGTAGCAAATGATTTTCTGGTTTCGGTCTTCCAGGAATTCCGCCCGCTTGGGGTGGGTGAGGTCGGCTTTTACCTCAAGAAACCCCCGCGGAACGTTGATCGCTCCGGGAAGGTGACCGAGAGCGAATTCATCCGGCTCGCGAACGTCCAGCAGCACGTAATCGCCGTGGCCGAGGAGCGAGACCGTCGTCTCCGGGGAAATCTCCCGCACGGAGCCGAGCGCGGTATCAACAAAATCTTTCAGGGTTTTCATGGTTAGAACTGGTCGGTGAGAAAAAGTTGCGGTACCGATGGGAACTGGTACCCCATCAGGGTCATTTCGAGGGTCGCGCGGGAGAACATGAAGCCGAGTTCATCCGCCATTCGGGTGGTTCCAAGCCATTCCGTACCTTCCATCAGCGGCAGTGGGGCGATGGTTGGGGAAAAAATGGCCTCGCGCAACAGCCCTGGCTCGGCGCAAACGTAGCCGGACCGAAAAGGGGTGCAAGTGCGCATATGCCACTTCCAGTAACGCCAGCGAAGGTCGTCGCGTCGCAACCGGTCGGGGTGCGCGGCCGCCCAGCGGTCGTAAATCGCGCGCACTTCCGAGTTTTCTAACATCGTCGGGGCGCTTTCTTCGCCCTGAAGCGACTCGATGGGAGCGCGAATCACCTGGTCGATGGCCTCGAATCCGACTTTCTCGTAGACTTTCGTGTTCACGGCGAAGAGGAGTGCCGGGCCTTCTCCGGCCCGCGTGGCCTCGCGAAGAACATGCCGCAACAGTTGAGAAGCCAAGCCTTCTTCCCGCCGGTCGGTCCGGGTGGCGACGCCTGCAATGCCGATCGCCTTGCCCCAACCAAACGTGAGCGGAGTCACGGTGAGGATGCTGATCATCTTTCGGCCCTCGAACAGAGCCCACTTTCGCTTCAGGTCAAAAAACGGCTCTTCGTAAAAAAACCGAGACGAGCGGTCCACATCGAGCCCAAACGTGCCGCTGAGCAACTCCAAAAAGTCGTCGGCCTCGTCCTGCCGAATCGGGCGAATGGCGTTCATCCGCCGACCCTAGGTGGCGGCGAAATGATCGGCCGATTTCCGCCCGTGGTAGCCGGTTCCGTACCGGGCAAGTTGCTACCCGAGGTCGTGGCGGGATCGGGATTTGCGCCGTTGCGGCTTGGCTCGTTCGGCAAGGACGCCGGCACAATTCGAACCCGGACCCTCACCACCTTTGGATTCAGGCGGATGCCAGGCGGGGCCGCCAGCGACACCTCCACCGTTGTGTCGCTACTTAGGCCCTCCAGGCTAACGGGGCTCGTGTAGATCTGGTTCGCCTTTGCGATGGCCCGGCTTCCCCCGAGTTGGTTCACCTGGGGCGGCTCGACGTCGTAGCCGACCACTTGAAATCCGGGTGCCGGCTGACCGCTGAAACGAACCTGCACAAACCCGGCTTTTTCGACGGGCGCCGCCATGAGCAACGCGGTTATGTTCACCTTGAAAGGGATTACCTGCACGTTTTCCAACCGCGAATCATCGCTGGTGTAGGCAAATACGTCTTCTTCGTAAGGACCCGTTCGGTTCGATGAAACGTTGTTGAGGTCCAGCACCGCCTTCACTTTTGTAATCCGATCAATTTCGGATTTCGGGCCCCGTATCCTGATCGTGTCCGGATCGGAGACCGCTTCATCCAGAACCGTGCCGCCATCGGGGAGCTTGCCCTTCACCTCCACCGTCACGGCGATCTCCTTCTCCGAGATGGCCTCGATCTCGACCGGCACGCGTTGCGGCAGGTCTACCAGCAAGGCACGAAGGCGGTCCGGATAGATTCGGATGGGATAGAAACCCTTCCCGGGCTTCGCCCGTTGAAGGTCCACCGCGGCGAACATCGTTTCCATCTGCAGCAGGTCCATCTCACGAACCGTGCCTCTCGCAAGAACCGGAAGAACCCGGTCGGCGTTGCGAACGAAGAACTTCTCCGTATCCAGGCTCTGAAGCTGAATGTCGAGCGAGAGCGGCTTCACCAAGCTGTTCTGCGCGGAGACGACGACCCAGAGCATGATCGAAAGCAGAATTGACGAAATGAGGAACGGAATGTGGATTGCTCGTTTCATCGCTTAGCTCCCACTTCTGGCGCCTTCTTGTCTTCCGGCGGCGTGCCGTTCTTTGACCGATCACGGTGACCGAGCCGGGACGACTTTCTTTGCGGCGTCGTCTCGGCCATTTTGCGAAGCTCGCGGTTAAGGAACTCCCGAAGCGCTTGCGGCGATTCCAGCCGCGTGAGGACGCCGTCGCTGGCAATGCTGATCGAGCCGCGTTCTTCGGAAACCACGATCACAAATGCGTCGGTGACTTCGGTAACTCCAACCGCCGCCCGATGACGCATGTGCACGTTCGGATCGAGGGTTACCGACTCGCTGAGCGGCAAGCGGCACGCGGCCGCCAGAATTTTATCGGCGCGAAGAATGACCGCCCCGTCGTGTAGCGGATTCTCCCCGTAGAAAATGCTTCCCAGAAGCGGCGAAGAAACCTGCGCGTTGAGCGGCACGCCGTTCGCAACGATCTCATCGAGCTTCGCGGTTTTTTCGATCACGATGAGCGCGCCCACGCTTTGTTGTGCCAGCGAGGTCACGGCATTCGTAATTTCCTCCACCGTTCGCGCTTCGATGCTCGCCGCCGGAGGCGCAAACTCCAAAATTTGCAACGGCGTGATCTTTCCGATGCCCTCGATCGCCTGTCGCAGTTCCGGCAAGAACAAAATGACGAGCGCAACCGGCCCGAGAATCGTGGCTTTTTCCAGGATCCAGTGCAATGTGTTGAGGTTCAATCGGTCGCTGAGGAACAGCAAGAAAATGAAGGCGACGATTCCGATGAAGATTCGCCAGGCGCGAGTGCCGCGAACAAGCATCAACAACCGGTAGATGAGATACGCGACTAAGCCAACGTCAAACAGGCTGACGAAAATTTCCTGCGCCGGCAGACTACGCAGAGCGGTGAATTGACGAGTGATGTCGTCCAAAGTAGGTACCCGTTAGTTTAGCCCGTCCATTTTTTTGGCATCGCTCCGTTTTGCGCGGTAAAGGTCGAAGGTCTCATAATCATTCCTTCGATGCCAGATACTCCGAACCGTGACCTCTCGGCAATCCGCAAGGACATAGACTCCATTGACGCGGACCTGGTTCGCCTTCTCTCCCGTCGGGTTGAGCTGGCGCAAGAGGTTGGGCGCGTGAAGGGGCGGGATGGACGGCCGTTCTTCACCCCGGAGCGCGAGCGCTCGATTTACCAGTCGTTGGCGGAAATGAACCCGGGGCCGATGCAAACCCGGCAGCTCATCGCCGTTTTTCGAGAAATCATCAGCGCGGCACGGGCGGCAGAGAAGCCGTTGAGCTGTGCCTATTGGGGCCCGCCGGGAACGTTCACGCACGTGGCCGCCCTGCAAACTTTTGGTTCGAGTTCCGACTTTTCGCCGAAGGAAACCATTCCGGATGTGTTTCAGGCAGTTGAGCGCGGCAACGTTGATTACGGTGTGGTGCCGGTCGAAAACTCCATCGCCGGAATCGTGCCCGAGACGCTGGACCAGTTTCCGCAGACGAACGTGCGCATTTGCGCCGAGACGTACATTCCGGTTCATCATCACCTCGTCTCGACCGCACCCATGCTCGATGCGATCGAGCGCGTTTACGCAGGCCCGCAGCCATCGTCCCAGTGCCGCCACTGGCTAAAGCTGAACTTGCCGAAGGCCCAGATCGTGGAGGTAGTGCCAACCGCGAAGGCCGCCGAGCGGGCGATAAACGACCCGTTTGGGGCGGCGATCGCAAACCGACTTGCCGCAGAAACGGTGGGCATTCCGGTGCTCGTCGAGCACATTGAGGACAATCCCGCGAACCGCACCCGGTTCATCGTGCTCGGTTACAACCAGCCCGCCCGCACCGGGCAGGACAAAACCAGCGTGATGTTCAACGTTCGCAACCGGCCCGGCGAATTGGTGAAGGCCCTTAGCGCGTTCGAAGCGAACGGCGTCAACCTCACGCTCATCGAGAGCCGCCCCGCCCAGCGCGCGACCTTTGAGTACATGTTCTACACCGACTGCGATGGACATTTCGAAGACGAGGGCCTTCAAGGAGCGCTGGATGCGCTGAAGCTACTCGCCCTCGAAACCACGATTCTGGGAAGCTATCCGCGGCAGGATAACTTCGGACAAGGCTGATGACCTCGATTCGTCCGGCGGAGCCAGCCGATGTCTCCACGATCTGGCGCATGATTCTGGACTTGGCGGAGTTCGAAAAGCTTCGGGACCAAGTGAAGGGTTCGGAGGAAGAGCTGCATCAATCTCTCTTCTCCGAAAAACCGGTGTGCCATGCGGTCGTGGCCGTGAGCGACGGCCAGACCGTGGGCTACGCGATCTATTTCTATAACTATTCGACCTTTCTCACCCGGAAGGGGCTTTACCTTGAAGACCTGTACGTGGCACCCGAGGTTCGCGGCCAGGGCATCGGGAAGCTTCTGTTGAATCACATCATCGAGCTAGCCCGAGAAGGCGGGTGCAAGCGCGTGGATTGGTCGGTTCTCGATTGGAACCAAAACGCCATTGACTTCTACGAATCGATGGGTGCGCGCGTGATGCCCGACTGGCGTACCTGCCGAATCGAGCTTTAGCGACGCTGCCGGGGCAACAATTGAAGCTGAACGAGGAGCCGTCCGTTCACGCGTTGCTCTTGCTGAACGATACCGATGCCTTTGACGAACCAGGTTTTCAGGTTGAAGCGGCGCCCACCGCCTACCAAAGCGGCTTCGCAAAGGATGGCTTTGTACTCCACTCCGTTCGCACTCACTGCCTGAAGCTTTTCTTCACGAAACACGCGTCCGGTGACCCGAATGGCTTCGCCTCCCGCCGACAGCGTTCCCCGATAATTTTCGTCCGGCTCGCTTTCCCCAGGTTCCGCCTTAGGCCGGACCGTCGGCGTGTAGAGCGGCAGGGCGGGCTCGAACCGAGCGTTAGCGGTCTGCGACGCGTAAAGAATTCCGTTCTTCCACCCAAGCCGGCCAACGCCCATGTTGCTGGAAACTTCGAAGCCGCTCGTTCCGGCGACGCTAATTGCATTGCCGACCTTCAGCTCATCAAAGTAGCGCTGCGGCGGTGCGAAAACCGCGTAGTTCCACCGCGCGCCTTTTGCAAGCGGCATCGGCGCGGTTGACGCACCCTGGCAGCCGGCCAACGCCAGCACTCCGAGAAGAAGAAATCGCTTCACACCGCCTCTAATTTAGCGAATCGCTGCGCAAGTTTCTTCACCCCAAGGTCTCCCGGAAACGCAACGGTGACTTCGACATCATCGCGCACCGGCATGCAGGCCACCACGACACCGCGACCGAATTTTTGGTGGATCACTGCCTGCCCGACCGTAAACGGTGGCTTCCAGTCAGGCGCTTTCTTTTTCTGCTCTGGTTCCGCCATCACGCTCGGGGTGGCCCGTTGCCCGGATTGATAACTTCCGCCTCGCTCGTAGCCTAGGTTCCCGCTGCGGCCACCTGGCGCATAGGCGTACTCGCCTTCCGCGCTGAGCAGTTCGGCCGGGACCTCATCCAGAAAGCGCGAGCGAGGATTGAAGTTCGGCGTGCCGTAGGTGGACCGACGGTGGGCGTGCAGCAGGTGAAGTTCTTCGCGGGCACGGGTCATGCCGACGTAGGCCAGCCGACGCTCTTCTTCCAATTCTTTATCGGACGCCAACGAGCGAGCATGCGGGAAAATTCCTTCCTCAAGCCCGGCCAAGAACACGACCGGAAACTCGAGCCCCTTTGCGCTGTGAAGAGTCATCAGCGTCACCGCGTCGCCATTCTCGCCCGTCAGGGCATCGACATCCGCCACAAGCGAAACTCCTTCGAGAAACGCACCCAACGAAGGTTCGTCGGCCGTCGCGTCATATTCGGCCGTCACGTTCAGCATTTCCTGGAGGTTCTCAAGCCGCGCGATCGAGTCTTGGCTTCCTTCGGCCTTCAGCGCGTCGATCATCCCGCTGGAAGTCATTAGGCCGCGCAACGTTTCCGTAATCGACCCGCCCTGTGCGACGTTTCGGGCATCTTCCAGCCCGCCCAGGAAGCTGCGCAGAGAAGAGGCCGTTTTCTTCGTCAGGCTGTTCTGAAGCTCTTGGTCGCTCGCGGCTTCCGAAAGCGAGACGCCCCGCCGGGTGGCGGTTTCCGCGATCTTCGCTAGGGCAGTCGCGCCGATTCCGCGCGTTGGTGTGTTGATGCAGCGGTTAAAGGCGGCCTCATCCTGTGGGTTGTGCGTCAATCGAAGGTACGCCAGCATGTCCTTGATTTCCTTTCGCTCGTAGAACCGCTGGCCGCCCACCAGCACATGGGGGATCCGGGCCGACAGAAACGCTTCTTCCAGGATGCGGCTTTGGGCGTTGGTTCGGTACAGAACCGCAAAATCGCGGAACTTGCGGGTGGCGCGATTGACCTCGGTTTGGATCCGTTCGGCGACGAGCCGTCCCTCATCCTGTTCGGTTCCCGCTTGCATCAACGAGATCGACTTCCCTTGCTCGTTCTCCGTCCAAAGCTCTTTGCTGGCACGCGACCGATTGCGCGAAATCACCGCGTTGGCGGCCGCCAAAATTGTTTTCGTGGACCGGTAGTTTCTCTCCAGCTTGATGATTTTCGCGTCTGGATAATCGCTGCCGAATCGCAAAATCAGCGCGACGTCGGCCCCGCGCCAAGCATAAATGCTCTGATCATCGTCGCCAACGACGACGATATTGCGGTGCTTTCCGGCGAGAAGGTGCACCAGGTTGTACTGGGCAAAGTTTACGTCCTGATACTCATCCACCAGCACATGCAGAAATCGCTCCTGGTACTTTTCGCGAATATCTTGGCGCTGCTCCAGCAATCGGTTTGCGTAGCCTAGAATGTCGTCGAAATCCAACGCGTTGGCCTTGGCCAGCCGCTGGTTGTACTTCGGAAAAATCTGGGCGACAATTTTTTCGAAGTAGCTCGCCGCTCGGTCCGTGTACCGTTCTGGCGAATGAAGCTTTTCCTTTGCGTTTGAAATTTCGGAGAGAACCGCCCGGGGCTGAATCGACTTGTCGTCGATGTTCATCTGCTTGAGGATGTCCCGGATGATCGCCAATTGATCTCCGTCGTCGTAGATCACGAAGTTGGGGTCGAGGCCAATGGCCTTTCCGTCGATGCGGAGCAGGCGGCTGCACAGCGAGTGGAACGTCCCGATCCACATCCCGCGATCGGTGTAGCCCATCAGGTGTTCGACCCGCTCCCGAAGCTCGCGCGCCGCCTTGTTCGTAAAGGTCACGGCCAAAATCCGGGCCGGAGGCACGCCCTCGTAAATGAGCCGGGCAATGCGATAGGTGATCACGCGGGTTTTGCCGGAACCGGCCCCAGCGAAAACGAGCATCGGCCCACCCGGATGCACCACGGCCTCGCGCTGTTCCGGGTTCAGGCCGGCGAGATCCAACGCGCCGGTCGCAAAATTTTCATCACCGTCGGTTCTGGCCGATGGTGCCCGTTCAACGGAGGGCATTTTCGGTTCGTCGGCAGTAAAACCGGTGGACATGAGTCTATTATGCAACGAATGAGAGACCCGGAACGATGCAGGTTTTTTTGTGACATCAAGAGAAGAAATCACGTCTTACAAGGTGAGGCAAAGCGTCTCATGCGGGTTCACTCCCGCGAACGTACGAGGTAAGGAATTTCTAATGAAGCGATGGATTGGTAGCGTAGCCTTGTTGACGGTTTCGGGGGCGGTTATGGCCCAGGCGCCATTCAACCTCATGCGACCGTTCGACGGCGAGAGGATTAAGGAGAAGATCCAGATCCGATTCCCGGCATCCAGCATCCCGGCATCCGGGTACGTCGGAATTTTTCTCGACGGCAAGCTGATTGACGCGACCCGACCTGGTTTTGTGCAGCCGAAGAATAAGGCCGGAAAGAACGTCGGCCGCGGTTACTTCGAATACGTACTTGACGTTAAGGGCCGAGGAATTTCGGACACCAAGCCGGGCGAAACCACTACGCTCGAAGCGGTTCTTTTTGCCGAAGCCGGAGACCAGCCGCGACGAGTGGACAGCTCCTCGGTCAAAATCACGATCGACCGAAAGGCTGGCATCAAGCTCCCCGCCGGTGGCGCGCGACTCCGCTACAACTTCACCCCTGGCGAAGAACTGATCTACCGAATTGAGCAGCGATCCGTGCTCTCCGCCATCACCGAGAGCCAGAACAAGCTAGGCGGCAAGGCAGCAGAGTTCCCGCAGGAAGGCGAAACCATTCGCATGCTCTACGCCGTCCAGTCGGTTGAGCCGGTTGTGATCAAGGGTCAGACCTTTGTTCAGTCGCTCCTTCGCATGCAGCCGTTGCCGAACCGAGGCAAGGACTACGCCGACCTCACGACGACCGGATCGTCCGAAGCCAAGCGGTATTACGACTACGAAATGGCTCCCATCTACATGAAGGTTTCCGACACCGGAATCCAAAAGTGGGGATCCATCCCGCCGTACATCACCTTCGAAGGAACCACCGGCGAAGCAAACCGACTCGATCTCTACGGATCGTTCCCGCTTCCGACGCTTCCTGAGAAGCGCGTTCGACCGGGCGACTCCTGGTCATCCAGCTTCCAGACCGGCTTCCTCGACCTTGAGAAGCTGAACGACGTGACGAGCGTCGTTCGAACCATCCCGGCCCGAGGCGAGTTCCTTGGCCTGGAGTGGGAGCGAAACCGACCTTGCGTGAAGTTCCGCAACGTCATCGAAGTCGCCGACAACTCGCTCGAGGCTAGCAAGCTTGCGAAAGCAGGCGCCGGATTCAAGAACGACTTCAAAGTAAGCGTCAACGAGACCGTCTGGTTCGACCTCGACAGCAAGCGAGTGACGAAGGTCGTTCGCGAAGAAACCGTGGACGTGAAGGCGGCCGGAGCTGACCTTGCCGGATTTGGCTTTGGTGGCGGAATCGGCGGCGGATCGGCGGCACCTGGTGCCGGAGCCGCTCCGGGTGGATTTGGCCCTGGTGGCCCTGGTGGCCGTGGTCCTGGCGGCCCCGGTGGCCCTCCGGCTGGATTCGGTCCGGCTAGTCGACCGGGCGGATTCGGTGGCGCAGCGGGCGGCGGTAGCGACAAGTCGTTCACGCCGGACATCCAGCTTCGCCAAGAGATCCCGGGCAATACGAAGCTCGGTCGCTTTGGTGGCCCTTCGGGCGGACCGGCTGCGGGAGCTGGATTTGGTGGCCGACAAGGCGCACCTGTCGCAGCCGAAGCTTCCTTCATCCGAATCCGAAGCCTGCGAATCTTCACCCTCGAGCGCTGACCCACGGCTTTCGAACCGCCACGGTTGGAACTTGCTTCCTGCCGTGGCTTTTTTTACGCCCGACCAAGCCGTCGGCGGTACTCTGACTGAAAGGAAATGCCAATCCTGCCCGGCCGAAAAGTCAAAACGAAGCGCGACTACACCGGCGATCCGGATGAGTTTCGCCTAACCCTCGTCGAACATCTCGAAGAGCTGCGCGACCGAATCATTCGCGCGGTCGTGTACTTGGTGGTCGGCTGGGTGATTGGCTGGGTGCTTTTCCCTTACCTGTATGAGTACATGACCCAGGTGATCGACCGGGCCATCGTTCCCAACCTCCCGAAAGGCACCAAATACATCGAGGTCGTGCTGAACGTCACCGACCTCTTCATGCTGAAGTTTCGGCTGTCGCTCACGATTGGCCTGGTCATCGTTTTTCCTTTCCTTGTTAACGAAGTCTGGGGCTTTGTCGCGCCGGCTCTCAAACAAAACGAACAGCTCCCCGTGAAAAGGCTAGCGCCGCTGAGCCTCTTCCTATTTGCCCTGGGTGCCGGATTCTGCTGGCTGATCATCCCTAGCGCGATCTCCTGGTTCGTTTCGTTCAGCGACTCCTTCCCTGGAATCGACATCACGCAGACCGCCGGCTCGATGATCTACTTCATCCTGAAGATGATGCTGGCGTTTGGCATCGGCTTCCAGCTCCCGCTGGTGGTGTATGCGCTGGGTGCCGTCGGACTGCTTTCGGCCGAAGTCTTGGTGCAATACTGGCGCCAGGCAGCCACGGTCATCTTTGTTGCGGCAGCCATCATCACGCCGAGCAACGACGCCTTTTCGATGCTGATGATGGCCATTCCGATGGTCATTCTGTTCCTCCTCAGCGTGTACTTCGTTCGCCTCACCCAACGGAAGAAGGAGCGACTGGCCGCTGCCGAGGAGGCCGCCTATGTGATCGAACCGACACCGGAAGATGACGAACCCATCCAACCCGAGGCGACCGACGAGGAAGCGATGAACCGGCGTGGCCGAAGCGAGTAATCCGCCCAACTGGGAACGCTTTGCCGAGCAAATCGCCTACCTCCATGAGGAAGAAGTCCGGGAGGGGCGGTATGCAGAAACGCCGGAAGGGCTGCATCCAGCCGTGCTGGCGCGGCTAGCCGCCGCCGGTTTTGAAAGCCTATTCTCGCACCAGGCCGAGGCGATTTCGGCTTGGCAACGCCGCGAGGACGTCCTCGTGACGACCGGCACAAGCTCCGGCAAGAGCCTTGCCTACGTCGTTCCCACCCTGCAACTGGCTCACGCCGAACCCATGGCCCGCGCCCTATACCTTTTCCCCACCAAAGCCCTGGCGCAGGACCAATTGGAGCGGCTCCGCAGCCTGGCGGGAACCTCACTAAGCGCGGGGGTTTACGACGGCGACACCCCGCAATCGCAGCGCGCCGCGATCCGCCGTAGTGCGCAGGTGGTGTTCACCAACCCCGACATGCTGCACGTTGGGATTCTGCCCGGCCACCAAAACTGGGCGCGATTCCTAAAGTCGCTCCGGCTCATCGTCATCGACGAGGTCCACGTTTACCGGGGGATCTTCGGATCTCACGTCGGCAATGTCCTTCGGCGCCTCCTAAGGCAGTGCGAGGCGTACCGATCGAACCCGCAGATCATCGCCTGCAGCGCCACCACCGGCAATCCGGCCGAGCACTTCCGCCTCTTAACCGGGCGGGAGGCGACGATTGTCAACGACGACGGAAGCCCGCGCGGCCGCCGCACCTACATTCTTTGGTCTCCGCCGCGCCGAAGCGACGGCACTCCGCTTGGCACCAACGCCACCACATCGGAGATCGTCGTCAGCCTCGTTCAGGCTAACCAACGAACCCTTGCTTTCAGCCGAACGCGGGTCTCGGCCGAACTCGTGCTCAAGGCGACGCGCCGAAGGTTGGAGGAGGTCGGCATCGACCCGGCCACGATGGAGAGCTACCGCGCCGGATACACCGTGAAGGAGCGACGCAACATCGAGCAGAGCTTCTTCCGGGGCGAGCTGCGCGGCCTGAGCGCAACCAGCGCGATGGAGCTGGGCGTAGATGTTGGCGGGCTCGACGCCGTTGTCATGAACGGCTACCCGGGCAGCCAGGCAAGTTTTTGGCAACAAGCCGGGCGTGCCGGACGAGGCAGCCGCGCCGGGCTGGCGATTATGGTGGCCGCCGCCGACCCGCTGGAGCAGTTCCTGCTTCGCAACCCGGACCGGCTATTTGGACGTACCAGCGAGCGCGCCGTCATCCAGCCCGACAACCCGACGATCCTCAGTGAGCACCTGAAGTGCGCCGCGCATGAGCGTCCGCTTGCGCCCAGCGAGCTGATTCACTACTCGCCCGGGGCCTTGGCCGCCGCCGAACGCCTGGAAGCGGCGGGCTACCTGCGGTTTTTTGGCGGGCAGTTTGCCTACGCCGGGGTGGATTCTCCTGCCCTTAATGTGAACCTGCGCAACGGCGGCGGCGCCACGATTCGGCTGATGACCGGCGCCGAAGAGCTGGGCAGCATGGAGTTTCAGCGGGCCCTTTCGTCTGCCCATCCCGGCGCGGTGTACCTGCATCGCGGCCAGACGTTCCTGGTGCGCGAGCTCGACCTCGCCGCAAACCGGGCAAACCTGGAGCCGACCGAGGTCCCTTACTACACGCAGCCGGTGATGGAAAGCAGCCTGACCGACCGCCAAACGCTGGACTCTCGCGATGGCCGTCGTTTGGTTTCGTGCACCGTGTCGGATCAGGTGATTGGCTACCGCCGCAAAGCCCTGGATGGCGAGCAGGTTTACGACATGGTTGACCTCGATCTCCCCGTGCAAACGTTCGATACGTATGGCGTGCGTTGTGATTTTCCTGCTCTTTCGCTGGATGATGATATGGCGGCGCAGATTGGCGGAGTGCACGGGGCCGAGCACGCGCTGATGGCGGTTGCGCCGTGGTTTGCCGGGTGCGACCGGGGCGATCTCGGCTCGACTTGGTATGCCTACGGTCCGGAAACGGGTCGGCCGGGGGTCGCGATCTACGACCGGGTACCGGGCGGGGTCGGCCTCGCCGAGGCGGTCTATGCGGCTTGGCCGGAGATCGTTCGCGCGGCTTTGGAGCTCGCGACGTCTTGCCCCTGCCGCGATGGCTGCCCGGCCTGCCTGCTCTCCCCCCGCTGCGAAAGCGGCAACGAGCCGATCGACAAACCGTTGACGGTGCAGAACCTCCAGCGGCTGATCGATTCACTCTGAGCTCCCCTCCTTCCGGGCAGAATCGCTGTCTTGAATCTCACGAACAAACGCTTTGTTTTTCCTGAGGCAAAACGATCCCGGCGCGATGCGCGTAAGAAGGAAAGGAGGAATTTTCCTTCAAAACGTTCAGGAACTTCGAAAAATGCAAAACATTGTTGAAATCGCCGTCGCATCCGGCTCATTCAAAACCCTCGTCACCGCCCTCACCGCAGCCGACCTCGTCGAGACCCTGAGCGGTCCCGGCCCGTTCACCGTCTTCGCCCCGACGGACGACGCATTTGCCAAGATTCCTGCCGAGACCCTCGCGGCAGTACTTGCTGACAAGGAGAAGCTGACGGCTATCCTCACTTACCATGTTGTTGCCGGAAAGGTAATGGCCGCTGACGTGATGACGATGAGCGAAGCAATGACCGTACAGGGAAGCAACGTAATGGTTAGCGCTATGGACGGCGTTAAGATCAACGACGCGATGGTCGTCACCGCAGACATCGAAGCTTCGAACGGCATGATCCACGTGATCGACACCGTTCTGATGCCGGCCTAAGGCTAGCGAGCACCGAGCCCCGCTCTGGCCGTAGCGGCCGCAGCGGGGCTTTTTTGCGTCGCCGCTGCAGAGCTAGACTCTGTACTCCCCTCCTTTCGGGCCGCTGTCAAGTTCTCGAGAGCAGGAGCCAGGAGTCGATCGTCGCTCCCCGCGATTTTAAGTACGAACTTTGCCTACTTATGTTGTACTATCCACCCTATGCTTGGGTTTATCAATTATGTGGATCGCATTCTCCAGAGTCTTGATAACGGGGATTATCTTATTCAGGCGGGTGCAGGTCTGATCCGAGCCGTATGCACGCTCTCGGCGCTCAGCCGTTTACTGGCGGCCGGTGTGTTATTTTTCGGGCTGTTTACCGTGAAAGCGGACTTTCTGACGTACCTAGGGATGCTGTTGGCCATCCTCTTTGCGGTGGCCGTTGCCGTCATCATTTTAAGAATTTCTCACGTCCGAAGCCGTCAAGTGCAGCAGATGTCCTCTGACGGGACTTACACTGTGTTGAAGGTTGGTGCGAGAGTGGTCCGGGCATTCGGAGAACTTTCTGCCCTTGATCTCCTAACTGGCGTTATTGGTGCAATGCTGTTTCTTGCTGGAAATCTACGACCGACCCCTCAAGCGATTGCGGCACTCGCTCTACTTGTGCTTTTCGCGGTGCTGTCGGTGGTCTGCTTAGTGTCAAGCTATATCATTGCTGCGCTGCTTTCCGGCTTTGCCGACACAGCAACCTCCACGCTAAAAATGGCCACACGGTCTGAGGTCTTTCAATGAGTGTAGAGGAACGGAACGGACCAGAGCCGGATGCCAACGCTAGGCTACTGGCTGCAGGCTTCAAGTGGTGCATGATTCTCGCCATGGTTGCGGTTGCCATTGGCTTCGCCAACAACAAAATCGGCCAACTAAGAGCCGACCAAGCAAGGGAAGCCGCGGAACGCGAGCAGCAACTCTATGCGCAAAAACTGCAAGAGGAAGAGGACCGGATCCTGACGCAGAGGGTGGAGGAATCGAGTCGTGCCGCCGAACCCGTTGCGGAAGTACCCGACACCTACTCGTCGGCGGACGTAACTTCGACCGCGCCCGATGAAGACAGTCCGGCTGCTTCTCCTGAGCCGCCAAAGGCGTCCCCGTCCGTGCCATCGCCGGCCCCGGATGCATCAACCGCAGCCGCAGGTGTCGGACTGGTTGCCAGCACAGGGGAATACCGCTATCCGCAAATGTTTGAGCGAGTCGTTTCGGAAGGGGAGGCTGCCAACTCCAGCTACGCCGTACTGCGCTATGCGATCAATGAGAGCTACGCTCGGCACGGCTACCGCTTCAAGGCACAGGAGCTTCGCACGGAAATGGCTAAGCGGGCTTGGTACCAACCGAACAACCTTTCTATGGCTCAGATCGAGACCAAAATGAGCGAGATCGAACTCAATAACGTCCGCCTCTGCGCAAAGTACCGCGAACTGAAGAAACCCTGAGGCTGCTTGTTAGCTGCCACAGATCTCAGTCGATACAGCGTTCTTGGATGCATAGCGTGACGCCATCGCGCTTCTTTCCAGGTTGTCTATCGTTTCGGCCGCCACGATCATTTGGTCGAGCATTTCTGCACAGATTGGCACATCCGCGTCATTCATCGAGCTAGACATAAACGGCTTCTCGCTGGAGTCGGTCCATAAAGTAAGCACGCAGGTGGGCGTGGTCGGTTACGAGGTCCACCTCCGCACCCAATAGAGAAATCATTTCCTCTCGCAGCGCAACCAGTTGAAAGATATCCGTAACCGGCGTCTGGGTCACGACATCGTCGTCGCTACCGGGCCGGGCTTCGTTGCGGGCGACCGACCCAAAGATGCCAAGCTTTGTCAGGCCGTACCGGGCGACCCACTGCGGCTTTTGCTCGGCCAGAATCCTTAGCACGTCATCGCGATTCATGGTGTCGTTAACAAGATACTACGCGAAAAAGAGCCGCCACGCTTACCTCTTATGCCGATGCATTGTGTTATAGTGGAAGGGTGAGACTTCAGAGCGACACGAAGGCGATCGTGCTGGCGATTTTGGCCGACCGGCCCGCCCACGGATATGCCGTGGTGAAGGCGGTGCGCGAGAAAAGCGGCGGCAAGCTCCGCCTTAGCGAAGGGCAGCTGTACCCCGTTTTGTATGCCCTGGAGGCCGCCGAATGGGTGACCGCCGAGTGGGAGAACGGCGACCCGGAATCGCGCCGCCGCATCTACGCCATCACCGAGGCCGGGCGGGCCGAGCTCGCCGACCGTTCGCTACGCTGGAGCGACTTTGCCGCCAGCGTGAGCCGACTGCTTCGCTCCGACGCCACCACGGAGGCGAAATCATGAACTCGGCCGAGTATTTAGCCCAGCTAAAACAGCACCTAACAAAAAAGACGTCCGACGAGTTTGCGAGCGACTGCATCAGGGAGCTTGAGGGCCACCTGCTGGCGGCGCATTCGGCCTATGTGGAGCTCGGCGAGAAGCCCGCCGTAGCTGACCGACGTGCCATTCTCGACCTCGGCCCCGTTCGGCTAGTCGCCCGCGACCTCGCCCGCCAATACCGAGATTCCGGCCGTCAAGATGAACCTGCGCTCGGCATGGTTCTCCTGTTTGGCCTCGTTTTCGCTTACGGATTCATCTCGTTCGGCGTGACTTTGGCATTGCCAGACGTCATGTTGTGGTGCTCGGCGGCCATCGTCGGCGGGATCGGGTGGCGAACATGGCAGACCCGACGGTGGCTGGTTCGGCCGCTGCTGGGCTGGATTGCGGGTGCGGTGGTCGCGGTTTTGGCAGTTTCGCTTTTTGCCGTCCTAGGGCAGGCGCAGGCTTTTCGGGCGTCGGGCGGCGAAGCCCAGATGATCCGGCAGAGCGAAAACGCGTTGGTTCGAGATCGGGCGGCAGTTTTGGCCTGGCGGCAGGGCGCGCCGCCATTGACTCAGGGTCCGTCGCCCTTTGAATTCAGAACGCAATCCTACTTGCCGTTGGTCCCTTGGCCGATGTCGTGGGTTGTTTCCGGCGAGCCAACGCTTAAATCGATGGATGCAAAAACCGCCAAGCGCGCCTGGGCGGCGCACGGCGAAGCGTTTGCGCAAACCCTACCGATGAAGGAGGAGCAGCCGGCCCGGCAGAAATCGGACAATTTCGCCTTTATCGCCGAAAATGTGGTCCGCACCGGCGGATCGGCCCTCGTTTTCTTGTTAGCTATAGTTTCGGCGTGGAACGGTCTCTTCCTTGCGCTGGCGGCGGCCTTCGACCGGCTGGAGAAAACGCGATTCCGGCGGCAAGTTGGTTAAATCGCTCGCGCCTCTCCAACCCTAATCCCCTCATCCCGCCGAGCGAAAGGAGGGGATTTTTGGAACTTAGTTGATGTTCAGCTTCGCGGTGTGGGCGGCGTCGATGTCCAGGGTGGTGTTCGTTTGCGCGGTGATGCTCGCAGGACCGGCGGTTGCGGTGCTCCTCACCGTAACGGTGAAGGTCGCAGAAGTCTCGCCAGCCGGGACGGTGACCGTTGCCGGCGCATCTTGCAGCCGGTAGCTGACCCGAACCGGGAACGTATAGCCACCGACCGGAGCCGGAGTGAGTAGCTGCGCTTTCACGGTTACGGTGCTTCCCGGGGCGGCTGAAGACGGCGCGGAAAGGTCGACGAAGTACTCCGGTTCGTTCCACAACGTAACGGCTTGGAACCCGGTCGAGGTCTTGCCCACCGTCCAGAACCGATTGTTCGGCGCCGGGATCACGAACGAAGTCGACACCGTAAACGGCTGGGTCATTCCGGCCGAGTAAAGCTTTTCGCCGGTGCTGCTAAACGCGCTGTACAGTCCCTGCACGCCCGCAACCGTCGGGCCTCCCGCCAGATAGGCGCGGCCACGAGAAGCAACAAGGCTTGCACCCGAGTAGTAGGGCGCGGCTGCCGCATCCGAGATCGTGTAAGCACCGGAAGATACGCCACCATCGGTCGAATACTTCAATAGGAACTCACCGGCTCCCACCGTGCTCTGGCCATAGACCAACCAATCGTTCCCTAGCCGGGTTGCCGTCAGGGGCACGGAAGAAGCCGGAGTATTCACTTCGTACGAAACAGTCCCCAACCGCATGGCATAGCCACCACCGAGGGGCTCCCGGCTGACCACCAAGTTCTGGGTCTCAGAAGTACCCAGCCCTTCGGCTCGGGCGTCAAACTCGTTACGAGTTGCCTCGCTGACAAAAGTTAGGCTGGTAGAACCAGGTACGACGTTAGCGGCATACGTCTGCAAATTTGCATACCTTAGGAAAGGCTGGTTCTGGGAATATCGGAAGTCCATCGCCACTTGCATCCTAGGATCGGCCGGCGTGCCAGTCTGAGTGAGGCCCACCAATTTGTAGTTAAAAGTCGCCCTAAAGTCCCCAGCTGAAAAGCCACCCCCAAGTTTCTCTCTCACATCGGTTACCGATATAAAGGAGCTGTTGACGATACCGGAGGAGGACATCAAGGCCACGCCTAACAAACCGCTCGCATTCCTTAAGGTCACGGCGATTCCGAAGTCGGTTGAGTTTCTTCGGGTCATCTGCATTTGACCGTCTAGGACGTCATAGACTTGGCTGGTAAAAACCCTAAGGATGTGAACCAGAGACAGGCTGCCGACCGTGGTGCCGCTGTCATCGATCTTGCGGATTACAAGGTCTTCCGTCGTGCCGGGATAGTCCGGATTGCCGGCGCGGGGCGAGAGAACGAAGGTATTTCCCGCGCCATCCAGCATGATTTGGAACTTGCCAGCAACTTGGCCCGGCGCGGTCACCGGGACCGGTGCGTTGATCGCTCTTGACCACCGTCGCACTCCCGCCGCGTTGAATTTCGTAATGATGATGTGCTTTCCGCCACCGATGTTGTCCGCCTGCGATGCCATGACCAGGCTGCCGGTGGCATCGGTTTTGGCGTCCAGAATCTCTGGGTTCGTTCGTCCGGCGGGAATGAAGAAGCTCGTGGCTAAACGAACCGGCCCGGCAATGGAAATGGAGGCTGCCAGGGCAACCAAGGCAGTCAGAACGGATCTAAAACGCATCGCTTCTACGCTACTGCAAATCGACCGTCAAAAACTAGTCCGAGTGTTCTTAGCATCTCTCTCGTCGAGCGACAGGGAAATGCTGTTGCTAATTTCATCCCACTCTTTCGTTTCACAGACGAGGGGTCAGTCTGCGGGGAGTACGACTACTCCGAGCTTGGTTTAGCAGACTCTCCCAACCCAACCCTTCCCTCTCACAAGTGAAAGGGAAGGGCTTTTGGATTTTAGCGAATGCT
Source organism: Fimbriimonas ginsengisoli Gsoil 348 (assembly GCA_945881865.1). Lineage (GTDB taxonomy): Bacteria > Armatimonadota > Fimbriimonadia > Fimbriimonadales > Fimbriimonadaceae > Fimbriimonas > Fimbriimonas ginsengisoli_A. The sequence goes on along the minus strand of CAMCVK010000004.1, from coordinate 161,612 downwards.
AAACGTCGCCGTGTGGGCGGTGTTTACGTCGTAGGTCGCATTGGTTCGAGTGGTGACCGTCGCTAGGCCCGGCGTCGCGTTGTTCCTCACCTTGACGGTGAACGTTGCCGAAGTTTCGCCTTCGGCGATCGTGACGCTGGAGGGAGCGTTCTGCAGCTTCGACGTCACCGAAACCGGGAACGTATAGCCGCCGGCCGGGGCCGGAGTGTTCAGGTGGGCCTTTACCGAAACCGTGTTTCCTCGGAGGACGATATAGTCCGCAGAGATGCCCACAAAGTAATCGGGCTCTTTCCACAGGATCACGGCTTGCAGACCGGTCGAGGTTTTACCTACCGTCCAGCAGCGGTTGTTCGCCGCCGGAACCACGAACGAAGTCTCGAGTGTGAAAGGCTGATTCAGGCCCGCCGAGTACACCAACTCACCTTCCGAGCTAAAGGAACTAAACATCCCTTGAACAGCGCCAACCGTCGGGCCACCGGCAAGGTACGCCCGGCCTCGCGACGACGTCAGACTGTTGCCAACGTAGTAAGGGGCGCCCATCCCTTGGGAGGCTATCGTGTGCGCTACCCTTAGGTCGCCAACGGACGGATATTGCAGAAGATACTCACCCCCTGACCAATGGCCGTAGACCAGCCAGTTATCTCCGACCCGGGTTGCCGTGTGGGGCACGGTGGAAGGAACTTCAACGAAACTGTGCACCAAATCGTCGTCGCCTCGGCTGATATAGCGGGAAAGGTTCGCATTTTTGCTCATGAGCACACCCTCATCCGCCACCGATGCGACACCCTCGGCTTCGAAGCCCAGCGCATCGGGTGCGAGCTGACTCTCAAAAAGTGGGCGCCAATTGCCGCCCACAAGATCGAAACTCGAAGGTGTAATTCTTGTGTTGTAAGCTTGAAAACCCGTCTCTCGAAAGATATCGGGATAGGAGCCGTAAGCTCTCTCTCTCTGGAGAAATAGCCGCATCTGCGGACCGTCGGCGGAAACTTGGCCGGGGAGCAGGCCCGCAGCGGAAAAGGTCGTGTAGTGGAACGAACCGTCTCCGAAATCAAAGTAAAAGCCCGCTATAGACTGAACCCCATCCACGCTGATCGCCGTTCCGCTGACTCCGCCTCGGAGCAGGAAGGCGTATGTCAGCGTTTCTCGGTTACCAAGGGAGGTTGCGGTACAAGCAACGACGACTTCCGGTCCGCTAGGAAGGCTCTGCATTTGCGTATTTGAAACGTCAAACTTATCGCCGGTAAGGTCGAACAGGTAGCTAACCAGCGACAGGTAGCCCACGGTGGCCCCGGTGTCGCTGAGCTTGCGGATGAGGATATCTTGCGTGGTGTCTGCGATCACGGGATTGCCGGCTCGGGGAGACAGCACGTAAGTATTTCCGACGCCGTCCAGCATAATTTGGAACTTGCCCGCAACTTGGCCGGGCGAAGTCACCGGAACCGGCGTGTTGATCGTGCTCGACCACCGACGCACGCCTGCCGCCGTGAACTTGGTAATGACGATCTGTTTTCCGCCACCGGTTGCGTCCACCTGTGCGGCCGTCACCAAATTGCCGCTGGCGTCGGCTTTCGCATCAAGAATGACTGGATTTGTTCGTCCGGCCGAAATGAAAAAGCTGGTAGCTAACCGGACTGGTCCGGCGATGGAGATAGAAGCAGCAAGGGCAACTATCGAAGAAAGGATGAGTCTGTGAGAGATCACCCATCAATGATGTATAAATCACACTACGGCTGTCAAGACTGCGTCGAAATTGGTAAGGCGCTCCCAACCCGACCCTTCCCTCTCACAAGTGAAAGGGAAGAGCTTTCCGATTTTAGCGAATGCTAAACGTCGCCGTGTGGGCGGTGTTGATGTCGTACGTGGCGTTGGTACGTGCGACAACTGTCGCCGAACCGGCCGTTGCCGTGCTCTTTACCTTGACGGTGAACGTTGCCGACGAGGCGCCCGCCGGGACCGTAACCGTGCGTGGCGCATTTTGCAGATTTGAGCTCACGGAGACGTTGAACGTGTAGCCACCGGCAGGAGCCGGAGTGCTGAGGTGAGCTTTCAGCGTAACCGTGCTTTCGGCAGCGAACGCATACCCAGTGGAAATTCCAACAAAGTAGTCCGGTTCACGCCACAAGACCACGGACTGCAGCCCTGCCGACGTCTTGCCGATCGTCCAGAAACGGTTATTTGCCGCAGGAACAACGAATGATGTCGTTACCGTGAACGGCTGATTCTGGCCGGCCGAGTACACCAACTCACCTTCCGAGCTAAAGGAACTATACATCCCTTGAACACCGCCAACCGTGGGGCCACCGGCAAGATAAGCGCGGCCACGAGCAGAAACAAGGCTCGAACCCGCGTAACTTATCTCTGGTGAGATGAAGTAGAGCCCCAACGGATCAGAGTTCGAGGCGGGGTACTTCAAGAGGTACTCACCGCCCTGCTCTCCGTAAACCAGCCAGTCACTCCCGACCCGGGTTGCCGAGTAGGGCACGGAAGACGTTGTAAAGAGCTCCCGGTTCTCGAATAGGGATCCCAACCAAGCGATATAGCCAGTACCGCCGGAATCTCGTACGAGACACAATTCTTGATCTTCAGAAGACCCGAGCCCCTCCGCTTGAAATCCATGACGTTCTCCGAGGAACGTGCTATTTCCGTCTTCTGAAACAATTGTAGTCCAAGAGTCCACATCGACTTCAAAGCAATACACCCACGAATTTCTGTAACCGTAGGACTCGAAGTAGGATTCCAGCTGTGACTCTTGACTCACAACAAGACGCATCCGTGGCGCAGCGGGCGTACCTCCCGGAGTCAAGCCGACAGCGGCGTAGTTATACGTATACTTGTATCTGCCGTCGTCTTGAATGTTGCCGTCGATAGACGTAAACCCTGTTACGTTCAAGCTTGAGCCGGAGACGCTGCCATCAAGACGAAGCAAGAAAGCACTCGACAAGCCGTCCGTGCCTACCGCGGTAACCACAAGTCCTAGATCGGTCAGGTTTGTTCGCGTAGCCTGCATCTGCCCTGCTTTAACGCTAAAAACTTTGCCCGATCTGTCGGCAAGGTTGCGAACCAAAGATAGGTAGCCGGCCGTGGCGCCGCCGTCGTTAATCTTGCGCAGGAGGAGATCATCGCTTGAGCCAGGATAGTCTGGATTGCCGGCGCGCGGCGAGAGAACGTACGTGTTGCCCGAGCCGTCCAGCATGATTTGGAACTTGCCCGCGACCTGGCCGGGCGCGCTGACCGGCACCGGCGTGTTGATGGTGCTGGACCAACGTCGCACTCCGGCGGCGGTGAACTTCGTAATGACGATCTGCTTTCCGGAGCCGAAGTCCGCTTGTGCGGCGGTTACGAGGTTGCCGCTAGCATCGGCTTTGGCATCGAGGATGACCGGGTTTGTTCGCCCGGCAGGCATGAAGAAGTTCGTGGCTAGGCGAAGCGGTCCGGCTAGAGAAACCGAGGCCGCCAATGCAACAAAGGCAGTCAGAACAGATCTAAAAAACATTACGACGAGACTACAACGAATCGACGGCCAAAAACTAGCCTGGAATCTTTTCTTCTTTCCCTCTAATCGAGCGACAGGGAAATGCTGTTGCTAATTTCAACCCACTCTTTCGTTTCACAGACGAGGGGTCAGTGTGCGGGGGGTCCGAATACTCCGAGCTGGATTTAGCAAACTCTCCCTCTCCAACCTCTCCCTCTCGCAGGGCGAAAGGGAGAGGCTTTTTATTTTTACAAACTATAACAAGGCGCGTTCTTTCACGCGGAAGTAAAACGTGACGAGGCTCGCGGCGAGGTCTTGTGGTTCCGATTCCAGGTTTTGGATGCCCGCCGACGTCATCAACATGGTTGCCTTCTGCCGGTCCTCCGAGAGGATTCCCGCCGCCGTTACGGCAAACATGTCCTGCGGAGTCTCAATCGTCTTCTCCGTCACTTCCGCAAGCCGTGGGTCCAGTACGCGGGCAATGAGCGCCAAGTGTCGCCGCGCCAGCGGAACGTACGCCGACAGCAGTTCCTTCGCCCGGTCCGGATCCTCATAGTCCGTGAACGAAACCAGCAAGGAGCGCCGCTTCCACCGGGTGGCGAGGTACGAGAACGCGGCCACCGGGTCCGATTCGACCGGCTCGGAGACGAGGTCGTGGCAGGCCTCAATGATGGCCCCAACCTGCGCGCGGCCCTTGCGCGGCGGAAGGTACCGACGAACTTGGTCGCTATACACGAGTAGGCCCACCAGGTCGCCCGCCATCGCCGCCGCGTTGGTGAGCATGAGTAGCGAATCCAGCACGTAGTCGAGCTTGCGGACGCCGTTCACCTCGGCCAGCATGTGCCGACCGATGTCGATGGTGATCATCACCACCTGGTTGCGCTCGGTTTCGTACTGCCGAACCACGAGCTTTCCGCGGCGCGCGCTGGCCTTGTGGTCGATCTTACGGAAGTCGTCGCCGTCGCCATAGTCGCGCAGCGATTCAAATTCCATGCCGATGCCACGGTTGCGCGTTCGGCGGATTCCGATTTCCCGCAGGCGTCCCTGCTGCTTCAGGAGATCAAACTCGCGCAGCGCAAGAAGGTTTGGATAAACGCGAACTGGCTCTTCGTTCGCCAAAAATACGTCCCGGGTGACCAGCCCAAATGGGCAATCCAACCGTAAAAACGTGCCTCGAAACTGGTGCAGGCCGCGTTCTTGGGGCGTGACCGTGTACTGAAATTCCAGCGGCTCTTCGGATTGCAATAGGAATGGGAACGGCTTGTTAGAGGTGGGGAAGAACTCCGGTGGTTCATCGCGAACAATCCCGCGAATCGGTTCGGCGCCTTCGTTGTTCAAAATCAGCCGGACCTTGTTATCGGCGCGAACCGAAAGCAAGGGATCGAACTTGCGGGTGACGGTTAGGCCGTCGAGCCGGGGCATGAGACGAAAAGTAATGTAGGCCGCCGCAAAAAGCAGGACGTTATAGGCAACGGCAACGGCCGGCGCGCCAAGCAGCGCGGCGATACCGGCAATCGGTATGCCCGCTAGCAAGAACCAAAGGAACCGGCGCGTAAAAACCATCTCTCTACGGCATGATAATCGAATCTGGCCGAACAATTTGGGCCCAGGCCTTACCCCCGTCGGAACTCGGTTACACTTTAGCTGTGCAACAGGACCTGGCGATTCTCACGCCGGAAAAATCCATCCTCACCTTCCGGTTAGCCGGATTGGGGGCACGCGCCGGCGCACATCTCATCGACATCGGGATTATCGTCGCGAGCATCGTCGGTACTGCAATTGGCACTTTCCTCGCAAGCAGCGTCATCGGCGGCGCCATTGCGTCCGGCTTGTCTGCGATGTTCGCGACGTTTTTCCCGTTCCTCTACTTCATTCTCTTGGAGGGCTTTTGGAACGGACAAACCATCGGCAAGAAAGCCACCGGGTTGCGGGTTAGGATGGCCGACGGAACGCCCATCACCTTTCTCGCAGCGTTCTCGCGAAATCTCATGCGACCGGCGGATCTTTTGCCGGGGACCTATTTGGTGGGAATCGGTGCCATGTTCACGAATCCTCGTTCCCAGCGGGTGGGTGATCTCATCGCCGGAACGGTGGTTTGCAGCGAAAAGATGCCAACCGGATCAATCTCGATTACGCCCCACACCGCCGGCATCCACCCGCTAGAGTCCCAAATCGGCGACCTGAAGGGAATGACGACGGAGGAGTATTTTGCCCTTCGTCGGTTCGCGGACCGATTCCCCGAGCTTTCAGGCACGGTGCAACAGCGGCTCACCCGGGAGGTCTTCCTTCCCATCGCCGAAAGGCGGAACATTCCGATCCTTCCGAACATGCATCCTATCTATCTGGCCGAGGCCGCCGTCATGAAATATGGCCGCCAGAACGGCCTGCTGTAGACGTGCAGAACGCGTGGAAAACTCTGTGGAGAAAAAACGGAAAAGATGGGCTAACTTTTCCGGCGGGAAAACCAGGCACCGATTGTGGAAGAAATCATCGCTTATTCCCGAGTTTTCCACGGGCCGAAACGGTGAGTTCGTTTCAGGTTTAGTGGCTTAAACCGATAAATATGCTTCGCTTTGTGACCGCGCAGGCCAAGTTATCCCCGCCATCATAATAAATCTAGATAAGTATTCATTGTCTGCTCTTATAGGAAACCATGCTGGAAAACTCTGAACCCTTTGTGATCGAACAGGGTTCCAGGGAGGTCTTCGTGCTGGAGGAAGTTGCCTTGCGGAACTACCGAAACTACGCGGAGCAGAAGGTTGTCTTGTCGCCAGGATTTAACGTGTTTGCCGGTGCCAATGCTCAGGGCAAGACGAATTTCCTTGAGGCGATTTACCTGCTGGCAACCACCCGGCTGTTGCGTGGACGTAAAGACGCCGAGGCGATTTTGGAAGGCACCGAACAGGCAACCGTTTTGGGAACCCTGCGCGAAGGGGCGACCCAACTCTCGGTGGTGTTGGACCGGCACGCCCGGAAGCGCTCCGCGATCAACGGGCTGGGGCTGCCTCGAGCCGCCGACCTAATTGGCCGGCTGCCGTGCGTTTGCATGAGCGCCGAAGATATGGCGATCGTTCGGGGGGAACCCAGCGACCGCCGGCTGTTTCTCGACCTTGAGCTTTCGGCACTTTATCCGGCCTACCTCCGGCATCTTTCCGTTTACAAGCGGGCCGTGGAGCAAAGAAATTCGCTTCTGCGGCTCTCTCGTGAGCAATTCGTGCCCGGGGAGGTGTTCGAGCCGTGGGAGGTCCAGATCGCTCAGCACGGCACCGCAATGCGGCAATTCCGCAATGAGCACCTCGACCGGTTGCGGCCGGTGGCGCAGGAGGTCCACCGCCAGATGGCACCCGGCGAAGAGCTGTCGCTTTTTGTGGAGCGGAACGACGAGGGGGAGTTGGCTGATCTCCTGGTTCAAAGCCGACCGACCGACACCGCACGTGGAGGAACCGGGGTGGGACCGCACCGCGATGATTTGGGCGTGGAGATATCTGGCCGCACGGCCCGTCAGTTTGGCTCGCAGGGGCAGCAACGAACCGCCGTCATTGCCATCAAGGTTGCCTCTCTGTTGGCCGCACGCGAGGTTTTGGGGGCGGCACCGGTTCTCTTACTGGATGACATCCTGAGCGACCTGGATGAGCACCGGCGGGCCCACTTGGTTGAAGTCGTGATTGCCTATGCGCGGCAGGCGATTTTGACGTGCACCGAGGCTTCGGCAGCCGGCGAGAAGATCTTGAAAGCAAGCCGGGTTTTCTCGGTAGATGCCGGTACGATTCACGTGGAATGAGACGGGTCGGCGATATGGTGGACCAAGTGGTTGGCCAACGGGATGTTTTGCGAACGGCCCGGGCCAGGCTAACCATGCGCGCCTGGAATTCTCTCGTCGGGGACGTTTTGGCCAAGAAGTGCATGCCGGACCGTTACGACGACGGTGTGCTCTACGTTACCGTCCAAAGCGGCGTTTGGCATCAAGAATTGCGAATGCAAAAAGAACGTATTTTGGCGATCTTGCGGCGGCACTCTGGCGAAGACGACCTCTTCCGTGACGTGCGGTTTAGCGTTCGGCCGGAAGAAGATGGGAAGTTCTTTCAACCTCCGGTACCGAAACCGGTGACACCGCCATCTGGAATGGACTATAGTCGCAGCATCCGTGAGATTGCCGAAGAACGAAGAAGGCAGCGACCAACTCGGCTGGACGAGTCTTAAGCAGCAGCTAGCCGCGCGGCCGGCGGTGGCCGTCCTGTTTGGGCTGGTGGTCGGGCTCACGCTGCGGCAACATCCGGGCCATATATTCTTTCTTCTGGCTGGGTTGTGGTTTGTCAATGACCGCCGGTTTCGCGTTTCTCTCGGGCTGTCTTTTTTGCTTGGGGCCGTGCTTACCCCGCAGTTGGCACCTCGTCTGGAGGCTTCTTCCTACCGGCGGGAGGTCGTGGAAGTCGTGTCGGTTCCTAGGGTCAGGCCAGACGGCGTTACCTTCAACGCAAAGTCGAGCTCGATGGGCTATCGGGTTTTTCTTTCGCATGGGCCAGTTGCGGATCGCCTGATCGTTGGCGATCGGCTGCAATTTGGAGGTGTGGTTCGACCGTTGCGACCCGAAACTGAGATGAACTTTCGGGTGCAAGGCGTTTCTGGCCGGGTCGTGCCGGACCGGGTTGCCGTTGTTGGAGAGGGCACTTGGTTGGCCCGGACGGCTAAAAGTGCGTCCCTCATGTTTAGCGGTCGGATGAACGCCTGGCTTCCGAGAGAGCCAGCTAATTTTATGAATGCGCTCGTGCTCGGCTCCCAGGATCTTCTGCCTGAGAAAACCGCAGAGTCGTTGCGGGCGACCGGCACTTTTCATGTGGTCGCGGCCTCGGGAATGCAGGTCACCGCCTTCGCCTCGATCATCGCGTTGCTCGTTCGGCGTCTCCCGGTTCCGCGTGGGTTTCGGTTCGGATTGATCGCGGCGGTTTTGATTCTGTACACGCTGGTCGCGGGTGCCAGCGTGGCGGTGGTTCGGGCCGCAATCATGTTCCTTGTTGCGTACGGGGCGTTCTTCTATCGCCGGGAGCGCGACTTCCTATCGTCGTGGTGCATCGCGGGCATCGTCATTTTGCTTTGGCAGCCCAACGCGATCTTCCAGATCGGAGCGCAGCTTTCCTTCATCGTAATGCTGTTTCTTGGGCTATTTGGCGGGATTGGCGAAACTGACCTGCCGTGGAAGAACCTCCTCCGCTCGTCTTGGATCGGCTTCTGGGCTTCATCGCCGCTGACCGCCTACTACTTTGGCTTCGTGCCCGGTCTGGCGTTGCTGGCAAACTTGCTGATCGCCAGCGCGATCACGGTGTTGTTCTTTGCTGGTCTCGGGCTCGCTGCGATCGGTTCAGTGTTTCCCGGCGTGTCCGCTTGGGCGGCACCTTGGCTTCTCGTGAATCCGCTTCGGTGGATCGAGTGGGTTACGACATCGCTCGGCTCTGATCCCCGGCTGCAGTTCCCCGTGCCAGCATTTTCTGGTTATCTACTGTTCATCTACTACGGTGCAATTTTGTGGTTCTGGAGGCCGGTGAAGCGTGAAGCATAGGCTCTTGACGGCAGCGATCGTTTGCCTGTTGCTCCTTGCCTGGGGTTTTTGGCCCCGTCCGGCGATTCGCCGCGCGATCTTTCTGGCCGTCGGGCAGGGCGACTGCACCGTGATTCAAAGCGGCGACACGGCCATCTTGATTGACACCGGACCGAAACGCGCGCGCGATGACGCCGGTGAGCGACTCGTGGTGCCGAAGCTTCGCAAGTACGGAATCAACCGCGTCGAGCGGATCATTCTCACGCATCCTGACGGCGACCACGTGGGCGGAACCGGTGCCGTCCTGGCACGGTATCCCAGCGCGAAGCTGGTGGCCTCCTCAGGATTCGAAGGGAACGACCAGATGGTCGCATGGATTCAATCTTGGAAAGCTCAACCAAAAGATGTGCAATGGCTCACCAGCGGCGCGTTCGACTTTGGCGGCTTGCGCTTTGATATTTGGTGCCCTTCGGTTTCGGCTGCTACTCCGGATAACGATGGCTCGGTGTGTACCCGGGTCGCTGGTTCGAAAGGTTCTTTGGTGATTACAGGCGACTTGAGCGGCGACCGGGAAGCGGAGCTGATCGCCGTAACCGGATGGCGCTCCGACATCCTGAAGGTTGGCCATCACGGCTCGAAGTCGAGCAGTTCTGCCCAGTTTTTGGCCGCAATCCAGGCGCGAGCGGGGATCATCTCCTGTGGCCGGGAGAACAGCTACCGGCACCCGCACCCCGAAACGCTTCAGCGTCTCGAGGATGCGGGCATCCGGGCATTTCGCACCGACACGGACGGCGACCTGATCTACGACTTCGACACCGGCCGCCTGACGAAGGGCGACTAGGCGTTTTCCTCGAAGGTTCGCCGTCGCTCTTCCAATCGCAGAACTTTCTCCGACAGTTCCAGAAGCGCCGCCTGGTCGCGCTGAATGACCTCCGGCTTCGCCTTTTCGGTGAACTGCGGGTTCCCCAATCGGGCGGTGAGTTTCGCGGCGTCCTCGCGAGCTTTTGCGAGTTCGCGATCCAGTCGGGCCATTTCTTTTTCGTTGTCGACAAGACCCTCGACCGGCAGGTGGAGGTCTACCCCCGCGACGGTTGCGGTGATGTGTGCCTCGGTCGGCTTGCCGAATCGAATCTCTTCGAACCAGGCTTGAGACATGATGATCCCGATTCCGTCGTTTAGGTCACCCTCAACGTACAGCACCGGAACCCTACGGATTGCCGGGAGGTTGATGGTCGCCCGTAGCGCGCGCGCCGCCCGCACGATCTCGAAAGTTCGCTCGACACTTGCCTCTGTCTCAGGGTTAACCAGACCGGTGGAAGTTCGCGGCCAAGACGAGCCCATGAGCAGCGGAACCTTGTTTTGCAGCGGAAGGTGCGAATACAGCTCCTCGGTGAGATGCGGCATCACCGGATGCAGCATCGTCAGGAACGACTCGATGGCGGTGAGCAAGACCCATTGCGGCACTTCCCGGGTGGTGATGTCGGCCAGCCGCACCTTCGATACCTCGATGTACCAGTCGCAAAGGTCATTCCAGAAGAATCGGTACAGCTTTTGGCAGGCAAGTTGAACATCGAAGGCAGCGTAAGCTTCTTCGATTTCCTTCTCCGCGCGCTCCAGCCGCGCGAGCAGCCATTCGTCGACGGGGTTCAGCTCGGTGGGCGGCAACGGCGGCTCCTCAACGTTCATCAGGATAAAGCGCGTGGCGTTCCAGATCTTGTTGCCGAAGTTCCGGGCCTCTTCGTTCTTTTCCTCGCTATACCGAACGTCCTGGTTGTCGCCGGTTTGGCTGAGGAGCGTCCAACGAAGCACGTCGGCCCCAAGGGTGCTGATCACGGTCATGGGGTCCACGCCGGTGCCAAGTGATTTACTCATTCGGCGACCGTCCTTGGTGAGCACGGTGGCGTGGATCAGCACGTTGGTAAACGGTTTTGCACCCATCCGGTCAAAGCCCATCATCAGCATCCGCGCAACCCAGAGGTTGATGATGTTCCGGTCCGTGATGAGCGTGTTCGTCGGATAGTAGCGCGCCAGATCGGCGGTCTCGTTTGGCCAACCAAGCGTTGCGAATGGCCAAAGACCGCTGGAGAACCAGGTGTCGAGCACGTCTTCGTCTTGCCGCACAATGGGAACCTCGCCTGCCTTTGCCTGCGCATCTTCCCAGCTGAGGGCGGCATACGGCTTCTCGTTGGCGTCGTAGTAGATCGGGATGCGATGACCCCACCAGAGCTGCCGGCTCAGCGTCCACTCATGAACGTTTTCCATCCAGGCGAGGAAAATCCGCTCGTACCTTGCCGGCGTGAACTTTATTTCTCCGGCCTTTACCGCCTCGATAACGGGCGCGGCGAGCTTGGGCTGATCGCAGAACCACTGCTCGCTGAGCAGCGGCTCGATGACGTCTTTCGACCGGTCGCTGATCACCACCGCGATTTCGTGATCCTCAATCTTCTCGATGAAGCCCTGCGCTTCCAGTTCGTCAACGATCAACTTTCGGGCGGCGTTGCGGTCGGCTCCGTCGAGGGAACGCACGAAGTCCGATAGCTCCTCGCGGGCAATGTCGGCCAGCGTCACCTTCGCGGTCTCATCAAAGATCACCGGCATGGAGAGCCCGTGCCGCACTCCTACGCCGTAGTCGTTTGCATCGTGCGCAGGCGTAATCTTCACCGCGCCGGTTCCGAACTCGGGATCGGGATAGATGTCGGCGACAAGCGGGATTAGCCGGTTCACCAAAGGGAGGCGAATCTCCTTGCCAACCTTCCCGTGGTATCGGGCGTCGCTTGGGTGGACCGCAACCGCAACGTCCGCGAGCATCGTCTCGGGCCGTGTGGTGGCAATCACGACGAACCCCGATCCGTCGGCGAAGGGGTAGCGGACGTGGAAGAGGTGGCCCTTTGTGACCTTGCGCTCGGTCTCGATATCGGAGACGTTGGTTCGCAGCGTCGGGTCCCAGTTCACAACGCGCTTGCCGCGAAAGATGAGGCCACGCTCAAACCAGTCGATGAAGACCTCGAGAACGCTGTTTGCGTAGTCCTCATCCAGCGTAAACCGGCTCCGCGACCAGTCGAAGGCGCAACCGAGGGCGCGAAAACCTTCCAGGATCATGGAGCCAGACTTCTCGCGCCACTCCCAAACCTTGTCGTTAAAGCCTTCTCGGCCGAGCTCGGCCGGATGGATTCCTTGCTCGCGAAGCTGCTTGCTTACAACAGATTGCGTGGCGATTCCAGCGTGGTCCTGCCCGGGGAGGATGAGCACCGATCGTCCGCGCAGCCGCTCAAACCGGCCGATCATGTCTTGCAGTGGATAGCACAGGGCGTGCCCCATGTGGAGGCTTCCGGTGATGTTTGGCGGCGGAATCGTGATGCAGAACGCCTCTTTCGAAGGGTCGGCATCGGGCTGGAACAACCCGGCTTCCTCCCAGCATTGATACCATTTGGTTTCGCTGGCGGTCGCGTCATAACGGGTTGGCATTTCGAAGTTGTTCGAGGTGGTTTCCATGGGCATACACTCCAAGTCCGGGAGTGCAGTTAGTGTACCGAGGCATGTTTCACGTGAAACAATTCCCTGCGGCCGTCAGATTTTGCCAGCCAATCGGCTGATCGCAACCGCGATGACCGGAGCCGCAAACAGCACGCTGTCAAGTCGATCCATGATTCCGCCGTGCCCAGGCAGAAGATCACCGCTATCCTTCACTCCAGCCTGGCGCTTCACATAGCTTTCAAACAGGTCTCCAAGCTGGCCCAGAATGCCGCAAAGCATTCCGCAGAGAAGCCCCATCAGGGGAGACTGCCCCACCAACGGACCGAGACCCCAACCCACTAACGTAGCCGCAAGAAAATTGGCGATGCTACCTTCCCACGTTTTTCCGGGCGAGATCTGCAGGGCCAATGGGTGGCGCCCAAACTTCTTTCCGATCACGATGGCGGCGGTGTCTCCTGCCCAAACAGGCACCATGGCAAGAAGCATCGGGTTTGCCAGGTTCCAAAGTCCAACTTGATCCGGAAGCTGGTGCAGCCAAATTAAAGAGAGCAAGGGAATAGTGAGCCAAACCGTGCTGGCAAATTCTGCCTGCAAGACCAGCGGCTTCGGCCAATCGCGTAGGTGATAAACGAGCGGTGTCAGGCCAATCAATGCGGCCCAGGTAAGGGCCCAGCCCTCCGGCTGCACCAGCTTCTCCAACAGGCCGCGGTTAAGCCAAAAAAACAGCGCGGCGGTAACGAGCAATGCCGTGCCGACGATCGGCACGGACCGTTTTTCTCCCGTGAGCAGGCCGCTAATCTCTCGGTGTCCCAGCCATGCCAGTACGACGGCCAGGAGGCAGATGGGAAGAATCCCGACGTAAGCAACGGGCAAGAGAGTTACGGTCGCGAGCACTAGCCCCGTCAAAACCCGTTGCTTCATTATCCAGGCGATTATAGTCCATGCAGGCCTAAATCGCCCGTGGGATCAATCTTCGACTTCGGCAACCGGTGCGTTGACCAGTTTAAGGGCGACCTGAACGCGGTTCTCGCAGTGCAGCTTTCGCATAACAACGCTCACCAGGTTCTTCACGCTCTGCTCGCGCAGGCCGGTTTGAACCGAAATTCGTCGGTTGCTCATTCCCTTGGCGACCAGCAAAGCGACTTCGTACTCGCGACGGCTGAGAACGTTGTCCTCTTTTGAGCCGTACGGCTTGCGGCCCTCGCGAACGAGTGGTCGGCGCAGCTTGAGCGGGGTGGAAACGGCACCGAGAGCGTCGTAAAGCGACTTTGCCGATTGGGCGCGGGTCACGATTCGGTCGACGGGAATGCCCTGGTACATCTCCATCTCATCCTCTTGGATGATGAGGATGATTTCGAAGTCGCCAAATGCGCGCGCGCCCAGCAGAAACTGCAAGTCGCTCTGGTCAAGCTTCGTGCTGTCGATAACCAGCGCCTGCGCGTACTGATCCTTCGCGGCGGTGATCAGGGATCGCGTGTCCAGCTCTACCGCAACGACCTCGCAAGATTGGTTTGCGGAGAGGAGGGCGACGAGGGCGTCGCTCCACAAAGGCTCTTTACAGCTGAGCGCAATGCGCATGACGGAATCGTAGTTTCTGCTCACGGTTAGTCTCTCGAACGTTCGTTCAAACGCAGAATACTACGAACGACGGAATTTTTGGGGAAATGCGTGCGCAATTCCCCTGTAAGACGTACCGGGTTACCGCCAAAGGCTGGCTTACGGATTGATTTTGGCTTTGATCGTCGTTTTGAACGGCGCCTTCAAGCCGAAGTAATCGGAAATGGTTAGGGTGATCGTGAATGTGCCGGGTCGTCGGAACTTATGCTTCACGACTTGGCCTTCTGCGTCAACTTCAACTCCGTCCGAATCGTCGAAATCCCAGGTGTACTTGAGAACGCTGGTGCCACCCTGACCGGTGGCGGAGAACACGACTTCTGAGCCCAACTCTCGGTTGATTGTGCGCACGTTCGGTTCGCCGCGAACCGGCGTACTATCGTTAATCACCCGGAGGTCGCCAAGGTAAACGACGGCCGACACGTCGGTGCTGAATGCAACCGACTGCACCATTTTATTGGTTCGCTCGAAACCTGAAATGGCCATCAAAGGAACCGCCACGCTGCGCCATCCGCGCTCGCCGGTACCCGACGACGTGTTCACGGGAACATACGTCTCCGACTTCTTGCCATCGGTGGTCGTGATGATCACGCGAATCGTCTTGAGCTTCGTGGCCGCCGCCGCGCCGCCGCGCGCCGCTGCCGGAGGGCCACCGATACCGGCTCCACCGAAGCCGCCCTGACCGGCACCACCCGGAATTCCTGGAGGAGGGCCGCCAACGCCCGCTCCACCAAATGCACCGCCTCCACCTGCGCCGCCGCGTCCGCCGCCAATCACGGTCGAAGAGTCTGAGGTTCGATAAACCAACCGCAGCAAGTTGTCCTTGTCCGTGAAGGCTTTCGCCAGGTCCACCGACTTGCCGAGCGTAATGATTCCGCCCTGGAAAAAGTTTCGCGAAGAGAACCGGATGGAATGGGCACCTTCGTAGGCCGCATCATCAGACTCGGAGATCGTGCCGCTGCCCCAACCCTTCACGGTTAGTCCTTGGTCGGCGATCATTTTCACCGGAGTGTAAATTACTTCGGCGGCACCCGGGGCTTGCGCCACGGCAACCTGGGTGGTGGCGAATGCCGCAAAGGCAAGCAACGGAACGGCAATCACGGCCTTCTTCATCATTTTCTCCATTCGGTGAACACTTCTATTCTAACGACAAATCTGTCTGAGGGCTACGCCTCTTCACGAATCCGTTCGATTTGCAGCGCGCGTCCGCTCGTTTTTTCGACGCGAACAACCACCCCGCAGAGTACACCCGACTCGTTTGCCACTTCAAAACGCTCGGGAAGGCCTCCGCGAAATCGCCGAAGAATCAGGTCACGGTTCATTCCGAGGATGCTTTTGCGCGGCCCGCACATGCCAACATCGGTGATGTATGCGGTGCCGCCATCAAGAATCGCCTCGTCGGCGGTCGTCACATGGGTGTGGGTTCCCACCACTGCACTCGCTCGTCCGGACACGTGGTAACCCATCGCGATCTTCTCGCTGGTCGCCTCGGCATGAAAATCCAGAAAGATGTGGTTGGTGTCGGCGGCCTCTAACCAATCGTCCGCCATCTTGAACGGGTCGTCGTAAACCGGATCCATCTCCACCCGCCCGGAAAGATTCCAGACCGCGAGCCGAACGCCGCTCCGTTCGAAAATGGTTTGGCCACTCCCCGGCAGTCGAGCCGAGAAGTTGCCCGGCCGAATGATGTTTGGGTTGTCTTTTAGGTACGGGCCGATTTCGCGCTTATTGAACGCGTGGTTGCCGAGGGTGATCACATCGATCCCCATCGCAAAAAATTCATCCGCAATCTTTGGGGTGATGCCGATACCGGCAGCCGCGTTCTCGCCGTTTGCGATGACGAACAACGGATCCAAGCGGGACATGAGGTGCGGTAGCCGATTCTCGACGGCGCGTCGACCGGGCTCGCCCACAATGTCGCCCAGGAAGAGAATTCGGTAGTCGGCCACGCTGGAATTATCCCTTTTGCTTCGACTTAGCGTAGTTCACGGCGCGGCGTTCGCGAATCACCGTGATCTTGATTTGGCCCGGATAGTCCATTTCTGTCTCGATTCGCTGCGCGACCGCGCTCGCCAGCCGCGACGCTCCGAGGTCGTCGATTTCTTCCGGTCTCACGATGAGGCGAACCTCGCGGCCGGCCTGCACCGCGTAGGACCGCTCGACGCCGGGGAAGTCGTTGGCAAGGGCCTCTAACGAGGTGAGCCGCTTTAGATAGTTCTCTAGGTTCTCGCGCCGGGCACCCGGTCGCGCCGCGCTGATCGTGTCGGCGACGATTACCAGGACCGCCTCGGCGCTCGTCGGTTCGATGTCGTTGTGGTGCGCTCCGACGGCAAGCAGAATCCCATCCTTCTCGCCCTGGGTCCGCAGGAACTCCATGCCGGTGAGGGCGTGCGGGCCCTCAAACTCGGGGCCAAGTGCCTTGCCGATGTCGTGCAGAAGGCCAGCCCGCTTTGCAAGCTCGGCGTTCAAGCCGAGTTCGAACGCGAGGTTTTCGGCCAGCCGTGCGACTTCGACGCTGTGGTCAAGTACGTTCTGCGCGTAGCTGGTTCGGAACCGCAGGCGGCCCATTGTCTCGATGGTTTTCGCCGTCAATCCGCTGACGTTTGCGCGTTCGGCCGCGCGCTCGCCAGCTTCTAGGATCATTCGGCTTACCTCGGTCTGCGCCTTTTCGTAAAGCTCTTCGATGCGTACCGGGTGGATTCGTCCGTCCAGCATCAGGTTCATCAACGTGAGGCGTGCGGTCTCGCGCCGAACCGGGTCGAACGACGAGATGACGGCGGCTTCCGGCGTCTCGTCGATGATCAGGTCGACGCCGGTGACCTGTTCAAACGCCCGGATGTTGCGGCCCTCGCGCCCGATGATTCGGCCTTTCATATCTTCGCTGGGGAGCTCGACGACGGCGAGCGTCGCCTCGGTCACATAATCCACGACCGACCGTTGAATGACGTCGAGCACAACCTTCTTGGCTTTTCGCTCGATTTCGGTGACGGCGCGAAGCTCCGCTTCCTTCGCCTTTTTCATTCCGATTTCGTGGAACTCGGCTTCGATCTGCGCCAGGTAAACGCCCTTTGCCTCGGCGGCGGAGAGACCCGCGACCCGCTGGATCTCCTCCTCGATGGCGCGCGAGCGGCGGTCAATGCTCTCCTCGCGCTCTAACGCCGCCCGCTGTTCCTTGAGCAGCCCTTCTTCTTGAGATTCCAGCTTGAGGCGTCGCTCTTCGAGCTGGGTTTCCTTCTGCTCGAGCCGGAGCTCATCCCGTTTTTGGTTCGCTTGCCGCTCTCGAATCTCCTCATTTGCCACCCGGACAATTCTTTCGGCATCGGCGCGGGCGTCGTTAAGGGTGCGGTCGGCGCGTTCCTTAAGGTCCCGGCGTTCCTGATCTACGGCGGCACGTGCCGGTCGAATCAGGCCGAGATACAGAGCGATGACGACGAACGTTCCGGTGCCCGCGGCCGCGGCGATTGCTTGGGCGAGCTGCGTCATGCACTCCTATTGTGACCGTTCGAGCCAGGCCAGAATCGTTTCTTCTTCGAAGCCGTGGCTCGCAAAGTAACGCGCCATTTGGGCATCCGTCCTGCCCCGGGTGGGAATCTGTGCCATTCGCTCCGCCTCGCTTGGCATCGCCCGCACGACGTCTTCGAGGAGGTCCGGCTCGACGTTGCGCTCCCTCAGCTTTTCCCTCAGGTATCCGTCCCCATAGTCGGCCCGCTGCCGACAAAGGGCTTCAGCGGCCCGGAGGTCGCTTTGCAAACTTTCGCGTTGAAGCTGGGCGATCACCGGCTCGTTGCCCTCACCGAGGGCTTCTTGCAGTTCCGAGGCGAACCGCTCGCGCTTGGCGAGCAGGTTCAGTGCCTTCTCTCTCTGTGACACGGGTTATGCCTCGTCTTCTTCCTCGAACGGCTCGTCTACGGAAACCGGACCTTTCACGCGTAGGGCTTGCTCTTCCTTGAAGATTGCCCGCACCTTGGTGTCGAGCTCGGCGACCATCGTCGGATGCTCATCGAGGAACTGTCGCGCGTTGTCGCGACCTTGGCCCAGGCGGGTGTCGCCGTAGCTGAAGTAGGTTCCAGACCGCGTGATCAGGTTTCGCGAGACGCCGATGTCGAGCAGGTCGCCCGACTTCGAAATGCCCTGCCCGAAGATCATGTCGAACTCCGCCAGTTTGAAGGGTGGGGCAACCTTGTTCTTCACGACCTTCACCTTCGTTCGGGCACCAATCTGATCGGTGCCGACTTTGATCGCGTCGCCTTTTCGAACCTCAAGCCGGATGCTCGCCCAGAACTTGAGGGCGCGGCCGCCGGGCGTCGTTTCCGGGTTGCCGTACATCACGCCGATCTTCTCGCGCAGCTGGTTGATGAAGATGGCGGCGGTCTTCGACTTGTTCAGCGAGCCACCGAGCTTTCGCAGCGCCTGGCTCATCATTCGCGCCTGGAGACCGACGTGCGCGTCGCCCATCTCACCTTCGATTTCGGCTTTGGGTACCAATGCGGCGACCGAGTCAATGACGACAATGTCGAACGAACCCGACTTAATCAGCGCATCCGCAATCTCAAGAGCTTCTTCGCCGCTGCTTGGCTGCGAAAGATACAGTCGATCCACGTCGACACCAAGCCGGCGGGCATAGTCCACGTCCATCGCGTGCTCGGCATCGATGTAGAGCGCTAGGCCGCCCAGCTTTTGGGCCTCGGCAACGCAGTGCAGCGCCAAAGTGGTTTTTCCGCCCGACTCCGGTCCGTAGATCTCGGTGATCCGCCCCCGAGGCAATCCGCCGATGCCAAGCGCAAGGTCGAGGCTGAGTGAACCGGTCGGAATCGCCTCGACTGCCTCGCGGGTGTCGTCCCCCATGCGCATGATGCTCCCTTTGCCAAAGGCCCGCTCAACCTGACTCAGGGCGTTTTGCAGGGCGCGATCTTTATCGCTCGTGTCAACGGCTTCTTTCGCAACGGTGGGTTTTTTCATCAGCTTTGGCTCCGATCAGACCGGAAATACATAGACGAATATATACCAAAACGGAGCCCTTGTCAAGCCTCATTCTGTTCTCCAGAAAAAAACTTGGTTGACGGTTTCGAGAATTTTGGGCGATTTTGGAAAGCGTTGCCATACTAATTCCCGTGGCTTGCCTTCGGCTGATTCTGGTCCTCTT
Source organism: Fimbriimonas ginsengisoli Gsoil 348 (assembly GCA_945881865.1). Classification (GTDB taxonomy): domain Bacteria; phylum Armatimonadota; class Fimbriimonadia; order Fimbriimonadales; family Fimbriimonadaceae; genus Fimbriimonas; species Fimbriimonas ginsengisoli_A. Next base: position 142,376 of record CAMCVK010000004.1, on the reverse strand, counting down.
CCTTGCGCTGGTCGCGGCAATGGCAAGACCGCAGGCCGAGGCGACCGAGATTCGCATGATGGCGGGGCCGGGCTATGGAATTCCGCCCAAAGAAGCCACCACCACGACCGCGCTCATCCGCCGGTCTGTCTTCGAGGACTTTCACCGCCGGAACCCGGACGTGCGGGTCGTGAACGCGGGCGGCCTCAATCTCGTCGGCGACCAAGCCGACAACATGTTCCTCATGTCGATGGCGGGCGACCGCTCGCCGGATGTGTTTTACGTCAACTTTCGGCAGTACTACACCTTCGTGGAGCAGGGCTTCTGCCGCCCGATGACCGACCTCATCGCACAGGACCCGGGCGTACTCGACCGCGCGAACCCGACCGTATTGAAGGTGCTAAAAAGCTACGACAAAAAAGTCTATGCCATCCCGTTTTTCCAGGTTGCGGTCGCGCTGTACTACCGAAAGGACTTTTTTCGGGAGGCCGGACTGGACCCAAGCAAGCCGCCGCGAACCTGGGATGAGTTTTACGAAACCGCGCGAAAGCTGAGCAACAAGAACCGTTTTGGGTTCTCGTTCTCGAATATCCCCAGCTACACCTGGCAAAACTTTCTGTACCAAGCCGGTGGGGAAGTCGTCGAGCCGACCGAGACCGGAGTCTGGCGGGCGCGCATCAACAGCCCGCAGGCCGGCGAAGCGATCGAGTTCTACCGAAAATTACTTCAGCCACAAAAAGATGGTTATCCGGCGGCGCAGGTTGCGGCCAACCTAAGCAACGACATCAACACCGGCAAGACCGCGATGTGGTTTGGATATACGAACGATGTAGTCCTGCAGCAGAGCGACCTCTCGCCGAGCGTCATCGGCATCGCCGCGCTGCCTTCTGGCCCGCGCGGTAAGAGCAACGAGATCAATGCCGGAATGTGGGCGATCTCCTCGCGGGTGAAAGACCCCAAGAAGCTGGAGGCCTGCTGGCGGTTCATCAAGTTCTTTGCAGGCGACGATGCCGCGCGGATCAACACCGAAAAGTGCGTTGAGCTCGGCATCGGCAACCTCGTGAACCCGTACTACCTGGAAAAATTCGGCTACACCGACTTCCTTTCGCAGGTCGATCCGGCTTACGTCGAAGCAAACCGCAGCCTGTTTTCGACCGGCCATCCCGAGCCGTACGGCCGGAACTGCCAGCAGATTTACGAAGTGCTGAATGGAGCGTTGGATCGTGCCCGGTTGGAGCCAAACACGCCGGTTTCGACGATCCTCGCCGATACCGAACGCGAGATGAACCAAAAGCTCCTGGGCTACACGCCAGAAGACCAAATGGCGACCCGGCGCGGTTGGGCAACCGGAATCTTTGGGCTGCTCTTCATCGGGGTGGTGGCCTGCGGGGTCGGCTTTGCGCGAAAGGCTCGGTTCGCCGATCCGATTGTCGAGCGGCTCCCGGCGGGAATTAGCCGCCGCCGCATTTGGACCTTCCTGGGTTTTTGCCTTGCGCCGGCCGCGCTGACCATTTTCGTCTGGGCGTACTACCCGCTGGGCCGTGGCCTCGTTATCGCTTTCCAAGATTACAAAATCATCGGTGACGCGAAGTGGGTCGGCTTCGATAACTTCATCGGGGTTTTCAGCCAGCCGGTCTTCTACCAGTCGCTTTGGAACAGTTTCGTCTACGTCGCGCTATCGCTGATGATCGGGTTCTTTTTGCCGATCTTCCTGGCGTTGGCGCTGAACGAGATTCCGTTCGGCACGGTGTTTTTCCGAACAGTTTTCTACCTGCCGGCCATGACGTCGGCTATCGTGGTGAGCCTGGTTTGGCGGCAGTTTTACGATAAGACCGAGACCGGATTGCTGAACAGCCTGCTGCGGCCGATCATCGACGGAGTTGTGAATCCGTTCCTGGCGGCGATCGGGCACGGACCGGTTCCGGTCGCGAATGACTGGCTGGGCAATCCGACTTTGGCGATGTTTTCCGTGGTGTTGCCCGGAATTTGGGCGGGCGCGGGCGCGGGCTCGATTCTATATTTGGCCGCGCTCAAGAACATTTCGACCGAGCGGTACGAGGCTGCCGACATCGACGGCGCGAATTGGATGCAAAAGATCCGCTTCATCACCCTGCCGGGCCTGAAGCCGCTGATCCTGATCAATTTGCTCGGCGTATTCATCGCCGGGTTCAAGGCGATGGAGAACGTGTTTGTCCTCACCCAGGGCGGCCCGTTGAATAGCACGCGCACCATTGGCCTCGAGGTCTGGCAGAACGCCTTCATGTTCCTCAAGTTTGGCTACGCGACGGCCGCCGCCTGGGTGATGGGCAGCATCCTAGTCGGCTTCACGCTGATCCAGATCCGCAGCTTGCTGCGGATGCGGTTCACGACGGCGAAGTAGTGCTTAGACGGCTTCGACGACGAAGTGATGTCCGAGCTTCTTGAAGACGCGGTGCTGGGCTTTCGTGCAGAGAACTCGCGTGTCTCGGCGGTTGTCCTTGCCTTCCTTCACAAGCCCGAGGACCAGTTTGAAGTCGTTCGTTGCCAGGTGATGCTTGTCCAGATGGTGCTTTTTCAGCAGTTCGTTGCCCTTCTCGATGAGGTCCGCGCCACGGGTGCTGCCGCTCGCCGTAGTGGCTGCCGGGTCGACGATCTCGGCCAGACCCTCGGCGACGAGCGCGTTGTTCCACGCGGTGACCGCCGCTCCCGCAGGAAAGAAAGTCGAAATCAAAAAGTGAAATTTGGAGTTCGGTCCGATCTTTCGGGCGACATGCGCGTAGGCGTTTTGCGACCGCGACGCGAAATTGCAGACTTCCGGTGTCCAAACGTGTTCTCTTCGGCTCATGGCGGAGAATGTTACGCTATTCAGGGGCCGCTTTATTCGGTAGGGCTTCGCGGCTTCGGCCCGGCGGTAGCCTAGCGGTTAGCATGACGCCCGCCGAACGAATCGCCCTATGTGAGAGTGGCCAAGAGCCGCGACTGATAGCCCAGCTGCCCAGCGGGTACGCCGTGCTGGCGGAGAACCAGTTTCTTGAAGGCTACTGCATTCTGTTGGCGATGCCGATGGTCGGCAAGCTGAACGACTTGGGCCTTCAGGCGAGGGTCCAGTTTCTCATGGATATGGCCGCGCTGGGCGATGCGGTGATTTTGGCGACCGGGGCCGTGCGCGCGAACTATGGGATTTACGGCAACCTCGACCCGTTCCTGCATGCGCACGTGTGGCCCCGCTTCGCGAACGAACCGGAGACGCAAAGAACCCTGCCGCCGCTCGCCATGCCCGTCGATCTCCGCACCGACCCGACGACCGCCTTTGACGCCGACCGGCACGCCGATCTCATCGAGCGCATCCGCGACGCGCTCGGCGAACTCTAGCCGGTGCTTTGCATGGCGGCGGCCAGACCGGCGATGCTCTGTAGCATCGCCTCTCGCCAAACGCCCGCCCGGCCCTCGGCATCAATCGTGTCGCCTTGGTTCATCAGCAGAACCTGAATAAGGCTCAGCGGCGCCACGCACGGGTTCCGAAACTGGATCGTTCTCGCGACGACGGGGGAGTTTTCCAGCAGTTGCCGGGCGCGGCGGATGGCAAGCACGCCGTCCCGCGCGCGGGCAAACTCGTCCTCAATCTCGGTCTCAATCTGCTTCGCGGCGGGGTCGTTCACCCGCTCCGCGTAGAGACGAACCGTGGGAATGTGGGCACGTGCAAGCTCTAGCTCAGCGTTCGAAAGCACGGTCCGGAAGAACGGCCATCGCTCGCCCATTTCGATCAGCTGCGCCGGGCCGTGCCGCTCAATGAAGCCCGAAATCGCGCGCCCCAGGCCGAACCATCCGACCAAAGTTGCCCGGTTTTGAACCCAAGCAAAGTTCCACGGAATGGCCCGCAGCGAGGCTAAACCGTCCAGCGCGTTGCCTGGCCGGTAGACCGGCCGCGAGGCGATCGGCAGCAAAGCGATGTGCTCAATCGGCGTCGCGCGGGTGTAGTAGCCCCAGAAGTTCGGATTGTCGTAGACCAGGTCGCGGTAGGCCGCTTGCGAGGATTCGGCAAGCTCGGCCATCACGACGGCATAGGTCGCCTCGTGAGGAACCGGGTCGACCGGGAAGCGGGCCAAAAGCGTCGCCGCAACGATCTGCTCCAAGTGGCGGTGGGCGATCGGCGGCAATGAGTAGCGGAAGCTAATGACCTCACCTTGCTCGGTAAAGCGAATGCGTCCGTTAAAGGAGCCTGCCGGTTGAGATAGGATTGCGCGGTTCGCACGTCCGCCGCCGCGACCAACCGTTCCGCCACGACCATGAAACAGCCGAAAGTGGACGTCACTTTCCGATTCCAGCTTAGCGAGGGCCGCCAACGCAGATTGCATCGACCAGTTGGCCGAGAGGAACCCACCGTCTTTGCTGCTATCGCTGTAGCCCAGCATGATCTCTTGCAGGTTGTTACGCGCGGCGAGGTGTCGCCGGTAGGCCGGCAATGCCAGTAGCTCGCGCAAAAGATCCGGCATTCGCGCCAAGTCTTCGATGGTCTCAAATAGCGGCGAAACGTCGATCTGGTCGCCGATCCCCGCCTCTTTGGCGAGCACCAGCACCTCAAGGATGTCGCTGATTCCGTGCGTCATCGAGATGACGTACGATTGGATGCACTCCGGCCCAAACTCGCGGTGCGCCCTGGCGATTACGGGGAACAGGCCGTAGACGTGCTTAAACGTCTCGGATCCCTCGTAACGTATCGAGATCAGGGGTCTCGGGTTGTCGAGTTCGCGCAACAGCAACTCGATCTTCTCAGCCTCGCTCAACGACCGATACAGTCGACCGTCGGGAATCGCGTCCGCCACGGCGAGCATTTCTTCCAGCGCGTGGGCGTGCTCGTCGCTGTGCTGCCGAACGTCGAGCGCGGCCAGGTGAAAACCGAAGATCTCGACCTGTCGAATTAGATGCGGCAGCGGTCCGCTCTCGGCCAGAGCCGCTCCGTGGTGCTCCAGCAGGCTGGCTTGAATCTGTTGCAGGTCCTGGAGGAGTCGGTCCGGTCCGGCATAGCCGCCCGGCGCGTCGGCGATGGTGGCCCGCAGCCGCGCCTCAATGCAGAACAGCTTCCGCACGTACGGCTCCTGCGCGTAGCGGTCCATCACAAAGTTGTCTGGCACGAACGGGTTTTGGATGGCTCCGTTCATGCCCAGCTCGGCTTCATCTTGGGCAAGCCCAAAGAGGAAGGCGTCCGAAACCGCGACCAGCTTAATGCTCTGCGTGTTCTCGCGGCGCAGCGAAATCACGGCGTCCAGGTGGGACTGCAGGGCGAGTTCGCGATGCCGCAGAAGGGCCTCGGCGGTGAGGTCGGGTGTGACGCTCGGGTTGCCGTCGCGGTCGCCACCCACCCAGCTGCGGTAGCGCAACAGCGTCGGCACGTGCCAGGTTTCGCCCGGGTACTCGGTCGTGAGGGCGGCTTCCAGGTCGCGGTGCAGCCACGGCGCGACGTTCAGAATCGTGCGCTCAAAGAAGTAAAGCGCGTTGCGAACCTCCTCCTCGACCGTCAGCCGCTGCGCCCGCATCTCGTCGGTTTGCCACAGGGTGGTCAGGGTGCGGTTCAGCTCGTCCTCAATCTCGGCGATGCGGTCGAGCCCGTTGCGCAGCGAGGGCGGCGACTGCGCTTCTTCCAGCAAGTTCGCCAGCTGGACCAGCTTGTCCATCACCGCTTTGCGCTTTGCTTCGGTAGGGTGCGCGGTGAGGGTCGGCGTGATCTCCAGGGTTTCCAGGGCGGACCGGATGTCCGATGCCGGGATTCCTCGCTGCCGAAGGGTCGCAACCGCTTCGGGAATCGACTCCCGTCGGCTTCCGTGGCGACCGCGGTTCACGCGCACGATTTCCTTTTGCTCAGCGATGTTCAGCAACTGAAACAGCACCGTGAAGGCGCGCGCCAGGTCTCGCAAGGTGGCCGGGTCGCGCAGTTCGGGCACTTCCTCGGCGAGAGCGACGCCTTTCGCCCCGCTTTCGGTCACGAGCCGTCGGCCAAGGTCGATCAGGTGCGCGTGACCCTGCTCCTCTAGCACTCGCCCAAGGAGCCGGTCAAAGGTTCGAAGGTCCCGGGCGAGCTCGCTCGAAAGGCCAAATGCCTCGGGTTCAAGATTGAGAAAACTGCGCACGGGTGCAGTTACTTTAGCCCGGAACTAGGGCACCGCGGCGGCCATCTCTCGCTCAATGCGAGAAATCAGCTCCGGCGTCATCACCGAACCGTGGTCGCCGGGGAAAAGCTCCACCGTTGCCTTGGCTTTCATCCGCCGTAGGTCCGACTGAAGCAGTCGGGTCGCGCCCTCCAGGTAGAAGGTGTCCTCCGTGCCCATGTAGACGTGGATCTTGCCGGACAGCCTTCGTTCCAGCTTCGGCCAATCTCGCCGCAGGATCAGGCCAATGTCGTACTTCTTCCATTGCTCGGCAACGGCGGCATCGATCGCGCCGGTCAGCGGATTCCAAAGCGGAATCGGGTCGCCATTCTTGTCCTTGACGCCGAAAACGGCGTGGAACGAGCCCAACTGTTCGCCTCGGATCGGCCGCTCCATGTCGTTAAACGGCTGGTAGTTCACCAGAACGCTGTCGCCCTGGCGCGCCAAAGGTCGCGGCTTGCCTTCGGAGTCAACGAATGCGTTCTCATTTGGCCGGTAGATGTTCATCCGCTGGAAGTCTCGAAAATCGACCGGATCGGGCGAAGTGCTCCACGTCCCGCCGAAGAAGCTCGGGTAGTTCACCTGAAGCCAAAGCGTGCTCCATCCGCCGCTGCTGTGCCCGCGCAGTAGTCGGCCTTGCGGGGTGCCCAATGCCCGGAATCGGCGTTCGATGGCCGGGATCAGCTCGGTGGTGAGGGCCTCTCCCCAGGGACCGTTCACCGCACTGTCCGCAAAAACGGAGTGACCGGTGGGGCAGTCCGGGTTTAGCACGACCCGGATGAACGGCTTGCCGCCAACAGGATCAGCCGCAGTTTTCTTGTTGCTCCAAGAGTAGTGATTCCCACCAAAGCCCGGCACTTCGTAGATGACGGGGAACTTCGGGCCGATATTCTGCGCGTAGGCACCCGGAAGGTTGACCGCCGCCCGAAGCATCGTTCGCCGTCCGTAGAAGCGGGTCAGCAGTGAGCTCACGACGGCAACTTCCTGGGTTCGGGGGGTGCTGCGGAAGGTCGGCTCGGGCACGCGCTGGTTGCAGCGCAACGTAAGCGGCTTCGCCAGAGGAAAATTGATGCGCACCGGTTTGGAGTACAGGTTGCCCGGGCTTGCACCGATCGTCCGGCCCCCCAGGTTGAGGTCAACGACCGCCTGAACGTTGTACTCGCCCGGCTCGATGTCGGCGAGCTTTCGCGGGAAACTTGTGATGTTCGCTTCGGTCAGCGTAATGGTTTGCCCGGCTTTCACGCCCGACGGACGTACCGAGAGCGTAGGCTTCGGGTTGAACCAGTCGGGGCCGAATCTAGGTTCTTCGTCGCCGCGACCGAAGTACACGACGACTCGGTTGTGGCGTCCCAGTTTCTGTGGGAATGCACCGACCGGCGTCACAACGTTAATGACGGGAGCCGGTGGGAAGAGAACGAGAGCCAGGGCGGAGACCACGGCTAGATTATAGGTTCAAACTTTCGCGCGACAGCACGCTCGCCACGCGGCCTGCCTCAGGAAACGGCTTCCAACACGCGCAACGCCATCTGGGCGCTTCCGAAAGGCGGCATTAAGTACAGGCCGCGCGCGACGGATTGGGCGTGAACGGCAAGGCGTTGGGCTTCCGCAATCCCGATTTCGAGGGCTTCTTCATCCGATGCGGCGTTGGCGATCCGGGATCGCAGATCTGCCGGAATGACGATTCCCGGAACCTCGTTATGCATGAACTCGGCGTGGCGGGCCGAACGTAAAGGCAGCACGCCAACCAAAACGGGAACGCCAAGCCGATCGGCGGCTTGCGCGCACAGGTCCACATGCGCGACGTCGAACACCGGTTGCGTGTAAATCGCCATCGCCCCGGCTTCCACCTTGCGCCGCAGGCGGTCATTCTCTTCGTCGATGTCGGCGGCCAGCGGATTGTAAGCGCAGGTGATGGTGAAGCCGCACTGAACGCCGACCGAATACCCGGCGAGGTCGATGCCCTCGTTGAAGCGGGCAAGGACGCGGCAGAGCCCGATCGAGTCGATATCGAAAACGCTGGTCGCGCTGGGGTAGTCGCCGATGTTGGCGGGGTCACCGGTGACGGCCAGAATATTCCGGACGCCAAGGGCATGCGCCCCGAGAAGGTCGCTCTGGATCGCCAGCAGGTTTCGGTCGCGGCAGGCAAAGTGCATCACGACTTCGATTCCGACCTGGTTTTGCAGTATGGTGGCGACCGCCGTCGGGTTCATTCGCAGCCGCGCCCGGGCACCGTCGGAGATGTTCACGACGTCTGTCCCGGCTTCCTTTAGTTTCTGGGCGCCTTTCAACAGCTTTTCGATGCTGAGGCCACGAGGAACGTCCATTTCGACGGCGGTCAGGAATTTATCCCCGGCGAGTTTCTCACGAAACGGGCTGGGCGGCATTACCGGAACCGGCGCGCGGTCCTTGAGTTCGGCGGTTTGCCGGGCCGACTTTCTCACTTTGATCGGAGATGCATCGAGCAAGGTGCGGAGCGCGCGAACGTGGGCGGGCGTCGTTCCGCAGCAGCCCCCAATAACTCGGGCGCCTTCTTCCACCAGCCGCAAAACGGCCCGCGCGAAGTACTCCGGGTTCGTGTCGTAAGTGACTTGCCCCTTCACCAACTGCGGCAGGCCCGGCGTCGGGATCGCGATGATGGGTAGGTCCGTGGCTTCGGCAAGCTGCCGAACGAGGTCCAGCATGCGTTGCGGCCCAACGATGCAGTTGGCACCGACGGCGGCAATTCCCCACGACGCCATTTCCTGCGCGCATCGGTGGGGCAGGCCCTCGGCCAGCATTTCGCCATCTTCGATAAAGGCCTTGCTCGCCAAAATCGGCAGGTCGGAAACGCTTTGGACCGCCCGGACGGACACCTCAAGCTCCTTCAGATCGACGAACGTTTCGAGAATGAAGCCATCGACGCCGCCCTCGGCAAGCGCGCGGGCTTGCTCGGCCACGGAAGCAAACACATCTGCCTGGGGCAGATGGCCAAACGGCTCCATCGGCTTTCCGGCGGGTCCAATCGCACCCAAAACCCAGCGGTCTGAGGGAGCAGCCTCACGGGCTAGGAGAGCGCCAGCGCGGTTCACTTCGGCGATGGAAAAGTCCGGCGGCAGCCGAAATCGGTTGGCCTGGTAAGTGTTCGTTTCTACGAAATGGGCGCCGGCCGCAAAATATTCTGCATGAACGGCCCGCACGGTTTCGGGGGCCAAGAGGTTAGCTAGATCGCACGGCGTACGCGTAAATCCTCGTTCAACGATGCAGGTTCCGTTTGCCCCGTCGCCCAGCAGAGCTGGGAAATCCCCGGCGCGACCGGCAGTCGCATCCGCGAACTTCACCCTCAGAGTATAGCTTTTGCCCGCAACGCCCGAGCCTTTTCGCGCCACTCTCGCACGGCCTGAACTTCGGCAAGCGTCGGCTCCGTGATCGGGATGGTGGGGTTAAAGGAGCTCATTAACATGCCCGGCTGCTCAACATGATCCAGTCCAAGCGCGTGGCCAATCTCGTGCAGGATCGTGTGCTCAACCCGCGCCGCATCCTTCGGCACGATCGCGACCAAAACCTCGGCTCGGTACGGCAGCGGGTTCGTCTCGTTTGGCTTTCGATTCCATCGGGTCAAGCCAACCTGGTCGGACCGGAGAATGCCCGTGCGCCCGATGAACTGAAGCGTGATCTCTGCCGGGCCCTTCTCAACCCACTCGAATCGGAGCTCTTGGCCCAATCGGGTCTGCCACGTGAGGAAGCTGCGAACCGCAATTTTGCGGGCCCAGGCGAGACCGCCGGACTGGCTGCCCGGTGCGAAGGCGACGCGGTAAGTTGCTTCTGGCCCTAGCGAATCGAGCTGGGTCAGAGCCTCTTTTTGGGCACCGCGAGCCAACGCGTCTTCGGCTTTCTTCAAGATGACCGGGATCTCGGCAAGCAGGGGAATCGTGGGCGAAGTTGCTTGCGCCCCTTGTGTGGTAACCGCTAGAACGATGGCTGGAAGAAGCATAGTCGCGAGGTGATTCGGCAAGGCAATTCAAGATTTCGACCCGGTCAGGGGGCGACGAGGAGACTATGGCACGTCGTTTGCCGCAATTCAACAGGAACGCGATTTAGTGCGCAATTCTTAACGTATCGCGAGTATGTTTAAGGCGGAACTGTGAACCGTAATCCTTCCGAGAGCATGATATGTTTCGATATCGGCGGCGTCCTTGTAAAGATCTGCCAGTCGTGGCAAGAGGCTCTCGCCGTTGCCAGTGTTCCGGGCATCCTTCCGCCCGAGCCAAAACTCAGTCTTTCCGTAACAACCCCGCTCACACAGTATCAGGATGGCAAAATCGACTTCGATGGCTACCTGGCAAAAATGGGGGTTTATCTGGGCTGTTCTCCCGCCGAAGCCGCGCGCGTACATCGGGCAATTCTCATCGATGAGTACCCCGGAGTATTCGATCTAGTTAAGGAGCTTAAGGAACGCGGGCATCGCACGGCTTGCCTATCGAATACGAACGCCGAGCACTGGGAAGCCCTGACCCAGCCGGCGATTTACCCGGCAATTGGCCTGCTGGATGCACAGCTTGCATCGCATCTTCTGGAGTGCTCAAAGCCGAGCGACGAAATCCTCGCGAAGTTTGAGGCAATCACGTCCGCCGAGAGGGGCAGCATCTACTTTTTTGATGACAATGCGGACAATGTCGCCTCGGCCATCGGCTTTGGTTGGCAGGCGCACCGAGTGGATCCTTTTGGTGATCCGGCTGGCCAGATGCGGGCGGCCCTGCAGAACTGGGGACTGCTCTAGCGCTGGTCGCCGCGGCCGTTCTTGCCGCCGTAGCGCCGCTCCTCGAAGGCTAGCAGGTACTCGATTTCGGGCGTCACCGGAACTTCGTGCCGCACGATTTCCATCGCGTTTCGCAAGCCGAGCTGACTCTTAAACAGCAATTTGCATGCCTTGTGAAGGGCCAGGCGGGCGTCTGGCTTAATGCCGATTCGGCGTAGGCCGACGGCGTTGATGTCGTGCACCATTTGGCTCTCGCCTTCCACAAGCATGTAAGGCGGGACGTCGCGATTAATGCGGGACATTGCGCCTACCATGGCCGACTTGCCGACGCGGCAGAACTGGTGGATGCCGGTCATTCCGCCGATCGTCACGTAAGACTCGATGGTCACGTGGCCAGCAAGCCCGACGTTGTTGGCCATCGTCACGTGGTCCTCCACGGTGACGTTATGTCCAAAGTGGCAAAAGCCCATCAAAAAGTTATCGTTACCGATTCGGGTGGCCATACCTTCGCCCGAGGCACGGTGCATCGTTACGAACTCGCGGATGTTGTTATCGTTGCCGATAATGAGGAACGTGTTTTCGCCGTGGAACTTTTTGTCCTGCGGGTCGGAGCCGAGCACCGCGCCGTTGCCAATGTGGTTTCGGTCGCCCATCCGAAGGCCTGACTTCAGAACCACGTGCGACTCGAGCACGCAACCGACGCCCACCTGTACATCCGCCTCGATGACGCAAAAAGGCCCAACGACAATGTCGTCGGCAAGTTCTGCACGCGCGTCAACGCATGCCAGCGGATGAATCTGGGCCACTATTCTTTGCGCGGAATCAGTTTAAAGGTCAGTTCCAAACTCGTGGCGATCTCGCCATCTACGGTGGCCACGCCTTTCATTCGTCCGATAGAACTACGAATCCATACCAGCTCGACGTCAATTACGAGTTGGTCGCCGGGTTGCACGACGCGCTTGAAGCGGACGTCGTCGATCGAAGCCAGCAGCGGCAGCGTGCCATCGTACTTGTCCGTCATCAGCATCGTCGCCGCGCAGACCTGCGCGATGGCTTCAATGATGAGCACCCCCGGCATGATGGGGTTCTCGGGGTAATGGCCGGTGAAATGCGGCTCGTTGATCGTGACGTTTTTGATGCCGGTTCCCGACAACTTTTCGGGGTCGAATCGAATGATGCGGTCCACCAACAGCATGGGATAGCGGTGGGGCATCTTTTCAAGAATCTTGTGGATATCGATCAAAGTTGGACTTTTCCTGTTACCGAGCGCACAGAGGGTACCCGCCTCTAGGCAAGATGCCGAAGATCCGGCGCGGATGTCTGACCGTCAGGGGCGAAAGACTCCACCCCGGTCAGCACCAACAGCGTCGAGCATCCGGCCCGCCGGCCCGCCTCGATGTCCGTATCCATCCGATCTCCGATGACTAGGACTTCACTCGCGTCCAATCTGTTCGTTTCCAAAATCAGCTCCAGAAGGTACGGGTTTGGCTTGCCGACGGTGAACGGGGTGACGCCGCCGGCCGTTTCCACGGCGGCAACCACGCTGCCCGCGCCGGGAATGAATCGGCCACCTTCCAGCGGAAACGTGGCATCTCGGTTGGTGGCCACGAACGGAACACCCGCCCGAACCCAATCGCTTGCTTCGGCGATATCTTGATAGGTCAGCGAGCGGTTGAGTCCGACAATGACGACATCCGGCGTTCCGGTGGTTTCGGATATGCCGTATTCCGAAAGGGTTTGCTTCAATCCCGCCTCGCCCAGAACGTGGGCGGTTTTGTATCCCTGCGCCGCGCAATACAGAGCGGCCCCCAGCGAAGAGTTCCAAACCATCTCCTCGGTCACGGGGAAGCCCATCTTGCCCAGCTTGGCGACAAAACTCCCGCGCGTCTGGGTGCTGTTGTTCGTGAGGTAAACGACCTTCGCGCCCTCGCCGATCACCCGCTCGACGGCAGAAACGGCATGGGGAATCGGTTCGGAACCCCGGTAAAGGGTTCCGTCGAGGTCAAAGACGTAGGCGGCGTAGGCGGCCACGGTTACCCGTTTCGCTGGAGCACGAAGTCGCCGACGGTCTCAAGTAGATCCCGGCTCACCGAAGTAGGAAGTGCGGTGAGGGCTTCCTTTGCGGCCAAGACATGGGCATCGGCGGCGGCTTCCGACTTCGCGTAGGCGCCCCGGCTGTCCATCCAATCCGAGATCATGCGGATTTCATCGTCGCCCGCCGCATTCCCAAACCGCTTGCGCGCAATCTTCGATTCCGCCTCGCTTAGCGTCGGTCGCAGGTAGATCAGCGGCAGGGTCGCTTGACCGTCTCGGAAGTCGGTGCCGATGACCTTGCCGGTCTTCGACTTGTCGCCCCGGTAGTCGAGAATGTCGTCTACGATCTGGAAGGCGATGCCGACGTGGTAGCCGTAGCTACGGAGCGCGGTTCGCTCGGCGGGAGTTGCTCCGGCGGTGAGGGCACCAATTTCGCAGCAAGCCTGGATAAAGCTGGCGGTCTTGCGTCGCAGAATGTCGATGTGGGAAGCTTCGTCCAGGTCGAAGTCGCCGCGAACTTCCAGCTCGCGAACCTCGCCTTCGGCCATTTCCACCACCGCTTCGCTGACGGTTCGAATCACTTCCAGATCGCCGTCGCGGGCTAGCAATGCCATCGCTTTGGCAAGCAGAACGTCGCCGGAGAGAATGGCGGCGGTGTTGCCAAACTCGGCGCTGGCGGTCGGGCGACCGCGTCGGGTGGCGCTGTTGTCGATGACGTCGTCGTGAACCAAGGTCGCCATATGGATCATCTCCATGCAGGCGCCGAGCAACACCAGTCGCGACTCGATGAACGGAACGCCGATCGACTTTGCGGCCAGGGCCACAAATGCGGGCCGAAGGCGCTTACCGCCGGCATCGAGGGTGAGGCGTCCAACGCGCTCAACGACTTCGACGGTGGAGCCGACCTGGATCTTGAGTTCCTTTTCGACTTGGACGACTTCCTCGTAAACCTGCGCGATGAGGCGCGGGTCAAGTTGGTTTCGGGAGATTAGCTGAAATGCGGCAGCGGTCATGGCTTATGTCCGATATGAAGGCATATGTTCCCGAGGAGAAGATCTTTGTACCGAACCTGGGAAAAACCCGCACTCCGCATCGAGTCGGCGAGTTGATCTCGGGTCCAAAACCGATCGGTACTCTCGGGGAGGTAACGATAGGCTTGCGTGCGTCCGAAGAGGGCACCGAGGATCGGCACCACGTGGTGGAAAGTAAATCGTGAAAGCGCTCGCAGGATTCGCGACGACGGCACCGCCATGTCGAGCGAAACGAACCGACCGCCGGGGCGCAACACCCGGGCGATTTCCCTGTGCGCGAGGTCGATGTCGCTGACGTTTCGGATGCCCCAGCCGACGGTGACGGCGTCGAACGCTTCGCTGGCAAAAGGCAATTGGCAGGCGTCGCCCAGAACCACCATGTTGGCGGCACCGGTTCGCTGTTCCGTCTGGGCAAGCATGGGGAGGCAGAAGTCAGCGCCGATGACGGTTCCTTCTTGGCCCACGGCTTTGCGAAGCGGGATCATGAAGTCGCCGGTTCCGCAGCAGAGGTCCAAAACCTGGTCGCCGGGTCGAAGCTCTATTTGCCGGACGGCTTCGGCGCGCCAAGCGTGGTGCTGGGCGCCCGACATCAGGCCGTTGAGAACATCGTAGGAGGGAGCGATCTCGGCAAACATTTGGCGAACGGCTTGGCGTTTTGCCTCACCTTCTTTTGTCCAAACTTGGGTCTCTGCCGATTTCATCCCTGCACCTACGAAATCAATATACCGCGTGGAAACGCAAGAATCACTGAAATTTCAGGAAATTCTGAAAGTTAGGCAGTTTGGCGGCTTTCGTCGAGCTCGGCCTCGGCGGCGCGGAGGTCGCCAAGCTCGCGCAGAGTGCGGTCGATCCGCGATTCGGAGCGCTCTCCACCAGCCTGTTCGAGTCCACTACGGAGCTCCTGAAGCTTCGCCGTCCAGGCATCGAGCTCGGCGGCGGCGTGCTCATATCCGGTGCCGGTGGCGACCATCGCTTCGAAATCCGCCTTTCGCATCCCGCTGCGCCGGATGAACGGCATCGAGGCGACGATGGCTTCATGGACCGATTCGTCCACCGATACCATCGCGTTCTTAGACACTTCTTTCCAGTGGCCCGTTTTCGATCGTTCGACCCACGATTCGCTCTGGAGCATTTGGCGGATGTCCATCGCGGCTTTCGCGCAGGCATCGAGGCGGCGGCCGATCTCGGGGTGAATCCGCTTGCTGAGGGTTCCACGCGTGGCAAGTTCGCGAACTTCGCTCGTGGCGGCCTTCGCCTCCGAAGAAACACCCGGAAGGGACCACGCCGCATCTTTCGCCTTTCGCTCCATGTTGCGCGCGAATTTTCCGTAGATTCCCGGACCGGCACCGATGAAAAGGAAGAACCACCAGTGGAAGTTGAAGATCATGTAGGAGATGATCGCTACCGGCAAAGCCACGACGAGAATGAACCGCAACAGGGCCAGCAACGCAGGGCTGAAGCCACTCGCCCCTTTGCGCTCTTCGTTCAGGTAGCGCTCCAGGTTTCGGATCTCGGTCGGATTCACAGCCGTTCTAGTTTATCGCGGGAATCGCGAATCCCCGGGCCTTATTCGGTTGGAAAGCTCACGACGATGTCGTGTTCGCCGCCACCAGGGGAGGTCGACGGCCCAACGCCATTGTTGTCGTTCCCGTCCGGCCCAACGCTGTAGATCGTGATGCGGCCCGCTTTGGCGGAGTATCGAAGCACGCCACCGTCAAAGAGGTCGGTAGCCAGCGCACCTTTGACTGGCAGCTTCGCCGGGAACTTGCCGGTTCGGTTGCGCCCTTCCAGGCTCAGTAGCAGAACCTCCAGGAGTCGCCGCTCTTGCGCGGCCGTCACAAAGGCTTCTGCCGCGCCTTCGAAAACGGGCGAGAGCATATTCGCCAAATAGTATTGCGGGTTCTTTTGCTGGGCAAGAAGCCGCCGGGTCGCGGCGTTAAAGACAGATTTCGACTTCACCAAATCGAGCGGATCGGTTGGAAGCGCCAGATAGTTCAAGCGCTGTTGCTCCAACGCATTCTTCGCGTTTGTATCCAGCATGCCCGGCGCCACCATGAGATTGCTAAGGACGCCGTATTCTGAAGCGGCCGGGGAGTCGGGCCCTAATCCCAGCAGCTCCTTGAGTTCGTTCGGATCGCGCTTGTTGATGATCTCCTTCAGGCTGAGCATCGCCAAGAAGTATTCGGCGCGAATCGAATTCTTCACGTTGGGGATGGGGCCCAGCACCTTAGCCGCGTCGCGAACCGCGCGGATGGAACCCGGGCTGCCGTTTCGAAGCGAGAGGCACTGCAAGGCCGCCTTCATCATGATTTCTTCCACCGAAACCTGAACGAGGTACCCAATCAAGATGTCATCCGTAGCGCAGAAAGCGGAGATTCTTGCGATGGCGCGGAGGTCCTCGGCCATTCCGGCTTCGTTTCCGGCCTTTGCCCGGAGAATCGCGCGCAGCGAGAGCCAACGCGACACCATCTTCATCTCAGCGTATTCAGGAAACAGGGTCGAGAACCCTTTGTTGTAGTCGCGGTCAAAGCCAAATGCGGGCATTTTCGTGGCGGCAACCGCGCGGTCGAGTGCGGGGTTCATGCTCGCAATGGCGGCGTTGAAGAACTTCTCGTTCTTTGGAATTTCGGCTTCCCAATTGCTTCGGTTGAAGTCAAAGGTTGGCGTCCGGCTTCCAGTTTTTGGCCGGGTCAAGGCACTGGCTTGTTGCTTAATGGTTTCGGCGGCGGCAAGGAGGCCCGGACCAGCGTTGAGCTTGGGCTCAACCGGCTTGGTGAACTCCTCCAGCGTGGTCGGAAGGCCGTCGGCTTTTGCCTGCGCGATCTCGGCGAAGAACCCATCCGTCGCGCGGTTCTGAAATAGAAACGTGCCCAGCCCGCAGAAGCCCGCGCAAACTACAACGAATCCGGCACAACCGAGTAAGACAAATTTTGATTTCATCGAGGCTTCCCCAAACCTAACCCAGCTTGCTAGACGCCATTAAGTAGCGAAAAAGTTCGATGCAGATTCTGCTAGCGGGGAAAGCTCACGACGAGATCGAATTCCTTTTCCTCGCCGAAGGCCCGCTCAGTTCCGCCGTTGTCAACGCCATCCATTCCGACGCTATAGATTTTCAGTTTTCCGGCATTCAGGGTGTAGCGCAGGGGACCGCTGCCGAAGAGGTCGGTCGCCAAGGCACCAGTGACGGGCAGCTCGGAGGGGAATTTTCCGGCGCCGTTGCGCTCCTCCAGGCTAACCAGCAGGACCTCCATCAGACGGCGTCGTTGCGCCAACCGAACGAGCACCTTCGGGGCCTCAGTGGGCACCGGGAAAATGCTCCGGGCGAGAACATAGTGATTGTTGTTGGCCTCGGCGGCAAGCTTTTTGTCGTTTGCGGCGAACACGGCTTCCGCGGCCGGAAGATCAAGCGGATCATCCGGGAGCGCTTGATAGGCTTCACGCGTGACCCGCAGAAGGTTGGCCACATTCGATTCCAACATCCCCTGACTCACCATGAGTCGCGACCATACGCTGGGCGAGTTTCTCGCTTCCTGAGTTGTGAATACATCGAAAGTTCCAGGCTCGCGCTGTTTGATGATCTCCTGCATGCTCACCAACAATTTGTAGTACTCGCCGCGCAGTGCGGTCTTTATGTTGAGAACCGGTGCGAACGTCTTCAGAGCTTGCCGGACCGCGCGAATCGTGCCGGGGCGGCATTTCGCCTCGGTGAGGCATTGTTCCATTGTCTGCAACGTGATGGACTCCGTGGCGACTTGCACCAAGAAGCCGATCAGGAAATCTTCTGAGCCACAAGCGGCCGAAATCTTTGCTAAGGCGGTGAGGTCCTCAGCCATTCCGGCGTCGTCGCCAGAATTTGCCCTCAGGATCGCCCGGACCGAGAGCCAGCGCGTTAGAGTTTTGAAGTCGGCATACTCAGGAAACAGCAGATCAAAGCCCCGAGTGTAGTCGCGATCGAACCGAAAGCCCGGCATCTTGGTGGCTCGAACGGCTTTGTCCAACGTGGGCTTGAGCTTTGCTATGGCCGGCTGAAGTATGGAATCATTCGCCGACACCGTTTGGCTCCATCCTCTGTTGGAAAGCTGCAGCACCGATTTCTGAGGCTCCTTTGCATTTTTAGCAAGGTCCCGGACCTGGTCTCGCATCGACTTCGCCGCCGCGACGAGGGCTGGCGCGGAGTTCTTCGCGGGGTCGACGGCGGGAGAAAAATCCTCGGCCGTGGTAGGCAAGCCGTCTTTCTTCGCCTGCGCAATCTCCCTGATGAAGCCATCGCCGGCCTGCTTAGTAAAGATGAACGTGCCAATACCGCACGTTCCCAGGCACAAAACGATGCTGCCCGCGCAGCCCAAAAGAACAAACTTTGCTTTCATCGCGGTTCCCGCAACCCTACCTTAGTTTGCAGAACGGGGGGAAGTATGAAAAAGTTCAGGCGGCGGTTTGGCTGATCTTCCGCCGGGCGTATGCGGTACTTCGCTCTAGCCAAAACATGAAGACATCCATGTTGTCGAGGACGTCTTTCGGCATGCGAACGTACTCTCGCATGGGTTCGGCGTCCTTATCCGGCTTCATGGGGCCAGCGCCGGGAAGGGTCATCGCTTCTTCCAGATGCTCGGGGGCAAGCTTAAAGCCGATTTCTTCGCCGATGAGAAAAGCGAACATTTTCTCGCCGGTGTACACGCCCATGCCGCCGAACATTCGACGCGCACGTACATCGTAGGCCTCGGCGGCCCGCATGATTTGTTCGTAGCGGAGAGGTCGGTAGACCATCGGTTTCGAATCCCCAAAACGTTCGGCGTTACGGCGCAAAACGCCCGATCACCCCGTACCAACATTGTACCAAGGGATCGGCGATTCTGGTTCCAGAACTTTAAGGAGATTCGATGGCGATTAGTTTGCGGGGAGGCTGCGATCTGGGGCCGGCCGCCAGTCGATCAAGCGGCCCAAGATCTGGTCTCGGCCGACGGTGCCGAAGATGCGGCTGTCGCGCGAGTCGTCCAGGTTGTCGCCCAGCAGATAGAACTCGTTCTCGCCGAGGATCTTTTTGTGGATGTTCTTGTTGGGGCGTTTGCCGATCTTCACGATGATCAGGTCGGTCACCTGCCCGTGAACCCGAGACTGGTACAGGGTATCGCCGGGGCCATAAGCTATCCGCTTTACGATCGTTCCTTCGTCTGACCGAACCACGACCACGTCGCCCGGGCGAAATTCTTTCGCGCTTCGGTCGAAGAGATGAAGCTCGCCGCTTGCGTAAGTCGGCGTCATTGAGACGCCCGAGACGATCATCGGGCGGAACGGTTGGGCCACCGCAACGGCGGCGATTCCCAACGCTAAACTATAACCTTTCCATTTTCCAAAGTGAATCATTTTCATTCCCCCACCTCCGCGGGTTCGCCCCGAGTGCGGCGGGTTCCGGCCTTGCCGGTTTTTTCCCTACACGGGTGTATGCGTGTTAAATGCCTAGGCGTTCTCCCGAAGTTCAAAAGTTCAGCCGTAAGCCCTAGGGCCCGGTTTGGTAACGTAGGTCCATGGGCCCCAAACGGCTGGTAATTATCGACGGCTACGCACTGCTCTACCGGGCGTTCTTCGCGACCCGATATCTGAGCACGAGTGATGGCCGGCCGACCAACGCCCTGTTTGGCTTTACTGCGATGCTCTTCCAGCTATTGGAAAAGGTGGAGCCCCATGCCATGGTCGTTGCGCTGGATGCCCCCGGCAAGACGTTTCGGCACGACGACTATGCGGAATACAAGGGCACGCGCAAACCCACCGCCGACGAGCTGAAGGTTCAGCTGAACGACGCCCGCGACCTCATCGCCGCGCTCGGGATTCCGGCCATCGAAGTGAAGGGATTCGAGGCGGACGACGTGGTCGGCACGATCAGCCGGATGGGCGAGGAGAACGGCTACGAGACGACGATTGTGACCGGTGACCTGGACTCGCTTCAGTTGGTCGATGAGATGGTCTCGGTGATGGCCCCCAAGACCGGCGTCACCGAAACCGTGATCTACACTCCGGCCGACGTGGTTGCGCGTTACGGCTTTGGCCCGGAGTTCATCGCCGACTTTAAGGCACTGAAGGGCGACACAAGCGACAACATTCCGGGCGTGCCGGGGATTGGCGACAAAGGCGCGGCGGAGCTGATCACCGCGTTTGGCACGATCGAGTCCATGATCGAGAAGTTCGAAGAGCTTCCGGCGAAGTATCAGAAGAAAATCGCGGGGAACCAGGACCAGATGCGCAAGAGCAAATGGCTTGCGACCATCGTGCGCGACGTGCCGCTGGAGTACGACTTCGCGGTTTACAAGCTGACCGAAGATCAGCTAACCGCCGCCGTATCAATGCTCGAGAAGCTGGAGTTTCGTGGTCTGGTGAAGAAGGCACCGTCGGTGCTGGGTCGTTACCTTGGGGAGGGCAGAACCACGGAACCGGCGGTGGAAGTCATCGAGGAAGCTTTGGCGCCAACCGAGGGTAGTTGCGCCGACTACGAGTCGCTGCTTTCGGCCTTGTCGGCCGGTCCGTACTCGGTGTTTTTTGCCGCACCGCCGATTCGCGATGATCTCTTTCAAGAAGAGATCCGGCTGGCGTACGTTGGGCAGGGCAAGAACGTGTTCGAGGTTCCAGAGCTCGCCGCGCGAGAGCTATTGCAGGCTCGACCGGCGGATGCGATCCTACACGACGCCAAGCCGACCTACCGCTTCCAGCCGGCCGGGGCGCCTGCACCGGGATTCGACACGCAAATCGCGGCCTTCGTCCTGCGGTCCGAGCGGTCGAACTACGCCCTGCGCGACCTCGTGCAGGGCTACCTTGAGGTTTCCGCGCCGACCACGCCGTTCCAACTCGCCAACGGGCTTTTCTTGCTGAAGGAAACGCTTACCGACCGGTTGGAACGCGAGAGCCAAGCGACCGTTTTTGAAGGGATCGAGCTGCCCCTGGTGCCGATTCTGGCCGACATGGAGCGCCTCGGAATCGCCGCCGACCGCGGGCAGTTCCGCGAGTTCTCTGGCCAACTGCAAACCGAGATCGCGGTGGTACAGGCGCGGGTGCACAAGGCAGCCGGGCGGGAGTTCACCATCGGTTCGCCGAAACAGCTCGGCGAGGTTTTGTTCGACGAGATGAAGCTGCCCGGTGCTCAAAAGACCAAGACCGGGTATGCGACGGGCGTCGAAGTCCTGGCCGACCTTGCCGCGGAGTATCCGATCGTCGCCGATGTCCTGAGTTGGCGCGAGCTGACGAAGTTGAAATCGACCTACGCCGACGCGTTGGAGCGCCTGGTGCGACCCGACGGCCGCATTCACACGACCTACCACCAGACCGGGGCCGCCACCGGACGGCTTTCGTCCAACGACCCGAACCTGCAAAACATTCCGATTCGGACCGAGCTCGGGCGAAGCATTCGCAAGGCGTTTCACGCCGCCGAAGGCTTCCGGCTGGCGTCGCTCGATTACAGCCAGATCGAGCTTCGGGTTCTCGCGCATCTGTGCGAGGAGCCGGCGCTCGTGCGGGCGTTCAATGACCGGGAAGACGTACACACCGTGACCGCGCGGGCGATGTTCCACGAGAACGACGTGACCAAAGAGCAACGTCGCATGGCAAAAATGCTGAACTATGCCGTTTTGTACGGCGTCAGCGAGTTCGGTTTGGCACAGCAGCTCGGCGCGGGATTCTCCGTTTCGGAGGCGCGAGCCCTCATCACGCAGTACAACGAGCGGTTTCCGTCGGTGAAAGAATTCACGAATTCGATCATCGCCGAGGCCCGTTCGAAGGGATTCACGACGACCCTGCGCGGACGGCGACGACATTTCCCGGACATCCACGCCGCACGCATCAACGACCGCAAGGCGGCCGAGCGACAGGCGATGAACGCGCCGATACAAGGGACGGCCGCCGATATGTTGAAGTTAGCGATGATTCATTGCACCGAAGTGTTGCGGGGATCATCAACGCGCATGCTGCTGAACGTTCACGACGAACTGGTATTCGAGGTGCCCATCGGCGGCGAGGACATCATTCCGAAGCTCCAGCGCACGATGGAGCACGCGCTGGAGCTGAACGTTCCGACCGAGGTGGATGCCAAGATCGGCCACGATTGGAACGAGATGACGCCGCTCACGAGCTAGCGGTGATGTCGGGAAAGACGGTCGTGCCGAATCCACAGCTGCGGATTGTTTGCAGGCGCAAATTATCGCCATCAATCGTGAACGTTCGGGTGTAAACGTACGGGGTTTCGTTCACCATCGTCCGAATGACCAGCGTGCTGGCGTCGGTCCACGCGGCGCGGGAGGTCGTTCGGCTGGCGGCGTGCCAAGTAGAGAACCGGGCTTCGAACCGCTCATCTGCGCCGACCGCCAAGGTCATTAAATCGCCCGATTGTGACAAGGTCACGGTCTCGTTCTCCGCCGTGTGGAACTCTCGGTGGCTGTCCGCCGGGAAGTGCGCGGCGGTCGGCACAACAATCTCCAAGGCCCTTAACCGCACCGGCAGGTAGCTATTCTCGCGAGCTTCGGCAAACGCCGGTAGCAGGTGCTTCCAAACCAGGTCGATGACCCCGTGCATATTCTCCAGACCAGACGTGATGGCGACCACCGCATCTTGCTCCGGCAAAACGATGCAGAACTGACCGAACGCGCCGTCGCCGCGATAGGCACCGTGCCGGCAGCGCCAAAACTGATATCCGTAGCCTTGGTGCCAGTCGTTTGTCGGCTCGCTCCCGTTCGAAACGTGACCGTGGGTGGCCTCCTCAAACCAGGCCTCGGGCAATAACCGAACACCGTTCCAAACACCTTTTTGTAAGTAGAACTGCCCAAACTTGGCGATATCCTCGGTCTTCACGCTGAGGCCGTAGCCGCCGGTGCAGATACCAAACGGGCAGCGCTCCCAGGTCGCCCCCTCGATTCCAAGCGGAACAAAGAGCCTGGTCTCAAGGTACGCCAGCAGGCTTTCTCCCGTGATTTTCTCCAGGATCGCCGACAGCATGTAGGTGGCCGGCGTGTTGTACAGGAACTTGCTGCCCGGCGCGTGCGGCACCGGGTTGGCAAGAAACCCGCGCACCCAGCTGTCCTCAGAGAGCCAAAGGTTTGGCTCATCGGCATGACCCGTCGCCATGGTCAGCAGGTCCTTCACCCGCATGGCGGCGAGATTGTCCGAGACGGTCTCCGGAAGGTCGTCTGGGAAGAAGCCGCTAACCTTGTCCTCAACGGTCAGTCGCCCTTCGGCGACGGCAAATCCGATGGCGGTCGAGGTGAAGCTCTTGCTCACCGAGAACAGCATCTGCGGGTGGTCGGCCCGGTAAGGGTGCCAGTAGCCCTCGGCAATCACACGCCCGTGCCGTAGCACCATGAGGCTGTGTAGCTCGAGTCCGGCAAGCTCAACGGCATTCACGAACTCGAGAATGCCGTCGGCCGAAACGCCTTCGCGCTCAGACGTGCTTCGAACGAGGAACCGGGGGCCGCGTGATTCCGGGGCGGAGAGATTTCCAGACACCGCCCATTTTAGCGGCGTCGTTTTGGCCCGCGCTAGGCCGCGCGGCGGGTTTCGGCCAGATCGTGAAAAGCTTAGCGCCGTGGGCGGGAACCGTCGCCGAAATCGTTGCGCCGAGGCCCCCAACTTGCCGTCGAAGCCAAGCATCTCGGACGATGCGCTCTCCGGAATCGAACACCCCGATATCGCGACGCGAGGCTGAAACCTTGCCGCGCTCGGTGCCGCGATTGAACAGCGCCACCGCGATGCCGCCGTCCGAAAGCCGACGCGCCCAAACCTCCTTGTCGCCGTCTTTTCGAACCTGTGTTGCCGCCTTGCCCAGCGGATCCTGGTCGATCTCGATGACCTCGTGGTTCATCAAAAGATCCTTCGTAAAGTCGTCAAGCTTCGTCATGTCGCAGCCAATGATGAGCGGTGCGGCGAGCATCGCCCAAAGCGTGATGTGCGTAATCTGCTCGTTCGGCTTCAACTTGGTTGGGTGCGGGTTGCCCCAACCCACGCTGCCAACGACGAGCATGTCGGGGTCGTTCCAGCCGCCCGGTCCGGCAAACAGCGAGCGGGTCGAATGCGAAAACCCGATCGAGGACATGCTGTTCCAGGTGTCGGTGATGTCGCCGGTGGTGCGCCAAAGTTGGCCGCCCACCTTTTTGCCCCATTGGTGCACGTCGCCCATGCCGTACTGGCAAAGCGAGTAGATGATGTCGCGGTCAACACTCTTCAACGCATCGCGCATCATCAGGTATGGCTTTTGCAGCTCATACAGACCACCATCTTTCGCAATGCTTCCGTAGGAGCACCAGTCGTACTTCAGGTAGTCAATTCCCCAATCGGCGTACTGCTCGGCGTCCAGCTTTTCGTGCTGATAGGAGCCGGTGAATCCCGCGCAGGTAAGTGGCCCGGGGCTGGAATAGATGCCGATCTTCAGGCCCTGGTTGTGCACGTAATCCGAAAGTGCCCGCATATCGGGAAACTTGGCGTTCGTCAGAATTCTGCCGTTGGCGTCGCGGCCAGCTTCCCAGCAGTCGTCAATGTTGATGTAGGAATATCCGTAGTCGGCGAGGCCGGTGCTGACGAATGAATCGGCGGCGGCGCGAACCTTGTCGGCGTCGATGTTGCCGGCCCAAACGTTCCAGCTGTTCCAGCCCATCGGCGGCGTGAGCGCGAGCTTGTCTTTGCCGGCCACGAACGTCAACGTTCGGCGGTCGGTGCCGCCCGGACCGGAGACAATTATCTTAACCGGCGTTGTACCGGCTTCCTTGATGCGCCCGGAGATCACGCCCCGCGAGTCCATGCTCAGGCCGCTCGGCAGGCCCTCCGCCCGGTAGGTCAGCTTGCCTTTTCCGGTGGCGGGAACCTTAAAGATCACGTCGTGGCCGGGGGTTGCTCCAATGATGCGCGGGCCGTGGATCTCTGTTTGCGGCCGTCGGTGCGAGGCAATCTTCATCGGCGGCTCGGTCGGAATCACCAGCGGAACCGGCGGCTTTCCACCTTGCTCGATGAACACCGTCGGCTCGGCCCAGTCGGCGTGGTCATAGTTGATGCCGTCGCCGCCGTCTTCGACCACCAGCCGGAGCGACTTGACACCGGCAAGAGGCACCGAGAGGGTCTTCGGGGCGTCCTTCGCGGTCATCACGCCCGAATCGGCGACGGTTTTCCCGTTGGCTTGAACCAGGAATCGAACCGTGCCCTGAGGTGCCTCGGCGTCGACGCCGACAATGGAAGAAAACCGAACCGCTTTGCCATCCAGCCGCAGGCTCCAGGTGCTCTCCGCGTGGGTGCCAATCCCGCGCTCGAACGTTGCCGCCCCCAGCCGCAGCGGATTGCCATCGACCGTCCGGTTTTTTGCAGGGGTGCCGTAGCCCTGGTTCATCTCGGAAAGATCCAGGTCTTCAAGGTGAAAAGGAACCTGAACTCCCACGAGGGCGAGGGTCAGCAAGCAGATCGGCATACGTCAGAGTAGCAAGAATTTCCGCAACTGCGCTAGCGCGAAATCTCACCAAGAAAAACGGCCAAAATAAACACGATGGCACTCAAAGTATTGGTCTGGGACGAGTATCCGCCGCACGCTCCGAAAGAGGTTTATCCGGATGGAATCCGCGGCGCGGTGGCCGCCGGAATTCGTGAACTTGACGTCGACGGTAAGTTCGAAGTCGAAGCGATCGGCCTGGACGAGCCCGACCAAGGACTTCCGGAAGAGAAGCTAAAGTCGGCCGACGTTCTCATCTGGTGGGGCCATGCCCGCCACGGGGAAGTTGAGGATGCCCTCGCCGAGCGCATTAAGCACGAAGCCCATACGCGCGGCCTCGGTTTCATCTGCCTTCACAGCGGCCACTACAGCAAGCCGTTCCAGGCCGTTCTCGGCGCAACCGGTCACCTGAAGGGCGGCTGGCGAGAATCGACCGATAGCGAAGAAATCACGGTCTGCGCTCCGCAGCACCCGATCGCGATCGGCGTCAGCAACTTCACGCTGGAGCACGAAGAGATGTACGGTGCGCCGTTCGACGTTCCCCCGGCCGAAGCTTTGGTGTTCCAGAGCTACTTCCCGCTAGGCGGCGAGTTCTTCCCCTGCGGCATTACCTGGACCGTGGGCGAGGGCATTGATCCCGAGTTCACCTCCGGCCCCGGCGGCGGAAAAGGTCAGGGCGAAGGTAAGAGCCGCGTGTTCTACTTCCGACCCGGCCACGAGACCTACCCGACCTACTTCGACGAGAGCGTGAAGCAGGTCATTTACAACGCCGTTCTTTGGGCATCGCGAAGCGACGCCTAACGCAACAGCAAACCGACCGAACGGAGAAATTCCAACTGGCCATCTCGCCCGCCAAGGGCAGATGGCCTTGATCTTTTTGCCGACTTGAGACTCCAGGTGTCGTCTCCGGGCATGTTCTGCGCGGCGTAGAACTCGGCCATCCGGGCGTTGTATTCGGCAGTGTCGGCGTCGGCGTACATGTTCTCAAAGAACACGCTGGGAGCGGCGAGGCGCGGCTTGATGTCTTCCTTTGCCTCGGGTTGCGGCCAACCGATGCACAGGCCGAAGACGCCAAACGTACGGTCGGGCAAGCCGAGCAGATCTTTGAGGCCCTGCGGGTCGTTTCGCAGGCTGCCGATGTAGCAGGTTCCCAGGCCGATGCTTTCCGCGGCGACCACGAGCCGCTCGGCCGCGAGCGTCGCATCGACTACGGCCATCGTGTAGAACTCGGTGAATTCGGCGGCTTCGGCCGCCTCGTCATGGGCCCGGGATGCTTGCACTAGCCGGTTCAAGTCAGCGAAAAACGCAAGAAAAAGCGGCGCCCGGCGAACCTGGTTCTGGTTGCCCACCATAACCGCGATGGCTTCCCGCTTTTCCGGATCAGTAACGGAGATAGCCGACCAGAGTTGGAGATTACTGCTGGTGGCGGCACTCTGGGCGACGGCAAAAAGGGCCGACTTCAGGGCCGGTTCAATCGCCCGGTCGGAGTACCGCCGAACCGAACGATGCCGCAGAAACGGCGTCAGGTCCGGCACTTCGTCCATCGGCTCCGTGCCATAACGTTTCCGCCACGCCTCAGAAAAAGATTCCTGGAAGTTCATCCCTCTATCTTGGCGCGGTTGCCGAACAGGATCTCCCGCATGGCCGGATGCGACAAAATAGAATCTTGTCCGCAAACCTTCTCGATGGCCTAGCCCTTTCCAAACGCTTCCGCGCAGAGCTAAAAGTGCGCGTTGATCGCCTCCGGGAGCATGGCATCGTGCCGCGCCTTGATGTCATCGTGGCCGCGCAGGACCCGGCATCCCTCGCCTACGTTCGCATGAAGCGCAAGTGGGCCGAAGCCGCCGGAATCCTGGGCGAAAGTTACTCGGTGACCCCGGAAACCACGCAGGCCGAACTGCTGGGATGGGTGAAGGACCTGAATGAGAACCCGGCCGTGCACGGCGTTTTGGTGCAGCATCCGCTGCCGAAGCCACTAAATGAGGATGAAGTACTGCTGGCGCTGGGCGCAGAAAAGGATGTCGATGGCATCACGCCGGCCTCGCTTGGGCGCCTGGTGGCCGACCTTCCCGGCTTCCGTTGCGCAACCCCGCTTGGCATCACGCACATTCTGAAGGATGCCGAGATTCCGGTCGCGGGCAAAAACGCGGTGGTCATCGGCCGCAGCGTGATACTCGGCAAACCGATGGCTCTGATGCTTTTGCAGATGAACGCGACGGTTACGATCGCCCATTCCAAGACTCAGAACCTCGCCGAGCTTTGCCGAACGGCCGATATTCTCGTGGCGGCGGTCGGTCGGGCTGAGATGGTGAAAGGCGACTGGATCAAGCCCGGCGCGGTCGTCATCGATGCCGGCTACAACAAGGTCGATGGCCGGAAGTTCGACGTTGGCGACGTCGCCTTTGACGAAGCGAAAGAGGTTGCGGGTTGGATTACGCCGGTACCAGGCGGTGTCGGGCCGATGACAGTGGCCAGCCTGCTGGGGAACTGCGTCACCGCCGCCGAACTGCGGCTTGCACGCGGGACGCAGTAATGTCGACGATCCGCGTGGTCGAGGTCGTTATCGACTCGAAGGCCGGCGGCGCGGACGCCGAATATAGTTACCTGCCCATTGATGGGCTTTCGCCCGGCGATGCCGTGATGGTCCCGCTGGGCACCCGGCAATCGCTAGGCTATGTGCTGGAAATTCGTGATGTCGAACCGGAGGCACTAGGCTTTCCGGTGGAGAAATTGCGAAAGGTCCAGGCCAGGGTGGCGGGCGTTTCGTTGCCGCCGCAAACGCTGCGACTGGTTCGGTTTGTCGCTCAGGAGTATCTGTGTCCGGTCTCGGTGGCATTGTCGGCAGCAGTGCCGCCCGGATTGCGGGATCGCCTCGTCGACGCCTGGATCCTTGTGGAAGAGCCCAAAGAGAAGGTCTCGGCGGTGAAGGACGAGGTTCTCCAGCTAGTTCGGGAGGCCGGTGGCACCCTGGTCGAAGGCGTTTCGACGGAACTCCCCGGCCCATTGGCGCGGGCATTGCGGATACTTACGAAGGACGGCATCTTGCGGCGGGAGATGCGTCTTGCGCCGCTGAGCGAGAAGAAAACCACCGTCAGCGTGCTCCGACTGACGCGCGACGAGGCGAAGGTTTCGGCGTTTTTGGCGAAGGAAGGCAAGAAGCGCCCGGCCCAGGCGCTGACCCTGATGCGGCTGCAAACCGGCGGGGACAGCCTCCTCACCGCCGCCGAGATTCGCGCGCTGGCGGGAGTCACCGACCGAACCATTCAAGCCCTGGTTTCGGCGGGCTTCCTGGAGTTGGTCGATCCCGACGCCCAGGAACCGCCCGAACCACCCGTGCCAAACCTCGCCCAGCAGATGGCGATCGACGCCATCCTCGACGCCGTGACCGGCCAACGAAGCGAGCCGTTCTTACTGTTTGGCGTCACCGGGAGCGGAAAAACCGAGGTCTATCTCAGGGCCGCATCCGAGGCACTCGCCGCCGGACGGCAGGTGCTGTACTTGGTGCCGGAAATCGCCTTGGCCACCCAGGCCATCTCGCAGCTTCGGGCCCGCTTTGGTCGCGGCGTCGCCGTTTTGCATAGCGAGCTGACGCCAACGGAGCGGCTGCGAACCTGGCAGGCCATCCGCGACGGTGAGGTTTCCGTGGTGCTCGGGCCGCGGTCAGCCCTGTTTGCGCCGCTTGCCAACCTCGGCCTCATCATCATGGACGAAGAGCACGAGACAAGCTACAAGCAGGACTCGTCGCCGCGCTACCACGCAAAGTCACTTGTACTAGAGCTTGGGCGCGCCCACGGTTGCCCGGCCGTCCTCGGATCGGCGACCCCTTCCGTCGAAAGCTTTGCCGAGGCCGACGGCGAAGCGGCCACGCTCGGTTTGCTGCCTTTGCCGTACCGTACCGCGACCGCCGTTCTGCCCGAGGTCCGGATTCGTGATCTGGGCGAGGGTTTCCGCAACTCCCGCCCGGACCTTCTGACCGAGGAGCTGGCGGCCGAGATCGCTCTGAACCTGGAACGTGGCGAGCAGACGATTCTGTTCCTGAACCGCCGCGCTTATTCGCCGTCGCTCATCTGCCGCGACTGCGGGCATCGGCCGATGTGCCCGAAGTGCAGCGTGTCCCTCAGCTTCCATCGCGGCGAACGGCGGCTGCGCTGCCATATGTGCGGCTACGAGACGCGCCCGCCCGAGACTTGTCCCGAGTGCGAAGGGACGCGGGTTCAGCCGTTTGGGGTCGGTACCGAACGCGTCCTTGAGCACATCCAAACGGCCTATCCGACGGCGCGGGCCGCGCGCCTCGACCGGGATGTTGCCCAGCGGAAGGGCGCCCTCGAAGAAACGCTGGCATTGTTTCGGGCGGGAGACCTCGACATCCTGGTCGGTACGCAAATGATCGCTAAGGGGCTCGACTTCCCGAACGTCACGCTCGTCGGCGTGATCGCGGCGGACATCTCGCTGAATATTCCCGACTTCCGCAGCACGGAACGGACCTTCCAACTTTTGTCCCAGGTCGCAGGCCGCGCTGGGCGGGGAAAGAAGCCGGGCCGGGTCATCATCCAGACGTTCAATCCGGACCATCCGGCGATTCAGTTGGCCCGCCAACACGACTACGTAAGCTTTTATGAATACGCGCGGTCCGAGCGGGAGGAGGCACTGTATCCTCCGTTTGCCCGGCTCGTTAATGTGGTGATTTCTGGCGAGGCCGAGGGTCGCGTGCAAACGGTCAGTGCCTGGGTCGCCAACCGGCTGGGCGAATTCGACATTCCGTGCCTCGGTCCGGTGGATTGCCCGCTCGAGAAGCTGCAGAATCGCCACCGAAGGCACGTGATCATGAAGCTTCCGCCGGGCGCAAGCCTTGAGCCGATCACCCAGGCAATCGGACGGGCGGATTTTCCCGATGTCCAGGTTACGATCGACGTGGACGCCTACAACCTGATGTAGCCGCTAGCCGCCGACGATTCTGCGTAGCCACTTTCCGAGGCTGACGCCGATCCAGGCGCCAATGATGCCCGTAATGACGACGCCGGCCCCGCCCAACGGAGTCGCGAAGACTGCACCCATGAAGAAGCCGAGGACGCCGCCGGCGAAAGGTAGAGCCAACCCCTGGTTCGGCGGGCGGGTGAGATTATTCGGCAGGGTTGCTCTGCTTTCGCGGAGCGTTGGTCCCGTTACCGGCCTTGCGACCGGCGGCTTTGCAACCGGTGGCTTGGTAATCGTTCTTTGCGGGGCCGAATCCTCGGCCATGTTCAGTGGTCGGAATCCATCGCCCATCGGGTCTGGTCCCTGCCGAAGGTCTAGCTTTAGCTGCTCTGCCAACTTGTCGTACACGTTGTCTTGGAGCCAGTACAGGTGCGGGTATTCCATCCGCAGGATCAGGAGCGCCAAGCGATGGTCGCCGTCTCCGCGAAGAAAGTTCGTCCAAGCTTCCTGAAACTCGTCATCGTGGTCTTCGAGCGGTTCATCAACCGCCTTCATGTAGGACAGATAGGCGAAGTACCGGAGCGGCACCGGCAGACGCTGGTCTCCCGAGAAAGCCCCCATTTCCTCGTTTGCCCCGGCCACGTAGCGGTAGAAGGTCACCATCTTTTCCAGCTCGGCGCGCGCCGAAGCGTCTTGGAAAGTCAGCGCATGGATGCCGATTCGCGCCGCATCCGAGTATCCCCCGGCCCCGAAGAGCTCGCTGGCAAGCCGTGCGAATCGGCTGGCCACGTAGCCGCGAATCTCTGGGTCGCTAGGCGTGACCGAATTGATTTCGCCGACTACCTTCTGGAGGCCGTCCCAGTCATCGGTGAGCACGTGAAGGAAGGCGATCTCGAACAGCGTATCGAAGTCGCTGTAGTCCACCTCGCCGTCAGCGGTGATCGCCCGTCTGGCATAGGCGATCGCTTGCGGGTAGTTCTTCTCTGCTTTGTAGCAGCGAGAGACGCCCAGTAGATGCTTTTGGTTGTAGGGTTCCAGCCGATACGCGGTTTCAAACGCCGCCCGCCCTTTTTCGAGGCTCGGGGTCTTCTCTTTCTCCTGCCCGTTCTCGCTCTGCCAATCCGCCTGCCGCAGGAAGATCTCGCCAAGATTGCTCCAATAGACGGGCACGGTTGGAACCCGGGTGGTGAGCTTTTCCAGGCTCTTCACGGCCTCAGGGAACCGGTTATCGTATGCATAGACCAGCGCGAGACGGTTCAGGATGTAGTCGGCGGTCGGCGTAAGTGCCAGCGCCATCTTCAGCTTTTGCACCGCCGTAGCCCAGTTCTCCTCCTCCTCGGCCCTCCTGGCCGCGTCCATCAATGCCTCTACCTCGTCGCCGTATAGCGACGTCTCGTCGTAGCTTCGGCGAGACTCTTCGTTGCTGAGCACCGACCAAGCTTCGTTGATCAACCGGTATCGCTCAGGCTCTTTCTCGGGCGGATGCTTTCGAATCAGGTTGTAGTAAGCACGCTTGATCTCCGCCGGGCTTGCGTCGGGAGTCACCCCAAGCATTTCATAAAGTGACGCCGCCATGGTTCAGCCTTCAAGGTCGAAGATCGCGTCGGCCAGCATGCCGCCCGCCGTCTCGATCCGCGATTCGTTGCCCTCCGCAAGCGCGCTCTTGAGCTCGATGAGGGACTCGGAGATCGGCTTTGCCTCGTCTCCCTTCTCGCCAACGAGACGCTCGCCCTTGCGGATCAGCGATTCGAACTGGCGGGAGTACGGGCTAGACTTCCAGATCTCGTCGATGCGATCCGATGCCTGCGCTTTTTGTTCATCCGACATTCGGCTTGCCGTGGCAGCGACGCCGATGTCCAGCGATTTGTCTAACCCTGGAATCCATGCACGTAGACGAATCATTCCGTTGAGGTCGTAGCTGAACGCCACTTTAAGTGGGTGCGGGTTACCCGACTGGTTCGGCGGGATGTCCGTGATGCGGCCGATGATGTCCGTCTTCACAGCGTCGGTCGCGAGCTTGGCTTTGCCGGTCGGATCCTGCAGAATCTCGATTTCCAGCTCGCGCTGGTCGGCGCTCATGAGCGAGTAGTCGCGCTCCACCATCACCGGAATCTTCTGATTCGGCATCAACAGCGGCTCATACATGAGCATTCTTTGGCCGCCGACATCCGACATGATGTCGATCCCGATTCCGATCGGCGCGATATCGGCAACGATGAGCCCGGTCTCCGAGGAGATGAGGTCCTGGATGATCGCCGCCTGAACCGACGCGCCGTAGGCAACCGCCAAATCCGGGTGGATTTCGGTCGAGCCCGGCTTGCCAAACGCCTCTGAGACCAGGTCGCGGACGGCCGGAATGTAGGTCGTTCCGCCGACGAGGAGGATGCGGCCGATGCTGCTCGGGCGCAGCTTGCCCGACTGGAGCGCGGTCTTCAAAACCGTGCGGGCGCGGTCAAGTAGCGATGCGATTTCGTCTTCGTACTCCTCTCGGGTGATGCGGACCTCGAGGTTCACCATTTCGCCGCCCTTTTGGCCAAACCGGGCAACGGAGATTTCGGCTTCGCGTCGGGTGGATAGGTCCTTCTTAGCACTTTCGGCAAACGCCTTCAGCTCGCGGCGGACGTCGCTTAGATGGTCCGTCCGCGCGCCGGTGGCGTGAAACTTTCGCAGGATCAGGTCGATCATGCGGTCGTCGAAGTCCTTTCCGCCCAGCTTGGTGTCGCCAAAGCTGCTCTTCACGTCCATGATGCCGGACACCATCTCGAGCGTGGTTACGTCCAGGGTTCCGCCACCAAAGTCGAACACAACGAGCTGCTCTTCCCGCTCGAGGTTCTTCACTCCGAACGCCATCGCGGCGGCGGTGGGTTCGTTGATGAGGCGCAGTGCGTTAAGGCCGGCAATCTGGGCCGCGTTGTGGGTGGCGGCTTTCGCCTGGTCCGGAAAGTTTGCCGGAACGGTAATGACAACGTCGGAAACCGACTCGCCAAGCGAAACTTCGGCCACGTGCTTCAGCTTTCGAAGGATGAGGGCGGAGACTTCCTCGGGGCGATAGGTTTCGCCGCGCAGGCTCACGGTCGCATCAGTGCCCATGAGGCGCTTCACTTCGCGAACGCCAAAGCCGGGCTGGTCCACGCGGCTGAGGGCCTCCTGGCCGACGAGCAACTCGCCTGCCGCGCTCACCGCGACCAAGCTCGGCACGATGGCCGACTGCGTCCGCGGGTCCAACAATGCCTCATACCGATCGTTTCGGTAGACCGCAACCTCGGAAGTTGACGTCCCTAAGTCCATGCCGATTGAAAACTTTGCCACTGCTATTCCCCTACCTTAACTTCGGCGGGCCGGATGATCCGGACGCCATTCTGAAAACCCCAACGCTCGATCCCGACGATTTCGCCAGCCGGCCGTTCCGACTTTTCCGTGCTCACCACCACGTGCAAGCCCTCCTGCACACGGTCGCCCGGTTCGGGGCGGATGACGGAAAATCCGGTTGCCGCAAGGGCGGCCGAAAGGTCTTTGAACTCACGCTCAAATCGCTGTAACCGTTCCTCGCTCTGACCCGGAAAGCTTAACGCGCGGGCGATCGCCTCAAAGTGATCTATCACACTCTTTTCCCAGGTGGCCACCTCGGTGCGAAGGCGTTCGGTCTCGACGTTCGTTTTCGTCATCCAGTCGTCCAGGCGACGTCTCTCTTCGAGGGTTCCCTGAAGTGCAGCGCGAAGCTGCTCAATCTGGGCGCGTTCGGTCTCGATCTGTTCTAGGGTCGCCGAGACACCAACGCTCATCCGGCCGACCAGTTTTTCTAGCGGCTTGAGGTCGGGGAAGACGGTCGGTTCCGGCTGCGGCAAGGGCGCGACTTCATCCGGCGTGAAAAACATGGTGCCTGCCGCGACGAGCAGGGCCAGTCCGGTGAAAAGCAACGGCGTCTGACCGACCCCCGGCAGGACGACGCCAGCGACCGAGAGGAGAACCCCAATGCCGGCGGCGGCGGGAGCAAGTCGGCGGGCGTGATTTGGCAAATTTGGTGCGGCTGACAATCGAGTCCATCCCCTGGGAGTTCAAGCCGGTAAAGCGCCCGAACCCCGACGGAAGAAACTATACACGCACACCCGACGCTTTTTGAGCGAAACGCCGCCGCAAGCCTTACTTCAGTGCCGCTGCAATCTCTTTTCCACGGGATGCATCAAAACCCATCCAGAGGTTCGTCACCTTTCCGGCCGCCGAAACCCGTACGAAGAACGGGAAAGCGGGTGGTCGGATTTTGCTGATCAAAGCGCGGTCGGAGGCAGCCGTAGCGCTCAGAACTCGCTTCGTTTCCTTTGCAGAGAATCGGTCAAACCATTTCTGCGCCGCGAGGCTCGCGGGAGTACCGTCCCCAACGAGAAGCAACGTAGCCTTCGAGCCCGGAACCCGCAGCGAGTCGCCAACCTGGATCGGGTCGCCGGTATCGGGAAGCTCGAACGGACTGTATCCTTGGGGAAGTGGCGCGGAGAACCACTTCGGGCTCTCGGGCAAATCTCGGTAGTTGGTAAAAGTCCAAATGTACGTGGAGCGCGCCATTGGGGTTTGGCTGTATCGCCGAACGTTGAGCAGTTCGCCGCGCGGTCCAACCGTAATTTTCAGATCCAGCTCGCTATCGGTGCCCTTGAATTTTCCGTGCACCACGTCTCCAGAAACGCCACCGACAACCGCGCGGCCATCCGTATTCCAAACGGTCTCCTTCGGCAGTTGCGATCGCAGGCTGCGGCCGAAGTAGAACCCGGGGAAGGCGATGCTCGAGTATTCGGAGAGGCGGGATGGGCGTCGCCCCGGGCCGTGATCCTCGTCGTACATGCGCGCATCGTGGTCGATTTCCATCGCCCCCTCCCGGGTTGAAAACAGCTCATAGTTCAGCGCGGGATCTTGGATGCGCATGTAGGCGCGGTAACCGTCGCCAAGCCGAATCTTGCCCAACAGCGGCTTGCCCTTATCAGCGGCGCGGAAGGCAAAGTCGGCCGCGAAAGCCCCTTTTCGGGTCCGGAAGGTCTCGGCCTTCGCGAGAAGCGAGAGGGCGGCATCCGCCGGACCGGGGAAGAGGACGAGAACGAGACCTTGCCAAATCATTTCGGTGTGCCCTGCCCGGAACTGTTCTCCGGGCGACGTTTCAAGTTATACGCCGGGTTTTCGTGAATCGCGTGCCAGACCCGCCCAAAGACGGCATCTTCTGGCTGGCTCGCGTCGACGATGACCCACCGAGAGGAATCGGCGGTGCGCAGGATAAACCCTTCCCGAATTCGCTTGTGGAATTCGATCGGCTGCGCTTCGATGCGGTCTCGGCTGGTAAATCGCGCCATCCCGATTTCCGGCTCCACGTCCAACAGGATGGTGAGGTCCGGCTCGAGACCGCCGGTTGCAAACCTGTTTCCGGCCTCCACGAACGCTCGGTCGAGCTCGCGCACGTAGGCCTGGTACACCCACGTGCTGTCGGCGAACCGATCGCAGAGGACGATTTTGCCGGCTTCAAGCGCAGGCCGAATGACGGTGCGCACGTGGTTTGCGCGGTCCGCCAGAAAGAGAAGTAACTCGGTTTCGGGCGGCATATCTGGCCCGTGCAGCAGCAGTTCACGAATCCGCTGACCGGTTTCTCCCGCCCCTGGCTCGCGGGTTGTCACCACTTCATGCCCGTCGGCCAACATCGCGGCCGCGACGCGCTGGACCATGGTGGACTTGCCGCCGCCCTCCGGACCTTCAAAGGTTACAAACATTACGGAGTAGGTTACTTTGCGGGGGGCTTCGTGGGTCAAAAAGGTTGGACGATGAACGCTCGAAGACGTGCGTATACTCGGCTACGGCGCGAAATTTAACACGCCGCGCTACCAAGGAAGGGAAAACGGCATGCTGGTGCTAACGCGGAAGCTCGGCCAGAGCATTATGATCGACGACAAAATTGAAATTGTCGTTTTGGAGGTTCGGGGCGAGCAGGTTCGCCTTGGAATTCGTGCGCCCAAAGACGTCACCGTCCACCGAATGGAAGTTTATACGCTGATCCAGGGCGAAGAACCCGCCAAACCCGAGGCGTAACAAAAGCATGTTCACGGGTCTCATTCAAGCGGTTAGCCCCGTCGCACAGATCACCGCCGACCAGATCGGCGTTTTGATTCCGCCCACCTTTCTGGATGAACCGCTGGAGTTGGGCGAGAGTGTCGCAATCAACGGCGTCTGCCTCACGGTCGTCTCGGTTGCAGGTGAGATGCTCTTCGACGTGAGTGAAGAGACCCAGCGCAGAACCGCGCTTGGTGAATTATCGCCCGGCGATTTTGTCAACCTAGAGCGAGCGATGAAAGCCACCGACCGTTTCGGCGGGCATATTGTGCAGGGCCACGTAGACCGAGTTGGACGAATCCTGCAGATCGAACCGCGAGAAGACTTTTCGCGGATTCGCTATGATGTTGGCCCGGAGAACGCGCGGCTGCTCATCGACAAAGGCTCGGTCACCCTCGACGGCATCTCGCTCACGGTGGTTCATCCGGACGACGACGCGGACTTCGACCGAGGCATTTTCGACGTGTGGATCATCCCGCACACGTTCCGCAACACGAACCTCTCGACCAAAAAAGAAGGCGACGGCGTGAACGTAGAGTTCGACGTCGTCGCCAAATATGTGCGGCGCCTTCAGGCGCCACTCATCGTTTAGGCTGCAGCCAGGAAGTGTGCGCCGGCAAGCAGACCGGCCTTCTCGCCCGCTTCGTCGGTGTTGAAGTGCAGGTCTTCGAGCTCAATCGAAACTGCGCCCTGGTAGCCGTTGGCCGCCAGAATCTCGAATGCGCGCGTCCATCGCATTTCGCCGTGGCCGGGGATGGTGTAGCGCCAGGTTGGGCCGCCAAATCCGCGTCCGCCGAACATCGTCGGTTCCTGCTCCGTTCCGTACTCGTAGACGGCTTCGTTGAAGATCTCGGTGTCCTTTCCGTGAACGTGGAAAACGCGATCCTTGAACTCTTCCAGGAACCGAATCGGGTCGATTCCCATTCGGATGAGGTGGCTCGGGTCGTAGTTGATGCCAATCGCCTTGCTCGGGATGGCGTCGAGCACGGCGCGATAGCCTTCGGGCGTGCAGGCGAGGGCACCGGGTCCGGGCCAACCTTCGATGACCACGTGTCCGTCAACGGCTTCAAGCGCCGGAACGATGGCCGAAAGACCTTCGATGGCTAGCGCGAGGTTCTCGCGGCGGGATCGAACGACGTCATCCGGCAGGAGAACCGTGAAGAAGTTCTTGCCGCCGACCGCGGCCGCGGCCGCGATGTAGGCGTTGTTCTCGGCGATGGCGGCTTCGCGCTTCGCGTCGTCGGCGGTGATCAGGCCGCTCCACGCGCGAAGGTCGACGCTGCCGATTTTCAGGCCAGCTTCGGTGACAGCGGCACCGGCGGTGTCGCCGTCCCCGCCAAGGTCAACCACTCCAAGGCCATTCTCTTTTGCCCAGGCAACCAGCCCCGGCAAGTCTTTTTGCCAGGCGGACCAGCCGCGACGAAAACCGATCGGAAACGCTCCGGTGCGCGTGTGTAGCATCGGGCCAATGCTACCGCGCGGAGAAACGTGTCATCGGCACAAAACTGCGACCGGCCATACTTTAGGGTAGATGAGTGCCACGCCCGGAGCCGCCAAAGCCGAAAACGTCAAGATCGTGACGCTTGGCTGCGCCAAAAACGAAGTGGACAGCGAGGAAATCGCTGGCGTGCTGCTTCAAGCGGGCTACACGGTGGACGGTTCCGCCAAGCGGTCCGGCGTCACCGTCATCAACACCTGCGGATTTTTGGAGTCCTCGAAGGAAGAGTCCATCCAGGCGATTCGCGAGGCCGTTCGCGAGAAGCAGGCGGGCCGAACCGAGAAAGTGATCGTGGCCGGATGCCTTGCCCAGAGATTGGGTGCCGACCTCATGAAGTTGGCGCCGGGAGCCGACCTCTACGTTGGCGTCGGCCAGATGGGCCGCTTCGCCGAGATCGTCCGGGAAGTCCGGGGCGCGAACGGTGTCGGGCTGGAAGTCGAAGCGCCGCACCACCGCTGGGCCGACGTCAAGACCCGCGCGAGGACGGGCCGCCCGTGGAGCTCCTACCTCAAGGTGAGCGAAGGTTGCGACCACAAATGCACGTTTTGCACCATCCCTAGCTTCCGAGGGTTACACGTAAGTAAGCCTATCGAGCGCGTTCTGGAAGAAGCTAGGCACCTCGCCGCAACCGGGGCAAAGGAGATCAACCTGATTGCGCAAGACGTGACGCAGTATGGCTTCGATCTCTACGGCAAGTTCACGTTGCCCAGGCTGCTGCGCGAACTGAACGAGGTCGAAGGCATTGAGTGGATTCGCATCCTCTACTTTTATCCGAGCCGCTTGACTGACGAGGTGATCTCTGCGATGCGGGACTGCGAAAAAGTCTTGCCATACATCGACATCCCATTGCAGCACGCCCACCCGGAGACCCTCAAGCGGATGCGCCGGCCGGGCAATGGGGCTAAGTACCTAGACCTCCTGGGCAAGCTGCGGGCCGCCATGCCAGACGCCGCTGTGCGAACCACGTTCATCGTTGGTTTCCCCGGAGAGACCGAAGCGGAGTTTCAGTACCTGTTGGACTTTATTGAGGAGGCGCGGCTAGATCGGGTTGGGGCGTTCGTTTTCAGTCGCGAAGCCAGCACGCCTAGCTTCGACATGGAAGGTCAGGTGGCGTTTCGAACCAAAAAGGAGCGGTACGACCGCCTCATGCAGGTTCAGCAACGGATCAGCCGCGAAATCAACGACGGCTGGGTAGGCCGAAAGTTAAGGGTTCTTTTCGAAGATGTCCGCGACGGTTGGTCCATCGGTCGCTCCCATCGAGACGCTCCGGAGATCGATGGACAGGTCTTTCGGAAAGGTGTGACGGAACCAGGTACATACGCCGACGTCACAATAGAGGAAGCAGACGTTTACGATCTCATCGGCCGAGCGGTCGAAGGGTCAGCGGAAGTGGAAAGCGCAGTAGAGCATCGAATCCCGAAAAAGCCTCAATAATTTTCAGAAAATTTGGGGAAGGGCTAAAGATCATGGTTACTTGCGCCAATATAGGTAGAGCGTTGTTTGGTAGAATTCAAATGGGAAAGGGAAAAATGTTAAGTCGAGTCAGTTCACTTGCTTTGTTACTGGTCGCTGGGGCCACGGTTGCTTCGGCAGACTACATTCTTGATGCGCCGAAGGGAGCTCCGACGCCTCCGCCGCCGCCAGGCGCGGGTGGTGGTAACGGTCGATTATCGGCTGAGAGCTGGAAATTTGACGACATCGACGCGGACGAAGCTGGCACCCAGATCAACGCGTGGATCGAAGTTGACGGCGGAACGGTTAAGTTCCTCACCGACAGCACTGTCGATGCGAACGGCAAGGCCGCTGGCATCCAGACGTTCTCGATCTTCAAGGGCGCAACCGTCCTAGCCGCATTCGAGCTCAACGGAATCCTGTTCGCCAAGGTCCAGAACGAAGACGGCTCGACGACGTTCGTAACCCCAGGCTACAACGAGGGCTACACGGCAGACGCCGAGAACCTCGCTCCGGTCGCAGACTCTGCGGTCACGGTCAAGCTTGGCAACTCTAAGGGAGCCAAGGGCTGGAAGTACGTTGACGAGGACGAGAAGGCAGACGGCGTTCAGTTGAACACCTGGGCCGACTTCAACCCGGAGACGGGTAAGTTCGCGTTCTTCACGAACAGCACGACCAAGGGCACGAAGCAGGTTAACGGCTTCAACCGAAAGGGTATCACCCTCAGCGGACTCAGCGAGGTCATCAGCTACAAGGGCTTGATCTTCGCCTTCGGAACCGCCAAGCTCAAGAACGGCCAAGTCTCGAACGTGGTTCTGACGCCGAACTACTCGCCGAGCAAGGACGCCACCCTCATCCTCCCCGACGGCTTCTAAGGAAGCCGCCGGAACCGGCACGAAAAAGCCGGATCCCGATTTCTCGGGATCCGGCTTTTTCTTTTGTCTGAAGCTTTAGAACGTGCCGGTCGGGAACCAGAGACCAAGCTCGCGCTCGGCGGCTTCCGGATCGCTGCTGCTGTGCGTGAGGTTGTCCTCGATGCTCAGCGCGAAGTCACCACGCACAGTGCCCGGGTTGGCGTCGATCGGATTGGTCGCGCCCATCATCGCGCGAATCGCCTTGATTGCGTTCTCGCCTTCGATGGCCAGAGCCACGATCGGGCCGGAAGTGAGGTAGCTCACGACGCCGCCGAAGAACGGTCGCTCGCGGTGCTCGTCATAGTGGGCTTCCACCGTCTCGCGGTCGGCGTGGATCAGCTTAAGGCCGACCACTTTCAGGCCGCGTCGCTCGATGCGAGCGGTGATTTCGCCGATGAGGTTGCGCTGAACGCCGCCCGGCTTGATGAGAACAAGGGTTTTTTCCATGGGAACCCGAAAGTGTACCGACCAGACTAAAACACAACGTCGAGCAGTGGCTCGTTCGCCCGGAACCGCGCCAGATTAGCCAAGAAATGCCGAACCAGGTGCAGGTGCTCCCCGGCGAACCCGCCGCCGGTGTGGGGCGTGATGAAGCAATTTGGTGCGTCCCAAAGCGGGTGATCTGCCGGAAGCGGCTCCGGATCGGTCACGTCGAGATAGGCAGCCGCAAGCCGCCCGGAAGCCAATGCGGCCAGCAGGGCATCCTGATCGACGGTGGCGCCACGACCCATGTTGTAGAACACCGCACCCGGTTTCATCTGGGCAAAGGTGGCCGGCCCAAAGAAGTGATTCGTTGTCGGGTGAGCGGGAAGAATATTCACAACATGGTCGGCGGTCGGTAGCTTCTCCGAGAGAAGATCCAAGCCAAAGGTCGGCGCGAGTTCGTCCCCGCGCACGCGCCGCCGCAAGCCGGTAACCACCGCGCCAAAAGGCTGAAGCAGCTGCGCGAGCCGCTCTCCGATCGCGCCGTAGCCGATGATCAGCACGTTTTCGCCGCGAAGCAACCGCATCTGCGGTCGCAATCCATGTCGCCAGGTGCGCTGGCCGCGTTGGTCGATCCAGGCCAGAAGCAGTTGCCGCGTCTCGGAGAGCATAAAGCCGAGCAGGTGCTGTGCGCAGGGATCAGCGTAGACGGACGAGCTGTTCGTAAAAGCTGTATCGTGGTCCTCGAGGGCGGCCCGGAAGTCCGGACGATCATATCGGGTGTAGCCCGCGCTGGTGATCTGCACCCAACGGATATTCGGCAGACGAAGAATCATCTCCGGGTCCGGCTGCCCAAACGCGATGTCGGCAAGCGCAAGCTCCGGGTTTTCCGTGCCGGCAGAGAAGTTACCGCTCCAGGCAGGAGGCGCAACGCGCTGCCCGAGGTTGTCCGTGAACTCAGACGGCAGGATGAGTCGATCGTCGCCAAGGCCGTCTTGGAGGGCGGTCATCGCCTCCGGCGTGAGGTCTTGATTGCACCAAATCGTCAGATCATCCATCATCACCGCAACTCTTCCATAAAAGGCCGCCCGCGTGCTACACGGGAAGCCGAGCTTTGAGCGATACTAGCGGAATCTTATCGGAGCCGACCATGACGACCTCATTCGCCTATCGACAAAAAACCTTCGCCCTCGATGACCTCGCCGGGATGACCGACGCGCTGCATGAGGATGGCTTTGCCCTCGTCCCGGGCGTGCTTTCGGCGGATGAAGTCGCTGCGGCCCGTGAGGGCATCGATCGCCTGAAGCCATTTGGCTTCGACCACGCGGGCGGGGTCGGCGACCACTACAAGTGCGTCTTCAACCGCGAGCAGCTTTTCCTCAACTACATCGACCGGCCGGGTATTGTCGATCTCGCCGAGTCGACGATGGGCGATCAGTGCCACATCATCGGGATGACGGCCTGGAGAAGCCGCCCCGGGCACAACGGTTGGTCGCCGCATACCGATCACATCCTTGTTACGGTGCCGAAGGAAGTAGCTTCCGACCGGAGCAAGTTCCCCATCTATCTTTGCACCGCACACTACTACCTGGACGACCTGGACGAGGACCTGTGCCCCACCTACGTGATCCCCGGGAGCCACAAGTCGGGCCACGCGCTCAGCTGGGGGAAGGACTCCGACCCCGAATTTGAGGGCCGCAAGCTGGAGCCGGTGCTGTGTAAAGCCGGAGACGTTCTGTTCTTCCGCAGCGAAATCTGGCACACGGGAAGCCTGAACAAGAGCGACCGCACGCGATATCTCATCCAGGTGCACTACTCGCACCGCACCATCGCCCAGCGATTTTCGCCATTCCCCTTCACCTATTCGCCCGAGATTCTCTCGGTGGCGAATCCACGGCAGCTTCGGTTGTTGGGCAAGCATCCGGAAGCCGCGTACGGCTAGGAACCTATGATTGATCTAAAAGGAAAGCACGTGGTTGTGGTCGGCGGAAGCCGCGGAATCGGGGCGGCGGCGGCGAAGCTAGCCGGCGAAACCGGCGCGGCCGTCTCCATCATTTACCGGGCGCGTGAAGACGCGGCAAATGCGGTGGTCGAGGCGATCTCGCTGGGCGGAAGTCCGGCGTCGGCGTTCCGGGCCGATGCATCAGTGGAGGCCGAGATCTCGGCGGCAATCAAAGGAGCGGTCGAAGCCCACGGGCCCATTCATGGCCTCGTCGTTTCGGCGGGCGTCTTTGAAGGGATCCCACTCCAGGACATGACGGTGGAGTTTTGGGATCGCGTGATGGGCGTGAACCTTCGGGCCACGTTCTTGGCGGTCCGCGAAGCGGCCCCGCACATGCCGGAAGATTCCAGTATCGTCATATATTCCTCCACGGCGGGCCAGCGTGGCTCGGCGGTTTTCTCGGCCTACGCAACCTCGAAGGGAGCCCAGATTCTCTTTATGCGGTCGATGGCCCAAGAGCTTGGTCCGCGCAAGATCCGCGTGAACTGCATCGCGCCGTCGTGGACGGATACCGACATGGCGGACGCCAGCCTCACGAAGTTGGATCGCACGGAAGTCGCCAAGAGCTTCGCACTGGGCCGCATCGGCCAGGCGGACGACGTGGCAAAGGCAACGCTGTTCCTCCTCAGCCCGCTCGCCGGGTTCATCACCGGCACAACGGTCACCGTCGACGGCGGCTCAGATATGCGCGGCTAGGGCCTCTGCGAGTTGCTTTTGCGTGACCGGTTTCACGAGGAAGCCGGTCATGCCGCAGGCGGCGCAAGCTTCCCGGTCTTCGGCGGAGGCGTTTGCGGTCATGGCGAAGATTGGTACAGTTGGGGCAAAAGCGCGGATCCGGCGCGTG
Organism: Fimbriimonas ginsengisoli Gsoil 348; assembly: GCA_945881865.1. Taxonomy (GTDB): domain Bacteria; phylum Armatimonadota; class Fimbriimonadia; order Fimbriimonadales; family Fimbriimonadaceae; genus Fimbriimonas; species Fimbriimonas ginsengisoli_A. The sequence goes on along the minus strand of CAMCVK010000004.1, from coordinate 98,910 downwards.
GCTTCAAACCCGTCCATCACCGGCATCTGGCAGTCCATAAAGATCAGGTCGAACGTCTCAGCTTTTGCCGTGGTCACCGCTTCTTGGCCATTCCCGACCACGGTTACCGTAGCACCGAATTTGGCGAGAAAACGCACCGCGACGACCTGATTCACGGCGTTGTCCTCAACGATCAGCGCCTTCCATCCCTGCAGTGTTACGGCAGCGGCGTCGGCCGGTGCAGTGGTCGGCCCTAGACCGGTGGCCAGATGAATCGCTTCGGCGAGCAGGCGGCGTTGGATCGGATTGGTCACCGTTGCGGCGTGGGGCAACCTGCTGCAGGAGGCTGGCGAGCCCAGATTTCGAAGCCCGATGGCCGGCAGAGTTGGCATCGCGTACTTGTCGCGGACGCGCCGTACGGTCTCGGCTGCTTCGGCCAGGCTACCTTCGGAAGTCAGAATGAACAGATCCGGCGGGGCCGAGGGCAGTTCCTCCGCGGAGTCCACGGCCTTTGCGCCTTGGCCCAGGTAGCAAACCAGTACCTTCCGACGGCGGCTCTCCGGTCCGATTACCGCAACAGAAGGTAACTGTGGAATGTCGACACTCGGGCGACCGTTCCGAAAAGGCAACGGAACCGAGACGCGAAAGCGGCTCCCTTTGCCGACGGCGCTTACCGCCTCGATCCGGCCGCCCATGATCTCGATGAGCCTCTTCGAAATTGCCAACCCCAGGCCAGTGCCGCCGAACCGCCTTCGGGTGGACGCGTCGGCCTGGGTGAAGGTTTCAAAGATCGCCTCCATTCGGTCCGGCTCGATACCTACGCCGGTGTCGACAACATCGATCCGCAGCACGCTTTCATCTCCGACTGACACTTCCAGATAAACCTCGCCAGACTCGGTGAACTTCAACGCGTTTCCAAGCAGGTTGGTGATGATTTGCCGAAGGCGGCCGGCGTCGCCCTCGACGGAGGCTGGGACAGCGGGCGAAACAAAGACGTTGAGGTCTATGCCCCGGTTTTCGGCGCTGAGGGCCATCGACGCGACGACTTCCTCGCACAGTTTGCCGACATCGAACTCCACGCGGTCGAGGGCCAACTTGCCCAATTCGATCTCGGAAAAGTCCAGCACGTTTCCGATGACGTCCAACAGCGTTTTGCCGGACAATCGAATGAGGTCAGCGACTTCAAGCTGGTCCGGCCGCAGGTCTTCTTCCAGCAACAGTTCGGTGAGGCCGATAACGCCGTTAAGCGGCGTGCGCAACTCATGGCTGACGTTCGCGAGGAATTCCGATTTTGCCCGATTGGCGCTTTCGGCTCGCTCCTTGGCAAAGGTTAGGAGTTCGTTCTGTTGCCGTACGAACTCGGCTTCCTGCCCCAGCAGCGCGGTGCGCACCCCGGCATCGACGTCTTCTCGAAGCGAAGATTCCGTGATCTGAAGCGAGATCTTCAGGTTTTCGTTTGCGCTGATGTAGTCGCCGACCTCTTCATAGGCGCGGGCAAGGTGACGGGCGGTCGTGCGAACGATGCTCTTCGTTCCGGTTTGTCGGGCAATGTCCTTCGCTTTTTCAAGGCAACCGATTGCGGTCGTCGTCTGCTCAAGCTCCAGGTAAGAGGCGCCGACTTCCTCCATCATCCCGGCAATCATCGAGTGGTTTCCGTGCCGCAGCGCGACGATCTCGACCTGCTCACAGATCTCAAACACTTCCGCCTCCGAATGCGTTCGGCTGTAGGCCACCGCGAGGATCGCGAGCAGAGACGCTTTCCCGAGCTCGTCCTTCTGCGCTTCTGCGATCTCGAGCGCACGGTGAAGGTAAGGAACCGACTCCGCGTACCGGCTAAGGTCGATGAGCGCACTGGCCGCATTGATGAGGGCCGTCTGAAGGCGGCCGGGCGGCAGCTCGGCGCCGAACTCGTCGATGACCTGAAGCGAGTAGGGCAGCGAAGCTTCTGCCATTCTCATTCCGCCGTAAGAAGCTCCGTAGGCGATGAGGACGTTTGCAAGCTCGATTCGGAGCCCGTGGTTGCGCGCGATGCCTTCCGCGAGGCCAAGGCAAGCGAATCCGAGAGTTGGCTCCCCTCGGTGGAGGTGGACCGTGGCGAGGTTGTTTAGCACCCGGGTTCGTTCGGCATGGGCGCCCAGGCGAACGCAAATCTCAAGGGCCTCCTCGCCCACGCGGATGGCTTCCGTCAGCTCGCCGCGTTCTCGGTAGCCTTTACACAGTGCGCGGCAGAGGCGCGCAAGACGGAGTTCGTCGCCATTGAGACGGGCTTCCGCGACGGCGGTCTTCAGGTAGTCGAACATTGCCGCCGAAACAGAGCCCTCCGTGTCGAGCAATTTTTCGAGTTCACGGGCTCGTTCTGCGGCAAGGGCCGTCGGCTCCGCCGATTCTCTCATTTTTCTCCCGAAAACAACGTGAGAGTGAACGTGCACCCTCCAGACAAACTGACGGTGAGATGTTACCTACCTGCTATGGCGGGATCGAAAGCGCAATCTCTGGTATCAACTCTGGTAGGACACATGGCAAAAAAGGCGCTCATCACCGGGGTAACCGGCCAGGACGGTGCATACCTCTGCAAGCATCTCCTCGGACTCGGATACGAGGTTTACGGCGCGTACCGTCGCACCGCATCCAGCGATTTCTGGCGGCTCGCGGAACTCGGCGTGGAAGCCGACGTTAAGCGCGTTGCGTTCGACCTGCTGGAAGACACGAACATTCTGCGAAGCGTCGAGAAAGTCGCGCCGGACGAGATCTACAACCTCGCCGCCCAGAGCTTTGTTGGCTTCAGCTTTGAGCAGCCGCTGTACACGGCCCAGGCTGATGCGCTTGGCCCGGCCCGAATTCTGGAAGCAATTCGGCACATCAATCCGAAGATTCGCTTCTATCAGGCCAGCACCAGCGAGATGTTTGGCAAGGTGCAAGAGTCGCCGCAGAACGAGCACACGCCGTTCTATCCTCGCAGCCCGTACGGCGTGGCCAAGCTCTACGCGCACTGGATCACGGTGAACTACCGCGAGTCGTACGGCATTCACGCTACATCCGGCATCCTGTTCAACCACGAATCGCCGCTGCGCGGACTGGAGTTTGTGACCCGAAAGATTACTTCGACCCTTGCGAAGATTCGGTTTGGGCTGGCCGAAACTCTGGAACTCGGCAACGTAGATGCCCTGCGCGATTGGGGATTTGCCGGAGACTATGTCGACGGCATGCACCGGATGGTTCAGCACGATGTGGCCGACGACTTTGTTTTGGCCACCGGGGAGATGCACACGGTGCGCGAGTTCGTGAACTTGGCCGCCGCCGCCGCCGACATGCCACTGGAATGGAGCGGCTCCGGAGTGGACGAGACCGCGGTGGACACAACAAGCGGCAAAACGATCGTCCGGATCAATCCCGAGTTCTATCGACCGGCCGAAGTCGAGCGCCTTCTCGGGAACGCCGCCAAAGCTTGGCGAACGCTCGACTGGCTGCCAAAGACGAAATTGCCGTCATTGGTTGGCATGATGATGGAAGCCGACCTTCGGCGGGCCGCCTCTGGAAGCCTGCAACGATGAAAATCCTTGGGCGAACCAACCTGGAGTTTCCGGATGTTTGGTTGCAACTGGGCGTCCCGAATCTGCCAGAGGACATTCCGGCGTTTGTCGAAGCGGCGGTGGCCTCGGGGCTTCCGTTGGAAGTCGCGTCCCAGCCCGGCCTGTGGGGCGGCTACCTGCGGGGTCACACGCCATTTCTGGTGGCGACCGGTTCGCTGAACTACACGACCGGATCCGACACTTCGCATGCCAGCGATTTGGTTCAGTCCGAGCTTATTCACCTGCTTTCTTCGTTGGGGCGTGAGACGATTGATGCATACTTCTTGCCGGTGCGAGAGTCGGCAGAGGAAGTGCAAGTGAACGGGGCCTTGGAGGCACTGGAGGCGGCGCGCCACGAAGGGCATATACGCTTCGTTGGCCTGCAGGCGGTTGGCCACCCACTGTCCGCCCTTGGCTTGTGGCAATTTCACGATGGTTTCGAACTGATTCGTTACCGCCGAAACCACGTGTACACCGAAGCTCACGAAACGTTGGAGCCGATGGCGGCGGAGCGACGAGTGGGAATCGTCACGGACGGCCCGTTCGCCTGGCGTGTGGGGCAAGACTTCTTGACGTTTCCCGAGGACGCTAACGTCGGGGCGCCCATGACGGACCGCCAGCGGATGCGGAATCTGATTCAAGGGAAGACCGGTCGCTCGTTGCGCGAGCTTGTTGTCTGTGATCTCGCCACCGAAAATCCGGTTCTGTTCCCGGTTCGCAGTTTGGCCGACATACGCGCGGCATCGGCGGTGGCCATCGGCAAGCCGATCGACGGCCTCTCGGCGTACCTTGCCCCATTTTTGGAGGCCGCGTGAGTCTGCCCGAGATGTCGGCTTCCGATTGGCGGAGTTTTTCCGGCGCGGCCACCATCGTTTGCGCGCTCATGGTCATCTTGAATCTGGCCATGGTCGGCAAGCGGGGTGCGAGGGCGGTGGTGCTCGCGTTGGCATTCGTCGCGCTGGGTTCGACGCTTTCTCTGGCGGCGGCGGGGTTTCCGGACTGGACGGTCAAGCTCGGCGGAGTCTTGGTTTTGGGGTTTTTGGCGGCTGACTTATTCATGCGAAAACCAGCAGAACCAAAAGCGTTAAAGGGGCCAGTTAAGAAATGAGAGTGGGCGTCGTGGGTGCGGGCTTTGCTGGCCTTCGGGCCGCGATGCTGCTGGAGGCTTCCGGTGCCGAGGTTCGTTTGTTCGAGGCCCGAAACCGGGTTGGCGGCCGATGCCAAACCGTCGATGAGGGCGGCGGAGTACAGTACGAGGCCGGCGGCGAATGGATCGATGCCGACCACCTGCGGGTGCTCCGTCTCCTACAATCCTTCGGCATGGAGCCCGCCCACAAGGATGCCCTACCGAGAAAGCTCATCCACAGGGGCCGCGAAACCACCGCGCTGGACATTTGGTCCGACGCACTGGAAGACGAATTGAGGGTGGAGGCGGCCGCCAAGGAACTTTGCAAGAATCTCCATTTACCGATCTGGAAGAACCCCACGGCGAAGTCGCTTGACGACCGGACCCTGGCCGATTTCATCCGCGAACACGCCCTCACCGAACGCGGACGGTGGTGGGTGACCAGCATGTTCCGCAGCGATGAAGGTGACGACCTGGAGCGCATCGGCCTTTTGGGTTGGCTGTCGGGAATCCTGAAGACCTCCGAGCGTGATGGCGACGAGCTGAGCGCTTTTCGGTTTGAGGGCGGAAGCTCCCGGGTGCTGGCAGCCATGCAGGCGTCGCTGACTACCGACGTCCAATTTGGCCGCATCCTGCGGCGCGTTTCGCAGGAAGGCAAAGGCGTGACGCTGATCTTTGAAGACGGCATCGAGCGATTCGATCAGGTTGTCCTAACGTTGCCGCCGCCCGCGCTGGAGCAAGTCGTATTCGAGCCCGCTCTATCGGCCCGCAAGCGGTGCGCCATCGAGGGCTACCGGATGAGTCGGGCGGTGAAGATTTCGTGGGAGTTCGACCACGCTTGGTGGGAGGACGACGGCTGGGGTGGAAGCATGCAGTGCGACGGTCCGCTGCAGCAAACTTGGTCGGCGGGGCTTGGCGGGGCGCCGGTGCTCTCGGCCTACATCTGCGGCAAAGAAGCCCGCGACTGGATGCAACTTGGCGACCCGGTCCGTGCCGGAGTGTACGAGCTGAGCGTGCTCTTTCCGGCCGCCGCCCGCCATTTTAGGCGCGGCTGGACGCACAACTGGCCCGATGATCCGTTCGCCATGGGGGCATTTTCGCACCTGGCACCGGGTTTTGTGCTTGAGCATCTGGCCCACGTTGCGCCGCCGGAGCGGCGGATTCACTTTTCCGGCGAGCACACCGCGACCTGGAACGGCTTCATCGAAGGCGCACTCGAAAGCGCGGAGCGCGCGCACGCCGAGGTAATGTCCGCATGATTTTTCACGACCCACATTGTCACATCCTCCCGATCGGGCTAGATCTTCAGAAGCTGCATTTGGGCTCCGCGGAGTCCCACTCCGACGTCATCCGGCTGCTAAAGGCAAGGCACGCATCACACCCGGATGGCTGGCTGCTGGCGGTGCACTACGACCAAACGCGCTACGAAGGGATTCATCTAACCCGTCGCGAGTTAGACGAGATTTCCGACGAAAGGCCGATTCTTTTGCGGCACGTGAACGGGCATGCGAGCGTGGCCAACTCGGCGGCGTTGCGCGCCGCCGGAGTGGATGCCTCGACGCCTGACCCGGTCGGCGGGGAGTATCGACGCGGCGCCGAAGGCGAGCCGGACGGCGTGCTGTTCGAACTTGCCCACGAGTTCGTAACCGGCAAGGTGCCGATGCCCTCGGTCGAGGAAATGACCGACGCGATTTTGGCCGCCGGTGCCTCGATGGCGAGTTACGGGATCGCCTCGGCAACCGACATGATGACTGGCTGGTTCGATTTGGAACGCGAACTCACCGCGTATCAGCGGGCCGCGGAACTAGGCTGCGCCATCGAAACTCGCCTCTTTTTGCAATACAACGTGGTGTTTGGGAAGCGAGCGATTGGTGAAGAAGCGCTGAAAGTTGCCAAGCAGAGGTTGGAAGCCACCGGGCGAAGCCACATCGACGGCATCAAGATCTTTGCCGACGGCGCGATCGGTTCGGCAACCGCCGCCATTTACGGTGCCTACGAAGGCCAGCCGGACGCAGCGTTTTCGGGGCAGTTGATTTACTCGGTCGAGCGGCTGAACTCCATGGTGCAGACCGCCCACGATGCCGGTTGGCAGATCGCCGTCCACACGATTGGAGACCGGAGTACCGACCTCGTGATGGACGCCTACGAGGCGACCGGGGACCCGTCCCGCCACCGCATCGAGCACGCCATGATCCTGAGCGACGCGCAGATTGAGCGGCTGGCGAGATTGAACTGCTGGGTCACGATGCAGCCCGAGTTCCTGCGGCGGTTCGGCCACAGCTACTTGCGGCAACTGGGCCCGGAGAGAGCATCGAAGCTCAAGCGCGTTAGGTCGGTCTTGGATGCCGGAATCCGGCTTTGCTTCAGCTCAGATCGACCGATTGTCGCCGGTGACCCGCGGGACGGAATCGAAGTCGCGGTGAACCGTCCGGCCGGGTTTGATCCAACGGAGAACATCTCCCAAGCGGAAGCCGAGCGACTCTACACGACGGCGGCGGCAGAAATTAGCTTTTCTAGGTAGGGCGTTACGCCCCAAAATGCCTTCATCGCCGCGTACTCCTCGGCCACGCGGGGCGAGGGTGATCCGGACCGAAGAACCGCCCGAATCAGCACGTTCTTGGCTGTGTGTTCCGCCGAGACGAACTGAATGACGTCCGTCTCGTAGCCATGCATCCGCAAGATTTGCGCCCGGAAAGCGTCGGTCAGGATGTCGCCCATGCGCTCCAGGAGGATGCCGTGCTGCATGGCCGCCGCCATCTCGGCGGGAGGCGCGGCTGCCGAGAGCTGCGCTTGAAGATGGTGGTGGCAACAAGGCACGGAGAGGATGATTTTGGAGCCGTGCCGGATGGCCATTGCAAGCGCGTCATCGGTTGCGGTGTCGCAAGCGTGCAGGGCGATGGCAATCGTCGGTGGCGAATCGGGCACGTATTCCTCAATGCGCTGGGCAAGGAAGGAAAAATCCTGCCATCCGAGGTCGGCCGCCGTCTGCCGGTGATTCGCGAGAAGGTCCTCGCGCGTGTCGATCCCCGTCACCCGGGTTGGAATCTGCTTTACCGAGTTCAAAAAGTGATAAACGGCGAAGGTCAGGTAGGCGTTGCCGCAACCGAAATCCACCACGTGAATCGGCCGTTCGTCCAGCTTCTCGAGCTCGCCGGTTTGGTCCAGGAACTTCAAAAACTCGTTGGTCTGCTTGAATTTTCGTTGCTTGTCGGCCCGAATCTGGCCGTCCTTGGTCATGAAACCGATGGCTTGAAGGTAGGCGTTCGGTTCGCCATCCGGAAGTAGTAGCGACTTCTTGCGGTCATGCGCACGGACGGCCTCCACCGCTTTGGCGGGTTGACGACGAATCGCCACCTTTCCGTTCACGGCCACCGTCACCTGAATCGATTCGGCCGTCGTATCGAGCGACACGTTGCGCACTGGCCACTCGAGGAGGCGCATGAGTGCTTCGTACAGTTCTGGTCCACGGTAGTTTTTCGCGATGCAGCGACGCTCGTCGAAGTAGGAGAACTGGACGTGCGGAACGCCGCGAATCTCGACCGTTCGCAGGGTGACCTTCTTCCACGGCTCTTCGGCCGTGGGAACCAGGCCGGTGAAGGTGGCCCGGATGAACGCCGCTTCGTCCAGCACGGCCTTTTCGATGAGCGGTCGATACTCCGCAGACATATTGATCCTATCAGTGTACTGAGGCGTTGCGGGTAATGTGCCGCAATGGGTCTCATCGTAGCGACTTTACTCACGCTCTTCGTTCCCGCGCCGGATGTCATTCCTCTCTGGCCGAATGGTGCACCCGGCTCGATGGCCCGGAAAACGAGGCCGAGACCAAGCCGCACCCGTGGAGCATCGGGAATATCTATAACCCGAGCCTTACGGTTTTTGCGCCGGAGCCCGGCACCGCAAACGGCACGGCGGTGATTGTCGCGCCCGGCGGAGGCTTCCGCGAGTTGGTCGTGGGTGAGGAAGGATTCAAGCCGGCCCAGATGCTGGCGAAGCTCGGGATAACCGCATTTGTGCTGAAGTACCGACTCGTGCGCGAGGAAGGCTCCGGGCTGACGATCGAGAAGGACGCCCCGGTCGACGCCATGCGCGCGGTTCGGTTGGTGCGGTCTCGCGCGGCGGAATGGAAGATCGACCCGAAGCGCATCGGCATGCTGGGCTTCTCGGCGGGCGGCGAAATCGTCTCGATGGCCGCCCTCGGACCCGCGCCGACGGCCGAATTCCCCGACAGAATTGACCTTGCGGACGGTCGCCCCAGCTTCGCGATGTGGATTTATCCCGGGCCGGTGGGCGTGCCCGAGAAGCTCACCGCCGATGCTCCGCCCGCGTTTCTTCTTGTGGCCGCCGATGATGGCGCGGTGAACGTGGTGAACGACCTAGCTCGGAAGTATCGCGAGGCAAAGGCGCCCACCGAGGTGCATATCCTTAGCGGGGGCGGCCACGGATTCAATATGGGCGATCGGTCGAACTTGCAGGCGGTGCGCAACTGGCCGCAACGCATGGTCGACTGGCTGACCGATCGCGGGCTGCTTAAGAAGCCGGAGTGATTCGCTGGCCGACGCAGTAGCAAAGGCCATCCGGGGCGATGACGAAGAACACGCGGTACTTCGTGTCGCCGTGATCGTCGGTGCGGAAACTCGGCGCTCCGAGGGTTAGGCCGCGCTCGACGAATTCGGCGTGCATGGCCTCCAGGTCGTTCACTTCGATGAAGGCACCTTCCTGGCTGGGGTCGCCGCCGTTCTCGGCGAAGCCGATTTGGATCCCGTCGCGGATCAGAACTGCCCGGCGAATCGGCTCGTCTTCCTGAGCGACCAGGGTCATGCCGAAAAAGGATTCGTAGTAGGGGACCGACGCGGTAACGTCGCCCACGGGCAGGTTCAGAACGTCGTCAGCGTAGGGGGCGGCGCGAAGGAAAGTTGCGGGCATGACTTCCCAACCTTACCCAGGGGTGGCGAATCCAAGATCGTTCACCCTGCCGCTACGCTACGCTCCAGGGGGCACCATCTCGGATAACGCCGCCGCGCACATTAAAGATGGTTCCCCTGCGTAGCGGGGGAACCATGGGGGAGGGGGCTTCCCTACTACCTAACGTAAGCGACTGAGTTAGGACTCCGGAAGTCCTTCTCCCTCGGGAGAAGGATTAGGATGAGGCGGAGACGTGCTCGATTGGCCGGAAGGAATGCTCTCTCTTGCTTCCTAGCCTGTACTTTTAGCCTCATCCCTGCCCTTCTCCGCGCGGAGAAGGGTTCAGAAGCGTTTGCCTGTGGATTCTGACACGGCCCCCTCCCCCACGTTTCCCCCCGGCCGCGGTTCCCGCTTCAAGGGGAACCATCTCAGCAAGTCCTATCTCGATGGAACGAAGCGGGGGGCCGAGAGTCTGCATGGACATGGGCAACATGAACTTTCGAAGCCTTCTCGTTTCACTCGCCGTCGGGTTCGCTCTGTTGGCACCGGCCCTCGCCCCGACTCCGGCCTACGCCCAAAGCAAGAAGACGAAGGCGCAGCAGCACGCCCAGAAGCAGAAGAACGACTGGCGTAACCTCGGCTACCTGGGCGGCGCCGTTGGAATCTATGGCTTGCTAAAGCACGACAATACTCTCGCCGCCCTTGGTCTCGGCGGCGGTGCCTACTCGGCTTACCGCTACGAACAAGATCGTAAGAGCCAAAGTAAGGCAGCCCGTAAGCGCGCCGCACTCTTCAATCGCCGATCTTTTGATTACAAAGGCCACCACTACGTACGGGCCACCGGAGTTAGGAAAGGCAAGAAGTTTTACTACTTCAAGAAAGTCCGCTAGTCGCCCAACAGTGCGGCGAGGAAATCCGGGTCACTGAAGTTGTCCCGGAGCCGCACTGGAGCCTGCCGCACCACGACTAGCCGCCGGGAGGGAACAATATAAAGTCTCTGGCCTCCCGCACCGGCCGCTTCCCAAATTTCAACCGGAACCTTTTTCGAAGTAGCCGACTGCTTTAGAAGGCTCACCCCAACCGGACCTTTGCTGGGCAGCCACCAAGTCAATCCGTAGCCTGGGCGTGCAGCCGACGACCGAAACATGTCTGCAAGATCCTTCTTCGGCAACGCCCGTTTGGTGTCCAGCCGGATCCACTCGCCAAACTTTGCCCAGTCGCGGGCCGTCAGGAAGGCTCCGCTTGGAAGATGGATATTGTCATCCTCATCGCGTCGCCAACGGTCGCACTTCACGCCGGCTGGCTTGAGAATATTCTTCTCGAGATAGTCGCCAACCGATAGTTTTTGCGGCAATAGCTTCCGCCGAAGAAGCTCGCCAAAGCATTGAAACGGAACCGGCCCGTAAATGAAACGCGTACCTGGCGCGGCGACGGATTTCTGTAGGATGGCATCGGCATAGCTGGGGACGCGCCCGACGGTGCCGCCCGGCATCCCACTGGAAAGGCTAAGCAATTGGCGAATGGTGATGGATTTTCGTTCGTCGGCTCGCCATTCCGTCAGCGTATCGCTCACCTTGTCATCAAGCTTCAGCAGCCCATCCCGCTGGGCACAGAGGGCCAAAACGCCCGAGAAACTTTTGGTTCCGCTTGCCAGTTCGGTCGGTTGATCGGCAGAGCCGCCGTTCGGATACTCCTCGAACACGATCTTTCCGGCTTCCATAACAAGCATTGAGATGCCGCTTGCACCGCGGCTGATCTCGGCCGCCTTCTCAAACGGTCCCGCAACCTCTCCCCCGGCGAGCACGGCGAATGCGGCAACAACGAAAGCACTCATGCCGGTTCGAACGCACGGTATCGCAAAAAGTTCACGGCTCTGGGATGAGTTCGATCGGGGGTGACGCCTTTCCGCCATCGCGGGCATCCGGGAAGAACCAGGCAAAGTAGATCGTCGCGATCAGCGCGAGGATGAGGAACCAGGGAATATCGAGCCGCCGACGTTTTCCCGGTTTTGGCTTTGCTTTCGCCATCGTCAGACTGTACCTTTCCGGGTTAACTACCCATCGGTGTCGGCAGCGATCACAAGTACGTTAGCCTGGATTGGCGAGGCATGGCTCATTCTCGCGGATGCGATCCGACGCCTTTTCGCGCGGCCGTTCGAGTTTTTCGAAATGGTCAAACAGATGTCGTTCGTCGGCGTCTCGTCGGTGCCGATCGTGGTGATGACCGGCTTCTTTTCCGGTGCGGTCCTTTCGCTCTACCTTTCCGAGTTTTTGATCCGTTACGGAGCCAGCCAGTTCGTCGGGGCAACGGTCGCCCTCAGCGCGATGCGAGAGATCGGCCCGGTGCTGGCCGGGATCATGGTCGCCGCCCGTTGCGGCAGCGCAATGGCCGCGCAACTGGGCACGATGGCCGTCACCGAGCAGGTAGACGCGCTTAAGATGCTGAGCGTGCACCCGACGAAGTACCTGGTGGTTCCGCGGGTTTTGGCCTGCGTGCTGATGATGCCCATCTTGGCCCTTGTCGGAATGTGGTCCGCGGTCGTCGGCGGGTGGATTGTCGCGGTCGGCCAGAAGATTCCTTCGACGACGTTTATCCAATCCGTTCAGCAATTTGGAACGCTGACCGACGTCGGTAAGGGAATGCTAAAGGCGCCGGTCTTTGGCCTGATCATCGCGATCGTCGCCTGCCGAGAGGGCCTCTATACGACCGGCGGTGCCGAGGGCGTTGGCCGCGCGACCACGCGCTCCGTCGTCATTTCGACCGTATTGGTCTACGTGGCGAACTTCGTGCTGGCCCAGCTACTTTTTCAGTAGTCCTTGACGAAGGCTTCCAATTGAAGGAGATCGCTTTGAGCGAGCTCCAGGACCACCCGCATTTCGTGCAGGAAGTCGGGCGGAGATTGAAGCCGCGCCGTAATAAGCAACTCATCCTTCTTTGACATTGCCAAGACGAGCTCCATCTCGCCGTCGTCGGTGGTGAGAACGGCGCTCCCGGCCCCTTCGATCATGAGCCGTTGCATGGCATCGTACCACCGGTGCCGGGTGACGGCAGTGAACGCGATCTGCAGTCGCCCCTCGGCCCAGTCGGTGGACATTCGGGCATCAAGCGTGGGAGGTTCCGCCACGATAAGGAGCTCAAGCACTGCGCCGCCGCTTGAAAGGGTCATTTGTCGTGCTTGTGGCTCTCGCGGGCGAACAGACGAATCGGCGTTCCGCCAAGCGGGTAGACGGCCCGAATCTTGTTCAGAAGGTATCGCTCGTAGCTAAAGTGGAACAGCTCCGGGTCGTTCATGAACAGCGCGAACGACGGCGGGCGGGTGCTCACCTGGGTCGCGTAGTAAATCTTTAGCCGCTTGCCCTTGGAGGTGTACGGCCGACTGAAGCACGCCTCTTGGATGAGCCGGTTGAGCTGGCCGGTTGAAATGCGGAAGTTAAAGTTCTCAACCGCCTTCATGACCTCGTCGAGCACCGGTTCCAGGCCGGCACTTTCGGTGGCGCTGGTGAACGAGGCCTTGGCGTAGTGCAATTCGGGAATCTGGTCCGACACGATTTGCAGGAAGTCCTTCTTCAGCAGGGACATTTTGCGCGGCTCGCCGTCCGGCGGCTCTTTGGTGTCCCACTTGTTGATCGCAAAGACGACCGCCTTCCCGGCGTCGTGGGCCAGCTTCATGACGCGCTTGTCGCCGTCGGTCAGTCCTTCGTGGCCGTCGATGACGATCATCGCGCAGTCCGATCGTTCAATCGCCTTCTGCGCGCGGTCGACCATGTAGTACTCGACGGTGCCCTGAATCTTGCCGCGCCGCCGGATCCCGGCGGTATCGACGAGTCGGAATTTTTCGCCCGCGTATTCCAAAACGGTGTCGATCGCGTCTCGGGTGGTGCCGGCGACGTCGGAAACGATCATCCTTTGCTCGCCGGTAAAGGCGTTGACCAGGCTGGATTTACCTACGTTGGGTCGCCCGACGATCGCCACGCGAATCTCCTCTTTCTCGTCCGGAGCCATCTCGGCTTCCTCGGGTAGTAATGCAACAATCTCGTCAAGTACGTCGGCTACTCCGCGGCCATGTAGGCCAGAGACGGGATAAACCTCACCTAATCCTAACGAATAGAATTCGTTGGCTAGCGTGTCTTTATTCGGGTCATCGGCCTTGTTAACCATCACGAGTACCGGTTTTTTGATGCCGCGCAGACGGTTGGCAAGGTCCACGTCATCGGGATTGACACCGGCCTTCGTATCGGTGATGAACAGAACGACGTCGGCTTCGTCGATGGCGATGTTCGCCTGGATCCGAATCTGCTCGGCCATCGTGTCGAGCTCTTCGAAAACGATTCCGCCGGTGTCGACAATCTGGAAGGTGCGCTTGTTCCAGGTGACCAAACTGTAGAGGCGGTCTCGGGTGATGCCGGGGTTGTCTTCCACGACGGCGATCCGCTTTCCGACCACGCGGTTGAAAATGGTGCTCTTACCAACGTTGGGACGGCCGACTATCACGACTACCGGGAGTTTTACGGCCATAATCCCAAAAGGATACCCTATTGCCAGACTTAAACGTTAGTCTGCATCGGCATCGGACCTAGCTTCCCGCAGTGCGCGCTGGATCCGCTTGGTGCTCGCGCCCTCATCAAGGCGGCGCTGAACCTCCTCGAGGGCAAATTCCGCCACCAATCCGTCGTGGATCATTTGGGAAAACGCCGGGTTTGATGACACGAGGGCGGACTCGTTTCGCCAAAGCAGGCAGTGGAGGGCATCGCAAGCCAGGCGGATTTCTTCCGTGCGAACCAAGGAAACGCGCACGCGCACCTGCCGCCATTCGGCTTCGGCGAGCTCTTCCGAAAAGCTCTCTCGCAGTGCCTCGGTGGTGGCGAGCGAGACGGTTTTCTGCGCCGAAACGATCAGCCGCCGGGCTTGGTGCATCGCCTGGGCGTTGCTGCGAACCACGTAGATCCGGTCGTCTTGGGCTGGCTCACCGAACTTGGCGAGGGCCGCCGCCGCCTCTTGCCGGTTCGCCTGGAACGTCGCCGCCAGCCGTTCCAGAAGTTCTTCCGAAGGCACCGGACGGCAAAGACGGGTTTCCCCTTCTTCGGTCATCAGTGCGCCTTTTTTCTCCAGCGTCTGAATCGCCTTGTAGGTGTTCGCGGCGGGCTTACCCAGCGCCTGGGCGATGCGGTACCCGCTCACCGGGGACTCCTGCAGCAGAAACGTATAGATTTCGCTCTCCAGCGCGGTGAATCCGAACTGGGTGAGCACGTGTCGCGCGTCGTCCATATCGGATTATAACGCGGGTTCGTTGCACGCGCGACTCATATTTCTCCTACCAGGTGGGATACAGCGCGAGGGCGGCCGCCCCATGCAGGCCGGCATTCACCCCGAACGGGCTCCGGACCAGTTCGAGTTTGGCCACGTCGTCGGCCAGCCAGTCGCTGAGGCCGACCGAACCCGCAATCACGATGTCATCCGGAAAGTACAGGTCTTTGATCGCTTGAACTGCGCCGTGCAGGGCCCGGCGGGCAACGGCCTGGTCGTCCTCGGAAGGGGTGGCGCTCAGGTTGATGCCACCAAGAACGGTCTCGTAAGATCGCCCATCCGGTGAAGGCAAGTCGTTGATGCGCGGGTACTCGCCGCGTCGTCCGGCCCAGATCGCTCCGTTTTGCACGAAGCCGGCACCCACGCCGGTGCCAAGGGCCAGCGTGGCGACCCGGCGGCCGGCAAACTGCGGCAGGTTGGCGTGGCCCCATGCGGTGGCGTGGCCATCGCCGTAGGCTTTCGTGGTGATGCCCAAGGTTGCCTCGTGGAACCGAATGCCGGTGTGGTCCGGCATTAGGTGCTCTTTCGCGGTCCAAACCTCGCCTGTGCCGGGGTCGACGATGCCGCCGGTTCCGACGCCAACCCGGGTTACCTTGAACTCGGCGATGCGTTCGCGGATCCATTGCAGGCATTCCACTCGGTTGCGCGGGTTCGGGGTTCGAACCGGTTCGCCCACCAAGTTGCCGCGACCATCGAACACGCCAAACCGGAGCCAAGTACCGCCGATATCGACGGCTCCAATCCGGGCGTCCTCGCCAAGTTTCGGCGTTGGCATCAGGGCGCGGGTCTGCTTCACCGGGTCGTTGATCGCGCCGCCTACCGTTACGGCAGTCGCGCCGATTCGCATCGCCGCCTCAACTTCCCATCGCTGAGAAAAACGCCCTTCGGCGATGACGGGCACTTTCACGTTGGCGATGATCTGCCGCAAAAGCTCCAGGTCGGGGCCAATTGTTGCGGCGCGGGCCGAGG
Organism: Fimbriimonas ginsengisoli Gsoil 348; assembly: GCA_945881865.1. Taxonomy (GTDB): domain Bacteria; phylum Armatimonadota; class Fimbriimonadia; order Fimbriimonadales; family Fimbriimonadaceae; genus Fimbriimonas; species Fimbriimonas ginsengisoli_A. The sequence continues at coordinate 83,061 of CAMCVK010000004.1, read as the reverse complement.
TATAGCCGGCGAGCGTCGTTCCAATGACGTCGGCGCCGAGCGCGGCGGCGCGGATCGCCGACTCAAGCGAGTCGCAGTCGGCCATCACCAGCACCTTTCGCCGCTGAATGTGCTTGATGAGGGCGGCGAGGTCGTCTCGGCCTGGGCGCGGTCGGTCGGTTCCGTCGACCGCGATGACCTCGCATCCGAGGTCGATCATGCTGTCGGCGTCCTGGGCGGTCGGCGTGATGTACACCTCCGACTCGGGATACGTGCGCTTCAGCAGGCCGATCACGGGCACCTTGAGATCGGGCTCCAACGCACGAACGGTTTTCACGCCTTCGAGGCGAAGAACGCGAACGCCTTGTTTAAGCGAGGCCTTTGCCAAGCGGAGCAAAGTTTCGGGGTGGCCGCAGGGAGAACCCTCGGAGGCTTGGACGCTGGCCACCAGTGGGCAGGCGCGAAAACGGGCAAGAAGCGCCGAAACGGTCATCGTTACGCTATTTTGCGTTACTTGTCGTCGATTCCGCTTCTTTCAAACAATTTCCGAAGCCGCTCGGTCTCTTCGCGTTCGTGGAGGCGTCGGGCGGCGTCGGCAAGATATGCCTCTTCACGAACCTTCTGTGCTTTCGTAACCTTGACATCGGGCGCGGAGGCATAGAGAAAGAACGGGATTCGGTTCGTCGCGATCGCCCACGAAAGAATGAAGTAGAGGATGGCGGCGACGCCCAGGATCAGGTTGCCAAAGCCGTACAAAAAGAAGGTTCCGGCGACGATCAGGATCGCAAGAATTTTCGCCGTCAGCGGCAAGATGCCGAACAGGTTCAGTTGGAAGTTGGGATTCCGGAGGGCCCAGATCACGCTGATTCCGGCGATGGGAAAATACGGCCCCATGACACCAAAACCAGAACCGCTGAGCCGCATGCCGCCATAAACCAGAAGGGCGGGAAGCACGGTCATTGTCAGCAGAAGCACGCCGAACTTGCTGGTCCCGAGGTCGCGCTCCACACTGCCGCAGGTGAACACCATCCACGCCAACAGGAGTAGCGTCGAGATAAGCGCGAAGACGCCGCCCGCACCGCTGAAAGCGAACGGATACACCAAAAGCGTCCAAGGCTTCTCCAGCCAATCGACGTTAAAAGTGAGCGCATTGATTCCGGAGCCGGTGCTGAAGAAGAAGAACAGCGATGCCGCGACTAAGCCGGCGCACACAGCAAGTGTGATCGGCGCGCGTTGACGCTGGATCCAAATCGGTAATGACATTGGCTTATCGTTTCTACGTCAGATTTTGGCGGGGCAGAATGATTCCGCCAATCTTCCCGGCCACCCCGAGGAAGGAAGACCTACCGTAGAATTATGGTCGAGCCGACTTCGGCAAAACGCTCTTTTACGGTAGAACGAACTCGCAGGCACAATTACCGTGGCACTACAATGGACCAGCATCGCGATCTTTCCCCTGGTCGGCGCGATTGTGCTCCTTTTTGCTGCCGTTGCTAGCCTGCCCCACCGAAAACAGCGCGGGGCAAAATCGTTCATTTGGATGAGTATGGGCGGCGCCACTTGGGCAGCCGGGTATGTGTTTGAGCTTTGTAGCCGCGACATTCCGACGGCGTTGTTCTGGGCAAATCTCCAGTACATCGGGCTGTGTAGCCTTCCCCCGGCCTTTCTCTCCTTCGCCTTGTTGCACACGGGTCGAGTCCAGCGATTCCGCGCCCGCGAAATGGCGCTCCTCGGATTCGGGCTGGTCACCACCGTGCCCATCGCATTTTCCGATCGGTTCCACACGCTCTTCCGGAATGACGTAGTTTTGCGGGAGTTCCCAGGGGAAGTTTTCCTTCTGCAGTTTACGAAGGGGCCCTGGTACACGGTCAACAACATTTACTCTTATGTGCTGTTGGGTTGGGCCGTCGTCGCGATGGCGAGCGCGATGCGGGGCCGGAACCAGGTGTTTCGTACCCAAACGCGCATCCTGGTGCTCTGCACGATAACGCCGTTTATCGTGAACATCCTCTACGTTTTTGGCATCAGCCCGCTTCCGTTTCTCGACCTCACGCCAACCGTCTTTGCCGTGACTGGGGTGGGGATGGCGGTGACCATTTTTCGGTGGTCGCTCTTTGACCTTGCGCCGGTGGCGCGAGAAATGCTCGTTGACAAGTTGCCGGACCCGGTGTTGGTGCTTGACCGGCTAGGCCGAGTCGTGGACGCCAACCAGGCGGCCCACGAGCTGTTCAATCGCGAAGAAGGCCTGATGCGGCAACCGTTTGTGGAGCTGCTGGCCGATTTCGAGTCGCGTGAATCCTCCGTCCTTTCCCGAGACCAACGGGAGTTTCAGGTCAAGCGGTCGAAGCTGACGAATCCCGGCGGCGAGACGGTTGGCGAGGTCGTGCAAATGGTGGATATCACCGAGCGAAGCTCTTATGAGCAGTTACTTCAGGTGGCGATGGCCGAGGCGGAGGCTGGAAGCCAATCGAAGAGCCGCTTCATGGCGAACATCAGCCACGAGGTTCGGACGCCACTGAGCGGGGTCATCGGCGTCGCGGACATCTTGCGGGAGACGCCGCTTACCCCGGAGCAGACCGAGTTGGTGGACGCGATCCAAAGCTGCGGACGGACGCTGCTTGGCATCGTGAATGACATTCTCGATTTCAGCAAGTCCGAGGCGAAAGAAGACAAGCTACACCCGACGAGCACCCCGATTCACACCGTGTTACGGGACGTAGCGACGACGCACGAACTGCTGGCTCGGCGCAAAGGGCTCGACTTTGAGTTTCTGATCGATCGCACGGTGCCGCAGGTTGGCGAGATCGACACCTCGAAACTGCGGCAGATCGCCAGCAACTTGCTGGGCAACGCGGTGAAGTTCACCAGCACCGGGTCGGTCAAATTCCTGGTCTCTTGCCCAACGAAGAGCCAACTGAAAATCATCGTCTCCGACACCGGAATCGGCATTCCCGAGCACGAGCACGAGAACATCTTCCGGCCGTTCCATCAGGCGGACAATAGCGATCGGCGGGTTTACGGCGGCACCGGCCTCGGCCTCGCCATCGTGATGCAAATCGTTCAGCTGATGTCCGGCTCGGTAACGCTCGACTCGGCGGTGGGACGTGGAAGCACGTTCGAAGTGGTTATTCCTTTCCGGGCGGTGAATCCGGGCATGGTGCGGCCGGGTGAGATCCCGGTGGTTCAGGATGGCCTGGCGGTTCTGCTCGCCGAGGACAACCGCGTGAACGCGATGGTCATTAGCCGCTTGCTGCGAGGCTTTGGCTGCCAAGTGCGACACGTCGAGACCGGCGCGGCGGCGGTCGAGGCCGCGCTCGCGGGTCGGTTCGACATCATCCTGCTCGATCTTCAAATGCCGGAGCTCGATGGCTTCCGAGCGTTTACCGCCATCCGAGAAGCGCAACCAGACGGTCCGCCGGTCTATGCGCTCACCGCCAACGCGAATGAAACCGACCGCGACCGAAGCATCGCCATCGGAATGACCGGGTTCCTTACGAAGCCGATTTCGGCGGAAGAGCTCGCCGCCGTACTCGGCACGATTCAGGCCCCGACCGGGCTTGTTTAATCGGCGTTATTTCCCCTTACCCGTCGGCTCGTTTTCGCCCTATACTCGAAGGCATCTTTATGCGCAACTCTCGCATTCTTGGCCTTGCCCTCGCCGTTATCCTTGCTTCCATATCATCGGCCCAGCAGGCCGCATCTACCGAAAAAGGCGCCGTTGACCACGGGCGAAATGGCGTTTGGTTCCGGTCTTCCAGTGCAGCGATCGAGCTGGAGGCTGTGGAAGACGAGGAAGGGGAGCGCGAAAAAGCCGAACCCCTTCGCTTCTCGCCTCCGCCGGCAAACCCGCTTGCCGGGATCTTTGGGGCAAGCATTTTTGGGGGCTACACGAGCGTTCAGGTGAATGTGGACTCGCTGGGGCGAAACATCCCCGGCGACGCGGCCAACGAGCCTTCTATGACGATGGATCCGACGAACCGGAACCGGCTGTCGGTGGGCTGGCGGCAGTTCGATAACGTTGGGTCCGATTTTCGCCAGGCCGGCGTTTCCAGTTCGGCCAACGGCGGCAGAAGCTGGCGTGGACAAGGAAATTTGGAGCGCGGCGTTTTTCGAAGCGACCCCGTTTTGGCGAGCACCCGCGAAGGGAAGTTTTACTACCTCAGCCTGAAAAACACGTTCTTCGAAGACATCTTTCCCAGTTCGAACGGTGGCGCGACTTGGGGCCGCTACACGTTTGCGACGGGCGGCGACAAGCAGTGGATGACGGTGGACAACACGACCGGCCCCGGTCGCGGCAACATCTACCAGGCGTGGAGCACCGCCGGAAACAACTACGGCGGACGCCAGTTTAGCCGCTCAACCGACGAGGGCTTGACTTGGCTCGACCCGATTTTCATCCCGAACTTTCCGGTTTGGGGCACGCTCGACGTTGGTCGAAACGGCGATCTTTACATCGGCGGGCTCGCCAACCCGTTCGTCTTCATTCGGTCGACCAACGCCCAGAATCGCACCCAAACTCCGGTCTTCGATCTCGCCGTGCCGGTTGAGCTTGGCGGTTCCATCGTCTACGGAGCGTATATCAACCCGGTCGGGCTGGCCGGTCAGCTTTGGCTTGCCGCCGACAAATCGAATTCGGCGAATGGTGGCAACATCTATATGCTCTGCTCGGTTGGCGTGGACTCCCGCAACCCGTGCGACGTGAACTTTGTGCGTAGCACCGATGGCGGCCGAACCTGGAGCCGGCCGATGCGGTTGAACGACGATCCGCGAAACAGCAATGCTTGGCACTGGTTCGGGGCGATGGGTGTGGCTCCAAACGGTCGTATCGACGTGGCTTGGAACGATACGCGTGCAAACCCGGGCGCCTCAAACTCTGCGCTGTACTTCACCAGTTCCTCGGACGGTGGCAGGACGTGGACCAAGAACGTGCAGGTGAGCCGGTCGTTCAACCCGAACGTTGGTTACCCGGTGCAACAAAAGATCGGCGACTACATCGCGGTCGTCTCTGATAACGGCGGCGCGAACATCGCCTATGCCGCCACCCACAATGGCGAGCAGGATGTGTGGTTTGTGCGGGTACCGGCTCCCCTTGGACCTTCGCTGAAGGCTTCGGCGGTCCGGCTGTATCAAGGTCAGTCGCTTTCGGGCGGACCGGCTCAGGTGTGGTTCGAAGACGGCCAATCCGCGGACGCGCGCTCGACTTACTTTAACGGCAGCGGCCACATCGCCGCGCTGGAAACCGAGTTCACGGTGCCCGACAAGGCCTCGCCCCGCCTGGAAACCCGTTTCGTCGGCACGGCGGCGGGCGCGAGCAGCGGCTTTCTGTGGATCTACGACAACGTGCTACGGCGATACGTTTTGCTGAACTCGTTCCCGATCTCGGCTTCCGGCAAGGTCGACGTCAGGCTTCCTGCCCCCGAACCGGCTTCACCGTACATTTCGGCCACCGGCCAGGTGAAGGTGCTGTTCCGGGCGACGAACCCGAACCTTCGGAGCGGGTCGTCGCCGTTCGTGTTACGGGCCGATCTGATCGACCTTCGGGCCGGTTAGTCGATTCGGTCGTAGACGCTGTAGCCAGAAGATCGGTCAGCCACCGGCACCAAAATCATCGTCGATTTCGGTGGCATGGTGAGGTTTAAGAGGCCGGTGATGCTTCGGATGCGCTTGCCGGTGAGGGTGTCTTCGAGTTCGCCCCAGCTGAGGAGCTTCCCGATGCGCGTAGTGAACGTCTCTTGCACCGTTTCATTGGTAGGGTTGATCACGACGATGACGTTCTCTTTCACCTTGCCGGTGGTTCGCGCGAAGGCCAGCAGCCGGTCGGTTTCGAGGCCCGTGAACTGCCCAACCTTAAGCGCAGGATAGCGCTTTCGGACGTCCAGGAGTTTGCGCATCCAGGCCAGATTTGGGTTCTCGGCGGTAGCGAGATCCCATCGCATTGGGGCGCGACTCTCGGGGTCGCCGGTGCCGGTCATGCCGAGCTCCTGCCCGTAATAGATGCACGGCGAGCCGGGCAGGGTGAGCTGGAGAGCGGTGACGATTTTGCGCGAAGCGAGGTCCGGCACGATGCTTGCGATGCGCGGCGTGTCGTGGTTCTCGGCGACCAGCCAGGATTTGAGTAGGTTCTCCAATCCGGCGTCTTGCACCATTCGGTCGTAGGTCCGACCGGCACGGCCACCGGAGATGCGACCGCTGACCATCTCCACCCCAATGTTGATGGCCGAAAAATTGAACACACCATCCACGGCGGGGAACCAATCAGCCGGGTAGCCGGAGATTTCTCCGATGACGGCGCTGCCTTTTCGCGCGCGGTGCGCCGCGGCGGTTAGGTCGCGCAGGTATTCGTGACCCAGCTCGAACGCGACGTCCAGCCGCCAGCCGTCGATCCCGTCGCGCAGGTATTTCTGCACCACCGAGTTCTTGCTGCCCCAAAGGTAATCGCGAACTTCCGGGTTTTCCAGGTTCCAGGCCGGCAGGCTGGCGACTCCGGCCCAGCCCCGATAGCCCTCGGCGTACTCCTTGCCGAAGAAATACCAGTCGCGGTTCGGGTCCTTCGGGTTCTTGCGCGCGGCGACAAAGCCCGGCGAGGTGACACCGACGTGGTTAAAGACGCCGTCGAGCATCAGGCGCATCTTGCTGGAATGGACATCCTTCATGAGGCCCTTCAGGTCGGCCATCGATCCGTACTGCGGGTCCACCGCAAAGTAGTCTTCGGTATCGTACTTGTGGTTCGAGGGTGCCTTAAAAATCGGCTGTAGGTAAACGACATCGGCCCCTAATTTGGTGATGTAGTCAAGGCGCCCACGAAGGCTAGGTAGATCGCCTCCCCAAAACTCTAAGACGTGGGGGTAGGTCTTGATCTTTGGGTCATAGGCGGTTGCCTTTGGCGTTTCCTCCCAGGTTCTTGTCATCGCCGGGGCGGGGTAAAGCGCCTTCTTTGCGGCGAAATCTGCCGAGGGAGCGAACCGATCGACGAAGACTTGGTACACAACGGCACCGTTTCGCCAGTCTTTCGCAAGGTCGGGGTTGGGTGCCGTCGTTGCCATCATCGCCAAGGTACACCAGAGCATGGCGGCAAGTATACAGTTGCCCAAACGTTTAAGACGCCTGAGAATATTCTCGATGACTAACGTTTAAGGATCGAGCGGATCCTGCGGGTCGATCTGTAGCGATTCGATCTTCGGGAAGAACTCCAAATCGATTGGACTCAGCCGTTTTCCAGCCTCGAATGGCTGGTAGCGGAACGTGTTTTGGCAGCGGCGGCGAAACGCCGGGCCCTGGATGTCCTGGCTTTGGTAGGTGTTCGTTGTGATGAGTCCCGGCCGTGAAAGAGGGAACCCATAGCGGTAGAGGATCCGGGCGGCGTTCCGCAGATTGGTGGTGGTGTGGCGAGCATGCGGATCGATGAGGATCGCGCTCTCGGGCACGCTAAAATCCCGCATCAGAGAGCGCTTCATCTCGATCGCCTCGCAGAAGGGCGTTTGGTTCGGATGGACGGACCCGCCCGAAACCAGTATGAAGGGGGCCTTGCCCTCGCGGTATCGGCGGGCGACGGCGCCAAGAATCAGTTTTGAGGCAGGGGACAGGGCGACCTCCGGCTCTTCTGGCCCGAGCCCTGGAACCAGAATCACCGAATAGGGGAACTTCTCCCATTTGGTTCCGCGAACCGCCCGACACGCGGCTCGGTTTTCGCCCTTCTCCAGCGGCTCAAACCGGGCCGCCTCATCGCGCCGGTTGAACTCCATCAGCTTCGCCGCGAAACGCAGCGACGGGGCAAAGAACGGGTCGGTTGGTTTTGACTCCTCGACGAGAATCCCGAACAGGTTGTGGACCGTCGCGTTCCAGATCGGCGCTTTGGGGTCGTAGAACATCGAATCGATCTTTGCGCTTCGGCCCGGCTTGCCGGTGCCGTACACGAGAATCGCATTGTTGATTCCGGCCGCGCACTCGGCCCAGACCTTTGCCACCAGGTCCTCATCGGAAAGCTCGTGCGACAGAATCGCCGTGCCGGATTGACGCAATGGCTGCGCGATGGCCCGGCGAAGCGTCGGGTTTGTGCGGACAAGTCTCTTGAGAATATCCGCGATTTGGCTAGTTTCCGCTTGAGAAACCTGCATGGATCGGATCTCATCCGATTGATCGAGAGAGGCGTCTTGGAACGCAACCCGCAGCCGGTCGCGCATCCGCTCTTGGATCTCGCGTCCTTGCGGATCCTCCTGCCACGCCTTTTGGAAAGCCGGAGTGCGCTCCAGGAGCGACAAGAAGTAGAAGTTCTTGTCGATCAGCGGAGACCTAATCGGCAACGGCCGGGGCAGCGGGGCGGTGCCGACAAAGAGGACGAGGGCTAGCGTGAGGATGGGCACCGGCTCCAAGCATAGCCAGCGCCCGTGTTAACGCGCCATTAAGCCATCAATGCTGGTCGCGGTACTTTTTCTCGCCGGCAGGAACGGGCACCGAGAGCCGGTTGGCCGCCGGCGGAAGCGGGCAAGTCGCATACGCGGTGAACGCGCACGGTGGGTTGTAAGCGCGATTGAAGTCGATCACGACCTTGCCATCCTTCGGGGCCGGAGTGTCCAAGAATCGCCCTGCCGGGTACGTCGCCTTGCCGGTGGTTTTGTCAATGAAATTTAGGAAAAGTTCCCCATTTCCGCCATCCTGCGCTTCGAGGCGGTGGGTCTTTCCGCCGAGCGAGAACGTCACGTAGCCCGGGCTGACGTTGCTCTCCCGGTCGCCGATGATATTGAGAATCGTGATGCGGCGCGGTGGATCATAGGGCACGAACGCTGCCTCGACCCGAAGTTTCGGGTCAACCGGGAACCAGTTCAGGCCGGTAAACGTGCGGCGCGCGGTCGCTTGCGGATCCCACAATCGCACGCCTAGCCGGCTGCCGCGCTTGATCACGGAGAACGTCAGGTCGCCGACGGTGACGCGGTCGGCCGATCCGTTTTGATCCGTGTTCAGGATCGTTTCCGCGCTGATCGTTGCCTTTCCGACGCGAATGCCCGTTACGTTCTCGCTGGGAATCAGGCTCACGGCGTCGCCGATTCGGTTCAGAACGCCCACGCGGCCGGCCGCCCGCGACGGCAAAACAACGTCACTCGTCGGGTCGGAGCCAAACGCGTTCTTGCCTTCCTTTAGCCATGAAAGCGCTGTCACCGCAAGCCACCCGCGAGGTCGCTTTAGGCTCGCCTCACGGTTGGCTCGCCAAGTCGTTTCGGCAGCAACATAATCCGACATGTTGTCGGCCATCGGGCTGCCGATGGCGGCGAGAAGGGCGAGAGGGATGGTCATGAGAAAACCCTACCGCGCCAAGCAGCCTGTTTAGTAAAAAGCCCCATTTCCTTCGGCCATGAGTCCAAAAACCCGCCGCGCCTCGGTTCCAGTTGGCCCAAGGTCCTACGTTTGTTTGCATTCGGTGCAAGATGGAGAGCGTGAACGCATCGCGATTCTCTCTTGCCTTTCTTGCTTTGGCCGGCTTAGCGGGTCTTGCCCGTGCCGATGAGCTCGATGACTACGTCGAGGGTGCCCGGAAGTTTTACAGCATTCCCGGGCTTGCTTACGGTGTTGTAAAGAACGGAAAGCTCATCAAGGTTGGGGCGTTCGGCAAGGCCAGCCTGGAGCTTGGCACGCCGGTAAAGGCCGATACTGTTTTTGAAATTGGCTCCGTCACGAAGCAGTTCACCGCCGCCGTCATTCTCATCTTGGTGCAACAAGGCAAGCTGAAGCTCGATGAGCCAATCGAGAAGGTGCTTCCCGAGTCGCCGAAAAACTGGCGCTCGCTGACGCTGCGGCAGTGCCTCAGCCATACGGCTGGCTTGAAGGACTACTTGGGTAGCTACCTGATGAGTTCGACGGACCGCGTTCGGCAAGATTCGATCGTGCAAAAGGTGGGCGGTCTTGCGCTGGACTTCACTCCCGGTACCGCCTGGAGCTACTCCAACACCGGCTACCTCATCGCGACGATGGCGGCCGAGCGTGTCACCGGTAAGAGGCTGGAGGATCTGATGTCGGAGCTCATCTTTAAGCCGTTGGGCATGACGTCTTCGGGTACGACGGCGCTGGAGCAGGTCATCCCGAATCGCGCCCAGGGCTATGCCGTGGCGGGGAAGGAGGTTGCGAACCAGCTTCCGATCAATCCCTCGCTTGCCAGTGGGGCAGGGTTCATTAGATCCACGATTTCGGACATGGCAAAGTGGGAAGCCGCCCTTAGCACCGACAAGCTTCTAAAGGCACCCATGCGAGATGAGTTCTTCCGGGAGGTGAAACTCGCCGACGGTAGCTCGTCCGGTTACGCGCTGGGTTGGTTCATCGGCTCCGACCGCGGAAATCCGCTGATTTCGCACGGCGGAAACACAGCGGGCTTCTCGGCGAACATCCTTCGCGCTCCCAAAGACAAGCTTGCCGTGATCGTCCTCACGAACGTCTACGGGCAAAATCCAGAGGCCATCGCCCATCCCATCTTGGCGAAGGTTGCGCCAAAGTACGACATCGCCAGTCGCAAAGAAACCGACCCGAAGCCCGAGCGAACGCTTCGATTTTTCGCGGCGACACGAAGGTGGTCGCGGGGGGTCTATGACATGGAGCCGTTTTCGGTCTCGATGCGGTCGCGTCTTAGCACGGCGCGGGGACTTGCCGAGCGCGGCGGTCTCGTAGGAATTGGCAAGGGCGTGACCCGGTATCAGTACCTGGACGGTGAGGTGACTTCGTCGGGTTCCGCAGCCCGCTATCTGGTCGGAACCGGACCCATTCGGGCGATTGTGCAGATCGACTTCACGCCGGACGACAAGGTGACCGGCATCAAGCAGTTGTACTTCACCCCGGCACCGAAGCAGTAGCTACTTTGCCGCGTCGGCGACGTCGGCTGGTAAGTAGCCGAACGTTTGGTACCAGTTGAGTGCCGTTCGGTATCGCTTCTTGGATTCGCCGAGCTTGCCTTGCCGCATCAACACGTGGCCCAGAACGTACTGGGCCAGCGGGTTCTTGGGGCATTTTGCCACGGCGCGCCGCAGGTATTTTTCACTTTGCGAAAGGCCCTCGGGCGTTTTCCGGCCGACCATGAGCCCGCCCGGAGCGCGCTCCCCCCGGTAGTAATCGAACTGCGAATTCAGGAAGTCCATGTCGAGGCCACGGATGGCGGATGTCTTTCCGCCATCGGCCGACCGGTATCCCAGAATCTGCTTGCTCACCGGGTCGTAGGTGGGGCGGACGAATCGGTAGCCCGTGCCCGAGCTGGTAAAGAGTCCTTGGTGGGTGGCAAATGGGTACGGCCCGTTGCAGTCCACCGCCAAGTCTTTTCCGTTCGAAAGTCGTAGCAGACAAACGGCGTGGCCGTTGTTCGAGGCCTGGCCCTTCTCGTTGCTCCACACCATCGCCACCCCGCTATCCATCCCCGCCGCCTGAAAAATCCCGCTTACGAGAATCGACTGCAAGAAGGGTTGGCGCTCGCCGCGCTTGACCGTGTTTGCGAACTCGAACCCGCGATCCAGGCTGAACTTAGGAATCGCCTTCTTCACCATACGGTGGACTTCTTTCGCGAACGCGATTTCATGCTCAACGACGCCAGACGACAGTTTTGCTTGCCGTCGGCGCTCGCGCAATGCCTGCAACGAAACTCCATCTTTCCATCCGGCCCCAACGCTGGCCGCTTCCATCCAGCGATAGAAGTCGGTCGGCTCCTTCGCACCTCCGGCGTCGTAGGAGTCTTGAACAAACCGGGTGAACGCCTCGCTTCGGTAGGGGAAACTGGCCGCGTTGATCGTTCCGCTGCCGAGAACGAGAAGCAAAGAAGCAATCACGGTTTTAATAACGTTCTTTCGAGGCACTAGCTCGCCGATGGGGCGAACCTCCGCAATTTTTCCTAACTTGCCTTGACCCGGGACGTGGCGTGACTTGCGCGTACAATCAACCTGGATCGATGATTCTTGCCAATCCTGCGAAACAGTTTCCCAGCCTGAACGCATACTTGAACGCCTCGAAAGAGCCGGCACCGGTGGCAAAGTTCATGTGGCCAGCGGTGCTGACGGCCGGAGGAGCTATTGCAGGCGCGAGCGGGGTCAGCCTGCTTGCCCGCATCGGAGATCCGGCGCAGCTGATCCCGATCATCATCGGATTTGGCGGAATGGCCATCGGCATCTGGCGGCTACTCGTAACCTATCAAAGTCTGCCGCGGCCAACCCGACGGGAGCTAGATGCGAATAAGGCGGCCGGTGTTTTGCGGAAGCTCATTGAAGCGCGGAGGTTGCACCGCGATCTCGACTCCGGCACTCTGATTTTGTTGGAGGAAAGTGCGCACGCCTGGGGGCGAATTCATGCCGCGCTGGGCAGTGGCTATTGGGCAACCGACGGAGCGCCGGCCTCGATCCAGACGGCGCGTAACCAGGTTCGGGCGGCGGCTGATTCCGGCATGGAAGAAATTTTGGCGATGTACGTGCACCACCTGCCGGGCGACGTCGGCAGCCGGCACGCGATGGATTACGTGCAGGAGGCCCTGGAATCGTTCACGGGGAAAGGCTCGCGCGATACTTCTGGGCCGCCGCCCGTGTTCTATGCCGCCCGCGACATTGGCGAGAAGCTTCGGAGCTTGGCGCAGGAATCGGAAAACCTCGCGACCCGAACCCACATTGAGCAGGCTTCGGCTTCCCGCAGCGAGCTCGACGCGGCATTGGGTGAGCTGCGCCTGCTGAAAGCCGCCGAAGACGAACTCCGCCAACAGGCGTGACTCTCTTTTACGGACGAAAGACAGTAATTTTGAGCGGCTAATTCCCTCCCTTTCGCGTGCGAGAGGGAGGGCTAGGGTGGGAGAGGCTACTGGACAAGGCAAAAACTCGGGACTCTCCACCCTTAATCCCCTCCTCTCGGAGACGAAAGGAGGGGACTTGTATCTCGATTTCTCCCTCTTTTTCATCTTCGAGAGGGAGGCCGGTGTGGGAGAGCCATTCCCAAAAAGCATGGTCTAGCAACCTCTCCCTACCCAACCCTTCCCTCTCACAAGTGAAAGGGAAGGGCTTTCGGATTTTAGCGAATGCTAAACGTCGCCGTGTGGGCGGTGTTGATGTCGTGCGTCGCGTTGGTTCGGGCAACGACCGTTGCCGGGCCGAGCGCGACGGGGTTCTTCACCTTGACGGTGAACGTTGCCGACGAAGCGCCCGCCGGAACCGTAACCGTTCGCGGCGCGTCTTGCAGGTTCGACGAAACCGAGACGGCGAACGTGTAGCCACCCGACGGAGCCGGAGTGTTCAGGTGAGCTTTCATCGTCACCGTATCCCCCGGCGATACTAACTTCGGGGAGCTGATGCCAACGAAGTAGTCTGGTTCTCGCCACAGGATCACGGCTTGGAGGCCGGTCGAAGTCCTCCCAACCGTCCAGAAGCGGTTGTTTGCGGCCGGAACCACGAACGAAGTCGAAAGCGTAAACGGCTGGGTTTGCCCCGCCGTGTACAGCAGTTCACCCGTATCGCTAAACGAGCTGTACATCCCTTGAACGGACCCTACCGTCGGACCACCCGCAAGATATGCCCGGCCTCGCGACGACGTCAGGCTGTTGCCAGCGTAGTACGGAGCCCCCGCAGCATCGGAGATCGTAAACGAGGTGGCGGTTAGGTCACCAACTGACGGATATTGCAGAAAGAACTCACCCTCTCCGGTCGTGCTTTGGCCGTAGACCAACCAGTTGTCGCCTACCCGGGTCGCCGTGTGCGGCAGGGCCGAAAGGAATGGAACGTAATTGTGATCCAGATAATCGCGTCCTCGGCTGATATACCGGGCACCAGACATATCTTTACTCAAGAGGACTCCCTGATCATTTGTCGATGCAACGCCCTCGGCTTCGAATCCCAGTACATCTGCAATTGCGCTAAAGGAGCCGCCTGCAAGATCAAAACTCGATGGCGTGATTGCGGTTTCATACGCCAGATACGTCGTGTAAGACTGGGAACCCAAAGTCAAGTTGTTGAATTCGATGAATTCTCTCTTGAGAAAGAGACGAAGTTGAGGACCTTCTTCCGCGGTAAGTCTGCCGGGGAGAAGTCCAGCGACGGAGTAGTTATCGGTTCGAATAAACCTGGGAACGCTAACGAAAGAGCCAGCGATCTCGTTACGATCGTCGACCGTGATTGACGATCCGCTAGTCCCACCGCGTAGTAGGAAAGCGTATGCACTCGACACTTCGTCGTCAAGGTGAACGCCCGTGCAAGCGATGACCACTTCAGATCCGGTTGGCATGCTCTGCATTTGCGCGTTCAAGACATTGTGCTTTCTGAGGGTTTGCTCAAACAGGTAGCCAACCAACGAGAGATATCCGACGGTTGCTCCACTATCATTGAGCTTGCGTACGATGATGTCTTGGGTGGTGCCATCGACCACGGGATTGCCAGCTCGGGGAGACAACACGTAAGTATTGCCGACGCCGTCCAGCATGATTTGGAACTTGCCCGCAACTTGGCCCGGCGAAGTCACCGCGACCGGCGTATTGATGGTGCTCGACCAGCGTCGCACTCCGGCGGCAGAGAATTTGCTGATGACGATTTGCTTTCCGCCGACAACGTCTGCCTGAGCGGCGGTGACAAGGTTTCCGCTGGCGTCGGCTTTCGCATCAAGAATGACCGGGTTTGTTCGACCGGAGGGAAGAAAGAAGCTCGTAGCTAACCGCGCCGGTCCCGCAAAGGAAACCGAGGCCGCCAGAGCAATGAGGGCCGTTAGAATGTTTTTTGGATGTATCACTTCAGCATGATACAGATCGCTTTGCCGGACTGTCAATGGGCTGACGGATACTTTCGTCGGATAATTTTGTGCCGAGCCATCTGCTGGCGAGCCGCACTCGAGAGACGTAGAAAACGCTTGCTTGGGTAAATAGTATCGATTTGCATCCGAGGCGAGGCTCTGACTAAAGGCCTCCAACATCGTCTTCGCGTCAGATTCGAACGCGTAGCTTCCCGTGATCTCGCCCTGCCAGATCTGCTCAACAACCCAGCCCGGTACCGGCAGAAACACCAGTCTCTCCGGAGTAGGAAGGCGTACCTCAAACAGGATAGCGGCCGACGGTCCCTCCACCAGATAGAAGTCTTCGCAGGCGAATTCCGTACTTCCTAGCCCCAATTGCGCCTGCTACAACAAAATGCAATGGAATTTTTACAGATTAGCCGTGTTCCTTGCTGCCGGAAGGGGCGTAGAAACCGTCGGGTAAATTCTGTACGGTTGCCGGAGTAACGGGCTGCCATCGACCGTGTCTCATGAATCGATTCAAATTCCTCTTTCTAACCTTGGCGCTTCTCATCAGCGCCGCCTGTTTCGCCGGGCCAATTCGCCTGGGGACTACTTACTTCATGCCTGCCGGGCGTACAAACCCGGTCTTCCTCGATGCCAAAACCGACACTTCGGGCAACCTCGTCATGGCAGTCCAAGCTGACGTGACCGGAGGCGGAAAGCAGATTGTCGTCACGAGGTTCAATGCCGCGGGCACTCGCCAGTGGTCCAGCACGATCAACACGCCGGTTGCCGTCTCGGCGGCTGGCCCTCTCGCCGGCAAGTTTCAGCTCATGCTGGACGGAAGCGGAAACACCTACGTCATCTCGCCGCGAGATGGCAACCCGGTCATCTCTGGCACCACCGAAGACCTCCTTCTCCGGAAGATCAATTCGTCTGGCGCCACGGTCGGCTACCTTTCGCTAGTTGGCTACCTACAGGAGGCGACCGGGCAAACGTTCGACGTTGTGAACGCCCAGATGCAGAACGGTCCGCGGGCTTCACAAGAGCTAACCCTCGCGCTTACCGCCCGAGGCTTTTCGCCTCATCTCCATCACGTGTTCATCCTCTCGCTCCAAGGCGACGTTAGCGGGTCCGCGATCTCGGTGGCCGGCAACTACTGGGTGGAGGCGGACGTCTGGAATAACTGGCCAACTTCGTTGTCGTCAGATGAGTACAAGCTTGTGGCCGTCGTACCGGGGCAGAGCAATCTCGCAGAAGCGGGCGGGGCCACGACTAGAATTGTGATGCAGACTCTCTCCAGATATGAGGAGCCGGAGTATCTCTCCGAAACTACGAGCTATGGGAGCGGGGCCTTCTGGTTTACTGAAGGTTACTGCAATCTTTCAGGCGAAGCTGGCTCCCTGAACTATAATGTTAGCAACATTAACATGGAGGGCATCGGGTCTCATTCAAGCCAGACAATCGTGCTCAGCCGAAATGACTCTGACACACCCCTAATCGATCGATTCACGACTTCCGCCGCCAAGAGCGTCATCTCTGTGCCTTCTTCCGTGCCTTACGCCGCGACTAGGGTTGGCGACAATTGGATGGTTTACGGCATGCGAACAACCGGAGATGGGGAGTTTATGATGAAATACCCGTCCACGGGCGAGCTGTCTATGGCGCCGTGGAGCTTCATCTCCGCCGCGACCACCGCGCCGCAGTATGTCGGTGCGAGCCTCACCTCGACCGGTAGTCGTGTCTATTTGGCGGGTGGGCCAACTCAGAATGGCTTCCAAAGCCTGTACAGCTGCTTCAGTGAGCACCTTGAGTTCCATTATTCCGCCGAACTCAACGTTCCCTTCACCTTCTCCACCTCAAGGGTGCTGCCGGTCACGGGCAATCGCTTCTGGACGGTAGGCGTCACGTCCACCGGTCTACAGGCGGCGATTCTTTGGGAAGAGCCGAAATACTTCGTTGGAATCACGGCCGCATCGACGACGGCAAACCGCGGCGATACCGTGTTCATGAAAGCCCACCTGACCACCCCGGCACCGGCTGGTGGCTACACGTTCAACGTCTCCGTGAGTTCGAATCTCGAAAATGCCCCCCGGACGGTGACCGTTCCGGCCGGGACGAATTTCGCAAAGTTCTCGGTTAAGGTGAAGAGCGCAGCCGTGACTGGTTCGGCAACGGTCACCGCCCGAACCAACTCGACGCACGACATCAACACTGCCCACACGGCAACGTTCAGCATCAACTAAACATCAAACGTTCTCTCCTTTCGCCTGCGAGAGGAGAGAACTTGTGAGCTGCTAATCCCCTCCCTTTCGCGTGCGAGAGGGAGGGCAAGGGTGGGAGAGGGTACTGCATAAGGCAGAAACTCGGGACTCTCCACCCCTAATCCCATCCTCTCGGAGCCGAAAGGAGGGGACTTGTGAGCTGCTAATTCCCTCCCTTTCGCGTGCGAGAGGGAGGGTAAGGGTGGGAGAGGGTACTGCAAAAGGCAGAAACTCGGGACTCTCCACCCCCTAATCCCATCCTCTCGGAGGCGAAAGGAGGGGGCTTGTGTTTCGCTTTCTCTCTCTCCTACCTCTCCCGCTCGGTGAGCGAAAGGGAGAGGCTTTCCTGGATAAAGTTAATCAAAACAGCGTAGATTCGCATCCGAGGTGAGGCTCTGACTAAAGGCCTCCAACATCGTCTTCGCGTCAGATTCGAACGCGTAGCTTCCCGTGATCTCGCCCTGCCAGATCTGCTCGACAACCCAGGCGGGAACCGGCAGAAACACCACTCGCTCGGGCGTGGGAATGCGAACCTCCAACAGGATTGCCGCTGAGCGGGAATCCGGGTAGATGAACTCAAGCCGGACCTCCTGTTGCCCAAAACGGGTTGTTCCGAGCTGTGGCTTACCACGATCTCGCGCTTTGGCGAACGCATCCAAATCCACGGAGCCGAGCGACGGCGGCACCCCTTGTAGGAGATCGTCGAAAACGCGACGCCGCGCGTCGGAAACAAAATCTTGGAGGCGACCCATCCTCGTATCCTACGCGGTTTTCGCAGCCGGCTTTGTCTCAAGCCAGGTCTGTAACTCGCGAAGCATCGTGCGCGAGGCCATCATGTTGGCCATCATCGTCCGGTGCTGGCGCGGCTCGACCAGCAGCCGAAACTCGTTGCCTCCCGAAACCCCCTCCACGCAGATCCACCGACCGAGCCCCAGCACAGAGTGGACGTTCGCCCGAAACCGAATCCGACGGACCTCAAGACGCAAAATCGGCACCGTACGCGTTTCGGAAACGAACCGCAGTTGCTCCGGCTGCACGACCAAAAACCCGACGTCTTCGTGGGCATCCACGAGGCCCGTATAGCGAGGAGTCGCAAAACCAACAAAATACGATTTACCGGCAAGGCTCTCTCCGCGACGCTCCAGCATGCGCTCCAGTTCCCGCCGCATCGCGGCGTTTTGGTAGAGACCAAACTGATTGAGCAAGAGCCAACCCACGACGTTTCCGGCCACGACCAACGCGAGGCCGAGGCCCAGCAGATCGTTCGTGAGCGAGATGACGATCAGTCCACCGGCCACCAGAGGTAACCAACCCAGCGCAGGCACGAGGTTGCCCAACAGCTTTCTCTGGGGAGACCAAACCGGGGTTGCCACGACCGGATGATACACCTAGCGGTGATACAATCCAAGGGAATGCAGGACGGAACGCTAAGGATCATCGAAATGGTCCCAAGCTTCGGGACCGTCCGCACCTACCTGGAGCGATTCGCCGAGACGCGCGCCGGGATTGTGACCGCCCTCTCTGACTCAGTTTTGGCGGGCTACCGACCGTGCCTCGACCCGGACACGACGCTCATCGAGGCGGTTCCGTTTACGGAACTCGTCCGCCGATTCCTTCAACTTGCTGGCGAAGAGGCGCGGCGGGTCGCGCCACAGAATATTCACGAGGCAGCGGTCGCCGAGGCTTGCGGGCAGGTCATCAACGCCATGCTGCCGGGTCTCGACGAAGTCGGGCCGAGCCTACGCTTCCCGGGCACGCAAGCCGCCATCGGCGCCACACTGCGCGAACTCCACGCCTGGGGCATCACGGCCGACGACCTTCGGCAGATGTCCGGCGACGTGAGCGAGGCGTTCGGCCACAAACTTGGCTGGCTCGCCGAGTTGGACGATCGCTCCGGCAGGCTGCTCGCCGAGCTGGGCTATCAAACCCATTCGCAACAAATCCGCGCCTGCATGTCGGCGGTGCCCGATCTTGATGCTTTTACGCGCCGAGTCCTGGTGCTCGGCTTCTCGGAGCAGCATCCTTTGCGGGTGCGCTGGCTCAAGTGGGCGGTGGAGCAGGGCATGGAAGTCACCGTACTGGTCGAGCGTCACGCCGCGAACGCCGATATCTTCCGAACGGCAAAACAGACTGTCCTCGACTTTGGCCAGGACGCTGAGGCGGTGGGCGACGGAAACGAGCTGTTGCGAAATCTGTTCGGCACCGAGACCTTGCCCAGCAGCCCCGTGCGCGCGGTCATCCAAAGCGCCGCCGACCCGTTGCACGAGTGCGAATGGGCCTTGCGAACCGTTGCCGAAGCCGAGGATGCAGCGATTTACGTTCGCGACCTCACGAACTATGCCCCATTGCTGCTCTCGGCATCGCGACGGCTCGGCATTCCGCTCCGGCTCACGTGCGCCGATCCGCTCCTTTCGAACGCAAGCGTTCGAAACACGTTAAAAGTCCTAGAGGCTGCCTCGCAGACCGACATCCGCGAGCTCATTTCGGTGATCGATAACCCAGATTCCGGACTGTCTCGCACGGAAACCGAGACGCTGATTGACAAAATCCGGACCTGGCACGCCACTGAATCCCGAGACGAAGCCTGGAAAAAGCTGGCCGCGTGGCTGGGCGAGCAACCCGAACCGTATCAATGGCTGGCCGAAGTCGTGAACTTCCGACAGACCCTCCCAACCGGAAGCCGTCGGTCCACCGAGTGGTACAGCCTGCTTCGCGGCCTCTTGCCAAAGTTACCGTGGATGGATTCGGCGCGGCCCGCTCCAGCCTGGATCATCGCTCGGGATTCTTTCGCACAAAACGCGATGCAACGGGTGGTGGCCGGCGAGGCGTCGGTTCGTCAGCTTCGCTCCGATGAAGGCGAGTCGTTCCGCGCCTTTGTTGCGCTTTGCCGAAGGCAGTGGGAGAACGGCCGGTACCGTTACCCCGCCAGTGATGACGGCATCCAGGTGACGGCCAACGTGGACGCGCTGCAAAATTCCGACACGATCATCGTATTGGGAATGCTCGAAGGCACCTTCCCCCGTCGACGAAAAGAGGATCCAATTCTCACGGACGAGGAGCGCGGCATTATCTCCCGGCTCCGTATGGACTGGCCAAGGCTAAAGAACTCGCACCGCGAGGCGGAATCGGAGCGCGACGACTTCTACAAGGTTTGCGCGGCGGCGCAATCGACGCTGATTCTCAGCTACCCGAAGGCCGGCGACGACACGGACAACATCCCGGCGTTTTATATCGAATCGGTGCGGCAAGCGATCGCATCGTTCGATCCGGGCGCGGACCTTCGGGACATCCCGCGCGACCGCTGGGTTCCGTTGCCGGAAGAGGCGACCGCCGAATCCGACCGCGTGCTATCGGAAATATTGGCGGCACCGGTGGAACCGTCGCCGCCCGTCGCCTACCTGGAGCCGGAGAAGACGATGGCGCAACTGCCTGTGCTTCCGGCGAAGTTTCGGCCGGACCACCTGCGCGACGCTGCGATCTGCGCGTTTCGCTACCAGTTTGGAGCGAGGCTCGGCATCCGTCCGGTTCGCAAACGTGACCGCTGGCGCGTCTTCGACGGCTTGTACGCAGCGACCAATTTGGCAAAACTTGACCTGGAGGAAGCTCCAACTGTTCTGTTCAACGCGCTTGAGAGCCGTCTGACCGACCCGGCGAACGGATTCGAGCGCGACGAACGAGAGCTGCTGCGCCTTGCCGGCCAGCGGATCATTCAGGGCGTCCTCGACCGAGAGCATCGCGCCCGCGAGCTTTGGCCACGCGATAAGACCAACTTGCATTTCGAGGTCTCCGTGCTGAAGCCGAGCGGTCCTCCGCCGGGCCAACCGTGGATCGAGTTCGTGGCTCCCGCCTTTTCGAAAGGCAGAGACGGCCGACGGATTGTGCATCTTTACGGACCTACCACGCCGAAGGAGGTCGAATCCGACGCCGACTGGGCCTATTACGGCTCGCTTTGGAGCGCCGTGATGAACAGCATGCAAGAAGAATCTGCCATGCCGTGCCTCGAAATTGAAGATGGCCGCGGCAAGCGCGAAATGCTGGTGCCGAGCAAAGAAGGCACGGCCAGCGACTTCGCCGCCGGGCTGATCGTCCGCACGATCTTCGGCAGCGAGGAATCTGGCAGCGCCACGGCAAGCTTTTGGCATCGCTACCAAACCCGCATCCGCCCGGTACTGCAACGCATTGAATCGCAAGACATCACGCCTAGCCCCGGCGACGGCTGCACCTCGTGCGGCCTTGCCGAATTCTGCCGCCGCCACCGCGACTTCTCGGAGGACGAAGGGCTGTGAACTGGACCGAAGAGCAGCTTGCCGCCCTGCGCGCGAAGGATTCCCGTTTCATCATCACGGCCGCCGCCGGGTCGGGAAAGACGCGCGTCCTCACCGAACGCTATCTGCAATTGGTCGCCGACGGAACCTCGCCGGATCACATCCTGGCCATCACCTATTCGCGAAAGGCCGCCGCCGAAATGAAGCGACGCATTGTCGACGGGCTCCGCGCGGCAAGAAAGTTCGAAGAGGCGCAAATCGCGGAGACCGGCCCGGTTCAGACCGTGCACTCGTTTTGCGAGCGCATCTTGCGAGAGAACTGCCTGGCCGCCGGATTGCCGCCCGACTTTGAAGTTTGGGATGACCAACTGTCCGGCCCCGCCAAACGGCTCGCGGTTGATCGAGCGATCCTGTCGCCGACCGCCGAAACCGCCGAGGTCGTGCGGTTCATTCGCGATCTCGGCGGCACGACGAGTTGGAGCCCGACCGGCATGAATGACCTTCTGACCACCGAAGTTCAAGAAGTAATGAAGTTTCTGCGAGAGTCGGTGTTGGGCCTCGACGAGTTCTCCCGGCGATACGGTTCGGCTGAGTCAACGCTGGCTACTTGGTGCGGCTTCATTTGCCGTCACCTGGAGATCGAGAATCCGGGCGTGCTAGATGCAGAGTCGGTAGACCGCATCCGCAAGGTGCTTACAAATCGCGGTGACAAGTCGAGGTGCAAGTACCTGGATGGATTTGATGCTTCTCGTGAGCTGACGGCGGCGTTTCACACCTCCGGGCTGGTCCAGCTGGGAATCGCGGCCTCGGTCAACTACACCTCGATGATGCACGCGGCCAGCGGCGTGGATTTCTTGGATATTCTCCGGCGAACCAGCGAACTACTCCGCCGGGTGCCTTCCGTCGGCGACCGTCTGCGCCGTCAGTACCGGTTCGTGATGGTCGACGAAAGCCAGGATATCAACGCCATTCAGGACGACCTGCTCGCCAGCCTCGACATCCCAAACGAAATGCGAGTGGGCGACCCGCAGCAGACGATCTACAGCTTTCAGGGGGCCGACCGGGGCGCGTTCATGCGGCACACCGAAGCCCGCCCGGTGTTCCCGTTGCGGGCGAACAAGCGATCTCCGGCGGGGATGCTTCGGGTCGTGGACCATATCTTTAGCCGGATGTGGAAGGACGAGTATCAACCCATGCACGTCGATCGGCCGCCGGCCACGCTGGAAGAAGAAGCCGTTGAGACGCCCATGGCCCACGTGACCCTTTGGCGATACGACTCCACGAACTGGGACCAGGTTGCCGGTTACATCGAACGGCTTCGCGACGCCGGGGAGCGACTGCGCGACACGACGTTGCTGGTGCGCGATGGCTTTCAGGCCGGCTATCTGCGCTCGGCGCTGCTGAAACGCGGCCTCCCGGCTAGAATTGCCGGCGGAAGCGAGAACTTCTACACGCGATTGGAAATTCGGGATTTGGCGAACCTGCTGGAGGCGCTTTCGAACCCGCACGACGACGTTCGGCTACTTGCGGTCCTGCGCGGACCGGCCGCATTGTTCTCGCTCGATGCCGTGGCGTTGCTGGCGAACGGCGGCGACGTTTGGGCCCGATTGCCAGACTTCGCCTCGCCGGTGGCGGCCGACAACGATGCCCGCGATCATTTCCTAGCGTGGTTCGGGCCGCTGGCAATGGAGAGCGACCGGATGGCGGCGTGGGAAGTCATCACCGAAGTTTTCCGGGTGTCGCCGTTCTTGGCAACCTTGGCAAAGCGACCCCGCCGCGACCAAACGATCGCGAACGCGCGCAAGCTGCTCTCGATGGCTTCTGCGCAACCGGAAGAATCGGCGGTCGGGTTTGCACGAAGGATCTTCGAAATGCAGAGCCTGCGGAGCAAAGAAGGCGAGGCAGCCGCCGACGCCGAGACCGCGGATGTGCTGCAGATCATGACGATCCACAAATCCAAGGGACTGGAGTTTCCAAACGTGATCTTCTTGGACTCGGGCAAGGACTTGGTCAAGAAGGCAAAGAGTCTTCGGGTGATGGCTTCCGAGGGGATGATCGTTTACCAAGCCGATCCACCGCTCGTGACGCTTGCGAAGGTTGCGGACTTCGTCCGGCGGGCGGATGCGGAACAGGAGGAACTTCGGGTGCTGTACGTGGCGCTCACACGGGCAACCCGGCACCTGTACATTGCCTTTCCCACCCGGCCGGGCCAAAACACGTTTGGCAGCCGACTCCAGAAAGCCCTCGCGGGACTCGATCTCGAATCTTGGACGCCTGCAAAGCCGGAACCGCCCGCCATCTAGTTTTAGAGCACAAGTATCAACAAGACAATCAGGAAGTTGTGCCCGAAGTGCATCACAATGCTAGGCACGAGGGACTTCGTGTAGCGAACTGCAAGACAGCTGAACGCCCCCACCGATGCCAGAGCCGCCCACAGCGCCGGGCCTTGCGGGTGGAGCAGGGCGAAGGAGAAAGAGGTAACCGCGACGCTTAGCACAAGTGCCGTCACCCGATGCATCGCCGGGAAAAACAGGCCGCGAAACACAATCTCTTCACAAAAGGGTGCGGCAACGCAAGCCGAAAGCAGTACGGTTAGGAGCATAAACGGCGTCGGCGAGGCCATTAATTGCTCGCTGGCCGGATGTTGCGGCGGCAAAAACTTGAACAATAGGGTTCCCACCATGCCGGCGGCCATCGACACCGGAATCTCCAGCAACAAGAAAAAGAACCCGAGGCCGATGTTCCGACCGAGGTTTTTCCCCGTTACGCCAAGATCGGCGAGCGACACGGTGCCGCCAAGAAACGGCGCCCAGAGAACCGCCGGGACCATGAGCACGACGCTGATCGGTAGCAGAATTCTGGAAACCTGGTTTGGCAGTTCGGCAAGCATCAGGTTGAGCATTAGGTAGCCCAGCAGAATCAGCGCCGCCTTCCCGGCATATTGGTCGGCGGTCGCCAGCGAGAAACTGGGTTCGCTCGCTGGCACCGGCAGCGCGCCCGCCTGCCGCAATCCAAACACGATGCACCAGGCAACCAGGCTGCCGAGGAGCACCAGCACGAACCCGATCACGACGAGGCCGAGACGTAACGCGGTGCCGCGATCGGCAAAACTGGCATAGGCATTGTTGTCGCCCGCCAGCCGCTGCGCATATGCCCTCGCCACGCTCAATTCGAACGGCGCATCTGGAAGTTCGGCGGCGATTGACTTCGCCAAGTCTTTGCTGGGCTTTGGTTTCCCATACAGTTGGGCGACCAGCCGGTCGGCCCGGTTTGAGGACTTTTTCAGCAGCGCCAAATCTGACGGCGGGACAGCGACCCCATTCTCCGCCGAAATCACCGACCGCAACCGAACTGCTTCAAGCATCTCTTTGGGAGCAGCGGAAAGTCTGGCCGGGATGGACAGCGTTTCCTTAGCGGGAGTTCGCTTCGTGCCAAAGCGCAGGTCGCTTTCTCGCATTTGAATGGCGCTCTTGAATTCTCGCCGTTCCACGGAAAAGGAGGATTCCCGCGAGCCTGAACGAAATACAGATGCGACAGCAATAATAATAAGAAAACCCAAAATGACGGCGAGGAACACCCAGTTCATCGGGCGACGCTTGTTTCCAGCGAAGACCGAAGGGTCAAGCTGAATCGGCGTCATTGTCCAAGCAACGAGCGGTCGTTAAAGGAAATCGTGTACGTGCTTTGGTTCGTGATGAGCGCCATGGCCATCCATATGGTTTCGGCGGCATATTCACCGACGAGGATCCCAAACGCCACCTGACGGAGCTTATCGTAGCCGGGCAGGCCGTAATTCTTCTGCACAAAGTTCTTTACGAGCAATGCCATCAGAATTCCGAACCAATAGTAGTCAACGCCGAAATTCATCGACAACATGTAGCCGGCCGGGTGCAGCGGAAATCCGGGGAAACGGAACCGAATCGCATCCAGAACCATGACGATGGAGAAGCCGACGATCGTCATCACGATCCCCAGGATGTCGGGCCCCTTACGGTCTCGTAGGAGATTTTCCAGATAGGTCGGCGCGTCGCTCCAGCCGAGATCTCCCGTGCGGAACACCTTTACCTGCAGGAAGAATTGGCCCACGAAGAAGGCAAAAACCGTGGCGGCAAGAATGGCTCCGAACAACTTGCCTTGGTGGAGCCGCTCATCTTTACCCATCTTCATCGCCTCAAGTTGGTACGGCATGGGGTGGTTTCGGTAGATACGGTTCATCACCAAGAAGACCTGGGAAACGTAGCTCGCCTGCTCATCCGAGATCCATTTGGTGCCCAGGAAGCGATGCATGATGCTGCTGGAACCGAAGAACGCGAACTCGTGGGTGGGCGGTCCAAGCTGGGCGCGCAACCGGGTAAGGACGATGCTGAAGATGAGGAACAGGGCCACAAAGGCCACCATGTAGGGAAGCGGCAACTTACCGGCCACGCCGTAACCCACCATCACGCCAAAGGCGACGATGAGGCCAACAAACGCCCAACGATGCTTAAAGCCGCCGTCTTCGGCACCGCGACCGGTTTTGATGTCGGTCCAAATTTCGCGCAGGTAGTCCTTGGAAACCCACATGGCACCCAGGAACATCGCGATTACGGCACCCCACGTCTGCTCGTCGAAGTAGGGCGGGCCGGGGGCGATTGCGGTTCCCGAGAACGTACTTTGCGGGATGCCGTTCGCGGCCAGCAACACGTGCAGACCCTTCCGCATGAGGAAGAACACGACGATGCTAAACAGCAGATCGCTCGGCACGAACAGCCCGATCGCCGCCATGAACGGATAGATCGAAATACGGAAGTCGCCGATGTTGCTGAGCGGTGGCTCTTTGAAAGCGTTGTTGATGTAGAAAAGGTCTTTGACCGGGATGGCCGGCACGTTCGGATAGAGGTAGTTCAGTCCGTTCAGGATGTCGATTCCGAACATGATCGCGAAGGCGATCCACATGAACTTGCTCTTCCACATGGCCCCCGCGCCGCCTTCCTCGCACATCGCGACCGGAAGCTGAATGAGCGGGAAGGTCAGCCGCTCACGCTCGCACCAGGCTCCCCGCATGAGGGAGTTGATGCACATCATCGCGAAGCAGAGCGTGACCACGAGGCCGGCCCAGGCACACCAAATCGGGAAGTAGATATGCAGCCGGGAGAACGTGTACCAAATATCCTTGCCTCCGCCCTGGATATCCTTAACCTTCTCCATGTCCTTGATGACCAGCCAGTCCGGGATGTACTTCATCAAGTAGTCCCGGTAGGTGCCGTTCCATTTCGCTTGGTACGGATAGTTGTAGGTAGAGGCGTATTGGAAGGTTGACCACTCGCCGGAGACCGCCCCGCCGACGCTGCAGATGCAGAAGATCACGATCAGGTCGGTCTGGGTCAGCGCGAGCTTGGGGGAAATCTTGCGCAGGAAGAAGTTGGTGAGGATCGTCAGCAGCAGCGCCGACATCGGCGCGGTCATCAGCGAGAAGATCCCAGAGACGCCCTGGTTTGTACAGGCGTAGCTGACCGGAATGACCAGCAGAAAACCCAAAAGGAGGGCTCGGAAACGAAGCGGCTGAAACCGGGGGGTGACTTGTCCGGGTTGGTCATCGCCCGACTTGCCTTCTGGAGCCTGCAACGTTGCCATGCGCGGTTCGTAGTGTAGCGGAAGTTTCGCCGGATCGGGAGTTCAAGTCGAACCGAAAGATGCCAAAACGGCAAATTCCCTCACATTCATTGGAAAGTTCCGGCGACACCTAGTAAAGATACTGGTTTTCGACAAAATTATTGCGTGAAAAATCAAGACCGGTGTTATAAAGACGTTGGGCCAAAAAGCCCGCCACTTCCTGCAAAAGAAGCCATTTATTTTGGAAAGCCCGGCACACCGTCGGGTTTTTTCATGTCCGCACGTCGGGGCGTTACACTTCACCGGTGAACCTGGTATCCGAAGAAACCACGCACGCAATTGAACTCGCGTTTGCGAAGTTGCGTCAGCGGTCCGGTTTCACCGAGCGGCCGAGCCAAGTCCAGCTCGCGATGCTCTTGTCGGACCTCATCGGCGGCGGGCAACGCGGCCTCTTTGAGGCCCCGACCGGCCTAGGGAAGTCACTCGCCACCCTCATTCCGGCGGTCGCGCACGCCATTGCCGGCAAGCGGATCATCATCGCGACGTACACGAACGTGCTGGCCGAGCAATACTGGCACAAGGACCTTCCGACCGCGCTCTCGTTGTTTGAGGAAAACCCGTCAACAGCGTTCCTCATTGGTCGCCAACGCTACGTATGCCTGACTGCGCTGGACGAAACCGACCCGCACGTGGTGGACGTCGTCCGGGCGAGATCCACCCTGGGGATCGAGTCGGAGTTTCGAAAGATCGTCCCGAAATCTGGCCGTGAGCTGTCTCAACTATGGCAAAAGGCGGCCGCCCCGCCGGTTTGTCCCGCGCGCCTTTGCCCGATGTACGACGAATGCTTCTATTACGAAGCACGGCGAAAGGCGGAAACGGCGTCCATCGTCATCACGAACCACTCGGTCGTGATTCAAGATGCAATCATGGCGCAGGCGTCCGCGGACGGCACCGGACCGCTGGGCAAGTACGACTTTCTGATCCTGGATGAGGCGCACGACTTCCTGCAGGCGGCGACGAACGGTCTGGAATTCGAGCTCAGCCCGCCCAACCTCTCGGCTCTACTCGGCATCTTGGGGCGCTGCGAGAACGCACTGCTGAACCTCGCGGAGATGAGCGGCGAGGAAGCCGCTTGGCGTCGCGATTGTGCCTCCTTGCGAACTGCTGCCGAGAACAGCCAACGCCGATTGTCGATGCCGCCCGACCTTTTGACGGAGCCCGGAATCTTGGCGGCAGCTCCCGGCAACCTCGCCGAAACCGAGCAGATAAAGGCGGCATCCACCCAGAACGGCAAGGCGTTTGCCGAGGGGATCGCCCAGACCGTCGGTGAAGCTTGCGCCACGTTTGTGAGCGCCATGGAGCGCCGGGGCTTGGCTTGGCGGTCTGACCTCGGTGAGCGAGCCCGTCAGGCAACCGACGGCATCCGTAACTATTCCACCTACATCCGAGAATTCGGACTTGGCTGCCAAAGCGTGTTGGAACCGCAGGGCGTTTCGGTGAGCTACCTCGGCAACAATCGGTCTGAAACCAAGATTCGGCGCGACATCATCGGCCTGGCGGAGCCACTGACGGAACTTCTCTGGAACCGGGTTCCTTACGCCGCGCTCTCGGCAACGATGGTTTTGGATGGCTCGTTCGACTTCTTTAAGAACGCCAGCGGAGCTCGACCCGACTTTGAGGAAGTTCTGCCGACGCCATTCGACTTTGCGACGCAAGCGGCCGTCTATTTGCCTAAGGCGGGCGCGATTCCCGACCCATCGGTGGCCCGGCAACAAGGCAGCGAGCCCGCCTACTATCGCGCCCTGGCGCGCGAACTCGGCGAGATTATTGAGGCTTGCGAGGGGCGTACGCTGGCGCTTTTCCATAGCCGAAAGGAGATGGAAGGGGTGTTCTCGATGATGATGGTGCCCGAGGACTTCCCGATTTTGATGCAGCCGAAGTTCGGCGCGGGCAACGTCGGTGAGCGGTTTCGCGACGATCCGGCTACTAGTCTTTTTGCCTTGCGCTCGTTCTGGACCGGGTTCGACGCACCGGGCGAAACGCTCTCGTGCGTCGCGCTGGTGCGCGTTCCCTTCGAAGTCCCGGTGGAGCCGCCGCAGATCGCGCGGGCGGCCTACATGCGCCTGCAAGGGCAGGACCCGTTCCGCGAGTTCACGCTGGCCAACACCAAAATGCTGATGCGGCAAGGTGCGGGGCGGCTCATCCGAACCACCGAAGACGTCGGCATCATCGCGCTGCTCGACCCGCGTTTACGAACCAAGCGATACGGCGCAGAGATTTTGGATAATCTGCCCTCCGGCATGCGAACCTTCGATGACATCGCCGACGCGGTCGGGTGGATTCACCGATGAGCCCGTCGTTTCTTGACTCTGTCGGCCTGAGCACGCCTTGCCGAATCCTCGTCATCGAAGACATCACCGGCATCCGCGAGCGATTGGTAAGCACGCTCCGGGCAATGGGCCATACGGCGGTCGGCGCCGCCGGGGCACACGCTCCTGACGACGGAACGATCGAGCTTTGCATCTCCGGCGTCGTCGTCGCCACCGTCCGGCCGAGCATGTTCGACGCCGTCTTTATGGACTACAACATCGAATCGGCCACCGAGAACGGCGGCACGCTCACGGAGTTTTTTGTCGCCGGAAATCCGCAGATCCGTATCATTGGAATGTCGAGCGAACCGGCCTGCAACCACCGAATGGTCCAGTTTGGCGCCGTCATTGGCGTCAGGAAGCGGGAGATCGAGCGGTTGATCGACGAATCGTTGCGGCAAGCACGCAATCATTAGTCCGGTCAACCCCGCCAGCGCACGCACGGGGTTCTCTGGAACCGTGACACCATCCACGCGAGCTCCGCTTGCCCACCGGTACGCCCGCCCATTCTATTTCGCGGCCGGGATGGTTTTCGTCGCACTCGGCTACATCGGCGCGTTCTTGCCGGTGATGCCCAGCACCATCTTCTTCATCTTGGCGCTGAACGCGTTCCGGCGGTGCAGTCCCAAGTTCGAGGCGTGGATCTTGAACACGCCGCTCATCGGCCCGATTCTTCGGGAGTGGGACGAGTCGGGTGCGATTCACCCGCGCACGAAGGTGATCATCGTCGTCGTGCTGTGGCTATCGATCATCGGTTCGGCTGCGGCCGCAATGATGAAGCAGAAAGACAGCCCGGTTTTGGTTTGGGCGATGACGATTTTGCTGAGCGCGGCCGCGATCGGGGTAACCCATTTCGTGCTCACCCGCCCGAACGCTGAACCGAGAAGCTAGTTCATCGAAGCGACGGCTTTCGCCGCTGCTTCAGGTAGCGGTAGACCACGATTCCGGCGAGACCGATCACGGCCACGTCATCGAGCTGCCCCAGCACCGGAATAAAGTCCGGCACGATGTCGATGGGGCTGACGCCGTACAGCAGACTCCCGATCGCGGCCAAGACCGGGCCCCACGGTTTCGAAGGTTTCACATTCCTTTAGACCGAAAGCCAACTGCGCGGGTTGCAAGGCGGGACGATTGGCGATTAGGCGTCGACGCCCCGAATCTCGGCCAGCGAGGTTACTCCGTCGCGCTCCATCAGCGCGAGGAGCTGCCGAAGCGACCTTGGCACCATGCCCGGCCCGCCGTACACCCAGCCCGTGTAGACCTGAGTCAAGTTGGCCCCCAGCCGAATCTTCCGGTAGACGTCTTCGCCGTCGAAGATTCCCCCGACACCGATGAGGGCAAAATCGGCCGGGACGGAGCGAAACGCGTAGGCCAGATGTTGGTTGGAGAGTTCGAAAACCGGGCGACCCGAGACGCCGCCGGCTTCGTCGATCTTCGTCGCCAGTCCCTCCCGTGAAAGCGTCGTGTTCGTGAGGATCATCCCCTTCAAGCCGTGCTCAAGGGCGACTTCGATCACGTCGTCCAGCGCGGCAAAGGTGAGGTCGGGGGCGGTCTTGACAAACAGCGGCCGGGTGGAATCGATTTCGTTGATCGCCGCGAAGATTTCGCCGAGCGGTCCTTTTTCTTGCAGACCCCGGAGGCCCGGCGTATTCGGCGACGACACGTTCACGACAAAGTAGTCGCCAAATGATTGCAGCCGACGGAAGCTATAGGCGTAATCCGACGCGGCGTCGGCTAACTCGGTGATCTTCGACTTTCCGAGGTTGATGCCGATTGGGATGGCGGCGCGTTTCTCTTCCAGATGGGTGGCCATGGCGTCCGCGCCGTCGTTGTTGAAGCCCATGCGGTTTAAGATCGCGCGGTCCGCCGGAAGGCGAAAAAGCCGCGGACGCGGATTTCCTGGCTGGGCATGGCGCGTCACCGTGCCCAGTTCGGCGTGCCCAAACCCAACGCGGTGCCACTGGCTTACCGCCACCGCGTTCTTGTCGAACCCGGCCGCAAGCCCCATCGGGTTGGCAAACTGAAGACCGGCCGCCGATCCCGCCAGCCTAGGATCTTCCACGATCTCGGACCGGATGAGGCCCCGCGACAGCAGGTCCATCGCGCGGTAGTGGACCCATTCGGGGTCCAGGCGGAAAGCGAGCGGACGCAGTACCCGCTCGTAAAAGGTGGGTCTAGCCCCCAGGGCGCTGGTCCTGATGGGGATTTCGAAGTTCGGGCGTCGGTTCGTCCTTCGGCTTTTCTTCTTTCCTGGGATCGACCGCGTCGGTTGAGAGATTGTCGTTCGGATCGATGACGCCGTCGGCGGTGGTGTCATTCGGCTGTGGCTCGGTTGGCTCCGGGGTGGTTGTCTCTTGCGGCGAAACCGGACTAGTGACCGGAATCACCGTCTCCATGTTGCGGATTCGCTTATCTTCGGTCGGTTTCGACTCGCTCGGATCCGGTACCGACCTCTCGGGCTTCGGCGCCACGACGGCCGCGCCGGTTTTGACGACCGGCGGGGCGTTAGATCGGATCTTCTCTTTCGCCACGTCGGTCCCACCCAGCATTCGAATGAGGAAGCTGTTCGCCGTCCGAACCTGCTCGGGCTCGCGGATGCCCCAGTTCCACGCCGCAATACCAAGCACCGCTGGAATCATGATGGCAAGCGCGCGGCGACGATTTCGGGCATCGGAAGCCCGATGTTCCGCCCGCATTTTTTCCAATCGTTGGATTCGGATACGTTCAAGTTCTTGCTTACGGGCTTGCTCTTTATCACGCTCTACCTGCGCGGCTTTCTCGCGACGGACGCGATCCTTTTCCCGCTCTGCGTAGTAAGTTTCTTTCTCAACATCGGTAAGCGGAGTCGGCCATCGAGGGTCGATACAGGTCGACCAAACGTGCATCGTGACGCTGCCCATGCCCTTAAATCGGTGCGCGCCGAGGTCACGCAAGACAAACGGCACGTTCTGCCGGACAGCGTCGTAAACGCCTTTCGACATGAACACTTCGCCGGGCACGCAAAACGCCTCGATCCGGGCGGCACGGATAAATGCCTCGCCGTCGTAGAACGTCGCATCTTCGGCGGATCGCTTCAGGGCCGTTATCTCCCCGAAAAAGAGTCCAATCCGGTGCGTCACTTTTGGGTCGTCGGTTCCGATCTTCGAGTTCCGGAATCCGGCGGAAATTTGCATGCGGTAGGCGGCGAAGAGGGCCTTCGTGGCATCCTTGAAGACGAGCCGAAGCCCGTCCCCGCGCCGGTCGGAAAGCTCGCCCTCGAATTCCTTTGCTATTTTCAGGAATTCGTCAAAGTCCTGGTTCATCCGAACCGTCACGACATCGCCGTACTGCAACGTCAAGACCGTGGACTCGAAGACATCCAGAGCCAGCACAGTTCCGTAGATCTGAGCGGTTTCGTAATTGGATGCCATGGGACTCGAGATCGACTGCAACTTGCCTCCCCTTGGATTATACGACGCGCCACCGCGCCAACGCCTTCGACAGACTTCCTTTCCACCATCTTGCACTCTCCTCACCCGGCAAATGAACCGGGTCAATCCTCAATCGTAGGCCAAACCGCCCAGATCGAATGTGATGAACCTCACATCCGCGTCTGCCGGTCGTGCAAACCGGTTAACGGGTAAAAGCAAATCTGAGGTTGAACGATGGGGAACGATCACCTAATTGCGCTATTGAAATCAAGCGAGGTCTTTGCCGACCTCGACGCCGCCGACTACCAGCTTTTGTCGGACAAGGCGAAAGAGCGGCAGTTCGTGGCCGACGAGATCATTTTTTTGGAAGGTGACACCGGCGGTGCCCTCTATCTGGTGGAATCCGGCGACGTCTCTATCGAATCCACAACCGAGTCCGAAGAAGGCTACGAAACGGTCATTTACGTGATTCGTGGGACCGGGGATGTCATCGGCGAGTTTGCCCTCTTCGACGAACTAACGCGTTCGGCTACCGCACGCACCGTCACCCCGGCGAAGATTTGGCGGCTTCGCGGCCAGGACGTCCTGGACTGCCTGGAGGAATCTCCCGAGCTGGCGCAAAACATCATCCGCTACCTGTGCAAGAAGCTTCGGCAGGCGACCAAGCGCCACGAGGGGTTTTCGCATACCGTTCGCGTTCGCTTGCTTCGCGAGCTTCGCAATATTCTCGCCAAGTCGAGCGATCCTGTGAGCGCCGGCGGCACCGTGATTGGCCACAAACCGCGCCAAAAACTGAACCAGGAACTGCTCGCCTCCCTCGTGCTCTGCCGTCGCGAAGTGATCAGCCGCACGCTGAAGGAGTTGGAACACCTCGGCGAAATCGAGCGGAACAAGTCGGACGTCATCCTGCGGGAGCGCTTGCGGCGCGTGGTTGCGGCGGAACTGCTACTGGCTGAGATGAACCCGGACGGGTTTGTGGCCGCCTCGACGGAGTTTCCGGCCCGAATCGGCACGACCCCCGCCCATTGGGCAACCGTCATCGATGGCTTCGCGAACGCCGGATTTCTGGAATCGCAACCGGAAGGGATCCAGATATTGGACGCGTCCGCCCTGAGGAAGATTGCCGACGGCGACCAGAGGCTGTAGGTAGGGGCGGGTACCATAGAGTTCTGCGTGATGCTTTCTTTCCGCGCACGCTTCTGCTTATGTCCGACGAGAATCTGTTTTCCCACGAAGGCGTAGTCGATCCGACTACCGAGTACCTGGCCAAAGTAGAGGGCGATTACAATGCCGACCAGATTCAGGTTCTAGAAGGCCTGGAAGCGGTTCGAAAGCGCCCCGGTATGTACGTTGGCGACAACGGCAAGCGCGGCCTTCACCAACTTTTCAAAGAAGTCCTCGATAACTCCGTGGACGAGGCCCTCGCTGGCTACTGCGACTCGATCCTCGTTACGCTTCACGCCGACAACTCGCTAAGCGTGCAAGACAACGGCCGCGGCATCCCGGTCGATAAGCACGAGAAAATGGGCGTTTCCGCCCTGCAGGTCGTCATGACCGTGCTCCACGCCGGCGGAAAATTTGGCGGCGGCGGATACAAAACTTCCGGCGGACTTCACGGCGTTGGCGTTTCTTGTACGAACGCACTTAGCTCGTGGATGGAGACCACCGTTTGGCGAAACGAGTTGGTATATCGCCAACGCTACGAACGGGGCATTCCCCAGTACGACGTCGAAACGATCGGTGAGGCTCCGGAAGGCAAAACCGGAACCCAGCAGCGCTGGATGGCCGACGAGACCGTACTGACGACGACCGAGTACGACACCCACATTTTGAAGTCGCGCATGAAGGAGCTGGCCTACCTGAACGGTAAGGTTCGGTTCGAATTCATCGACGAGCAGACCCCGGAGAACAACGAGGTCTACCACTTCGTTAAGGGCATCCCCCAGCTGGTCGAGGACCTGAACACCGGGAAGGACACGCTGCACCCCGTCATCTACTTCCGGCGCGCGAAAGAAACGACCGAGGTCGAAGTCGCGCTGCAGTACCACGACGGCTACAACATGACGTTGCTGGCCTTCAGCAACAACATTCATAACCCAGACGGCGGAACCCACGTCAGCGGATTTAGCACCGCCCTCACCCGCGTGGTGAACTCCTACGCCCGGAAAATGGGCTTCCTGAAAGAGAAGGATACGAACTTTACGAACGACGACATTACGGACGGTCTCACCGCCGTGATATCGCTTCGGCTTGAGAACCCAAGCTACAACTCGCAGGACAAGGTCAAGCTCGTCACGCCGGAAGTTCAGGGCCTCACGAACTCGCTGGTGGGCGATGGCCTTACCACGTTCTTCGAGGAGAACCCGAACTTCGCCAAGCGCATCGTTGACAAGGCCGTGATCGCGCAGCGTGCCCGCGAAGCCGCCCGAAAGGCCGCCGAGTCGATTCGACGCAGCAGCGCGATGGACGGATTTGGTCTGCCCGGGAAGCTAGCGGACTGCCGATCGAAAGACCCCAAGGCGAGCGAGCTGTTCCTGGTTGAGGGCGACTCGGCCGGTGGCTCGGCGAAAGGTGCCCGAGACCGCCACACCCAGGCAATCCTTCCCCTGCGCGGCAAGATTCTGAACGTAGAGCGCGCCCGCATCGATAAGGCCCTCGACAACGAAGAAATCAAGTCGCTCATCTCGGCCCTCGGCGTCGGAATTGACCTCACCATGGGCAAGGCGTCGATGCAGCCCGAAGAAGATTCTGAGCCTGTCGAAGTCATTATCAGCGAAGACTGGAGTAAGAGCAAGAAGAAGGAGAAACAGGACGAGATCAAGTTCGATATCACGAAGCTCCGCTATGACAAGATCATCATCATGACGGACGCGGACGTGGACGGCGAGCACATCCGTACGCTCCTGCTCACTTTCTTCTACCGCTACATGAAGCCGCTGATGGCCGGCGGACACATCTACTTGGCGCAGCCGCCGCTGTTCGTGGTCAAAGTTGGCGTCAACGAGCGGCACTACGCAATGGACGAAGCCGAGCGCGATGAAATCATCAAGACTCTGCGCCGCAAGAACTACAGCGTCACGCGGTTTAAAGGTTTGGGCGAAATGAACGCCTCAGAGCTTGCCGAAACCACAATGGATGTCGGCAACCGCAAGCTGATGCAGGTGATCATGCTGCCCGAATATGAGGCTGAAATCGAAATGATGTTCAGCCGCCTCATGGGCGAGAAGGTTGAGCCGCGCCGCGAGTTCATCGAAGCCCACGCCAAGCAGGCGATGGACGTCGACTGGCATTATTGATGCTCGCGTTTTTGCCCTTACTCGTTCTGGCCGCCGCCCCGATTCAACTCGGTGAGGTGAAGTTCGACCGTTATCCGGCGTTCGCGGAACTGAAGGGCGTCGAGCGAGATGAGTTGTTGCGAAAGGAAGTGCTCGCGACGCTCATTAAGGCAATGGAGCCGAAAGCGGTCGAAGTGCGGGAACTTGACGGCGCGTTCGTCCGGCGGCTTGATATTCGCGTTCGCAGCCTGAAACAAGAAAACCGCAGCCGAACCGACCTGCTGAACGACCCCAACGGCGGCGGTAGCCGCACCGAAGTCACGGTGGACATCACGTTTGATGGCACGGCTTCCAAAGGTTTGAAGGGTTGGGCGAAAGGGCCGTACTTCGGCACGACCCGCCGCCGCGACCTTGAGGGAACTCCTGACGCGGAAGAACTTGCGGTGCAACTCGTCAACCGGCAGCGCGCCCGTGCCGTCGGACAAGCCATCGCCAACGCGCTGGTTCCCGTTCTCGCGCCGTAGCGCGGAAAATGTCCCGTATACGGTTGACACGCGAAGCTGGGTCTTTAGATTTGTTGTCTGCCCGCCGATACTGGCATAGAAGGTTCAATAAAGCATCATGAAAAAGTTTCAGCTTCTTATCTCTGTCGCCGCACTCTCCGTTGTTGCTTCCGTTCAAGCGCAAACTGTTCCGACGCATGTTGTCAATGACTTTGATCGCAGTGGCTTGATGAATTCCGTGAACTCGCTCGATGCCGGCGCGACCCTGCGGCTTGGCCGAGGCGGCAAGCGCGACGAATTTGACGAAGAGCGCAAGGAACGCGAGGAAAGAGAAGGCAAGGAGAAGGGCGACAAGTGGGACAAGCCTTGGGATCGCGATGAGAAGTCGAACCTGTTCTTGCTCGACAACACCAAGGGCGACATCCGATCGGAAGCGACCGCAACCGAGTGGGAATCCGGCAACACGAAATCCTTCGAGCTTCGGTACTTCGCGGCAGATAAGGTTCTCTACATGAACGTCGACGGCGCCGAGACGAAGATTCAGCTTCAGGGTGACCTCAGCTTCAAGAACATGTTCATCCGACTGGGCGGAGACGCCAAGAACGGCGTGTACAGCTACATGAAGAGCATGGAGCTCACGCGGAACTTTGACGGATTCAAAGGCGAGGGAGAGGGCAAGGGCGACACCCGACCGTTGAGCCAGGAATGGCTGATGAGCCCAAAGGACGAGGCAAGCTCGACCGGCCTCGTGATCGACAAGGACTACGTGAACTACGCCGAGGACTGGACGTTGCGCGGTGGCGTTGGGTTCCTGTTCGAGGACAAGGATAGGGCGAACTTCAGCGACGCCAGCATCGACCTGATGCTTGTGAACACGAGCAATGTTGCCCCGGTTCCCGAGCCGGCGAGCATGATCGCCCTCGGCTTCGGCGCGATGGCAATGCTCCGCCGCCGCAAGAAGTAGGCATGCTTAAAAGCCCTTCCCTTTCACTCGTGAGAGGGAAGGGTTGGGTTGGGAGAGTCTGCTAAACCAAGCTCGGACGAGGTGGACTCTCCACCCCCTGGCCCCCTCCTCTCGCAAGCGAAAGGATGGGGTAGTAACGCCCAAAAGCCCTTCCCTTTCACTTGTGAGAGGGAAGGGTTGGGTTGGGAGAGTCCGGTGAGTTTTCGCTACACCACCGTTTGGCAAGGAAACGGAAGTCCTTCGAAGTATCTGACAGTCTCTTGACAGCTTGCGGCAGATCTCTGTATCATTTCATGGTGATGTTTTTTAGGTCCGTTCTCAGTGCCGTGGTTGTTTTGGCGGCCTCCGTGTCTCTTGCCGGACCAGTTCGCTTAGGCACAAGCTTCTTCCTCCCCGCCGGGCTGACGAATCCAGTTGTTCTGGACGCCAGAGTCAATGATAATGACTTCCTCGTGACGGCCACTGAGGCGGACGTCATCGGTGGCGGCAAACGGCTCGTCATCACTCAGTTCAAGTACGGTTCGCGCGCCTGGTCGAGTACCATCAACACACCGGTCTCGGTGGCAGCCACCGGGCAGATCGCGGGGAAGTTCCAGATCCTGCCGGATGGCGCATCCAACACCTATGTGCTCTCGCCACGGGCCGGCAATCCGGATTTTCCCAGCACAACCGAAGACCTGATTCTCCGCCAGCTTAATTACCGTGGCACCACCGGAAGCTACCTTTCCATTGTTCGCTACCTTGCCGAGCAGACCGGGAAGGAACTCAACGTATCGAACGGTCGGATGCTGTTAACGAAAAGGAACTCGACGGACACGGTACTTGCCGTAACTGCCGTCGATCCCGAGGGCTTTTCAAGCATCTACCTCCTTTACCTGGACGGCCCTAATGTCGTCGGTCTTGCATCCTTGCCCGGTTCGTACAGCGATGATGACGCCGCCGGCAGGCTCATCGTCAGCAACACGCTTTTCGGGCTGACTCCTTCTGGCACGCCAGAGGATCCTCGGCTGCGGCTGGCGGTCAAGCAGGAGGTCTCCTTTTTCAGTTACGGCGATTCTTCCCTGAACTATGACCGGACGTCACTCCTCAGCCACGAAGTCAGCACCGACGCCGACACCTATTCGATTTCCTTAGGTGATCCCACCAGTACGGTCCTTGCCGACCGCATGGGCTTTCAGGCCGAAGGGCTGGGATCCTCGGAAGATCAGGAACTGGTCTTAAGCCGGGATGCAAGTAACAACGGCCACGCCTCCCGACGGGCCTCGTCCTTCGAGAACGTGGTGCTTGCAAGAATGTCCTCGGTGCCTTACACCGCAACCAGGGTCGGCGGTAACTGGCTGGTCTACGGCCAGAGCATGACCGGAGCCGGTGAGTTCATTTTGAAGTACCCGGCCTTTGGTGCCCTAACGGCCACTTCGTTTACGATCTCCGACGCGGCGGCGGCTCCGTACTATGCTGGCAGCAGCTTTACTTCGTCGCGGAGACGCGCTTATCTTGCCGGCGGGCCGACGGTGAACGGTTTCCAGGGGATTTACAGTTCGTTTAGTGATCTGGGCGAGTTGGTCTACTCTGCGGGGGTCAAACAGCCGTTGACGCTTTCCACGTCTTTCGTGGTTCCAACGACGGATAAGCGGTTCTGGACGGTCGGCACGACATCGACCGGTCTGCAAGCCGTGATCCAATGGCAGGAGCCCGAGTACTTCGTTGGAATTTCCGCGCGGTCCTCGGCCCGCCGAGGAGATACGGTGACGGTCAAAGCGCACCTGAATACTCCCGCCCCGACCGGAGGCTATAGGTTTGCCGTCTCGGTCAGTTCAAACCTGCAAGATGCGCCACGCACGGTTACGGTCCCGGCTGGCGACTCGACGGTGACGTTCACCGTCAAGGTGAAGAACACCGCGACGGTCGGCTCGGCGACGGTTGTTGCCCGAACCAATGCGACGCACGACATCAACACCGCCCACACGGCGACGTTTACCATTCAGTAAGCATCCGAAAGCCCTTCCCTTTCACTTGTGAGAGGGAAGGGTTGGGTTGGGAGAGTCAGCTAAATCCAGATCTGACGAAGCAGACTCTCCACCCCCTGGCCCCCTCCTCTCGCAGACAAAAGGATGGGGTAATAATGTTTAAAAGCCCTCCCTCTCGGCGAGCGAAAGGGAGGGCTCCAATTCATCGAATTCCCCTCAGGCGAGGTCGAAGCGGTCGAGGTTCATGACCTTGTTCCAAGCCGCGACGAAGTCGCGAAGGAACGCATCTTGGCCGTCGGCGGAGGCGTAGACCTCGGCCAAAGCGCGGAGCTGCGAGTTCGAGCCGAACACAAGGTCGACCGTTGTACCAGTCCACTTGAGTTCGCCGGTCGCGCGGTCGCGGCCCTCCAGAACTCCGTCGGCCCCGGAAGACTTCTGCCAAGCCGTGCCCATGTCGAGCAGGTTCACGAAGAAGTCGTTCGTCAGCGCGCCCGGTCGGCTGGTAAACACGCCGTGGTCGGTATCGCCAAAGTTCGCCCGCAGCACACGCAAGCCACCCAGAAGCACCGTCATCTCCGGCGCGGTCAAGGTGAGGAGGTTCGATTTGTCGAGCAGTAGTTCCGCCGAAAGCGACTCATGGCCGGCAATGACGTAGTTGCGGAATCCGTCGGCCGCCGGCTCCAGCGCGGCAAACGAGTGCGCGTCGGTTTGATCCTGCGATGCGTCCATTCGGCCCGGAGTGAACGGTACCGTCACCTCGAAACCGGCCGCCTTCGCCGCCGCTTCGATCCCGGCGGCACCGCCGAGCACGATGAGATCGGCCAGCGAAACCCGAACCCCGCCCACGCGGGAGGCGTTGAACTCGGCCTGGATTGCCTCCAGAACCGGCAACACGACCGAGAGCTCGTCCGGCTGGTTGACCGCCCAATCCTTCTGCGGGGCGAGTCGAATCCGCGCGCCGTTTGCACCACCACGCAGGTCGCTGCCGCGGAAGGTCGAAGCGGAAGCCCAAGCCGTCTTCACGAGATGCCGAACCGTGAGGCCCGAGGCAAGAATCTTCGCCTTCAGGTCGGCGATTTCCTGCTCGCTCACGAGTTCATGGTCAACTGCCGGAACCGGATCCTGCCAGATCAGCTCTTCGGAAGGAACCAGCGGGCCGAGGTAGCGGGTGATCGGGCCCATGTCGCGGTGGGTTAGCTTGAACCATGCGCGGGCAAAGGCATCGGCCAGCTCGTCCGGATTTGCGTGGAAGTGCCGCGAGATCGGTTCGTAAATCGGATCGAGCCGCAGCGCGAGGTCGGTCGTCGCCATCATCGGCGCATGCTTCACCGCCGGATCGTGCGCGTCGGGCACCGTTCCGGCTCCCGCGCCGTCCTTTGGCGTCCACTGGTGAGCTCCCGCCGGGCTCTTGGTGAGCTCCCACTCGAAGCCAAACAGCGTATCGAAGTAGCTGTTGTCCCACGTGATCGGCGTCGGCGTCCAGGCGCCCTCGAGGCCGCTCGTGATGGCGTGGCCGCCCTTACCGGTTCCGTAAGTGTTCTTCCAGCCCATTCCCTGCTCTTCGATGCCCGCGCCTTCCGGCTCGCGACCGCAGTAGATGCTCGGGTCGGCCGCGCCGTGCGTCTTGCCAAACGTGTGGCCGCCGGCAATGAGGGCAACCGTTTCGTAGTCGTTCATGGCCATGCGCGCGAACGTCTCGCGGATGTCGCGGGCCGAAGCCAGCGGGTCCGGCGTGCCGTTGGGGCCCTCTGGATTCACGTAGATGAGGCCCATCTGAACCGCTCCAAGCGGGTTATCCAGCTGTCGGTCGCCGCGGTATCGCTCGTCGCCCAGCCAGGTGGTCTCGGGACCCCAGTTAATGTCCTCTTCCGGCTCCCAAACGTCCTCGCGTCCGCCACCGAATCCGAAGGTTTTGAGCCCCATGGAGTCCAGCGAGACGTTCCCCGCCAGGATGAACAGGTCAGCCCAGGAAAGCTTCTTGCCGTACTTTTGCTTAATTGGCCAGAGCAGGCGTCGCGCCTTGTCCAGGTTGCCGTTGTCGGGCCAGCTGTTGAGGGGTGCGAATCGCTGGGTGCCGGAGCCGGCGCCGCCGCGTCCGTCGGCGATTCGGTAGGTTCCCGCGCTGTGCCAGGCCATCCGGACAAAGAAAGGGCCGTAGTGGCCATAGTCGGCCGGCCACCAATCTTGCGAATCGGTCATGAGCGCGTGCAGATCTTGCACGACGGCATCCAGGTCGAGGCTCTTAAACTCTTCGGCGTAGTTAAAATCTGCCGCCATTGGGTTGGCCATCGGGCAGTTTTTTTTGAGGATGTTCAGATTTAGCTGATTGGGCCACCACTGGGCGTTGGAGTTCGCCCCGGCGGTCGTGTGGCGGAGGGCGTCACCGGAGAATGGGCAGGCGGATTCAGTCGACATATAGGTCTCCATTTTGATTGGTTTCTACGCGAAAATGGAGTTTTCGGCGTCGATTTATGGTCGTAGCTTTCGATTCCCCATCTGGCTCGACGCCGATCGTGCGCGAGGAAATTGCGCCGCGCCGGAACCCGGCCGCGATCTGGCGGTACAAAGAAGCATGGCCCGCTCCCAACGCACTCCCCTGCCCGAAGTGGATGGGGTCCGGCTTACGCGGTTGCCACGCCACGTGGGGCTGATTCCCGACGGAAACCGGCGATGGGCCAAGGAGCGAGGTCTATCGGTTCCGGAGGGCTACATTGCGGGCGTCGGCAAAGGGCTGCAGATGCTGCAAGACTGCTGCGACCTAGGGATCGAAGAAGTCTCCCTGTATGGTTTTACGCAGGACAATACAAAGCGGCCAAAGGAACAGCGTATGGCCTTTTCCGGTGCCTGCGTAGCGTTTGTTGAAGAGGCTCTGAAATTCGATATTGCACTGCTGGTGGTGGGAGATTCGACGTCGGCGATGTTTCCCGAGGAGCTGAAGCCGTATGTGAAGGAGCGCCAGGGCAGCGGCCTGAAGGTGAACATGCTCGTGAACTACGGCTGGGAATGGGACTTAAAGAGCGCCTTTGAATCCGGCCAGAAGCGCGTTCACGATGGGCTGGCGTCGCGCCAAGTGAGCCGGATCGACATGGTGGTTCGCTGGGGCGGCTGCCGACGACTGAGCGGGTTTTTGCCCGTGCAATCGGTTTACTCCGATTTTTACGTGGTTGAGGAGTATTGGCCAGATTACGAGTTGCCGCATTTTCTTGCCGCGCTTGCCTGGTTTCAAACGCAAGAACCAACGCTTGGCGGCTGACGCGTTGTTCAATCGCGCCGTGACGCACGAAGAGGCGATTTGGGAGCTCGATGAGGCATTCAAAGGGCTTCGCGACGAAGATCACTAGAGTTGGCTGCACGTAAACCGTAAAACGTCGCCGTCTTCCGGGTCGACCACCGGCCCGACGAGTGTGAATCCGGCCTTGGCGAGCACGCGCTGGGAGGCAAAACCATCGGGCAAGGTGTGCGCAATGACGGCCTGGGCGCCGTTTGCCAAGGCAAAGGAAACCATTGCCTTCGCCATGGCGGTGGCAACCCCTTTGCCTTCTACCGACGGTGCGACGCCGTATCCGATCTCAACCACACCTTCCTTCGGGGCCGATTTGAACCCCCCGGAGCCCACCACAACGCCGTCGTCAATCGCCCAAACTCCTAGCCACGGGTCGGCGGCGCGGGCCCGGGGCAAGAACTCGGCGATGAACGCCGACGGCAGCACCCCGCCTTCGGCGACTCCCAGTCCGGTGAGGTACTGGAATGCCGCATGGCTCTCGGCTAAGGCCTCCATTTCGTCCAGCACAACTTGGCGGATTGTCAACATGAACTCACCAACTTATTCTATTGCGCGCGGGGCTCCGCCACTT
Organism: Fimbriimonas ginsengisoli Gsoil 348; assembly: GCA_945881865.1. Taxonomy (GTDB): domain Bacteria; phylum Armatimonadota; class Fimbriimonadia; order Fimbriimonadales; family Fimbriimonadaceae; genus Fimbriimonas; species Fimbriimonas ginsengisoli_A. The sequence continues at coordinate 39,922 of CAMCVK010000004.1, read as the reverse complement.
ACAGGCCACAGAGTGCGCAGAGATTGCAGAAAGAGTCATAGAAATTCTCGCGTGCTAAGATTCAGGCGTGGAAGCGCGCACCCGCCTTGCTCAGCCTGAGGATCTAAGCGAAGTTCGAAAGGTCGCAATGGGTTCGGGCCTCTTTGATGAGGCGGGAATCACGCTAATTGAGGATCGTTTTCAAACTGACGGCACCGCAATCTGGATTCTCGCCGAGACGGAAGAAACGATTGGTGTGGTTTACGGCGATGTCGAGGCCCTGACCGACCAAACTTGGAACGCGTTGATGTTGATTGTCGCACCGGAAGCCCAAAGTAAGGGCGTCGGGCGCTTACTCATGGACGCCTTCGAACGGACGATTGGCGAGCGTGCGGCTAGGATACTGTTGGTAGAAACATCGAGTGACGAGAACTTTGAGGTGGCTCGGACTTTCTATAGGAAGCTGGGCTTTCGCGAGGAGTCTCGTATCGAGGCGTATTACGCCGATGGTCACGACAAGATCACGTTCTGGAAACGGCTGTAGCTTGTCGAGATAACGCGTACGGCTGTCCACTTTTCGCATGATAGAATGCAGACCCCATGAACCCGATTGATGCCGCGATTGCAGAGCTTGAGCGCACGACGCAGCGCGTTTTGGTGCTTGTCGACAAAACTCCCGACGAGAAGCTTTTCTGGAAACCTTCGCCGAGCAGCCGGTCCATCGGCGCGATTGTCGCCCACGCAGCCCACGCTCTGGAAAACATTGCAATGCAATTGCAAGGAACTCCGTTCCCGATCCTGGCTTCCGCTGAGGCGAACGCCCACTTTTTGGCGCACGACGCGACGTTCTCGGAGCGCGAGCCACTCGTGCGGTACTTCGAAGCCGCGCGCGATGGCTACATCGCGTGCCTCAACTCGTTCCAACGGGACGATCTAGATCGGCTGGTCATGATGCCGTTTGGCCTCGGCGAAGCACCGCTTCGCTACTTCATGACGGCCGGCAACCAACACACGCAAAGCCACATCCCGCAGATCGAATACATCCAAACCCTGTACGGCGACCACGATTGGCATTCGGGGTTTTGATTTTGCCAACCACGATGTCGAATCTTCGGCCGCTCAGCCGACAAGGAATGACACCATGAAATACCTCGTTTCCATCCACCGACCCAACGGCTATAACCACGCCGAAATGCTGGACGCCGCCGCGCATGCGGCCATTGATGACGTCAACGACGCCATGGTCGCGGCGGGAGTTCGCGTCTTCGTTGGCGGGCTTTGTGCCACCACTACGGCCACGTCGATCCACCTTCAGCCTGACGGTGAATTGACGACGAACGAAGGTCCGTTCCTGGAGGCTGCGGCTTTCGTCGACGGCTTCTGGGTCCTAGATTGCTCGACCGAAGACGAGGCCATCGAATGGGGCCGAAAAGCTGCCCTCGCCTGCCGAGGCTCGGTGGAAGTCCGCCCCTTCGCCGGCGCTGCCTAGGGTCGCAATCCTGAACCCTATCTGGCTTCGGCGACGCGGAAGGCGTTGAGACTGATTAGGCATCCTTTACCGAATTTGCGATTCGGACGTATACTTTCTCAATGGAACACGTGACCCTTGTGTTCGAACCCGCCGAAGAAGGGGGATACTCTGCCTTCGTCGCAGAGGTGCCCGGGGTGAATTCGCAGGGCGAGACACTGGAAGAGGCAAAGCAAATGGTGTCGGAAGCACTTGTTGAGATGCTTGAGTACCGACGTGAAAAAGCCCGTGCGAAAGCTACAAGCGGAACCGTCTACGAGCAGATCGCGCTGGCCAGTCTAAGCTAGGTCGAAGTCCGCCCCTTCGCCGGCGCTGCCTAGGGTCACCTATCAAACGCGGCGTTGAGCATCGTGTTAAACGTTCGCCGGACCGGCGAGACGTTGTCCAGGCCCTGGGCCAGGAACACGGCGACGATCCCTCGTTTTCGGTCCGCCCAGAACTCCGTACCGAACGCACCGGTGTGCCCAAACGTGCCGATCGACTTCAAAGTCGATTGCCCGGCCGCGCCGCGCACGACAAAGAACCCAAGCCCGACGCCCTGCCCGTCGCCGCCATCCACCGGCAGGTTGCCGGTCTGCACGGTCGTCATGGCTTCGACACCGGCGGCAGACAGCAACCGAGTTTTCCCACGACGACCGCCGTCGGCAATGGTTTGCAACAGAGTCGCCATGTCGGCGGCGGTGGAATACAGCCCTCCAGCGGGGTTCGCTAACCGCGCTCCGAGCCGAAACGGGTTCGGCTCCAGCGGTTGCATTCCCTCAACGTAGGTGTAGGCGGCGCGCGCATGGTCTGCCGGACGAAGGAAGAACGCCGTATCTCGCATACCGAGTGGCCGGAAAATCCGCTCTTCCATAAAACGCTCAAGCGGCATTTTCGATACGACCTCAACGATGCGGCCGAGAGTCGAAAAACCAAGCCCGCTGTATTCCATCGCCGTGCCCGGATCGCGCCGAAGCGGCTCCGTCGGAATCATGTCGGCATAGACGGCGAGCGTGAGTTTCCGCTTGGCGTCGTCATCTAGCCCGCCCGGATCGATCGACCCAAGCCCGCCGGTGTGGGTGAGAAGGTGCCGGACCGTGAGCCGCCGCGCGGGCGTGCGCAACCTGCCGTTCTCCCGAACCGAGATGCCCTGAAATGCCGGAATGTAGCGCTCCACGGGGTCGTCCAGGTTCAAATCACCCGCTTCGACGCACATCATGACGGCAATCGCCACGATCGGCTTCGTCATCGACATCACCTGGAAGATGGTGTCCGGCCGCATCGGGAGCTTTTCGGCGCGGTTGGCCAGACCGTAGGCGTCCGAGAAGACCGGCTTACCGCGATGCTGAACCAGCATTACCACTCCGCTCACCGCTTCCGCGTTAACCGCCGCATGGATCTTCGTCCGCATCGCCTCAAGCCTGGCGGCATCGAAGGCGAGCGCCGCGATGAGGGCCATCATGCCGTCACCTGACGAACCACATCGAGCAGCGTGCCGTCGACCCAAGTGACGTGCCCGATCACCGGCCCGCTTAGCTCGAGCGACTCCGGCGGCCCGCCGCACAGCGCCTCGGCTTCGGCTTTCAGCTCTTCCAGCGACTTTAGCGGCAGGTCCGAACCGGCAACTGCGGCCAACAAATCGGTTCGCCGCGGATTGATCGCGATGCCGCGCTCGGTGGCGATGACATCCACCAACGTTTCCGGACCGCAGAACGTCGTGAGGCGCTCCCGAACGATCGGAACGCGGTTTCGGAAGGTCGGCACGGCCAGAATCGTACACCGCGAGAACAGGGCGTCTTGCCAGCCACCGATGCCGTGCAGCATCCGACCGTCGGAGTGCGTGACGACGTTCGCGTTGAACTCGAGGTCCACCTCCGTCGCCCCCAAAACCGCGCAATCCAGCAGGGAAGCCAGATTGCCTTTTCCGTGGTAGTTGTAGCTATTGAAGGGTGACGTCATGATGTGGTTCGCGTTCTCTCGCATCGACCGGATGCCGTCGAGGTCGAACGTCTGGCCGTCGAGGATGAAATCCGTGAGGCCCGTTTCAAGCATTTCGACTAAGTAGCGCGTGCTGCCACCACGCACGAATCGCGCTCGCACACCACGCTCTCGCATCAAATCGCGTACAAAAAGTGTGAACGCCAGCGAGATCCCGCCGGCTCCGGCCTGGAACGACCAGCCTTCCCGTAGAACGCCGGAAGCCGCCACGAATCGCGCGGCATGCTCGGCCACCAGCAGTCGCTCGGGTGAACGCGTGAGCTCGGTGGTCCCGCTGAGGATCTTAGATGGATCACCGATTCGGTCCACCACCACAACCTGATCGATGTAGTTGCCCTGAATCTGCCACGGGGCACACGGGAACCGGACGAGGTTGTCGGTGACGGCGATGACGTGATCGGCATATTGGGCATCCGCCACGGCAAAGCCAAGACCGCCGCATGCCGATGGTCCGGTCGTGCCGCGCATGTTGCCAAACGGGTCAGCGGTGGGAGCGGCAATCACGGCGATATCGACACGCACGTCGCCGTCTTGCATTGCGCGGTACCGCCCGCCGTGCGAGCGAAGTACGGCGATCCCCTTCATTCCGCCTTCTGAGGCGAAGTCACCTACCGGGCCGTTGAGGCTGCCTTCGATGTGATGGATGACGCCCCGCTCCAGGTACGGAATCAGCTCGGCATGGCACGGGAACACCGCCGACGGGAACCAGACCAGGTCGCGAACCCCCAGCGCATCGGCCGCCGCAAACAGTTTTGCGGCTAGGTAATCGCCGTTACGAAGGTGATGGTGCGTTGATATGACCATCCCGTCGCGGAGCCCGGCGTTCTTCAGGGCAGTCATCAGGTCCGGCACGCGCTTGTTGCCGTCACCCGGATAGTCTTCGCAAGACCGGATTGGCGGCGACGCTTGCCGACCGGAAACGAGTTTTGCGCCGACCCCGGCAAACGGATGGTGAGGAACTTCTCGGCCTACGGCATTAATCATCGAATCTCTCCCTGAGCTAGCACGTGTCGCGCCCTTTCATAAACTGGAACGTCGACCATGCGGCCTTCCACTGACACGGCCCCGCGCCCTTCGGCAATGGCGGCCTCGTAGCCTTCCACGATGAGGCGCGCCCGTTCAAGCTCATCAACCGACGGTGCGAGCGCTGCGTGGGCGGCGCGCACTTGGCGCGGATGAATGCAACCGATTCCGTCGAATCCGAGACCTCGCATGCGGCGGGCATAGCGAAAAACCGCATCGCGGTCGTCGATGTTCGGAAACACGCTGGCAAGCGGCGAAACCTGGGCTGCACGGGCGGCGTTGACCAGTTGGCCGTGGGCGAAAGCGGTCTCGTTGCCGCTTTCCGATCGTTCCGCCCGGATCTCGGTGGCATAGTCTTCCAACCCGATTGCGAGGGCCACGATTCGGGGGGACGACTTGGCGATTGCGTAGGCGTTTTGAATGCCTAACGGAGTTTCCAGCAAGGGAATCAAGAGGGTTTCTAGTTCTAAGGAATCGAGCAGAGCGGCGATACTGAGGATCGTTTCCGGTTCTTCAACTTTCGGAACCAGCACGGCTTCGATGCCTTGCGGCGCGATGGCGGCGAGATCCTCCAGGCCTTCGGGACCGTCATTGATGCGGATAATCCGCTCACACCCGGGCCACTCCAAAGTGGCAAAAGCACGTCGTACAAGGGCACGCGCCGCCCATTTGGCATCGGGCGAAACGGAATCCTCAAGGTCGAGAATCAACCCATCTGGACCGTAGAGCCCCGCGTTGGCGAACTGCTTCGGCCCGTTCCCGGGAACATAAAGCCGCGTTCGGCGTAGACGATGGCGATCCGGGCGACGCCGGGAGGCTGGCAACTCGGGAAGCGGCACACACAGAAACGCGCAGAGGGCGGCTTCCATTCGGGCCTCAACCACGAACGGTAGCGCGCCGGAATCGTGGATTTCCAGGTGAACCCCAGGGTTTCCGAACGCGGCTAAGGTCGAAGTGATTTGCCGCCGCAGCGAAGCGCCGTAAATCGCCTCGACCGAAGTTGTCAGCGAGAATCCCGCGCGGGGTGCGTCGGTGACGGCCACCCAGGCGTCCGCCCGCACGTTCAATCCTCTCTCTCCTGCAGTAATCATTGCCATGCTATTTGTAACCATGTGGTGCGCCAAGCCCCCTCGTGCCGACCTCCGGCACGGTAGTAGGGCAGAAACAGAATCGGGGTTCGCCCCGGTGCGTAGAAGCGAATTTCATCGTTTTCGAGCCGAAACGGCGCTTCCGGCGTGAGACGCGGAATCCGGAGGGTTTCCTCTTTTCGGTAGCCGTCGATTAGCCCGGTCGCGTAAACCCACGGTCCCCGCGCGACGTAGGCGTAGTCCATCCGGACGACTTCCTGGCCGTGGTGATCGACCGAGTAGGTGAACGGAACGACGCGAATGGGAGTATTGACCTCCCAGCTCAGTTCGTCGCCGGTTGCCCATTCGCGACTGATCTGGAGATACCCGTCTTGAATCACGGCGTCGTTCGGCTCGCCGTTAAGGGTGATCGACAGGATTTGCGCGCCTTCCGGCACCCTGACTTTCAGGGTGAGTTCGGTTTCTGCATCTGTCTTGAAATGAATTGCTCGTTCGGAGATTTCTAGCGCTAAGCCGAGTTGCTCAAACTGCACTTCCGCCGGGTGAAGCAGGTTGACGAAGACCTCGCTTTCGTCGGACGTTGCAACCATGCCGGAGGCTTGTTCTAATGCCATCGCGCCGCTAGATCGGCAGCATGCCCAGTGGTAGGTGTTGTTTCGTCGCCCGTTCGGGAACGTGAAATACACCCAATCGCGTCCGTTCTCGTCCAGCGCACCCAGGAGCGTGTTCAATAGCGTCCGCTCAAAAGCCGCTGCGTACCGAGCCTCGCCGGTGATCTTGAATAGCTCTCGGCAGAGAGACATCCACGAGGCGGCGGCGCAGGTTTCGGTCATCCCATACGGCGAGAAAAAGCCCTTCGAGTTGAAGACTTCTTTGTGTCCCGCAACGCCACCCCAAGGCCCGCCGAGGGGCGACAGGTGAAACTCGGCGATGTTCAACCACCGCCGGATGGCGGCGTCCAAGTACCGCCGCTCGCCGGTCGCACGGTAAAGGGCGACAAGGCCGGTGACGCACCACAGAAGCTGGTACGCCTTGCCGGTGCCGATCTCGGCGGCATCGTCTTTGCTCAGGAAGCCAAGGCGGAACTCCAATTCCTCGACCGTGCGGGCCGCAAGGTCGGCAAAGCGGGGGTCGCCGGTCGCCAAGGTGAGTTCGGCCAGCGGCTCAGTTGCCACCGCCGAACTCAGACCGGCATGATTGCCTAGGTCTAGGAGTGATCTTTCTGCGAAGGTGGTCAGCATCAGTTCCCCAATGCAAACCGCCGGTTCGATCGCGCCCGCGCGAAGCAGCCCCATCATCGTCCAGGCGTGCACCCAGACGTCCCACGTGCGAACCTTTTCCGACGATGTTTCGGTCATTCGCCAAGCCGCGTCGTGGGCGTACGTGCCGGCATAGCCGCTGGGTTCTTGGTTCTGGGAGACGAAATCGACGACGGCGCGGATTCGCTCCGTGAGGACCGGATCGCCGGTGCGTTGCGCCGCATGGCTCGCCGCAACGAGCCACTTGCCCAAGTGCTCGCCGTACCATCCGCCCGGATCGGAAACCTCACGCGCTTCTGGCGAGAACATGACGACCGGCTCGCTGGATTCGTCCACGATGAACTCTCTCAGTCGACCCTCAAGGCTGTCGCGAACGGCGTCGCCGACCGGCCCCGGACGCCACGTGACTCGGTCTGCCGGACGGTGGCTCATGCCGGCCTCACTTGCAGCGTGCCAACTCCGAGCGCACCGCTGTCGACCGCGTATCCGACGGCGCCAGAGGGATACTTGTCGTCGTAAGCTTGTATTAACAATACATCGTCGATCGATATGTAAAATCGATCACCGACCGCTTCGATCTCCACGCGGTACGTTTCGTACGGCTTCCAGCCCCAATCGGCGGTTTCCAGGACGGTTGGTTCGGCACCCAATCGCACCAACTGCACTTCGCCGGGAGGGCCGAACATCAGTAGGTAACCCCGCCGCATGCCCTGCAGGCGGACGCCCAGCCCCGATGCCACCGCCATTCGCGGCGTAATATCGGCGGTAACGATGTAGTTATCCCACTCGCGGGTTCCCTGCGTGAGCAGCCCGATTCCATCGTTTTGGACCACAACGCCGGTCGGATCGAGTCGGTAAACCGCGTTCGTCCAGGCACGCTGCGCCATCGTGCCGGGAAGGATGGGCCACGCGGTCGTCGGCACGCCCTGCCAATCGAGCCAGTCCAGCACACCGTCGCCTTCGATCCCGATCTCGTGAATCGGGTATCCGCCGGTGTCTGGCACGGTCCAAGTCACCATCCCATCTTCGAACGGCGGCCCCTCGATGGAAACCGACTCATCGGCCGTGTTGTAGTGCGACAAGAACAGCCGCCCCGAGCCGGAGCGCAAGCGCGCGGTTACGGTTTGGCCGGGATAGAGCGTCGGGCTCGCGATGAGTTGGTACCCCGAGACGAAATCCTTCATGTCCGGCGGGATGAATGTCGGCGAGGATACTCGGCCATCAAACCGAAGACCGCCGCTTTCGTGCGTGCCCGGCCGCCAACCCTGCACACTGCCGGGCAACGAAAAATCGAACCTTGGCCTTGGGGCGAGGGGCGGTAGTCCGTTAAGCTGACGCCCGGCATCGACGACCGCGTAGGTCTCGCGAACCGCGTCGGTGATCGAACCGCCGCCGTCGGCCGACGGCAAATACAGCCGGTCCGCGACCGGTTCCCGCCACCGTTCGTCAATTCCGGCAAGCCCGTTTCGAATGCCGAGAATGCAGCCGACGTTGCCGGAGTTGCAGTCCGTGTCCCACCCACAGGTGTTCACGATGCTGAGCGAGCGATCAAAATCACCCGCGCCGTGCAGCACCGCCAGGATGACCAGACCGTGGTTCGGCACGACGTGGCAGATTCCAGGGTAGCGGTCGTAGCCATAATCCGCCTCAAGTCGATCGCGCGAAGCGCGCCAATCTTCCCCGGTGGCGTGCCACCGACGAAGGTCGTCGATGAGCCGGCGAATCACGCAATCGGCCGGAATCAGACCCAATGCGGTGTCGAGCAGAACATCCAAGTCCGATTCGGTAAAGGCCGCCGAAGCCAGCGCCGCGATCACTTGGGCGGCGTGTACCGCCTCACCGTCGTGACTCACTCGGGCCGCACGGGCGGCTAAGTCGGCGGCGCGGGCGGGTTGCCCGGGCCACACCATCGCCCATCCTTCGATAAAGATTTGCGCGCCGATTTGCTCGGACGTCACGACTCCGTTGGTCGCCGCCGATCCGCTGTCGGGCGCGCTCAGGCCGTCCTTCAGGCGAAGGTAGGCGGTGTGCTCCGTGGAATGGCCCATGCCGCCCCACCAGAGAATCGTCTTTCCTTCGATGATTGAGTTCAGCCAGGTTTCGCCGATTTGGGCCGACATGATGTCGGGATTGAATCCGTGGTCCCGCAAAGCGCGGAGAAAAATGAACGTGCCGCTGATGTCATCGTCCGTGATCACCAGTCGTCGGCCGCGCGCCTCATGAATGTAACCCGTGATTTCGCCGAAGGTCGCTGCGATACGCTCGTGGGTCCAGTTCTCGACGGGACGACCGAGGTAGACCCCGATCAGCTTGCCAAGGACGCCCGCATAGACTCTCTCTAGATAATCGTGTGGAATCATGATTTCTTCAACAGTCGCAGCGCGATGGGCCGCTTGCCGGTGACCATTTCCACACGGGCGGTGACCTTTCGGCCGGCTACGTCGGCGCGTCGAACCGCTTCGATGAGGAACTCTGGCGGTTGTTTTAGGCGAACGCCCGCCTCAAAAGATCGGGAGACCATAGCGCCGGCGAGTTCGCTTGCCATGCCTTCGCCTGCCGGACCGGCCTTGAGCTTGACCAAGAATCGCAGATTTTCGACCCCGGCAATCTGCGCCGTGGAGCCATCGATCTTCTTCACGGCGCGATTTAGGGTTCCGTCCTGGGCAAGTTTGCGCGCGCTTTCGTAGACGTTGGGCGGGAGGTCGGCGACCTGGATGGTTGCCGCCGGAGTGCCGGAAATGACCTCGGCGTCCAACACCAGACTGCCAACCGGATCGAGCGCAACGGATTCTCCCGACGGCGTGGCCGAGTCAAACCGCGTCGTCGCATCGACCTGAACCTCCGTGACTTCCGTCACGGCAAGCGGAATGTCATCCCGCACCCGGACGCCGCGCCCCACCAGATCCTTCGAAATAGCATCTTTGAGCTCCTTCCCGAGGATCGAGCCGCTGATCGAATCGGTGCCCCGAAACAGAACTCCTGCGTCCGGCTCGATGGAGATCGACGTGATTCGGGTCGGTTGCCCAACGGCCGCCTGAGATACGGTCTGCCCGGCAAGGCTTGCGGCAAGCCTGAGGTTGGAGTAATCGACGATTCGGGCGAGCGGCTCGTCCGCTCCTGCGGTTTCTGCCACCTTTCGAAAGACTCCCGCGGCCGGCGCGACCACCAATGTTGTCGTGGGTTTAGGGAATGCGCTCGCCAGCTCACGAACTTCAGCGGTGTTGCCGACGAGACGCCTCAGGGCGTCAACCTGCTCCCAAGCGGCATACCGCTCCACCGCTCGGCCTTGAACAATCCGCATCACCGCTTGCCCCTTCGCCACCATCGCATTGTCCTCCGCGAGGTATTCGGTTACGCGGGTAGGTTCTGCCGCATTCAACGGCACCGAGAACGGCACAATTTGAACCTTGTCCGCGGTCACGAGGTCCTCAACCGAGTAGTTGAAGGCAAAGATGAATGCGGCGAACACACCCGCGACCAACACATAGCCAGCGCGTTCCAACGTTCGCATGTATCGCGAGTAGAACCGGCGTTGCCAGCGACTCTGGGCACGCCACTCAGGAGGGAAAACATTCTTCATACAAGAACCTCGGTCGGCAAAGCGCGGTAGCGTCGCTGGAGCTCAGAGTACAGCCCGTCGCGCGAGAGCAGTTCTGTGTGGGTGCCTCGTTCGACAACTTGGCCCCGGTCGAGCACCAGGATTTCGTCGGCATCGATCACGGTGCCAAGCCGGTGGGTGACGAGTAGGCTTGCGCGTCCCGCGGAAACCCGGCGTAGGGTCGCCATCACGCCGACCTCGGTTTTAGCATCGAGTGCGGAAGTTGGTTCATCTAGCAGGAGCAACGGAGCATCCACGATCAGCGCCCGGGCGATGCCGAGCCGTTGTCGTTGCCCGACCGAGAGCGCGAGCCCGCCTTCGAGATCTTGGTCCAGGCCGTCGGGAAGCGTGTCGAACCACGGTCCGAGGTCGGCCTCGCGAATGGCGGCCTCCATTGCTTCCGGCGTGGCGTCTGGCGAGACCACCCGCAGGTTGTCGGCAAGGCTCCCGCCAAAAACAAACGTATCTTGCATTACGGTTCCACAGCTGCGAAGGAAGGAGTTTCGGTCCACATCTTTCAGGTCGTGCCCGTCGACGAGCACCCGACCTCGGGCGGGATCATGGAATCGCAGAACCAGCCCCAGCAGCGTGCTCTTGCCGGCGCCGCTCGGGCCGACAACGGCGACTTTTCGGCCCGGCCGTAGTTCCAGATCGACCGCTTGCAGCACTGGGCCAACGTCCGGACGGTCAAATCCTACGGATTCTAAGCGCACGGTCCCGGTGAAGTCTTTCAGAATGTGGGCGTTCGGTTTATCCTTAACTTGAGGGACGGTTTGCATGATCTGCATCATGCGTTCCGCCGAAACCATCGTTTGCCATATCCAACATCCAAAGTTTACGATCTTCTCAATGGGAACCGGCAGCCGCTTGAGGTAGGCGATCATCGGAACCGTCATGCCAAGCGTCATTTCGCCAAAAACCACGCGCCGGGCAAGCCAAAGATAGATCGTGGTTTCTTTGAGAAACGGCAGAAGCTTCTGCGTCGTGAACTCAAAGCCAACCAAAATCATGTAGCCTTGAGCGGCAACGCGCTGAACCGCGACGCTGACTTTTCCGTTACGTCGAACCTCGCGACGGGTTCGGCCGAGCGCCTTGATCGCCGAAAAAGACGCGGCGGCCTGCAAAATTCCGGCATCGCGAAGCTCGCAAAACCGGAGCCGCCGCCGGTCGAGGATGCGGCCAAAGTGGGTGACCCAAACAAAGAGAATCGTCCACGGAACCAGGAACGCGAGGACGATGAAGGTCAGAATCCGGTCAACGTAGATGGCGGCGGCAAGGATCAACCCGAACTCCACCAGCATGGTCAGGGTCGGCAGGATCCGCACCAGCATGTGGGCGATCCGATCTGCGTCGGTGGTAATGCGAAAAGCCTGCTGCCCGACCGGGAGCGACTCCACCGTATCCAGCGACAGTGTTTGGAGGTGCCCGTACAGACGCCGCCGGATGTTCAGCCCAATGAGCATTTCCGTGGAGTTATAGAGAAAAGTGCGCATCGCCGTGAGCGCATAGACCAACGCCAACAGCCCAGCCACGGCGGCCGCAATCTTCAATGCCAGTGCGGTGTCCCCGGAGGGAAAAGCCTGGTCGAGGATTGCCTTGCCGAACCAGGGCGTGGCCAGATTCACCAAAACGATGGCGATGTCGATGAGGCAAACGAGAATCAGGCGCGGCAACTGCGGGCGCAGAAACTGCAAGACGAAGACAAACGCCTTCCAGGAGTTGCGCCGAAAGCCAAAGCCTTCGGTTAGGGCCTCGCGTTCGGTCACGCCAGCCCCATGCCGTAGGCTTGCTCGCGCCAAAGATCTCGGTACAGGCCGGGCACCGCGACGAGTTCCTCGTGGCTACCAATTTGGACAATTTCGCCTGCATCGAGAACCACAATTCGGTCGCAGCCGGCGACTGCCTTCAGGCGGTGGGCGATGGAAACGATGGTGAGTTGCGAGCGAAGCGCTTCGATGGATCGCAGGACGCCGTCCTCGGTTGTGGGATCCAGGCTCGCCGTCGCCTCATCCAAAAACAGGATTCTTGGTTCGCGAACCAACGCCCGGGCGATGCCAATTCGCTGGCGCTCGCCGCCCGAGATAGAATGGCCCTCGCCTAATTCCGTGTTCAGACCCTGCGGTAGGCGGTCCGCGAAGAGGGACACGCCGGACTGCTCGATCGCGAGGGAAAGGGATTCGGGCCTTGCCCACGGATCGCCGAACATCACGTTTTCCAGGATCGTGCCGGAGTAGATCGTCGTCAGCTGCGGAACCGTCGCGGTCTTCTCCAGAAGACTTTGTAGCTTGATGTCGTTGACTTCGTGGCCATCGTATCGAATCGAGCCGCTCTCGGCTCGAAACAGCCGCAACGCGAGCGCGATCATCGAGCTCTTCCCGGCGCCACTCGGACCCACGATTCCGACATATTCACCGGGGGCGATATCCAGGCTCAGATTCTTCAGGACCGGGCGACCGGGTTCGTAGGAAAACGCGACGTTAGAGAACTGCAACGCGCCCGAGATGGGCGGAATTTCGACCGCACCCGGCTTGTCTTCAAGAGTCGCCGGAGCTTCCAGCGTTTCGAGAACGCGCTGCGCCGGAACCAGCTGCATTCGGAGCAGTTGGAAGATTCCGACGAGTCGCTCAAGTGGGATTTGGGCGGCTTCGACGAGCAAGAATGTGGCGAGCCAGTCGCCGATCGTGGCGCGCCCCTCGAGGATCCGCAGCGCAACGTAAACGTAAATCGAGCCGGCGAAAACCCAGCGAAGGCCGGCCTGAACCACGTTCTGGGTGATGACCAAATCGCCGACGAGGCCGACGCCCTTTCGCCGCGTGTTTGCGGCGGCGGAATGAAAACGCACCAGTTGGCGTCGAACGCGGCCAAACGCCTTCAGGGTTCGCAGGCCCGCGATGGAGTCTCGCAGGACGCCGGTTTCGAACTCGGTTCGGGCTTTGAATCGAAACGCAGTCCGCCGAACGCGGCCAAACATGTAGTGACTCACCAGCGCGAAGGGAACAACGTACGCGATCAGGGCAACGCTCAGAACGGGGTCGATGAGGAACAAAAGCACCGCGCCCCAGAGCAGGGCATACACGGTTTCGACCAGAAGCGGTGCCGACCGGAAGAACATGCCCATCAGGCCGGGGTCGTACGGATCGACGTCATTCGAATAGAATGCGACGGCAACTTCCTGGCCCCCAACGGCGGGCCGGAACATCGAGACCATGTCGGTGGTGGCGCGGAAGAGGTGCTCACCTGGCGTGCGTCGGCTGAGAAAGCCAAGCGGAAGTCGGTGTAGGTGGCGGTAAAAGGCGATTCGGACATCGAAGGTCGATCGCATCGACCCGTACCATTCCAGCACTTCGCGCCAAGTGGAGAGTACGGCGCTACTGAACCAGAAAATGGCTTGCAGACCGACGATACGAAGGACCGTTCCCCAGCGCTCTTCGACGGTGAGGTTCGTCGCAAGAAGGGCTTGGTTCGTTACGTCACGCGTAAGGAATACGGCGAATGCCGCCAGCGGTACCGAAAAGAGGAGCAGCGCAAGCGAGAGAAATAGTTTGCCCCGGTATGGCCGGGCGAAACGCCAAAACCGCCGCAACGTGCGGACGGCATCGCGAAGGGGCAAATGGGGATCGTCCCCGTCGATCGTGCGCGCGTTCATGGATGATGCGTGGCAAAGAGTGCCGCCAGTCGGCGGCACTCATGAGTTGTTCCCAAGCTCAGGGCTTAGGAGAGCGGGGCACGTCGGGGTCTTCCAGCCTTTCTGCCGAGATCGTCGCCGGATCGGTTTGTTCCGGCGGCTTCAGCAGGCTGTTGTAGAGAAAGAACCCAACGATCAGGAGCACGACAACAACCGCGCCCCCGATGAGTGCAGGAGGGATCTCTTTCGACTTCAATTGACTGGGTCCCGCCACAGTCCCCAGTACGTGATGTCGAACGGCATTCGGATCTCGCTCGTCGTCGGAGGATAGGCGCAGGCGTCGGATTCGGCGTTGGTCCGGTTGAGGATCATGACCTTACCGACCGGAACCTTACCGGCGTGCGAGTCGCCGTAGGAAGTCACGATCTGGTCGCGGTGGAACTTGTTCGCGGCAACCCAAACGCGGTTGAAGCGGCTTACGCCCGTTGCGCCCGGCGTGATGTTCGGGCAGGCGGCTTCGTCGGTGTTCCATCGGAAGCCAAGGTTCGGGTTCAAGAAGTCGGCCGTAATCATGTAGGCCGCTCGCTGAGCGATGTTCTCCTGTGCGGAGGCGATTCGATATGAGCGGACGAAGTCCGTCGGCGTTTCCCAGCTCGACCAACCGTTTCGGTTGAGCGTCAGGGTGACCAGGCTCTGCCAGGAGACATCGTTACCGGTGTCCGTCCGAACCGTCTTGCCGCGTGCGGCATCGAACATGAGGTCCTTATTCTTCATGTACGGCATTACGATTTCGGCCCAGCCGGCTTGGCCGCTCGGGCTCCAGAGGGCGCCCGTGCCTGGGTTCGTCGTCGGAACGGGGAACTGGTGCGGGTGCACCACGTCGTCGCTGTCGCTGAGATACATCTGACCGGCGGTGCCGATCTGCTTCAGGTTCGAAAGGGTGGCCGTGGTTTTGGCGGCGGCCTTTGCCTGGGCGAAAACGGGGAACAGAATGGCGGCGAGGATTGCGATGATCGCAATAACGACGAGGAGCTCGATGAGCGTGAATGCGGATTGGCGATTGTTTCTGGTCATGGCGCTACTTTGCGGGAGTTACCGGATATGGAGTCTGGAAAGGACGGCCGGGCCGTCATAGACGTTTTTATCTGCTGGCCAGACCACGGACTTGTTGAGGGCCCCCGGGCTAAACCAAACGATTGTTTAATATACTATGAATCGAACGGGATGGGCAAAAAATCTTGATTTATCGGACTAAGCCGACGGCCCCTCTCGCATCCTTGGGGTCACGATGATGGCAAAACGTCCGGCAACGCTAAAAGAGGTTGCCGCCCGCGTAGGCGTCGGGCCGTCGACCGCCTCGGTCGTGTTGAACGGCGCGAAGTCCGGCACGAAGGTGTCGCAGAAAACACGCGAGGCTATCCTGCGTGTTGCCCGCGAACTCAACTATCGCCCGAACGTCCTTGCGCGTTCCCTTCGCCGCCAGCGCACCGGCATCATCGGCTTCTTTTCCGGTTACGACGGCATCGACCCCCGAAACGGACATATTGCCGAGCTACTCTATGGTGTCCAGACCGGTTGCGCCAGCCAAGGGCTGGACCTGTTGCTGTACACCGCTAACGCCAACCATTCCGCCGAGCAGATCGTTGCGAGCCTTGCCGACGGCCGACTTGATGGCCTCTTGGTAACGGCCCTGCCCGGCCACCCGATCATGCGGCTGCTGGCGCAGGAGTCGCTGCCGGTAGTGGCCATCGCCGACCGCGTTCCCGGAATCGCTTCGATTCTCGCCGACACGGAGCTTGCCGGGCGGCTTCAGGCGCAACATCTTTACTCGCGCGGGCATCGGAATGTGCTGTTGGTTCCGTCGGACTTCCCGTTCCCTTCTGCCCTAGAGCGGCAAACGACATTTCTGGAGGAAGCCGGGCGGCTCGGGATGCGGGTCGAATTGGGTAGTCCGGTCGCGGGGCATGTGCCGAGATCGAAGCTTGATTCCGCCGTTCAGCGCCGCGATGAGCGTAATTTGGAGCTTTTGCGTCGGCCGTCGGAACTGACCGCGCTGCTCTGCTGGGACGACCACTCGGCCTACCGACTTGCCACGGCCGCAACCACCGCCGGGCTCCGCGTGCCGGGTGATGTTGCCATCATGGGATACAACGGCGACCTCGCCATGGCTGAGCTTCGGTGGCAACTCACGACGATTCGGGCGCCGTGGGATGCGATGGGCGCCGCCGCCGTGGCCGCCCTGCAGGCCGCAACCGAGGGTTGCCCCCCGCCGGAATCGACGACGCTGCCGGTCGAGTTGGTTGTCGGCAGCACGACTTGACGGCTACGGGGCGTTTTGGTTCAGGTAGTAGCGCGTGTGGCGATTCTCACCGACTCGGCTCAGGGCTCCTTTTTCCACCAGATCCGAAAGATCGCGGGTGGTGGTGGCGGGCGGCGCGCCGGTGATCTTCGAATAGTTTCCCGCGCTCAGCCCGCCCTTAAAGCCGTCCGGACCCTCCTGAAACATTCGGCGCAGGGCCTTTTCCTGCCGAGGGTTCAGCTGCCCGCGTAACCGATCGAACAGCTGCGTTTTGGCGAGGATGAACTCCACCATATTGGTCGTGTTCCGCTGGGCTTCCAGGGCGGCATCGCCGAACCACAATAGCCATTCGGTGACTTCCATTATGCGGCTGGCCCGCTCAAGGGAGTCATAGTAGGCTCTGCGGCGGCTTAGAATGACGGATGCCAAAGAGGAGTAGGTTGGGCGGCCGAGATTCTGCGCGATCGCTTTTTCTGAGATAGCTCTGCCCAGACGACCATTTCCATCGGCAAAGGGGTGGATGCTCTCGAAATACAGGTGCGCAATGCCGGCTCGGGTCAGGGCGGGGAGCGGGCTTGCCGCGTTGAACCACGCCAAAAAAGTGTTCATCTCGTCTGCCACCCGGTTTGAAGGTGGTGCCTCGAAATGAACGGTCGGAGAATCCGGGAAGCGTCCCGCCGAGACAATTTGCATGGGTTCTTCGGTGGTTCGATACTGGCCAATTTCGGATAGGTCCGTACGCCCGGCCATCAAAGAGCGGTGCCACGAAAAAAGCGTTTCGTGATGCAGTGGATTGGCATAGCTGCGGTAGGCGTCGACCATGATTTCCGCGATCCCTTGCTCGGCGGGAGGAACGCGTCGCGGTTCGGTTGCGATGCCGAGCTGCCGCTTGATGGACGACTGCACGCTTGCCCGGTCCAGCGTTTCCCCTTCGATTTCGGACGTGGTCATTGCCTCATTACTCAGAGATTCCATCACCAGTTCGTCCTGGTCGCTGGCCTCGAGATGCTTAAAGACGCCGGCTAGCTCGCCCGAGCCGAGGAGGAACCGTTGTTCTAGCGGAGCCAATTCGGCGGCATCCCACGCAAAGTTCGGCCACTCCGCTAGCTCCCAGTTCCAGGCCATGATCGATTGCATCCCGTTCTATCGATCAGTTTAGCCCAGTTTTATGATCGATAGAACCGTATTCTATCGATCACTCTATTGGACCGGCGTCGGGAATTTCCCAAACGGATTCAGGGCGATCGCTCCGATGAGCGTGATCGCGAGCCCGATGAGGGCGATCACGCGGAGTGGCGGAATCTTCTTTCCGTCCTTGCGCCAGTGGATAAGAAGGCACGCGACGGTGATGCCAATCGCGTCGATCACGACGTCGCTGAGCTGCCCACCGCGAAACTTCACAAACGTTTGGTGGTACTCATCGAGGAACGCCCACGTCAGCGCGAGCCCGAAAGCCGGGTTGAATCGGACCTTGAATCGGCGGATGACCGTGTGCATTACTGCGTACAGAAGTCCGAACTCCGTCGCATGCCACCCTTTGACGAAGAGCCACCAACTCCGCTCCCAGAATGCCAGAAACTGCGCCCGCTCGATGGGCAGCACCGACGTGACGGCGGTGGCCAGTTGCGGGACGGTGACGACCGTTCCGGACGTGGCCCAAATGAGCAGCCCCCAGACGATTGCGGCCCCGGCTAGAATCTTTAGCTTTGGGTCTAGGGCCCGAAACCCATCCGCGCACTTCTGCTTCACCGACCGGAATGTGTTCTTGCCAAAACCTGAAGGCATCATCGTTGATTATGCGCCGCCGGAAAGGGAGGGTGGCACTGGTCAGCGAGGATGCTCGTGCCTCGGTGAACAGTGCTTATGGACCCACGGAGAACACGGGTGATGCCGGAAAAAACCTCCGGCCTCACCCGTACCACCTATGACTAGTGGGCGGAATCGGACGAGGGCCCAAATATTCTGATCTCACATATATTTCTCAAGGCCGAGTCACGTTCAGTCGCCTGAGTGCTTTAAATTGCCGAGCTGCACCAACGCTTCCGCCACTGCTCTCCTAACCCGAGACTCCTCGGCCCACGTATCTAGATCATCCGAGGGACGCGACTTGGCCTCGATCAGAGCGGGAACCGCGCGAATGTCGCCGAGCTTCCCAAGAGCCATGGCGGTGTTTCGGCGGTTCACGGCCGGCATCTCTGAACCGAGAATCGCCACCAAGTGCGGTAGGGCCTCCGGTGCTTTCGAGCGGCAAAGGGCGTCGACAGCGGCAAAGGGCAGGAGGAATTCTGAACTCTTGATCCACTTCGCCAACTTCGAAATTGCCTCCTTGCGCTCTATAGGGTCGGGTGTCGTTCTCGCGATAAGTCCGTATGCGGCCAGCTGCACACCCTCTGCCGGGTCGATGGTTAACGTTCGGGCTATGGAAAGTGCTTCTTCTGCCTCGAGGATGGTCAACGCTTCGAGCGTCTCGCTCTTGTCGTACTCCCTCTTCGAGGTTAGCCATGGGAGCAGCACCGGAATGTCAGTCTTCCGGTTCAGTTGTCGCAGGGCCGGGGCAACGTCGGCGGGTCTCAATAGGCCCCGTCTCTGGGCCTCAATCAGTAGATCCGCCGCATTCTCAGTCGGGTGCTGGGCGACCACACGCGCCAGAGTGCCTCGGAGGCTTTGATCTCGGTTCTTCACGTTGGTAGGCTTGAGATCGAAGATCAGTCGAGCGGTTGCCTCAATCCCCTTCGGACCCTTGAGACCTTGAAGCAGGATGGCGGCCCATCCTCTGTCCGGTACGCTTCGCTTCGGATCGTTGATGAAGCGCAGCACCTCGGGCCACTCGGCCTCGATCCGGTCTTTCAATGAGCTCCAGGCTTCCCCGGCCGCAGCCGAAAGCTGGACCGCGCCTTCGGGAGGGTTGCTTGCTACGATCAACTGGGCGATCGTGCGTCGCGGCATCGGCCGAAATATTACAGGCCCTGGAACCGGACCGAAGTCGCTGAGGGTCAACGTGCCGTCGGCACCCTTTCGCAGAATCATCCCCTCTACGTGGTTTTTCGGCCATGCTTTCCGAAGAACCTCCGACGGTTCGCTTGACTGAATGCTGAGGAACCCGTCGTAGACAAAGACGAACTTGTCACCGGCCTTGCGCCAGTAACCCTCCTGTTCAATTCCGGATAGCTCGAATTCGCCGTTGGGCCGCACGACGAGAAGTGCCCGGCCAAAGTAGCCTTGGAGTAGGTCCCGCGTTTTGACGGGTGCCTTCGAGACGTCGGGCTTATAGGATCCCACAGGAAATCCGGTTTGAAAGCCCCCTATTACCGCGATCGCTAACGCAAAAACCATTTGCTGATTTTACGCGGAAGACATGTTTTGCGTTGCGTTGCAAAGAGACTTCGGGATAGCCTCGGTATTGTTTTTCACCAGTGGCACCCACGACGCGTAGGTGCCACTGGTCAGCGGAGGATTCTTCTGCCTCGGTGACCAGTGCTGGCCGACCCACGCCGAACACGGGTGATACCGGAAAAAACCTCCCGCCTCACCCGTGCCACCCAGCCGCGCGGAGCTGTCCTTTTGGCTACGTACTCACCTTGGAATCCGGCACATAAACGACCGAGTGTAAGCTCCTTTCGCCACACTCCGGACATTTCAGAAGAGTCTTGCGGTCGCCAGACGCCTTCCACCGGATGCCGCCCATTTCCCAAATAGACCGGCCGAATCCACATTGGCACTTCACGATCCAGCGCATCGAATCCCGACGCATGTCTTCGCCCATCGCCTTCGGCAGAATCTTGAGGAAGAAATTTTGAATAGCCGACATGCAACTGAGTTTACGTTAGGTCAGGTGAGCCTGACGGGCTCTCCAGACTCGTGACCTCCAATTTTGGAAGTGTGGGTGCCACGGGTCACCGGGGAGGCTGGTTCCTCGGCGACCCGTGCTCTCTGTTGCACACCGAACACGGGTGATGCCGGTACTAACCTCCGCCCTCACCCGTGCCACCCACCAAATCCTGAAATCCGGGTGCCACTGGTCAGCGTGGATGATTGTGCCTCGGTGACCAGTGCCCATCGAGCCAAGCTAAACACGGGTGATGCCGGTACTAACCTCCGGCCTCACCCGTGCCACCCAGCCGTTAACCGAGCGTTGTTCCATAGGCATGGTCCGACCGTGTGAACCTCAGAGATTAACATCAAACCCTAAGCCAGGAAGTCCAACAAAGTTCGCTCTCAGGAATCCACCTGCCCCAAACATGATGGGAGCATCCGTTACATCGCTAGCCAAGAGATAGGTACCAAACGCACCTTCCTGCGCTATCACGCTGTCACGATAGTGACTTGCCAAAGAAAGCGCCATGCGAGTCAGAATGCTTGTTTCACCAACTTGCGCTCCGATAATGAAATTCAGGTCCAGCTGCTTGCATTTCTCGGCAACGGCTAGAGATCTCAATAATCCACCCATTTTGGAGATGCGAATATTTGGAACCCAAATATCTAGATCATCCTGAATTTGATCAAACGTCTGAAGGCCGAGAAAGCTTTCGTCGAGGACAATTTTGCAGCCCAGCGCCTTCGCAACCTTTCTTAACGACGGAAAGTCGGCCGCTTTAAGGGGCTCCTCTACTGCCCACGGGCTAGAACCCAACGACAAAATGTAGCTCGCCGCGGCATCAGCTTCTTCCCATAAGTTGTTGGCATCAATACGTATTCGAGAGGCAGGAAACCGTTTCGTTAGAGTTCCGATCGCGGAAACATCGCTTTCTAACTCACCGCACACTTTAACCTTGAAATCCGTGAGTCCAAGGCGATGATACTGTTCGCACTGCGCTTCAAAGATTCTCGGTGACGATACGCCAAGAACTGCGGTGTAGGCAAAGTCGCCCGAAATCTCAGAGATTCCGAGGAGTGCCTCAAGAGAATGACCTTCAGTCTTTCCGAGAAGATCGAGTAGCGCAGTTTCTATCGCGCACCAAGCTGCTGGGTTGGCATTGATAAGCTGACTATGGATCGAAACCCACTTCCTTAATGACTCAACGTCCTGTATCTGCAGTAGCTCATCACGGCACAGTTCAAAGAAGCGCAAACAAGAGTCAATGCTTTCTCCCGTCACGTATCCCCTCGGACAACCTTCTCCATATCCTTTGACAAAGGCATCCGATTCGGCAACGACAATCACTGCCTCTGTAACCGAGCGCTCTGCTGAAGAATGCTTGAATGAAAACCGAAACGGAATTTCCAATTTGCGAATCTCAAGTTGTTTTAATTTCATCCGTACACGTACTCGTGAAATGGGAAGGCCACTTCGTCCTGGTATTGCAGTTTAATAGTCTTAAACTGCCCCTCTCTTTGTCCGAAGCTAATTGCCATCAATTTCTGGGACTCGAATGTGCCCTGCGCTACCCGCCGAACTTTCGCGCTCCTGATTCGACCGCTCTCGAGCTTGGCGCCAAATTCCACATTGAATTTACCAAGATGCGCATACACGTCTTCAGCAAAGTTAATAATATCAATCTCGTAACTACACTCGATATACAGGATGTAAGACATTTCTTGGCGATCTGCGAGCATTACAAAGTGATCGATGTTAATCTTGCTTCCCAGGCATGCTTCTTGCACCGCCTGGATTACTTGCCCTTCATAAAGCTTCTCCCCCGTGAGACTCGTGACGCCCTTTCCTTTTTGAACGAATTTGATCGTGGGTGTTCTTCTATAGGATCCCGTAACCTCAATGATATCGTTTATGAAATACCGATAGAGTCCTTCGGGCGTTGTTACGATGATGTAGTATTGCTTGCCCTCTTCTATTTCGGAGACCAAGTGAGTTTCTCGAATGCCGCTATCCCATGCATGCGGTTCGATGAATTCATAAAAATTGTCCTGAATCGTAAGGGAGCCACCATTGAGACCCGGATCCATAGTTATGGTCCCCCAGAACTCAGATGCCATATATCCCATCTCAGTTATGCACACTTCACTCGACAGTTCCTTCTTAAGAGCGGGAATCAGCAAGGCGCAGTTCCCATTCGTCCACGTGGCAACACCCCTAAGGTTAGGCCACAATTGGGAGAAAGTTGGGCGGCCGTGCCTTCGTATCAACTCCCTCAGTTCGGCTGCTCGCGCACGGCTCGGCTTGTGAGCTGACAGCACGGCTGAGCTCTCTTTATGCGGTAG
Organism: Fimbriimonas ginsengisoli Gsoil 348; assembly: GCA_945881865.1. Classification (GTDB taxonomy): domain Bacteria; phylum Armatimonadota; class Fimbriimonadia; order Fimbriimonadales; family Fimbriimonadaceae; genus Fimbriimonas; species Fimbriimonas ginsengisoli_A. Next base: position 17,390 of record CAMCVK010000004.1, on the reverse strand, counting down.
CTGTAGACCTAACGCCGCGACGTCATTGGTTTCTATAAATCGAAGCAGGCTCTCCGAGTGGCGCCAGATGACCTCACCTAGTCTGATGAAAGTAGAAGGATTGGCACTGGCAAAAGCTGAAATATTTGCGTCACTCAGGGCAAGAGCGGCAATCAGTCGATAGCGATCTTCGTAATTGGGAACTTCGAAGATGGCTTCTGGCAGGACTCCTCGCGACGAAACAGCCTTGGAGAGACTTTGAGCAATCGCTCCCGACATCGAGCCGTAGGGCATTCCATTTTCAAGACGGCCTTCAACCCTCGGGCTCACTATCGCAAGAACAGAACCTGACAGGATGCCTTTGATGGATATATATTGCGCGTATGAGCTGATTGACTGGCAACGCCGATAGGATCGCAGCGTTTCCCGATATACGGGAATTAGTTTCGGCTTCCCAGTAGTTCCGCTTGTTTGGAGGCATAGCAACGGTTTCGGACTCCGTTCTCCAGCCCCTCCTTCGATCTGCCTCTCAATATATGGCCTCAAATCTTCATAGTTGTGAAGAGGGACTCGATCTCGAAAGTCGCGCTCAGATGCTATGGATGAAAAGTCATGCTGCCTGCCAAAGGAAGAAGTCTCGTTAAGGGCTAAGATTCGCTTCAGCACGGCTGCCTGCGTCTGCTTTGGACGGTCTAAGCTTGCGAGGAAAGACTTAACCTCACGAAGCTGAGACAGCTTCATCTTCAGGTGGGTTAGAAGCGGTGAAGAGTACAGTCGCTTGCTGAGCATCTCATTTCTCTTTATCAATGCCCTTAACAAAGGGAGCCTTCATCTGATCGACGAAGTCCATGGGATAATCGCGATTGTACAGGCCAAGATCATCCACCGCTTGGTTCCTCGGGAGCAAGTATGTCCCGAAGAGAATATCCCAGACGATTACATTGTTGCCGTAATTCGTGTTAGATTCTTCGACCTTCATTGAGTGGTGCCACCTGTGGAGTTCGGGCCCACTAATAATGAAGTTTAGCCATCCAAGTTTTGTATCGACGTTACTATGCTGGAAGAAGCCTTTGACCGCATACACGACGAAGTAGAGCGCGAGGACCTCTTTTGAGACTCCTAGGACAATAAACGGAAGCACATCGCAGATGAATTGGAGGGCTTTGTCTATCGGGTGAAATCTTCCAACGTTGATCCAGTAGAGCTTTTGAACGGAATGGTGGACAGCATGGAACCTCCATAGCGGTTCCCATGTATGCGCGGCACGGTGCAGCCAATATCTAAAGAAGTCGGCGGTGAACATCATGATTAGCATTTGTATCCATATTGGGTAGCTGTGGGGCCACCAGCCATGGATATTCCAGCCCATGTTCTTCACATAGTCGCCGAGGAAGGCCACCGACAAAATGGTGAGAAGATAAGGCAAGAGAACTTGCACCAGCACCATGAAGATGAGGTCAGTCTTGATCTCGTGCCGAGTTGGAAGCCATTCTTTTCGGTACGGTAAGACGAGCTCGAGGACGGTGATAAGGCCCAGTCCGCAGACAATCGCAGCGAGGTAGCTACTAATCGTTGAGCTTATTCCAAGCGCGATTAGGCTATAGAACATGAGAATGCTGATGAGCATCACGCCTGGATAAACCGTCCAGGTCAGAGCACTCCGAAGTGTTGGGTTCATCCTTTTGGGGTGTCTCCACCGTTCGCTCTGGAGATGAGAACGGCCGCGGAGAGTTGCGGGATATGACTATGCTGCTGGGCAGTCGCCTCACCTCGTGCTTCGGCTAGAACTTGTCGGCACGCACTTGGTCCTTCAACTTGAATCAGTCTGCTCACAAGCGTTTCCTACGTGCACACATTCTATCATCGTTCTTCTTGGATAACCCGAAGTGCCTTTCGTGAGTTTGGTCTCTCGCTTTAGGTTCAGAATGTTGCGGCCACAGTGGGACTTCGACTGATCGGGGCCTCGGAGGGCTCAACTTTCCGTGGCTACTGACTCAAGAACACGGGTGACACCGGTAAGAACCTGCGGCTTCACTCGTGCCACCTATGACCCGTGGGTGCCACTGGTCAGCGTGGATGCTTTTGCCCCGGTGACCAGTGCTCTCTAACCCACGCCGAACACGGGTGATGCCGGTACAAACCCCCGGCTTCACCCGTGCCACGAAGCCGAAAACCCTAACTGACCCATCTGGGTTTAACCCATGCGTTTGGAATGGACACACCCAGAACATGGCGGCCACGGAGGGCCTCGAACCCCCGGCGCCCTCCTTAGGACTGAAGAAAATCAGGTTGAAAGTCTCTGATTTGAGTCTGCAGATGTCTCAGGGTGTCTCACAACATCCATGGGCTAAGAGAGACCATTGGAGAGACCTTGGGTCAAGGTCTCTCCAATCCCTCCATATGGTCTCTCACCTACTTTTCTTCTTGCGTCAGTCCTCCGCCCGGGCCCGCTTTCCGAACACCCAGAAGAGTGCCGGGGTGACAATCTGGTCGAGGAGCGTGCTGGACACAAGGCCGCCCAAGATGACCACGGCGATGGGTTGAAGTAGCTCCTTACCGGGCTCTCCTTGCGAGAGTGCCAAAGGCAACAGACCGAAAGCAGCTGCAAGAGCCGTCATCAGAACAGGAGAGAGTCGCTCTAGGGTTCCCCGCACGATCATGTCCTTGCTGAAAGTTTCTCCTTCCTCCTTCATCAAGTGGTCATAGTGCGAGAGCATCATGATGCCGTTTCGGGTTGCGATCCCAAAGAGCGTGATGAACCCCACCATCGAGGCCACAGACAGTACGCCTCCCGTCATGAACACGGCGATCACCCCACCCACCAGAGCAAGGGGCAAGTTCACCATGACCTGCAATGCCAAGCTCCAAGACTTCAGCGCGACATTGAGAACCAGGAATATTCCGATAATGGTGAACACTCCGATTAAGAGGATTCGAGCCATGGCGCTTTGCTGACTCTGGAATTGGCCACCGTACTCCAAGTAATAACCCCTTGGCCAATCGGTCTGCAGGGGCTTCATCTTGGCTTGCAGTTCGGTGACCACGCCGTTGAGGTCACGTCCTTCCACGTTTGCCTGGATAACGATTCTCCGCGAGACGTTTTCACGGTTAATTGTATTTGGACCAGTTTCCCGCTTTACGGTTGCCAGCTGAGAGAGCGGAATCCGCTGACCAGCTGGCGTGTTGATCAACGTCGATCCAATTACGTCGAGGTTCGTTCGCGCTTCCGGAGTAAACCAAACCACGAGGTCGAAGGTTCGCTGACCCTGAAGGACTTGGGACACTGTATGCCCACCAAGCCCTACCTCCAAGTTTTCAGCAAGTTCATAGGGAGTCACTCCATATCGAGCCGCCGCAATGCGATCAATTTGGATGCTGATTTGCGGAACTTGAATCTGAGGTTCCACCTGGAGGTCCACGATTCCCGGCACCGACTCCATGGTCGCCCCAACTTGGGCGGCGAGCCGCCGCAATTCATGGAGATCGCTTCCAAAGACCTTAACCGCAAGTGCGGCCCGTACGCCGGATGACAAGTGATCAAGACGGTGCGAGATTGGTTGTCCAAACGCGACATAGACTCCCGGGATCGTTCCGATTTTGGCTCGCAATTCATCGGTCACTTTTGCTAATCCCCGTTTGGAGGGAGCAAGCCCAACGTCAATTTCCGAATAGTTCACACCTTCGGCATGTTCATCCATTTCGGCCCGCCCGGTTCTTCGTCCAATGTGGGTGACTTCGGGAACCGTCAGCGCAGTGTTTTCGATGATTTTGCCGATCCGGTTGCTTTCATCCAGACTCGTTCCTGGGGGCAGGATCGCGCTGAGCGCGAGCGACCCCTCATTGAACTTGGGCAGGAATTCGCGTCCAAGCTTCGGAAGCATGTACACAGCCACTGCTGTCATCGCGACGGTCGCACCAATCACGATCCAGGGATACTTCATGGACGCGCGAACAACCGGGGCATTCCATCGTTTTAGGAGCGCAACGAGTTTGGAGTCTCCGTGACTCTTGAGCTTGACTTTGCCGAGAAGCAAAGCACAAAGCGCAGGCGTCAAGGTCAGGGAAACCAACAGCGAAGCGATCATCGAGAAGATGAATGCAAGCCCGAGAGGGGTGAAGACTCGTCCTTCCATTCCTTCCAGCGAGAGCAAAGGGATGAAGACAAGAACAATGATCAGCGTCGCGTAAACGATGCTGTTACGTATCTCCGCACTCGCCCCGTAGATCACCTTCAGGATGGAATCTGGTTTCTCCTGCGCTGCATTGATGCGCAGCCGCCTGAAGACGTTTTCTACATCGACGATGCTGTCGTCCACAACGAGTCCAATCGCGATGGCGAGCCCACCAAGGGTCATCGTATTGATGCTGATTCCGAACTGGTTCAGCAAAAGCAGCGTCAGGATGAATGAAACGGGAATCGAGACCAGAGAGATCAGCGTTGCCCGCACGTTCATCAGAAACGCGAGGATAACGATGAGAACGATGACTCCCGCTTCCAGGAGGGCCTTCTCAACATTGTGAACGGAGTTCTTGATAAAGTGTTCTTGCCGAAAGAGCTCTCGATTGACCTGCACATCTTCGGGCAGAGCCTCCGTAATCTCGTTCAACGCTTTATCGAGCTGCTCCGTAAGTTCGAGCGTATTTGCATCTGGCTGTTTCTGCACGGAGAGAATCACGGCGGGGTCGCCATTCACGCTAGCGTCACCTCGGGGAGATCCTTTTGCAAAGACAACATCCGCAACCTGCCCAATGGTGACGGGAATCCCATTTACCGCCTTTATCGGGGTGCTTTTGATGTCGTCCAGGTTGCGAACCCGGCCCTGAATACGGATGACCGCCTCGCGGTTCGGTTCTTGGAAGAAGCCACCCCCAGCGTTGGTGTTGCTCTCTTTTGCCGCTTCTAGCAGCTCATCGAGCGTGATACCAAACTGCTTCAGCCGTGCCGGGTCGGTCAGAACTTGATACTGCTTGGTTCCCCCACCAATGGGAACTACTTGGGATACACCAGGGACTGCAAGGAGCCGAGGTCGGATCACAAAGTCGGCCATCGAGCGAACTTCAATGGGCTCCGTGTTTCCAGATTTGCTTGAAACTGCCACGAGCATGATCTCTCCCATGATCGAACTGATTGGGGAGAGCGAAGCAACGGCTCCTGCTGGCAGTCGAGATTGTGCTAGTTGAAGTTTTTCATTGACGACTTGGCGGGCGCGGTAGATATCCGTGTTCCAGTCGAACTCGACAAACACAATGCTGAACCCAGCACTTGAAGCAGAACGCACTCGCTGAACGCCGGTTGCCCCGTTCATCATCGTTTCGATGGGAAAGGTCACCAACGCCTCCGTTTCTTCTGGAGCCATGCCATGTGCTTCCGTCATGATCGTCACCACGGGTCGGTTGAGATCGGGCAACACATCCACGTCCATCTTGGGGATGGTCATCGCACCAAACAGGATCAACATCGCCGTCAACACGACGACGAGAATCCGCTGCTGCAGGCTCATCTGAATAAGTCGGTTAAGCATCAGTGCCCTCCCTCGGTCTCAGGAAGCTCGCTCATTCTGAGCCACCTAGTGAGAGCAACTGATACGATCCGCTGGTGGCAATCTTTCGACCGGCCGCGACGCCGTTGACTACCGTACGGTCTCCAAAAGTTCCCTTAATCTGCACGAGAGTTCGTCGATAGACACCGGCCTTCTCCTCAACAAAAATGACGTCAAGCCCTTTATCATTCTGAATTGCGGAAGAAGGAACGGTTACTCCATTGCCACTGCCTACTCCTAGATTCACGCGCACAAACATGTTTTGCTTGAGCCGCTCGCCGGGATTTTTGATCACTATTCGAACTTGGGTAGTTCGTGTTTGAGGATCAACTTCGTTGTGAATAAAGGCGACTTCACCTTCATATATCGTTCCTGGGTAGGCATCGGCGACTACCTGGATCGATTGTCCGACTCGAACTTTGGGAACGTCGGTTTCATAGACATCCGCGAGCACCCACACGATGTCGGCATTGAGGAGGTCGTAAAGTTGCTCTCCAGTAGCGATCGTCTGGCCAACGCTCACAAAACGATGCTCAACTTCTGCCGAAATTGGCGCAGAGATGGTGATAACGTGCCCACCGCCAACTCCACCTCCGAGCAAGTTGACTTGGTCGCGAGCCAATCGGATCGAGCTTTGAACTCTGACTGCGTCCGCGCGCGCCTGCAAAAGTCGGCTTTCAGCAGACCGCTGGCTCGACTTGGCGAGTTCAAGCTGGGCCCGAGCTTGGTCGACTTCTAGGGCGTTCCGAAGACCTTGCTTCGCGATTTCTTCTTCACGGGTGAGAGACTCTTGCGCTAGTCGGAGCTGAGTTGTTGCGTCCGTTTTTGTTGCGAGCGCCTCAGTAAGCTCAGACTCAGCTCGATCAAGGTCACGCTGGGCTACTACACCTGACTGAATGCCGGAGCGAAGGCGGTTCACAAGCTTATCCAGCCTTGAAACTTCCGCCGCCGAGGTCTCAAGAGCAGATCGCGAGGTCGAAACTTCCGATTTCGCCCGTTCCACCGCTGGAGAAGCGAACTCACCCGCTCGGGCCATTCGAGATTGGCGGTCCAGATTTCGAGTCGCCACCTGGACCTCCGTTTTTCCGGAAGCAATTGAAGCCTCAGCAACCTTGACACCCGCTTGGCTTTGAGCGAGTTCAGCGACGGCGCGTCGGTAAGCTGCCTGAGCGTCAGCAAGTTCAGGGCTTTCAATTACGGCCAACATTTGACCGCGACGCACGCTCGTTCCAGGCAGTGCACCAAGTCGGATCACTCGTCCGCTCGTGCGGGAGTTCACTTTTACCAAGCCGTTGGGATTGGCCGAGACCTTTCCCGTGGTCTGTAAGCCCGTTGCGGAGCCAGCGACTTCGGCCCTCGACGTCTTAAGACCGATCAAGTTCGTCTGTTCTTTCGAGACGGAAACGAGGTCGGGATCAGGCTTCATCTCTTCGTTTTCAATCGCGAGCACGAACTTGATGCCATCCACGGTCTTCGTTGCAGACTCTTCCTGATTTGGGCCAGGGTAGGCCTTTAGTTGGGGGCCAGCAGCTTTTGTCGCATCCGACTCAGTCACGATGTGCCGCCCGTCGGGCCCGTGCATGTGTCCTTCTTCCTCTTGGGCAAACGCCCCTGCCGGAAGAAGACTTCCAACGAGTGCGATCATCAGCATGCCAGCGATGCCCTGCGAAACGCTCTTCTTTCCCATTCGAAAGGCAAGCACTAAGGCAATGACAACGGCAATTCCGCCGCCAATGATGAGAAGGTAGTTCGGCCCAGGCTGGTTTTCCTTGGGCGTCGGGCCGGCTTGAGCGGCGACCACTGGAACATAGACTGGAAACTCTACTTCTATTTTTTTGCCATCCGGCATCGTGACGTCTTGACTTAAGACATATTCACCGGGTTCGGTATAGGTCAGGTGGGAGCCATAGACCTCATTTTCTGGTTCGTAGACGTTTTTCTCCGTATGGATCGGCTCGTTCGGCGTTTCCTTCGGCGAGATCGTTGAGTTCACGACGACACCCAGAACTGTCCTGCCGTCTGGCCCTTCGATTCTCGTGTCATGGTGGCTGAGAATGAAGGAACTTGCTCCCTTTGCATCTTCCGCGGTGACAATGTGCCGACCATCCGGCCCGTGCATATGCCCCTCTTCTTTGTCTTGGGCGAGGGTCGCACACGAGAGAACGAGAAATGGAATCAAGAGTGAAATGCGTTTCATTGGGGCACCTCCGTGCCGGGGAGTTTCAGCTGTGCTGTCCAAAGACCAACCTCTGCGAGTCGCAGGTTCAGTACCGCTTGGATGTTTTCTTGCCTGAGTTTCGCCAAGGTTTGCTGTGCTTCGAGAACCTCGACGAGGGTGACGAGCCCCGACGCGTAGCCTTGCCGCATAGCGATGAGCATTGATTCCGCTTTTGGAAGGACATCGCCCACATAACTAGCCGCAACCGTCTTGGCGGTTTTAAAGGCTGTTCTCGCCTTAGCCAGCTCAAGCTCTGCAATTCTTTGAGCTTCGCCAACCCTTGCACGGGCTGCGATGGCCTCACTGCGTGTGGCGCTGAGAGCCCCTCGCCGTTGACCCGAGTCAAAGAGCGGTATTCGGAGTGAGAATTGCAGCCCAAAGTTGTCCCCTTTGAAGGCATTTCGATCCAGACTCCAAGCATCGGTGGAAACGCCAGCAGAGAACAATGGCGCGTATTCGGATCGGATCACATCAAGTTGCGCTTCGAAAAGGGAAACCTGCTGCGTTGCTTCAAGAAGCTCAAAGGAGCGAGCTGCGCCTCCGGTCTGCTCGTTCGCGGGCCAAACCAGCGAATTGATGGTGAGCTCTTGACCCACAAGGAACTGAACCGCGGCAAGGGCTGCCCTGAGGCGCCCTTCAGAAGCGGTGAGCATTTGAGTTGCACGGAGCACATCGAGCTCCGCTCTGGTGACGTGAACTTTTGGTGCTTCGCCAACTTCATGTTGCTTGGCCACCGCTGCTTGAAGCGCGCCAGCAGACTCCAGGGTGACTCGCACACTCGCGATTTCATCGCTTGCTGAGAGCAGGTCTGCGACTCCAGTTAAGAGTTCCCTCGACACTTGAGTCCGCGCTCTAGCTACCTCGATTTCTGCAATCCTTAGGTTCGCTTGAGCAAGGGTCGATGCTGCCCGCCTCCGGCCAAATAGGTCAAGTTCTTGACTGAGCACAGAATTGCCGTTGGTGAATCCAAGTCCCGGAGAAAGCTCGAGAATCGGACTAGGGTTGCTTCGAGCGCCTGTAAGAGATGCTTTCCTTGCGTCGACCACAGATTGCGCCGCCTTTACGAGGCTGCTGCGCTCCTGTGCTTGGCGGATAAGTGCGGAAATTTCGCTCGGTTGAGCGTGGCCGGTGACAATGATTGCCACCCAGACCAGTGATGAGACGAATAATCTGTTCTTCAATTATGTTATTCCTGTTGTTGTAGGCTAAGCCCCGAGGCTCAAGCCGAACTACGCTGAGGGCGCGTTATGCAACAGGAATAGGAGGACCACGGCTGGCAACTACGCCTGGAGGACCAGTCTGAAATGGAACGAACGGATGGGAAATCCTAGAGTCTGCCGGACATCGTGTGGTGAAGCTAAAGCTGGTGACCAATGGCAGAATAGCAACGAGGTCAGGAGAGGTCCGCGGTGAGCGTTGCGTCCTTACTTCGGCATGATCCAAATGATCATGAAGGCTATGTTGGTGGTGGTGGTCGTGCGTGAGCTGTGCGTCGGGTGAAGCTTCTGGACGTTCGGATTCGCTGTGAACATGGTCGGCAACGAAGTCGTGGTGGTCATGATGCGGCGCGAAACAGTGCGCCTGCATTCCCAGCAGGCTCAGGAGCCACAACAGTGCGACTAGCAATCTCACGGGTTACACTTCTTGGCAGGTCCAGGATCGATCAAGCCGCATTATTCGACCACTTTCCCGTTTTGAAACTTCACGGTCTGATCCTCATAGATCCAAAGATCAATTTCCGAATCATTCGGACCATGATCGTGCTTGGTGTCTTTCGGCGCACCCTTGATCTTCTTCACATCTGCCATGTTCATTCCGGGCTTGATGCCCTCTTTCCCAGAGTCTTTCGCCGATAGCCCAGGATCTGGGGTGGCAGAGCTACCCGAAGCAGCTGACTCGGCCTTTTGACTGGCTTCAGGAGTCCCAGATTGGCATCCAGCAACCAGGATGCCAATCAACAAAAAGATTGGCGCGAGCTTCATTTCCAAAAGAGTACCTACACAGGTGCGAGGTCAGCTGGCGCTCTAGCATAGGCGTTGAGCGAGGACTTGAGATAGTTTGTCTGCGTTAGAGTAGCGAGACAGCATGACACCCTCCCGAGTGCGGAGGGCGTCAAACACACTCTCTGAACCTGAACCCGCATGATCAAGAAAGGGAGGTCTCTCAAATCTGTATGTGAGTCCCGTGAGAGACCAGGTTGGAAAATTGACTCCGGATGGTCCATTTTCCACCGGTTAGACTCCAAAATTGGCGGCCACGGAGGGACTCGAACCCCCGGCGCCCTCCTTAGGACGGAGGTTTTTTCACGTTCCTTTTCGGGCGAATTCTATTAGTTGGGGTTCTTTTTGGGGTTCTTACCGCCAAAAACCGCGTCAATCGCACTCGTTTTGAGGGAACGTTCGCTTTTGACATATCGCCGCAAAACAACCTCCGGTGTGTTCCGTAGCAGCTCCGCGATGGTCCTCACGTCGACGCCGGCGACGAGGGCCCGGGTGGCGAACGTGTGCCGCAAGTCATATGGCTTCATGCCCTCGAACTCGGTGCCTTTGACGATCGACGCGAACGTCCGGCGCAGCGCACTTTCCTGGACCGGGTTGCCGGTCGACGTGCGGAGAACCCATCCGGCAGGCGCGAGGAGCAGCACGGCCTTGAGGTCGTCGCTTACCGGCACCCATCCGTTTCGGTTCGCTGTTTTGAGGCGGCGCGTTACACGGCCGCGCCTGGCCTGCCGCTGAATCTCGATGCCCGCTCCGTCGAAGTCTTCCGACTTCAAACCGCACATCTCGGCCGGGCCCAGGCCGTGGAGACCAAGGAGCACGAGCAGAAGTCCTCGGCCACGGCACTCGGGCGGATACCAGTCATGACCGATTTGGGCCTCGTCCCAGGCTTTCGCCGCAGCGATGAGGCGGTCAATCTCCTCGGACTTCAGCACCCGGAAAGTGGTGGCCGTAAACGTCGGCTTCTCGGAGTCGCGGACCGGGTTGTCCTCGATCAGGCGAGACGCCACCCGGGCATGGGTGAAGATCCCGGATAGGAAGCCCAGTACCCGCCGCTTGGTGTTGGGCGGCATCGGGAGCGCCGGCCGCGCGACGCGCGATACTCCGGCCTTTTTGGTGATGATCTGGGCGGTGAGCATCAGCCCGGCTGCCCACTCCTCGATGTCAACCGGCCTCACGGTGGTAATAGGTTTCAAACCAAGAGGGGACAGCTCGAGGTGATTGGCGAAGAACCCTTCGTAGAGTTTCCATGTGCTCAGCGCCATGCTGCCGTTCTTCACCCGCTCTCGGTAGGTTCCGTTTACAACGTTGTATGCGTAGTCAGCCACGGTCGGAACGGTAGTCTCGGCGGGCTCACCTTTCTGCAGGTGCGCAGCGACCGCCTTCTCAAGAGATCGCTTCGCTTCCGTCCGTGTGCGACTCCAGGATCCGGAGACGCGGACGCCGTTGATCTTCCGGCGGTACCGGCAGTCGCCGTTCGCGCGGATCTCCAGCGTTCCTTCGTGGTTGGCTCGCCGTTCCCGTCGTAGCGGTTCTGTTCGCTGCGGTTCGTCTTGGCTCTTGGGGCTCGGTTTGCGTGGCATTTTCGGGTTCGTCGGGAAGGGCGTCTAAATAGTCTTGGTACTGGCGTTCGTTCAGGAAGATGATTTTGCCCCGAAATTTTGCTTTCAGGGCACCGGATTTCACGAGATCGCGCAAAGTGGACTCCGGTTCGGCGTAGCTGACCGCAAGTAGGCCAAGCCGGATCCAGCGATCAAGCGGATCCACGGTGATCGCGGTGCGCTGGCTCAACTTGCACTCCGGGGGAGAGCATCCAGCACGTCCAGCGTTTCCCATTTAACCTGCCGGCCGTGGTCGTTGAGCTCGACAAGTTCGAAGCGGACCACCGTCTGCGGCACGTCGTTCTCGGTCCTCCAGAAGTTCCAAACGTCGATAGGGCTGCTCTTCCCGATCTTGGCCCCGAGCCTGGTGAGTACGTGGAACCCTTCCTCTTCCCAAGCAGGTTCGGGGATCGTGCGGGAGTCCTCTTTGGCAACGACTTCGATGATCCGAATCTTGCCGAACGGCTTCCCGCCAAAACGCGGGCTCTTGTCCCAAGCGTCAACCAGGGCACCCGTGAGAACTGCGCCTTCGAACTGCCGGATGGTCTGCGCCTTCCAGTCCCGCCGGGTCACGCACTTCTGGCCGATAACCACGGCAGGAGTAGTCCAAGCAAAGGAGATGGTCACAGCAAACTCCCTTGCTCCAGCTTTCGCTTTGTTGAGCAGGTGCAGCGCCCAAGCGTCACAGGTTCAGTCGCAGATTCGATCTTCTGCACGTACTTGCCAGGGTTTCGCTTCATAGCCTTAGCCGCGTCCATGTAATGCTCGGCGTCCCATTCCGGATCTCGGCCCATGACAGCGGCAAAAGGCACCTGCCCACACCCAACGCACCGAAGGGTTAGGATTCCGGTCGTTTGGGCTTGGCTCACGGGGCCACCGCCTTTGCTTCTGGCACGCAGCACGTCGAATATTCCCGGCTGACACGCTCGACTTCTTGCCAGTCGGCATCGGTCGCCGCGTGGAACCATGACGGCCACCCGTCACCATCCTTAGGCGGGATTCGTTGCAGGTGAGCGCAGAAACACCTGCCAACCGCCGGGTGAAAGTCCTCCGTGATGCCGAAACCACATTCTCCGAAGTCCTCATCATCGACCTCTCGGAGCCCGTCGAAGGGGATAACGCATCCCCTTTTGATGCCTTGCCTGATGTTGTAAACGGCATTCAGTGCGCGGCAGAGATGGTAGGTCCGAACGCTCTGGCTGAACGTCCAAAACTCCCCATCCGTCATGGCCGAGATGTAGACGTACCGCTCACCTTTGGCGATCTCGTGACCGGTCTCGCCACACCGACGTGGCTTGCGGGCACGATGTGAAGTCTCCCGGTAGAACTCGTTTCCGGCGTAAACGAGTTCGCAACCGATCATGAAGCCACCTCACAGGCTTCTTTAACTTGAGATCGAAGGTCCTCCCGGACCAATGCGCTCGCCCACGGGTTGCCTTGCCAGCGTCGCGGTTTGCCGTCTTCATAGGTCGCATTCGATTCGCCGCGTTTATGGCACAGCAGTCTCCCCGTGTTGTATTCCGGGGTGATCCCGAAAGTTGTGAGCCGGTGCAACCTATCCTCCGGATACGTGAATGGCTTCTCGAACGGCTTGCCTTTGCCTGCCACGATGTACTGGACGGTTGCTTCTCCATCCGTCACTTCGGAAACAAGCACGACCTGCGAGGGCTCGGGCGAGTCGAAGTATCCGAGGATCGCGAGGAACGGCTTCACTTGAGCTCCTCGCGCGCTTGGGCGATGGCGTCATTCAGTCGTTGCATGGCTTCAACCGAACCGCCCTTGTCGGGGTGAGCATTGAATGCCAGACGCCGGTATGATGCCTCAGCGGCAAGGAGCGTTGCGTCCAGTCCGACACCGAGTATCTCCCGCCACGAGGGCGGGGCCGGAAGCGCGGCGAACGCCGTCATCATCTCAGAGAGGGTCGCCACGCCCAAGGCCTCTTGCTTGCGCACCGACTTGAGGTACTCGGCTAGGCCGGCGATGTTCTGGGCAAGTTCGGTGAACGTGTCGCAAGGCAGGCAAAACAAAGTTCGGTCGACGTTGTAGCGCACGACCGCGCCCGGATCCACGCCGGACCATTTCTGGCCGGTCACGCGACCCGAAGCAGCGGGCATGAATTCGGCGTAAAGCTCGATATCCACGGCCTTGTGTCTGACAAGTTCGTCGGCTAGACGCTGGTTTGCTTCGGCGAGGCTCACCAGAGTCCCACCGGTCGAATACGTGCCGCGACGGCGATCCTTGGCCATCTTGCGGGGACGTCCGGCGGGCCAATCGAGATGCGCGATGAAGATCATCGGGACACCGCCTTCTCGCGAAGGAATCTCGGCCGGTATAGCTCTGCCTCTTTCTGCTCAATCAGGTTCTCTTCGACCGCGTTGTGTGCATCGATCTGGCCGCGAAGGGCGCGAATCCGAGCGAGCAACTCCCGCTTTTCGTGGTGTGCGATTTCGCTGCGGATGGCCCAGCCAAACCCGAACAGGATGGGTCCGCCGATGGCGAGCAGGGTCAGCAAGAAATACTCGAAGTCGTTCATGCCAGGGATCACTTGATGTACCAACTTGGCTCGCCGCCGGGGTTGAAGGTGAAAGCGTCAGCGGGAAGCTTGACCTTTAGTTCGTCGGGAATCACGGACGTCTGCACGCTGCCGCTGATGCCCGGCGCGGGCTGGCCAGACTCATCGAACGCGAGCATTCGCAACAACTCGCGGACGACTTTGTTGCAAGCTTGCAGGTCCACTTCGAGACGAACTGACTCGGGTGCTTCTTTCAGTGCCCACTTTGTCGCGGCGTTCTTGTCCACGACCTTGGTCGATTTGCGACTGGAGGCCCAACCAACGGTGGCGTAGGTAAACGACACGCTCTGCGTCTTCAGCTTCTCGCGCTTCATCTTCGCGTCGGCAGCTTTGATCAGGCCGTCCAGGTAGCAAAGCTTCAGCCATTCGCGCCGTCGTTCGCGGGTCTTTTTGAGCTTCTCCAGCCGGGCAATCTCTTGGTCGATGCGGTCGATGGCATAGTTGTTGCCGCCAATTTGCGAACAGGCGGCTTCGGCGGTCGCGTCGTCCACGACCGAAACCAGCACGAACATCTCGCCGGTTTCGGGATCCAGCAACCGCCGGGTACCGTGATCGAAAACGAGGCCCGTCTCAATCGGCGGCTCTGGCGTCTGCTCGGGCTCAGGCTCGAAGACGAGCTCGGCGACCACCGGCGCAGCGGAATCGGCGGCCTCCGCATCCAGCTTCTCCTGGAGTGCCATTAGCTCATTACCAAGGTTCGCCCACAGTTTGGGAGCGGCTTCGACCACGTCGTCCGTCGATTTGACCAGCGGCTCGCCGTTGGCGTCGGCGGGGAGCATCACCGGCGGAAAGCTGATGAACGGGTCCTCGAACACTTCGGTCACTTCGACCGCAACCGCGGCCATGTCGAGCCCTTCCACCGGCACGGCTTCCAAAGGCACGGCATCTTCGACAATCAGGTCAGGGGGCTGGGTTTCGCCCGGCTTGGGGGGCGAGATAGCGGCCATGATTCGGTCTGGCCATTCGAGCTTAGGGGTTTCAGGCTTCTTCGACATTTTCTTCTCCGGTAGCAGCGGCAACCGCCGCGATCAGTTCATGGGCGACCTGCTCAACGTGAGCCCGGTCGAATACGTGTTTGGGCCCGCCCGCGTGAAGCAGGGCGAGCACGCTTTGGCAGGCGGCAAGGAGCAGGGGGGCGGCGTCGGCGACTTTTCGATCTCGCTCCGTTTGCTCCACAACGCTCTCGTAGCCCTTGGCCCAGATGCTGGGCATCAGGCAGCCACCGCGAAAGTTCCAGGTGCGTCGTCGTCGTCGTCGTTCTGAAGTGGCTCCTCGGCGAGTTGGAAACCATCCTCAAACGGGCAGAACTCAACCGGTGCCCGACGCTTCCAACTATCGTCACGCGGCTCGAACGTTCCGGTGCCGAAGAACGGCTCCCACGAGTCTGCGATCGTGATGAGTAGGTCGCCCATTTGGTCGTTGAGGTCATCAACCTTTTTCGCCCAGCGAACTTGTTCCGGCGCCGCGCCGCATTCAACGAGTTCGGACTCGATAAGCGTCAGGTGGCCTTCAGCGTGCTCAATCACGCGCCCGTTCAGGTCGTTGATTGAGGCTTTCACGTCGCGGGTGATGGCTTCGCCTGGATCGCCGCCGTAGTTGTGAGCCGGTCCGGTCGGCTTCAGCTCGCCAACGATGACTTCAAGGTCGAACTGCTTGCGGCCCATCTCGGACACAACCGCCTCTCTCAGTAGCAGTGCGGCGGATCGCAGGCTAATGAGCGCGCCGAGAACCTTTGCCTGCTTTGCGTCGACAACCTGCGGCATCAGCGGTTCACCGTTCGGGATGCTCGTGCGATGCGGTTGCGTCGGCGTCGGGCGGATTTGGCTCTGAACTTTGATTCGTTCAGGTTGACGCGGGTGCGGTTGCGTCGGCGTCCGACGGGTTGGGCGTTTTCACCAGGGAAGCGCACCGCCTGCGGGAGAGCCATGCCAAGGATGCCAAACGCAACCCACGGCAGGATGGTCTTGAACTGCCGCGTTCGCATCAGCGACCACCTCGCAGGGCAGCGAGTTCGCGGGGAGTGGCGATGCGCTCGTGCTGGTCAAGCGTGTCATCGATCGACAGTCGGTCGTATCGGCCGAGAAGCATGGCCTTAATTCGGCGGGCTTCGTTGCGGAAAATGATGTCGAGTGCCGCGCGGCGGCGGCTTTGGTGCTTCGGTGCGTTTCGCATGTGTCTCCTGCCGTTGGTAGCGGCATGGAAACATTATACATCGTTTTCTACCACGTGGTAGAAAAGCGGAATAAATTTTGAAAGTTTTTTCGGTGGGCCTATTCCGTCGTACGCCACCGAAGACCGGAGTCGTACTTGAGAATCTGTGTGGCATCGCCGCTTAGCTTTCGGTGAACTTCCATCGCAACGCCTTTAATGTTCATGCCCGAACCAGATATTTCGTCGTACTCAGGATTGACCGGCACCAGCCTTGACGATGCGCCGCGACCTCGCAAGACCTTTATGGTGTCTTCCCCTGCGTCGAACGCATGCACGACGTGGCCGGGCTCGGCGGGTCTTGACTCGAAGACGACGATATCGCCAGGTTCCAGGAGTGGCGACATAGAGAAACCCATCACGGTTCGCGCCCAGCGGTCGAACCCGTTACCCCAGTCCATTACTTCGATGTAATCAACGTCTGATTGAGTAGAACTTAACATACCGGCGGAAATTCCATTATAAAGCGGAATCAATCGGATGCCCATCTTGCGAACTTGTTTCTCGCGGTCCGGTGAGATTGACTCCTCAAAAGATCGAATTGCTTGAAGCATCTCTTCAAAGACCTGCCGGTTTTTTGGTGCCCGATCCCCCGAGAGCCAATCATTCACAGAGGGGTGAGACCTGCCGATTCTCTCGGCAAGCCAGCGATTTGATAGCTGATGTTTCGCGAGAAGCGATTCAACCAACCGTGCGCGTGGGTCTACGGATGCCATGCAAAGCATGTTCGTCTTGATTGTCTGCGAAAAATCTTCCAAAACGCTACCACTAGGTAAATTTTCCTAGTAGAATATCGGCGTGCGACTAAGTAGCCACCTAGAAAGACAGGTTGCGGACCTGTATTACAGTCGCGAGCTTCGGACAACCGAGATTGCGGAACAGTTCGGGATAGCTCGGCAGACGGTTCCGCAGATCGCCCGGCGAGTGCGGGCCAAACAAAAAGAAGCCCCGGCCTCTACCAAAGGTTGCGGGGATTCAATCGACAGCCCGGAGACACCAGGGAGCGATCCTTCAAAGGATACCCACGGCGTTTCCCCCGACCTGCCTTGAAGGAGACACCCAATGAGAACTCAATTCACCGTCACGAAGTTGACCATGCAAAAAGTCCAACTGCGCATGGCGCTGTTCGGCCCGACCGGTAGCGGAAAAACCTATACCGCCCTCACGATGGCCTGCGCTTTAACGCCAGGCAACGTGCTCATCATCGACTCCGAACGTGGTTCGGCCAGCCGTTACGCCATCCAGTTCGGCGGGAAAGATGGCCGCGTGGACCAC
>CAMCVK010000003.1 GCA_945881865.1 Fimbriimonas ginsengisoli Gsoil 348 | reverse complement strand
CGCGACGTGCAGGCGCAGGAGGTCGCAATGAAAGAGCTTTCTGAGTCTAACAAATTCGTGGGTTCGCAACTTGCGAAGAGTAAATTCGAGGCTTCAACCTTGAAGCGCGATCTCGTTGCTGCCCGCAAGCAACTCGACCGGCGAAACTCAAGCGAAGGACTGATTGCGAAGCTGGACTTCTCACGTAGGGTTCAGATCGCGGATCAGCTCGATCTAACCTCGAGGCCTGGCTTCACTTCAGTGGCGGAAACGAGGCCGGCGTTTTCATGGACGGATTCTCCAAATGTTGCGTTTGAGCTCCAGGTTTTCGAGCGAGGTAAAAATATAGTAATCGCAAAAGCTACTCGGACTTTGAACCCTGGCGAGACTTCGACATCCATTCCATCCGGTCTCCGGCGGGGCCGCTACTACGAGTGGCTACTCGTCTCGCTTGACCCGGGCACAGATCTGAATCGAACTCGAATTCCGTTCTACGTTCTCAGCGAAGCGGAGTTTGATGTGGCGACACAAGCTTTGAACCGACTCGGTCTCTACGCCGACCTACTTAGATTTGGCGGTAAGACCGAAGCCGAGGCGCGAAAAAAGATCGCAGATCTCGCAAAAAAGTGATCGTTGGACACCTGTCTTTGCGATGGGACAAACAACTTACTCCAGGGACGAGTCGAACCTTAACCCTGCGCCATGCACAAATGAGCCCGGCTGGACTCCTCCGTCCGACCCGACGTCGCCTCCTTGTGGGGGGCAACCGATTTACGGTGCCGACGGCCGTCTAGCTGCCGGGCCGATGATGAGCCCGTATGCTGACTCCCCGTACGGCAACTCTACCTGCGAGCATTGCAGAGGAATTGACCTTTCTTTCTGCACCGAAATGCAACGGAAGTCTCTCGCTCAGTCAGCGGCAGTTTTTGGGCTATCCATTGTCTACTGCGGATGCTCAGGCAAAGCAGGTCTGCCGAGCCTAAGCTTGGCGAGCACCGCTAGCTCGGCCAGTTCAAGAATTCCCGCCCCAATAGAGCTGCGATGAGCTCAACTGCGGAGACCCTTCACGAACAATGAAAAATTTCCGCCGCGCAACACCTATCCATCCGATGGAGAACATTCTCAACTTCTCGACAAGCGACAGCACTCGCACTTCGGTGTATCGGATCGCCGGCGCACTCATGGCCCTCCAAGTCCTGTTCCCTCCTAAAGTGTGGAACAACGGCTTTATGAACCTGCCTTTAGGGCCAGTCTTCATCTTTCATGATCCTATGGCAGCAGTAAACCAGTTTTCCCAAGGAATGCTTCCGACAGGAACCTCGATTGCGTGGATGCAGCTCATCGTACAGCTCGTCATTTCGGCTGCGATCGCCTACGGGGTTACCAGATACATGGAGTCAAACCGCGACCAGCCTCTCCCGAACATCGCCTGATAGCCGAGAGGCTGCACATTTCACTGCACAGGGCCACCATGCCCCTCGGCGAAAAGGAAGAGAATGCGACTCCATTGTCCAAAGTGATAAAAGTCAAATTCCCAAAATTAAGCCATTGACCGACCGCAATCCCTTGCGTACAATCTAACCGTGTTCCTACATTCACTCCTCACCCTAACCACTCTCGTATCTCCTGTAGTTGAGCAACCGACGTTGTTCGGCAACAACCATGAACCAGCTTTTCGCAGCAGCTGGGCCGATGGCGAAGGCATGCGTCAGGCTCTCGTCAACGGCCTCGGCGTCGCCCTGGCGCTCAAGAGCAAGTACTCTGCCCTCGGCCTGTCGACCCACTTCTGCATGATGGGCGGCATCATGCGGCCGGGAACAAAGGCTCCCTTTTCCAAGACGCTCGAAGCCGGAACCACCTACGCTTTCGTCGGTGCCGGCGATGACGCACCCGGAGATTTGGACATCACCGTTACCGATGCCTACGGCTCCCTCGTAGCGCACGATAGCGACGATGATGCCAGCCCTTTTGTCGCCTTCACGCCAACCAGAACAGGTACATACACCGTTCGAATGTCGCTTGCCAGCGGTCCGGCAACCTACGGAGCGATTATCTCCCTACAGAATCGGGATGGATGGGATATCCCGGTCGAAAACCTTGGCTCAGTTATTGGAAAGCTGGTGGTCCGGGGAGGCAGCTTGAACCGTCAGAGTCCGATGAACTTTGCGGAAAACAACGACTGGAGCGTCCTCGCCAGCGTGGTTACAGGAAGAAGCTCGGAGCGGGTAGACGATATTCCCCTGCGCGGTAACCACGTGGTTCTGGGTGTCGCGGATGATAATGTGACCGACCTGGACCTTTCGATGGTGGTACAGGGCCAAACGTATCGGGATTTCCAGCGCGACGACTTTCCGTTGCTCCAAGGAAATTGGTACGGACAGGGCGCCTTCCGCATCTACAACCGATCGCCGAAGGCGAGCCTGACGGCGGTGGCCATCCTCCAGCGAGGTTGATCAACGGCGGGGGCAGCCCAAGGTTGGCGAGCTGCGTGATTGGCTCGGCCGAGTTGGATATGTCCCCAGTTTTGTTGTGTGTCGGCTTTTCGGCAGATGGTTTCCTGCCGAGCGCGAAGGTCATCGCGGCGGATTCGATCAAGCCGTTCCGAAAGAACGTTATCGCTAAATGCTACGGCGGCGACATCAGTCGAAAGCGAAAACTGCTGGAAAAGCAAAAGGAAGGCAAGAAGCGCATGAAGCAGATCGGCTCGATCGAACTCCCGCAAGAAGCGTTCCTCAGCGTTCTCAAAGTCGCGGAGTAGTTCTGCTGTTGGGCTTTGGCTCTTAGATCGCGACGGCCTCACTGAGCACCCGATCTCGAATCCGTTCTTTTAGCATCGGCGGGGTGATGACGTCGACTGGGACAGAAAGCAGGTCGCGAAGGTCCATCAGCAGCGCGCCGAGGTCGAGCAGGCCTCGACCCGGTTGTAGATCCACGAGAAGGTCCAGGTCGCTCGCCTCGTCTTGTTCTCCACGAGCGACGGAGCCAAACACACGGACGTTCACGGCACCGTGCTTTGCCGCAATCTGTCGGATTTTGTCGCGGTTCGTCTCCAAAGCGGATTGAGCATCCATCCTCAGATGATTGTACAGGGCGAGGAACCGACCGCGGGCGAGGGCCCATCCGCCCTTGGTAATCGAATCGGCTAGTCTCCAATTCTTGAGGAGCTTCGTCAGTTTGGTTTTCCGCGTTTCAGTGGGATGTTCGGCCGTCCCCACGGGCCCATGGACTTTTCCTGTCGAGGATGCGGTGTTTGCTTTCGAGGTTGTAGCGATCTGGCAAACCTACGCCCGCCTTAACTCAGCCAAACTAGACCCATGTCGGTGCGGAGGGTTTCGGTGAGTACGTGGGCGGTGCATTCGCTCATTCGGTCTTCGGGAGTGGGGCGGCCGGGAGACCCGTCCGCCCAAATGATGTCGCCGGGCGGCGATGCGCTCGACCTCCTCGAGGTCCCGGGCGAGCTCGCCAAGCACGGCTACAAAACCATGGAGCTGTGCCACTTCCACATCCCGCACCAGGACGACGCCTACCTCGCCGAGCTCAAGCACGCCATCGACGAAGCCGGCGTCGAGCTGTGGTCGCTCCTCATTGACGACGGCAACATCACCGACCCCGAGCACCACGACCGCGACCGAGAATGGACCGCCGACTGGATCACCCGGGCCGGCAAGCTCGGCTCGAAGTGCGTCCGCGTCATCGGCGGAAAGCAGACCGGTGCCACCGCGCTCGCCATCGAGCAACTGAGCAAGCTCGCCAGCCAAGAAAGCGTCCGGGTCCTTACGGAAAACTGGTTCGAAACGCTCTCCACGCCCGCCGCCATCCACGAGGTCTTCGCCCAACTCGACGGCCGCATCGGCCTCTGCTTCGACTTCGGCAACTGGGGCGGACCCACCAAATACGAAGACCTCGCCGAAATCGCCCGCTACGCCACCAGCTGCCACGCCAAGTGCCAGTACACGAACGGCGTGCCCGACGAAGTGGATTTCCGACGCTGCCTGGAGATCACCAAGGCGGCCGACTTTAGTGGACCGTACACCTTGGTCTATGGCGAGCCGGGCAAGGTTTGGGAGTCGCTGGACCAGCAACGCCAACTCCTGGAACCGCACCTCTAGGGCCCCTGTCCTAGAAAATAACGGCAGTAGAAACCGGGGCCGTTCGGTTAAGCTTCCGAAGTTCGCGGGGCCAAGTCCGGCGCAAAAAAGGAAGCATCTTGATAAGCTACGACAACGAAATCATCCAGCAGATCGAGGCCGATCGCCCGAAAATCCCGGTGGGGCTGCTCAGCCGGGAAGAAAAAGATCGCCTCATCGAGCGGGGTTTCGTGGGCCTATACCGCTGGTACGTGGCCAAAAGCCAGCAGCAGCGGAATTGGAACCCGGACAATTCGTTCGATTGGCGCAACATGCGGCAGGACCACTCGCCGGAGATGATTAAGATTCTCGAGGGCTTTTTCGCCGTCGAACAGTACGTGCCAGACTATGTCACCACGCTGCTCAAGGTGATTCGGCAGAGCCACGGCCGCTCGCATTTCCACATTCGGTGGGGCAGCGAAGAAGAGCGCCACGCCGAGCTATGGCATAACGCGGTGCTGTTTAGCGGCCGCCGAAGCGGCGATTGGTTGCGCGATTACATGCAAGAGCTTCGCGCAAACATGTGGCAGCTTCCGTGGGACGACCCGGTCCACATGATTTTCTACACCGTGTTCCAAGAGCGCGCCACGCAGGTGAACTACCTGAACACGGCGGTCATCGCGCGTGGCCAGAGCGACCTGGAAATGTACAAGAACAGCGAGGATCCGGTGCTAGCAAAGGCCGCCATGACGATCGCCGCCGACGAAGCCGCGCACTACAACTTCTTCCTAGAGGGCGCGCGCCTATTCCTTTATTACTATCCGGCGCGGTCCATCGAGGCCATCCACGACGTCATCAAGTACTTCGCGATGCCGGCGGGGAACATTATTCCGAACTACCAAGAGTTCAGCGAACTGGTCTACAAGTCGGCGATTTACGGCCCCCGCGAACACTCGAAAGACGTGGTTGCGGCGGCACTGAAGAATCTCGGCATCGCCGGGCGGAAGCAGCTGGAGCAAGGAATCAAGAAGACGCGCTTGGTGCCCGATAACGACGGAAACCTGCGAGAAACGGCGATTTTCGACGGAATCGACTTCCCGTCGATCCAGTCGGCGGTCAAACGAATCTTCGGCCGGATCGAAAACTACGAGAAAGAGACCGGGTTCTGGGATGTCGACCCGACGCACTTCAAGCCGAATTACGCCTGAAAACCGGGGAACTCTCGGAACGATCGCGGATTGGAACCACGTACAATAGGGCGGGGATGTGGGGGCAAAAAGACTTAGGGCGTTTCCGTAGTTTCGGTAACGTGGGAGGCGCAATGCGCAATTCTCTTTTTGTTCTCGCCCTGGCCGCCGTTTCTGGCGGGGCTTTCGCCCAGGATGCCCCTAAGACGCTGACGCTTACCGAAGCGCTACGGCTTGCGAAAGAGAAGAACGGCACCATTCGGGCTGCCATCGCCGATATCGAGGCGGCCCGCGCCCGAGAAAAGCAGTCGTTCGCTTCCTTCTTCCCAAACATAACGCCGTCGTTTAGCTACACGAACGGCGTCTCCGAGCAGAATAGCTCCCAATTTGGAAAGGTGATTTCGCGCAACGACCGGGGCCAGACGGAAGTTGATGGCAACATCCGGTTGCTGGATGGCGGCCAACGAAACCTGTCGTACCGCGCCGCCCAGCGACAAACGCTCGCGTCGCAAGACGTGCTCAAGCAAACTCTGCGCGAAACGCTTTTCACCGTGTTGCAACAGTACTACGAAACGCTGCGCGCTCAGGAACTGCAGAAAGTGGCCGACGCTCAGGTGCTTCGAACCGATAAGATTCTGGACCAGACGGTCGCGCAGATCGACGTTGGAGCCACCGCGCGAAAGGACCGACTCCAGGCGCGTGCGGATGCCCTGAACGCCCGGGTCTCGGCTATTTCGGCCCGAAGCCGAACCTCAACGAACGCCTCTTCGCTTAAGGCAACCTTGGGATTGTCAGCGGCCGATCCGCTTGCGCCGCTAGAACCGGTCGACCCGAACGCGGCGCTTTCGGAACCGACTGACCTCACGGCGGCGCTCACCGAAGGGCTCGGCAAGCGACCAGATATCGCCAGCCGACGGAAGAACATCGAGAGCCAGCGGCTATCGCTGAAGCGACAAGAGCTCGAGGCTGGCGCGACGTTCTCGCTGGACGGCAACGCGTCGTACATCGTGACGCCGGACAAGGCGTTCACTCGGAACCTGACGTTTTCGATTTCCTATCCGCTGTTCGACGGCGGCTTGCGGCGCGAGCAAGTTCGAGAGCAGCGCGCGCAGATCACGTCGTCCGAAGCGACTTTGGCGCAGTTTGAACAGTCCGCCCGGGCCCAGATCGAAAGCGCGTTCATCGAAACAGTCCAGAACCAGCGCCGACTCGAGGCAGCCAAGCTGGCACTTGAGGCCGCGCAGCTGAACTATGCGGCGGCCGTGGGCTCAAAAGACGCCGGTGCCAGCACGCTCATCGATGTCTTGACGGCCCAGGTCAGCCTGGTCACCGCCGAGAGCAACTATGTCGAAGCCATCTACGACGAATTGATCGCCGAGCTCCGGCTGAAGCTCGCCACGGGTCGCGAATTGCCCGGGGAATAAGCCATAAAGAACCGCCTATGAAGAAACCAATCATCCTTATCGTTGCCCTCCTCGCGGCAATTCTCGTTGGTTACTTCGCATTTGGGCAGCAAAAGCCGACCGAGCCGGAGATTGAGTTTCGGTACTCGCCGATTGCCAAGGGCAATCTGATTCGCTCGATTTCGGCGACCGGTCAGGTTGTGGCCGACACCACCGTTGACGTAAAGTCGAAGGCAGGCGGAAAGGTCGTGAAGCTTGTGGTTGAGGAAGGGAGCGTGGTCAAGGCGGGCGACCTTATAGCGCTTATCGACCCGGCCGACACGCAGTCGGTTTACGACCAAGCCCAGGCAGACCTGGACAGCGCGAATGCCCGCGTTGAGCAGGCTCGAAAGAATTTCGATTTGCAGGTCGCGCAGAACGTGACGGCGGTTGCGGAAGCGCGGTCGAACTTGGCGTCTGCCAAAGTCCGTCTGGAGCGTGCCAAGCTGGAGATGACGCGGCAGCCGAAGCTGACGCGCTCGGCGGTTGAGACGGCAAAGGCTTCGCTTGCGACGGCAAAGACCGCTTTAGATCGCCTTCAGAAAGTTGAGATTCCGCAGCAACGAAACGATGCGCAAGCCAATCTACGAAGCGCGAAGGTCGGCCTGGATAACGCGAACGCGGAGCTTCAACGGCAAATCAAGTTGGAAGAGCTAGGCTACGTTGCTTCTAGCTCCGTCGAGCGGGCCCGCACGTCGGTTGCCAGCGCGCAGAACGCGTATGACGTCGCGGAGCAGCGGACGAAGACGCTGAAGGAAAGCTTCGAATCCCAACTCATCGCCGCGCAACTGGACCTGAACCGCGCAAACTCCAACTTCGCCCTGGCCCAGGCGAACTCGGCGCAGGACGGCATCACGCGAACGGACATGGCCGAGGCCACGCAGGCCATTAAGACGGCCGAGATCAACCTGAAGCAAGCCGAAGACGGAAGGATTCAGGCCGAAGTTCGCCGCAACGAATTTGTGAGCGCGCAGGCTTCCACGAAGCGGAACCAGGTTGCCGTGCAGAACGCAAAGGTGCAGCTCGACAGCACGACGGTCGTGGCCCCGCGCGACGGCGTGGTGACTAAGAAATATCTGGAAGAGGGCACGATCATTCCGCCCGGAACCAGCACGTTTGCGCAGGGAACCTCGCTGGTACAGATCAGCGACGTGACGCAGCTTTACGTTGAGTGCGCGGTCGACGAGGCCGATATCGCGTCGGTTCGCGACGGACAGAGAGTCAAAATCGTGACCGAAGCGTTCCCCGGTGAGTTCCTCGACGGCGAGGTGACCCGCGTAAATCCGGCCGCCGACACTGCCAACAACATCACGGCGATCAAGGTCCGGGTTCGCCTGAAGCCGCAAGACAAGGTGAAGATCACGCCCGGCATGAACGCGACCTGCGAGTTCATCACGCTGGACAAACCGGACGTTTTGATTGCGCCCGCACAGGCAGTGAAGACGACCGGACCCGGCAAAGCAACGGTTCGCGTGAAGGCGGGCGAGAAGCTTCCGCCGACGGAGAAGTCGATCGAAATCGGCGAGACCGGCAACGACGGCGTGGAAGTGCTCTCTGGCCTGACGGAAGGCGAGGAAGTTGTGACCGCCGAGATCAACGTCGCCGAGCTTCGCGACACTCAGAAGAAGATGCAGGAAGCGCAGCAGGGCGGTGGCCTGGCCGGTGGCGGACCGCAGGGCGGGCGTCGACCGACCGGTACCGGTGGCGGCGGCGGTCGTCCACGGTAACCTGCCGATCGCTATGGCAAAACAAGCACTGATCGTTTGGGGCGGGTGGGACGGCCACGAGCCCCAGAACATCGCCGCCCTTTTTGAGGAGATTCTGATCGCGGAGGGCTTCGAGGTCGAAGTCGCCGACTCGCTGGACGCATTTGCCGATGAAGAGAAGGTCTTCTCGAAGGACCTTCTCGTTCCGGTTTGGACGATGGGCGAGATCAGCGGCGCGCAGATCGGCCCGGTTTTGAAGGCGGTTGCCGAGCACGGAATTGGCTTGGCCGGCTGTCACGGCGGCATGTGCGATGCCTTCCGGAGCAACACCGAATGGCAGTTCCTCACCGGTTCGCAGTTCGTGTCGCACCCCGGCAACGACGGTACGCGCTACCCGATCGTGATCAATCGGGAGATTTCAAGCCCGATTACCGAGGGGATTGCCGACTTCGAGGTCGCCAGCGAGCAGTATTACCTGCACGTCGATCCGGGCGTTCGGGTGCTTGCCTACACGACGTTCCCGACGCCGGGTGCCGACGGGCCGCACACGGAAAACCCTTGCCGCATGCCCCAAATCTACACGAAGAAATATGGAAAGGGCAATGTGTTCTACACGGCGCTGGGTCACCAGCGGAACGTGTTGGAGATCCCGGAGCAGAAGGAAATCCTGCGCCGCGGCCTCGTCTGGGCAACCCGCGCCTGATCGCGGTCTGAACCCTTCTCCACTCTGGTGGAGAAGGGCAGGGATGGGGCCAAAAGACAGTCCGTCGTTTGCCGCCCGTCGGCCAAAAACCCCCTCCCCCACGGTTCCCCCTGCCGCGTCGCGGCAAAGGGAACCATCTCGGAAGGCTCAGGCAAACCCCATCCCCCACGTTTCCCCCTACCGCTGCGCGGCAAGGGAAACCATCTCTAACTCACAATCCCGACCGGAATTCTGCCACGCCGCGGACCGGGAAGCCGAAATCCGTCATTCGCAGGAGCGCGCCGGCGTGTTCGCCGTCGGTGTCTTTCTGGCCGCCGCCGGCGGTCGTGATGAACGCCTGATCGTAGCCCGCCCCGCCAAAAAGCACGCAGGAGATCTTGCGGATCGGGAAGGAAAACCGCGCCGTCTCAACCCCTCCTGGCGAGTACCGAACCAGGCAGCTGCCGTCCCATCGTGTACTCCAGACGTTCCCTTCGGCGTCCACCGTCATGCCGTCCGGCACGCCCTCGCCCTCTCCAGAAACCTGAACAAACGGTCGCCGATTGGAAAGCTCGCCGGTTTCAACGTCGTAATCGAACAGATCGATCGTGCCGCGACCCGAGTCCGTAAAGTACATCTTCGTCCCGTCGGGCGTAAAGCCCATGCCATTCGAGCAGCCGACGTCCTCCAACACCACCCGAATCGAATGGTCCGGATCGAGCCGGTACAGACGCCCGAGCCGATGCGGCGTTGGCATCGTCCCGCAGAAAACGCGGCCCGCTGGGTCGGCAATGACATCGTTGAAGCGCGACTCAAGCTCATCCGGGAGCGACTCAATCACCGTCTCGGTCTCGCCGGTAACGCTCCAAAGCGTGACGTTGCTGCGCGCGCCAAACAGTGCCAGGCGGCCATCCGGCTGAAGGGTCATGCCGCCGACCGGTTCGCCCTCGCGGACCAAAGTCGCCGTGCCCTCAAAGCTGTCCCAGCGGAATATCTTGCCAGCCGGAATGTCGAGCCAAAACACGGCGTCGAGGTCGGGGTGCCAAAGTGGCCCTTCGCCAGTATTGCAGGCGAAGTCGGCCAGAACGTCGAACGCGGTCATTCGATGTTCGTCCGTTTGTGCTCGAGCATTTCCACCATGATGCCCATGGTGTCGTGCAAGTCGAAATAGGCGTACTGGCCGTCGCCCATATCGCCGCGCATCGCGAGCGTGCCGCCTTGCTCTTCAAGGGCGGTTTTCGCCTCGGCCATATTTTCGGTCCAAAAGGCAAGGTGGTGAACGCGCTCGCCCTTCTCGGGGAGGCCCTCGAACCACGCGCTGTCTTCGCCAATCGGCTCGATGAGTTCAAGCTGGACCCCGCCCATGTCCAAGAAGGCGAGCTTCGCCTGGGCATTGGTGGGGTTGCCCCGGTAGGTGGCCCGAACATTGTTCCCGGGGTCGGTCACGATGATGTTCGGGCGGTCGGCCCCAAGCAGCGCGCAATAGCGGTCCAGCGCCGCGTCCATATCTCGAACGACGATAGCGACTTGGGCAAGTTTTCGGCTTTGAAGAGAGGCCATGCCTCCCAGTTTAGCGCGACCTACTTCGCCTTAACGATCTTGCTGGCTCCGGCGATCCACTTCTTGGGTCCGCCTTCCTCATATCCCGATCGACCGAGCTCTTTGCCGGCGGCGTTCAAAAACAGCACCGTCGGGAAGCCCTGCACTCCGTACTTGCTGGCAAGCTTCTCGTTCTGCTGCTTCAGCTTTGCGGGCTGCGGGGTCGACTGCGGGAAGTCCAGCGACAGCAGAACGACGTTGGCCTTCGCCCACTTCTTGAAGTCCGCGGTTTTGAAAACTTCTTTGTCCAATCGGATGCACCAGGTGCACCAATCGCTGCCGGTGAAGTCCACCAGAATTGGCTTATTGGTTTTCTTCGCCATCGCGACGGCCTTGTCGTACGAGGTGAGCCATTCGCTACCCTTTGCCAGGGCCGAGCCGCTGAGAACGAGGGCCGCTGCAAGCACGCCGGAGAGTTTGAAAATGGGGTTGAGCTTCATGAAATTCCTACGAATAGTTTGACGTGTCTTTCCTAATCCCAAATCGGAAAATTTTGTTCCAACTACCGCGGCGTGAGGCGAAGGTCTCGGAAGACGGCCGTCGTCAGTTGATCGTCGGCGTGGCTGGCAGCAATCACGCCGGCCCGAAGCGGCCCAACCGGGAGTTTGGCGCGGCCGACTTCTTTCCACTCGGTCGCACTCGCCGTCCGGGCAAAGGTAGT
Source organism: Fimbriimonas ginsengisoli Gsoil 348 (assembly GCA_945881865.1). GTDB lineage: Bacteria > Armatimonadota > Fimbriimonadia > Fimbriimonadales > Fimbriimonadaceae > Fimbriimonas > Fimbriimonas ginsengisoli_A. The sequence continues at coordinate 265,132 of CAMCVK010000003.1, read as the reverse complement.
GATCGTCTCGCCTCGACGCTCGATGCGAAGCCGCATGCCTGGGAACGTGCCCGGGGTCGTGCCGGTGCCCTGCATGGTTCCGCCCGCCGTTTCTCGGGTGGCCATCTGAACCTCGGCGGTTGCGAAGACGGAAAGCAGGACGGTTGCGGCGGAAGGATCGGTGCCGACGCGAAGCATCAGCCCGGCCTTCGGGTACGCGCCGGTGTCGGCCAATGAGTCCACCGTAACCTCAAGATCGAAGTCGCCGGTGGTCTCTTTGGAAATGAATCGGAACTGGTCGCGCTCGCCCCAGATGTCGCGCCCCGCGCCGTAGAGCGTGATGCTCGGACCTTCGACTTTCTGCCCACCCGCGACCTTCGCGCCGCCGATATCGGAAGCTTCAAAGCCGGGAACCGGGTCGTTTGCCGGAGCCACCAATAGGCGCGCGGGCGGCTCGGGAAGCGGCGGGAGCTTCGGCGACTTCGCCGTCATGACGGTGCGCAACGGCTCGTTGATCGCAAGCGGGATGGTTCCGAACGCCTTGAACTTCGACTCAATTGCCGCAAGGCTGTCCTTCTGAAAGTCAATTTGTGGCAGCGGCTTGGCGTTGGTGGCCATGGCCCAGCCGTCCGGGCTAATCCCGCCTTGCGTGCCGGTGGTTTTGTAGCTCCACATGGTCGCCATCCAGCGGTGCTTCGCGTAGGTGTCGTAGTGGCGGCGCATCATGTTCGCCCCGCCGGCGTTTTTGAACACGACATTGAACTCGCCGATGAGCAACGGCACGTTCAGCTTGTTCTGCAGTGCCTCAAAGTTGTCCATCGAGCGCAGATGGGCGGCCTGAATCTGCTCGGTGGGTGAACCGTTACCGAACAGGCCGGGATAGAAGTGCATCTGGAAGCCGACGTTCTTCCAACCATTCGCTTTGGGGTCGCCGTAATGGTCGAAATTGTCGTAGTTGCCGTGGGCAAGGATTAACTTTTCGCCGTCCACCGCCCTAACCGCCGGATACAGCCGCTTGAACAGCTCAACTTGCTGCGGTTTGGTTCCGCCGTAAGGCTCATTGAAAAGATCGTAGGCTACGACGGCGGAGCGATTCTTGTAGCGCGCGGCGATCTTGACCCAGAGCCACGCCGCTCGGTCTTGGTTTGCCGGTTCGGTCCAAACTTTGTTCTGCTCGCTTCGGCCGGTATGGTCGTAGACGCTTTGGCCGCCCTGGATGCCGTGAAGGTCCAAAATCACGTAGAGCCCCTGCTTTTCAGCCTCGTTCACCGCGCGGTCCAGCCACTTAAACGCGTTGGGCTTTAGCTGCATCGGACGGCGGTCGTCCTCCAGCAGCCGATAGTTGAACGGCAACCGAACGAGGTTGAATCCGAACGAACGGATCGCCCTCCAGTCGCGCTCGCGCATCCAATTCTCCCGGTACAAGTCCATCAGCCGGTCCTTTTCGGCCTCGCCAAACCGGGTCGTCAGGGTCTCGGTTAGGTCGTACTCGTCTTTCGGGACGAACCCAAGCTTCGGGTCCATGCCCAGCATCCACATCTCTAGAATGAGCCAGTTGCCCGCGTTGCAGCCCTTCAGCGTGATGGGTCGGCCCTTCGGGTCCACCATTTCCTGGCCGTTCATACGCAACGTCGGCAACGCCTTCGCCGGGGCGGCGTTGGTTTGCATTGTGAGGGCGAGCATCGTTACGAGCCACATGGTAGGCATGATTATTCCTTTAATCAAGGCCATTTTGGCGTTCGGAGGTGAATTTTCCACCTCCGAATCGCGATGCTCAGCCCTGGGTACGCACGTAAAGCTTGTATCGGTAGCTCAGGTTCAGCTTCTTGCCCGGCTCAATCTCGCTGTTCCAGATGAGTCGGCTCGTCGTGTTGACTTGGGAAAGTCCACGAGTCGTCTTGGTTACCACCGGCTTTTCGGGAGCCTCGATCACCTCGCCCGTGAGGTCCTTTCGGACGCGGAACTTGATCTTTACCGGCTTCAGGTTGGTTGCCTCCAAGGTGCCCTTCACCGTGACAAGATCAAAAAGCGGGTAGCCCTGACCATTCTTGATGGCGCCGCGCTCGCGAGACTCTTCCTCTTCGGTGACTTCGGCGCGGATGTCCAGCGACTTGTTGATCTTGAGCTCGGCGTCCCCGCCAACCGGGATATACGAAAGCTTGTCTTGCCCAACGACTTCGCCGCCCGAGAAGGTCGTCGCGACTCCGGTGGTGAGTGGTTGTGCGCCGTTGTTCTTGAACTTCAGGCTATGCCAGACATCCTGCGGACCGGCGGCGACGCCCCGGTACTCCACGTTATTGGTCGTCGAATCGTCTAGGTCTAGCGCGTACAACTCCTCATAATCGCTGACGATCTGGAACATCGTGTAGGACCCGCGGTCGCCTCTGTCCAACGTTACGCCCGGCTGCTTGTAGAAGAAGAGATCCTCTTTTTGTTCGCCACCGGCACCGGTCGAAGGGACGGAAACCGCCATGTCGGCCATGGCGAAACGAGCGGCCGGCGCTGGTGCGTTTTGGGTCAACATTCCGCCCATGCCGCCGGGCATTCCCGCCTGCCCGATCCCGTTGAGCATGTTTCCAAACTCGCCGATCGATTGCCCGCTAATCAGCGGGTCCAAAAACTGAGCGTACGGCACGTTCGGGAAGCCGGTGATGAGCTTGAGCTCGATCGCTTTCAGGTTGTCCAAGTCGTTGAGGATGGTCGCCTTCGCCACGAGGGTCAGCTTCTTCTTGTCGGTCATGTCGACCGCGTAGCTGGGTGCCCACGAAAGACCTTGTTCCAGCCCGACCATCACGATGGCGCCCTTTCCGCCCGTGGTACGGAACCGAAGTCCGCGCGTCGTCGTTTCGATGCTCGCGCCGTACACCAACCCGCCTTTCTCGGAGCTGATCTGGGTGACGACTTCGCGCTGGATGGCGAGGGTCTTGGATTCTGCCTCGATCACGACGAGCGATCCTTCGGCAGATTTGAGGACGCCCGTGACCGTTTGCGGGCCGTTCACCATGTTGTAGGTGAGGGTAAGCGTCTTTCCGACGTTGCCCCGCAGGATCTGTTCCAGGTTGGCGAAGTTGTACGGGTTCGACTTTTTGGCGGTGGTGGAGGTGATTTCCACCAGTTTTCCACGATTGCCCTGGCTGCTGAACGAGAACCAGAGCGTGCCTAAGCTGGACTGCGGAACTTCCGCGAGGAGGTAGGTGCCGTCCCGTTCGACCGGGATTTCTCGAACGACCACGGCGTAGCCGTTTTTGAAGAGGGACGCGCCGACGATCTTGGCGGACACCGCCGTCGGGCTTTCTGGAAGGGCGAGAAGGGATATGAGGGCGGCGGTAACCATAGGCGGAATCTCGTTTGCCGAAATGAGTGCCGGCACGGCTATGATACGTTCATGGTCGCGCCGCTTTTTCTTCTGTTTTTGGCTTCCTCGCCAGCCGCGGAGCGCGTGGCCCAGCTTCGGCCATCGCCGGGGCTGGATAAACCGGCGATGGTGATTGACAAGCCAGGCGCGGTGGTTGACCTGAGTCGGTTTGAGCTTCGTGGGACGCCCCGCTCAGTGGACCCAGATAAGCGGGTGGGACTAGGTATTGAAGTCCGGGCAAAGAACGTCACGATCTTAAACGCCAATGTGCGGGGCTATATGGTTGGTCTACGCGCGGTAAACGCCGATGGCTTACGCATTATCAACGGCGACTTTTCCGATAACTACAAACCGCGATTGCTGTCTACTCCGGAGCGAGAAGACGCGTCGGATTGGATGAGCTACCACAACAACGAGAAGGGCGAATGGCTTCGATTTGGCGCGGGAATCTACCTCGACGGATGCCGAAACTTCGAGGTTCGCGGAACCAAGATCACCGGTGGCCAGAACGGCTTGATGATGACCCGCTCCCAAAATGGAAAGGTATGGAATAACAACTTTTCCTTCCTGAGCGGAATTGGTCTCGGCATGTACCGGAGTTCCAACAACGTTATCCAGCACAACAAGATCGACTACTGCGTGCGCGGATTCAGCTACGGCAAATACAACCGGGGTCAGGATAGCGCCGGAATTTTGATCTACGAGCAGTCCAACGAGAACGTGTTTGCCTACAACTCGGTGACCCATGGCGGGGATGGCTTCTTCCTTTGGGCCGGGCAGACCACGATGGACTCCGGCAAAGGAGGCTGCAACGATAACCTCGTATACGGCAACGACTTTTCCCACGCCCCAACGAATGGAATCGAGGCTACTTTTAGCCGTAACGTGTTCGCTAATAATCTAGTCATGGAGTGTTGGCACGGCCTTTGGGGCGGCTACTCGTATGACTCAAATATAAGCGGAAACATCTTTGCCTATAACACCGACGGGATTGCGCTGGAGCATGGGCAACAGAATTCGATAGCGGACAACGCGTTCTACCGAAACGAAACCGACGTGAGGCTTTGGCAGAATGCGACGCAAGATCCAAACTGGGGCTATGCGAAGAAGCGCGAAACTAATTCGCGGGGTTACGAGATCACCGGAAACGAGTTTTCTAATACGGTTTCAACAGTTTTCAACCTTCGAAGCACAAAAGACGTGCGTGTCGGGGACAACACATACGGGCCGGTTGGCAAGCTACTCGAGCTGAAAGGCGACTGCTCCGGCTTTACGTTTGCTGGGGCGACGATGAAAAGCGGCGCAGACGTCACCCGGTACACGGCGACTTCGATGCCTGCCCTCGCGCCGGGAGCCGCGTTTGAGCTCGGCGGTCACGGAAAGCCTCTCCCCCCGGCGACGGCCCTCACGAGGACCTTCACCAGCGACGCGGAGTACGACCGGCGATTCCTAACCACCTGGAACCCTCTAGCCGTGCCGCCATACCGGTCGGTATCGATTCGGCGCGATGCGTCTGAAATCCAGATTGCCGTGACATCCGACGCTATCCCCGCCCCAAAGAAAATGGTGGGCGGAATCGACCCATTCTTGAAACGAGGAACCAAACGCGGCTGGCGCACGATTTTGGTCGATCAATGGGGGCCGTATGACGGGCTCCGCCCGTTGCTGGTGCCCGCGCGACCCGAGCAACGGATGCCTGACGGGGCAATTCGGTACGACGTCCTGGGTCCTGCTGGAAAGTGGAAACTGGTCGACGCACAGGGCGTTTCGCTATCCGCCTCCGAGGGCACGGTGCCGGGCAAGGTGAACCTAAAGTTCGACGACACGACGGTTGGTCTCACCGCGGTCTCGCTTCGGTACGTCGGAGGAAAAACGGTTGACTATCGCGGGATCGAGTCGCCTGCCGGGAAGGCGGTTTCGTTCGGACTGCGCATGAGCCGCGTCCCAATTCGCTGGAACGTGACGTTCTATCCGTGGGAGAAAGGAACCCAAGACCCGCGCAACAACGAGCTTTTCCGGCAGAACGCGCCGCTTGCGACCGCCGAAACAAGCGATCTGAACTATGCCGGTTTCGGGGCGTTTGCGCCGAAGGTGCCCTCGACGTATTTCGCGACCGTTGCCACCGGGACGGTCAACCTGCCGACCGACGTGCCGGTGGAGATCACTGCCGACGATGGACTGCGGTTCTACATCGACGATCAGCTCGTGATCGCCGACGCTTGGAAGTACCAGGGGCCGACCGTCTACCGCGCTACGATTCCCAAAGGCTCGCACCGGCTGCGGATCGAGCACTTCCAGATCGACGGCTACGCGGCACTCCAGTTCCGGGTCCGGCTTTGATGGGTTGACGACTTCTACATCCGGCCCCGTAGCGCCCCAAAAGGCCCGGCAGAGAAACAAGCCGCGTGGATATCCTGTAAAGTCGGTTCACCTCCAAGCCGGTAGAGATGCGCCCTTGAGTTTTGTTGCCACCCTCCAAAATCTAACCGTGCGGTACGGATCGTTTACCGCGCTAAACCAGTTTTCCTGCGAAATTCCGGAAGGCTCGACGGGCCTTCTGGGGCCAAACGGCGCCGGAAAAACCACGCTCATCAAAACCCTCCTCGGCTTCGTCCGGCCCGAAACGGGCACGGGCGAGGTCTTCGGGCTCGATATCACAAAGGGCGAGCGGCGCCTCCGCCAGCTCATCGGCCTGATGCCCGAGCAGGATTGCCACATTCCCGGCATGTCCGGCGTCGGCTTCGTCGCCTTCGCGGGCGAACTGGCCGGAATGCCCGCCGCCGACGCCCTGCGCCGCGCCCACGAAGTGCTGGAGTACTGCGGCCTCGGCGAAGCCCGCTACCGAAACGTCGAAACCTATAGCACCGGCATGAAGCAGCGCATTAAGCTGGCCCAGGCTCTGGTGCATGGCCCCAAGCTCCTACTGCTCGACGAGCCCACGAACGGGCTCGACCCGGCCGGACGCGAAGACATGCTGGACCTAGTTCGAACCGTTTCCCACGGCGGCGGACTCAGCGTGTTGGTCTCCTCGCACGTCTTGCCAGACATCGAGCGCGTCTGCGACCGCGTGATCGTGGTGATGAAAGGTCAGCTTCGCGCCGCCGGAACCATTGCCGAGCTGAAAAAACTCGCCGGCCACCCGGTCGATGTCGAGCTAAAGGAACTGAACCCGGCGTTTAACCGTGCGCTCATCGAAGACGGGATGACGGTTCTGCCGGGTGCCCGAACCACAATCCGGGTTCAAGCCAATGCGAGTCCGGCGGAAATCCATCTGCGAGTCCAACGAATCGCCCGAACCACGAAAACCCAGGTGCGCGGGTTCCGGGTCGCCGAAAGATCGCTCGAAGAAGCCTTCCTTGAGGTGCTGCAAGCATGACGCCAAACCCAACCGGCCCCATCGCCGACCTTCGTTACCGCAACTACGACGGCAAGCTGCTGCCGCCGAACCAAATGTGGTGGGTCATCGCGCGGCAAAGCATCGCCCAAGCGCTCAAGAAGAAGAGCCTCTGGTTCCTGATGGCGGCGTCGGGTTGGTACTACATCATCATGATCATCATTCTGTTCTTTGTCGAACAGAATGCGGCGGGAAGTGAAATGGCAAAAGTGGCCATGGAGCAGTTCCTAGAGGGGATTGTCTGGAAGGATCAATTCCTTAACGGATTCGTGTTCGCGCAACTGTCACTCTTGCTGGTTACGCTAATGATCGGCTCGGGCACAATCGCCAACGACAATCGGGCGAACGCGCTGCTGGTGTATCTCAGCAAGCCGTGTAGCAAGTTGGATTACCTGGTCGGAAAATGGATCGGCGTCTTCTTGCCGCTCTTCGTTCTGCTCGGCACCCCGACGCTGCTTTTTTACGTGTACGGTGCGCTCACGTTCTCGCAGTACGGATTCATCTCGGCCGACCCATGGATTTTGCCGAAGATGGTTGTCGTGGTGGCGATTTCGGCCGCCATCCATTCCAGCCTCATCGTTGGGGTCAGCTCGCTCTTTAACCAGGGCCGCCTGGCCGGAGCGACTTACGCCGGAATCTACTTCCTCAGCAACTTCTTCACCGTGCTGATGAGCTTCTTCTTCCAGTTCAGCAAAGGAAAGGCACCGGATGCGGTTCAGTACCTAACCTATGCGAGTATTGACGGCATCCAAACCGGCATCGCAAAGGCGATTCTCAACACGAAGGGTTCCCCGCCGTTCGGCTTCATGCCGCGCAACCCGGCGACACCGATTCCCGCGCCTAACCTCACCGTGGCCTTGCTGCTTACCGCCCTTGTGTGCGCGGTCGCGTTGTTTGCCGCCTGGCGTCGGGTGCGCGCCGTCGAGGTGATCGGATGATCCAGCTCGATCACGTTTCGCGTTGGTATGGTCAGGTCATCGGCCTGAACGATGTTTCTTGCCAGGTGGGCCCGGGCATCACCGCGCTTCTGGGCATGAATGGAGCCGGTAAAAGCACGCTCATACGCCTGGTGACGGGGCAGATTCAACCCACGACCGGGAGCATCTCGGTGTTCGGTCATCAGCCGTTTGCCAACCCAGAAGTCTTCAAGATCCTCGGCTACTGCCCCGAGATCGACAACTTTTACGAGCATCGCTCGGGCCGTTGGTTCGTCCAGCATCTGGCGCGGCTCAACGGGTTCTCCGCGGCCGAGGCGAAGTCGCGAACGCAGCAGGTTCTGGAGCGAGTCGGAATGGCCGACCGCGCCGACCGAAAGATCGCCGGTTACTCAAAAGGCATGCGTCAGCGCATCAAGCTTGCGCAAGCGATCCTGCACGAACCGAAAGTGATTCTGCTGGATGAGCCGCTGAACGGGCTCGACCCGGTCGGTCGGCGAGAATTCATCGATCTGCTCGGCGCCCTTTCGCAAGAAGGCAAGACGATTCTGGTTAGCTCGCACATCCTGTTCGAGGTCGAGCAAATGACGCGGTCGATTTTGCTCCTCAATCGAGGACGTTTGCTCGCCGCAGGCGACCTCAGCGCCATCCGCGAGCTCATCGACAAGTACCCGCACCGGGTTCGCATCGAAACGCCGGCCCCGCGCGAGGTCGCGACGTATCTGGTGCGGCTGCCGTACGTGCTCAACGTCCAGTTCGACCCGCGCGGCAACGCGCTGGAGCTGCAAACCCGGGAGCCGGGCCAGTTCTACGACTATTTGCCGCAGTTGGTCATTGACGAAGGCTTGCAGATCGACGGGTTCAGCAGTCCGGACAACAATCTGGAATCGATCTTCCGATATTTGGTGGAAGCCTGATGGAAACCTATCTCTTTCGCTCAACGCTGGCCGAGTTCTTGCGGCCACGACGCACCATGGCTTGGGTCATCGCGGCCATCGCGATCGCCCTCATGGGCCGGGTCCTCATCAGCCTCAATAAGGATCTTTCCCCGCAAGATGCCTACCTCTCGCTTTCCGGCATCGTGATCTACAAGCTGCTTGCGCTAGTCAGCGCGATCATGGCGACAGCGGTCATCAGCCAAGAAGTCGAGCAAAAAACGATCGTCTATCTGTTGACGCGGCCCATTCCACGGCCAAAAATCTTGCTTGCGCGCGGGTTAGCGGCTATTCTCAGCGTTGCCGCGATCACGGTCTTTGCCGGGATTCTGTTGGCTGTCGCGACGGTTGGTGGCTTTCCGGACTACGTGTTGCGTGACTTGCTGGCGCTCGCGGTCGGCGCGTTTGCCTACACGTCGCTATTCCTCATGGTGAGCTTGCTCGTTAGCCGGGCCATGATTCCATGCTTGCTGTTTGCCTTCGGCTGGGAGTCTGCCGTGCCCAGTATGCAAGGGCAAATTTACTTACTCACGGTCCAAAGTTATCTGGCCAGCATCGCCCAGGCACCGGCGGACGACGGCAAGCGGAGCGCGATGGAGTTCTTGGCCGGCTTGCTTGGCAAAGCGCACGTTTCCTCCGGGACCGCCTGGGTCGCCATGGCCGGTCTTACACTGGTGTGCCTCGCGTTTTCGGCGGCTTGGTTCACCCGTAACGAATACGTTCCGCGGGAGGACGGCGAATGATGCTTGCCGGCGCCGATTACACGTCGGCCCCACGCAAACGGAAGCCGATTGCCGTTTGCCACGCTGAGCTGGGCGGGGCCGAGGTTCATATCTTGCGGCTGGAAGATTGCCCTTCACACGAGGAGTTTGAACGGGTTTTGCGCGGGTTGTCCTTGGTCGGTATCGATGCGCCTCTCGGCCAACCGCTCGCGTTCCTGGCGGCTATCTATCCCGAAGCAATGACCCGGGCTGAAGTCGTCGCCAAGCTTCGAGACGAAACGATGGAAACCTGGGTGGAGAAGTGCCGAAGCTACCGTGGCCGAGACGGCGAACGAGAGCTTTTTCGCGCGTGTGATCGTCGGGCCACGGCGTGCTCGCCCATGAAGTGCTTTTTCATTCCGGTTGGCCGGATGTTCCTTCGCGCCGTTCAGAGCCTCGAGAACACCGGGTTTGTGCTGGCCGGGTTACAAGATGGAGAGAAAAAGGCGGTAGAGGCCTATCCGACGCTGGCGGTTGAGAACCTCACCGGGCAGCGCAGCTACAAAACGGACGACCCGCGGAAGGACACGGAAGCGCGCCGAGAAGTGCGGCGCCAGGTCGTGAATGCCCTTCGCTCCACCGAACCTCTGCCCGGATACGGGCTTAAGGTCAAAATCTCCGAAGACATCTTGGCTGGACTGGCGGACGACTCAAAAGCCGATCGACTCGATGCGATTCTGGCGGCGATTCAAACCGCGTGGGCGGCAACGCAACCGAACTTTGGCGTGCCGGTCTCGGTCGACCCTCGCGAAGGCACGATAGTGGACTTCAAGCGACCGAACTTAACGGGAGCTTAACAATAAGCCGCGTACAATGCGGCCATGCGACGTGCGTTCACGCTGATCGAACTCTTGGTGGTCATCGCGATCATCGCGATTCTGGCGGCCATCCTTTTCCCCGTCTTCGCCCAGGCGAAGGCCGCCGCCAAGAAGACCGCTTGCCTTAGCAATCAACGGCAGCTCGGAATCGCGCTGGCGCAATACATCAGCGAGAATGACGACCGCCTATTCTTCTTTGCCCACGCGGTAGACGTCAGCCGAACCCAGCCGACGGTGCCGTTTGGCGCAACCCGTGAGAACCGTTGGTGGAACCAGATTCAGCCGTACGTGAAGAGCCTGAGCATCCTGCAGTCGCCCAGCGACAGCGGGCAGCGCCCGCACGCCCTGGAAGACGGCGTGGGTGGCCGACCTTTGGTCAAACGATCGTACGTGGCGAACCGTGCCGCCGAGGGCCTCGGCTACTCGCAGGTAGAACGACCGGCCGACATCGTCGTTATCACGGTGAAGAACGGCGGATACGACGACTCCTGGTATGAGCCGCCGAAGAACCTATACCCGAAGTCGCCGGGCCAGCCTCCGGTACTCGCGCTGGACCTTCAGACCGGGGGCGTCAACATGACGTTCTTCGATGGCCACGCGAAATGGCAGAGCAAGGGCAAAACCCTGAGTGACCCATGCGGCGAGCCGTTTAGCGGCGTTGAACTCATGCGGCTTTATCCGATCCCGCCGACGCCCGGCCGCCCGGACCGCACGCCTTGGCACCCGAGCTGCCCGAACTGACCGCTATTCCAGGGCGGCGCGTTGCCGCCCTGCCGACTCGGGCTCGACCGGCAGAATCAGATACCAAGGGAACACTCGCTTCGGTTTCATCGTGAGGACCGTGAGACGAAACGTCTTGGTCGGCCCCTTGAGGTCGGATAGATCGATCTTGCCGCTCGGCTTCGATTGGCGGCTGCCCAGCCGCTCGACCCAGAATTCCCCTTCGGCGTCGATTACGCTTGCGGAGTACCGGGCGCTGCCAAGGGCCGAGATTTTGACCCGTTTCCCGCTGACCGAGGTCCGAACGGCCTCGCGCTCGCCTTCGGCCAGCGTCACGGGCAGGATCTCGGTTTCGGTCTCGAACTCTTGAGCGTAACCTTCGATGCCGACCATGCTGTAGTACGGCGCGAACGGGTTGGTCACGTCCCAGGCGATCCGTGGCTGTTGGGTTCCGCGCAGATCTGCCGGAAGTTCTCCGTATGGTGGAAAGATGCGGCAGTCTTCGAAATAGACCCGGTTTCCAGGTTCGACCGCTTTTGGCAGCCAAACCTGCAGCCGAACTCCTCCGCCCGGCATCCTCACGGCTCGCCCCACGGCCAGCATCCCCTTGCCAAAAGTCGTCGTCATCCCGGTCTCGTTGGGTCCGTATCGCGGTTGGATAAGCCCCTGCGGGAGCTTGACGATTTCGCGTCGTGTACCGGTGCTGGTGGTGAGTTTCAGTTCGACGTAGGGAAGGTTCGGTGGGAAGGCCGCCGGCAGAAGTGCGACCGCTTGCCCGGGTGGCATGCCGCTAGTTTCAAGCGGGATCGGCTGGAAGTCATCCGACTCGACCCGGGCGGATATCTTGGGGTTTTTCCCCGTGAACTTAAACAAAACCGGGTAGACGGTTCGCCGGTTGGCTTGGCCTGGCAGTGTCGCCGGGTGGCGTTCGAAGAAACTTTTCCCCTGGTTTAGCACGAAGGTTTCGCCGGTTTGTTTGGGGATGGCCGTGGGGACCGGGCGGGCGATGCCCACGATTCCGGGGAAGGTTGGACCGGACGGGATCGCGACCGCCGCCTTCGGCTTGCCCGCCGTGCATCCCTGCATGGCAACCAAAGCCGCCAGGGCTACGACGGGCATCCACCGAAAAAGCACGCCCCTACTGTACGTCGAAAGCCTGAGTTTTTGGATGCGTGTTATTTCGCGAGCAGCCTTTTCAGGTCTGGGTCTACGTACGATCCAAATGAAGTCGAGCCTCCGGGCGTCCAACCCGTTCGGAGCGGAAGCTTCTGAACCGGTAATCGTAGATCGAACGGTTGCTGCTCGACGACGACGGACCGCCGCAGCTTCAGAGTCAACTTGTAGCGTCCAACTTTGAGTTCGGGACGCCGGATCATAAACGTGTATGCCGGTTCCTCGCGGCCCTGACGCGTGACATACAACTGGACCGAAGCCTGGGGCGCGGCGAACAAGACTTCCGGCTTCGTCGTTTTTACGGTGCTCTTGAACCCGACGGACGGATTTTCCGGCCGAAACGAGCCCTTCAGATGCATGCCCGGAGGAAGATTGGTGAAATAGGGAATAAAGTCCCCATCGCAATAGCGCAGGACAAGCCCCAGGTTCGATCGCCCGATCACGGTTTCTGGGTTTTTGAACCTAAGCAGGTTTTTCGTCTTGCCGTCCGGGATGAGCTCGACCTCGCCAAAGTCTACGAGCTCCTCTTTGGTCTGGGTGCGCATCACCCGACCCTGGACGCGGACGGCGTCCATCCAGTCAATGTATGGCATGTTCTCCTGAAAGTAGAGAAAATCGTCGGTCCCATCCGACCTTAAAGCCGTGTTGTCCCATGAACTTCTCGATGCGTTTCGACCGTAGAGGCTGCTCACTCGGACTTTGTCGAGGAACCACCCCGGCCCGGGTGCACCGCCAAACTGCAAGGCAACATCGACTACGGAAGGAGTGGGAGGTCCGGTGTTCGGGCGGACCCCAGCCACGGCCTTCACCTTCAGGTTGCCGAGCTTTACCTGCGAGACCCTAAGCTCTGGGTTCGGTGCACTGGCTGGACTCGGCGGCAAAGGAAGCCTCCAGATGGAATCCGGGTTCCCCGGAACCATCGCCACCAGCTTTACGGGCGGCAGCTTGGGAGGGTAATCATCACGAACGCTCACGGAGACGACCTTTTCGACTTGCGTTACCGCGAGGAATGGGGCGAGGGCGCCGTTCGGCAACACCACATTCATCCTCGCGGCGGACGCTTGCGTTACTGAAGGAAACCTCAGCCTGAAGGCCTCGCCGGGCTCGGCGGAGCCCTCCCGCAAAATCTCATCTTGCCCAACCAGGTGGGCCATGCCTGCCTGAATGACGACGACGCTTGGGTCTTGGCGAGCCGGCCGAGCGATGGCGATCTTGCTACTGTTTGCCGCCAGCAGCACCGCCCCAACCGCGAGGCCCGCGATGATCACCCAGAAGCCAATGTCCTTCCCGCGCACGTTGAAGATGCTACTTCAAGTTTTCTGGGTTTAGGCCTTCTAGCTCAGGGAGAACGAACAATCCGTCTTTGCGGACCAGCACGTCGTCGAAAAAGATCTCGCCGCCGCCGTAATCTGGCCGCTGGATGAGCACCGTGTCCCAGTGCACCGCGCTCTTGTTGCCGTTGCCTCCGGGTGGATCGTAGGCACCGCCGGGCGTAAAGTGCAGGCTGCCGGCGATCTTCTCGTCGAACAGCGTGTCCCGCATGGGGTGCAAGATGTGCGGGTTGAAGCCGATGGCGAACTCGCCGAAGTAGCGGGCGCCTTCGTCGGTGTCCAGAATCTGGTTGAGGCGTTCCGTCTGCGCTCCGGCGGTGGCATCGATGATCTTGCCGTCCTTAATTTCGTACCGGATGTTCGAGAACTCGGTGCCCAAGTAGAGCGACACCGTGTTGAACTGGACCACGCCGTTGACCGACTCTTTCACCGGTGCCGAGAAGCACTCGCCGTCCGGAATGTTGCACTCTCCCGTGCACGGAACCGCGCCGATGTCCTTGATCGACATCGAGAAATCCGTCCCCGGACTCGTGACGCGGACGCGATCGGTTCGGTCCATCAGCTCCGCAAGCGGCTTCGCGGCCGCCGCCATCTTGGCGTAATCGAGCGTGCAAACGTCGAAGAAAAACTTCTCGAAGGCGTAGGTGCTCTGGCTGGCTTGCTGCGCCATGCCGGGCGTTGGCCACCTTAGGGCGACCCACTTTGTGTGCTTAACGCGGGTTTGGTGTACCACCGGCACGCCGTACTCTCGGCTCCACATGCTTTGGATTTCGCCGGGGACGTCGCTGTTTTCGGAGACGTTGTGCGTTCCGCGCAACGCAATGTACGCCGTCATCTGCTCCATCTCGAATTTCTCAATCTTCGCGATGGTGCGGGCGTTTTCCAGGCTCATGCCAAGAAGCAACTGGCGGCGGGCAATGTTGGACTCGAGCCGCAGGGCAACCTGCGCCCCTCGCGACTGCACGACGCGCACCACCTCGGCGACGACGTCTTCCGGGATGTCGAACGCGTGGATGAGCACTCGGTCCTCCTGCGTGAGCCGACACGAATGGTCACAGAGAAGCTCCGCGAGAGCGGTGACGCGCGAGTCTAACATACGCGGAGCCTACCAAACCGCCGCGCGGTTTAGTTCCCGGTTTTGGTTGCGGCGTCGGAAAGGGCCTTCGCGTTTGCGTCGGCGTTCTCGGGTGCCGGAGTCGTCGCCGCCGCGTCGGTCTTGGGCGGATTCGGGTCGCCTTCGGGCGGCTTGCTGCATCCGCCAACCGCGAGGAGAACGCCGCCAAGAATGGAGAGGATAAGAATTTTCTTCATGATTTGGTCCTTGCTGGCGATTTTGGGGCCGCCCACATCCTGGGATATCAACGCTGGGCAGACCCAGAAGGTTGCAGTTCGGCGAGCAAATGTCGGGCCTGTCGCACATCGTTTGCCATCGCCGATTGAAGTTCGTCGAGGCTCTCAAACTTTGCTTCCGGCCGGATACTCGCCACGAAGTCAAGGTCAAGCGACGAACCATATAAGTCCTGCCATTCGAAGTCCAACAAAAAGGCCTCGACGGTTCGGTTCGTGCCGTTAACCGTCGGGCGCTTGCCGATGCCGATCGCGGCCTGGAACTCGCCGAATCGCGTCTGCGCCACCCCGGCATACACGCCGTCGGCGGGGATGACTTGCGGGGCCGACCGGGCCAAGTTCGCCGTGGGATAGCCCAGCGTTCGCCCGAGCTTTTGCCCGTGTACCACAACGCCGGAGAAACGAAACGGCCTACCCAGCAAGCGGTTTGCCCGGGCGACGTCGCCCAGTTCAACCGCCTCGCGGATCCGGCTCGAGCTCACCCGCTCGCCGTCCAGCGCAAAGGGCGAGACCACCGTCGTTTGAATCCGTGCGGCCAGCCAATCGGTCGTTCCCTCGCGTCCGTTCCCCATGGCGAAGTCGTGGCCAACGACAATCTGCCGGGCGCGGAGCCGGTCTTGGAGAATGTCGCGGAAGAACCGCTCCGCCGACTGACGACTAAGCTCGGCATCGAACGGCAGCACGACGGTGGCGGAAAGCCCGCATTCGGCGAAACGGCGAAGGTTCTCCTGTAGCGGGGCGATGAGCTGCGGGGCGCGCTCCGGCGCAAGAATGGCGGCTGGATGCCGGTCGAAGGTCACCAGACAGGCCACCAATCCCGCGTCTCGGGCCTGCCGAACCGCGGTTTCGATGACGGCGACATGACCACGGTGCACTCCGTCGAAGGTTCCAATGCACACTACGGCTTCCGGCCATTCCACCACCAGCTCGCCGACCCCAAAATGAACCTGCACCGCGTGGAGGATACCGACTAACCGCGGCGGCTTGAGATGGCCTGCAAAGTGGCGAGAATTGCCGACTGCACGACCGCCAGCGGAATGAACAGGGTTGGCTGCGCCCAAACGTAGACGTGCATCAGCGGCTCAAGGGGGCGCTCTATGGCGGTCTTTTGGGTGAGAATGACCGCGACGGCGAGAGCCAAGGTGAGCACATATCCGACCGGGAACAGCACGATTTCGGCGGCGGATAACCGTTTTGGCACTGCCCGCAGAACCCATAGACTGCCCGCGAAGGCAACGTTTCCGGCGGCGAATGCGCCGATGCTTACCGCCTGCGCCAGCGGATCGGCTTCTGGGTCGCGCTGCAGCGAGACAACGACAACCAGCATGGCGGGAAGGATCAGCGAGAGGAGGAGGCTCGTCACCGTCCATCCTCGAACCGGGGCAGTTTCAGATTCCAAACTAATGGCAGTTAACCTGTCGGCGGCCCCACCCGGTTCCGTTACCGATTGGATTCCGGGCAAAATAGGAAAAATGCTGAAAGCCGCTCTTGGTTCGCTCTTTCTTGCTTCCATCGGGTTCGCCCAGACTCCTGAGGCGGTGCCCGTCGCCCCGCCGATGGTGAGCATTGCACCGGTCGAAAACGTGAGTGGACGCCATCCGCTTTCGGTTCGGCTGGGCGCGTGGCTCCCGGCCTACGAAGGGAATGGGATTTCGCGCGATGCCGGATTTGCGTATGGTCTTGCCTATCGGGTTATTCAAAACGAACGGTACTCGATTGAAGCCGAGTACTTCGCCAGCACCCACGAAGCGCGCCAGACGGTGGCCACGCGGGGGATCAACACTTGGTCGCTCGGCGGCAACATCCTGTTCCATCGCGGCGCGAGTGAACTCTACTACGGCGTTGGCGTTGGCGTTGCGAAGACGGAAAGCAACCTCCCGGCGGCGAAGGTTTCGAACAACGTGAAGCTGGGTGTCTCCGGCATCGTCGGCTACAACCTCTCCGAAAAGCTGTTCGGCGAATTGCGCTACGCGGCGAACGGCGAGGAGAAATCGCGCGGCGTAGCCGTGCTCCTTGGTTACCGATTCTAACCGTTTAGCGAGTCGAGGCGGTGGCGGAACTCCTCCGCCACCTCCGGATATGGTGCGAGTCGATCTGCCCTCTGAATGATTTTTGCGAGTCTTCGCCGTAGAAGTTGCATTGATCCCATCGGGTTGGGGACCTCCCGCGCCAGGAACGCCTCAAAGTCGCTCCACCGGAATCGGTCATCCTTCCCGTCTAGTTTCATCACCGCCCGCTGGACCGGAAGCTGCTTTCGGTAGGGCCAAGTCGAGAGCACATCGTAAAGCGGGGCAATTCCCCAACCGCTGTCACGCACCCACAAGCTGAGGTTCTTCGCATGGAAGTCGGCGTTGCCGATGAGATGCTGAAACAGGTAGATCGCCAGAAATTGAACGATGTCCGCCTCCGGCGCAGCCGAGACTTTCTTGATGAGCTGCACCACCTCGCGGACGCTGATCTTGTACTTATCCTGTGGATATCGTCCGAGCAACTGGCACAGGTCCTCGGTGTGAATTTTGTCTAATTTCGTGCGGTCAAACCTCTCCACAAGAATCGCCCGTGTTCCGACGGCGTCTTCCACGAGCTGGGTTCGTGCGGTGGGGAAACCACCGGCCCGGGCAAACTCCATAAAGAAGTGCTCGTTCTGAAGCAGCCCGGGATACTCAGCCGGCTCAAACTTCAGGATGTGTTGCTGGGTTGGTCGGCGACCGACCACGGGAACCGACAACGATGCCGAAAACTTCTCCACGACACCGGCGACGGAAGTAGATTCCGGCCGGTCGCCAAGAATTTCTCGATAGATTTCGGATAGGTTTACGTCCGAGAACTTGCTGATTTTAATCGGATCGGTGTTCTGCGGGGCATGTTCATCCGGGCTCACGGACACGTCGCCGATCGTGTTCCCGCCGGTCGCAACCAGCAAGGTGAACAGGTCATCCGCCGCAATCCGGTATCGCGTGCGGATTGCCTCCAGCCGCCGACCCTCCGGCAGCAAGCCAGCGAAGAAGGGCGGCAAGTTGTCGCCGGTTGTCTCGTATGGCTCGCGTCGAATGGGCATGGTCCACGCTACCGGCTCGTTGGCATCTTCGCGGTAGGTTAGGCGGCAGCCGTTCGTCAACCGGGTCAAATCGGCCACGGGTCGATGTCCGCGAAAGACGACGAGCGACTCAACCGAGTTTGGATTCAGGATCGCGGCTCCAACATCATCCGCAAGCCGAGGACTCGGCAGATCGCGAGGACATTATCCAGCTGCGCGGTGGCTTTCCCGCGCTCGATCTCGCCTACGGTGGCGCGGCTACATCCGGCTAGTTCGGCGACGTCGCTCTGACTGAGATCCAGAGCCTCTCGCCGCATTCGGAGACCGTCTCCAAGCGCCAAAATGTCAACGTCCGTTGTCATATCGGCAGTATAACGCAAGAAAACAAAACTATGCATGCGTTTTGTCAACGATCGCTGACAAAACGCATGCATAGCGCATATAACTGTCGCTAGATAGCCCAAATGTCAACGATCGTTGACATTTGGGCTATTCGTTTTACGACGTAACGGCGACCGAAGTGCCGCCCTGGGCACCGCTTGCCCAAGCCGCTTCGGTAAGTCGGATGACTTCGAGGCCGCACTCGAACGGCGACTCGCACTCTACCTTGCCAAGAATGGCGTGGATGAAGTTCTGGTCCGGCGTCGATCCGCCGCTCAGGTGCTCGGCCTTCATGCGGTTCCTTTCTCGGTCGACGATCGTCAGCTTGCCATCACGCACAAAGAACGCCATGTTCTCGCACGTAATCGTGATGTCCTCGTGCCAGGACATGCCGTCGCCGATGATCGCGATGCTGCCCATCGCTCCGCCGTGGAACGAAACCGAGAGCGTCGAGTTGATGTCGACCTCGGTGCCCTTGTTGTCCAGGTAGGCCGAGACAGCTCGCGGCGAAAGACCGGTCACCCAGAGCACGATGTCGAGCACGTGCGAGCCCGAGTCGTTCAGCTGGCCGCCACCGGAAAGGGAAAGCTGCTGGCGCCAGGTGCCTGCAACCGCGCGAAGCCATTCCTGGGTCTGGAGAACCTGAATGTACTGAACCGCGCCGGCTCGACCGCTGACGATGGCGTCGCGGATGTAGCGGAACTCGGCCTGGAAGTGGCGCTGGTAGCTGACCATGCCGACCTTTCCGGCCTCATCGCGTGCCTTGATGACGCGGTGCGCGTCTTCAACCGTGGTGACAAGCGGCTTCTCGCAGCAGACGTGGACGCCGGCGTGCAGGCCGGCCAAAATCTGACCCACGTGCTGGGTGTGCGGGGTGGCGATCATGATCGCGTCCGGCTTGTCGTTTGCCAGCAGGTCGGCTAGGTCGTGGTAAATCGCGGCGCCCCGGGTTACCGGTCGCTGCTCTTGCATCATCGCGATCTGCTCGTCGCTGGTGTCCACCAACGCGACGATTTCGGCCTCGCGAACCTTCTCCAAATTGCCGACGCGGTAGCGCTGAAATCCACCGCAACCTACCATTGCTACTCGTACTTTTTCCATCTTCTTTGATCCTTACGGGACAGGCGCGAGCATACCGGTCGCGGGGAATTTTAGGAGAAGCTTTCCGGGTTGTCCAACAGAAACTGGAGCCGTTCTCGCAAGACGGTCGGGAATTTCGGCAACCACTCAGCGTCGACGATGCCCAGCGAGATCAGGTCGTCCAGGTGGGTTTGGTCTTTTCGTCGCCAAGCCGTCAGCTTCATTTGAACAATGGATTCCAGTTCGGCGAATCGAATCCCGTAGATTTCGCGGTGCGGTTCAATATCTGGGTTAGGAAGCGCCTCGCCTTCCCGGACGGTTTCATTCGCAAAAACAACGTGCACGGCGTCGCGCACCCGGCCGTCCGCACTTTCTAAAAATAAGTCGATCCCCGCGACTTGCCGGTAATGAAACCCCTCTGCGGCAAGTGCCTCGACGACCCGGTCGAAGTCCGCTCTCCGAATCATTAGATCGACGTCGCGAGTTGTTCTCACGGCCGCAACGTCGACTTCGGAGACGAATGCTGCCACCGCGTTGCCGCCAACGACGGCGTAGGGCACTCCGGACGCTTCGAGCGCAAGCGTGGCCCGAAGCAGTCGGCTCCGAACGAGGTCGATCGAATGTTCCACGGCAGTCAATGGATGGGGCGGCAGGCCGACCATTCTCATGATGTTAGCCGAAACCTCCATACTAAGAGCGATTCATGAATGTTCTTGTTTGCGCCGGGGAGGCAAGCGGCGATGCCTACGGCGCCGACCTGATCCGGGAAATGAAGGCGGCGGCCACCGAATCGCACGTGTATTACGCGGTGGGCGGCGTGCGGTTGAAGGCCAGCGGGGCGCAACTCATCGCGGATTCTTCGACCTGGGGCGTCATCAGCATCACGCAAAGCCTGCGCGCCTATCCGCGCATTGCGCTTAGCTATTTCCGGATCCGGCAGTTCATCCAGAACACGCCGCCCGGACTCTTTATCCCGATTGATTTCGGGTTTGCGAACATCCGGCTGGCGAAACTGGCCAAGGCGAAAGGCTGGAAGGTGCTGTACTTCATTCCTCCGGGATCGTGGCGGCGCGACAAGCAAGGGGCGGACCTACCTGCCGTCACGGACGCCATCGTCACGCCGTTCCCTTGGTCCGCCGAGATTTTGAACCGCATGGGGGCAAACGCCCACTTTTTTGGCCACCCCATCAAGCAGGCGCTTCGCGGCTCTTTGGCGGCCGATACCGCAATTCCTTTTCCGGCGGACGGCAAGACCTTTCGCCTTGCGGTGCTGCCGGGCAGCCGGAATCACGAGATTGCCGAGCATGTTCCGATTGTCGCGAAAACCCTTCCGTTGTTGAATCAGCCGAATATGGAGGTTACGTTTGCGCTCGCGCCGGGAGCCGACGTCGACGCTTTTCGCCGCCGGTGGGAGAGCCTGACCGGGCGCACGGGCGACACGATTGCGGTGGGGCGCGCAAGCCAGGTTTTGCGTTCGGCTTCGGCGGCCATCGTCTGCAGCGGAACTGCGACTTTGGAAGCCGCGCTTTGCCGGGTGCCGCTCGTGCTCATCTACGAAATCAGCCCGGTGATGAAGGTCGAGGCAAAGATCATCGGCTTCAAGCGACCCAAGTTCATCGGCCTCCCGAACATCCTTTTGGACCGCGAGATCGTGCCGGAGATGGTGGAGGAGAACGCCAGCCCAGAGAAAATCGCAGCGGCCATCCGGGCGGTCGTTTCGGATGGCGGGGTTCAGCAGGCGGCCTTCGACGAGTTGGAGCATCTGCTTGGGCCCGAAGACGCCATCACGCAGACGGCAGCTTTCGCCCTTCAGCTGATGAAAGTTAGCCCATAAGGAAGTCACCCGCACCAACCGGGTTCTCAGCGGGACGCTCGGCAAGCAGACCGGGACGGAAGGGAAACACGCGGCTGGCCAGAAACGCGATGTGGCCGTCTCGATCCTGCGACTCGCCAACCACGGTTACGTAGGGCGAGCAAACGATGCTGTGCCCGTCGCGCTGGTAGGTTTCGTCGAAACTCGTCACGTTCAACAGCCCGGTTTCGTCTTCCAGGTCGAAGAACACCACGCGTTTTCCGCTCGGGGTCGGCGGAAAGCGAAGGCGAATCGGGTTCCCGACGACAAATGCCTTCTCGCCGTGCGGCAAGGTTCGGGCGGCCTGGGTGGTGATGCCCCCCTTCTGGGCGATTCGCTCTCGCTCAAACCCCATCAAGTGCTGCGACACGTCGAGGTGGAGGATTCTGCGCTCCCATCCCGCCCGTTCGCCGGTGGAGAAATCTGTCACAGAATCATCGACCGCCATATCCTCCGCGCCAAAGGGCAGGCACGGGTTTGGGTCATCGGCGGTGGAACCGTAGCTGAGTGCCTTTGGAACCGCCCAAAGGAGGGCCCGCCGGTTGGGGTGCAAGCCATCAAACGCGCCGCAAAGTATCAGGGCTTCCAGCTCATTTCGGGCGGGACGCACCCGCTCGCAAAAGTCAAAAATCGAATCGAATCGTCCGAGCGGGTGTTTCGGAACATCTAAGATGCGTTGCAAGGTGGGGCGGGAAAGATCGCGCACCTGCGACAGGGCCACCCGAACGCCGCCGTTTGGAATCGTCCACTTGGGGTCTTGGGGTGAGATTACGTCCTCCACTGTGAACTCGCGTTCACTGGTGTTGACGTCGGGCGGAAGGATGAGCACGCCCCGGTTTCGGGCTTCGTTCACCAGCGTGCACGGCCCGTAGTATCCGGCGGGTTGCGCCGAAAGCAGGGCAGCGAAGTACTCGGCGGGGAAGTTTTGCTGGCAGTAAACGCTGCGTACGGAGATTTCGGCGAAGGCGAGGGCGTGGCCCTGAGCGAATCCGTACCCCTTGAAGCCCGCCACCAGCTCGAAAATCTGTTCGGCGACGGCGCTGGAATGGCCCATCTTCAGGACGCGATCGATGAGTTGCTCGCGAATCTGCTTTCCAAAATCTTCACGTCGTCGTTTGTGGATGGCATCGCGGATGTCCTCGGCCTGGCCGCTGGAATAGCCGCAAAAGCCTTGCAGTAATTGGTCGACCTGTTCCTGGAAAACGATGATGCCGTAGGTGTTGCCGAGGATTTCTTCCAGCAAAGGGTGCGAAAACGAGTACGGTTTCCCGCGCCGGCGCGCGATAAGCTCATTCATCTTGACCGCGCCGCCGACTCCGGGTCGGATGCCGGCCTGGACGAGGCTAGCGTCTTCCAGATTCTCCGTCTTGATGCGAATGTGGGCCTGGCGCATGGCGGGGGACGCCGATTGCGGGATGCCGATGAGCTCACCGCTGCGGAAGGTCCGGTAGGTTTCCGGGTCGTCGATGGGAACTTGCCGCACGTCGAAATTGGGCTGTACCTGCCGCATGCGGCGCTGGGTTCCAGAAAGCACATCCTGCCCACGTAGGCACAGAATGTCGAACTTGTCGAAGTAATACTTCGCCGACCGCTTGTCCCATTGGATCAGCTTCATATTCTCCGGCTGGTTCTCGACTTCGCAATCCGACGCGCTCCACATCACGGGGACGGTGTGCGAGAGCGGTTGGTCCGAGATGACGACCCCCGAAGAGTGGCACCGCACGTCGCGCGGGACATCCATCAGTCGCTCTGCGAGCCGAAAAACCCATTGAAACCTTTCGCGGGGAATCGAGCTTCCGCGTAATTCGGGCTTGCGGTCGAGGGCATCCATGATCTGGTCGGGCGGCACCTTCGAATGGATCCGCTTGGCTAGAAATCCCAGGGTTTCGTTCGGGATTCCGAGGGCTTTGCCGACCTCGCGCACGATGCCGCGCGTGCAAAATGCGCCGATCGCGCAGACCTGGCCGACGTGGTCCGCGCCATATCGCGCAATGAGATAGTTGCGAATGCCGTCGCGGTGGCGCGCCTCAAAGTCGATGTCGATATCGGGCCGCTTCGTGCCGTCGTCCGGCAGAAAGCGATCAAAGTGTAGGTTGTGCTGAATCGCGTCAATGCGAGAGAAGCCCAGCACGTGGGCTACGGCGGAATCGACCACCGAACCACGACCGCTGAACTGGATACCGCGATCTAGGGCCCAATCGCAAAAGTCGTTTGCCACCAAAAAGTGGCTGGCGTAGCCCAAGCGGCAGATTCGCTCGACCTCTTTCTCAATGCGTCTTCGGCGTCGGCCGTCGTACTTCGGATAGACCGCGTGCGCGCGCATTTCGACGATTTCGCGCAGGGCGTGGTTGTCATCGGGATACAGCGAAGGCAGCCGTGTGCGGGCGGGCAACACGTCATCGTCAACTCGCTCCGCAAGAATATGGGTGTTTTCGAGCAGTTCGGGTACGTCCGCGTAGAGCTCCTGCATCTCTGCGCCGGTGCGGAAGTAGCGCTCCGCATTCAGGTCGCGGCGGGGCAAATGGGTTCCCGGCGGTTGAACCTCGGCCCGGGGCGGTTTACGGCCGATCACCTCCTCGACCAGGCAAAGCGTGTTCGCGCAAACCAAAACATCCTGCGCCGGAAAATGCTCCGGCCGGGCGTGGGTGATCCGGCCTCCCGCCACCGCAAGCAGTCCGTGGTGCGTTGCAAGTTCGCGCAGCCGATGGTTGACTTCGCGCTGCCACGGCAGATAGCATCGCTCGATCTCAACCGCAATGTTATGCTGATAAATGGCGTAAAACCGCTGCATCAGGGCGTCGGCTTCATCGTATTTTCGCGCGATGAGGCACCGGTTGAGTGGCCCGCTGTCGCCCCCGGTGAGGCAGATGAGGTCCTCCTTCCAGCGGTGCAACCGCTCCCAGGTGGCCATCGGGAAACCACGTGGCTCGTCCATTTGGCACTCGGTAATGAGCTGCGAAAGGTTGGCGTAGCCGCGCTTGCTGCGGGCAATGAGGACGATCTCGCCGCCCGATTCCAAATCAAAGGCCGCGCCGATGATGGGCCGAACCCCATGGCGCAGGCACGCGCGCGAGAACTCAACCGCCCCCATTAGCGAGAACGGATCGGCGATCGCGGCGGCGGGGCAGCCGGCCTGGGCGGCGAAGTGGGCAATCTCCTCGGCCAGCATGGTGCTTCGCCCAAACGCGTAGCCGCTTTGGGCGTGGAGTGGCACGTAGGATTGGCTCGCGGTAGATTCCAGTCGGGCGGATTGCTTTCGCCAATTTGGCCTCGTGCCTACCTGGCGGGTTTGGGCACTGGGCACGGTCCTTTCGGCGGCGACCTGTTCGTAATACTGGGGCGAGAACGCACCGCACGCGGCGGCGGCCTTCTCGTCACGGATCTTTTTTTCGGGCCGCACGTCGTCGGTGTGATCCTCGATGAGAGGTGCCTGGTTCACATCCGGGACCAACGACGGCAAGTCGTAGATCGACTCGGTGATCTTGCCGGTTGGCGAGAGCACCCGGTGGATCTCGCGCGGAGGGTTGCCTTCCCACCACTCGCCCGCCTCCCGCCAAACCGCCAGCAGCTTGCCGCCAGTCGTCTTAGCACCAGCCAGTGACATTCCCCCACGCCCGTAGGACTTTCTTTCGCCTCGGCTCCTTCATCTCACCTGCGCTGAGAACGACGCCGTCGCCAAACGCCGCCTTGACCTTGGAAACGGCGTGGTCCACCCGATTCAGGTCGGCCACCGTTGCCGCGTGCGGGTTCAACTCGGGCTGAATGCTGCGTGACCGGGCCAAGCCGGGCATTTGCAGCCGCAGACGTTCGAGTTCGGCATCGGGAAAATCCCCAAGAAACGAAAGCAAGGCGGCGATCAGCACTTCCTCGGTTTGAATGTTCCGGGTGAACGTTCGCGAGAGCCGAATCCGCTCCCCTTCGGCGATCTCCAATGTGAGGTGAACCGTTCGGCCGCTCGCGTCACGCTTTTTCAGGATTTTGTGGGCGCGCACCGCCAAAGCCGACAAGCCGCGCACGATCACCTCGCGGTCCTCGGTTCCACCGGGAAAAGCAAAGGTTACGTCTAGCGCGTCGGGCGGATACACCTCGCGAATGGTGGCGTCGCCTCCGCCCTGCGCGGCATGAAACAGGCGTTTGCCATCCTCCCCGAACTGATCCTGCATCACGCTCCGCGAAATGCTGCGAACCTCACCCAGGGTTCGATAGCCCAAAAGCTGGAGCGTTCGGCGCTGCTCAGGCAGCGCGGGAGAAAACTGATCTAACGGAAGGCGAGAGAGAAATCCATCCAGCCCGCGACAAGCGTCGAAGGTGGGTTGGCTTTCCGAGGTCTCGGCGAGGGCGGCTTCGGCGATCCATCGATTGGGACCCGCCCCGATGTAGGCTCGATAGGGCAGCCGCGCGCGCAACGCTTTTGGCACCTCGGAGGCCCCAGGGAATCCGGTTAAGTCAAGAAATGCGGTCGCGGGCGAGGTCGGCTCTACCGCGTTGGACCACTCGGCCAGAAAGTCCAGCCATTCCGGCATCCGTTTTTCGTATCGGGGCAGGTCCCAAAGGAAAATTTTTGCCTCGTGAACGAGCGACTTCGCCTCGGTGACGCTCATTCCGGGCATGAGGGAGCGTTCGCGACCGGCGGCGTTCACCTCGATCAGTTGCTTGTCTTTTGCGACCGCCGATGGCCCATCCACCCCTTGAGCGTGCGCCGAAAGATAAAATCCCTCCAACCGAACCGCGAGAATATAGTGCATATCCGTCTACTAGTTATACACCAGGAACCCCGGAAATGAGATCCGATTCGAGACTTCTTAATCTGCTCTCGGGCGATGTATTGCTCGCTGCGCGGGGGCTACTCGGCGCGGAACTTACCGTCGGCCCATGTCGAGTTCGCATCATCGAAACCGAGGCCTATCGAGCCGCCGACGACCCCGGCAGCCATGCCGCGCGAGGGCAAACTCCGCGTAACGCCGTGATGTTCGGTCCCCCCGGCCACGCCTACGTTTACTTTTGCTACGGCGTGCACTGGATGCTGAACATCACCGCCCATCCGACCGGCGAGGCGGCGGCGATCCTGATTCGCGCGGCTTGCCCATTGGAAGGAGTTGAGGAAATGATGGCCCGGCGAAAAACGAGCCGACTCAAGGATCTGCTGTCGGGGCCGGGAAAAATCTGCCAGGCGATGGCGGTCGGCGCAGTTCATCAGGGTTTGAACCTGTTGGACCCAACTTCCGAGATTCGCTTGGAACCCGGCGAGCCGGCAAATGCGATTCTCGTCGGCACGCGCGTCGGTCTCGCGCCCGGCAAAGGCGAGGACCTTCCTTGGCGGTTCATCCACGGCGAGTATGCCGATTGGGCCTCCCGGCCCAAGTTGAAATGAACGTTGCCGGATGGGCACCGCACGCACCCATCCGGCCAAACCAATTTACGCTGCGTCTTCGCTTCGAACGTTGATCTTCAGCGCCTTCGGCTTCTCCTCGGCAAGGCGCGGAATCGAGACGGTGAGGACGCCGTTCTTGAACTTCGCCTCGATCGCCTCAAGGTTCGCGTTCTCCGGCAGTCGAAGGCTGCGCGCGAATCTGCCATAGCCGGTCTCGCGGACGTAAACCTTCTCGTTCTCGCCGTTGGCTTCCAGTTTGAACTCGCCGCGAATGGTCAGCACGCCGTTTTCAACGGCAACTTCGACCTCTTCCGGAGTCAGACCCGGAACGTTCGCCCGGACGATGAGGGTGCGGTCCACTTCGGTGAGGTCCACCGGAAGGGACGAAACGCCGCTCTGGCGAGTCGGGGTGCTGAAAAGTCGCTCGAGCATTTCTTCCATCGAGCGGAAGTCGGATACGGGGTTAAGGGTGAGATGAGATCGGTACATCTGGGTGTTTCTCCTGAGATGGCGGTGTTTCGCGCCTACAAGTTATATAACGTGAGTTACCCACGCTCATGTTTCATGATCGTCGCCAAAACAGGTGAAGTCCTAGGTCTCTTTTTTTCAATCGGTGTTGCGGCGTCGGAAATGCGCGCGCCCGTTGAGAACCAACAGCATGCCGGCGATGCCGAGCACGGTAGCTACGGCCAGCACGCGGAGCACGTTCTGGATCATCAGGCTGCGCTTGCCGGTCACCGGGTCGATATGGATGCACCCGAAGAACAGGGTCTGTGACTTCTGCCCGACCTCGCCCTTCTTGGCGAGGGCCAGTAGCTCGCGGAACTTCGCCGTCTGGTATTTCGCGCCGAGCTGATAACTGGAAATCGTGCCGTCGGCGGTCACCAGCATGACGCCGCTGGGGTGGCTCACCTGGTCTTTCTCCTTATCGTAGCGATATTTGAAGCCAAGCGATATGGCGACCGCCTGCAAGTTTTCGATGTCGCCGGTCAGGAAGGTCCAGCCCTTGGGGTCGGTTTTTCGTGCGTAGGTGCGCAGGGTTTCGGCTTTCTTGGCGCGGGCGAGTTCGAACGTTTCGGTCGGGTTGATACCCAAGGCGACGACGTTCAGGTCGCGTCCCACTTCGACCTCGGGCATGCTCCGCAGAACATCGACCGCGCCGACCAGTTCGAGGTAGCAGACCCCGGTACAACGGTAGAAAATCGGCAAGATGAGCGTCGGCCGCTTGCCGAGCAAACTTTTAAGCAGCACCTTCTTACCGGTGTCGTCGATGAACGACGCTCCCGCCATGATCGGTTGGCCGAGGCGCTGGTCGACGCCGATCTCATCCATCTGTGGGCTGCGGAAGGCGACGTCGGGGTCAACGGCGGTCGAGGTGTTGTAGCCCTGACTGAATCCGGCCGTCGCCAATGCTCCTACCAGAGCCACCAAAAACGTGCGCATCCAACCCACGACTTAGTTATACGCGCTGGGGCGGGGGCGAACGCGCGATAATGCCGGCATGGTTGTGGAAATCGTAGTCTGTTCGGCGGATGACGCCGTTGCCGCCGAGCGTGGCGGCGCACGCCGCCTGGAACTTTGCGCGGCGATCGAACTAGGCGGACTTACTCCGTCGGTGGGAAGCTTGCTCGCCACCAAGCGGCACTGCGGGCTGCCGGTCATCTCGATGGTGCGGCCCCGGGGCGCCGGATTCGCCTACTCAGCGGTTGAGTTTGAGACCATGCAGGAAGACGTGTGGACGTTGGTCGAAGCCGGAACGGACGGCATCGTGACCGGCGTGCTGCAAGAAAACGGCCAAATCGATGCGGCCCGTGCCGGAGCGTTGCGGATGATGTTTCCGACCGTTCCGTTCGTATTCCACCGCGCGTTTGATGCCACGCCCGACCCGTTTCGCAGCCTCGATGTGCTCATCGAGCTCGGTTACACCCGGGTGCTCACTAGCGGGCAGCGCGCCCGGGGCACGGAAGCTGTCGAGCTACTGAAGCAGCTCCACGAACATGCCGACGGCCGCATTGAGATTCTGCCCGCCGGTGGATTGCGCTCGACCAACGTGGCCGAGTTCGTCCAGCAAACCGGGCTAGACCAGGTGCATCTTGCCCCGTTCGAGCTCTTGCCCGATCTCTCAACCTCAGGTCGGCGAGAGATCATTTTTGGCATGACCGAACTCGCCGACGAAGGTTCGTACCGCCGAACCGACGCCGACGAAGTCCGTCGGGTGGTAGAAGCGGCTACTTATCCAGCGGTCTGAAGTTGACGTCGGCTGACTTTAGCCGCGCCAAATGCGGCGAGAGCCGCGCCAAAAAGGCCGGATAGTCGCGGGGCGCCTTCGGGCTCCACAGGACTTCGGCCAGGGCGCACGCGCGGGGGAACGCCATGTATTCGACCTGCTTGCCGTTCGGGATGTACTCCGTCCAGAGCTGCCCCTGCGCGCCAAGAACGTGCTTGGCTTCGGCAGCGGTCAGCTCGTCCGGAATCGGTTCGTAGTCGTAAACGGTCTTCAGCGGGACGAATCCACCGATGGCGAGCGGCTCCTTCGCCGTGTCCCGGCTCTGGTAGTAGTCGAAGTAGGTCGTGTCGGTCGGGGCCATCACGACGTCGTGGCCAGACCGCGCCGCAGCAATTCCGCCGGCTTCGCCGCGCCAAGACATCACCGCCGCGCCCGGCGCGAGGCCGCCTTCCAGAATCTCGTCCCAGCCGATGAGTCGGCGGCCTTTGTTCGCGAGGAACGTGTCCATCTGCCGGATGAACCAGCTCTGCATCTCGTGCTCATCCTTCAGGCCGAGCTTCTTCATTTTCTCCTGGACCTTCGGGCTGGCCTTCCATTGGGTCTTCGGGCATTCGTCGCCGCCGATATGGATGAACTTGGATGGGAAGAGGTCCATCACTTCCGTCAAGACATCCTGCAGGAAGGAGATGGTCGAATCTTCGACGTTGAAGACGTTCTCGATAACGCCCCAGGTGGTGCCGACTTCTAGCTTCTTATCGAGGTTCCCAAGCTCGGGATAGGCAGCGATGGCCGCTTGCGCGTGCCCCGGCATTTCGATTTCGGGCACCACGTTGATGTGCCGGGCCTGGGCGTAGGCGACCACTTCGCGGATGTCGTCTTGCGTATAGAAGCCACCGTGCGGTTTGCCGTCCCATTTCTGGTTGCCGTAATGGCCCAGCATCGTCTCTTTCCGGATCGAGCCGACTTCGGTGAGGAGCGGATACTTCTTGATCTCGATGCGCCAGCCCTGGTCTTCGGTGAGGTGCCAGTGGAAAACGTTGAACTTGTGCATTGCCAGCAGGTCGATGAACTTCAGCACGAACTCCTTCGGCATGAAGTGGCGGCCAACGTCGAGGTGCATGCCGCGCCAGCCAAAACGCGGGGTATCGGCAATTTCTACCGCCGGAATCGACCAATCCGTGCGAGTGGGAAAGCCGGCGCGGAAAGTCTCAGCCGGGAACAACTGCCTCAAGGTTTGGACGCCGTAGAAAAGCCCGGCGGCGGCCGTCGCCCGAATCTCAACGCCGTCCTCCGAAACGACGAGCCGGTAGCCCTCTGGACCCTTGCCCGTTCGCTTATCGATGCGCAGGCGAATGTGTTTGCCGCTGGCTCGCCCAAGAACTGGCAACGGCAATCCCGTGGTGGGGGCCAGGTACTCCCGAAGTTGGTAAGCCACCGCCTGCGCGGCGCCCGGCGCGGCCACGATGGCGGTCGTGGCGCCCAACCGAAAGTTGCCGGTTTTCGCGACCACACTTTCGGGAAGGGGAACCAGAGACATAGTCGGGGTGGCGACCACGGCGAGAACGTGCGCAAGCATGGGACCATTTTGCCCGAACGCGACCGCGTGTAAGCTAGCCGCGTGAAGAAGGTGTTCGCGCTGTTGCGGTTCCAGCAGGCCGGGTTGGTGCTCATCATCCTGGCCCTCGGCGTCATCCTGACAATGTTCGCCGGAACGCACATCGACCGCGTTACCGGCCAGACGGTGAACAACTTCCTGAACGCCAGCACTCTGGTGCAGATCGCAACCGACACCTGCTTCTTTGCGATCATGGCGGTCGGCATGACGGCGGTGATCGTCAGCGGGGGCATCGACCTCTCGATCGGCTCGATCTACGCCGTTTGCGGAGTTCTCACGGCGTTGTTTCTGCGCATGGCGCCCAGCACTCCCGTGCTACTGGCCTTTGGCGTCTGCATCGGCATCGGGCTCATCGCGGGCCTGCTGAACGGAACGATGGTGGCGACGCTCGGGGTTCACCCGTTCATCATCACGCTGGGCACGATGTGGGTGTACCGGGGCATTGCGTTCGTCACCAGTAGCGCCCAGAGCATTTCCGTTCCACCGCAGCTCACCGTCTTTGCAAAGTCGAACTTGGGTCTGCGCCCCGATCTCTATCCGGTCCCGGCGCTGGCGATGATTCTGGTGACGATCATCGGCGCGCTGTATCTGCGGCGGACCACGATGGGGCGACGGATTTTCGCCGTCGGCGGGAATGTCGAAGCGGCGCGCTACTCAGGTTTGCCCATCCCGGCAATCCTCATCGGGGTTTACGTGATCACCGGTCTCTGCGCGGGGATCGCAGCTTTCCTGGGGTCGGCCTTTTACGGTTCGGCCAGTAGCGGCGACGCGCAGGGCTACGAGCTGTACGTGATTGCCAGCGCGGTGGTGGGCGGTGCGTCGCTCACGGGCGGAAAGGGAACGGCCACCGGCGCATTCTTGGGCGCGCTGCTGATCGTGATGATCAAGCAATCCATCCGCACCCTTGGCCTGGACCAAAACTACGAATGGATCATTATCGGCGTCGCGATTGTGCTGGCAGTGGTGTTGGACCGCGTGAACGCGGTCCTTGCCGAACGCCGACTGTCGCGGCAGAGCCTGGAATCAGCCGCCAAAGATGCCGCCTAGGAAGGCGAACACGCCGAGGATAAAGAAGATCCAAGGCCATGCCGAGTAGGGGATGTAGTAGAGCGAATTGTTGCTTGCAATTTGACCGTCGATGACTTGACCGCCCGGGCGGCGCGTGCCGCCAAACGTCCAGCCGTACAGGTAGGTGAAGACTCCGCCGAGCATGAATCCCAGGCCCATTGGCCACATCGGCTCGGTGCCGGCCGCGGTTTTCGCAACGGGAATTCCAGAAAGCAGAATAACGCAAATGGCGAGAATGATGATTGCCATGATTCCACGGCCTTTCCAAATGATCATAACGAGAATGATTGTAGAGGGGGCGCAAAATATTCATCTTGCGAAACATCACATCTCGAATTTGCGTAATGGCAGGCAAAAAAATGCCCGCGCATCGGAGAGATTACGCGGACGAATTGTTTGTCTGTTGCTTTCGTGATCGCTAGCGGCGTTGCTCGTTTGGGTGGCTCGGTCCAACTAACAGAATAGTCATCACTAGTATGCCTTTGATTGTTCCATCAAAATGATCACACGTTTCCGGTACGTGTACTTTAACCTATGGATTTGACCTTTGGACCAGCCGTCGAATCTCTTCCCATTGACCTCGAAGGTCGCTTAGGAGCGGCGATTGAGCGCGGCAGATTTTTACGGCATCCAGGTCGATTTCCACGATCAGCAGGTGGGGGTCGCCAAGCGGGGCCTCTACAAGGGGGGTACCCGAAGGGCCAATGACCATTGAGCCGCCGATGAAACCTTTGCCGCCCTCAAATCCGATCAGCTGCGCGTTCACGACGTAGACGGCATGTTCTTCTGCCACGCCCCGGAACAGACGCCGGTAGCGCTCGTGGTTCTCGATCTCATTTCCGCCGAACCCGCGCGCCGGAGAGGCCGCCGGAACGAGGATCACTTGCGCACCGTTCACCGCGCAGAGCGTCGGCATCACGGAATGCCAGATGTCTTCGCAAATCAGCATGGCCATCCGGCCAAAGCGGGTCTCAAAAACGGCAAGATCACGACCGCGCGAGACAAAGCGCTCCTCGTCGAACACACCGTAGGTCGGCAGGAAGAACTTTCGGTAGACCGAGACGACCCGGATGCCGTCGGGCGACAGCTCCAGGTAGATCGCGGAGTTGTACAGGTTGCCGTCGAATGACTCGTAGAAGCCCAGCGAGAGGTCAATCAGCCGCGTGAGCTTGCCGTGCAACCGTTCCCAAAGGCCGCGCATCAGTTCTTCGGCGGTGCGCGACGCTTCCAGCACGCCGCCTTCCAGGAAGTAGCCGCTGGTGCACGTTTCCGGGAGCAAGAGAAGATCGACGCCCTCCGCTTGCGATTGCAGGACGATCTCGGCGATCGTGCTTAGGTTCGAATCAACGTCCGCCTTAATCGGCGCAAACTGCGCGCATGCGGTGCGAAACTGCATCTCCGTAGTCTACTTGCGGTTTACGGATTCGACGTACGGAGCCGGATCGACCATGCCGAGGCTGGCGAATGCGGCAAGCCGAATCTGGCACGCATCGCACCGTCCACAGGCGCGTCCGGCGGCATCCGGGTCGTAGCACGAATGCGTTTCCGAGTAATCCACGTTGAGCCGAAGGCCGGTCTCTATGATCTCCGGCTTGGTCAAGTCGATCAGCGGCGCATGGATGCGAACCGGGTTGCCTTCGACGCCCGCCTTCGTGGCAAGCCCGGCCATGGCTTCAAACGCGCGGATGTACTCGGGTCGGCAGTCTGGGTAGCCGCTGTAATCCACCGCGTTGACCCCCACGAAAATGTCGTTGGCTTCGGTGACCTCGGCGTAGCCCAGCGCGATTGCCAGCATCACGGTGTTTCGCGCCGGAACGTAGGTGACCGGGATGTCCTGCATTTCGCTTTCGGTCCGGTCTTTGGGAACGTCAATGTCAGCGGTAAGCGCGCTGCCCCCCAGTCGGTCCAGCCCCACCGGTACAAATCGGTGGTCGGCAACTCCCAAAGAAGCCGCAACGCGCCGGGCAGCATCTAGCTCGGCTAGGTGGCGCTGGCCGTAGGTCACGGTAAGCGCATACACCTCGAACCCGTCAGCCTTTGCGATTGCGCCGACGGTTGCGGAGTCAAGGCCTCCGCTCAGCAGCAGGACCGCCCTAGGCATCCGCCGCCGAAACTTCCTCGAGCGCGTCTACCCGTACGATCATGACGGTCGTGTTATCGGTGCCGCCAGCCGCGAGGGCTTGGTTCACGAGGTTCCAGGTGGCCTCCGCCGGCGACTTCGTGCGGACTTGCTCCGCAATGAGGTCGTCTTCAACGTGATTGAGAAGGCCGTCCGAGCAGAGCAGGAAGACGTCGCCCGCTTGCAGATCAAACTCATATATGTCGGGTACGAGCGGGTCGTCGGCACCGATCGCCCGGGTGAGGACGTGGCGGTGCGGGTGTACGGCGGCCTCCTCGGCGGTCAGCGTGCCGATGCGAACGCTTTCCTCGACGAACGTGTGGTCGTGGGTCAGACGCATGAAATCGCCGTTGCGAAGGCGATAGGCGCGGGAATCGCCCACCTGGCCCACGTACGCTTGATCCTGCCAGAGGATTAGCGCGGTCAGCGTGGTCCCCATGCCGCGTCGGGCTGGGAAGGTTCGGCCCACATCCATCACGTATCGGTTCGCCGCGCGAATGGCAGCCAACACCGCGGTGCCGATGTCATCGGCGGTGTGGGACAGATAGACGTCGATGAACGTCTTCGCGGCTAGCTCGCTGGCGAACTGTCCACCGGCGTGTCCGCCCATGCCGTCGCAGACGACGTAGATCAGGCCGCGCGAGGCCAATAGCCGCGGGTCCTCGGTCTCGTAATACTCAAACTTATCTTCGTTGTTGTCGCGAACGCGGCCCAGGTCCGTCTTCGCTGCCACCGACGTGCGCGGGACGAAGCGAAGCGGGATCTGGGTCGAGAGTTGGTCGACGGCGTATTCGGCGGTGATTTCGTCCATAAGCTTCGCTTTCGTTGTTTCGGATCCCGAGAAGATGACGGTTTGCAGGGACGCGCGCGTTCAAGCGGGTTACGTTGCCCACGGCACGGAATCCATTTTGGCCGCAAGCCCCGGTCGAATTTTTGTCCGTCAGGTTCGAGGTGCGAAAGGGACGGTAAAACTTTACGACGATGCCGCATCTTCACCTCGAGACCACCGCCGATTTGGCCGAAAACGGAGACATTCCCGAGATTCTCGACGCGTTGCTTGCGGCGTTTTCCCAGATCGAGACGGTGCGGCCACCGACCATCAAGGCGTACCACACCCTCCGGTCCGTGTGGACCGTGGGCGAAGGGCATCCCGAGGGCTTCGGTCACTTGCAGGTTTCGGTGCTCGCGGGTAGGCCGGTGGAGCTTCGCCAGAAAATGGCGGACGCGATGATGGCCGTGATGAAGGAGTGCTTTGCGGAGTCGCTATCGGCGGGCGAGGTTGCCGTGACCGTCGAAGTTCGTGAGATGGATCCGGCGACGTACCGGGCCTAAAATAAAAAACCCCAAGCCAAAGACTTGGGGCGTTTTGGTCCGTTAAATGGACCACCTTGAGTGGACGACGATCTTACTCGCCGGCTTTCTTTTCGTCCGCAGCCTTCGGTGCGTCGGTCTTAGCCGCATCACCCTCAGCCGGAGCGCTGCAACCAGCAATCACGCCACCAAGGATGGCTACCACCATTACGAGACCAAAAATCTTATTCTTCATATTTTCTTCCTCCTGTCATTTTTGAAACCCTTACGGGCTTCAGATTTACTCGCGTCAGGGAATTTGTCAAGTGACTCCCCACCCTTCCGTTTGCACCCCGATTATAGTCAAGGAATTCCCGATATGCAACTCCGAAGGCGGAAAGAAGTGGGTTCTTTGGCCTACGCGGGGCATTTTTTCGCAAAATAGGGCCCCGCGTGGGTCAGCGCCAGACGTTCGCGGTGTAATTAACGGTGATTTCCGGGTTGTCCGGGTCGTCGGTTTGCACCTTGATGCTGCCCGTGACCGGCCCTTGAGCCGACGGCGTGAAGGTTAGGGTGTAGCGAGTCGGCACTCCGCGACGGTACGGAATCGTGCGGCCACCGTCCGCCGAGACCCGACTGTCGTTGCCCCAGACGAGGGTCAGAGCATTCACTCCGGTGGCTCCCCACTTGGCCCGGTCGGCCGCGTTCCAAACATCGACGAACGCAACTGCCGGTTCGCCAAGCCTTACCTTGCCGAAGTCGACGTTCGTTGTCGAGAATAGAGCTTTGGGTGGCACCTTGAGATCCATGAATACCGGAAGATGACCGGCGGTCCCGGCGGCGGTAATCAGCGCTTGGGCGATCTCCTCGCCAACCATCGTGTTTCCTACCGTCCGCAGCTTCTTGTTGTAGCTTTCGCCGTCGTTGCCCCAGCAACGGTAGGCGTGCAGCGGGTTGTCCCAGGTCTTGCCCGTGAAGGCTGTTCGTGGGTCGCCAATGAAGTCGAGGCCCTTGCCGTCGAAAAGCGTTGCCGGGATGAGGATCTGGTCGTGCCGGTCGTCGACCTGGTTGGCCGGATCCTGGGTGTGGATGTAGGAGAAAGCGGAGTTGTTGTTCCAAGAGCCCGGCTGCTTGATCGGGTCATAAAACAGACCGGGGGCGGCTGCATTCCCCACAAAGCTCACGTAGGCGGCTTGGGTTGCCGTCTGGATGTTAAAGTCGCCCAGCACAATCGGGTGGACTCCGGCCTCCAACGTCTTGGCGTCGGCCACAATTCGGTCGGCCTCAAGCTTTCGGCGCTGCTGGTCGGTCGAGGTCGTGCCAGATTTGAGGTGAACGGAGTAGGCAGCAATGGTTGCGGCCGCCGCGACGTAGCCGGTCGGGCGGAACTCGTAGCGCATCGTGTTGCGCGGCTGCTCGCCGGTATTCGTGCTGCCGCGAGCGGCGACCACCGCCCGGATGAAATTCACCCGCGAGGTTCGATAAAAGAAAGCGCTGTCGGTATCCGGACCGTCGGTAAACGGTGCCGCCGCCCAATCCTTCGGGCTGCCTTCGGCGGTGTTGAGTATCGCGAGGAAGTTATTCACCCCGGTCTGCGACATGAGTTCTTGGCATACCAAAACATCGGGCGCAAAGGTTCGGCCCTGAAAAACGCCGTAAACTGACCTTGCGAACGCCGCCTCCCGACCGGAGGAGTACAGGGTAACGTTCCATGTGGCGACCCGGAGCTGGGCAAACGCCGCGGGGGACACCAGCGTGAGTAGCGATAGACAGACCGAAGCACGCCGAAGTCTCATCATAAGAAATTGCATTTAACCTTTTCCGGGCGTTGATTCGAAAGCCCGTATACTCTTTTCCGGTAGGACCATGCGGGAACCCGAAGCTGGGCGGACCCGTCCTACAACCAAGACAAGCATGGGCATCACTCTTAAGAATCTAGCGGCGGCGGGAATGGCGGTTGCGGCCGCCTACGCAAGCGCGCAAATCGCGCCGACCGAACCGGACGCGCCGATTTCCGAAAACATGGCCCTAGCCCGGACGTTGCTTGCGACCGGACTGTCGGGCGTTCGCGACCAGGCAGACATGCACCTCCGTCTCACGGGCACAGTGAAGCTCGGCAACCGAACGCGACGGATCCAAGTGGACGCTTACCGCCAGGTGACGGCCGATCTCACGCCGGAGGGCCTTCGCAAAATCGCAAAGTTTGAACTTGCAGAGCAAGTAGAGCAGGCCAACGGCACAATGCAGCTCGTGCGCCGCACGGTTGGCGACGGACTCTTTTTCACGCACTACGACCTGAACTTGCAGACGGTTACTTCGGTGCAGTACGGCAGCTATTCCGGCCCGCAAAACGCGGAGCACATGGCCCGCTTCCTCGAACTGACTTCGGCGACGCCGACCCTCTACGCGGGATACGTCTTGCGATTCATGCGCGATGCGACGGCCGGCACCGAGGCCCGCTACAGCGATTGGCTGAGCGGAACCGAACCGGTGATTTCGAATTTCGGCGTCACCTATGCGCGGGCTGGCAACGGCATGTCGCGAAGCTTCGGGTTTTCGATGGATACCGCTCTTGGCGGCCCGGTGACCGCATTCTCAGGCAGTGATCAGCGCATGGTCGGCAACGAACTTCGTTCGTTCCAGTGGGACGCAACCTTTGTGGCCGATGTCGGCGCGTACACGCCGTACCTGCCGTATGATCGCGAGTCCATCGCGGGCTGGCGCACGCTGCCCTGGACCGGCCTAAGCCGTCTGCGCACCGGCGGCTAGGAACTCGTCCCAGACCTCCTCGGTTGGCAAGCCGAGGACCACGAACTTTGCTCGCCCGTCGCGAACAATGACGCCAAAGCTTTTAGTCTCTTCGCCGTCTCCTCGCCATGCCTGCCAAATGGCCGATTCGCTAAGCATAATCAGCGGTCGCTGAGAGGGTGGGAAGAGCTGGGGAATGAGATCAAGTTCGCTGGGTGGAATCGCGAGGAGAAGCCGGTAGTCCAGGGCTTCCGAGGCGGCAAGCTTCTGCCATAGACCTAACTCGCGAAAGGCGCGAACCGAGACCGCGCCGAAAAATATTCCGGGCAGCGGCTGGACTGCCTCGTCCAAATCGGTGAGGGCAACCGCCGGTAGCTCAACGCCGGACCGGCATTCGGGAACGTAGGGAACTCGCCAGACCAAAGCTTAAAGGGCTGCCTTTACGGCGGCTTCCACCGGGGCGGGGTCGCCGCCCTGGGTAAAGGACGTGATGCGTCCGCTTCGGTCAATCACGAACGTCGTCGGATAGCCGTCCACCATGTATTTTTGGTTGGCCAAGCGGAACGGGTCGCGGTAGAAGCCCAGCGAGAAGCCGGTCTTCTTGACAAACGCCGAAATCGTGTCGCGGTCTTCGTCGCTGACGGCCACGACGACGAGGCCTTGATCGCGATATTTTTGCTGCATCTCGACCAAGTGGGGGAATGCCTGGCGGCACGGCCCGCACCAAGTTGCCCAGAAGTCGAGGATCACAACCTTGCCTTTCAGATCGCTGATCTGTAGCTCCTTAGTTTTGTCGCCCAACAGCTCCAACGCGACGTCGGGAGCCATGGCTCCTTCGCGCGGCATGCCATCGCTGCAACCGGCGACACCTACGCCAACGCAGGCAAGGGTCAACCAGATTCCGATGCGATTCGGCCGTTTCATCCCCCAATTATGCGAGGTTTTCAACCGCCTCCACCCACAAATGTCGCGCAACTTCGTGCCCGACGGTATGACTTTCGCCGTTCACCACGAGGTGGATGAGCTGGTCGATGGACGTACTGCCGACCGCCTCGAATTCGGTTCCCGGGCGGAGGTTCATCGAATCGAGCCGCCGAAGGAACTCCACCCGCTCGTCGCTGATGCGAACCACGCGCAGTCGGCCCGGCCGA
This sequence comes from Fimbriimonas ginsengisoli Gsoil 348, assembly GCA_945881865.1. Lineage (GTDB taxonomy): Bacteria > Armatimonadota > Fimbriimonadia > Fimbriimonadales > Fimbriimonadaceae > Fimbriimonas > Fimbriimonas ginsengisoli_A. The sequence continues at coordinate 226,445 of CAMCVK010000003.1, read as the reverse complement.
GCGGCTTCCAGCCGGAACGAGTGATCCGGCGCGTCGGGGTCAACCGGGTTGCCGTGCGGGCAGGTCGCGGGAAAGTCCAGCTTCTTGTCCATCCGGTCGATGACGTCTTCCGAAAGAAAGTGCTCGAGCTTGCAGGCCAGCTCGTGGACGTCGTCCCACGGAAGCTCCAGCACGTCCACCAAGAATCGCTCAAGGATTCGGTGCGCCCGCGTGAGCTGCTTGGCGACCTTCTCGCCGAACGGCGTCAGCCGGATGCCTTGGTACGGCGTGTGCTCGACGAGGCCCATTTCGGCGAGCTTCTTCACCATCGTGGTCGCGCTGCCCGCGCTCACCGTCATGTAGGTCGCGATCTCGCCGGTCGATACCCGGTCGACTTCTTTTTGCAGCCGGAAGATGCCCTCGACGTACTCCTCAACGCTTTCGCTGAAGGCGCGGTGCTTCTGGCTTTCGCTACTGGGGCGGCAACTGGCGGGTACCCGCAGGGTGAGATCTTTGGACGCCATGCCCCATTATGGATTCCCGCCCGCGCTGTATCCTTCCTCGCATGCCATCCTCCTGGGATTTTTCCGACGTCGTGCTTGCCAGTGCTTCGCCGCGGCGTCGGGAGCTGCTTCGCCCGTTGGTGCCGGGCTTTCGGGTGGTTCCGGCAGATCTGGATGAAGATGCGTTAACGCTCGAGGACCCATTTGCGACGGCGGAGAGCCTGGCCGTGGCGAAAGCCTTGCACGTTTCGGCTCGGACGCGAGGTGCTTTGGTGATTGCCGCGGACACCGTGGTGGCGCTACCGGTGGATTCCGGTTGGACACAGCTGACCAAACCGACCGACGTTGCCGACGCCCACCGGATTCTCCGGCAACTGGCCGGACGGACGCATGTCGTGGTGACGGGCGTCGCCTTGGTGCAATATGGCGAAGTGGTCTCGTTTGCCGAGCGAAGCGAAGTCACGTTTCGGGAGCTGACGGACGAGGAGATCGTGGCCTACGTCGCTACCGGCGAGCCGATGGACAAAGCGGGCGCATACGGGCTTCAGGGCGGCGCGGCCGACTTCGTCGTGAACATCGAAGGCAGCAGAAACAACGTCATTGGCCTGCCGACCGAACGCCTCACGAAGGAATTCGGGCTGGCTTAGGTTCGCGCCGAGTTACGGCGTTCCCATTCGTCGGAGGCGTTGGCCGCCTCGACCGCCTTGTCGGTCTGACGTGCAGACGTGTAAAGTTCGACCGCCTTGGTAAAGGCACCGCGAATGTGAAAGGGCCGGGCGGAAAGATAGAGCTTCCCGGCATCCGTGCTGGTATCCACAATCGTTTGCTCGCTCTGCGGAATCGCTTCCAGCAGAAGTTTTGCCAGCTCCGCGTCGGAGCCCTTGCCCTGGGCGGCCGGAACCAATTCGAGGAACACCGCGGTCAGAATCGGTGCCTTATCCGCGGGTTTGGCATCGAACACCGAGCGGGCCGTCACAATCGCTTCCTTCACTTCGCCCAAGTTGGCCAGCACCCGGGCGAGCCGCAGGTTGTCGTTCACGCGGCGATCTTCGGTTGCCGGTTTCTTCACGGCAAGCAAAAGACAGTCCCGGGCGTCCTTCCACCGCTCGGCGGTGATGAAAATCTCAGCGTATTCCCAGGCCTCGGCCTGCGGAATCTTTTCGATCGGGACTTCCTCCAGCAGCTTGTTGGCGTAGTCCGACAGGAGCTTTCGGGCCCGGGCGTCCGTAATTTCGCGGGTTTTCACCCGACCGAAAAACTGGTCGGCGGCACCCTTCAGGTTGTTCCGCAGCACCATCGGCTGCATCACGCCCGTCGTCTTGGGGTCGTTCGGGTCGGGCAACGTTTTGAACTGGCATCCGCCAACCCCGATGAGCAGTGCCAAACAGAGAAATCGCTTCATGCGATGGCGTACCGCGCCGTGTCGAAACGCGCATCCCGGTAGATTTCTCCGCCGCAGAACGTGAGCACCGACTTGCCCCGAAAACGGTGGCCGTGGAACGGAGTGTTTTTGCTCTTGCTGAACGTCTGCTTGCGGTCGAAGGTCCATTCCAGCTCAGGGTCGATAACGGTGATCTGCGCGACCGGCGTGTCGCCCGGCCGCAAGGTTCCGGCGTCCAACCGAAGAATCTGCGCCGGCCGGGTCGAAAGCTTGTCGATGGTCTGCAGCGGCGTCAAAATCCCCCGGTGCGTGAGGTAGGTGAGCGTAACGCCGACCGTCGACTCGAGCTGGGCCGTGCCAAACGGGGCCTCCTCGAACGGCACGTCAACCTCGTGCGAGGCGTGCGGCGAGTGGTCGCTGGCGATGCAGTCGATCGTTCCGTCGTTGATTCCCTGCAGCAACAGGTCGATATCGAGCTGGGTCCGAAGCGGCGGCGTGGTTTTGAAGCTGGTGTCGAACTCGCCGATGGCGTCTTCGGTGAGCGAGAAGTGCATCGGGCAGATTTCGCACGTCACCGGCGCGCCGAGGAACTTGAGCTGGCGGACCATTTCGACCGCGCCCCACGTGCTGACGCGCATGATGTGGATTTGGCAGCCGGTGTGCAGAGCCAGCAGGCCGTTCCGAACGATGGCGATTTCTTCCGCCGAGCGGGGAATGCCCTTCAGGCCCAGCATCGCGCTCACGGCGCCTTCGTTCATCGATCCGTTGTCGCTGAGCGCGGTGTCTTCGCAGTGCACCATGATCGGCAGATCGAGCTGAAGGCAGAACTCCATCGCGCGCATCATCACGCGCGAGTTCTGGACCGGAAACTCTTCGTCCGAAGCCGCCACGATTCCGGCCCGCTTCATGGCGGCTAGGTCGGCAAGCTCTTCGCCCCGCATTCCGCGGGTAAGGGCACCGACCGGCGCCACGAAAACGCCGCCGGCTTCCGGCGAGGCGGCCCGATCCAGAATGAAATCCACCAACGCCGGGCTATCCAGCGGTGGATTGGTGTTCGGCATGCAGCAGATCGTCGTGTATCCGCCGGCGGCGGCCGCCTGCGTGCCGGTGATGATGGTCTCCTTGTGCGTTGCGCCCGGCTCCCGAAGGTGGACGTGCGGATCGACCAGACCCGGCGTGATCCACAGCCCGGTGCAATCGTAGGTCTCGTCGAGATCATCGAGATCGGCAACTTGGCCAACGGCCACGATCTGGTCATCTTCGATGAGCACGTGCCCGATCACGTCGAGGTTCTGCGACGGGTCAAGGATCCGTCCGTTCTTCAGAAGCGTACGCATGGACTTATGGAAGTATGGACTAGACCGTCCCCGGAAGTCTCAGTTTCGGCAAGGCCCCTTCGATGAGCGTTCGGCGCGGTTCGTGCACCTTTGGCAAGCAAAGCCGCGTTCCCAGGTGCTCCAGGTCTTCGTCGGTCGTGAAGCCCGGCGTGTCGGTCGCGATCTCGAACAGCACGCCCCCCGGCTCGCGGAAGTAGATGCTGTGGAAGTAGTCGCGGTCCCGCACTTCGCTGACCGGAGCGCGAACCTCGGAAAGATCGGCCATGAGTTCCGCTTGCGTCGCATCGGTTGCGGTTCGGAACGCGATGTGATGCACCGTGCCTTTGCCGGGGCGACCCACACCGAAGCCAAGCGTCGCGACGTCGACGCGCTTGCCGGTGCCCTTTTCCTCCACCAAGAAAACGTATTCCGGCACCTCGGCGTCCTCATCGTGCCGGAAGCCCAGGATGCGCATCAGCAGGGCGGAAGTTTTTTCGACCTCAGATTCCTGCAGCGTGACGCTGTGCATGCCGCAGATCTGGTGTTCGACCGGGACGGTCGATTTGTCCCACGGGCCGTGCAGCTTGTACTTCGGGTCGGCGACCAGGCGAAGCAGAAGCCCGTCGGGATCGCTAAAGTCGATCGCGCCGTCGCGGTCGCTTGGCGTCGAGAACTCCGCAAGCCGCGCGCGCCAGTATTCCAGCGAAGTGACCGGGATGCTGAGCGACGTGATGACGCACTGCCCAACGCCGGGCCGACCCTGAAGCGATGTTGGATAAGGAAAGAACGTGAGGATGGTTCCGGGCGAAGCGACCCCGTCGCCGTAATAGAGGTGGTAGGCGGTTGGGTCGTCGAAGTTCACGGTGATCTTGATCAGTCGTAAACCCAGCACGCCCGTATAGAAGTCGAGGTTTCGCTGAGCATCCCCACAAATGGCCGTCATGTGGTGCAGGCCGAGAATCTTGCTCATTTGCAAGTTCTACCGAAGCGGATCGTAATATGTCGTGGTTTTCTGAAAAAACCCAACAACTTGAGGCTTAATACGCGGGTCTTGGCCACCGCGCGGACTGGGTAAAACGCATTTGTGGCCGCTTTCGAGATTTCCGTTGATTACCTCCAGCGAACGTTGCTCGATCTTTTGCAGACGCCGAGCCCTACCGGCGACACCGACTACGTCATCAGCTTCATCGAAGGCGAGCTCGTAAGCCTCGATATCGCCACCGAGCGCACGGCAAAAGGTGCCCTGCTTGCCCACCTGCCGGGCGAGTTCGACCGACGCCCGCGCGCGATTTCGGCCCACGTCGACACCCTGGGTGCGATGGTCGCCGAGATCAAGCCGAATGGTCGGTTGCGGCTTCATGCGCTGAACGGCGTGATGTGGCCGACGATTGAGAGCGAAGGCGTTTCCGTTGCGACCAAGAGCGGCCGACGCGTTCGCGGTTCGGTGGTTTTGACCAACGGCGCGGCGCACGTGAACCCCGAGGCCGGGAGCGTCCCGCGCACGGCGGCGAACCTGGAAGTCCGGCTGGACGAGCGAACATCCCGCGCGGAAGAGACCCGCCTGCTGGGCGTCGAAGTCGGCGACTTTGTTTACTTCGACCCGCGACCGGAGGTCAGCGACGCGGGCTTCATTCGCTCACGATTTTTGGATGACAAAGCCTGCGTCGCCAGCTTGCTGGCGGCGGTGAAGGCGATTCGCGATGCCGACATCACCGCCGGTCAGCGCACGACCCTGCTGTTCTCGAACTTCGAAGAAGTGGGCCACGGCGGCATGGATGGGCTTCCGGCAGATCTGGCCGAGTACGTCGTGCTGGATATGGCCTGCATCGGCAACGGGCTGGGCGGCGACGAGCAGCATTGCTCGATCTGCATGGCGGATCGTGGCGGACCCTACAGCAAGCGGCTTACGGAAAAGCTGATCAACCTTTCGGAGAAGCGCGGTATCGACCTGGTGCGGGATATCTATCCGTTTTATGGGTCGGACGGCGGCGCGTATTGGCGCTCCGGCGGCGCGGCGGAGGTCGCGCTGATCGGTCCGGGCGTCGATACGTCGCACGGCTACGAACGCACGCACATCGACGCCCTGATCGACACCGCCGAGCTCGTCGCCGCCTACATTATCGAAGAGTAATGCCTGTTGGCGGCATCTGACGAGGGAGAAATCCTGTCGGCGACAGCGTCGAACTACTCGTTAGCAGGCTATTCGCAATGCGCTATGGCGGATAGCTCTGATTCAGTGGGGAAGGTCAATTCTGAAGATCAATTAATCTTCAATGGCGTGATCTTGTGTGTAAGCTTGAAATCAACGTCACCCACTTGTCCCTGTTGCCTGCCGTGCGCCCAAGGCGATTGAGTGTTGTAGTCGAGGCCGACCCCAGCCCAGCCCTTGAAGTCATAGATTCTGTCGACGTCGTTTGCCGTGTCGACCATTACCGACTCGTATCCTGGGGAAAAATCAAGGCCGAGGCCATTTGACCCTACGGCGGTCCCCTTTGCGAGAACATCGTCCCTTGTGCCGCTAATGATGTCCGCAGGAGAAACACCCTCCCATTTTCTCTCTTCTTTATTGAAATAGGCAATATCCGCGTGGAAATCCCATTTGCCGTTGAACTTCGCGAGGACCCGAGTCTTAATCTGTACCGGAACACCATTCGCTCTCAAGATGGCTGCGACCAGCGCTGAAGAAAGATTACAGTCAATTGTTCCAGGTTTGACCAGCAACGCCTCGTTCAATTCTTTGCCATCTCCATCGTGACCGTAGGTTCTGTTCTGGGCTAGCCATACAAGAATCTTGTCGACGTACTCGCCCGTCGATTGATCGGAATCTCTGTTGAGACCATTCTTTTTGAGAAATTGCTTGAACGCGGGCGCCTCATGGTTCACAAAGTAGGGCCGAGTGAATTTTTTCCTCTTCGACGCAGATAGTGTTTCTCCGCCGTCCTTGACGGAACGCATGTTTCGATTAAAGACGACTCCCTTAAACTCAAGAATTGCGGTCCCGCTATTGGAGTCAACTTCGAGAAGCAAAATTGAATCACCCAGGCTATCTTTTCCAATTTTTGCGGCTCTGCCATCGCAGGTGAGTGAAGCTTTGATTTCTTGGTTGCTACTTGTGCCCTGACTGAGAGAAGGGGGTACGGGTTGCGTCAAAAGCGCCTTGCCACCGAATTCCCTGGCGGCTTTGCTTGCGTCTAGCTCATACCGAATTGAAATTTCCCAAGCTTGTTCTGTTCCGATTGGAATTGCAATGCCATTAACGGTGCTTCCCGTAACCTTCGCCGGTGACTCTTTACCGGTTTGGACACCTAATCCGAAGGCTTGCTTACCGCAGCCCGAGATAACTGGAATTGCCGCCAGGCAGGCTATGGCCGCTAACAGACTGAGAAAAGCAGCCCGTCTATTTTTTGACGCGTCGTAAATTGGCCGTGACAATTTTTCGAACATTATTTTGACCATCCCTCATTCGTTGTGCAGAAGCCTGCAAACGGGGATTATATCAAGTTTCAGCTCGGAAGGCACCGCCTCCAACGTTGCTTCACGCACCTTCGCGGCCTCAACGTCGCATGCGGAATTGCATGTCGTGGCTTAAGTAATCGAAGCGTAGTGCCCGTCGGCGGCGTCGGCGAGGGAGAAGTCCTTCGCCGTGATGCCGCCCGCGTCGTGGGTTGAGACCGTCACCAGCACGGTTTTGTAGCCGATCACCAGGGTCGGGTGGTGGTCATGGTCCTCGGCGCTTTGGGCGACGGCCACGGCGAACCGCACCCCAAGCCGGTAGGTTTCAAACGTATAGGCGCGAGCAAGCTCGCCGTTTTCCACCGACCAACCCGGGCGGGAGGCAAGTTCGGCGGCGATCTGTTCCGAGGTGAAGGTGGTCATGTTCTTAGTCTAACGGTGACCGCCCCGCCCGTGTTACTTGCGGAACGGAATTTTCGCGATCACGGTGTCGCCGGTGCCGCGCGCGCTGGCGATGCTTTGCACCGTCCAGAGGTCTTCGCGGTTGTCGCCGTCCATCACCGAGCCGCTGTAGTCGCCCCACGGGCCGCCCTTCGTTGCGGCGAGACCCTCGCCGAGGCGCATGATCGGCCGCAGCGTCCCCTTGGGGTCGCGTGCCCGGCGGAAGGCGCAGCGCGGGCTGATGAACATGTTTGGCCCGGTTTCTTGGAACCCAACCAACACGTCGTTGTGCTTGTTCACCGCCAGCGTGGTCTGGATGTAGCTGTTCTGCGGGTGCGAAAGCAGCCCGCTCTGCACAAACTTTCCGTCCAGCCGAACCTGATGCCACTGGATTCCGGCGCGGCCCTCGACGTTCACGGTCTGCGAGAACCAGATGTGCTTGCCCTGCAGCACGATGTTCTTCGGGTTTCGGTCGCCGGGCGCGGTCTTCAGGTCGGTGCCCTTTTGCGGGGCCATCGGCGGCCACTCAAAGTAGCGGAACTTGTGCGATTGGCGCGCCACCGAGGCAACGACCGGCGCACCTTTTCCGTCGTCCGCCACGCGGGTGATCACGATTTCGGTATCGGTGAGGGCGACAAAGTAGAGGTCATCGTTTCGGTCTTGGGTCGAAACCGGGTGACCGAGGCTGCCCTTAAAGTGGTAGGCGCGGGTCGGCTTTCCGGCCTTCATGTCGGCCATCGAAAGCACGAAGGATTCCTCCGGCCCGCCGGGGAACGAGTAGCCGACCCACTTTCGGCTGTGGCCAATCGCGCCGCCATCCACGCCATTCGGGGCCGGAACCGGGTAGGTGTTCCACGCGCCGGTCGGATTTGCCGTCTCGGAAATGGAGATGTTGACCGGCTTGATCTTCTCCTTATCCCAGTAGACCCAGAGGTCGAAACCGAAGACGCGATGGTTCACGTCGAAGAACAGCTTCGGGTCGATGCCGTCCAGGAACTCGCGCTGCGGCACGCCCTGCACGTACTTGCCCTGCTTGTCGTAGATGATCAGCCCGCTGTTGGTGCCGTGCAAAATGTGGCCGCCGCCGACCGCGATTTGTGGGTCCACCTGCCGGTCGCCGTCCTGCGAGCCGTCGAAGACAAACGTGCCGTCGACCAGGCGCGGGTTGCCGCCCTGCTTGCGCTCGCGGGCGGTGCCGTTCTTGTTGAAAGTGGCGTTGCGGACCGGCGTGATGAGCTCGACCCGGCTGGGGGCAACGGGCAGGATTCCGAAGGCAACGGACGCGATAAGGAGGGAAGCACTCATGGAAGTTGAGAACATTCTGACGAAGCGGGCGGCAATTCGCGCGTTGGCCAGCAATTTTGCGACCACGCTTGGCCTGGCCGGTCGTCAAGCAAGTGTATGCTTGCGCGAAAGACGAGGATGTCTTCCTTAAAAACCCAGTCCGTATTCGCGTTCGGGTTGTCGTCGTGGATGATCTTTGCGATTGGGGCATCGCAGAGTCCGCCGCCGAAACCCAAGAAACCGCCGGTCGCCAAAGTGGGCAAAACCGGTAGCGAATTCTTCGCGTCCAGTTGCGCCCCTTGCCACGGCGTGAACGGGAAGGGTGGCGCCGGATTTCCCAAACCGCTGGTTGGCACGCGAACCGTTTCCGAGCTGAGCAAATTTATCTCCAAGACGATGCCGCCGGGAGCGGTTAAGACTCCGCCCGCGCAGGCGCAAAAAATCGCGGAGTTCATGCACGAGCAGTTTTATTCGCCGCTGGCGCAAGAGCGAAACCGCCCGGCGCGGGTGACGCTTTCGCGACTGACGGTTCGGCAGTTCCGAAACGCCGTTGCCGATCTCGTCGGCGACAGCAAGCCGGTGGTTCCGGGTCCGGCGGGCGGCCTGAAGGGCGAGTACTTTAAGGGCCGAGACATGAACGGCGGCAGCCGCGCGTTGGAGCGAACCGACGCTGGCGTGAACTTCAACTTCGACGCGACCGGCCCCGTGCCGGGCAAAGTGGATGCCCATAACTACACCATCCGCTGGCAAGGGAGCATTTTTGCTCCTGACACGGGTGACTACGAGCTGATCGTACAGACCGACCAGGCGACGCGCATCTACTTCAATGGCGTGGAGAAGCCGCTCATCGATGCCTGGGTGAAGTCGGGCTCGGACACCGACTTCCGGGCGCATGCCGTGCTTCTCGCGGGTCGGGCCTATCCGATCCAATTGGAGTTTTCGAAAGCCACCCAGGGCGTGAACGACGATGCTACGCGGAAGAAAACCCCGCCGACACCGGCCTTTGTTCGGCTCATGTGGAAGCGCCCAAAGGGCCCGGTAGAGCCGATTCCGGCGCAATATCTGTTCCCGGCTTCGAACGGGCCGAGCTACGTTGTCGCCTCGCCGTTCCCGGCTGACGACCGCAGCATCGGCTACGAGCGCGGCAACAACGTCACGAAGCCGTGGGATGACGCGACCACGACGGCGGCACTGGAGCTGGCCGACCACTTTGCGGCGCGCGTGCGAGCGGAGGTTGGCACCGCGACCGTTCCCCCGGCAAAGGTGGAAGAGCTGAAGGCGAACTGCCGAAAGTTCCTGGAGCGGGCATTCCGCCGTCCGCTTACGAAGGAGATCGACCAAACCTTTATCGAAAAGCAGTTTCGCGTGTCGCCGAACCTGGAAACGGCGGTGAAGCGCGTCGTGCTGCTAACTTTGAAATCGCCCCGGTTCCTCTATCGCGAAGTGGGCGGTCCGCAGGATCCCTACACGACGGCGAGCGAACTATCCTTCGGGCTTTGGGATTCGATTCCGGACGCGGAGCTAACCCGCGCCGCCGCAAGCGGAGAGCTTTCGACCCGCGCGGGAATCCAGCGGCAGGCCGAGCGGATGGCGAACGACCCCCGCTCGTGGACGAAACTGCGCGACTTTTTGATGCTCTGGCTCAAGGTGGACGAAATCCCCGATATCGTCAAGAGCCAAAAGCGGTACCCGGGCTTCGACGACGCCACGGTGAACGACCTCCGGACGTCGCTGGACCTGTTTCTTCTCAGCACCGCCGGGGGCAAGAACGCCAGCTTCCGCGAGATGATGTTGAGCGACCAGCAGTTCCTCAACGGACGTCTGTCCAAGCTGTACGGCGGAAACCTACCGCCAGATGCGCCGTTCCAGGCCGTGAAAAGCCCCGACCGCGCGGGCGTGCTGACGCAGCCGTATCTCATGGCGCGGCACGCGTACTTGGAGGGTAGCTCCCCGATCCATCGCGGCGTCCTGATCGCGCGAAACATGCTGGGGCGCGTTCTCGCTCCGCCGCCGGAAGCGTTCACTCCGCTGCCGGCGAGCCTCCACCCCACTCTCACCACGCGCGCCCGGGTTGCGATGCAGACGAAACCGGCGATGTGTGACTCTTGTCACTCGCTAATCAATCCGCTTGGCTTCACGCTGGAGCGGTACGACGCGATCGGCCGCATCCGAAACGCGGAAAACGGCAAGCCGATCGACGCCTCTGGAAGCTATCTCGCCCGCAACGGTGCCAATGTAAAATTCACCGGTGCCGCCGACATGGCAAAGTTCCTTGCGGATAGCGACGAAACGCACGCCGCGTTCACCGAAAAGCTGTTCCAGCATCTCACGAAGCAGCCAATCCGCGCCTACGGCGCAAAGACCTTGCCAAATTTGCAAGCCTCTTTCAAAAAAGACCAATACAATATCCGTAGCCTAATGGTTTCGATCATGATGGCTTCGCTTCCCGCCGCCCAAAAGAGCCCGCAACCATGAACGATTCGTCACGAAGAGAGTTCCTCCGAAACCTTGGCATTGGCGCCGCCGCCCTGCCGTTTCTCACCGGATTGCCCAGCTTGGCCCTTGCCGAATCGCTGGCCAAGCCGAAACAGCGGCTGGTCATCATCTTCAGCCCGGATGGCATCGTGCCCAACACGTTCTGGCCCGACGCCGTGGGATCAAACTTTGTCCTTAAGGAAAGCCTGAAGCCGCTGGAGCCCTTCAAGGACCGAACGCTGATCCTCAAGGGCGTTTGTGACCGTGTGAAGGGTGACGGCGACGGCCACATGCGCGGCATCGGCTGCTTGCTCACGGGAACGGAGCTTTTCCCTGGCAACGTTCAGGGCGGATCCGACACGCCGGCGGGCTGGTCCAGCGGAATTTCGATTGACCAGGAACTGAAGAACTACCTGCAAAAGTCGTTGCTCACCCGCACGCGGTTTGGCTCGCTGGAGTTCGGTGTTATGGTGCCGGAGCATGCCGACACTTGGACGAGAATGGTCTACGCCGGACCCAACAAGCCGGTCGCGCCGCTGGACGACCCGTACCAGATGTTCGGCAAGCTCTACGGCCAGATGAAGGATCAGGACATCCTTCGCAGCGTGCTGGACGACCTGCGGGGAGATCTGGCAAAGGTGAAGGGAAGCATCGCCAAGGCAGACCGGCAGCTCCTGGAAGAGCATCTTGACCTGGTGCGCGGGATGGAGAACGAGATTCAGGCGTCGCGGAAGCAGGACGTCGGCCACAAGGTGCCCGCCCTCGAGCCCGGCGTACGGCGCGACAACGACAACATGCCTAAGATCAGCAAGCTGCAACTCGACTTGATGGTGAGCGCATTCCTGGCGGATTCAGCGCGGGTTGCCACCCTGCAGTACACAAACTCGGTCGGTCAGGCGCGGTTCACTTGGCTTGGGATTGGGGAAGGTCAGCACGACCTCTCGCACGAGCCGGATTCCAACAAGGCCGCGCAAGACAAGCTAACGAAGATCAACCATTGGTACTGCGAGCAGGTCGCCTACTTGGCAAAACGCCTGTCGGAGACCAAGGAGCCGGACGGCAGCGGGACGTTGCTTGACAACACCACGATCATCTGGACGAACGAGCTTGGCCAAGGCAACACGCACACCTTGGATGACATTCCGTTCGTTCTGGTGGGCGGCGGCCTCGGGTTCAAAATGGGCCGATCATTGCGCTACGATCGCGTTCCGCACAACCGCCTGCTAATGGCCTTGGCGCATGGCTTTGGTCACCGGGTAACTAGTTTCGGCAACCGAGACTTCTGCGGCGCGGGCATCCTTTCGAACCTGAGTTAACGGTTCTTAAGGAATTTTTCGGTGAAGCCAGACATCAGCATAGCGGGCGCAAGGGCGGCCACGGTTCGGCTGGTCCGGCGGTGGCCCATGCGTGAGAGTACTAGGCTCACCGCGAGGGCACCAATGGCACCGAGCACATAGATCGTTGCGCGGGAGTTCGTGCGGACCTCGTCCGCAAGGTGGTCATCGAGAATCGGGATGGCGTGCATGGCAGTCATTTCCAAAAAAGGGGGCGGCGATCTGTGGACATCGCCGCCGGTTCAACGTGCCTGTTTTAAAACAGGCTTGGGTTCGGTCGAATTGCGATTGGCTCTTCGACCACGGGATCTGCCGGATCGACCGGCCAGCTCTTGCGCTCCTCTTCTTCTCGGGCTCGCTCTTGGCGCGCCCGCTCTTCCGGCGTCTCTTTGAGGACGACCGGGGGAACATCGCCGACATAGGGGTGGTGCAAGTCTGGGATGGCGGTTGCGGGCACATCGGAAAGCGAGCCGTAGCGGGTGTCGCTCGGGATCAGGGGCGGGTAAACCACGCCGGTCGGAACTTGGTCACCCACGATGGGAACGCGAGGTGTTCCGGCCGGGTCGAGCCGATCATAGTCCTCGCCTAGATGCGTGGAGACCATTCGGGTTTCCGTATCATCCGGAGTCGTAACTCCCGTCGGGGTGTAGTCGTTGTCGTGTTTGTCCACTTCGGCAACGGCCGCATTTGAGCCGAAGCCACCGATGATGCCGCCGACGGCCGCGCCGATTACGGCGCCGACCGGCCCAACCGCCGCGCCGGCGACGAGGCCGGTGATGGCTCCGCCTAGGCCGCCGATCGTTCCGGCAAGCTCGGCGTCTGTCTTGCCGTCTTCATTTACATGTTGGTGGTCGCCAACCTCGTGGGGATCGTTCAGGCTGTCTATCAGTTTGCTGTCTTCCATTGCGTTCTCTGGTTCCCAACGTTGGGGTTAACCTGATCTTTTGAACGCACCTGGCCGTAAGGGCACCATCTACACGGCTCGGAAAAGCATAAGGAAAGGATAAAGTCGCGGCCTTAGTCCGGTCTATCGCTCACGGACCGGGTCCGGGAAGTCGCGGTAGAGCGCGCTCTTGAAGTTCGTTACCATCTCGAATACCCGGGCATGTTTCGGTTCGATCGGCAAAGCGCGGGTGGCGGCGTGGTGGAACGCGCGGTCCAACTGTGCCAGATCTTTGGCCGAGATCCGCACGTGGAACTCGCCGAATCCAGGGGGCGAGAAGCCGAATTTCCGCCGCGCTAACACGTACCCCTCGATTTCGCCGGCGTCGCGCAGCGTGCCGAGGAAGCCTTCCAGGTTCTCGACGAACTCAAGATCGCGGGAAGAATCGACGAGGTCCACCCAGATGTCGTAGTAGTCCATTCTCGGACGGTACCCTTTAGCCCAAATGACCGTCCGCGAATTGCGCGAGAAGTATCTCCAGTTTTTTGAATCGAAGGGGCACCAACGTTTCCCGAGCGGTTCGCTCGTGCCGATCGACGTTACGGGGCGGCTCGACGAAAGCCTGCTGTTCAACGGCGCGGGCATGATCCAATTCAAGCCGTACTTTCGCGGAACGGCCAAACCGGCCCACCCGCGACTCGCGACGGTTCAGAAGTGCGTGCGCACGAACGACATTGACGAAGTCGGCGATGCGACTCACCTCTCGTTCTTCGAGATGCTGGGGAATTTCTCGTTTGGCGACTACTTTAAGTCGGAGGCGATTGCGTACTCCTGGGAGTTTTTGACGTCGCCCGAGTGGCTCGCACTCGATCCAGCCAAGCTTTCGTTTACCGTATTTGAGGCCGACGACGAGGCTTTTTCCGAGTGGTCCAAATGGATTGCCCCAACGGGAATCGATCCCGCAACGCGCGTCTTCCGGCTTGGTGAGGAGACCAATTACTGGCCGGCCGGTGCGTTTAGCAAGGGCCCTCCCGGACCCTGCGGCCCGAACTCGGAGATGTTTTACTGGGTGGCGAAAGATCGCCCCGCGCCAACCGGCGCGTACACCCGCGAGGACTGGATCGCCGATGACGCGGCGGGCAACTGGGTCGAAATCTGGAACGACGTGTTCATCCAATATGAGTGGCAAGGTCACGAAAACCCGACCGCGAAAGGCTGGGTTAAGGACGGAATGCCGGACCTTCCCTTCCGCTCGATTGACACCGGAATGGGCCTGGACCGCACCGCGTTTGTTCTGGCGGGCAAAAGCTCGGTCTATGAAAACGGCTCCTTCGATGCCATTTTCAGCATTCTGAACGAGCTGACCGGCGACGGATTGGATTACGCAACGGAAGCCGGACCGAAGGGTCAGGCCGCCCGTGTGGTCGGGGACCATATCCGCAACACCAGTTTCTGCATCGCCGACGGGATTTTGCCCAGCAACAACGGGCGCGGCTACGTGGTTCGGCGGCTCATTCGGCGTGCCGTTCTCAAGGGACAACGCGCCCTTGGGATCGCCGACGCCTTCCTGCACAAAGTTTTCGAGGGCGTTGTTGAAGCCATGGTGGACGCCTACCCCGAGCTTGAGGAGCGGCGACCGGTGATTCTGGAAACCCTCCGCAACGAGGAAGCCCTGTTCCGCCGAACCCTGAAAAGCGGAAGCGATCTGCTTGCAACGGAGCTGGAGACAACGGTGGGACAGCTGCCCGGCGCGGTGGCTTTCAACCTCTACGACACGTTCGGCTTCCCGCTGGAGATCACCCAGGAGCTTTGCGCCGAGGCCGGGATTTCGGTGGATCTCGAAGGCTATCAGGATTCGCTGAAGGAAGCGCAAGACCGGAGCCGGGGCGCTCAAGGCGAGACGTCGGCGTACGGCGGCCTGAGCGTGCTTGCAGAGGAGGCGACCCCCGATGCGCCCGCCGAGACCACATTTCTTGGCTATTCGCAAGGGTCTTCTGAGGCAAAGGTTGTCCGGGTTCGCACGAAAGACGGCAAGGCTTTCGTTTCGCTGGACCAGACGCCGTTCTATGCGGAATCGGGCGGGCAATCCGGTGACACCGGAACGCTTCGCGGCGAGGATCAAACGTGGTCAGTAGTCGGCACCACGAAGACGAGCGGCGTTTGGTGGCACGAGCTTGCCGAAGCGGAGCCCCCCGCATTAGGCACCATCGTAACCGCCGAAATCGACCAGGAGCGACGGGCGCGGATTCAGCGACACCACACCGCCACGCACCTTTTGCATGCGGCATTGCGGCAGACCCTGGGAACCCACATCAGCCAGGCCGGATCGTTCGTCGGGCCGGATTACCTTCGGTTCGACTTCACCCACGGCGCACCGATGACCCTGGAGCAGCGCCAGACCGTCGAGCAATTGATGAACGCAGCGGCATTGCAGAACGCCGACGTCGTGACGCACGTGGACCTGCCGATTGGCGAAGCAAAGGCGCGCGGCGCGATGGCGCTGTTCGGCGAGAAATACGGCGATTTCGTGCGCATGGTGGAGATCGGCGAGTTCAGCCGTGAGCTTTGCGGTGGCACCCACGTTCGAACCGCCGCCGAGGTTGGTCTCGTGCGAATTGTCAGCGAAAACTCCGCCGCCAGCGGAATCCGCCGCATCGAAGCGGTGGCCGGCGAAGCCGCTTACGGCGCGATTCGTGCCGAATCTGACCTTCTGCGCGACCTCGCGGCACGGCTGAAGGCGCCGGTGCCTTTGGTTGCAGATGCGCTGGAACGCTCCCTAGAGCAACTGAAAGAAGAGAGAAAGAAGCGCGAAAAGGCCGAGATGGCGGCCCTGACCGGCGGCGGATCGGCCGAGGTTGCCGTCGTTGACGTCAACGGCGTGAGCCTGTGGCGGCGGAACTTCGGCGAGACCGACCCTAAGGTCGCCAATCAGGCGGTAGAGTCGGCCCACCAACCCAACCAGGTGACCTTGGCTGCCCTTACCCAGGACGGAAAAGTGACCTTCATCTGCAAGGTTGGGCCGGAAGCGATGGCCAAAGGCGCCCACGCCGGAAACCTGTTGCGCGAGGTCGCCAAGATCACGGGCGGCGGTGGTGGCGGTCGACCCGAGTTCGGTACGGCGGGCGGAAAGGAGCCGGCAAAGATTGAGGATGCGCTCTCGGCGGCGGAAGCCATTTTGGCCGGAATGATCACGGGCTGATCTGCCTTCGATTCTTAGGCGGCGGCGGTCGGATCGGGACCGATGTTTGTATCATGCAGGGATGCGTTTTGCGACGAAGGCCCTGCGCGTGGGGCAAGAACCAGACCCGAAGTTTCGCGCGGTGATTCCGCCGTTGTACCAGTCGGCAACGTTTGCCTGGGAGGACCTGGACCACATACCTCCGGTGGACTACACCCGGTGTACCAACCCGAACCGGATCATGCTCGAAGAGGTCATCGCCTCGCTTGAGAATGGCCGGTTCGGGACGCTGTACTCCAGCGGAATGGCCGCCATTGCGGCTTGCTTCTCATTGTTGCAGCACGGCGACCACCTGCTGATGGCCGGCGACATTTACGGCGGAACCTTCCGGCTTGGCGAAAAAGTATTGCCCCGGCAGGGAATCTCGGTCAGCGAGTTTTGCGCGCACCACCCCGGCACCATCGCCGACGCCGTCCAGCCGAACTCGAAGATGCTGATCTTCGAAACGCCGACGAATCCAAATCTGCGGGTTTCGGACATCGCGGCCGTTGCCGCCGAGGCGAAGAAGCACGGTCTGATTGTCGTTTTTGATAACACGTTTGCCTCGCCCGCGTTGCAAAATCCGCTTGACCTTGGCGTCGATATCGTCGTTCACTCGACCACCAAGTACATCACGGGCCACAGTGACGTTATCGGTGGCGCGACCGTGACGAACCGGGAAGAGCTGAACTACGCGCTGTTTGAGTGGAACAAGGCGATCGGCGCGTCGCCCTCGCCGTTCGATTGCTGGCTTTCGCTTCGCGGAGTCAAGACGCTTTCCGTGCGGATGAAGCAGCACTGCTCCAACGCCCAAGCGGTCGCGGAGTTTCTTTTGGCGCATCCGAAGGTGGCCAAGGTGCACTATCCGGGCCTCGCCGAGCATCCGGATCATCAGACTGCCACGCGACAGATGAAGGGGTTTGGCGGCATGCTGGCGTTCGAGCTCGAGACCGTGGCGGATGCCCGTCGCGTCGCCGAATCGACGAAGGTGTTCTTGCTCGCCGAGTCTTTGGGTGGGGTCGAGAGTCTTGTCGCCTACCCGCCGCTGATGTCGCACGCAACGATGACGGAAGAGCAGCGCCTCGCCCGCGCCATCCCGCCAACGATGCTCCGCCTCAGCGTGGGCATCGAGGACCCGGAAGACCTCATCGAAGATCTCCGTCAAGCCATCGGATGAACGTCGACTGGGTATAAAGTCTTATTAGCGTAACTCAGCTCAGGTGTCGTGAGTAATCCATCTCACGACACGTAATTTTACTTGTTTTTAAGGTAAGGTTAAGGGCAACGTAACTCTTTGGTGTTACAGTCACGTCAAAGTATCACGAAGGACAACGAATGATTTCTCGTACGGAACTAATGGAACTTGCCCTTCGGGCCGGGTTCCAATGTTATGAGCCAGCCACGGCGGCAAAGAATTACATCGCCGAGCTTGCCGACAGACTAGAGTCCACTCGCTTCTACGACCTGAAATTCCGAGACGCCCTAATGGAAATTGGAGTCGGAAACATTCGTGATGGAGGCGTCGGAACGCTAGTTCGAAAGGAAGAAAAAATTGCTAGTGCATTGCGGTCGGGTCAGCTCTCGGCCGATGAGAACTACGCACTCTGCATGTCGATCTTTGACGCTGCGTCACAGGCAGACAGCGAAGACCTAATGGGCTAGGTATAGTTCCCGAAATGTCCTTGATTGCCCAAAGATGGGCTTCGCAACTCAGCCATCTCGAAGCGGTTTTCGAAAAATCAAAAGACATTGTCGGTTCGGCTTCCGAAGCGCAGCTACAGGTTATCGTTCGTTGCGACGCCGATATTCAGAAGCTGAAGCAGAAAGTTAAGGAGCTGTCGTTAACTGCTTCTCGAATTCCACCCCAAGATGCGGAGACCCGCGTCGCCAAGCTGGGTTCAAAGACGGCTAACGAGATCCTTACGGCGATCGGATATCTTCGACGCGCACGCTACGATTGGTTGCTTCCGCAGCCTCCGGTGCTTTTGTATCAACAGCTTTTTGGAGAATTGGGCTTAGATGTCTTGCTGAGCGCGGATTGGGGCATAAGCCCCTCCCACATGAAGCTCTTTCCGGATGATCCTGCAGTCAGTGCCCTCGTATTGCCGGCCCACCTAAGCGGTTGTCCACTGATCTTCCCGCTCCTCGCGCATGAACTTGGTCACGCGTTGGCACGGAAGCCGAATCTAATCCGGCTTCCCCGGATCTCTCACCCGATCTCTTATGTGCAGCTGAGAGGTGAAAGACGCATTGTAGAATTGTTCTGCGACTTCACGGCCGTGCTTGTGTTTGGCTCCTCTTATTCGAACGCTTTTCAGCACCTAGCGGACGCGCACATGCTCTCCAAGCATGATAACTATCCTGACACGAACGTTAGGGTCGACCTCGTTTCTTCGATCGTTTCGGGCGGACGCGACGGTCTCGAGGTTGCCGTCAAGAATGCGACGGCGTCGTCGCAGACCAAGATTGATTATCTAATTGAAACTGCACTCCCGATACCGGCGCATCAACAAGCCAAATGGCAGGGGCGTCAAACACGATCGTTCGAGGACCATTATTTTGCGGTAGAAACCGGCATGAAAAAACCGTCCCTCACTGCCGAGGAGGCAATTGAGTACGCCCGATCCACCGTATGGCTCGAGGATAACTGTAGCGCAGAATTTTTGCATATAGTTACTAACTTTCACGTCTACTCCAATGCGAACAGGGTCTATGAGGTGGCAGATGATTGGTGGAAAGACGCAAAGAAGAAACTGTCTCCTCGCAGCCTTGAACTGATCGAAGAGACAAAGCATGCATGGGCATCCGTGAATCACGAGAACGCCAGCGAATATGCCTCCTCATATAAACTCGCTTCAGAACAGTTGTTATCAACGCTGGATTCCTGATAGTCTGATTTGATGTTACAGATTGACACAGAACTTGAATGGGACCTCGCGATCACGCCTGAAGAGGACGAGACCGTTGATGCGTTGGAAGACGGCGAAAACGCGCGAGAAGGGGCTTTTCCAGATCTCGGATGGTTCAGCCGTCCAAAAGAGTTCGTCTCCCAGCCGTATTTCATCCAGCCGGACCTCTCCATCGTCAACGCTGCCGATGCCACCCCAGATCCGTCGCTCGCAAGTCAGGCAGTTACCTTAACTCTCGACCGAATTCGCGTCGCGCAACTAACGGATCGAAACCGAACTCTTGCCTTCAACCTACGTGTTACGGCCGAGCACACCGACGACGGGGCCACGAGCGATGTTAGTTACCTGAGGCAGTTTCGAGCGATCCCGGACGCAACGCTCGCGTTTTCGGGCATCCAGCCATTCGAGGGGCTGCGAATCGGGGCGAAAAGCCTTCCGATCTCGGTCGAGTTTTCAAAAACCGAGAGCGAGGTCTCGAAGACCGCGCTCGAGATGCTAGAGGACACGGACATCACTCGGACACTCAACCTAGCGGGGCTGGTTCATCCGGCCATTGCACCGCTGAGTAAAGTTGGTGTCGGCATTTTTAAGTCGATTCTGAAGCAAAACAAAAGCAAGAAAATTCTCAGCGGCGACTACGAGTTTCATCTTGGTGGAGACACGGCCCTGGCCCGGCCAAAGCTTGCCTCCGGAACATACGCGTTGATCCTTCTCGAGAGCGGAGAGCGACTCGATGTATCGGGCCTGAGCTTCGACCGACACTCCCAGGCAATCGTCGAGAACGGCAACGAGATCATTCGAAACTATCTGCTGTTCAGCGTCACGAAAGAATAGCTTTATCTAAGCGTTTCGGCTCGGTTGGCTGTCCAGGGTGAAGAACTCCAGGACGTCGTCCAGCCGGGCTGATTCCGTGTCGCACGCCTGCACCGCCGAGACCAGCATGTTCCGCGTCGTTTCGATATCTTCGCGATGCAGGGCAATCTGCGCCTCCAAGTCGGCGATCTTCGCCTGAATCGTCGCGACGTAGCTCTCGGTCTGGTGCGTCAGCATGTCCTCATAGGCAGACAGCGCGGCGACCTTTCTCCCGGCGTCGGCAATCACGCCCTGGGTGTTCACGCCCATCGCGCGGCCCATCGCCGAGATCGTCGCGTGAACCGCCGCGCGGCGCGCCTCCAAGGGCAATTCCTGCGGCAACGAGGCAATCACGTCAAACGCTTGCTCGGCGGAGAAAGCCGCCGGAGCCAAACCCGCGCTCTGGTAAACCGCCAAAAAATCCACATGCCCGGCTGGAGCCGAGGGCGCCGTGACCGGGATCGGCGGCACCACGATCTGGTCCAGGTTCGGGCCCGGCGCTTCGCGAACGATCTGCTCAACCGACTTTGTCACGACCGGCACCGGCGGCGCAACTTCGGCGGGGAAAATCGGTTCCGACGCGGGAACCGGTTCTGGTTCGGGTGGCAACTCAACCACCAACTGGGCGGCTTTACGAAGAAGATTCTTAATGCTCATGGCTATCTCTCTAGGCGAGCGTCCCCACCACTTCGGTCATCGGCGTAATCTCATCAATCGCTTCGGTAAGCGAGGTCGCCTGCAGAACAACATCATCGATATCGGAAAGAACTTGCTCCGGCGAACGGGCGCGCATCTCGTCGTTGATGAGGCCAAACGTATCGGACATCAGCCGCATTTGGAGGCCAAGGTTGCTCATGATTTGGCTTACCCGCGCGATGAAGTCGCGGCGGCGGGAGATGATCTGCTGCCGCTTCTCCATCAGGTTCTTGTTGGGCACCACCGTCTCGGCTTCGATGGAGATCGCTAGTTGCTCGAGCTCATATTCATAGAACTGGCCGATGCTACCGGTCACCTCATCCACCCATTCCGGAGTCAGGTTGATGACGTCGCGGTCGTTCGGCCCTTCTTCGTCGCGGCCCCGTCGTTTTGGCGGAACCGTGTTTAGCAGAATTGGCGGCATCATCTTCCGTCGCTCTTGCTCGGGAAGCTGCGCGTAAACCTCGCCATAAACCGAAGCTAGGTACGTGGCAAACTGCGCCTCTTTCTGGGCGAACTGCAAGTACTTTTCCATCAGGAAGTCGAGCTTGCGCAGTGCCTCGCGGAACCACGGCTCCTCCCCGCGGGACTGACCTTCGATTTGGCCGCGAACCTGCTCTAGCCGTCCAAACTCTTGCTTGATCTGCGCGCGGACGATGGGGAAAACCTGGACCTTCAGGTTATGACGGCGTGCCTGAACTTCGTTGTCGAACCGCGCCTGCAAGCGACGCTCGTACCATTTTGAGTCGGGGACGAACAGCAAATACGCGGCCTCGGCCACCATCGCCACGATGAGCGGCAATGGATTCAGCGTAGCGGCGGAAATCGCAACGGCACCTGCCAGGGCCACGAGGTTCGGGCCTTCCTTGAACGCCTCCCCAAGCCGGTACTTCAGGCTTCGGTAGATCGGCAACGATGGGTCGAATTTCACGGCAGGTTGGCCCAAATTATGACGTGCCGCAGGCTAGAGATGGGCGAAGAGATCTTTGACTTCATTTACGGCGGCGTGAAACTCGGGAGTGCGCGAGATTCCGGTGTGCCAGGCCAGCCCCCGCGCGATGAGGTCCACGGTTTGTTGAATCTTTGCACCCGGGATGAAGTGGCCGTCTGGCCCCTTATCTCGACCCAGAACCATCAGGGTGTCGCACACTTCGATGGCAGACGCAATGTCGTGCGTTACGATGACAAAAGTTTTGTGTTCATCGGTCTGCGCAATGTCCTTGATGAACTGACACATGCGGGCCAGCGCCAGCGGGTCGAGGCCGCTAAACGGCTCGTCCATCAGCATCAGCTGGTTGCTACACATGAATTGCTGGGCGATGGCGGCCCGTTGCCGCTGTCCGCCGGAGAGCTGAACCGGATACTTCTCCCCTTGTTCCTTCAGGCCGAAAACCTCCAGAAGCCTTTGCGCTTCTGTCTCGGCGGCCTTTGCGGGTTGGCCGGCTTGTCGACCCGCGACAACCAGATTTCCCAGAATGGTCCGGTGGTGCAGCAGTGGGTAGTGTTGGGCAACGACGCCCACCATCCCGGCAGCGACCGGAACCGGCGGGTCGCCGATGAGGACGTGGCCGGAGTCGGGAGGATTGAGGCCCGCAAGGATGCGAAACAGCTGGGTTTTCCCCATTCCGCTCGGCCCAAGCAAGCCGACGACCTGGCCCTGAAGCATGCCCGGGCGGTAAAGATTGTGAACCTCAAAGTTGACGTCCCTCAGGATTGGTCTTCCTCCAAGATTGAGGTTCACACCCTTCACCGAGAGCAGGCACTCGCGAACGTCGTAGGCGATTTTTTCGCGAAGCATGACTTACTTGCGCTCCAATGTCAGCGTAGCGTAGGGGCAAACGAACCGGCGTAATGCCCCGATGATCAGGTCTTGGCAAAGTCCGACGATGAGGATGATGATCTGAATTCCAAAAACCTCACTCATCTTGAAGAACTTCTGCTGGTTCAATAGCAGCGCGCCGATCCCGCCCTCACCGCGGTAAATGCCCTCCACCATGGTCAGCATCATCCAGCCGATCGCCGCGTTTTGCCGCAGAACTTCGAAAGCCTTATCGACCGTACCAAGAACCACAACCTCCCACACGACGCGCCACTCCTTCATTCGTAGGGTGCGGGCATAGTCGAAGTCGGCCTTCGGGATCTCGGCAACAACGGAGGCCATCGATGTGACGAAGAACACCGTCATTGCGAAAACCAGCAAAGACAGTTTTAGCGGATGACCGCCGCCAACCAACAGCGTGAACACCAGCGTGAAACCCGCCATGCTGAGGAATCGGCCCTTTCCGATAGCGGCCACCAACGGTCGAAAGAACGGCAAAACCGTAAGATAGGCGAGCCCGATCGAGAGAACCGCCGAAATCAAAACCGCTTCAAAGTTGAGCGAAAGGCTGGAAAGCAGTTCTTGCCCAAGGCCCTGGTTCGTCCAAAGATCGCCGATGGAAGCAAAGACCTCGCCCGGCTTGGGGAGCACCTTAAACGAGGCGAACGCCCAAATCAGGAGGAACACGACGACCTGCGTGGCAACAATGATGTTCATCGCCGAACGCGAGAGGATCTTGTTCGGCGAAAAGGCTTGCAAAAGGCCGGCGGCCTTTCGACTGCCGGCCGGGGTCACTGGGCGGCCTTAACCTTGATCTCGACGCGTCGATTTTTCGCTCGGCCCTCGGGCGAGCCGTTGGGTACGAGAGGTCTCGTTGAGCCGTACGCAACCACCTGCACGCGGCCATCCGGGAATAGCCTGGCGGCGCGTCGGTTGAGCCATTGCTTCACAGCGAATGCGCGCGCCTCGGAAAGCGCCATGTTCGACGCCGGGTTTCCGACGTTGTCGGTGTGCCCGTTGATCTCAACGGCCGTGTTCGTCGAAACCGAAAGGTCGCGGACTAGGCCCTCGAGCACGGCGGTCGATTGCGGCCGGAAGGTTGCCCGACCGGTATCGAACACGATGTTGTAGACCTTTGCGCTGATCTGTCGCTTCGGCCCAGCAGTTTTTGCGGTTGGGGCACCGCTCATTTCGCTTCCCTTAAGCGATGCCTCTGCAAACTTTTGGGTTTGTGCCACGGCCTTTAGGTAGCGCATGTCCAGAATCTTCTCGGCGGCTGGATAGGTCGGCAGGAGAGTTGGATACTGGTCCTTAACGATGTCGCCAAAGATTCGGTAGACGCTGGCGAAGATGTTTGCCGATCCGCTCACCTGGCCAAACAGCAGCATGTTGTCGGCGAGGTTGTTCACGGAAGAACCGCCAAGCTCGACTAGCTGGCCGGTACGGTCCTTCTCCACCGTTCCCTTGTAATATCGCTCCCAGTAGCTGGCGTCTTTCTCGCCGTAGGCGTCGGCGCTAATTTCGGCGGCCCGTCGAAGTGCGGCCGAGCTCGACCGAACCGCATCCCCGCCAACAAAGGCCGCGTCGAGCATGTTGCTCACCGTGTCTTTGTTTTCTTGCATCCACTTATCAATGCCAATGACAACGCAGGGCATCTGCGCGTTGTACTCCTTCGTCGAGACGATGGAAACAAGGCCGCCCTTCTTGTCGGCGATGTTCACGTCGCCCGGGGTCCAGGTGACGACACCCTGCACGGTGATTTTCTTCGTCTCGCCGGTGCGCTTACCGTTCTTGACGACCGGTCGGCTTTCGGAGTAGCCGGCGATGTACTTCTCGGCGGCGTCGATATAGTCGTTCGCCGCTACCCAGTTCAGCGCGTCGGGGTCGTAGGTTTTTTCGTCGGGGTTGTTCTTAATGCTGTTGTCGCCCAGCCACTTCATGGCGATGTTCCAGTCGCCGTCGCGCAGGTAGCCAGAGACCACGCCGCCCTTGCTGGCGGCAGGATTGCTGGCCCAGCTCTTGGGTCCCATAAACTTGTCTTCACCGCGAGAGAAGCCGATCGCGCCGACGATTTTCGCCGTGTACTCCGGACCAAGCTTGCTCAGCGTCTCGTTGAGTCCCGCGAGGAACGCCGCCGAACCGTCGCCCATGATGGTCACGAAGTGGGCTCCGCGCGTTGGTTGCTTGTTACCGCGGCTTAGCTCGGTGGCGAAGTCCACGAGCGACTCTTGCATCTTCGAGACGTCATCCTGCCGCGTGAAGTCAATCGCGACGCCGCGCTCGGCCATCAAAGAACCCTTGGTCGTGGACTTTCCACCGTTAGCGAAGAACACGCCCATCTGCGCGTTCCAGGCCCAGTGCAGCCACCGCACCCGCGGGCCATCGCCCTCAAATTTGTCCGAAGTCGGAAGGGTCAAATCCTTCACCGATGTCGGGACGGGCTGGTTGTTGATCTGCGGCAGATCTGCCTTGATGGGTACGTTCGACTCGCGTACCGGTGCCGCCGGCATGAGGCCGCCAAGCCCGCCCCGTGTCGCCAAGTTATAGGCTCCAAAGCCCAGCCCGGCAACCAAAATGAGGGCAATGACTTTCCCTAGTGGCTTAATTTTGACTTCGCTCATATTGTTGTCTTCACCGGGCCCGATCCGGCTCAATATACCAAACTACGGGTTAGCCCCCGGCGAGGATGCGGTCTAATGAAATTACGCACACTCAAATGAACCTCCAATTGGTCCGAATTGAACGCTCCCGCCAGGCCGAGCTTGAGCGCTGGGTCGAGGCGTACTTTCAGCACGACAGGCTTCGGTTCGATGCCGCAGTGCAGGCGGGAATTCGGGAACTACTCGAACATCCCGAATACGGGGTCGCCTGGACGATTCTTCGCGATGGTGTAGAGGTTGGATATTGCGTGATGACCTACGGCTTCGACCACGAGGTAGGCGGCCGCACCGGCGTCGTAACGGATTTCTATCTGTCAGAGCATGCCCGAGGCCAGGGAATTGGGAGCCGCGTTCTCGACCTCATGATTGAGCACGCTCGTGGAACTGGTTTGCGGCAAGTCGAATTGTTTGTTCTGGACCACAACGACGGTGCACGGCGGCTTTACGAGCGGAAGGGTTTCCGCGCGGTCACGGGGCGCGAAATCCTGGCTTTGCGAATGGATGCCGACGCGGAGGCCCCGTCCTACGTCATACAAGATTGATGGACGCAGAACTCTTTTCCTTGGCCCACCGCGCCTTGGCCGAGCCGAAGCGTATGGAAATTCTCGAGTCCATCCGAAGGCTGAGCACCGACGAGGGGGTTTCGTGCTCGGACGTGCTTGCCGAGATCGACATTTCGCAAGCAACCTTTTCGCACCACGTCACGGAGCTCACGAAAGCCGGGCTTGTCTCGGGCCAGAAGGTCGGCCGATGCAACATGCTCCGGGTGGAAGAGGCGGCCGTGCAAAGCTATTTGTCGGCGTTGCGAGAAAAAATGTTGGGCAGCTGAAACGCGGCAATACATCGATGCGTATCGATGTATTGCCATGCAAGCATTCGCAAGCAAAGTCTCCATTGTCACCGGCGCAAACTCGGGAATCGGCCGCGCCACCGCCAAGCTTCTCGCCGAGCGCGGCTCGAAGGTCGTGGTTGCCGCCCGACGCGAGGCCGAGGGAAACGCGGTTGTACAAGAGATTGTCGCCGGCGGCGGAGAGGCTATTTTCATCAAAACCGACGTCACGGTTGAGTCCGATGTCCAGAACCTCGTGCAGCAGACGGTCGCCCACTACGGCCAAGTCGACGTTGCGTTTCTTAACTCGGGCATCTTCCACCCGGCGGCTTTCGCTGACCAAACCGCCGACGACCTGAGTCTGCAAATCGATGTCAACGTGAAAGGCGTCTACTACGGCATCAAGCACCTTGCCCCCGCCATGGCCGAGAAAGGCGGCAGCATCGTTTTGAACTCGAGCGTCGTGGCCGACATCGGCTTCGCCGGGCTTACGGCATATTCGTTGACGAAGGGTGCGGTGAACACGCTCGTTCGGGGCGCGGCCGTTGAGCTCGCGCCATCGGGAATCCGGGTAAACGCCGTTGCCCCCGGCCCAATCTGGACCGAAGGGACGGAAGGCATGGCCGGATCGAAGGAGAATTTTGAGGGCATGATGGCCCCGGCGGTGCTGATGGGCCGCGTCGGCCGACCCGAAGAAATAGCCGAGGCGGCCGCCTTTCTGGCGAGCGACGCGGCGTCGTTCATTACCGGTCAGGTCCTCGTCGTCGACGGCGGCCTCGGCATCAAGTAACTACTCGACGTCGAGGATCACGCGCGCGGCTGGGCTCAGCCGCGCGACCGTTTCTGGGCTTAAGTTCGCCCGCTGGTCAAGTTGCTGGCCATTTTGCCGACGGGTGTAGTAGCTGTGGACGGCGCGCCGCCGGTTGGCCGTCCGGTTCAGGGTTCCGCCGTGCCAGGTGTGGCTGTTGAAGACAACAACCGTGCCCGCCGGCCCCTGAATCAGGGCTTCATCTGGGTGCGGTTGCGAGACGTCCGCCATGTCGTCGCTCGGAAGCTTCTTTCCAAAGAGATGGGAGCCGGGCACCACGCGGGTTGCGCCGTTGTCGGCCGTAAAGTCATCCAGCAACCAAATGCTGTTGCAAACTTGAAAGTTGCCGGGGACGTCGAGGCGGCCCCAATCGGCATGCAATCCTTGTAGCCCTTCGCCTGGCTTGGCGAACCGTGCGTTAAGCGAGGAGAGTTTCAGATCACCGCCCAAAACGTGTGCGATGGCGGCGAGCACCTTGGGGTGGGTGAAGAACACGTCGAAGACTTCGCCCTTGTTCACGAGGTTCGCCAGTCGCTCGGTCCCGGCTTCTTGATGGACTTCCTTTCCGGCCTCGTCGCCTTCTTCAGCCAGCAGTTCGTCGAGGCGAGTTCGGATCGCCTCGATCTGCTCCGGGGACAGAACGCCCGGGATCGCCAGGTAGCCGTCCCGATCTAGGGTCTCTCGCTCGGCGTCGCTCAATAGGTCGGGAGTCGCGCCGAGGGCGGCCAAGGCTTCTTGAAGGTTCATGCCGGGATGATAGCAAGAATTGGCCCGGTTGGCAACCGGGCCAATTCTATCACTTCAGGCCGCGCAGGTAGCGCAATCCCTCGTTGTAGGCGTAGACCCCGCTGGGAGCCTTGCTGGCCTTGTTAAGCTGGTACCCGGCCCAGAACGCGTTCCAGCGCTCTTCCGGCGTGCCGTGGTGTTGGGCATCGTTGAACATGTAGTCTCCTTTTGCAAAGAAGTTTTTGGCGGCCTGCGACGTGCTTTGCTTCCGGAAACGGGCCCGATGCGCGATGAAATAACCCGCAATGTAATCCGCATGCAATTCCCGCTTCTTGCCTTGGAGGACGCAGCGAGTTTTGAACTGCACCGCATGCGCAAACTCGTGAGCGAGAATTGCCGGCAAGGAGAACAAGCTGCCCTTCGTATTCCTGGCCTCCATCTGGATGAGTTTCAGTCCCAAGAAGATCGTGCCGTCCGGCGAGTCCTTCTCGGAAACGCCTTCGGCGGCGAGCAGATCCGGAAAGACTTGGTTCGTCGCGAATGCGTTCGGACCGCCCGCTTCCTCCAAGTAGAACATGTGCGGGCGGACGTTGAACAACTTGACGAGTGCCGCGTGATCCTCAAGCAGGCCCTTCTCCCACGTCGTGTTCAAATTGCCCGTGATCGGGCGGCCCAGACCAGACAGACTGCTGCTGCCAAGCAGGCAACAAACGCTCTGCGCAAAGGTTTGAGTGGCTGCCGCAAAGCTAAGCAATGCAAGTAACACAAATTTCAATTTCATCGGGTTCGCGCTCGCTTTAATAGTATACGGCGGGTCTTCGGGGCATGCAACCGGGCAGAGTGACGAAGATCACTTTATGCCTAGTGGCCGATTTACCGTGATATCCTGTCCGGGAAACGCCGAGGTTTACGCATGCTACTCACTGCCATTTTTCTGTCGTTGGTTGCCGGTTCGACGCGGCTCGAGGCAGAAACTGCCCAGCTGACGGATGTCCGGGTGGCAACCCAAATGGCCGGATTCTCCGGAACCGGGTACGTCACCGATCTCACGAAAGACGCCAGCCAACTCACCTGGTCGGCCAAGCTGCCGAAAGGCATCTATGACCTTGTGGTGGGCTATTCCGCGCCGAACGGCGAGAAAGGCTTCGATGCCGTCGTGGACGGTTTTGGGCTTTCCGGCATGCTCCCAAGAACCGCCGCTAGCGCAAACGCCAGCTTTGCGCGAGTGACCGTGGGAAGGGTTGAAGTCAATAAACCGACAACGCAGTTCGTGGTGAAGAAAGGCTGGGGCTACTACGACCTGGACTACATCGAGCTTTTGCCGTCCGCCAAATCGCCGCGCCTCGTGCGACCTCCGGCAACGCTGTCGGACTCCAACGCGACCCCGGCCGCCCGTCGCTTGTTCCGGAGGTTGGTCGCCGCCTATGGAAACGGCATGTTCTCGGGCCAGTACGACGCAAAAGAAAACAACCATGTGCAGGCGAAAACTGGAAAGATGCCTGCAGTATTCGGCAATGATTTTATGGACTATTCGCCGAGCCGCGTAGCGCGCGGTGGAATCCCACGCGGCGAAACCGAGCGGACAATTGCGCGCGCAAAAGCAGGGCAAATGGTCACCTATAGCTGGCACTGGAACGCGCCGAAGGATCTCATCGATGCCGAAATCACCGAAAATGGTCGCACCGTGGATGCCCGCTGGTACAAGGGGTTCTACACCAATGCGACGACATTTGACGTGCAGAAAGCACTGGCCGACCCGAGCGGTGAAGACTACAAACTCCTTATCCGCGACATCGACGTCATCGCCGCCGAACTGAAGAAACTCGCCAAAGCCGACGTCCCGGTACTGTGGCGGCCGTTGCATGAAGCCGAGGGCGGCTGGTTCTGGGTGGGAGCGAAGGGTCCCGCGCCTTGTAAGCAGTTGTGGCTACTCATGCGCGATCGTCTGATCAGTCATCACAAGTTGCACAACTTGATCTGGGTGTGGAATTCGGTGCGGCCCGAGTGGTATCCGGGCGATGATTCGGTTGATATCATCGGTGCCGACCTGTATCCGGCCGACCGACGAGACGCCACCGCATCGACCTGGGACGATCTCTTCTCAAGATTCAACGGCAAAAAGCTGCTCGCCCTCACCGAGTATGGCCAAGCTCCCGAAGTCGACCGCATGTTGCGTTTTGGCGTGCGTTGGTCGTATTTTGTCAGCTGGACCGGCCCCTTGGGGGCAAGCGCCATGAAGGACGAAGACCTCCGGCGGGTTTACACCAGCCGAAAGGTCTTCAATGTCAAGTAATGGGGACTAGTCCCGAAAAGGGTCGAACTCGTGGTCGCCGGCCATCGCCACGCCCACTGGCGTGAGCATGTGCACGATGCGAATCGTGCCTTCATGGCAGGCCAAGACGTCCGGCAGGCGCTTGTAGCAGTGGGGAGATTCGTCCGTGCCGCCTCCGCGCAGCTCGACTCCCGTCTCCTTCACCCAAGCTTCCATCATCCGGCGCGAGATCGAACCGCCTTCGCGTTTCTTTCCGCGCCGCTTCCCGGCGGCTTCCGTGCGCGACATGACGCGCCCGGCACCGTGGACGGTCGAATACAAAGACGCCGAAGCGTGCTCCGACTCGACGCCTTCCAAGATCACCGAGATGTCGCCCATCGATCCGCCGACAAACCCACGCTGGCCGGGAAACGCCGGCGTCGCGCCTTTTCGAACCACCCAATACTCCACGCCGTCGTGGGTTTCACGCCACGCAAAGTTATGGTGGTTGTGGACCTCATCTTTGATCTTCGCGCCCAGAATCCGCGCGACCTTTCCACAAACCCAGTCGCGCCCGGCATAGGCGTAACGACCCGCCAGGGCCATCTGCGCCAAGTAGTCGGCTCCCAGGTTCGATCGCTCGTGAAGCAGCCGTCCCGGGTTGTCACGGTCGTCCCCTTCTTCCATGAAGTGCGACGCAATCGTGTGGCCAAGGCCGCGCGAACCAAAGTGAACGCCAATCCAAACGCAGTCCTCTTCGTCCACAAAGAGGTCCACGTAGTGGTTACCGCTGCCCACGGTGCCCAACTGGGCGCGGGCGCTGTCTTTCTTCGCCACCGCCGGGTAGAGCCCCCAGGCCTCGTCGTCGAACACGTCGTGGTCAACTTCCTCCTGGTTCGCCCGGCCGATGCCGAAGCTGATCTTCTTTTCAATGTCGTCCATGATGCGGTGGATCTTCCGCCGAAGCTCGCGTCCCGGCATGTCGGTACGAACCGCCTTGTTTCCACAGGCGATGTCATAACCGACGCCGGCCGGGTTCACGTGCTCGCGGTAGGCCACCACACCGCCAATCGGCATCGAATAGCCAACGTGGTGATCGGCCATCAGGGCTGCCTTCTCGGCAAACTGGGCCACGTTCCTCATTTGTGCGACGGCACCGTCGATGACGGGCTCACCCCAAACAGGGATGTTGTTGATAACTTGCATAAAATCTCCTTACAAGCGGATAGGTGGACGCATCGCATGCGTCCACGAGGGAGTACTGAGTTGGGAAACGCGTAGCAAACCTATCTCGGCGCTAGCCGAGAAGTGGGTGTGCTAAGGTGAAAATCGCGTCATGGTCCAAGCTCCCTGCGGAGATGAATCATTATGCCAATGTTTCGGGTGCGTGTGCGCCTTTGGACCTATCCATGATGAGCCTGATACATATTCATGTCGTTGATGCTCCGACGTCCTTTGCCCCCTACGACGAGATCGAGTTGGTGTTGTCAACGAAAGACGGAACCTTTCCCCCGGCGGCGACAGATGGCGCCAACCTGCGGTTCGACGTGCCGGTGGAAATCCGGCCAGACAAGAGCGGAACGTTGCAAGGATGGGGACCGGCGGTGAACCGCCAACCCGATGGACGACGCTTTATCTATCTGGCTTGGCTCGGAACCGCCGGCGGCGAGCGCACCATGTTCCGGCGGCTTAAAGTGTTCTTAGACACCGTGTCTCTTTTTCCTGGACACGAATCTGTGTACGCGATTCATGTCAATGGTAAAGATCGACGAGGAGGACCTGCTTGTGCGTCCGCAACCGTGCTTGCGCCAGGTTAAGTTTGGGTCTTTTTTGCTAGGGAACTCGCAAAAATCGGCCTTTCCGTCATGAATGCCGTCAAACTGTCCGTAGGGCATTCTTTTTGAGTTTTGGGATTTCAATCCCCTTGCAAAGTGGAGAGGGCCCCGCCGGAACTATGTCTAACGGAAACCTCACGCACAAGGTGCTTCTCGTCGAGGACGACGCGGCCATCACTTCGCTCCTACGAACCTACTTTCGAGACTCTGGGTTCCGCCTCATCGAGGCGAGCACGGGAGCCCAAGGGCTGGCCGCCGCCATCGAAAAGCGTCCAGACATCATCCTGCTCGACCTTGGACTGCCCGACGGCGACGGCGTCGATGTCGTCATTGCCTTGCGGGAATGGTGCCGCACTCCTATCCTCATCATGTCGGGCCGAAGCGACGACGACGGCAAAATCCGCGCGTTGGATGCCGGCGCCGATGATTACATTACGAAGCCTTTCTCCGTTGGCGAGCTGATGGCGCGGCTGCGGGTCGCCGTGCGACATATCGAACTGCGAGAAACCGAGTCCCCAATTTTTGAATCTGGGCCGCTAAAAATCGACTTCGCCCATCGCTACGTTTGGCTGAACGACGAACTCATCAAGTTTACGCCACTGGAATATAAGCTCCTCTCATTGCTGGTGAAGCATTGCGGTAAAGTCGTCACCCACCGTCAGCTCCTCCGCGAGGTTTGGGGCGCGGAATACCAAGAGGATTCGCAGTACCTGCGCGTGTACATGGGCTATCTGCGAAAGAAGCTTGAGCCAACCCCCGAATCGCCGAAGCTCATCCTCACCGAGCACCGGGTCGGCTACCGCTTGGCGATATAGCTACCCTTTTCTTACGTCTTCGAGGTTCTTTCCAACCTGCCTCTAATGGGCCAAAGAGTTGAATAGATCAACCCGCCACGGGAATGAACCTTATGGCCACGATCAGCGCAGCAACCTTCGACCAGCTCTTCTCCATCCACTACAAACGGGTCCGAAACTACGTGATGTCGCTTTGCGGCAACTCCAGCGACGCCGAAGATATCACCCAAGACGCCTTTATCAGGGCCTATCGGCTCTACGAGACGTTCGACCAGCGGTCGCCGTTCGAAGTCTGGCTCAAGGTAATTGCCCGGAACCAGTATCTCAGCATGTTGCGTCGTCGGCGTTCCCGCGTCACGACGATTGCACCGGATTACGAAGGCTTCGAGGATCCAATGGACCGGGCAGCCGCTAAGGACATCTCGCCGGAAGAGATCCTGCTCCGAAAGGAAACCGATCCGATTTTGGTCGCGTCACTCTCCCAGCTTTCCAGCTCGGACCAGTTGATCCTAAAAATGATCGCGGTGGAAGAGCGGCCCTATGCCGACGTGGCGGAGCAACTTGGCGTTCCTCTGGGCACGGTCAAATCCCGCTACAGCCGACTTTTGAAGGTGGCCCGAAGCAAGTACACGTCGGTTCACCTTCAGAACGAATACGCCACCGCCAGTTCTTGAGGTTTCTTACGACTTCCTCATTTTTCCCTTGCGCGGGATTACAGCGCCCTTACTTCGCCACGGATAGAAGACATTGGTTTCGAAAGAAACCCCTGAGGACAAAACCATGAAAGTACGAGATATGTCGACCCTGTTTGTCGAAAGCTTGAAAGACCTCGACAGCGTTGAGGCGCCGGCCGTCAAGGCGCCGCCCATCGAGGCACTCCCCACGGTCATTGAGGCCGACAGTTCGAAGGAGCCACAGAAAGCCGGGAGCAAGTACTGATGCTCTATTGGACCGCAGTCTTCTTTGTGCTGGCGCTGATCGCCGCGCTGCTGGGATTCGGAATCATTGCCTCGGCGGTCGCTTCGCTGGCCAAGGGCTTGTTCTTCGTCTTCCTCATCCTGTTCATCTTCTCGTTCATCGGTAGCCGAACCCGAAGGAGTTCGGTATGAAGTCGTTCTTCCCGGTCGTTGGATCGCTCGTCGCTGCATGCCTCACGCTGGTCGTGATCAGCTTGGGAGGTTGCGACGACACCGCCCGGGGCGTTTCGAAGGATGCCGATCAAGCCGGACGGGACGTCCGAGCCACGACCAAAAAGGCCGGCGTCGCGCTCAGCATCATCCCTAAGATTCAGGTTGCCTTCTCCGCGAATCCGTTCCTTAACGACAAGGAAAACGACATCAAGATCGAGCAAACCGAGAAGGCCATCGTCCTTCGCGGCACGGTGAAAGAATCTAAGCATGTCGCTCTCGCCGAGACCACGGCGCGGGAAGTAATGAAGGACGATGGCACGACCCTCGACCTGCAGAACGAGATCAAGCTCCGCTCGTAACGCCCCAATTAACCCCCGTTGCTCTAAAGGCTTCCGGGGTTTTTCATGCCTACCTACCCGCCGTTGAGAAGCCGAATGAGAGTGGAAACGAGGGCGGGTGTATTCACTGGCTTGGTGTGAAAGTCGTTAAAGCCAGCTTCGGTGGCCGCCCTTCGATCGGCGTCGCGTGCAAAGGCAGTGAGGGCGACCGACGGGAGTTTGCACCAACGGTCGTCGCGTGCACGAAGGGCCCTCATGAACGCGTAGCCGTCGGTCTCGGGCAAACCGATGTCGCTAATGATCACGTCCGGGTTGGCCGTTGGCAGCTGGTCCAGCGCTTCCTTGGCAGTTTCAAAAGGCAAGACAACCGCACCGTGTTCTTCTAGCACCCGGGTCAGAAACAGCCGGGTAGAGTCGTCATCTTCAAGCACCAGGATGCGGGTCCCGTTTAAACCGCCCATCACCTCCGATCCTTTCGAAAAGCGGTGCCTCAGGTTCAACGTGGGCGCAACCGGAAGCCGAACCGTGAACGTGCTGCCCTTACCCGTGCCCTCGCTCTCGGCCGTTACGGTTCCGCCTTGCAGCTCGACCAGCTGTTTCGCAATGGAGAGGCCAAGGCCAAGTCCACCGTATCGGCGCGCGGTACCTGCGTTCGCCTGACGAAAGCGGTCGAACACATGCGGCAAAAAATCGGGATCAATGCCGTCCCCTTGATCCTGGATGGAGACGCAAACCGACGATGCTTCGACAAAGGTCCGAAGGATCACCAGCTGATGGCGGCGCGAAAATTTGATCGCATTAGAAAGAATATTGTTCAGCACTTGGTGCAGCCGCGCACTGTCGGCACGCACCACGGCGTCGGGAGCGTCGTCAATCAGCCGCAGTTCGATATTCTTTGCTAGGGCGGCCGGGTGGTGGATTGCCGCCACTTCGTGGGCCAGTTCCGAAAGCGTCACAAATTCCGCCTCGATCTTGAGCTTGCCGGCATTGATACGGCTGAGGTCCAGCAGCTCCTCCACCATTTTCGCCTGCGTCCGAGCGCTTTGCTCGATGCTGTTGAGCCCTTCTTTCAAGCGTTCCTCGCTTACGGGGCCGTGGTTGAGAAGCTCCGCCCAGCCAATCAGCGAGGTCATTGGCGTCCGTAATTCATGGGAGAGTGTCGCCAGGAAGTCTTCCTTGATTCGGCCCGCTTCTTCCGAGGCGCTACGCGCGACCCGCTCGTCGGCGAGCATTCGCTCGCGGCTCCGCTCGAACTGTTTTCGCTCGCTTACGTCGGAAATGAACACCGACATGCCGAGGGCGGTAGGAAACGCGCGGACAAGAAGCCATGTCTTTGTCTCTGCGTCCTCGATCTCCAATTCGTCGCCAACTCGGTTCGTCATGACTCCGGTTAGCATCCTCTTCATCTTGGGTTCTTCGAGCTCCGGGTAGGAGTCCCAAAGGTTCACCCCCGGGACGACTTTGGTTCGGTGCGGCACTCTCGCGATGAAGGCTGGATTCGTCTGGAGCACTAACCAGTCCTTATTCACGGCGTAAAACGCGTCCGTAATGCTGTCGAGGATGTCCTGACTCTGGGTCCGGTCAATATGGAGCTCGGCCGCAAGTCGGGCGTTTTGCAGGGCTTGATCCCGCAAGCGACCGGCGATGAAGCAGATAAAGATCCCGAGCGCAACCGTGATGGAAATCTGGTTCGTCATGGCTGGGCTTTTGCCGCCCATGGAGAACCGCGGCTCGACGAACAGGTAGATGCTAACCGTAAAACCGATGGCCCCACTAAGGATGCCCGGCCAAAAGCCGCCGATATAGGCCGATAGGCAGAGCGCAAATACGGTAAATGCGAGCGGGGACGCGTTCGCGAGAGGCCCCGCAAGGAACATTCGCGCGTAGATGGCCACCAAGGCTAACCCCACCGCGATACCGTAATGAAGCCATCGCGGGATCTTCCATAGCGCACGGTCGATGGCTTTTGTCATTTGGCTTACAGGACTGTACGGTATCGGGCATAAGATTCTTGTAAGAATCCTTGACTCGTGGACAGGCGCACGGCTGTGGGCCGGAATGCCCGGTAGGGTCTTTTCTCTGCTATTCTTAATCGTTACCATTAGCGGGAATCACGTTATGGTGAGCAGAAAATGAGGCCTGA
This sequence comes from Fimbriimonas ginsengisoli Gsoil 348, assembly GCA_945881865.1. Lineage (GTDB taxonomy): Bacteria > Armatimonadota > Fimbriimonadia > Fimbriimonadales > Fimbriimonadaceae > Fimbriimonas > Fimbriimonas ginsengisoli_A. Next base: position 190,389 of record CAMCVK010000003.1, on the reverse strand, counting down.
GGACCTGAGCGAGTTAGAACAGCGGGTCATCCAGTTGGAGAACCGGCTGGCCGAGCTGGAAGGGCGTTCGGTCACGCCGCCGCCCGCGCCGCCGCCGCCGTTCGTAAAGTCGGCCTACGTGGAACCGCCCTACCTAGAGCCGCCCTCCCGAGAGCCCCCCCACGTGGAACCGCAGCGTAATCCAGCTCCGCCGACCACCTGGTTTGACGCGGGTCTTCCGCCACCGCAGCTCACTTGGCCCGAGCGTCCAGCCCCAAAGAAAACCGAAAACGGCGACGCCGAAAAACTGGAGATGCAGTTCGGCCGAAAGGTGCTCCCGTGGGTGGGCGCGGTCGCGGTCTCTTTGGGACTCATTGTTCTCACGTCGCTGCTCATCCAGTCCGGGACGGTCACGCCTCTGGTCCAGTTTTGCTTGGCGGTGCTGGCCTGTTTTGGATTCCTTGGGCTGGGCGAATGGCTGCATTCGCGGAAGCATCCGCTGACCGTTATCGTGCTTGGGCTGTCTTCGTTCGGCGGCTTCCTGACGATTATCTCGGGAGCCACGACGTTTGGCGTGTATTCCAACCAGACTGCACTTTCGCTTCTGCTGGTCTTCTCGGCGCTCAATATCACCTATTCCGCGATTCGTCGGTGGCAAGTCTTCGCCGGATTTGGACTCGCGGGCGGGTTCGGCGCCGCGCTCCTCGCGCTGGATCAGCCGGTTGTTGGTCTGACCTCCGCTTTCGTAACGGGGTTCGTCACCGCCGTTGTCAGCGGGAAGCTGAAATGGAACTACATGGTTTGGGCCGCCTACCTCGGCACGGTCGCCATCGTCTCGTCTTGCTGGATTGGCCCGGACTACTCATTCAACGAGCTGACCCTGTATCACCTCCGGTTCGTGATTCCATCAGCCTTCATGATCGCCTTCATGCTGCGGTCCGAGACGAAGGATGAGCGGCCGCTGGTCGTGGTTCCGGCTCTTTGGCCGATCATTGTGGTCACCATCACCCAGCGCGAAGCACATCCGGTTTGGATTGGGTGGGGAGCCGCCTTGATCGTGGTCGCGTGGTTTGAGCGCAGACGGTATGAACTTTGCCTGCCGCTGCTCGCGGTCGGGTTGCTATCGGTGACGTTGCTGGAGCCGATCAGCCGTTCCGTTGATGTTTTCCGGCCGGTTTGGTTCGGCTTGGCGGTAGCCGGTGCCCTCGCGAATCTTAGATTTCGTAGCTGGTGGCTTTTCATTCCGGCGTTTTCCTGGCACCTGCTGTCGGTCGGAAGCTGGTTCATTCAGACTCCGCAAGGTCCAATTGAGCCGCTCTTTTGGTTGGCTCAGTTCGCGATTCACGCCGCGTTGCTGTTTTCGATGCACAAGGACCGGGTTGCGGAGGTCATCGAACCTTGGGCCAGAGTTTCCGTCCTCGCGCTTGGCATTTTGCCGCTGAGCGCCGCTACCGTTTTCACCGCGCTTCGCCTTATTCCACTCACCGACGGGCTAAACATCACTCTCACGTTGCTCGCAGTCGCGAGTGGGTACTCCATCGTTGGCTTGGTCGCCCGCAATCTCTGGTTGCGCTACCTCGGTTGGATCGGTTGGGGCTTTCTGGTCCTCAAGGTCATGACCACTGATTTTTGGGAGCTCACGGTGGTGTGGCGAAGCGTCACCCTTGTGGTAATCGGGCTGGTGGCGCTGGCGGTGGCCGCAATCTACATTCGTCGTAATCGCCCAGATGCGCCTGGGCGATAAACTTCGCACTGTGCCCGACTTTTCTTCGCTTGAGCTTGAAACGCCGCGCCTGCGGCTGACCCCGATGACGGAGGCCGATGCTCCGGCCTTGTACGAGATCCTGTCGGATCCGGTCGTAGCTCGCTACTGGAGCTCGCCGCCTTGGACGGAGATGAGCCAGGCGCTTGCCATGATCGAGCGCGACCGGAAGGGTGCCTCCGCTGGCGAGCAGATTCGGTTTGGGCTTCGGCGAAGAGCAGAGGGTGACCTCGTTGGCATCTGCAGCCTCTTCGCGATAGATTTTTCCAACCGCCGAGGGGAAGTCGGCTATGCCTTGGCGCGTCGTGCCTGGCGGCAGGGCTTCTTGCAGGAGGCTCTCACTGCGTTGATCGATTACGGGTTTGTTGAACTCGACCTCAACCGAATTGAGGCGGATACCGACCCTCGCAACGAGGCATCAAAGAGGAGTCTGGAGAAGCTAGGGTTCGTGAAGGAAGGTTTTTTGCGAGAGCGTTGGCACGTGAACGGGGAAATCTGCGATACCGATTTTTACGGACTTTTGCGTAAGGATTGGCGTTTGACACAAGCCACGGAGTAAAAACGTCTGATGGACCGTAACCGACTCGTTGCTCACGCACTGGCCCAACCCGCAAATGCCGTGCGCCGTACCCTGGCCGAATCGGTCCGGGCGACCTTCAGCGGCGACCAGGTTGTGGTCGAATTCTATGACCACCAATTCGATGAGATCCTTGAATTAGCGGCGGAGGGCCGGGCTACGGTTACCGACTATCCGGGATTTTCTCCGGACTTTCATGCGGCCCTCGACGAAAGCAATAACCTGAGCGTTACGCGGAAAACCGGCTGGTTCGAGGTTGACATAGCCGGGGAAAAGTATGAGGTGGTGATGGTTCACCTTCAGGGAACCTATAGCCAAGATTGCTACTGCGTTCTGACCGCCCGCAACTTCGAGAAGATTGAGGAACTGCTTAGACTGATTTCTGATTTCGCCGGGGAGCTTGATTCCGCGGTGCAGGTCTTCCAGGACGGCTGTTGGTCCGTGAGCAACGCACTCCGTGCCGATATCGAACGCTACACACTGGAGAACCTGGTGCAACCAGCAGGGAGGATTGAGGCACTCCGCAGCGATATCCAGCATTGGTTGGACTCACGCGAAACGTACGATCGTTACGGAATCCCTTGGAAGCGCGGCATCATCTTCGCCGGACCTCCCGGTAACGGCAAAACCCACACGATCAAAGCGCTGCTGAACCATTTCGCGATCAATGTTCTTTACGTTCGAAGTTTTAGTACTCGCCATGGCAGCGATAGCAATAACATCCGGCAGGTGTTTAACCACGCTCGCCAACAGGCACCGTGTTTTCTGATCCTCGAAGATCTCGACACATTGATCACACCGAAAAACCGCTCCTACTTCCTGAACGAACTGGATGGCTTCGCCCGAAACCACGGCATTCTCACGATTGCTTCGGCGAACGACCCGGAGAAGCTGGACCCGGCCTTGGCCGATCGCCCGAGCCGGTTCGACCGCACGTATGTGTTCGAGCTTCCCGCCTTCAGCGAGCGGGCGACCTACCTTCTCCGGATCACCGGCTCGTTCGAGGAGCATTTGCGGCTGGACGAGGAGACCGCGAAGGAAGTGGCGGCCGTGACCGATGAGTTCAGCTACGCCTACCTGAAGGAACTGGTGCTGTCTAGCATGATGTCTTGGGTGGCTGAACCCAGCCGGCCGTTCCGCGAGGCCATCTTGGCGAACGTTTACGGGCTCCGCACGCAGATGTCCGCGAACCCGATTACCACGATCGCGATGCCGCTGGACGACGACGCGGAGGACGAGGATGAAGATTAAACCGACTCGTCCGGTGAAAGTCCCGACGGCGGAATGGAATAGGCTATATTTTTGCGTATGTACACGGTTGTAGGCAGCGATGGTCAGCGTTACGGTCCAGTCGACATGGATACGTTAACGCAGTGGATCAAGGAGGGTCGCATTCTTCCGACGACGAACCTCATCGATCCCATCGACGGTCGCACCCTCCAGGCGCAGGATGCGCCGGTTCTTTACGGAATGTTCCCGACCGCTTCGGCCGTTCCGCCTAGCGCCCCTGGGATGGGTCAACCGCCGGGGTACTTCCCATCGTCGCCTCAAGGCCAAGTCATCATGAATAATTCTTACCAACAAGGGAGTCTCACCCCTCCGAAAAGCAAAGTGGTCGCGATTTTGCTTGCGTTCTTTCTCGGCCCCTTGGGCATCCATCGTTTCTATCTCGGTCATACAGGCACCGGAATCGCGATGCTCTTACTGTCGATACTGACTTGTGGCGTCGGTGTCGCGATCACCTACGTCTGGTCGATTATTGACCTTGTAATGATTGCAACAGGCGCCCTTCGGGACGTCTCCGGCCAAGAAACGGTGTAGCCGATAGATCACCCGGGCGCGATCACTTTGCGCTCGGGTCCTTCATGCGAAACACGATGGACTTCGACTTGTAGTCGTCTTCCAAAAAAACCAGGTATTCGGTGGACTACCGGAAGCCCTGCTTTGGCCAGGAACTGCCGTGAAGCCCGCCGCCCTCGATGTTGACGCTTGATGAATTTTGACATATTTATGTTGCGGCGATAGTCGATTCACCGTTGTAGCCGTAGCCATGGATTCGGCCCGCGAACCGGACGAAGTTGCCACTGTACGAGTTGCCGACCCAGCCCACCGTGTAGTCGATGCGCGGAGGCGCCTGGAGGACGAAGGCGGAAACCAGGCACGACATCAGCATCAGTCTGTTTGACGCTGCGGCGGGTCTTGGTGGTTTGGAATCGGCGGGTACAACGGTCGGAATTATGCAAACTTCGCCCGACTCAGAGTTGCGTTGGCACCCGCACCTTGCCCCGTGGAACAACGACCCGGTTCCGTTTTTCCACGACGGCACCTACCATCTTTACCTGCAGCACAACCCCGCCGCGCCGTCTTTCGGCGTCATGCGTTGGGGGCATGTTTCCTCGCCGAATCTGGTGGATTGGACGGTGCACCCCGAGGCGATTTCACCCGGCGAGGTCTTTGATATTGCGATATGGACCGGGTGCGTGGTGGCTCACGACGGCCGGTTCTATGCGTTCTACACCGGAATTCGTGGTTACAATCCGCTTGATCAGTGCCAATGTCTGGCGGTTTCGGATGACCTGATTCACTGGGAAAAGTCTCCTTTGAATCCGGTGGTGTTGCGTGTTCCGGAGGGCTATGGGGAGTGCTTCCGCGATCCATGCGTGTTCCGGTTCGGCGACGAATGGCGGATGGTGATTGGCAGCCAGTTCGGCGAGTTGCCAGTCTTGTTGCAGTACGCGAGCGCCGATTTGATTGAGTGGACGTATGTGGGCGAGGCGTGGCGCGCGCCGGATGGCCGGTTTGGTTTCGACGCCGAGTGCCCGGATCTGTTTCCGCTGGAGGACAAGTGGGTGCTGTTGACGTCACGGTTTGCGAACCACTGGCAGGTGGGTTCCTTCGATGGGTCGCGATTTATTGCGGAAAAGTCCGGGGTTTGCGACGGTGCTTTTTTGCCCAGCGAGGGCGGCTTCTCGGCATTTTATGCCGGAAAGACGTTGCTAGATGGCCAGGGTCGGCGGCTTCTGTTTGGTTGGGCGACTCAGGTCGAGGGACCAGATTGGAAAGGAGCGATCGCAACACCCCGCGTGGTTCGGCTGGTCGATGGCGGCCTGCGGTTTGAAATTCCGGCGGAGTTGGAAGATCGCTTCGTTCTCCAGCCAGACGGAAGCCGGATCGCGACCGATGGACCGCTAACCGAAATCATTGACGCTAACGGTCATTGGTGGACCAGCCCCTAGGGCTACTCTGCGTTCCAGACCGCGAAGGCGATTTGCGCGTCGCGGTCAATAATTTTCTCGTAGCCCGGCGTGGTGAGAGTTTCGTCGGCGTAGCCTTTGTCGATCCGCTCGACGACGACCGCGTCGCCTTCGACCCGAAAGTACATGCGCCAGGCACCGCAAGCGATGCGATAGAGGTTGGGGTCGATCTGCAGGATCCGGCGGGTGCGGTGCGGGGTCGGGTCGCGCCGGAGCAGGCGAAACGCGCGTTCGGTGAAGTCGATCCCCCATCGGGTGGCCAACCAGTCGAGTTGCCGTTGCGCGACATCGGATACCACGACTTGGAACGTCGGCGGCGCCTGGTCGGCGGCTTCGACCTCCTCCAGCCAGCCCAGCGAGCTTGTCGGATGGCAGTCGACGGTACGCAGGTACGGCTTGATGTCGAGAATCGGGGTGCCGTCGATGAGGTCCAGCGGCCCGACGGTGAGGAAGCGACCCTCGATGCCGAGGAGCGGAACGCTCGTTAGGCCAATCGGATTCGGGCGGTGCGGTGAGCGAGTCGCGAACACGCCGCGCCGCTTCGCCGGGCCCCGCGGCGGGAGGACGCGTGGCCGCCAGTTCCGGTTTCGGTCGAACCACGAGACGACCCAAATTCGGTTGAAGCCGTCCAGGTCGCTAAGGGCGAGCTCGAATCCTTGTCCGGGAAGAAGCTCAATCAAGTTCGTTTCGTTGGCGGTAGCGTCCGGCTGGTTTGGCGAGTAGAACTTCACCCGGCTCGCGGCCCGAACGTGCCCGATGGGTCGCAGAGAAAGGGAGGGATGTTCCACTGTGCTTAGGATAGCCGCCTTGCGTTCCCCCTCCCCCACGGTTCCCCCTTTCAAGGGGAACCATCTCGGATGCACGGCTCCCCCAGGCGGGGGAACCATTTGGGACGAGCTGGCGACGAAACTCCGACGCAAAAAAACTTCATATCACGGGAACAAAACCGCGAGAACCCCTAATCCGAAATTCCGATGCGTTTTTTTTCTAGAGAGAGAGTTCGTCTTTGGATCGGAATGGGGATCGTAACCGCGCTGGGCTGCAGCGGGGGGTTCCAGTGCCCGACGGGAGCGGCAACCTTGCCGTCCTTCGCCTACCTTGAGCCGGTGGTGGTCACGCGGGGCGTCGCTACGGAGTTCACCGGAACGGCAGAACTCGGTACGTACAATTTCGTAGCACAGGATCCCGCCGTCTCGGCAGTGTTCGGACAGCGGATCCTAAAGATCGAGGGTCAGAAGTTCACCGCAACCATCCCCACGCTGGTGGGAGGGATCGTACACGACGTTTCTATTCGACCTCTCGGATGGAGCAACGGTCCAACAACTCGAATCATGTTGACCTCGATGACGGGCGGACGCGGTATCGAAGTGGCTTCGCCCCTCCGGACCGGCCAAGCGACGCAGGTGTATTTTGGTCTGACGGATAAACTATCCGGCGCGTCGAGGGTCGAAGTAGTGAACCTACCTCCCGGACTCACCTACAACCTCACCGGTGACTTCAAAAAGGGAACCGAGAGGACCCACGGGGCGGGCGTTTTTGAGTCGCTGCTTTCCTTCGGTGGCACGGCGGCGCCCGGAACCTATCCGATCAAGATTGAGTGGAAGAGAGGGACGAGCAAGCTTGCCGAAAGGGAATTCAACCTGCAGGTTCAAGAGCAAACCAACCGGGTGACCTTTACCCTACAGCAGGCGGGCGCCAGCATCGCCTCTCCCTGGACTTTCACACCGGACGCCATCACCTTCCCAACCGTCGCCGGCAAGCCATTCAGCATGCAGGTGCGAACGGGCAACCGCACCCTCACCATTCAGTCGGCCGAGCCTCTGGAAGTGAGGACGTACAACCTGCCGTACAGCCTGGTGTCGCTGAAGTATTCCGACAACGGTAAGAACTACGGCGTAGGCTACGGTGCGATGCAAGTTAGCGGAGTTGGCGCGGGGACAGTTGACCTCACGATTCAGCCGACCAGCATGCTGGCCGAGGACGGTACGCCGCAGGGCTACTTCACCATCGCCGGCCGAATCGTCAAGTAAGTACATTGGGGTTGGAGCAAGGCGAGTTTGCCAACGTAGGCGATTCCCGCTATGCTGTGGGGGTTAGTTATGGTTCAACTTGCCCTCATCGCCGGCGTTTGCATTCTCCAGCCTCAATTCCAAAGCGATTTGCCCGACCCCGACGAGTTTCCGAAGGTCTGGAACGCGACGATGAAGTCGCTCGGGCTGGCCGAAAAGCTTCCGTTTCAGGCTTGGGTGCTGGGAAAAAAGCCGACATCGGCCGGGCTCAACGGGGGGCAGGGCATCTTTATGTCGGCGGTGAGTGCTTTTGTTCGGGCGGCGGTGTTTCCCACGAGTACGGTTGGCTTTGAGCCGAATTCGGGATTTGCCGAGAACAAGAACGCCTGGATCGTCATTGGCCAAGAACCGCCTGTCTACTCCTCGACGATGACCCTGGAGCAGAATGAAGCGACCTTGCAAGAGTATCTCGCACGGGTGGATGACGACACTAAACGGGTGGAAGCCTATCAGGCCGCTCTGACCAAAACAATCTACGAGAAGACCGGGGCTGGGTTCACCCTCAGCTTTCGGAAGTCGAACTTCACTCGCTCAGATGCCGAGATCGCCCTCCTGCGTAATCGGCTACAGGCGCTGGAGGGCAAGTCCGAATCGGCTCTCGGCGATATCTTCGCGATGAATGCGTTTTATGACCGAGCGTCTGTAAGCGACTTCGGGCTGAACATGAATGTCTATCGGATAAACAAGAAGAGCTTTCGGAAGCCAGGGACAAACCAAATAGATCGCGCCAAAGTGTTCAACCGCTTGCGATCTGGCTGGGTGGATCTCTGCAACGGCGCCGTTCGGATCCTTAAGGCGGATGAGCGCGCAGCATCCCTTGAATCTCAGTACTCCTTCTCGCCAAACCCAGAAACGAGTTGCCGTCTCGACGCCGGCTTTCGAATCACGGATAAATTCCGGCTTATTGCCAACATGGAATTGTTGAACACGACGGTGGCGACCAGCCCAATCAAGATTCAGATCGATCGCGGCTACCTGCAACAAACCACTGAAACTCTGCTAAAGAATCTCTACGGGGCACCTTAATTGGCCAAATTTCGAGTAGGGCCAGAGGTGCTACTTGCCTGCCTTGTTTTGGCCTTGGTGGTCATTGCGTCCTTGGCGACCTTGTATTCGTTCTGGTTTTCTTTCCACGCTTTTCCCACCGGCCGTCAATTGCCTTCTGTCCTTCCGGGTGCGGCCGGCCCGAAAGTGCCGGAGCCCAGAATCGCGGTGAGCTACTCAGAGTCGTTCTCCATTGCAGGTCAAATGGCAGCTTTGTGGTTACCCCAACTGCTCGCTACGGTTCAGGCAGTGTTCTCGAAGCGCGATGGCAGCCGAACTTTTTCCATTTCGCAGCTTGCCGTCGCGGTCTTGGTTTGTATGCTCTACGGAATCCTCCTCTGCGGTTCTGGGTGGCTCTTCTTTCTCCAGGTCGGCTTCATGATGAAGGACACGGCGCTGTCCGCCGACCAATCGAAGCTGAATTTCTTCGAGCACTTGCGGAACTTTCAAGGGTTTTTGATTCCCGTCAGCGCGGTCGTTACGACTTTGCTCGCGAGCATCATCGAAGCCTCAAAGTCTGGCGACGAAAAGAAGCCCGATGCGAAGAAGCTACGATCTCGACGACTCATGTCGCAGATTCGCCGACGACGCTAGCGGAACAGCGTCACGGCTTTCTCGGCGTTGCGTTCCAGAACGACTTTGCGTTTCACCTTCAGGGTCGGCGTTAGCTCGCCCGATTCAATGGAGAACGGAGTTTCAAGCAGGGCGAATTTCTTCACCATCTCGAAGCTGGCCAATGTTTTGTTCACGGCGTCGACTTCGGCTTTGATCAGCTTGCGCACATCGTCTCGGTCGGCCAGCGGCTCGGTGTCAGCAAGACCCAATGCTTTTCGAACCTTTTCGAACGCGGGCACGATCAGGGCGGCGCAATATTCTTGTCCATCGCCAAGCACGACCACTTCCTGAATCAGTTCGCTCTCGCGCAACCGATTCTCTAGAAGCTGGGGCGCGATGTTCTTGCCGTTTCCAAGGACCAGCAGGTCCTTCTTCCGGTCGGTAATCTTCAGGCTCGGGCCTTCCCACACCCCGATGTCCCCGGTGTGGAACCATCCCTCCGTGTCGATGGCGCGAGCAGTTTCTTCAGGCATGTTGTAATAACCGGTCATCACTCCGTTCCCGCGCACGAGGATCTCTCCATCTGCCGCCAAAGTGATCTCCATGCCGAGTGGTTCGCCCACCGTCCAATATTTGTTTCGGTCTGGGTGGTTGATCGAGCACGGACCGGCCGTCTCGGTAAGGCCATATCCTTGCAGCACGACGAGCCCGGTCGCTAAGTAGAATTCGGCAACGTGCGGGGCCAGCGCGGCCCCACCGCTGACGAAGTAGCGCATTCGCATACCGACGCGCTCACGGACCTTCTTCATCACGAGGGTGTCGAGAAGCGGCTGAAGCGGCGCGAACTGACCCCGGGCCTTCTTCACGCCTTGCGCAATGGCGAGCTTGAATAGCTTCTGCCGCAGGGGCGATTGCTTCTTTACGTGCTCCGTCACCCGGTCGAAGAACGCTTCGAGGAAGCGCGGCACGCAGAACATCACCGTCGGATTGACTTTCGCGAGGTCACTGGCAATCGATGCCAGATTGCGGGCGTAGGCGATGGAAGCCCCAATGCCAATCGGGAGGAAGTGCCCCGCAATGCGCTCATAGACGTGGCAAAGCGGCAGAAACGAAAAGAACAGGTCGTCCTTGTCGATCGAGATCGTCCTCGGTCCGAACTCGATCGCGTGCATGCAGGCGCGGTGCGACAGCATGACGCCCTTTGGCAGGCCGGTCGTTCCGCTGGTGTAGATGATGGTGGCGGTGTCGTCCGGCAAGACTGATTCCCGAATCGCCGCCCACGCCGCGTCGTCGATGGTGCTTTGGGCGGCTTTCTCGGCCAGCGACCCTTCGCCGCGCACCAGCAGAAACGGCACGTCGCCGACCTTTTTGCCCAGTTCTGCCGTTCCAACGATGACCAATTTTGCGCCGCAATCTCGCAGGATGTGCTGGGCTTGGTCGGGGGGCAGGGTGGGGTAGATCGGCACCACAACGATGCCCAGCGTTTGGCAAGCCCAGTCAAAAATGGCCCACTCCGGCGAGTTTTCGGCAAAGATGGAAACCCGGTCGCCGCGCTCGACGCCGTAGTCACGCAATGCACCGGCGAAGCCGCGCACGCGCTCCCACAACTCGGTGTAGGTGATTGGCGTGAAGACGTCGCTACCCTTTGGCGGCGCCAAAAACAGGGCCGGGCGCTCGGCAAAAGTCCGAGAATTCCGGAAAAGAACGTCGCCCAGGGAAGAAGCCGAAGCCATGGACGGGAGTCTAGCGCATTCGGAAAGGCTCCGTTAGAACGATTATCTTCAGCGGGCGGCGCAGGTTTCCGTAACGACGTTAAAGACCACGTCGGCCGAAGAAACCTTCGCCGAGGCCCACTCGGCGGCCTTGCGCGAAGAAAAGAAGCCGTAAACCGCCGAGCCGGATCCGCTGAGGCCCGCCGAGACTGCGCCGAGCGTTTTCAACAAATCGATGAGCTCCAGCGAATCACAATCGGCAACGCGCTCAAAGTCGTTGTGACCGAGCTCGCCGTTGAAGGTGACGAGCGGACGCGTTTGTTGGTCGAGTGCCTGATACATGAGCTTGGTCGAGCCCCCAACCTTCGGTCGCAAGATGACGACGGCGCGAGCCGGGAGGTCTGGTAGCGGTCGAAGAATGTCCCCGCGACCGGTGCCGAAGGCCCGCCCGCCGCGCAGAAAGAACGTGACATCCGCGCCGATTGCGGGCGCGATGTCGAGCAGAACCTCGGCCGTGACCGTCTCGGGGAACCGGGTGTGAAAGAAGCGGAGGGTCTCGGCGGCGTCGGCGCTACCGGCGCCAAGGCCACTTTCGGGCGGCACGCGTTTTGTCACGTGAACCGCGACCGGCGGGATTTCGACCTTCGCCGCCAGAAGGAGCAAGGCGCGGCTCACGGTATTCAGCGGACCAATCGTGCCGTCAAAGGTCGTAAGGGAAGGCACCCACTCGAACGTAACCCGGTTTTCCACAACGCCTAGATCGAACTCTAAAATATCTCCGTAGGAAATTTCTTGAAAGATGGTCTCGATGGGGTGGTAGCCGGTTTCATCCGGCAGACCGACGGCCAAGAACTCATTTATTTTTGCGGTGGTTAGGGCTCGAAATTGCACGTGAGTTCTCCGAAGGCGTCGCTTACGGTTTAGACTATGCCAGATGGGAATTGTTGCCGCCATTCTTGCCTTGTCTGGGACCGCCTACGACTTGGCCCCGATTCGAATCGACGGCATCCTTTGCCATCCAAGCCGACTGATCGTGAAGGTGCGCGACCAGTCGGCGCTCCGTGGTCTTTCGGTTCGGGAGTACATTCCGGAGCTTAAGCTGGCGGTAGTCGAGACCACGCCAAAGCAACTGCTCGCTACCCGTTCGCGACTTTCTGGCATCTCTGGGGTTGAGCGCGTTGAACTCGACCGGGCCGCCAAGCCCGCCTACGACCCGAACGACCCGAAGTGGGGCGACCTTTGGCACATGCGCACGATTCGCGCCGACGTCGCCTGGAATCGCAGCCTAGGCTCGAACCAAGGCGTCGTCGCGATTATGGATACCGGGGTGGACGTCGCCCACGAGGACCTGGCGGCGAACATTTGGCAGAACTCGGACGAGATCGCCGGCAACGGTGTGGATGACGATGGCAACGGCTACGTCGACGACAACTACGGTTGGGATTTCGTCGCGAACGACGCGGTGACCGACGACGTGCATGGGCACGGAACCGCATGCGCGGGCATCGCGGCGGCGGTGGGCGACAACAAAATCGGGATGGTCGGTGTTGCGCCCCGCGCCCGAATCATGGCCCTTAAGGCCGCCCGGGACGACGGCTATTTCTTCCTTTCCAGCACGCTCCCCGCCTACATTTATGCCGCCAAGAACGGCGCTCAAGTGCTCTCGATGAGCTTCTATTCCGACAGCCTGAGTCCCGCCGAACGCGAGGCGATTGACTTTTGCGCAGCGAACGGAACCCTGCCGGTGGCCGCCGCCGGGAACGATTCGACCGTGCTGCCCTACTATCCGGCCGCCTACGAGAACACGCTTTCGGTCGCGGCGATCAACCAAAACCTTACGAAATCTGGCTTTAGCGACTGGGGCAGTTGGGTGGACGTAGCCGCGCCGGGAACCGGCCTCACCGCGACAAAGTCGGGCGGCGGCTACCAGGGCTTCGGCGGAACCAGCGGGGCCTGCCCCCACGTGGCGGGTCTGGCCGCCCTAATCGTTGGCGCGAAACCCTCGGCCACAGTGGCGGAAGTTCGAAACGCGATCGAAAACACTTCACGACCGCTGATCCAGGCACCGTTTGGCGAATACACGACCTACGGCTTGGTCGATTCGGCCGCCGCATTGGATGCCGTTTTAGACGGCGACACCGCAGTTCGGCACTCGCCGATGATGCGCTATGCGACCCCGATTGGCAGGAACGTGACGACGCGAATTTACGGGCGAAGCCTTCGGGCTGCGCCGCTGGAGATCTTTGCCGGGAACCAAAGACGCAGACCAAGCCTGGTCACCCGCGACTACGCCGACGTGCCGCTCGGTGCGCAAGGAGCCGAGTTTGGCGTCTTCTCTGGCTTCCGGCGGTTGGGCACGGTGGTTTCGCCGTTTCCCGACCAGGTGGTGTATCCGTTCATCGAGGGCTCGACGCGATCGGGCGGGCAGGTGATCGGTGGATTCTGGGATTCGCTCAACGTGGACCGGGACGCCATTCGGGTCACCCGACAGAACGGCGGGCAAATCGTCATCGAAGGGACCTTTCGGCGCGTGCCAAAGGCAGGCGTTTCACGCATCGTCTTCCGCCGCAAGTATGTAAAGTCTCCGGAAGCGACCGAGAAGATTGAGGTCTACAACTGGTCGACCGCATCGTATCCCTACGGCACCTGGTCCACCGTGCGCGAAGGCGCGGCCAGCGCCAGCTGGAGCCGGCAAACGCTTGGAATTCCCACACCTTCGAAGATCCCCGATTACGAGGGCTCGGTTTACGTGCGCATTACGACTTCGGCGGTGCCGGAAGGCGGCGAGCTGCACATCGACCAACTGGTGGCCTATTAGAATCAGGATCCAAAAAACCCCGGCGGGTACAACGTATGCATGTTGCTTGAAGGCAAAAAAGGCCTGGTCCTCAACGTGACCAACAAGAATTCGATCGGCTGGGCCATCGCCGACCTCGCGAACCAGCACGGCGCAACCGTCGGCATCGGCGCGCAAAACGAGCGCTTGCAGGAAGGCGTCGATAAGCTGATCGCGGGGCGCGAGCGGTTCGACCGGTTCCAGATCGACTTTTCCTTTGAGGAGCAGTATGCGGTGCTCCGCGAGCAGGTCGCGCAGACCTACGGCAAGATCGACTTCTTGGTGCACAGCGTGGGTTATGCGCCAAAGACGGCTTTGGACAACCGGTTCATCGAGACCTCGCTGGAGGACTTTCAGATTGCGATGAACGCAAGCTGCTACAGCCTCATTCGCACCGCGCGCGAGCTGGAAGACCTTTTCAACGAGGACGCCAGCGTCCTCACGCTGAGCTACCTGGGAAGCACCCGTGCCATGCCGAACTACAACATCATGGGCGTTTGCAAGGCCGCTTTGGAGTCCGCGATTCGGTACCTAGCGCTCGATCTCGGGCCGAAAGGCATCCGCGTGAACACGCTTTCGCCGGGACCGGTGAACACGATTTCCGGCCGAGGCGTGAAGGGTCTGGGCGACATGATCAAGACCGTCGCCGACGCCGCGCCGCTGAAGCGACCGTACGGCCAGGCCGAGGTTGCGGGTTCGGCGGTGTATCTGCTGAGCGACCTGAGCCAGGGCGTCAGCGGGCAGCTCATCTTCATCGACTCGGGCTATAACGCCGTTGCGCTGTAGTTGCTAACCGTTCCGAACTGGTCGTTTTATGATCCGCCGCTTGCCCGGCGGATCACGGACGAGCTTTTGTCGCGCGGGCTAACCGTTCACTACTGTCAGGGTGACGAGGACCACGGCCGGACCGTGATCGCCTTTTCCGGTTCATTTTCGGACCTAACGGCGGCGATTCTGTGGATTGCCGACTTAGTCTTTCCTTCGATTGACCTCCGCGTACACCGCGGCGTGCATCCTCGCATTGGGGCTTTAGACGTTTGCCCTTTTATTGGTATGCCGCCTTACCCTTCCTTGGTGGAGTTTGCGGCTTTATTTGAGGAACGGTATGGCGTGCCGGTTTCTTTGTACGGACACTCCGGCTCGGCGAGTTTGACTTCCTTGCGGCGCGATGGGGTGGCCGCGTCGCGATGGGGCTCGACGGTGATGGGCTTTCGGGATTGGCTCTTGGCGGTGAACTTTTCTCTGCCCGGGCAGGATGTTGCATTGGTGAAGCGGCTAGCTCGGGAGATTCGGGTCCGGCGGAACGCCGGCGACGAGCTTTTCGCGGGGGTTCAGGCCCTTGGTTTTGGGTTGGAAATCGCCGACCTGGCGCAACTCAGCCTGAACTTCACCCGCCCGGACGAAACGTCGGTGGACGACGTTCGGGCCTGGCTCCCGGCTTCGGGCTGGATTCCGGAACTGATCGGCGTCATCCGCGAGCAGGACTTACCGAACGCGACCTGCCTCCGCCCGACCCCGTCGCAGATTATTGGGAGAGAAAAGTCGCCGGAGGGCCTGCGCGATCGGAGTCCACAGTAAGATCCTTTGGAGCAGAATGGCGAGGAAGGGCGATAATGAAGCGGGCGAAGGCTTCGAGTTCTGGATTAGCCCCGAGGTAGCTCTTTGAAATGAAGTTTTACATCGGAATTACTGACGGCAAATGGTTTGAGTATCTGAAGCAACTCCAGCCGGACGAAGTGAACTTCTGGCGTCCTTCCGCTCGCACTGCGTTCCGGGTCATCGAACCTGGCGCACCATTCCTTTTCAAGTTGCACAAGCCGAACGATTTCATCGTTGGCGGTGCATTCTTTAGTGGCTACTCGAGAGTTCCGATAAGCACGGCCTGGGACGCGTTTGGCCAAAAGAACGGCGCGGCAACATTCGAAGAATTCCGATCAGCCATAGCCAACTACCGTGAGAAGCATGGACTTCAAACGATTGATCCGGAAGTCGGGTGCATTGTTCTTTCCAACCCCTTCTTCTTCGAGGAGTCAGATTGGATTGAGTCTCCGGCCGACTGGGCACCTAACCTCGTGCAAGGCAAGAGCTACGAGGACACCACGGAGATTGGACAAAGTATTTGGGCCGAAGTCTCGGCAAAGATATTTGGAGTCCAGCCTCAGATAGCGAAAAAGGTGGTGCGTGAAACGCGATCATCCGAGGGTCCCGTGCTTGGAAACCAATACTTGAGAACAGCACGACTCGGACAAGGCGCCTTCCGCCTGATGACCTTGGAAAACTACGATCGCCGGTGCTGCATAACGGGCGAAACAACCGTTCCAGTTCTTGAGGCGGCCCATATCCAGCCAGTTGCACAGGAGGGGGGCCACTCACTTCAAAATGGGCTTCTCATGCGTGCTGACATGCATATTCTTTATGATAGGGGGCTACTTGGGATCGACGCCGACTTCCGAATCAGGGTTAGTAGCCAGATTCGCGAGCAATACCTAAATGGAAAGGTGTACTACGCACATGAAGGTGAACAGCTCCGCTCTCTTCCCAAGAGCGAAGCGCTCTGGCCTTCCCGAGACCTGCTTAAATGGCGTATGGAGGAGATGTTCGTTGCGTAACTTGCAGAAGCCGTACGACCGCCGGCGAATGTTTGAAATTGTGGGAACCGTTTCGCTGGCCTTCCCGAAGGGCAAGCGTGGTCGCGTCCCCACCCAGGTGGTTGACCCGAGAGGCAACGAGGTGGTGCGGGTGCACAAGGTCGGGGGTTGCAACTGAGATGGTGACCCCAAAGCTTGGGAGACTCAAACAAGTTGATCCAAGAACAGCATGGGCAAACGAGGCCTATAATTTCACGCCTTGGCTAGCTGAGCCTGAAAACATGCTTTTACTTGGAGAGGCACTTGGGATGGATTTAGAGGTTGTCCAGCGAGAGGCAGGGGTTGGGGCTTTTAGCGCAGACATTCTGGCGAAAGATACCGCTACCGATACGTTCGTGGTCATCGAAAACCAACTTGAGGCGACCGACCACTCCCATTTGGGGCAGCTTATAACGTACGCGTCAGGGCTGGATGCCACAACCGTTGTCTGGATTTCACGCATTGTTCGGGAAGAACACCGGGCGGCAATGGATTGGTTGAACTCCAAGACCCCAGAAAACACCGCCTTCTTCGCCATCGAAGTCGAACTTTGGCAAATCGGCGAATCAGACTTAGCACCAAAATTTAATGTTGTCTCTCGCCCGAACAGTTTCCAGAAGCATACGCGGCAGGCTCAGGAAAGTGCTGGCAATGCGACGTCTCAGTTTTACTTTGAATACTTTACGGCGCTCTTCGCCTACATCGCGGAAAAGGCTCCGCAAATCAAGACAATGAATCCGCTCCCTCAGAAGTGGACGAACATTTCTGTCGGAAAAACCAACTACCATTTGCGCGTCTCTGCTGGGATGCAAAAGAAAAATTTAGTCGTCGACTTTGTAGCGTACTTAGATGCTGATAAGAATGTTGCCGACTTCTTGAAAGCCTGTGAAAGTGAAATCCGCGCTCACATACCGAATGCCATTTTCAACAGGAAGGAGGGCAAAAAGGAGAGCGCAATCGAGGTCTATAAGGACTGCAAAGTTGAGGATCGTGAAGATTGGCCAAGCCAATTTGCCTGGGTAGTCGACGAGTTGCAGGCGTTCATGGTTGTGTTTCGCCCGCTGGTTAGGGAGCTTCCGTGATGGCGGAGCCGAAGCTTCTTCAGTCCGTTGAATCTGCCGTGATTGCTCTCCATATGCGTAGCCGAGCCATCACTTGGATTACGACAGCGGGACTCCTAGCTACTACTGGTACAAGCACGAATCCGGCAGCCGCAAGCAGAAGCGCATCCTAGAGCTCGAAGAGCATCACCGTGACATGGTAGCGGTGAACAAGCCTTGGCGCGACTCTCAGTGGGAAGAAGCCGCCAATGCCACTAAAGATTTGCTGCATCATTGGACCCGGCACGATCGTCAACGTCCGTTCTTCTTTTGCCACATCGAAGCGGTGGAAACCCTGATCTCCCTGAATGAAATTGGGGGCTCCGCAAGGATGGAACACGCAACCGCCCGCGATGGACACCTGATTTCTCCGACGAGGATTTCAGGGCCCTTACCAACGGCGGCCTGACGCGGATGTGCACCAAGATGTGCACGGGTAGTGGCAAGACGGTCTTCATGGGGATGATGATCTCCTGGGCATTCTGGAATCGGGCGAGGGTGCCCAGCGACGATCGACTCCCCAAAGCCGCACTGATTTGCTGCCCAAACCTGACGATCAAGGAACGACTCCAGGTTTTGCGGACCGACACATCAGGCGGCGAAGAGGTGGATCAGTGCCGTGAACAACTGGGGCAAGTTGGGACGATGGGAGTTCTTGGTTTGTCGCGATCCCCAGTTGTTGACATCCCTGCTTGAACGCATCTTGCGTTAACCGAAGCTGCGAAGTTCAGGCTAAGCCTTACGGCAGATGTACATGGCCTCGACTTCGTCGAGGCTGACCGGTCGCTGCGCCCAGTGGCCGGCGGTTCCGCCGTAGACGTTATCCACCGCGAAGCCGCTGGCCTGGAGGATGCGCACCATTTCGGGCGGGATGAACAGCCGCTCGTAGATCATGAGTTGCTGCTTGCCGTCGGGCAGGTCCCATTCGTCCGGATAGAACGACACCATTGTGGCGGGGTCGAAGCGGCCTTCCTGCACGAGTTGGTCGGTCATTTGGCGGATGGCCGAGTAGCCGTTGAGCGCCGTGAGCACGAAAGGCGCGTTCTGCTTGAGGTGCCGCGCGACGTTCAGGAAGATGTCGCGGTCGTGCCGGACCGGGTCCTCGCCGCGCTCCAGCAGGCCCGGGGCGCCTTCACAAAGGCAAATTGCGGCATCAAATCGATTGTTAAGGGCAAACGTGCGGGCGTCTTCGTGAATCCAGCGGACTTCAACCTCGCGTGATGCAGCCTTCGCTTTGGCGACGTCGAGCATGCCTCGGCTGAAGTCGACACCCGTTACTTGGAATCCACGCGCGGCGAGCTCGACGGCATGGCGACCGGTTCCGCAGCCGATGTCGAGGATGCTCGCCCCGGCCGGAATCGCGTAGAGCCGAATGATGAAATCGACCTCGGCGACGGTGTTCGCGGTGAACGGGTTCTCGTCATAACTCGGCGCATGGGCGTCGAAAAACGACCTCCAAGTGGTGCTCATGACGAGAAGTATGGGCGATGCGCCTAGAACCCCGAGAGCCGGCGGACGGCTTCGGGGAGCGAGACGACCTGGATCCGGTCGCCGAGCGAGTAGGCGGCCTCCCCTGGATACACAACCAATATGCCTTCGAGATGCAACTCATCCAGCACGGTCAGCATCGACCGCGTCCGCTTGGGCGCATCCGCGAACTTGAACTCCACCCCAAGGCGGCTTCGCCCGCTCACCAAAACCAGGTCGATTTCGGCGGCGTTGTGCGTCGTCCAGAAGTACGGTGCGGCGGAGGTGGCCCGAAGGCACTCCTCCATCGCAAACCCCTCCCACGACGGCCCAACCCCAAACGAACCCTCCAGTTCAGAAAGGTGGCGCACCCCAGTGACGGCGTGGAGCAAACCGGAATCGCGGATGTAGAGCTTGGGGCTCTTCACCAGTCGCTTTCCGGCGTTTTCGAACCAAGGCGGCAACAGGCGAACGGCAAACGTGCCCGCCAAGATATCCAGGTACCGACGGACCGTCTGCGACGAAACCTGCAGGTCTCGCGCCATCTCGGAGAGATTCACGACCTGAGCGTGCCGATAGCCAATCGTCTGCCACAGTCGGCGAACGACTCCGACCGACGCCCCGATACCAAACTCGCGCACGTCCTGCTCGAGGTAGGTGCGCAAATAGGCTTCGCGCCACAGCCAAGAGGCGTTGTCGGTCTTCGCGAGGAAGCTACGGGGGTAGCCGCCCCGCAGCCAAGACGTCCGCATCATTTCCGGTCCGTACTCCGGCATCGCAAACGGCGTGAGCTCCAGGTGCCCAATCCGGCCGGTCAGCGACTCCGATGACTGCCGAATGAGTTCGGTGGAGGCAGACCCGAGAATCAGAAAGTTCGCCGGTGCCTCGGGCCGATCAACCAGAACGCGGAGGACCGGAAACAGGTCGGGCCGACGCTGAATCTCGTCGATGACCACGAGACCCTTGAGGCCCGAAAGCGCCGTCCACGGCTCTTCTAACCGCGCCAGTGAGACCGGCGACTCGAGGTCGAAGTAGTTTAGGGCGGGATCATGGGACGGGTCGTTGGCGGCGATCGAGCGCGCCAGGGTCGTCTTTCCGCACTGACGCGGCCCCAGAATCGCCATGACGGGAAAGATGTCCATCAGTTCGGCGCACCGCTCTTCAAAGATTTCCCGTCGCACACTCTATTTAACCATGAAAATCAGCCATCCAATGTAAAAATTTCTTGGTTATTTGCCGCCGTAGTACAAAGACTAACAGACAATTAACCATGAATATCCGTAGTTCGATGGAAGAATCTTATGGTGTTGGGCGGAGATAGCGAGCAATTTAACCATGAAAATCAGCCATCGCGTGGCTGATTTTCATGGTTGAATTGCTAGTATTATTGCAGGGAAATCTACTGGGATAGGTTCTCGTTGCCGAACCGCTCGCCGTCTCGGCTGTCTCGCCAGGCCCGACGCCAGCGGTGAACATCCACCACGCCGATCGTCGGACGCGGTTTCCGATTCGCCGGAAGTGCCGGGAACGGCTTGCTCGGCATCGTTTGGTACCAGTACGCAACGCTGGCCAAATCGAGCGTAAGGCAGTTGGCGTGGCCGTGCTCAATCGAGGCGCGAAGGCTTTTCTTGAACCGAATCGGGTCTTCCAGGTGGAAGCGGTAGCAGTGGGTCTGGCCCAGCCAGCCAAATCGAGGGTCGTTGTTTCCGCGTCCGGGCGCATAGGCGGTCCCAAAGTAGGGATGGCAGTAGTGGTCGTCGGGGCACCAGCTTTGGTTGAAATAGTCTTCCGTGCCGGTTCCGTGCGCGCTACCGGGCCATGCTTGGCCATCCACCAGGAACATATCGTCGCCTTCGCCGTACCAAATCGGGCTCGGCGAGTTGACGTAATAATTCACGCCCACGAAATGGCCTTGGCCCTCGATCTCGCAGAACAGGTAGTTGTTCGCGTCGGTTGGGTTGTTGGGGAACTTGCCGAAGACGCTCCACTCGTTCTCAATGTCGCCGCCAACGCCGTCGCCGTCGGTTTGGCCTTCGGGCTGGGTGAGTTCTTGGTGGTACCAGGCGTGGAACCGTCCCATGTCGTCGGGAATCGAAGCGTGGGCTTCGTAGTCAATGTAGTAGTAAAAGCTGTCTAGGCGGAACTCGCTCTGGTTCTCGATGGTAAATCGCGCTCCATTCCCAAACGGCATCGGGAAGTAGCAGACCAGCGCGTTGCCTCCGGCCGGTGCAGCCGCGAGAGGCAGAGAGATGAAGTTGTACTTCTTACCCCAGCCTTGGCCGAAAAAGTCGCCGATAGGCGACTCGATGCTCGGGTGCTCCTGCCCGTCCCAATAGGCGCGAAGCACGAGGTTCCGTCGCAGGTCGGGGTCGCCGCTGCTCATCGTGATCCAGATGTGCTTCACGATGCCCGCGCCTTCAATCTCGGCAATGGTTTGGGTAGCTCCTGGCTCTACGGAGATGCAGTCTTGATTGCCGCCGGCGCGGTCAAAGCTGGAGATTCGGTGGCTCGTTGCGTCGACAATGCGGGCGAGGTTCGACAGTGGACCTTGGCTCATGGGTCCCTAGTATAGCGACGTCGCCCAGCGACGAACTACCGATCCGCGTGCAGTTCCGCGTCGATCAACGCCCCGCCCGCCGAACGCAGAGAGCGGAGCGCTAGCTCCCGCGATACGTTCGGAAAGTCGTGCAGAAACGTATCAATCGACTCCCCTTCCTCAAGATAGAGGAAGAGGGTTTCTGCTGGAACGCGTGTGCCTTGGAACACCGGTGTTCCCCACAAAACGTGGGGGTCGGACACAACTAAACTCATAACGCTTTTATTGTATGGCAGTAAACGCAAAAGCTCTAGGTGAATCGGACCGGACCCACATAATTACCAGCCAAACTTAATCGCCCCGAAACATTCAGGGCCACAGGACGGGGTTGAGCGGCCCTTCCGCCAGGCTGCCGGGCGCCGCGCTGTTCAGCCATGTCGCCAGGTCCGCCTTTTGAAAGGCGTTGCTCGGCTCTGTCACCTTAGCATCCGCCGGAAGGTAGATGATCGTCATGACTTCGCGAACCGTCTCGGTGACGTTGCCGGGGGCGCGGTGGAGCGTCCAGCCCGAATGGAACGTGGCATCGCCAGCGGCCATCGCTGCGCCTGCCGTAAGGGGATATCCCTTCCCGCGAACATAACCTTCAAAGAACGCCTCGCTGAGGTCGCTGATTTCATTATCGATGCGGATAAAGCCGTCTTCCTGTGAGCCATCGGCAAAGGACATGCTGCCCATCACCGCCGAAACATCGATAAGTGGCATCCAAAGCGTTACGGTCCGGGCGTCGGCAAGCGGCCAGTAAAACTGGTCCTGGTGCCACGGCGTGTGCCCGCCACCCGGTTCCTTAAAGAGTGCCTGGTCGTGATACAAGCGAACCGAATCGACCTCAAGCAGGTCGGCGGCGATCTTGGCAAATCGCTTCGCGAAGACAAACTGCTTCACGATGGCGTCCACCGTCCACAGATTCATGATCTGCAGGAACGCCTTGCCGTAGGTGTCCCGCTCTTCCAGCGGCCGAGATTCACGGTTATGAGCCATGGCCGCCGCGAGGATTGCATCCCGATACGGAATGATCTCGTCCGGCGACACCACGCCGTCTAGCCGAACGTGGCCGTTCTGGCGGTAGGCAGAAATCTGGTCGTCGGTTAGCGGGTAGGCGGTGTCGAGCGGCGCTGCAGATCGCGGTTCCATTTGCGCAGTTTATCGAACGAAGACTACAAAGCGATCTTCGGGCTTCGTTGGTTGCTGCTTTAATCCGAATTCGATCGCTTCGGCATCCGAAATTCGGTCCTTACGCGTGAAAATGATGAGCGGGGAAGGCAGCGTCTGCAAGTCTGCGATGGATTCCACGTCCAAAGCATCCCGCTCTGCGTAGAGGCGAAGCGACGGCAGCGAGGTCTCACGAAGCTGGAGCGTTCCGGTTCCTTTCGAAGCTTCGCGCCGACCGATCTGATAGAACACCAGGGTGCCGGGTTGCTCGCGCAAGGCGATGATCTTCTCCCGGGCTTCTTTCTGCCCGGTGGCGGCATCCACCAGCGGGAGGGCGACGTTCAGCAATCCAGCTAGGCAGACGACCCAGATTCCGGCAGCCAGAAACCAGCGATCGAAAAACTTCGAGTGCCGGTCTAGAGTCGCCGCAAGCACGAGGGCAAGCGGCGGGAACATCGGCATGATGTAGTGGATCAGCTTCGCGCCCGACACGCTGAAGAACGCAAATACAATGACGGCCCACGCGATCAAGAAGAGCAGTCTCTCGTCAGTTTGGCGGCTTTTGCGATGAACGATCGCGTTGCCCAAAAGCACAAACGACCAAGGCATAAAGCCAACCAGGAACACCGGCACAAAAAACGCGAAAGCCGCCGGGCCGCCCAGGGTATGCGCTTCGTCTCCGCCGGTAAACCGACGCAGGTTTTGCTCGATGAGGAACTTCTGCACAAACAGATCGCCGTTGACCAGGTACGCCGGCAGGTACCAACTCGCCACCGCCACTACGAACGCCGCGAAAAAGCCAAGCCAGCCGCCTCGAAACTGCCCGCGAAGCTCCGGGAACCGAAAGAATCGCCAGATCAGCAAAGGCACCAAAAGCAGCACCGCCACCGGCCCCTTCGCCAAAACCGAGACGCCGATGGCGAGACCAGACAGCCACCTGGCGTGGGGCATCCCGCGTATCGACTCCTCGAATAGCAGGAACCCGGCCGTGATGCAAAGCACCAGCAGCGGATCGGTCAGCATGAGCCGCCCCGGGCCAGAGAACAGCAGTGCCCCCCCCAGAATCAGCATCGCCAGTCGCCCAACCCGCTCGCCAAAATTTCGCTGCCCGTACCAGCCGACAATCGCAAGCGTCGCAACCGTGGCTAGAACTGACGGCACTCGCGGTCCGACCATTTCGCCAAAAACCATTAGCGACGGCTTTGCCAGCCAGTAAAGAAGGATCGGCTTTTCGAACCATGGTCGGCCCGCGAGATACGGCGTGATCCATTCGCCGCGTCGGTTCATCTCGGCGGTGATGGCACCGTAGAAGCCTTCGTCGAGGTCCGTCAGTCCGGTCGTCCACCAGCCAAGCAGCGGCAGGGCTGCCAGCAAGAGCGTGAGGATGAAGGAGCGCCGGGTTTGGACCACCGGTCAAGAACGGTACCCTCTGGGCATGGATGCAATTCTGGACGGGCTCAAATTTGATGGGAATGGCCTCATTCCGGCCATCGTGCAGGATGCAGAAAACGGCCAGGTGCTCATGATGGCGTGGATGAACCGCGAAGCCGTCGCCCAGACGATCGAGACGAAACGGGTCACCTATTGGTCGCGCTCGCGCCAGAAGTTCTGGATCAAGGGCGAGACCTCGGGACATATTCAGTTGCTGAAAGGCATCTCCGTTGACTGCGACCAGGACGCGCTGCTTCTCCAAGTTGAACAGGTGGGTGCGGCGTGCCACGAGAACTTCCGAACCTGCTTCTATCGCGATATTGTCGATGGTCAATTGGTCGAAAACAGCGAGCGGGTCATGGAGAGTTGACCCCCGAAGTCGCCCGCGTTTTGGTGGACAACCATTTGCAGCGGCTGATGATCTTCAGCATCGTGATGCTGCTCTGGGGCCTCATTGCCTGGCGGCGAAATCCCGAAGGCCCGAAGTTTGGGTTTGCCACTATGACGGCGGCTTGGTCCTCGATCAACTTGCTCATCGTTTTGGTTTCAGGTAACGACCGAGGCTTGCCGAACTTAGCCGCTCTCAACAGCTTCTTGGTCCTGAACCTTTGGCTCAATGTGGTCTACATCGTTGTCGGTGCTGCGGTCGGGCTTCGCACGAAAGACCGGGCGCAAGGCGCCGGCTGGGCGGTCGTCGTGCAAGGCGTTGCCCTGCTCGTGCTGGATGGCTTGCTTTACGGCCAGCTTATGGCGAAGTAGGTCGCGGAACTCCGGTCGAACTTCGAAGGTCGAGCCGGCAAGGGTAGATCACGTGGTTCGCCACGAACGTCTCGCTTTCCAGGTGGTCGATCAGCATCGTCGCCGCCTTTGCGGCCATCTCGACCAATGGCTGACGAAGTGCGGTGAGGCGCGGGACCATCATTTCGCATGCCGACGTCGAGTCGTAGGAGATCACCGAGAGCTCGGCGGGAACCGTAACTCCATTGGCCGTTGCCTGGAGCAAGAGAGCTCCGGCAACGGCTTCGTTCCATACGATGGCGGCGGTGTGCGGGGGTTTCGTGGCCCACCAGTCAGCAAACTCACCGCAATCGTCGCTCCAAATCACCCGGTCGCGAAGCTCAATCGGAAGTCCCGCATCCTGCATCGCCTGCCGAAAGGCATCGAACCGGATGTGCGACTCGGTGTTTTGTAGGCCGGTCGACGAAATCACGAACAGGATGCGCTTGTGCCCGAGGCCCAGAAGGTGTTGGACGGCACTGACCGAAGCGGCTCGGTTGTCCCAGATCACGTGCGACATCGTTTCTTCGCGGCCGCTGGGCAGCTCGTGCAGCACCACAACCGGGAGCTGCGATCGCTCGATCGCGGTAAGAAGCTCAATGTCTTGGGAGTTTCGGCACCAGATCAAGCCATCGAATCGGCCATCCCGAAAAGATGTGAGCGCGCTAGGCCCCATCATGCTGGAGCAAAGCGTCACGCTGTAACCTCGCTGAAACGATGCGGTGGTGACGCCATCGAGAAGGTCGCTAAAGTATCGGCTGCCTGCGCCAATTTCGGGCATCGCCTCGAAAACGAGAGAAATGGCTTTGGTTCGGCGTTGACGAAAACTGCGCGCGAGAGCGTTCGGGTGGTAGTCGAGCTCAATGGCGACTTTTCGAATGAGTTCAGCGGTTTCTTCGCTAACCCGCACATTCGCACCACGCCCGTGCAATACTCGTGAAACAGACATGGGGGAAACCCCGGCGGCTTTGGCTACGTCTCTGATTGTAATCGGCATCGACCCTGACACCTCCGATTTAAGGTTATATCACAAGATTCCGAAGCGAGGAAGACTTCGCGAACGCGTTAACTCAAAACGCCGTAAAATTACCAGGTTATAATGATCAACGATCTCGGCCCCTCCACTCGGGAGGAGCCGAATCTTGGGGTCAGTGAATGCCGGGGAAGCCCCAGCCGCCGTCGTTTAGGTAGCCGTAAGTCCAGCTTCGTCGGTTGACGTTTCGTCGGTCAACCCAGATGTTCTGGTACCACTTCAGGCCGCCCTTCTTGATCGCCTTGGCGTGACCATCCACGAACACCGCAACCGTGCTTTCGGTGAATCGGTAGCGAGGGTGTGCCGCGCACTCCCATGCTCCGCCGGAGCTGGCACCGCAGTCGGAGTCGAAGACCGGGGAGTAGACCGAAGTTCCCGGGGTGTAGACCTCAACGCCGTCACGAGTGACCGAGCTGGCGTCGCCTGGCGTGGCCAGGATCGAACCGATGAACATCTGCTGCCAGTCGTGGAACCACGGGTAGTTCCATCCGGCGCCAGCGTTATTGGCTCCCTTTTCCATGAGGGCGATCTTGTCGGCCGGAGCATCGACGACGCTGTACGGAACGCCCGGGTTCGGTGCGCCTTCTTCCGGCGTGTGGCCGTTATTGTCTACAAAGAGCGAGTGGTGCGCACCGTAGCTAAACGCGCCTTCGCTGTTGAATCCGCCAACGGCTGCGCGCGGGTTGCCCGGCGATCTGAAGATGCCCTCTGCGCCGTAGGAGACCTGCGTTCCGGTTGCCGTGGTTCGCTTGTCGCCGTTCTTGATGTAGGGGTAGATGGCGGCAGCCCAGCTGACGTAGTTGTCTCCGCCGCCGGTCTCGGACTGGACGAAAGAGTCGTCCGCGTCGCCGGCATACATCTGCACACCGAGGCCGAGCTGCTTGACATTGCTAAGCGACTGGGTCTTCTTTGCGGCGTTCTTTGCCTGGGCGAAGACTGGGAAGAGGATCGCCGCGAGAATCGCGATGATCGCGATGACGACGAGAAGTTCAATGAGCGTAAATGCTTTTTTCATGATGGATTCTCTGCATTGAGAGGGGACCGAGGCGTTGTCGTTGAATCGCGCACGTCAAACGTGCACGGGAAGGTGAAAGAAGACTGAATGGGAGGCATCCCGTCGATCATCGCCAGGAGCGTGGTGGCGGCGGCGGCGGCCATCTCGTAGATGGGTTGGCAGACGGCGGTGAGGCGCGGCGTGGTGGTCTCGCAATACTGCGTGCTGTCGAACCCAACAATGCTGAGGTCGCCAGGCAACGACAGACCCGCGCTCGTGGCTTGCAGAATCAAGTTACCGGCGGTGCGTTCGCTCCAGCAAATAATTGCGGTGTGGGGCGGCTTAGCTGCCCACCAACCGCTAAACTCGGGTAACAGCCAGTCCCACTCGAGCACGTCCTCGGCGGTTGCATCGACTCCGGTGCGCGCCTTCATGGCGTCATGAAAGCCTTCAAGCCGGGCCTGGCGGTCCGGAGTATCAAGCTCCTGCCGCTCGTACAGGAAGGCGATGCGGCGGTGGCCCAGGGCGACGAGGTGTTGCACGGCGAGATCGATGCCACCTTCGTTATCGCAAGAAACGAACACGGCCTCGGTGGGAACGGTCGGTGCCGGGGCGTTCATGGCGACGATCGGGATCGGGCAGCTATGAATCAGCGCAAGGCTTTCTGGATCGCGGGTCAGCTTGCACCAAACGACGCCGTCCAGCTGGCCGTCGCCAAGCGAGGACAGGACGTCGTCGTGCGCAATCTCCGCGAGGATCGTCATGCGGTAGTGGTTCTTGAAGAGAACGCCGCCGACCCCTTCGAAGAGGTGCATGTAATACAGCGGACCGTTCGCGAACGAGCCAAAGTTCTCAAAAATGATCCCGACCGCGTGGGTTCGCCGGATTCGGAGGTTACGCGCAACGGCGTTCGGACGGTAATTCAGGCTTTCGGCAATCTCGCGGATGTGCGCGGCCCTTACATCACTGACGCGAACGCTATTGCCGCGCCCGTGCAGAACCTTGGATACCGCGGCGGTACTTACGCCGGCCGCTTTGGCCACCTCGCGAATCGTTACGGCCATCTACTTGCCGCGGTCGGCGGCGCTCTTTTCGCCGCCAAGTTTCAGCATCTCGATCATCTTTTGCTTGTCGGCTTCGCTCATCTTCGGGTCATCCTGGATGGCCTTCAGTCGGGTGGCGTTCGCCGCGTCGATGCTCGCTTGCGTCGGTTCGTTGGTGGGGTTCGAGTCGCAGCCGGCGATGATGCCGCCGCACAAAACGAGGAGAAATAGGGTGAGGATGGACTTCATGTTGATCGGGCGTTCGTTGCTCCAGGTGCCTTCACCGACGTCGGCGAAGTGCGATTAACGGATTAATCATACACAACGATGATTATTCGATCAATCATGTCGATCACGTTTTGAGAAAAGCCCGTAGAAATACGGGCTTTAGCTTGACTTCTTGCCCTGGTCGAGGTGCACCATGGTGCCCATGAGGGTCTTTTCGGCTTGTCCGGCATCGCCAGATTGAAGGGCGCGCAGAGCCATCGTGACCTCCTGCGCCTCGGCGGTTCTGCCTTGGGTCGTCAGCAGCATTTGCGTCCTCTGTAGCTCCTGGATGGCACCCATCTGCGTGAGGACACCGGTCTTCAGGCCCATCACCGTCTTCTCAACGGCTCGGCTGGCCTGCGCGACCTGCGCCGCCCCGGCAACGCGTGGGTCGGCCGCAACCGAGTACCGCGCGGCATCGGCGGTGAATTCGATCACGAAATCAACATCGACCGTTTTCGCGGCTCCGCCTTCGCCTAGGTCGTCGTACGTGAGTTTTGCAGTGGCGACGCGATACCAGCCGAGCGGGTGGTTGCGAAATTCGAAATCAAACACCTGTTGGAGCGAGCTTCCCCGTTCAAGGTCCGTCAGCGAGATCTTGATTTCCTGGCCCTCGTTGGCGTTCTCTGGGCCGCGCAGCGTCACCCAGCGCGACGGCTTGATGGTCATCGAAAGGCCGCGTGCGGCCGAGGTCATCAGCTTGTCGAGCTCGGTGCGAAACACGTCCGGGATCATTTGCGGCTGCGGGATGTAATAGTAGTTCCCGCCGGCCTTTTTGGCCATGCTGGCCAGGAGCTCCTCGTTGTAATCCGGGCCGAAGCCGAGAAACGTCGCGGTGATACCTCGATTTTTGATGTCGCCCGCATGCGCCACCAGCGCGCTGAAGTCCTTGATCCCGGCGGTCGGGTCGCCGTCGGTGAGGACGACCATTCGGGTCGCGCGGCCGCCTTCCTGAATCTGCTGAATCTGTTGCGCGGCAACGGCGATGCCGTCGTACAGGTTCGTCGTGTTGCCGGGCAGAAGTCGGGAAATGCCGTCCTTGATCGGCTGCTTGCTGGTGACCCGTTGCGGCGCCATCAGAACGTCCACAACTTCTTCGAACGTGACGATGCTGAGGATGTCGTTGGGGCCGAGCATGTCGACCACGTGGCTACACGCCTGCTTGGCGTATTCCAGCGGGGCACCTTCCATCGAGCCGCTGCGGTCAATAACGAGGCAGAGGTTGAGCGGGGTGCGGGTTCCGCCGCCAACGCTCACGCCACTGAGACCACCCGGCGCGGCACCTGCCGAGACCTCCAGCAAGAATTGCTCGCGCGCGGGACCGTTTGCCATCGTCGCGGCGCGGCCACAGATCACTTCCACCTTCAGGCCCTCGAAAGCCGGGGCCATTGCGGTTGTCTTCAGCGGGTCGAACGCGGCCATGGCCTGCGTGCGTTGCGGGTCCACCGCCTGGGGCGGTGCCCCAAGTTGGGTCCGGTTCGGGTCGAATCGCTGTGTGGGTTCCATGGCGTAAATTGCTACTTTATTCGATTCTAAAGGAAGTGCTTCCGACCTTTACGACGTCTCCAGGCCGGGCAATCGTCTGCGAAATTCTCTGTCCGTTCACAAAAGTTCCGTTCGTCGAGCCGTTGTCGCGAACCTCGACGCCGGAGGGGTACGGCGAAACCACCGCGTGGCGCCGCGAAGCCTGGCTGTCGTACTGCATCGGCACTTGAGCGGATTCCCGTCCGAGCTCGATGGGACTCATCAGCGGGAACCGTTGGCCGGACAGTGGGCCGTCTAGCACGACCAGCGACAAGACCGCCGGGGCCGTCACCAGCGGGTTTTGCTGACCGTAGGCCACGGTCTTGTTCAAGTTCGGCATCTGGCTCTGTTGTTGGATCGGTTGCTGACCGTACATCTGGGTCGGCATTTGTGTTGGCATCTGGGTTGGCATGGGCTGGACGGCTCGGCTCGGCGACCCCTTCTCCATGAACTCAAGCGAGAAGTTGCCAATCTGGATGATCGCCCCAGGGAAGAGCACCGCTTCCTGAATCCGTTGGCCGTTCAATCCCGTACCCATCGGGCTCCCACCGTCGCGCACGATGTACTGGTTTCCTTGCCGGTGAATGACGGCGTGTACTGGCGCAATATTCGGGTCGCCGAACAGCGGGATCGTCGCGTTTTCGTTGCGACCGATGTAGTTGTCGGCCCAGTCGAGCGACCACTCGCGGCCCTCGTTCCGCCCGAGGCTCAGGCGAACCCAGGCTTTTCTCGCCAAAAGGTCAACCAAGCCAATGAACAGCCCAATCAGCGCCCCGATGAGGGAAAAGGTGAGGGCGCGGGCGGTCCCGCCGACGTCGCCGGTCTGCTGGCCCTGCAACGCAAGAACGGTGTTTTTCAGCGTCTCACTAAGAAGGTCGAACGTGAGGCCAGCGGCCACCCCGGCGATCGCTCCACCAATCGCGCCTTGAATCGTGCGCTTAACGTTGAGCGTGCTCGCGCCGACGGCGGCACCTAGGAAGATCGCCATCGGCGCAATGGCCGTGGTGCGGGCGAGGATCTGCGTGAAGATGTTTGCCGTTGGGTCCTGAAATATGATCAAGCCAAACAGTGCGCGGCTGATGTTCCCACCGAGGGTGTAGCCGAGCGAAATCCCAATTGTGCCAAACAGAAGCCCCAGTAAGCCCGCGCGCATCGCGTGCGCCCGGCTGCCCTGCAAAAATCCTCCAAGCCCAGCGACCGCAAGGCCAATGAGCGCCCCGGCGGTGAGGACCATGTACAACTCAACGGGGCTGCGTGCGTCAGGATTCTTCGGGTACGCCGGCTCCCACATCGCCCAGGCAAGCGCGCCTGCAATCAGCCCCAGGATGAATCGAAAACTAACGCCGGCCATAGTTAACTCTCGAAGCGGAAGCGAACGGAGCCGAACTGCACGGCGTCGCCGGGCCGCAACGTGATGCCGGCCGTGACCCGCACGCCGTTCACGTAGGTGCCGTTGGTGCTGCTGAGGTCGGACACGGTGACGCCGGTGCCAAGCCGATCAAGCTTGGCGTGTCGCCGAGAAATGGTGGTCTCATCGGGCAGGCTGAGCCCGACGCCAACCTCGCGGCCGACAATCGTTTCGCCATCGAACAAAGGAATCACGTCGCCCGAGTCACTGACAAGGCGCGGCTCGCCGGTCTGCATCGAACTGACCGCCGGCGCGGCTGCGGAAGGCGGGACCACGATGGGGTCGGGAGTGGTGCCGTCCAAAACGATTTTCTGAACCGGGGCGGGCTTCGAGTAACCCGGATCAGGCTGCGCCGGGGCCGTGGTCATATTGGCGTCTCCGGGCTTTGGCACCTGGACGCCAAGTTGCTCTAGCTTTGAATCCACCGCCGACTTATTGCCTCGGTAGTATTGCAACACGAAATAGCCGATCGCGACGATCGCGGCAATCGAGATCAGATAAACGAGGGCGGTGCCGACCGGATTCGGTGCGGGTGCGGCTTCTTTGTTCGTTTTTGTTTCGGTAGCCGCGGCAGCGGCAGCCGGTGAGCCGCTCACCGTTTCGACTGGGCCCGGAACCGCGACCGCGTACGTGACGGCGGGATCGGCCGTAAGTTCCAGTTCTTGGCGTATCGTGGTCGGCTTGCCCGCCGAGTTGACCTGCACCTCAACGGAGGCTTTGCCCTGCGGGAGGCCGAAGAACGTCGCGTTCCCATCAAGTGAAGGATCGAGCAGCGCCTGCCGGGTTTCTTTACCCGCCGATATTTTCAAACTGGCGGCGGCGACCGCCTTCTCACCCGAAACGACGCGAACCGTCGTTTTGTAGCGAACCGAGAAGTCCCCTGGGGCAAATGTCGGGTTCTTCTGCGCAGCCGCCCAAGGTCGAATTGCTACCAAACCGGACTTTGCGTCCAAGACGTGAAGCAGGTCGGTATCTTTAGCGCCGGTGCCGGGGAAGTTCAGGGTGGTTTCCCCGGTTTTGACGTAGCCGGTGGGCTCGGCGTCAAAGCGTTTCGCGCTCGTCCAGACCCAGTGCTCGCCGGCCGCAGGGAAGGTAAGCGTCGCTTGGGCGTGCGCAAGGGGGGCAAGGCATAGCAGAAAGAAGAGCCAAACTAGTGCGCGTGACAGCACTTGATGATTTTGGCCCGTGCTTGAGGTAGCGTGCGGGCAACATCCCCCGCCGAGAAGCCAATTGGGCCAATTTCTTCCGCACATCGGTCTCCCGCCGCCCCGTGCCAGTACGCTCCGACCGCCGCCGCACAGAACGGGGGAAGATCTTGCGCCAGCAACGTGCCCAAAACGCCGGAAAGAACGTCGCCGGTTCCGCCCGTCGCCAAGCCCGGGTTGCCGTTCGAATTCACGCGAATTGGCTGACCCGGGTGCGCCGCTACGGAGTAGGCGCCCTTGAGCAACACGGTTCCGCCAAATCGTTCGGCGGCGTGCTGCACGGTCTGAAAGCGATCCGACTGGATTTCGGCGATGCTGAGCTGCAGAAGCCGACTCATTTCCCCCGGGTGTGGCGTTAGGATCCATTCTGTATCTGGAAGACGTACGCCGGAACTCACGGCGTTCAGAGCATCGGCATCGACGACGCAGGGCCGGTGCCAATTGGCCCAAATGCGGGCGAGAAACTCCTGGACGTCGTCGCCTTGGCCGAGGCCCGGGCCAAACACCGCCGCGTGGACCTTGTTCACTCCCAGCACTAGCTCGGCACCGGCTGGATCAACGTGACCGTCGCGCTCGGGAAGGACCAACAGGATCGCTTCCGGCACTTGCGCCGCAACGGCGGCGCACACCGAGGGAATCGCGGCGACGGTAACGGTTCCGGCACCCGACCGAATTGCCGCGATAGCGGACAGCACCGCCGCACCCCGATATGCGTCGCTTCCGGCGACGATAAGCACGGCCCCGGCATCGCCTTTATGGGCGCTTCGCATCCGCTCCGGCATCATGCATCCCACCCAGTCCTTGTCGACCAGGATCGCGTTGGTGGCCCCGGCCAGCAAAACGGCGGGAATGCCGATTTCGTGGACCGTCCAGTACCCGGCGTGCTCTAGGCCAATGCCCTCAAAAAGATAGGGTTTGGGTAGCCCGAACGTCACCGTCCGCAGTGCCCAGACGCTCTCGCCGAGTTCCTCGCCGGTGTCGGCATCGATCCCGCTTGGGACGTCGATCGCCAGCACGGGCACGCCGCTCCGGTTGATCGCCTCGATCGCTTCCTTCACGGAACCGCGCACCGCGCTCTTTCCGCCGATGCCGAGCAAGCCGTCGATGATGAGGTCTTGCCCGCCTAATTGTTCAATCTTTCGGTCCCAACGGGCGTCGGACCGAAAAATGGGTACCAAGCCGTGGGCTTGGGCGATGCGCAGTTGCAGCGCGCAGTCGCGGCTGAGGTCGGCTTCGTCGGCGGCGACCAGAGAGTCGACTTTAAACCCTGCATCCAGCGCGGCCCGGGCGGTAACAAAGGCGTCGCCCCCGTTGTTGCCCTTTCCCGAGAAAACGGTGATTCGGCCGCCCTCGGGGAGCATTTCCTTAAGAACGTCAAAAACGGCCAGCCCAGCGCGCTCCATGAGTACCGATGCCGGGATCCCAAATTCTTCCGTCGTGCGTCGGTCGATGGCCCGGGTGTGTTCAGATGTCGCGATCCACATAAGTCGTCGTTATCGCGGGTCTACGTGTGATCTATGGCGGGCGTTTTGCGGAATCGCCTTTTTGCGGTGGAATCGCCTCGATTGCCCCACCGCAGTCCCGGTGCTGGTAAGTCCGGTGGCTTGGCAGTGCCCGCGCGCGGACGAACTCGAATCCGCACTTCGCACACCGGTACGACTTTGGATTCTTTGGTTCCGACCGTTCTACCGGGAGGCGATGATAGATTTCCGGCGGCTCGCCCAAATCTCGCATCGCTTGCTTCCAGGCTCGCCCGTGGTTACCGGCTCCCAGGCCCTCGCGAAAAACCGCCAACAGGTGCGCGTACTCGTGTATCAGCGTCGTGCGGACGTCGGCTTCGGTCTTCAGGACTCGGTAGCTGAGGCCGATAATGCCTTTGGTTGGGAAGGCCTGGCCGGCCGTGACGCGGAGCCCCTTCCAGTGGATGACCGGCCGGTAATTCATCGGGAACCGCTCGCAGAGGTCAGAGAGCAAACTCTCGGCGAAGGCGATTCGTGGGTCGGGGGCTTGCCTACTCAAGGCTACTGGCCGATTGCCCCGGCGGTGCTTTGGCCGCCGCCAAGCTGCGGAGGAACTTCGATGGCTCCCGCGCCTCCGATTCCGCCAAGCATGCCCTTGCTAAACATACCGCCGGCCCCGACGTCGGTTTGAATGTTGAACCACTTGTTACGGGCGTACTTTGCGCAGATCGCTCCCAGCTTTTGGTCGGCGCGGGCGAAGTACCGGTCGATCCCGTCGTAACTGCCGTTCTTCATCTTGTTGACGGTTTGCAGTGCCTTCTCGGGGTTCGTGCTGACTTCGTTCAGCACCTCGCCTAGGTCGCCCATTACGCCCGGAATCTCACTGATTGCTTGGTTAAAATCGTCGGCCAGCGGCTTGCATTCTTCCGGCGGCGGGACCGAGTTGAAGTAGGTGATCAGCTCTTGCCAGCGCGGTCGAAGGTCGAGAATCTTGCCCTTGGTATACGTGCCGGGGTCTTGGTCACCGGTGCCATCGTCGGACTGATCGTACGGGTTCATCAGGCCCATTCCGGCACCCAGCACGGAGTTCTTTTGCATGAAGACGGTGATCTCGGCAGACTGGTCTCCGCTAATTTCGACCTTGGCCTTCTCGCACTTTTCGAGATGCTTCAGCCATGCCTCGACGTCGGCCGGCATCGCGGGGGGACCCTCGGCGGTTTTTTCAAGCACCGGTGCGGGAGCCGCGCCGCTGTCCTGCAAGATGTTGTTATTCGGGGCCATCCCTTTGGCCGCGAGCTGCCCGGTCGGAGGTGTCTGCGCACCAAACCGAAGGATTCCAGATGCCGAAAGACCCAATAACGCGGCTAGGATCAGCGCGACGATGCCAAGGGCTACCATCGCCGCCTTTTGATTACGTTGCGTTCGGGCAAATCCGGGGTCGAGGGGAGTCATGGCATCACGTTTGGCGGCACTTATAGGACGTGCAAAAGACCCCGGTTTGTTTCCGGGGTCCGAATTGTCTCGACTCTACTTTGCTTTGACGATCGGCATCATCGTCCGTAGCTTGCCGGCAACGGTTTTCCGAGTTTTTGCCGGGCAGGAAGAAATTACGGTTAGATGTTGCGTGCGACGCGTGATCTTGCTCGTGATGGACGGATGTGGGGCCGGTGCTGCCCCAGATTCGGCGGCGTTCGGCGATTCCGGCATGCCCAACACCTTGCGTCACGTCTGGGAAGCGGTTGGCGGGTTCCAGGCACCCACATTAGCGCGGCTTGGCTTCTTGGCCGCAGCGGGAATCCAGCCCCCGCCGGATGACTTGATGGCCGACTACGGGCGGCTTCAACCCTTGAGCCTCGGCGGAAAGGATAGCGTCACCGGCCACTGGGAGATGATGGGCGTCACGCTCACGGATCGCTTCCCGACCTATCCGGACGGCTTTCCCGAGCCGCTGGTTGCGGCCTTTACCAAAGCCATTGGCCGGGGAGTTCTGGCAAACCGTCCGGCAAGCGGCACTCAGGTAATCGAAGAATTTGGGGCGGAGCACATCGCCACCGGCAAGCCCATCGTCTACACAAGCGCCGACTCTGTGTTCCAAATCGCCGCCCACGAGGCCATCGTGCCGTTGGACTCCCTGTATGCGATGTGCGCCGTTGCCCGCGAACTCTGCGAAGGCAAAGACGCCGTGCAACGGGTAATCGCCCGGCCGTTTGTTGGCTCGCCGGGGAGCTTCACCCGAACTCAGCACCGGCGGGATTTTCCGCTTCCGGCCCCCTTCAACCTGGCGACGACCCTGGCCGACGTCTACGGCATCGGTGTGGTGCCGGAGCTGTTTGGCGGCGTCGGCTTTCGCGACGGTGTTCGAACCCAAAGCAACCCGGAACATGCGGCCGAACTGGCGCGCGCAATGCAGAGCGACGCCCGCTTCATCTTCGCGAACTTCGAAGACTTCGATATGAAGTACGGCCACCGCAGCGACGCGGTTGGCTTTGCGCGATGCCTGGAAGAGTTCGACGCCACGATGGCGGCGTTCCTTCCGACCCTTGGGGCGGAAGACTTGCTCCTTATCACGGCAGATCACGGAAACGACCCGACCGATGCGAGCACGGACCACACGCGTGAATACGTGCCCTATATCCGTTACACCCTAAAAAAACACGCCCCGAAGGCGTTTGGAGACTTGCGCGGACTTGCCGTTGTGTCGGATGATATAAGCGGTTATCTTGTGCTTCCGGGTAATACGATGCCGTCGAACTTCTCTTAGTAGCCGCGTTCGTTCGTATAGAACATAGAGTAAATGGAACTTCACCAGCTTAACGCCGAACCTAAAGAGTTAGGCGATGCTCTTCGGCTCGGTTTCGAGCAGAGCCTGCGCGACGTCGTCGCCAGTGCAGAAAAGCCGATCGAGCGCGTGGTCGCGCTGGAACCGTTCCTTTTCAAAACGCGAGAGTTTGGAGAGTCAGCCCAGATTGCCCGGTGTCTGGTTGAGATCGGCAAGGCCCTCCGCGATACCTCGCGCGATCAAGAGTCGCACGAGGCCCTCAAAGAAGCGGAATCCCGATTTGCGGCGCTAAACGATACGCACGCCCGCGCGGAAACGCTGGTCGAGATCGGCGGCACCTATAGCCACCAGAGCGACTTTGCGCAAGCAATGACGGTTTACGAGTCTGCGCTTTCGTTGCTACTGCCAAACGGCGATGTGGACCTCATTCGCCGAATCGAGATTGGCGTCGGCCTCATTTACATCCGAATGGATGAGTACGACAACGCGGCGAAAGTCCTCGAATCGGCGATCAGCCACGCGCGCGAACTCGGCGATGTCGAAAAAATCGCGACTTCACTCAATAATCTCGCTTACGTGTATCTCTCGAATCATCAGCCGGAACTTGCGCGGAACTCGGCGCGCGAAGCTCTCGACCTGATCTCAGGAAAAAGTAGCAAATACGAAGCGACGATGTTGCAGACCTACGGGGAAATGCTCATTCAATGTGGGCAGTACGAGGAAGCGGTGGACGTCCTCCGGGCGGCCAACGTGCGCGCCGTCCACATGGGCGACGGCAACGCCGAGGCTCTGTCCAGTATCGACCTGGTGTCCGCATCGCTCTCGCTCTCAAGATTGGAGACAGACTTTGACGAGCGACTCACCCGGGCGGTGGCGATCGCAGAGCAGATGAAGTCGGCGCGGGTTCGGACGCGAGCAAACAAAGTTTTTGCGCGCTATTGCGCCGAAGTTGGTGATTTCAAACGGGCCTATGAGATGCAGTCGCTCGCCCGAGAAGAGGAGGACGAGACGAAGGCGATGGAGCTTCGGCGTCGCCTCATGCTTTGGTCGAACCGTTATGAGCGATCGAAGGAAGAGGCAAAATCCATTCACGATCGCTTCCTCCGGGAACTTACCGAGAGCGTTCCCGGCGTTCTCTATCGCTGGCAAAGAACCTTGAGCGGCTACGAGGAGTACACCTACGTGAGCCCGCGCGCGTTCGATATCTTGGGGATTACCGCCGAGCAATTGCAGACGCAACCAAAACTGCTGCAAGTGCTGCCGGAGGACGCCGCCCGGTACCAGTCGAAGTTCGACAACAAGCGGTCCTCTGGTGAAGACTTTAGTTTCCGCGGTCGCTTTAACGTTCCCAACCGAGGCGAAGTCTGGCTGCGCGACGATGCCCGGTCCGCGATGGATTCGAAAGGCAACTTGGTCGTGCACGGCTTCTTTCGCGATGTGACGGAAGAGAAGCGGGTTGAGGACGCCCTTCGCGCGACCGAAAGCCGATTCCGTGAGGCGATTGAGGCCGGCTTCGATGGCTTTGTCCTCTTTGCACCGGTGATTGGTGCCCGCGGCGAGCTTGCGGACGCAAGGGTCTCTGAGATCAACCGACAGGGGCGCGAAATGGTCTCGATGACCGACGAGAATCCGGTCGGCCTCGGGCTGAAGTCTCGCCTAAGCCGGGCAGCCTGGCGCGTGGCCAGTCGCATCCTGCGCAAGGTGCTTAAGACCGGAGAGCCTTTCACCGAAGAGATTCAAATGAGTAAGAGCTGGTTCAAGCCCGAGTGGGCCGAGTTCCAGTTCTTCCGGGTGGGCGAGGCGGTCGCGCTTACGATTCGCGAAACGACTTCACGGCGTCAGTTGCTTTCGGCACTTGAACTTAGCGAGGAGCGATGGCAGCTCTCGGTCGCGGGAAGTCGTGACGGCGTTTGGGACCACGACGTGGCAACCGATCATAGCTACGCCTCGGCGCAGTGGTTCGAAATGCTCGGGTTGGATCCCGACGTTCACAACGATCCGACCGCCATCTTCCTTCCGCGAATGCACCCCGAGGACCGACCACGGTTCACGCAGGTATACGAACAGCACATTAACGGCGAGACGGAAATCTACCAGTGCGAGTTTCGGATGCGGGCAAGCAACGGCCGCTACCGATGGATCAACTCTCGCGGAAAGGCAACTCGCGATGCCGATGGCCGAGCGGTCCGCGTGGTGGGAACTCACACCGACATTACGGCCAGAAAGCGGCAAGAACGACTCCTTTTGGCGGTGGCCGAGGCCAATCAAAGCCTCATTCAGTCGACCGATCTCGGCCTGGCCCTAAGCTCCACCACGCGAAGCATCGCCGCTGCGCTAGAGCTTTCGCGGGTCGTAGTTTTCTCACGTAATTTGGCCGGCACGGTTGATACGGTGGTGAGCAGCTACGAGCGAAACCCGCGCTCAACTTCGAAGTTCGCGACCGCCGACGTTGAGGCGCTCAGCAACTACGGCCCCGAATTGGAAGCGGGTCGCTCAGTTTTGTGCCCGGGTGAAGGGGAGCTTCGTCGGACGTTCCTCCCGATCATGGCGCCGCGCGGATACTGGGGCGCCCTGCTACTGGAGCACCGGCTCGACGAGCCACTCGCCGAAGGCGAGATGGCGCTGATGAACTCACTGGCCGGCAATATTGGCCTTGCCGCCGAACAAAACGAAACGCGCCAAGTGATCGTGCAAACGAACCTGGAACTGCAACAGGCGGTGGCGCGTGCCGAGAAGCTGGCCTATGAGGCGGAAGCCGCGCTACGGGCGAAGAGCGAGTTTGTGGCGAACATGAGCCATGAGATTCGGACCCCGATGCACGGAGTTCTCGGCCTTGCCGACGTGCTCTTGAAGGACAACCTAACGCCAGAGCAATCCGCGCTCGCCCGCGAGATCGTGAACAGCGGCGAGATTCTTAAGAAGGTCATCAACGACATCCTCGACTTCTCCAAGGTCGAAGCCGGAAAGGTTACGTTGGATTTGGAGCCGTTTGTCGCCCAAGAGGCCGCCGCCCACTGCGTCCGTTTGCAGCGCGGTCAGGCGCTGGCGCAGAAGTTGGAGTTGAAGCTCATCGTCACCGGCGATGCCAATGCGGCCTACAACGGCGACCGAATTCGCTTCCAACAGATTCTCACGAACCTTCTCGGCAACGCGGTGAAGTTCACCGAGAGCGGCTCGATTACGACCGAGCTCACATGCGAGCCCGATGGGCTGCGGCTCTCGGTCACCGACACCGGTATCGGCATCCCGCCGGAGCGACTCGCCTCCATTTTTGATCCGTTCTCCCAGGCCGACAACTCGATCACGCGAAAGTACGGCGGAACCGGTCTGGGTCTCACCATCACGCGCGACCTTGTGAAGCTGATGGACGGAGATCTAAAGGTGGAGAGCGAAATCGGCAAGGGAAGTCGCTTCAGCGTCTACTTGCCGCTCATCAAGTTGGAACGCGGCGCCGTCGCCGAGCCCGCACAAGAAGAACGCGAATCGGTCGGCTCGATCGCCGGCCTCAACGTGCTGGTGGCGGAGGACAACAAGACGAACGAGCTGTTGCTAACGCGGCTTCTCAAATCGGAGGGCGTTCAATACACCGTGACGCGGAACGGGCAGGAAGCTCTCGATCACTTCCTGGAGAACACCTACGACCTTGTGCTGATGGACGTTCAGATGCCGGTTTTGGACGGCCTTACCGCGACGAAACGAATCCGAGAGTTCGAGGGGGACGGTCCGCGTACGCCGATTATCGCCCTTACGGCGGGCGCGTCAGAGAAGAATCTCCAGCACGCCCTGGCGGCAGGAATGGACGACTTGCTGAGCAAGCCATACACCCGGGATCAGTTCTGCGCTCTGCTCCGCCGTTGGTCCGGCCGAACGGATTAGAACTTTACGGATAGCTGGGTGGTGAACAGCCCGCCCGTGTACCGGTTCGATCCGTTTCTTGGAACCCCAAGGTAAGGCAGATAGAACTCATTCTTGATGTCAGACGCTTCGTAGGCGACGTTAAGCGTGGCGGAATCGCTGAGCTTCATGTTCGCGCCAAGGTTAAACCATTGGTACTTTGGCGTGGTGTTGTTGCCCGGCAGCCGTCGGAACTCCACGTTCTCGAATCCCGCGACGAACGACAACGTTTTGCTGGCTTCGTAAGTTGCCTGCAGCCCGATGGTGCCGACGTAGGAATCCTTTCCGAGCGGCGAGTTTCCGCCATTCTTCTTGCCCCGCGCGTAGGTGCCATCGGCCGCCAACTTCACTCGCGATCCAAGCGGCAGGGTCGCTCCCGCCGAGATGCGCTCGATGTTGGTTGGGTTTCGCCAGATGCCCAGGCGTCCCCAGTCTCCTGGAGCCGCGAAGTTAGCTTCCACGGCGTCGTACTTCAGGGTCAACTCGGTGTTACCAACCGGGAGCAAGCCCGAGACGAAGTAGGCCTTGTTATCCTTGTTCAGGCGGTTCTTCTCGTTCTCCTTAAAGTCGTTTTGCGAGAATCCGGCCGCAAGGGAAGCCTTTCCGATCTCGACCTTCCCATCGACATTGAACACGGCGAGCCGATTGAAAAACCTGCCGTTTATCGGAGCCGACCTAGTGCCGTCGAGCAGAAGGTAGTTCAGGTTTAGCTCGTTTTCATCGCCAAGCGAGACCTCGGCGTTGACGCTAAACAGGCGATCGACCTCCAAGCCTCGAGCTAGGATGCCTTGCAGATCGGTTCCGTTGTTCGACCCGCGATTGCTGATTTTGCCACCGGTGATCTCAAGTTCGACGTTGCCGAGCTCGAACTCCACTTCGGCCCCGTCAAGCGCATACTCGCCGTTGTCCCACCGCTCGTTCTGGAAGTAGGAAGTTAGGTCTTGACGTTGGAATAGGTACGGGCCGAGGCTTAATCCGATCCGGCCGACCCGGAATTCGAGCGGAACACCGGCAAGCTTGCCGTCGAAATCGACGCCAAAGCTCTGAATATAGACGTCGGTCGCCGCGCCTTCGCCGTAAGCGCGGCCGTAGCTAAGGGTGTTTTGGGAACCGAACGAGGTGACGTTCGGGTTCGTGCCGGCCCCAATCAAGTTGGAGAAAACCAGCGCTCCGTAAAACTTCGGTCCGGTTTCTTTCGTCGAGGCGAACGTGAAGGCACCCTCGTGAAACACGCTGAGGTCTTTTAGGAAACTCGTGCCGACGACATTAGCCGGTGCGGTCTGGAATCGGGATCCGCTATACCGCCCGTCTCGGTCGAGGTTCGCCTTGCCGTCACGTCCGCCGCCGGTCAGCACAAAGAGGTTCGCGTCGCCGGAGATCGCGATGGTTGGTTGGTTCTTTTCGAGAAGACCGACGCGTTCGGCGAGGGCGTCTAGGTCGGTGCGGAGCTTCTTAACATCGACGCGAAGATCGCCAAGCTCCGTTTGGAACTCATTGACTAGCTTGCGGAGAGAGGCGATATCGGTGCTCCACTGCTTGAGGCCATTTACTGCGTTCTGAGTAATGGTGATCCCCGACCGCACCGACTCGAGGTCACCAGTATTGCCGGCGGAAACGCTGCCTTTGAACTCGTCAATCTGCTTTTGCAGGCCCTCGGTGAGGCTCTTCAGGTTCACATAGCTGGCATGAATCGCGACCGCCATTTCATAGCGAGAGAGCGGCCGACTGCCTTTGAAAGTACCGTCCGGATAGCCGGTCAGGAGTCCCTTCGACTTTAGATTTGCGATCTCTCGTGCCGCCCAGTGGTTGTCCTTTACGTCCGGGAAAGAGTCTTGGGCGAGCGCATTGGTGGTGATCAAGGCACCCAGCACGAGTGCGAAAGTGAGGTTGCGCGTGGTCATGTTTTGCCACAGTATATGACGGTGAGCGGGCGCATCTGCCCCGTCGGAAGTCGGGAAAATGCAAGAAAAAAGCCCCCCGACCAAAGATGGCCGAGGGGCTTTCCGCTAACGGTTGGGTTCCTTAGAACTTAACCGAGAGCTGCGTGGTGAACAGGCCGCCACGGTAGGTGCCAGCGTTGTTTCGGTTGGCGCCGAAGAGCGGGAGCACGAATTCGTTCTCAACGTCCGAAAGTTCGTAGCCGATCTTCAGCATCGTCGTGTCGCTGATGTTGT
The DNA here is from genome assembly GCA_945881865.1 of Fimbriimonas ginsengisoli Gsoil 348. Classification (GTDB taxonomy): domain Bacteria; phylum Armatimonadota; class Fimbriimonadia; order Fimbriimonadales; family Fimbriimonadaceae; genus Fimbriimonas; species Fimbriimonas ginsengisoli_A. The sequence goes on along the minus strand of CAMCVK010000003.1, from coordinate 147,673 downwards.
AGCCAAGGCCAAGCGTGGTGAAGCGATACTTCGGCTTGGTGTTGTTGTTTGCGAGGCTCTTGAACTCGGTCTCTTCGTAGCCCACCATGAGCGAGAAGTTCGACGCGAGCTTGTAGTCCACCGACAGGTTAAGCGAGGTGATCTCGGTGTCCTTGTTGAGCGGCGATCCTGCGATCGTCTTCTTGCCCTTCTCGAACTCGCCACCAGCGTGAACCGTGAGCTTGTCGCCAAGGTTCAGGTGACCCTTAACCATTGCGCCCTGGATGTTGGTCGGGTTGCGCCAGATTCCAAGTCGTCCCCAGTCTCCCGGAGCGGCGTAGAATGCGTCGATGTCTCGATAGGTTGCCGAAACTCCCCAGTTGTTACCCTCGTAGCCTGCACCAGCGTAGATCGCCTTGTTATCGGAGTCGAACGCGTTGGAGCTGTTGTTCTGGTAGGTGCTCTGAGCATAACCAGCCATCACCTTGAGGTCGCCGAACTTGATGCTGCCGTCAGCACCGAAGACGCCGATTCGGGTGAACGCATTGCCCTGGACGACGCCCGTAGCCGTCGTGCTGTCGAGCAAGAGGTAGCTAACGTTTACGTTGCCATTCTCGCCGAAGCCGAAGCCAAGGTTGAGTCCGAGGGTCTGGTCGATTCCGATGCCACCAGCGGTGAGCATCTGGATGTCGGTTCCGTTGTTGGAGAATCGTCGGTTGGTCTTACCACCAACGATTTCGAGCTTAGCCTTACCGAAGTTGAGGCCAACCTTTGCACCGTCGACCATGTACTCGCCGTTGTCCCATCGCTCGTTGCTGTAGTAGGACGTGTTGTCCTGTCGTCGAAGGATGTACGGGCTCAGCTTGTAGCCAAGTCGTCCAACTTCTGCGGTCAGGGGCTGGCCGAGGAATGCGCTGTCGAACTTGACGCCGAAGTTCTGGATGTAGACATCGGTTGCGTTTCCTTCGCCGTATGCCTGTCCGTAGTTCAGTGCGTTCTGCGAACCGAGCGAGTTAACGTTACCGTTCGTGCTCGGGCCGACGAGGTTCGAGAACACGAGGGTTCCAGCGAACTTCGGTCCGGTCTCCTTGGTGGAGGTGAACGTCAGGGCGCCTTCGTGGAAGACCGAGAGGTCCTTCAGGAACGACTGGCCGGTCACGTTTGCCGGCTGAGCCTGGAAGCGAGCACCACTGAATCGGCCGTCCTTGTCCAGGTTGGCAAATCCGTCTGTGCCGCCACCGGAGGTGATGAACAGGTTTGCGTCGCCCGAGATAGCGATTGCCGGCTTGATCTTCTCGAGTACTTCAACTCGAGTCGTCAGGTCGCCGAGGTCCTTCTTGACCTGCTCGACGTTAACGTTGAGGTCCTGAAGTTCCTTCTGGAACGTGTCAACGAGCTTGCGGAGCGAAGCGACGTCATCGCCCCACTTCTTCATGCCAGCAACTTCGTTCTGAAGATTCTCGAGGGCAGCCTTGGTTGCCTGGAGGTCTCCGGTGTTGCTGTTGCCCATCTGACCCTTCAGCTCGTCGATCTGCTTCTGCAGGCCGTCGGTGATGTTCTTCAGGTTGACGTAGGTGGCGTGGATGGCGACGGCCATCTCATATCGAGAAGCCGGTCGTCCGCCGCGGTAAAGACCGTCCGGGTAGCCGACGAGGAGGCCATTGCTCTTCAATCGGAGAAGGGCTTCGTAGGCCCAGTGGTTGTCCGGAACATCCGGGAAGTTGTCTTGTGCAAGTGCCGGTACGACCAGCGCTGCGCCAAGAACAGCCGTAAGAGCTAACTTAAGAGTTCGCTTCATGTGTTTTTAGGTTCTCCAAACAGTGTCCGAGACGATCGGTGAAGGAAAATATTCCGCACGCTCGAAGCTTTGAACCCACAACTTTCCACAGTTTCCTATGGGTGCGCCGCTTCCTTCGCGCCTATTCTCTTCCGCCACTTCCTGTATCGGCGTTCGGCACGGATAAACCGCACCAATCACAGTATGTCACACGGATGAACTTTGTGCAAGTTTCGTCGGTTTTGTCGAACCCATTAGGTCTTTTGTTTCGTCGAGCTTTTTCGCCCCCGATTCCGGCTGAATATACTTGCCGCGTGTTAGATCGAGACCTCATTCGCAAACAACCCGACGTCGTTCGGGCCGGAATCAATCGGAAAGGTCTCGACTCGTCGATCGTTGACCGGTTTCTAGAGGTCGATTCTGCCTGGCGCGCCGCCATTCAGGCCGTTGAGACGGCCAACGCGGAGTCCAAGCGGTCCAGCAAGCGCGTTGGCGAACTGATGGCCCAAGGCAAAAAGGAGGAAGCGGAAGCCGCCAAGGTCGAGATTCGCGCGCAGAAAGAGAATCTCGCCGTTTCTGAAGCCGCCGAGCGGGAACTTGAAGCGCAACTGCGCGAGATTGAGCTTGAAGTGCCGAACCTCCCGCACGAGAGCGTGCCGGACGGAAAGACCGAGGATGAGAACGTGGTCGTTCGTGTCGTCGGCGATGTCCCTGGTTTTGACTTCGAGCCAAAAGCCCACTGGGATCTGGCCGAGTCGCTCGCGTTGCTCGACCTTCCGCGTGGCGCAAAGATCGCGGGCAGCGGTTTCCCGGTCTACACCGGCTTTGGGGCGCGCCTGCAACGTGCGCTGTTCAACTTCATGATCGACCACCAGACCCTGGTGAACGGTTACCACGAGGTCTATCCGCCGTACCTAACGAACCGCGCGTCGCTCATCGGGACCGGCCAGCTTCCGAAGTTTGAAGACGATTTGTATAAGACGCAGGACGATATCTTCCTCATTCCGACCGCCGAGGTACCGATCACGAACCTGTACCGCGACGAGATTCTGGATGCGGCGGACTTGCCGCTTCGCATCGCCGGGTACTCGGCCTGCTTCCGCCGCGAGGCCGGTGCCGCCGGAAAGGACACGCGTGGACTTCAGCGCCTCCACCAGTTCGACAAGGTCGAGATGGTGAAGTTTTGTACGGCCGAGACAAGCTACGACGAACTGGAGTCGCTCACCCAGAACGCGGAGGACATTCTTCGCCTGCTCGGCCTGCACTATCGGGTCATCGAAATCTGCACCGGCGACATCGGCGCGAAGGGCTCGAAGCAGTACGACGTCGAAGTCTGGTCCCCCGGAGTCGGGAAGTGGCTTGAAGTTTCTTCCTGCTCGAACTTTGAGGCCTACCAAGCCCGGCGAGCGATGATTCGGTACCGACCCGAGGCGGGCGCTAAGCCGGAGTTCGTGCACATTCTTAATGGAAGCGGAATCGCCATGCCCCGGACCTTCGCCGCAATCCTGGAAACGTACCAGCAGGCGGACGGCTCGGTGGTCGTGCCGGAAGTGCTTCGCGGGTTGGTCGGCACCGACGTGCTGCGGGCGGCCTAATGGCAACGCTGCTTTTCAGCATTGACGGCCTTCGTCCGGAGGCGATCTACCTGGGCGATATGCACTTTACGCAGAGTCTCTTGCAGACCTCGGCGTATACGTTGAACGCGCAAACCGTGATGCCGAGCGTGACCCTGCCCTGCCACACCAGCATGATGCGCGGGGTCGATGTCGATCGTCACGGCATCACGACGAACACGTTTATGCCGCTGGCGCGACCGGTGCCCAGCGTTTTTGACGTGGCTTCTGCGGCTGGTTTGAGATGCGGAGCGTTCTTTAATTGGGGTCCGCTTCGGGATCTCTTCGAGCCCGAGTCGGTAGTGGTGAGCCTGTTCGATCGCTCGGCCGGACCGACCGATTCCGACCCGCTCGTCGCAGAAATGGCCCTGCCGCACCTCGCCGGGCTGGACTTTGCGTTCGTCTACTTTGGCGACACCGACGAAGTCGGTCACCGGGACGGCTGGTTGTCCGAAGGCTATCTGGAGACTGCCAACCGAGCCGACCACGCCGTGCGCCAGGTTGCAGATGCTTTTTTGAGCCACCACCCGGACGGCAACATCGTGTTGCTGAGCGACCACGGTGGCCACGGCAAAACCCACGGCACCGATCTACCCGAGGACATGACGATTCCGTTCATTGCCTTTGGCCCGGGTACCGTCCCCGGCGAACTGACGAATCCGGTTCGCATTTTCGACACCGCGCCGACCGTTGCGCGGTTACTCGGAATCGCGCCGTCTGCGATATGGACGGGCCGTTCGGCCGTCTAAGCGGTTGTGCCGTACTTTCCGGATTGGGATCATTACGCCGCCGACGCGGCGAGCACGAAGTATTCCGGCCTGAAGCAGGCGTGGATTTTGGCTGCTCGGGATGCCGCCGTCGCTGCATGCCATTGATAGGCCTAGCGGCGGAGCCCCGATGACCTACGCCTATCGGGGCAAGCAATACACTGTGCTGCCGGTCGGCGGATTCCGCGAACCGGCGCGTTTGGTCGCGTTTGCGCTTAGACCGAAACCGTGAGGTCCAGCGTGATTTCGAGGTTGAGCACCTTCGATATCGGGCAGCCTTCCTTAGCGGCGTTGGCGGCTTCGGTTACGGTGGCTTCGTCGGCACCCGGGGCCGAAATCTTTACGGTCAGGGCGGACTTCGTGAGAGCGAGGTTCTCCATCGTGATGACCGAAGTCGTCTCGATGGTCGCGTTGGTGATACCGCGCTCGCCGAGCTGGGCGCTGGTGGCCATGCTGAAGCAGCTGGCGTGGGAAGCGGCGATCAGCTCTTCGGGGTTCAGGCCGGTGCCGTCCTCGAACCGAGTTTTGAAGCTGTACGGCTGATCAACGAAAGCTTGCGACTCTACGGTTACGCGGCCGGTGCCGGTCTTAAGGTCGCCATTCCAAAGGGCATTTGCGTGTCGGTTCATGGTTTTTTCCTGCGGGGATCCCGCGTGTTCCTACGCCGGAAAGTTTACGGCTTTCCGTCGGCCAGTTCATACGGGTTCAATTTTTTTGGGCCGAATCAACGGTTCATGGAGAGGATGATCAAATACCCGCCTAAGGCCATTAAGATCGCGCCAAAAAACATCCGAACTTGAACTCGTCGGAGAAGCACTTCCATTTGCTTGTTTTCTTCCCTGACTTCCGACATTAACTGCTTTAAAGCCAAGCGAGTTACTGCCTCATCCTCCCCCGTCATCGACTCAACCTTCACGAAAAGCTCTCCTAGCGATGTGACTTCATATCGGGCCGCAATGTCGTTTGGTAGCTGACGGACATCAAACCGTGTTAACGCAAGGCCCTGCGCAGGTTCAACATACTTCAACTTTCGCATGAAAAATGCTAAGATCACCGAGCCGGCGATGAGCCACTTTCCGGTAATCGGGGAATACATCCCCAGGCGAATCGCGAATCCAATTCCGGCACCAAGGCAAATCGCAGAGGCACTCATAAGTAGAGCGTCCTCAAGATTCTTCACGCGATCCGGAAGGAGGGCGAACACGGCCAACATCAGCGCAACGCAGCCTGCCATCGCCACTCTGCCGTCGAATGGAGTCGGCAAGACGCGGCTGCCCAGCGGGATGAACACGGCCAGCACGAGCGTGACGATCCAACCTGCGGTCAAGATGCGATTTCGCTGTCGATGTTCCAGCACCTTTTCAAATGATAGCGGAGAAAATTGGGACCCTACGGTCCAAAAGGTAAAATCCATCTTCCGCGACGGACCCAATGCATCCAGTCCTCTTTAAGATCGGTTCGTTCTCCCTGCCCACCTTCGGCGTCCTGATGGTTCTGGCGTTCTTCGCCGGAATGTGGCTCGCCAGCAAGCGCGCGGCGAAGTACGGCCTCACCTCCGGCCAGGTTCAAGATTGCGCATTCTACGCGCTCATCGCGGGTGTGCTCGGCGCGCGAATCGTGTTTATTTTGCTGAACATCAGCTACTACCGAGAGAACACGGCCGAGCTTTTAAGCTTTCAGTTCCGGGGGCTCACGAGCTTCGGTGGACTCTTTTTTGGCATGGCTGCCGCCGCGATTTGGGCCCGAATCAACAAGGTGCCGTTCCTGGCCCTGGCCGATCTCCTTTCCCCGGCGTTTTTACTGGGCCACGCCATCGGCCGCGTCGGCTGTCTGATGAATGGATGCTGCTTCGGCGGCGTCTGCCCGCCAAACTTCCCGATCGGGATCCGCGTTGCCAGCGACAACTTCCTGCACCATCCGGCGCAGATTTACGACACCGGTTTGAACCTGATCGCCCTTGGATTGGTGCTTGCGTTCGACCGGCGGCCCCGCCATCTCGGCACCGTTTTCTCCCTCTTTCTGGTGTTGCACGGCGTCGCGCGGTTCATCTATGAGTTCTGGCGTGCGGGCACGAAAGCCGACACTTTGGTCGGAAAGGCGAGCTCGGCGTACCTGCCCGGGTTGCCCATCACCGAGGCGCAGCTCATGGCGCTGATCATGATCGTCGCCGGCGGCATCATGTACGCCATCTTCATGCGGGGCACCGTGAAGCGTCAGGAACTCGCGGCTTGAAGACTTTTGGCGAGCTTCTCTCCCGCGTGCAGGGCTCCGGCGGAGTCGTCGTCGGAGACGTCATGGTGGATGAATATATCCACGGCAAGGGCACCCGCGTTAGCCAGGAGGCCCCCGTTTTGGTTGTTCGGCAAAGCGCGGTTTCGCGCGTTTTGGGCGGGGCGGCAAACGTTGCGTTTAACCTAAGGGCCTTGGGCGTGCGCGATCGGCTGATCGGTGTCGTCGGCGACGACGAACCTGGCAACTGGCTTCGCGGCGCGGTGGCGGCCGAGTTTGAATCTGGCCAAATTGTCGTCGATCCGGGTCGACCGACCACCCGCAAAACCCGTGTTTACGCCGACAAAGCCCACCAGGTTTTGCGCATCGACCACGAAACGACCGAGCCGCTGAACGTCGCCGGAGAAGACGCCGTGTTCAGCCGCGCCGAAGCCTATCTGAGCGATGTGGCCTTTCTGCTGCTCAGCGACTATCAGAAAGGTGTGCTTACGGCTTCGCTCGTGCGTCGCCTAATCGACGTAGCACGCGAGCGCGGGATTCCGGTGATCGCAAACGCCAAGCCGAAGACGCTGGCTTTCTACCGTGGCGCCGACCTCGTCAGCCTAAACCAACCAGAAGCGTGCGGTGCGTTGGGCATCGAGGAGCTCGCGTTTGAAGACGCCCCGGCTGCGGCGGGAGAAATCGAGGCGCGGTTTGGGATCCACCACGTGCTCATCACGATGGGGGCAAAGGGAATGGCCGGTCGCGAGGCTTCGGTGCCGGCGATCCCGGTGAACGTTTTCGATACGGCCGGCGCGGGAGACACCGTCATCGCAACGGTCGCAGCGGCGTACCCCCTGTTTGGCCTTTCGGAGGCCGTCCTAAGGCTGGCGGCGCACACGTCGGCATCGGTCGTGCAGCAGGTCGGGGTCGCGGTTCCGGATGAGACGAGCCTGAACCACATTTCGTCGCTGCGAATTTAGGTATCTTCTCTTATCCATCCATTGATTGGAACTGAGTCAGCATGCGCGTAAAAAACAAGGAAATTCGTCGTCGCCGCCACCGCAAAGAGCAAAAGATCAAAGAAGCCGATCGCGCTCTTCGCCTGCAGTACGGCGACAAGAAGACGGTAGCGGCCGCCCCCAAGGCAAAGCCGGCACCGAAGAAGACCAAAAAGGCGGATTAGTCCGTTAGCGTCCGATGACGCTTAGTCTTTCTCCGGCCGACGTCGCGGTTATTCTGCTTTTCGTTGGCCTTATCCTCGCGCTTGGATTCTCGGCAAAACTCCGAGACTCCGGCGCGTTTCAGTTTCTGACTGCCGGTCGAGCGTTGACGCTTCCGGTGTTCGTCGCGACCCTCGTTAGCACCTGGTACGGCGGAATTCTCGGCATCGGCGAGTCGGTCGGGTTCTACGGAATCGGGACTTGGCTTCTCCTGGGCGTTCCGTATTACGTATTCGCCGCCATCTACGCCATTTTCTTTGCGAAGAAAGTGCGCAACGCCGAGGAGATCACACTTCCTGAGCTGCTCGCGGAGCGTTTTGGCCGGACGTCTGGCCTCGTGGCCGCGGGGCTAGTTTTTCTTTTGGCGGTTCCCGCCGCCCACGTGCTGATGCTCGGCACGTTAACCCAGCTGATTACCGGCTGGCCGCACGCCGTTTCCGTCGTCGTTGCCGGTGTAGTTGGCAGCCTGTTCCTGTATCGCGGTGGGCTTTTGGCCGACGTCCGGATCGGTGCGGTGGCGTTCATCGCCATGTATCTGGGTTTTCTCGTCATCGTCGGCTGGTGCCTGACGTTCCACCCGTGGCCGGAAACCGCCGCCCGCCTGCAAGCCAAAGGCAGCATGGACTTTCTCGGCGGGCAAGGGCCGCTTGCGATCTTGTCGTTCTTTATTCTCGGAGCGTGGACCCTCGTGGATCCCGGCTTTCACCAACGCGTGGCTAGCTGCAAGGATGCCGCCACCGGCCAGCGCGGCGTATTTTGGGCGATCGGCTGTTGGTTCGTCTTTGACGTGCTGACGATCACCGCCGGGCTGTACGGCCTCGACCTCTTGCGTCCTCAACCGGCCAGTGGCTTGCAGCTTTTCCCGGCGCTAGGGAACCAAGTCCTGCCGCCCGGCCTGAAGGGGCTTTTTCTGTGCGGGCTGATCGGCACCGTGCTCTCCGCGTTTGTCGGCTACCTCCTGGTGAGCGGCGGAACCTTTGGCCGTGAGCTCGTAGCGAGGCTTCAACCGAAAGCCTCCGCCGGACTTTGGAGCCGCATCGGTATCGGGGTCGGGTTGTGCGTTGCGATCCCGCTGGCGCTGTCCGTCGAGAGCGTGGTGGCACTTTGGTATTCGTGGGCGGGGGCGGTGGTCGGGGCGTTGCTGATCCCGGTTGCGATCGCCTACCTGGCGAAAAACCGCCGAATCGGTGCTCCTTGGGTTGCCGCCAGCATGATTTTGAGTTTTGGCGTGGCTTTTGGCTGGCTGATTGCCGGTCTGCGAACCAACAACCCGTTTCTGGAAGTCAGTATGATGGGTCAGAAATTTGGCCTTGGCACTTTGGTTCCGGGAGTCGTGGTTTCCGCCGCGGTTTTAGGAATTGGGGCACTTGCCAGCAAGAAGGAATTAGAACAATGACGGATGATCTCCAGACCCAAGTAGAGCCGCAAGAGCCCGAAGTCGACGCGCCGGAACCGATCTCTCACGGCCCCCTCAGCGGCAAGCTGGTGCTTCGCCGGGGCGGAGTTGAGACGGATATCGAGTTTCCGTTTATCACTCCCGCTGTCGTCGGCCGGTTTGACCCCACGGTTGGCCCCATCGACATCGACCTAGGTGCGCTTCAGCCGGAGGGCAGCTACATCAGCCGACGGCACGCCCGCTTCGTTGAGGAAGGCGGTGAAATCGTGCTGGAGGACCTTGCCTCCTCGAACGGAACGTTTATTCTTCGCGAGGATTTCGAGAAGATCGACCGCGAGGCCATTCAGGATGGCGTCGAGATTTCGTTCGGCAACGCACGGTTTACCGTTCGCTACGTCTAGATAATCTGAACATCGTGGGGGCCGGCCTGCACCTCGCCGATCACGGCGGCGTGCTCGCCGGCTTCGTTGAGCGCATTCACGAACCCGGGCGCGGAGAAACGGCTGACCAGGGCGACCATACCGATACCCATGTTGAAGGTTCGGTACATGTCGATTTCCGGCACATTCCCGATGCGCTGGATGGTTTGGAATATCTCCGGCGGCGTCCAGGCGTGCTTCTCGATCAGCACGCGAAGTCCGGCGGGAAGCACTCGCGGAATGTTGTCGTAGAGTCCGCCGCCCGTAATGTGCGCCAGGGCATATACCTCGGGGTCTTCGATGAGCGGAAGGAGAGCCGGCACATACGAGCGGTGCGGCTTCAGCAGCACCTCGCCGATGGTTCCGTCGAGGCCGTCCAATTCGTCCCTTACCGAGAGTCCGCCGACTTCGAACAGCACGCGTCGGGCGAGGGAGAAACCGTTGGTATGCAGGCCGTTGCTGGCGATGCCGACCACCGCATCACCGGGCTGGACCTTCGCCCGCGGGAGCCGCTTTTCAAAATCTACGAGGCCAATGATCGTGCCGACAACGTCGAGCTCGCCGTCCAGGTAAACGCCCGGCATCTCGGCGGTTTCGCCGCCGATGAGGGGCATGCCGAGCTCGCGGCAGGCGGCGGCCATTCCGCCAACGATCTGCTCAAATATCGGCCCGCTGAGCGTGGAGCAGCCGAAGTAATCCAAGAAGAAAAGTGGTTTCGCGCCCTGGCAGAGGATGTCGTTGGCGCAGTGGTTCACGATGTCGTGGCCCAGATTCGAGTAATTCGGAACCATCGCCGCGACCTTCGTTTTTGTGCCGACGCCGTCGATCGAACTGACCAGAATCGGTCGGTCGTAGCCCGAAAAGTCGGCCGCCAGGAGGCCGCCGAAGCCACCGATTCCGCCCAGCACGCGGTCGTTGTAGGTGCTGCGGATCTCGGAGGTAACGGCGCGAAGCGAGCGTTTCGCCTCGTCGATGTTGACCCCGGCGTCTTGGTACGTGACGGCGTCTGGGAAAGCCCCGTGGATGTCCGGCATCGTCTGAGCGTACCCGCCGCCGTTTCCCTGGTAAAATTACGCCGTCGGGGCTTGTAGCTCAGCGGTAGAGCAGCGGCCTTTTAAGCCGTTGGTCGAGGGTTCAAATCCCTCCGGGCCCACCACGACCACCGCGTTCGAAAACCGCTTGGTTTTTATCGGAGAACCCAGTGAGCTGCAGCGATTACCCGAGCGCAGCCAGCGGCGGACCGAGAAGCTCCATTCCAAACTTAGCGTGTAAAGCGGCGACCGCGGGCATGTCCGGCTCGGCGGATTGTTTCAGCAAGTGATCCAGTTCGATGAAGAAGGCATCAAGGCCGGCGGGCTCCAGGATAATCAGTAGCTTGCCTGGTTCATTCCCGACGTTCTGATATTGGTGTCGAGTCCCGGCCGGAATGAAGACGGTGCTTCCCGCGCTAACCGCGACCGTTTCATCGTTCAACACGAACAAAAACTCCCCTTCTAGAACGAAGAATGTTTCGCTATCGCTCAGGTGCGCATGCAGCGGCGGCCCCCCTTTTCGTGGGGTTTCGGAGTGGATCACGGTGAGTTTTCCGTTCGTTTGTTGGCTCGCTACCTTAATCGTGACAAGGTCGCCGAAAATGTTCAAGATTTGGTCGGCGGGCGAACCGGGCGGCGTTACCGCGAAGGTCTGTACGGGCATGGGGCGCAGTTTAGCCGAAGAGGCTTGCCGATTTGGATTGAAGCGCCTATACTCACCGCCATGCTACTCGGTGCGTTTTCGGTTAGCCTTGCGGTCAAAGACATCCATGCCTCCCTCGACTTCTACGGGAAGCTCGGGTTCACCCTGTTTCACGGCGACCCCGCCAGCAACTGGGCGATTATCAAGAACGGGGACCACGTGATTGGCCTGTTTCAAGGGATGTTTCCGAACAATATCCTTACGTTCAACCCGGGCTGGGACCAAAGCGGCCAGCCGGTAGGCGAGTTCACCGACGTACGTGAGATTCAGAAGGACCTCAAATCGCAGGGAGTTTTGTTCGTCACTGAAGCCGACGAGACCACGACCGGCCCGGCGAGCTTCATCATCACGGACCCCGACGGCAACACGATTCTGCTGGACCAGCACGTATGACCGCAAAAAGCCGGTTGGCCCTAGCATTTACCGATAAATGTGACTATGATTCTGTCTACGACGCTGATGTCCCATGAACAAGAATCTGCTTTTCCTCACCCTGCCCTTCGCGCTGACGCTCGGCTCGACTTTTCCGGAGCGGAAGCCCATGGTTGAACCGGCGCCGCTCAAGGACTCCTTCAAAGGCAAGTTCCGCATTGGCGCGGCCGTCAGCACGGCGACTTTGCGTGGTCAGGAGGCGGGCGTCGAGCCCATCGTCCGGCGGCATTTCGACAGCGTGACGGCCGAGAATGCGATGAAGCCCGATGCAATGCAGCCGCGGGAAGGTCAGTTCACGTTTGACGACGCGGACAAGCTGGTGGCAATGGCTACCGAGACCGGCGCGGAAGTCGTTGGCCATACCCTGGTTTGGCATTCGCAAACGCCGGGCTGGTTCTTCGAGGGGAAGGATGGCCAGCCGTTGAGCCGCGACGTCGCCCTCGCGCGGATGCGAGCGCATATCAAAACGGTGGTTGGTCGGTACAAAGGTCGCGTAAAAGAGTGGGACGTGGTGAACGAGGCCATCAACGACGGCCCGGGCGTTCTTCGTGACACGCCGTGGCGCAAGGCGATTGGCGATGACTACATCGCCGAGGCGTTTCGGGCGGCGCACGAAGCCGATCCGTCCGCGATCTTGGTATATAACGACTACAACATCGAGCTGGACTATAAGCGTCCGAAGGCGCTTGAATTGCTGAAGAAGCTGCTGGACCAGAAGGTTCCGGTGCACGCCGTCGGCATCCAGTCGCACTGGCGCATCGAGAACCCGCCGCTCGCAGAAGCCGAGAAGGCGATCCAGGAGTTCTCTGCCCTAGGGCTTAAGGTGATGATCACGGAGCTGGACATGGGCGTTTTGCCGTCGCGATATCAAGGTGCCGACATCTCGGTGACCGAGGGCATGACGCCCGAGCAAGTGGCCGTGATGAACCCGTACACGAAGGCATTGCCGGACGAGATCGACCAAAAGCATGCCGAAAAGATGGCCAGTGCGTTTGAGCTATTCCTGCGGTACCGCAAGGTGATTGGTCGGGTGACGCTATGGGGAGTCCACGATGGCGGCTCGTGGCTGAACAACTTTCCGGTACGTGGCCGCACAGACTACCCGTTGCTTTTCGATCGCAGCTTGAAGCCAAAGCCAGCCTTCTTCGCCGTGCAAAAAGCGGCGGGAAGCTAGGTAGCTCCATTTGGATATTAAAAGCACGACCGCAAGAAGCGAGGTGAAATTCTGTCGCCACGAGGTTGGGTAAACGCTGGAAGCTCGCCCGGTTCTAGAGCTTGTGATAACATAGGTGAGCTTCGATAGGACTCGAGCTTATGTGCCCAAAATCAGACTTTCTTTCGTCACTTGATGATTCCCAACGGCAATTCTGTACGGCACCGGTCGGAAACACACGGCTACTCGCTCCCGCAGGCTGTGGGAAGACCCTAAGCCTTCTCTTCAGATGCGTTAACCTTTCGAACATATTGTCGCCACACAAACAACGCTTCTTAATAATCTCATTTACTCGTGCAGCACAAGAGGAACTTGCAGTTCGTGTAAGTGAGGACCCCAACTTCAGTGTCCTCCGAGATCAAGTTAGCATAACAACGCTGAACTCATGGGGTTGGCGGAGGCTGAAGGACGTCCATTCTTATCCCAAGCTCATTTCCTCAAAAGAGGACTTTCACTTCACGGTGAAAAATACGCTCCAATCGGTTTGGCGCGGTCATGACAAAGTTAAAGCCGCCATCGAACGGAGCCCTAACACGACACCCAAGAAGATAATGGATTTAATGGACAAATTCAAGACTCTTGGATTCGACCATACGCGCCAAATAAATCTGGAAGAGTTTCTCATAAGGAGCACCGAACTGCGACGCCAAGGACTTGGCCCGATGATCGAAGAAATTCAAGAGGAGCTTACAAAACTACATATTCTTAAACCAAATCAGGTCGGTGGCGGAGAACCTACGAAAGGGGGAGACCGTGAAGTCTACAACTCATTCTTTAGATTTTGGCGTACCGCGACTGAACAGTTGATTGATGCTTCTATATTCACTCTTGAAGATCAGAAATACTGCGCGTACCTTGACGAGCGGCAGAAGCTGGAAGAGGGCAAGCTGAATCAAGGCATTGCAAGATGGGATCACATTTTCGTGGATGAGTTTCAGGACATCAACCCTCTTGACCTGGCTTTAGTAAAGGCTATTGCCGAGAGAAATCGAGCCACCCTCACCATTGTGGGCGACGATGACCAAGCACTGTTCGAGTGGCGGGGTGCGACGCCAGAGTATGTGCTAGACCCCGAGAAATTCTTCGGCGTAGAATTTGCCACCTTTACACTGAGCACCAATTATCGCTCGCCTGCAAACATCGTTAATTTGTCCCAGAAGCTCATAAACCATAATTCAAGGCGAATTCCAAAGGAAATCGTTGCCGCTCAGTCGACGGAGGCTGTGATCGAAGTCGCAAATGTCAAGAACCTCTCAGAGGGGATGGGCCGCGTTGTTGCGGAAATTGAGCGGGCACGGGGGGAGGGTACGAGCCCGAGCCGCGTAGCGATTATCGGCAGGAGGAAAGCACAACTTATCCCTTACCAGATCTATTTTGCTTCGCAGAAAATCCCGTTCTGTGCCGCCGAAGACCTGCAGATATTTATGAGTAAGGCGTTCGACCGGCTGATAAAGCTACTACGGATTCGCGTTAATGTCGGACAATCTCAGCCCCGCTCGCAAGTGGTTGACGACGTGATGGAATTATGCAGCCTCGTAAAGCGGTATCCGCTGAGCAAAGCTGACCGCGAACCTCTCCGCAACTACTTAAGTTCGAAAGACCCTCGAAGTATGCTTGCGGCGTTGGAGTCATTGGCCGGCTATCCCGGGCCACTCAAGGGCAAGACGGATGGCTCTGCAGGCTTCCACATTTCCGAAGCCATTGGCAAGTTCATCAAGTCACCAACGGTTTCTGGTGCTTTACTTGAGATGAGCGTATGCTTTGAGGGTCTTCAGATGGATCTGGGTAAGGCTGAAGACGATGTCTTCTTCAATGATCCTCCTTTCGAGCATCTCGCTGAATACGCGGAACGATATGATGGCGACTTCTCAACGTTTATAGATGACGTCGACTTAGCTCAACAACAGCTCGTATACTTGCCCCCTTACCAGGACGAAGAGATCAGCACATCCGAAGACCTGTTCCAACGTCCGCTTCACTTGATGACGGCAATTCGAGCGAAAGGGAAAGAGTTTGACTCGGTTGTCTTGCTCGATTTTAACGACAATGTATGGCCGAACAAGAATGCTAAGACACCCATTCAAAAGGAGGCAGAGCGGCGCGTCTGTTACGTAGCTTTCACGCGGGCCAAAAAGCGCGTGACTCTAATAGTTGCCGACACGATTGGCAGAAGGCAGGCAGTTGTTTCTCCGTATCTGCAAGAGCTTGGCCTATCGCTTCCACGCTGAATCGATTCTATTGCGGCAAATGGATAGACTTTAGGCAATAAAAATTGACGCATATGAGGCCGATTCGGAACAACTTTCCGGTACGTGGCCGCACGGACTACCCGCTACTGTTCGACCGCGCCCTGAAGCCGAAGCCGGCATTCTTCTCCGTCCAAAAAGCGGCGGGAAGCTAGGCGTCCACGATGATCTCGTAGGCGGTGCTGCGGCCGCCACCGGACCTGCTGAGAATGCCACGGGAGACAAGCTCGGCCAGGTCTCGGGCCGCACTCGCGTCGGAGCAGTCGGTGAGTTTGGCGTACTTATTGTTCGTCATTTTTCCTTCCCAGCCCATGAGCAGGCGCGAAATGACCTTTCTCTGTCGGTCATTCAGGGGAACGCCTTGGTGTGCGTTCCAGAACCGCGTCCGGGAAATCGCCTGGGTAGCTTGCTCGATTGCCTCATCGACCGCGTCGGCGAGGCGATCAAGGAACCAAACCAGCCACTCGGTGCAGTCGCCGGAGCCTTTCTGGCTGGCTTCCAAAAGGTCGTAGTATTCGTTACGTTTGCGATATATTTGAGGCGAAAGACTATACGGCCGGTGCGGAATTTGGTCGGCCCGCGCCAGCAAGAGATCAATGATATTGCGACCGACGCGCCCGTTTCCATCGTCGAGCGGGTGCAAGGTTTCGAACCAGAGGTGCGCGATCCCGGCTTTCACGATGAGACTCGGCTCGTTTTCGGCTTCGATCCAAGCCAAAAAGCGGGCGGTTTCGGCGGGCAGCCTTTCCGCCGCCGGAGCCTGGAAGTGCACGACTTCCTGCCCGGGAACCTTGGAAGCAACCACCATTGGACCGGCGGCGTCATCTCGCCAGGTACCGACTTTGATTGGCCCGAACACGTTGCGGCCCGTTGGAAACAGCGCGGCGTGCCAATTGAAGATGCGCTCTGCGGTGAGAGGTTCTTGGTAGCGTTGCGCGACATCCATTGCCATTTCCACGAGACCATCCACGTAGGAACTCTTCTCCGGCACGCCCCCTCGGTCGATGCCTAGGCGGCGGGCAACGGAGCTTCGCACGGCCTCGGGGTCAAGCCGATCACCTTCGATGGCATTCGACTTGATGAGTTCCTCGGTAAGGGCCGCGAGGTCGCGCTCCTGCATTCCCTCAAATCCGAGGGCCTCGAGGACGCCGAAAAGTCGCCCTCGCTTCGTGCCGACCCGCTCCAGTCCGGCCAGCAGCGCCACTGCGTCGTACGGGAAGGTCGGCCACCCGGATCGTTCGTGGATGTATGTCTGCATCCTATGAGGCGATTATAGCGCGTAATCGCCTCAAGATATGATGGGAATAGCATGTCTATTCGCCTCAACGGGTTGAAACGGCATCGAGCCCTAGCCTTCGCTGGTCCAAGGGACGAAGTTCAGCCGAAGTTCGGTCGGGGTGACGGCGCGGTCGTACACCTCCAGCCGGGCGATGTCTCCGCGCAACGGCTGGTTGTGTCGGCCGCGGTCGTTCTGAACATTTCCGATGCCGACACCCGGCGAGCTTGCCTTGTCTAAGTCTTTGTACGGCCGAACCGTGGCCCGGCGCGAATCGACCTTCTTCCCGTTGAGCCACAGGAGCATCTCCCCCGTTTTGTCGTCTAGCGAACCCAAAATGTGGATCCATCGGCCGAGGGGAATCGGCGCGGCGACCCACTCGATGCCGCCGGTACGGTCTTCCACCACGAAATAGACGCGGCGATCGGGCAGCACGGAGAGGTGGTAAGGGTCTAGGCCGTCGCGGTCGTCGCCGCGAAAACAGATCTGCGCCCCGGGCCCGTCCGCTACGTGCGTATCAAGGCGAACCCACGTGGCGATGCTGAGAGACTTGGAGAGCCGAAGCGGCTTCGGATCTCCGAGAAGGATGGCCGACCTTCGCCCGTCGAACCGGAAGCCAGACCCGCCCGGAACATACGCCGCGGCGGTTCCGGGGCAATAGCGCGCCTCGAGTCTGTCCTTTTGCAGTCGCACCGCTCCGTCTAGCGCGATCTCGAAGACCGGTACCGGCATCGAGCGGCTGCGGGGAATCACCATCGCCGGCGACGGGGAGTCGGCCGGCATGCCTATGGACGACAAAGCGGCGATGGCAGTAAGGACAAGCATGGGTACTACCATTGGGACGTTTCAGCCGCGAAACGAGTTCGACCGGCACCTCTGGATCGCGGTCAAAACCGAAATCGAAAAGCTAGGTTGTTAAATAAGCGTTAAGACAATTTTTGAATTCTCATAGAATTCGTTTAAAAAAGGGACGGCTTAACCTCTCATTAACAACCTGTCGCCAAAACATAGTTGGACGTCCTCCAATGAAAAAACTCGCATTCACGCTCATTGAGTTACTTGTCGTGATCGCAATCATCGCGATCCTCGCCGCGATTCTCTTTCCCGTTTTTGCCCAGGCGAAAGTTGCCGCTAAGAAGACGGTTGACCTTTCGAACATGAAGCAAATTGGCACCGCAACGGCGATCTACCTCGCCGATAGCGATGACGTTTTCCCGACCCAATCGGGCGTCGCACCCGGCTACAACATTTGGTATTACAACGGATTTGTCCCGGTCCCAAGCGGATGGTGGGGCGACCTAAAGGCGGCTTACGAAGCCGTAATCTCGAATCCTGGTGCCACGGGTGCTTACTATGCGGGCGCCGCCCTCTACGCGGGCGCGCTAGGTCTCCCGAATAACCTTATTCACCCGTACTCCAAGAGCTTCGACCTCCAAACGATCCCCGGCGCGGAATACCTTACGAAGCACTTTGAGCAGTACGGCCCCTACACGGACCAGCGAAACACGGCCCGAGCGCGCGTTGGCTACAGCATGAACGGTTTGCTGTCTTCCTACAATGCGACCGGCGTCACGAATCCGTCTTCGGTGATGCTCTGGTGGCACGGATTCGGATCACAGAACTATGACGGCTTCACCTACACGAATCCGTTCTTGATCTGCCCGTACGGCGATCGAGCATGCGTCTTCGACCCAAGCGGACCACAGGTTACGGCGGCTGGCCCACAGTTGGCAACCACCTGTGTGAACCATGACGCGCAGGGATCCGGACCTGGCAACGGACAGCAGTCTGGCATTGGTGTCGTCACCTATGGCACCACCTGGGCCTACGGCAAGCAGGACAATTGGGTCTATGCGGACACCCACGCAAAGAGCCACCCGACCGGCACTGGCGACCAGCGGCTCGATCCGTTCGATGTCAATTGCTACGACGCTCAGGGTCACCCTAACCGAAAAGAGGGTTGCAACAATGCGGCCGTTTACGACACACAATGTCACGTGCCTCTATTCCGCCCCGACTACCAGCCCTGACCATCTGTCCCGGGCCTAGTGCTCAAACTCGCCTCCTCATTTCTTTTGGGGAGGCATCTGACCTATGAAAAAGCAACATCTTTCGATTTTGATCATCAGTCTAGCCACTCTTCTCTTGGGCTGCGAAGGCGACCCACCACCGGCTCCGAAAATGGCCTCAGAAGCCGGGCAGAAAATGGGGGACGAACGCAAGACCGGAACTGAACCCAGGCGAGTAACGATTTTGCCGGCAAATCCCGCCAGCCCACGCTAGGGAGATACCCGCTACGGCGTCTCGTGGTAGATCGCGGGTGCGAATTCCGGAGTTTTGCAGAACCGCGCCCGGCCATCGCGATACACCGCGACGCACGTGACCCATTCGGGAACCCCTGGCGGGAGCGCGCGGAAGTTCACCGAGTTTCTCGGTTCGTCGGTCAGGTTCGGCGTTACGCGATGGTAGACGTGCCCGTGCAAGAGGATGAGCGTTCCGGCCTTCGGCGTGAGTATCAGTTCGCCTTCGATTGGGGCCTGATGTTCGCCCGGGGGAACCGGGCCGAACCGGTGCGAACCGGGGACGATCACGATAGCGCCGCGTTCGAGCGTGGCGTCGCGCGGGTATAGCAACCGGTTCAGGTTGAACAGCCCGGTCTCTTCCGGCGGACAATCTTGGTGCCAAGCCTGGCCCCGGCCGCCTGGAATGCTGAACATGATGAGCGAAGATTGCGTGCCGAAGCCTTCGCCCAAAACCTCGCGCGTGACGTCGGCCAGGCCATCGTGCTCCGCCATCTCGCAAAACAATGGATGTCCTTCCCGGACCGGGTCCCAAGCCAGCACGTCACAGGCAAAGGCATCGCCGAGGTCATGAACTTGGCGCGCTTCCGCCCGCCATTCTTCGTACTTTGCGTCAAGCGCGGCGTTCAGTTCTTGGCACTCGGCATCGCAGAGGAAGTCCTCGATGACCAAGTAGCCGAACTCCTGAAAATGCTCGGATCGCGTCATGTTCCCATACGCTACCCAGGTCAGGGCGCGATCGGCGCGAGCTCGTAGCCGGTGCTGCGTCCGCCCGCACCGTCGGTGCGCAGGACGCCTTTCATCACGAGGTCACCGAGGTCCCGCGTGGCCGTTGCATCGGAGCACGTGGTCAGCTGCGCGTACTTCTTGTTGGTCATCCTGCCCTCCCACCCCATTAGCATTCGGGAGATCGCTTTTCGTTGCCGTTCATTCATCTCTGTTTCGTGAAACTGTTGCCAGAATCGGGTGCGCTCCATGGCTTGCCCGATCGTCTTGATGGCGTCCTCAATCGCCTCCGTCAGGGCATGCAGGAACCACAAAAGCCATTTGGTGTAGTCCAGGTGGCCCTTCTGCGTCGATTCAAGCATCTCGTAGTACGCGTCCCGCTCCAGGTGGATTTGGCTTGCCAAGCTGTACGGCCGGTGCGGTTTTTCGTCCGCCCGAGCGAGCAACAAATCCATGATATTGCGGCCGATGCGGCCATTACCGTCATCCATGGGGTGGAGGGTTTCGAACCAAAGGTGCGCGATTCCGGCCTTGAGCATCAGGCTTGCCTCGTTCTTCCCCTCGACCCATTGCAAGAACTTGGCCATCTCTTCGTCTAGCCGGTCGGCTGACGGCGCCTCGAAATGGATGACTTCGCGGCCGCGTTTTTGCGAAGCAACCACCATCGGGCCTTGTGCGTCGTCGCGCCAGTCCCCAACTTTCACGCGCCTGAAGGCGTTTCGGCCGGTCGGAAAAAGGGCGGCATGCCAGTTAAAGATTCTTTCGGCGGTGAGCGGCTGGTCGTATCGCCGCGCGGCATCCACCGCCATTTCGACCAGACCATCGACGTAGTGGTCGGTCCCTTTCAGTCCTCCCCGGTCGACGCCCAGGCGCAGAGCGACCGAGTTTCGGACGGTCTCCAGGTCCAGGCGCTCTCCTTCAATGGCGCTGGATTTGATGAGCTCCTGGGTGATCGCCTCGATGTCCTGGTCCTGAATGCCGTCAAACCCAATCGCATCGAGCACGCCGAAGAGACGGCCTTTACGGGTGTGGGCGGTCTCCAGGCTAGGTAGCAGCGCCCTGGTATCGTAGGTGTACGCGGGCCAATCGGGGAGTTGGTGAATATACACATCTAGCTCGTGAGACGATTATACACGCTATTCGCCTCAATTCCTGAGGCGAATAGGCGCATTATTCGCCTCAAAGGCGGCTTCCCCTGGCTTGGGTCCCTAAGATGTAGACATAGATATGCGAAGGAAGTGGGACTGGAAGGTGGTCGTTCTGGTTGCCTACTGCTTCGCGCTCGCCGCATTCTTACGCCGCCTGGACTTCTGGATGTACCGCTACCGTTACCCGGGGCAGTGGCTAGGTGAAACCGGGATGTTTGGAAACGCCGGGGTTATTCTCTTTGTCTGCCTGGTGCTCGCCGCTGGGATTGGACTCAGCTTCTACTTAAATCGTAGGTTCTACGCGCTTATGATGATGGCGACCGTGCTCGCCTACTCGTCTGTATCGCCCCGACCTTTTCGTTACCGAGTCGGGTTCGAACGGCCCGACTACGAACGCGCGATCCGGACGCAGACGAAGTTCGGCGACCAATTTGAAGGGCGAATCAATGACCGGCGCGTCGTCTTTTGGCGCTGGATCACCTATGGGATTGATAACGGCGAGGGTGTTGTTTACGATCCGACGGGACTCCTTGAAAAGGATGTTCCAAGCTCGCTCTGGTATGGCGGCCGGCAAGATACGGTCTACACGGTCACGCGACTCTGGGATGGCTACTACTACGTGACCTTCTCGTAGCCGAGCGAGACAGCGCCGGTACTTAGATTGCAATTAAAAATAAGACGCTGCAACCAAAGCAAGATGTAAAGATGCTCCTGTTCCGCAACGACGCCAGCAGTCAGTCCTTCGTTGAGAACAACCGGCTTATCGATATCGCCGACCAGACCCGCTACGCGAACCGAATGACCGGCAAACCGGTGGGCCCAGAACGCCCCCTCAAGTTCCGGTGCGGGGGCAACGGCTGGAAGGCAACGGCGTCCACCTTCAGAAAGTGACCGAGGATGTGTTTAGCTCGGTATGTCTTCTGATGGAGCTTAGGGAATCCGCGTCCCGCGACGTCAGCGAGGCAATCTGGTTCGGGCCCGCTTCCGCTCGCAAGACGAATTTAGCGTCTTAGTGACGCATGCCTTCCGCGTACCTGGAAAAGGTGATTGCGACGAAACGCCGGAGGTTTCTGGTCCCGGCTTTACAACATTATGATTAATTATTAATTATAGAAAAAATAATAACTTAATAACATAATGTATAGTATTTAAAATAAGCTTCACCGCATTAATCATGCTACTTCGCAGCGAGATTTAGGAAATCGCCACTCTGTATGAGAGTCCCGTCCTCCACTAAGCGTTTTAAGCACCGGGTGAGACGGTCGGACATTGCAGCAGTCGTTCTGTCAAAGCCGAGCATCTTTGAAGCCAAAACTACCGCTTCTGTCGTCACAATGCCAAAAGACTTTGCAATGACGGCCATCAACGCGGCGTCGATTTCTATGTCAGCGACGTACTCTAACTTCTTATAGGCACTTGGAACCTGACCTCTCCACCGAACTAGATTCTGTTCTTCGATGGGGTGGTGCAGAAACGACCCGCGGCACTTCACCAAGCCTTGTGATTCCGCCCAGCCTATCCCCTGAATCACCGCAGCTTGTATACGGCTTCCAGCGCGGCCCCATCCGACCGCTTCCCGAATCCTTCGCGTAACCTCATCAATATGAACTGGGGCTTCGACTTCAACCACCTGTGCGGCTAAGGATCCTAGAATCTGGATTGGGTCTTGATATGACTCTGAAACAGGACCAACCTGAAGGTCGCAGAAGACGTAAGGAACACTATCTTCCGCGACTGTGATTTTTTCTTCACGTTCCAATTCGCTGTAACTAGGCGAATGATCGATTTCTTCCGACTGTGATAGCAGAGTTGGTGAACTCCGGATGGCAGCTTGAACGACATCCAGAAGGCGGGCTACCTCTCGCTCCTCGTGGTTGAACCAGTCAGTACTCCAAATCCGATGGATACGCCATCCACGATCTTCGAGCACGCTTTGTCGCAGTTTGTCGCGGTCTCGCGCAGACCGAGCACTGTGGTACATGCTTCCGTCGCATTCGATTCCGAGCACGTATTGCTCAGGATAGTCAGGGTGCCGGACAGCCATATCAATGTAGAAACCGCAACTGCCAACCTGAGGATCTACAGCGTAGCCCATACTGCGTAATTTCTTCAAGACTGACTCCTCAAAGGGTGATTGCGGTTCCATGCCCGTTGCAGCAGGAACATCTAGGCTGCCTGTTTCAGCAAATGCGAGAAATGTACGCAGCGATATCACCCCCATCGCCTGAATTTCACCTAAACGAATATCGCCTGCAAGAATATTAGTGTAAACCTCACATCTAAGGCGAGCACGGGTGATAAGAACGTTCAAACGTCGTTCGCCACCGTCTCGATTCAGCGGGCCAAAACTAGCAGAAATGAACCCGGTTTCATCGCGGCCGTACCCGATAGAAATGAAGATCACGTCCCTCTCATCTCCTTGGACACTCTCCAAGTTCTTGACAACCAGTGGTTCGAACCGATGATGATTATCGAAGAGCGCAAACGCAGGTTCATCTCTTCGCAAGACATCGAGTGCATCCTCGATAGCTTCCTGTTGAGCCTTACTGAACGCAACGATCCCTAGAGAGAGATTCGGCGATTCAAGAATATGCTTTAGCGCAGCTCGAGCAACTGATTCAGCTTCCTTCGGATTCTTGCGAGATCCGCCCCTTCCATAGACTGTTGATGGATCGTGCCTCAGAACAAGACCGGCCCCAGCCCCTGATCGGTATGGGCTCGGAAAAACGACAAGCCGGTCATCGTAGAACAGTCGGTTGCTAGTCTGAATCAGGGCGTCATGACGGCTTCTATAGTGCCACCGCAGCCAGCGGCGACGAGCGCTCTCACGAGGGATTTTCGAACTCATCATGGCGAGCACGCTTTCAAGTTCCTTCAGCGAATTGATGTCCTCGTCTGTGGTCTCCTCATCCTCGTCGCCCTCATCTCCAGTCAGCTTGTCGAAAAAGCTCGTAGGGGGCATTTGCTTAGAGTCGCCGACCACGATCGTTTGCTTTGCCCGCAAGATCCCTCCGAAAGCGTCCTCAGGCTTGACTTGCGACGCTTCATCAAAGATGACAACATCAAAACGAGGGCCGTGAGTCGGTAAGTACATCGCAACGGAAATCGGCGACATTAAGAAGACCGGCTTGATAGCCTGAATGGCATCCCCCGCTTTCTCCATTGCCGTACGTATTGCCCTGTGGCTTTGCTTGAGCTCGAATTGGGTCTGCAGCCAGCCTATCGCTCCGCCAGCAAATTGTCTTGGCACAGCGCGCCAATGAGCAAGCGATACTTTAGCGCGATTGTAGTGAAGAGCCGTTGTGTCGAGTGCGCGAAACTCTAGAGCAATCTTTTCGTGCTCGACCCGATCGAAATGACGGAGCGGTTCCCGCTCCTTCATAGCCTCGCGGATGACGCCGGTATACCAAGTGCGTTCAAAGGCTTCGGCAAGCCTTGCGGACGCGGCGTGCCATTCTTGAGAAAGCTCGACCGACTCGTCCAACCCAAGACGACAGGCGTCAGCACAGATTGAGTTGTACACGATTAGGGACTGTAGGTCGTCGAGCCGATGTCGCCAGTTCCGGATCTTCGCCTGTTGTATGGCGATCGCGTCTTCTGTAAATTCTGCCGGGTCGTCGTGGAGTTGAGCCTCCATTAACACGTCTCTTACCGCCGCCTGAGCTGCGCGCCGATCCGACTGCGCTTCCTCCACGGCGGAGGTAAGGCCATCACGTGGTCGTTCCTCGGCGAAGAACTCAACCAACCCTAGGGGAAGACGCCCCTCCGAGACATCCTTGCGAAAACGCGTTACCCAATTGAGGATCAGCTCAATTGAGTTCCAATTGGTTGAAGAACTCGACCAACGGGTTCCTAGCGCTTCCGGCCGGGCGGCTTGTAGTAGATCCCTTGCGGCTTGAGCCTCTGCGATAAGGTCCAGAGTGCGCCGAGCGCGAATGACATCCGTGGAGCCCGTCAACTCGAAAATCTCCAGGACAGGGGACGTGAATGTGCCGATCAGCCACGCCGCAGCGGACTCTGTTGAGTGATTAACATCGATAGGAAGGAAGTTTTCGGTGATTGCATGGCGAAGGAAGTCCTGAATAACATTGACTGCCACCGATGAGGCACTTTGAAGCTCTTCGGCTGCTGTCCCGAGAGAAACGGACGAAACGCCTTGTTCGATCGCCCGGAGACCGGAAAGAGGGACTTTTCCCTGATCAACTGCGCGGTGCATCTCGATAGTCCAGGAAGCAGCGGCCTCCAGTTGATCTATCTTCGACGCGGCTCCTTTCCATGCTTCGCCGAAAAGGATGCTGCATCGGCCCTGTTGTCTCCCTAGAATCTGTTCAGCTGATCGCACGTCCAGGACGGACTGTAACGAAGCGATCCTTACTTGAGGATCTTTCGGAGGAGTCTGGTAGAGGGCACCCGTTCGAGCCATCGCGCCACGGTACGAACCGTTTAGGAACCGGAGCATGCTGGAGCTATGATGCCGAATTACGCTGAGATCCGAAGTGAAATCGGCTTCCCAGGCGGTGGAAGAGAGGCTGTGCCCGTAACGCTGCCTGAGGGTCTGAGCGGTTCTTGCTGCAGATAGTGCCTCATGTATAGTTTGTTCGCTTTCTAGCCACCCTGGCTCGGCAACGTGGATACCCCTCGTCTCTGGTGCCGTCGATAATCTTTTGGCGGCCAAAACTATCGGCTCAACTTCAGAGAGACTTCCGGGCCGCGACATGCCGAGAGTAGTCGAGAGGACGCTGGCCCTGTCCATCGTAAACTGCATTTGTTCGAAAGCAATCTGAAGCCGTTCGAGCAAACTCGGGCTCGGGCGTCGACCGTGTGAAGGCGAGACCAACAAGCCTTCGAAACATAGAAGACGCTGGAGTCCCGAGATGTCTCGAGCTAGGCGACCGGAAGAGTCAGGACCAAGTTCAGATTCAATCTCGGTAAGCCGCCGACCGGTGGAAATGAGGGTGCGGATCTCTTCGTCCGATGTGGACCAGTCAGGATGATCCACTGGGACCCCCGTTACGTCGGGGGCATTTGCGACGAAATGCGCCCACTCCTTCAGCTTCTCCACGTCGGAGGGGAGTACTGGCAGTTCAACCCTCAGTCTTTCTGCCAACGCAGAGCCGGACCGAGCAAGTTTGGCCACTGCCTCGTCCGCCAACGCAAGCATCCGCGCTATGTCCTCCTTGTCTTGGGGGATTAGATGCGTGAGCGTGCAACCAAAATATGGGTGCGAGCGGGGCTGGCCAATTCTTGAGACCTGGTTCTGCAACTTCTCAACAGCGACTTTTCTCTCCTGGAATGCCTGCTCGTCCCAGCCGTGCATTCTTGAAAAGTCATGTCGACCTTCAGGTGTCTCTTCCTTGCCTAATGCAATAAGCCGCCCCATGGCATAGCGAGGCGTGATGCTTCTCTCTCGCACCGGCGTGTTCACGGCCTCTGCGTAGGCGTTTAGTTGTTGTTTCGACTGATCGAGCCGCTTGAGATCCGTTTCCGCGTTAGCAGTTCTGGGGGCTGCGAGGGATACAGTTCGCTTGAGTTCACCATAAAACGCCTTTTTGTTGGTTTTGTTGCTGTGAAGCTCAAGGCAGGCATCACCTAGGTGTGCCTCTCGAAGCCGACGGAAGACGACGTCGAGCGCCGCAGCCTTTTCCGCTACAAAGAGGACCTTCTTTCCTGCTCCCACATACTCGGCAATGAGGTTTGTGATGGTTTGTGACTTACCCGTTCCTGGAGGACCCTCGATGACCATGGAGCGTCCTGAAGCCGCTTCCAGAATTGCCAGCGTTTGGCTCCCGTCCGCGTCGTAGACTTCGCAGACCTCTCGGGATGGACGGATAGGATCAAGGTGTGCCTGGTCAGAGATCGCGTCATCTGGTTCATCAAATCCGCTATCGAGGAGGGCACCGAACGTCAAATGATCGCAAGGGTGATCGTCAGGCGGCCAAGTACGAACATCGAGGTCGACGTGGATCAGGAACTTAGCGTAGCTGAAGAACGCGAGGCTCACCGAATCACGTTCGACTCGCCAAGTGGGGCGTGAGATGATTGAGCCTTGGATCAAGGCCATGTAGGCTGCAATCTCTAGCTCATCGGGCAACGGCGGTAGCGTAAGGCCATACTCCGCCTTCACTTTCGCAGCGATAGACAGGTTGCCGACTGGATCACCGCCATCCCACTTAAGGCGGAACGCTCCGCCTGCTGTGCGCTCCAAGGTGACTGGTAGCAGAACCAAGGGGGCCCTTCGTTCTTCTTCTGGCTTTTGTTCCTCATGCCAAACGAGAGACCCCAGAGCCAGAAACAGGATGTTCACTCCCTGCTCCTCAAGTGCTACGCGCGCATCCCGATGGATCTTTGTTAGCTTCCGTTGGAGGGCACTGACTGTGTCACGCGTGTTTAGCTTAAGATCTGCTTTGTCTACAGACTCCGAGTAGTTTTCCGCAACGGAGAACTCGTCAAATCCCGCTTCACCTTGTCTCGTTCCTTTTGGATCAGGTCGACCTAAGAAGCTCATTGCCTTCCCTAAGGTCACCAGGATCCTTACGATTTCGACCGGATCCTCACCATGGATTTCGACGACCTTGTCCAGCGGCTTTCCAGCCTTAGTCCGTGCTCTGAAGTTGATCAGGCGGTTACGTAGGCTCGTGTCCAGCAGGTTGCGGCGAAACTCGCCGAGTCTGCTACACACGAGGTCACGGTCGAACTGAGGCACAACTTCATTCTAGCAGTCTAACGAAGCCTTAGGTACTTAAGCTCTTCGGATCGGCGTTCACCCCGAGCTGGCTGTCACCCGGGAATCTGGTTTAGTCGCCCGGCCTTCATTTGCCTGATCGAAGATGCCATGACCTCCCGTGCGCTTTCGTCCGGCTTTGTTGATCGCTTGCTGGCTTGCTTCTGTGTGCTTTATCGCATGCCCTACCGGCTGCGGCTACTCCGCGAGCTGCGGAAATGCGGGGCCATCGCGCTCAAGTTGTGTGATCTTGCCTGAGCAACTAACGGATTCCGAATTTGCTTAGGCAGGAATTGGTGGAGATAAGGGGATTCGAACCCCTGACCTCTGCAGTGCGATTGCAGCGCTCTACCAACTGAGCTATATCCCCGGGCTAGAGCCATTTTACCTGGGCTTGCGGGCGACGGCCACCAGGCTGCTGCCCCACGGGTACCGCACGCCTGCGCCGAAAATCAGCCGGCCCTCGAGACCCTGCAACCGACCCAGCGCGGCGTTGAGCCAGCCTGGAACCGACGGCAGCCGCGCCTCGGCCTTGCCCGACCGCAGCTTATCCAGCAGGCGGCTGAGCAAAACCAGCGGGAACAGCCAAAACACCGCAAACGAAAGCACCGGAACCTCGAATCCCGCCGCCCGGAGCTTGCCCGCCAGCTCCGCCCGCCGGTATCGCCGGAAGTGGTGCAGGGCGACGTCGTGCGGCCCCCAAAGCATGGGGTACGCCGGAACACTCAGCACCAAAACGCCCCCCGGCTTCAGGCAGCGAAACGTCTCGGCGAACGCAACCTCGTCCTGGTCGATATGCTCAAAGATATCCAGCGCGATCACCGCCCCAAACTGCCCCTCGCCAAAAGGAAGCTTGGTGCCATCCGCCTGGACCAGATTCTTGATGCCCCGCGAAGCCGAATAGCGCAAAGCTTGCTCGCTCATATCAAGGCCGGAAACCCGGAAGTTCGAAGCCGCATGCTGCATGACGACGCCGGTACCGCAGCCGAGGTCGAGCAACTCCGTCTGCGGCGCGGCGAACCGCCCCAACAGCCCAAGGGCCAACTGGCGGCGGCCAACAAACCACCAGTAGCCGTCTTCCAGGGCATACATCCGGTCATACTCGGCCGGATTCAAAGCCGGCACGCCCCGGAAAGCTCAGCGCAAACCATCTCCGAAGACGTTACCGGAATCGCTTTTCAGGCTGCGTTGGCCAGCTCAACGATCTTGGCGGCGGCTTCCTGAACCGTCTCGGCCGGAATGATTTGCGAACCAGCAAGGATCTTTCGGCCCTCTTCGACGGCGGTGCCTTCGATTCGCGCAACAACCGGAATCGTCACGTTCATCTTGCTGAAGGCTTCCAGCACGCCGAGCGCAACCTGGTCGACGCGGGTGATGCCGCCAAAGATGTTGATGAAGATGCCCTTGATGTTGGGGTCCATCAGGATGACTTCCATGCAGCTCTGAACGCGGTCGGCCTGGGCTCCGCCGCCCACGTCGAGGAAGTTCGCGGCTTTGCCACCGGCGGCAGCAATCTCGTCGATGCTCTGCATCACGAGGCCGGCCCCGTTGCCCATAATTCCGATTTCGCCGCCAAGCCGAACGTAGGCGATTCCGCGTCGGTTGGCTTCGCTCTCAATCGGGTCTTCGGCGCTGTCGCCGCTGGCCGATTGGTACTCGGGTCGGCGGAAAAGCGAGTTGTCGTCGATGGAAACCTTGGCGTCGGCGGCCAGTAGTTTGCCGTCCGGGGTCAGCGCGCACGGGTTGATCTCGATCATCTCGGCGTCGGCGGCTTCGTAAGCCTGCACCAGCTTCTTGATCATCGAAACCATCTGGTTGCGGGCCGGCTTGGGGATGTTCGCCCGAATCACGGCTTCGCGAATCTCATAGTCGCTGAGGCCCCACTTGGGGTCCACGGCCAGTTTGACGATGGCGTCCGGGTGGTTCTCGGCGACTTCCTCGATCTCGACGCCGCCCTCGGCGGAGATCATGACGATGGTCTTTTGGATGTTTCGGTCCAGCAGCACCGATACATAAAACTCTTGCGCAATGTCGATCAGCTCGGCGACCAGCACCTTTTCGACGATCATGCCGTCTGGGTTCTGAATGCTGATGAGGCGCTTCCCGATGAGCTCACCGGCAAACGTACCGGCGGCTTCGGCGTCATCGAACAGCTTCACGCCGCCGGCTTTGCCTCGTCCGCCCATCAAAACCTGGGCCTTCACCACGACCTTGCCGCCGAACTTCTCGGCAATCGCCTTCGCTTCTTCGCCGTTCAGCGCGACCTCGCCCCCCGGCACGGGAACGCCATACTTGGCCAACAGTTCTTTCGACTGGTATTCGTGGAGCTTCATCGTCGAGGAGAGGTTACCTACTTGATGCCCGGCCGAACCCCTGCGATGGGAACTTCAACCGAGTAGAGGGCCGTTCCGGCGGTGATGTAAAGTGTTTTGCCATCTCTGCCGCCAAAGGCGCAGTTGGTCGGCGTTTGCGGGGTGGAAATGATGCCCAGGACAGCGCCCTTCGGGTCATAAACGTGGACACCGCCGCCCGAGGTGACGTAGAGGTTGCCCTTCTTGTCGACCCGGATTCCGTCGGCGCTACCTCGGCCGGTCGGCTGAACGGTGACAAACGGTTTCGGGTTCACCAGATCGCCTTTCACGACGTCGAAGACGTTGACCGAGTTGGTGGACGTATCGCTTACGTAGCAGCGCTTCTCGTTAGGCGAAAAAACGATTCCGTTCGGACGGTTGAAGCCTTTGAACTGGAGCTCTGGTTGACCGCCGGGAGACAGCTTGTAGACTCCGTTGTGCGGAAGGTCGGCTTTGCTTGGGTCAATTCCGTAGGGCGGATCGGTGAAGTAGGCGGTGCCGTTCTTGGTAATGGCCACATCGTTAGGGCTGTTCAGTCGCTTGCCTTCGAACGTCTCGGCGACGGGGCTTACCTTGCCGCCGACCGTCTTGGTGACTGTCCGACTGCCATGCTCACAGGTGAAGAGCACGCCTTCGGGCGAAAGCGTGTTTCCGTTCGCGTTCGCGCTGTTCTCGCGGAAGACCTTCGTGGCTTTCGTCGCCGGGTCATATTCGTAGAGCTTATTGCCCGGAATGTCGCTGAAGATGACGGTGGACTGGCGAGTCCAAACCGGGCCCTCGGTAAACATGAATCCCTTCGCCACTTCCGTGACCTTAAGCGACGAGAAATCCGAAGGGAAGGCGAGGCAAGCAACCACCATTGCGATCATGTGGCTACGTTACCGGATCAGAACGGTGATCCGGTGCCGAATGCGCGGATGACGTAGCGACGTCGCTCTTTTTCCAGCACGAACGTGTGGTAGGTGAACCGCGTGACGCCCCAGGGATCTCGGTAGCTCTGCGAGGCGTACACCTTCACGAATCGATCCTCGTAGGCAATTCGATTGATCCGGTAGTCGGTGGTGCGAACGTTGTCCGCGCCGTCGAGCAGCAGGTCGGCAAAGTCGTCGGTTTCCAGGCTGTAGCGGAAGTCACCGTCGAAGTAGATTGCGACGGTTCCGTTTCGAGGAACCAGGTCGTCGACGATGTCCTCATCGGCGCGGCGGAACAGGCTTCGAATGTCTCGCAACGCACTGTCGAGCGCGCGGTCGTTCGAGTAGTTGTTGCTGATGTTCGACCAGCTGAAGCTGAAGAAGGTCGGCCGGATGTCGGAGCAGCGGTCGGCGGAGATGTAGGCCGGCAGGCTGTAGTAGCCGTACCAAGGCGAGGGGTAGATGGTCACCGTCGTGTATGGATTGAAAACGTAGCGCGGGTAGCAGAACCGGTTGTCGCTCCAGTTCGAATCGTAGTGGTAGTAGCCGCTTCGGACTCCGCTAATGATGGGCCGCCGGAGTCCGTCCTGGCGAAGAACTTGGCGGTCGTCTCGGCTGCCAAAGTCGCGCGGGATTCCGCGGAAGTTGGGTTCGGCGGCTCGCTCGCCAAAGTTGCGGTCGTTGTTGCTGCCTTGATAACGCGATTCTCCCCGGCCAATTCGGCTTGGGCGCTGCGGAACCTCTACACCGGATCGCTCACCGCCAAAGTCGCGGATGCCCGTGTTTCGGTTGCCGTCGTTGCGGCTACCAAAGCCGCCGCCGTTTTGCGTTCCGCCCGAATTTCGGTTGCCGAAACCGCCACCGGAGTTCTGGCTTCCGCCGGAATTATTTCCGCCCGAGTTGCGCTCGCCAAAGCCGCCGCCATTGTTTTGGCCGCCACCGGAGTTTCGGTTGCCGAATCCTCCGCCGGAGTTCTGGCTTCCGCCGGAGTTGTTTCCTCCCGAGTTGCGCTCGCCAAAGCCGCCGCCGTTTCGGTTGCCCGAGCCGTTGCTACGCTCTCCGGTGTTCTGCTTACCGCCAGAGTTGCCACCGGAATTGGTGGCGCCGTTGTTTTTCTTCTGGCCCTTCCCGAGCTCAGACTGGGCACAGACGGTTGCGGCGAACGTTGCCGCAAAGAAGATCAAAAAGAAACCGCGCACATCCCTTCGGACGCGCGCGGCTAGGTCAGCGTTTCGCTTGATTCTTACGGGTTCTTCTTGTAGGAGAAGATGGCCGAAGCCCTCGTCACCCGGAAGTTGAACTGGCTGGGATTTCGTCCCGACAGGACCGGAAGGATGACGCGGGTCATGACCTTGATCGAACCGGCCGAGATGTACTTGCTGGGAAGCTGGCCAAGCGAGAGCGTTGCCTTTCCGTTTGCCGCGGGAATCGCCTGAACGAGCTCAAACTTGCTCGTTGCCGGAACCCAAAGGTAGACCTGTGCGGTTCCTCCGGTGATCGGGTTGAAGTCGAAGCTGATCGTGCTCGACCGCAGTTGCGCATACGGCTGGCTTGGCATCCGGTAGTCCATCCAGGCGCCTGCAACTTGACCGATACCATTTACGGCGGCAGATCGAATCGTGAGCGGATTGCTGGAGGTCTGCGTGCCGAAGGTCACACCGGTCTGCGTGAGGGTTGCCGGGTAGGGGACCGAGAGCGTTAGGTAGTCGACGGCGCGGAAAGCATCCACCCGACCAAACTTCACGAAGTTACCGACCCTTCTCGAAGTGAGCGTGATGGCGTCGACGATGTCCTGAGCCCTGGTTCCGGCGGGAGCATAACCCCAGGCGAGACCGGCCACACCGGCAACGACCGGGCACGCCATTGACGTTCCGCTGAGGGTCGCATACGAGCCCTGGTCCGAGGGCCACGTGCTAAGGATTTCGCTGCCCGGAGCGGCGACGTCAATCAGGGTTCCGCTGTAGTTGGAGAAGCCGGACTTGGCGTCGGTGATCGTCGTCGAAGCGACCGAAAGCACATTGTCGTAGTTCGCCGGGTACGCCGGATTCTGGGCTGCATCGAGGTTATCGTTGCCGGCAGCTGCCATTACGACGACGCCTCTGTTCCAGGCGTAGGTGCAGGCGTCCTGCATGGCCTGGCTGCGGCCATAGCCACCGAGGCTCATCGAAATGACCTTCGCCCCTTGATCGGCGGCGTATCGGATGGCCGAAGAAATGTTTGCCGCGAACGAGTTCGGGAACACCTTGATGCCGATGATCGCGCTGTTGTAACCCACGCCGGCAATGCCAACTCCGTTATTTGTGTTTGCGGCGGCAATTCCGGCGCAGTGGGTTCCGTGGCCAGAATCCGAGGGACCGGTTTGCGAGGAGTTGTCGTTGTCCGAGAAGTCCGGCGCGTCAATCGACTTGTTGACAAATTCCGGATGGCGGAAGTCCAATCCGCTGTCGATGATCGCAATCTTCACGTTCGGCGTGCCAATCGTGAGGTTCCACGATGCGGGCGAGTTGATCGTGTTGAGGTGCCACTGTCGAGAAGCGTCTGGGTCGTTGACGTTCCGGAACATCTCGTACTTAACGTCGTACTCGACGGCCTCGACCAGGCGATTTTGGTCAAGGTAAGAAGCCAGCTGCTTGAGCGACCAGTTTCTGGAAGGGGTGATGGCGTACCAGTCGCCGAAGCCAAGGTTCCGCGAGACGCGGGCACCAATCGGGCCGCTCACGAGCTCGGCCGATGTGCCGGGCTTGAGCTTAACGATCAGTTGAGTCGTGTTGTAAGGGACGGTCGGGACCGGAACTTCCGCCCACGCGGAAGCAACGACTCCGAGCCCGATGGCGAGAAGTGAGATGCGAGCTAATTTCATGAGCGATTCCTGTCCAGCGCATGGGCCAACGGACCCATACATTCTTTACGAGAATCATACTAGGAATCGATCGAATAGGCTCAGTTTTTTCAGAGCATTTGTCCCGAAATAACGCAGAATTCAAGGGGTGAATGCTCTCAAAATTGGCCTCATCCCCGGCGACGGCATTGGTCCCGAAATCACCGCCGCCGTCCAACGCATTTTGGAGGCCAATGGGTTCTGTCCCGAGTGGGTGCCCCTCGAAGCCGGCCAGCCCGCCATCGACAAAGGACTGCCGGCAATGCCGGAAGAGACCCTGAACGCGGTTCGTGAGCTCGGAATCGCACTGAAGGGCCCAACCGCGACCCCGGTGGGCAAGGGCCACACCAGCGCTAACGTCGCCCTTCGCAAGGCGCTAGATCTCTTTGCCAACGTGCGTCCCACGCGGTCGATCCCGGGAGCAAAGGGCCACTTCCAGGACACGCGGATCGATCTGATCATCGTGCGCGAGAACACAGAGGATCTGTACGCCGGCATTGAGTTCCAGCCGCACAAAGACATAGCGCAGGCGATCAAAGTGATCACCCGGCCCGGTTGCCAGCGATTGTTCAAATACGCCTTCGAGATGGTGCGCGCCCAGAAGCGAAAGCGGCTGACCGCCGTCCACAAGGCGAACATCATGAAGCTGACCGACGGAATGTTCTTGGAAGAGTTCTATAAGGCGGCCGTGGAATACCCGGACATCACCGCCGACGACATCATCGTCGATAACTGCTGCATGCAGTTGGTGACGCGTCCGGAGCAATTCGACGTGATTGTCACCGAGAACCTATACGGCGACATCGTGAGCGACCTTTGTGCTGGCCTGGTCGGCGGTCTTGGCCTTGCCGCCGGGGCGAACATTGGCGAGAATTGCGCGGTCTTCGAAGCCGTGCACGGCTCGGCCCCCGACATTGCAGGCAAAGGCCTGGCGAACCCAACGGCATTGCTTTTCTCAGCCCTTATGATGCTGCGCCACCTAGGCGAGAACGTCACCGCCGACCACATCGGCGGCGCGGTCCTTCGAGTCTGCGCCGAAGGGAAGGTGCTAACCGGCGACATGGGCGGCACGGCGAGCACGGAAGAGTACGCCAGCGAAGTCATCCGCGTCTGCCTCGAAAAGTCTGGCTAGCCCGGTGAAATCGCGACGGCGATTTCGAGTATTACTAGTGGAGTAAGGGATTTGTCCGCAGGGGGAGCCGTTGGGCTGAGAGTTTGGAGGCATTCCAAAGACCCTATGAACCTGATCCGGTTAACACCGGCGGAGGGATTGCGGAAGCGCGGTTCGGTACGCCCGGCTGCCTTCGCAATGGCGTTGGCGGTCCCGTTACCGAAAGACCATGAAACGCGGATTCACCCTCATCGAACTTCTCGTCGTTATCGCCATCATCGCGATTCTCGCGGCGATCCTCTTCCCCGTTTTCGCGCAGGCAAAGTTCGCCGCGAAGAAGACGGCCGACCTCAGCAACGTCCGGCAGATCGGCGTCGCTTCGAAGCTCTACCTGGGCGACAACGACGACACGATGCCGCTGTTCTATGCCTACAACAGCGACCCGAGCATCTATGCCGATGGGCAACGCCGCGGCACCGACCTCCTGTTGTTGCCCTACAGCAAGGCTAAAGAGATTTTCAAGAGTCCGCTCGACAGCGGCGGGCCGTATCTCGCAAGCGAAGTAGGTCCGGCCAGGAACGCCCCGACCTATTGGGCCGCTTACGGCAGCTCTTACCGGTTCGGAAAGTGCGTCTTTTCGATCGCGGCGGGCGAAACTTCCCAGAACAACGGGTTCTACGACTTCAGCCGCAGCGTCACCGAGACCAGCTTTGAGGATCCAGCCGGAACTCGCGCGATCCGGCTAGAGATGATGGGCTTCTTCGCCAAAGCAAACGACCCGGAGTGCACGATCTATGGCTACGACTGCGGCTATTTCCAAAACTGGAATCCGCAAGGCGGAACCGTGGTCTTCGTCGATAGCCACGCGAAGCAGCTCAACCGGGGCCAATTCGACGCCAGCAAAGTCGATTCGGCGGGGCATGCTTCCGGCGAAAAGACCGGAACCGAAGCCCCGTACGACGACACCTGGTACTGGCGGTGCGACTGATTCCGGCTCCGTGCTAAACTCTTTGCCCGGGCCAGTGTGATATGACCCGACCTATGGCGGTGAGTGCGGTCCAAAATTCAACCCAGGCGTTGGCCGAAAGTCTCGGCGTGGACCTTTCACGCGTCCCCGAGCATGTCGCCGTGATCATGGATGGCAACGGAAGGTGGGCAAAAGCCAAAGGCTTCGCCCGCCTTCTGGGGCATCGCGAGGGCTACCGCGCGCTTCGCGGTGTGTTGCTAGCGGCCAGCGAACTCGGCGTGAGGTACCTCACCGTTTACGCTTTCTCGGCAGAGAACTGGCGGCGTCCGAAGGACGAAGTCATGGGCCTCATGAAGCTCATTGAGACCGCCGCCCGCGAAGAACTCCGCGTGATGCACCAAAACAACGTTCGTGTGCATGTCAGCGGCCGAATTTCGGAAGTCCCCGACGGCCTTCGAAAAGCCCTCACAGACGGCATGGCGACCACGGCCACGAACACCGGGATCACTTTCACGCTGGCGATCAACTACGGTGGCCGCGCCGAAATCGTGGATGCGGTGAAGTCCATCGTGGCCGCCGGACTCTCGCCGGAAGACGTCACCGAGGAAACGATTCAGGCTCACCTCTATAACCCAGGCCATCCCGACCCGGACCTGATGGTTCGAACCGCCGGGGAGATGCGTTGGAGCAACTTCCTGATCTGGCAGTCGGCCTATACGGAATTGGTGGTGACCGACGTGACCTGGCCCGACTTCAAGCCGCAGCATTTCTTGGAAGCCGTCGAGACATTCCAGCGCCGGACCCGGAAGTTCGGCGCCGTCGTTGAATGACCTGAAACTATCCTGGACATAATGGCGTTGCAATGATGATGGAGCCGCGAAACCGAATCGGAAATCTTATCTTCGCGCTCCTATTTGTCGCCAGTCTTTTTCCGTTTGCCGCCTTTGCGAAGACGGAGGCCCCAGAGCCAGCGTGCTGCGCGGCCGTAGTGGCACCGAAATGCGGAATGGCGTGCTGCCAGCCAAAGACCGCGACGAACATCGGAAGCCGAGACGCGAACCTGGGTTGCACCTGCGTCGTCGCGCCGGTTTCGCAGTTTTTCCCCACACCGCAAACGGTCCCGTTTTCTCCCGTAGCCATACTCGTAGCTTCGGCGACAATTCCTTCTGGTCGCGGGGTGATCTCCGGCGGCCGTCGCCTATTGCTCGGTGAAACCAACCGGGCAAACGCGCCGCCTCGGGGCACCGCCTCCCCCCGCGCTCCGCCGTTTCTCTCGTAGTCGTCCCCTGCCTGCGCCTCGTGCTGCGGGCCAATTTGCCTTCCCAACTACGAAGAAACCATGTTCAAATTTATCACGCTATCCACGTTCGTCGCTCTCGCCGCCTTCGCCATGCCCGGTCAGGCGACCTCGTCCGCCAAGGCCGGCAAGGCCTCGATGACCTGCTGCACCGCCGGCGCCTGCACCTGCAATGCAAAGATGAAGAGCGGCAAGAAAACAGCCGGAGTCAAATCCGGCGGCAGCTGCTGCCCGAAGCCTGCAAGCAAGATCGTGAAGGGAGCCGGAGCTTAGTAGCATGCTAGCGCTCGCTTTGAGCGCGGCAATTGCCCTGACGACCATGTCGTCGGGGCAATCCGCAAGCCAAAACGTTTTCCTCACCGACCGCTATCGCGTGGAGCTTCGCGTTCCGAGCGAGGGCGTTTTCGCCGGCGAGGAAGTTGACATTGAATTCCGCGTCGGAGATCGAAAACAGGATGATCCGATCCTCGGCCCGGCCGGCGTCCCGGACGTAAAAGCGGTGGCCGTCATCACCATGCCCTCCATGGCGGGAATGCCGTCGGCAAGGCCGAAAATCCATGCCGAAGGCGTGCCCGGCGACTACGGCATTGAGGCCTTCTTCCCGCACGGCGGCGAGTATGCGATTCGCCTTGATCTCACCGTGCCAGACGGCGAAAAGTTCACGGCGAAGTTTATGGTGAACGTTCAAGACGAAGGCCAAAAGGGCCGAAAACCGAAGGCAAAACCGTATCGTCTGGAAGCCGCCCAAACCGACGGGACCCTGCGCCTGAAGGTTTTGGAGTCCAAAACCGGAAAGGTCGTCACCGATTTCGACGTCGCCCACGAACAGAAGCTACATCTCCTTGTAGCATCTTCGGACTTCACCTGGTTCCTGCATGAGCATCCCGTCATGCGTGCGGACGGAACTTGGGAAATGCCCTTCAAGTTCCCCTACGGCGGCAACTACTTCGTCTACGCCGATGTTGCCCCGGCAGGCAAGGGGTCGCAGATCCTGATGGCACCGGTGCGAATTCCAGGGCCCGCCCCCAAACGAGCGGAGAACTGGAACCAGAACCTCGGCCCAAGCTCGGCCGAAGGCATTACCGGACGACTCATCCTTCCGTCGGATGGAATCCCAGTTGGGCGTTCCGTTCCGGTGACCTTGCGACTCATTGATCCGGCAACGGACCAACGGATTACGGACCTAACTCCGTGGTTGGGGGCAATGGGCCACCTCATGATCTTCCGCCAAGACGGCTTGACGGCGGTCCACTCGCATCCCGACGAAGTTCCGGCGCAGACCGGCGAAATCCGTTTCAACGCTCGTTTCCCTAAATCGGGCAACTACCGGGCGTTCGCGCAGGTTCAGCGGAAGGACAAAATCCTCACCTTCTCCTTCACGATCCAGGTGAAGGATTGATCCGGCTTTGGGTCACGCTCGTTTGCCTGCTGATGGCGGTGGCGGGCTTCGCCCATCCTCCGGCGGGACTGCGCGTGCCAAGCCTTGCGGCGCGAATCTTGCTTCAAGCGCAAGCCGAACTGCAAACCGCGAAAGTAGCTGCCGCCGCTGACGGCCGGATGAATTGTTGCATCCGGCCGATGGCGGGCAAAGCTCCCGGCTGCGACCTCTGCCTTCGCTTGCGTGGGCGTTGCGACTGCGGCCCGGAGCTTGTCTCCGGAAACGGGGTTTGCGGCGAGTGTAAAGCGGGCTATGAGAATGGCCGGGGTCTGTTCCCGAAGGATGCCGTTCCGAAGGTGATTGCGGTCAAGTCTCCGCCTAAAGGCACGCCGGATGCCGCGCTTGCCAAGTACGGCGAGCTGATGAACGAGGCGAAGCGAACCCTGGTAAAGGAAGGTCGCTTTGGCTGCTGCGTTGGCAACGGCGGATGTGACGAATGTGCCCGGGAGGAGAACTGCGGCTGTGCGGCGAACCTACTGGCCGACCAGCGTGCCGTCGCCAAAGACGGAGCCAAGGCGAAGAAGCTCGGCATCTGCGGGCAATGCCTGAACGGTCAAGCCGCCGGTATCGGTCGGATGGGCCATTCGATGGCGGTTGCCGACATGGCCGTGATGGCGGACGATATGGGCGAGATGACTGGCGCCTTCTCAGCGCGAATGGCGCAAGAGGGCTCCGGCACAACCTGGTTGCCGGGGAGTTCGCCGATGTCGATGACGATGCAGTCGCCCTTTCGTGGGTGGGACGTCATGACAATGGGAATGGTGCAGTTCCTTGCTGTGGACGCCGGCGGAAAAAGGGGCGAGCGTCAGCTCGCGGCCAACTCGATGCTCATGGGAATGGCCCAACGTGAAGTTCGGGGAACCCGAGTTGGCCTGCGGCTCATGGGCTCGCTGGATGCCTTGACCAACGGGGATCGTGGCTACCCGGTGCTCCTGCAAACCGGTGAGGGCCTAACGGACCGGCAACACCCGCACGACGCCCTCATGGAGGCGGCGGTGACCCTATCCCGGCCAATCGGTCGCGGCGCGCGTGGCTTCTTGTATCTCGCGCCGATCGGCGAGCCGGCCCTCGGGACGGCCGCATTTCCCCACCGCGAGAGCGGTCTGGAGATTCCGGAGGCACCCATCAACCATCATTGGAACGACGGAACGCACATCACGTACGGGGTTCTTACGGCGGGACTGCAGTTAGCGGATAGGTGGAAACTTGAAGCCAGCGCGTTCAATGGCCGCGAGCCGGATAGCCGGCGGTTCCAGTTCGATCCGATCCGAATCAACTCGTATTCGGGGAGGCTCACGTGGAATCCGAGCTCCGACTGGTCGGCGAACGTTTCCTACGGGTTCCTCCGCTCGCCCGAGGCGAGCATGCCAACCGAAAACGGACACCGCTGGGTGCTGGGCGTGCACTACAACCGTCCGGGTAACGGCAACTTGGCGGCGACCTTCATCGCGGCCAGTAACCTGCACGGAGACGAAAAGCTGGGCGCACTTCTGTTTGAAGTCACCCAGGGCATGCCCTCGGGGAGCCTGTTCTTTCGGATGGAGAGCGTCGACAAGGACGAGCTTGCCGGGGTTCCAGCCGGAACGCACCGGGTTGGCAAGTTGACGTTTGGCGGGCTGAAGGAGCTGCCCGGTAAGCAAAGACTTGGCGTCGGTGCCTACGTGTCGCTCTCGTTCCTTCCGGAGGCGTTGAAGTCGGCTTACGGTTCCAGTCCGGTTAGCTTTGGCGTTTTTGCCAGGCTGAGAACCCGCTAACCGAGGGCCGCTGCGACGGCGCGGCCCGCGTCGCGGGCCTCGGTTTCGGTCATTTCGGTGGGAAGGGTGAACCTAAGCCCTTCCCGGGCCTCCGCCACCGAGAACCCGGCGGCCAGCATGACGTGCGAGGGCTCGGTGCTACCCGAACTACACGCGGCTCCGCTGCTCGCCGAGATTCCCGCCCGGTCCAACCGGATGAGCGCGGTCTCGGCGGTTTTGCCGGGAATGCGAACGTGCGCGTGTCCGGCGAGGCTTGGTGCATCGGCCGGGACGGTCCGCACGGCGGGGACTTCCGAGAGAAATGCCTCGCGGGAGGCGACGCGGCCGGGTTTTGGCTCACGCCGGACGGCCTCGCCGAGCCCGACGATGGCGGCGACGTTCTCGGTTCCGCCTCGCATTTCGCGCTCCTGCCCGCCGCCGTTGATGAGCGGCTTAGGCTTGGTTCCGGCGCGTACGATCAAGGCTCCGATTCCCTTCGGTCCGTGAATCTTGTGGCCGGAGACGGCGATCAGGTCGGCACCGAGGGCGTAGAGGCTCACCGGGTGCTTCATGAAGGTTTGCACGGCATCGCAAAAGTAGAGCGCGCCGGACTCACGCGCCCGGCGCCCGATTTCGCCTACGTCGTTGAACGTTCCCAGTTCGTTGTTCGCGTGCATCGCCGCTATCAGCAAGACGTCATCGTCGAACGCGATCTGATCGATCAAAACTCGGCCCAGGCGATCAACCGGCGTGATTTCCACCTGGTACCCGAGCCGGGTCAGCACGGCGGCCGTTTCCAAGGTGCAATGGTGCTCCGCTGCGGAGATGAGAATCCGCCGGCGTTGCGGGTTTTCATTTGCCAGAGCCGCCCCGATAATGGCAAAATTTGCGGCCTCGGTCCCGCCGCTGGTGAAGATCACCTCGGCAAAGAGGCACCCGACCCGCTCGGCCACGCGCTCGCGGGCTTCGTCGATGGCCGCTTTTGCCGCGCGGCCCTCGCGGTACAGACTGCTCGGGTTCCCGGCGTCCAGCCAAGGCAACATCGCCTCGCGAACCTCGGGCGCCAGCGGCGTGGTCGCGGCGTTGTCCAGGTACCAGCGCTTCATAGCGACTTCCGAAACGCGTTCTTGCCGGCGAACGTCAACGCCCATCGCGCGTAAGATTTCCACCGCGAGGGAGCTAGCCGAATCGAGGCCGCGTAGCTACGCCGCGCCGCCGCGGCGTCGCCGTTCAGCATTTTCACCGTTCCGAGCGCGGCAAAATTGAACGCCCGGGCGTTTCGGTAATCATCTAAACGGTCCGCAAAGCGACCCTCGTCGGCGAGGTGAGTCAGGCGAGATTCGATCCAAAGTCGCAGCCGTTCGTCATCGCGCCAGATGCGCTCCAGCTTGTGCGAGGCGTTCGCGCCGTGCACGCGGTAGTCGGTCAGCGGTGCGTCGACGAAGCCAACGTGGTGCTGCTCGGCAACCCGAAACCACATTTCCCAGTCACCGGAGCCGAAGTAGTCGGGATTGAATCCGCCCAACTCCCGCAAGATGGCCGTTCGCGCCAACGCCGCGCTCGCAATGATTTTGTTTTCGTAAACCAGGCCGAGCAGGATGTCGCCGGTCTCAAAGGTAGGGAAGCGAAAGCCGAGCGGGTTGCCTTCCGTCCGCTCGCCTTTGCCATTGATGAAGTGGCCACCGGTATGCACCAGGCCCACTTTCGAATTCGAATCCAGCAACGCCACTTGGCGGGCCAGCTTCTCGGGATGCCAGACGTCGTCATCGTTTAGCACCGCCGTGAACTCGCCGATCGCGCGCTCGAGGCCCACATTCAGTGTCGCATACGTGCCCAAATTAGTTGAGTTGAAGATGCACTGAATATCAGGTTGCGCCGAAAGCCATTCGCGCGTTCCGTCGGTAGAACCATCGTCAATCGCGATGATTTCGAAATCGCGAAACGTCTGCGCGCGCACCCCGGCCACCGCCGCCTCGATGTAGGCGATGTGGTTGTAGCAGGTGAGGAGGATGGAGACGCGCGGCACGGTTCAAGGCAGAAGGTACCCGCACGGCAAAGCTATGAAAAGGATAAGGATAGCGACATATCACAGGCGCGGGAGTAGGAACCCGTATCGTACAAAGCCACCAACATCCTCAAGGCAAGGGGCGAATCCATCAGGTCGCCGTCTTAAGCAGCTCTCTTCCAAGACAATGTGGGATTGCAACTTTTAGCGCGGACCTCGCGCGGGCGATCTCAGGCGTCGATTCCAAGCTGGTCGTCGACACCATTGCGATGAGTGATCGACCGGATGACGTCTATCCCGAAAAGGTACGTTATGAAATCGACGCGGCCGACCACGCGGCTTATAGACCCGCCGCCGACTTTATCAATCGCTACGGCTACGACGTCCTTTCCGTTCAGCACGAGTACGGAATTTTCGGCGGCGACGACGGCGCCTACCTTATGAGCCTGGTGCGCGAGGCGAAGATGCCGATCGTGACCACCCTCCACACTGTTTTGCGCGATCCAACGCCGGGCCAGAGAGCCGTGATGGACGAGCTGCTCCAGTACTCAGAACGCGTCATCGTGATGAGCAAGAAGGCGGTCGGATTTTTGGAAGAAGTGCACGGGACACCCGCCGACAAGGTCGACCTGATTCCGCACGGAATCCCTGAAATCACGCCGTCTACCGGCCGCGAATTCCGCAAGACACTCGGCATCGACGGCCCGATGCTCCTCACCTTTGGGCTGTTGTCGCCGGATAAAGGCGTCCAGTACGTCATCGAAGCGATGCCAGAAATCGTCCGAGCGCACCCCGGAGCGAGCTACGTGATCGTTGGCGCGACCCACCCGCACGTTCGCACCTCGGCCGGAGAGAGCTACCGAGAAAGCTTGGCCGACCTCGCCAAAAAACTTGGCGTCTCCGACAACGTTCGGTTCGTCGACCGATTTGTCACCATCGAAGAATTAGTGCAGTACCTGGGCGCGATGGACATCTACATCACGCCGTATCTGAACCTAAAGCAGATCACCTCGGGCACGCTTGCCTACGCCGTCGGCGCCGGCAAAGCGGTCATTTCAACGCCGTACTGGTACGCCCAAGAACTTCTGGCCGAAGGCCGAGGCATGCTTGTGCCTTTCCGGAACGCATCGGCGATCGCCGAAGCGGCGATTACGATCCAGAGCGATACGGCCGCTCGCGCCGAAATGGGGCGACTTGCCGCCGAATATGGCAAGCACATGCACTGGCCGCAGGTTGGCCGACGTTACCTGGACTCGTTTACGCGGGCAAAAGCCGAGAGCGCGGAGCGGCTTCGCGAGCTGGTGCAAAAACCGGTGCTTGGTCGCGAGCGGTTGCCCGACCTTCGGCTGGACCATCTTTTCGACCTCAGTGACGACACCGGCATTTTTCAGCACGCCACGTTCAATGTTCCGAATCGGTCTGAGGGGTACTGCGTGGACGACAATACGCGCGCATTGCTTTTCACCGCGATGCAGGAAACCGGCCGACACTTACCCGCCGATGTTTCGCTTCTTCAGAGCCGCTACCTTGCGTTTCTGATGGACGCCTACAATCCGGCGAACGGTAAGTTCCGCAATTTCATGAGCTACGACCGCACCTGGTTGGAAGAAGCCGGTTCGGAAGACTCGCAGGGCCGCTCGTTGTGGGGCCTGGGCAGCATGGTTCACCGATGCCGAAACCGGGGCCGGCGGGACGTCGCGCGCTCGCTATTCTTGCAGGCCGCGCCGGGGCTGTATCCCACGACCAGCCTTCGAACCTGGGCCTACACCATTCTTGCCGCCGACGAATACCTAAGCGGCTACCCGCAAGAAGAGTCGGTCCTCGAGCTGATGGAAACGATGGCGGCGCAGCTTTGGGAACAGTTTTCGATTCACGAGACGGCCGATTGGCCTTGGTTCGAGCGCAAGCTGACCTACGCCAATGCACGACTCCCGCAGTCGCTCCTGATGGCCGGGCGAACCCTGGGCAATAAGAACTTGGTCGCGGCCGGCATGCGTTCCCTCGCCTGGTTGATGGACGTTCAGACCGGCCCCAAGGGTGTCTTCGCCCCCATTGGCAGCGATGGCTTCTACGCGAGCGGCGGCGAGCGTGCCTTTTTCGACCAGCAACCCGTGGAAGCTTGGTGCAGCGTCTCAGCCTGTCTCACGGCGGGGCAAATCAGCGGTCAGTCGCGTTGGCAAGAAGAAGCCAGCCGGGCTTTCCGATGGTTCCTGGGCGAGAACATGCTTTGCCAACCGGTCGTCGATCGATCGAGCGGCGGTTGCCACGACGGGCTGCACGCCGAGCGTGTCAACCGAA
The DNA here is from genome assembly GCA_945881865.1 of Fimbriimonas ginsengisoli Gsoil 348. Classification (GTDB taxonomy): domain Bacteria; phylum Armatimonadota; class Fimbriimonadia; order Fimbriimonadales; family Fimbriimonadaceae; genus Fimbriimonas; species Fimbriimonas ginsengisoli_A. Next base: position 103,506 of record CAMCVK010000003.1, on the reverse strand, counting down.
ACCAAGGCGCCGAATCTACCCTTTCCTATCTTTGCGCCCTTGCCGAGCTGCGCGAAGCGTCCGCAATTCCTGCGGTCGCCCCCGTTCGTGCGGAACTCCATGAAATCAAACCAATACGAGGTGCTGCTTGAGCGGCACCCAAACAATCCGATCTTAACCGCCGACATGTGGCCGTACCCGGCCCATACGGTTTTCAACCCTGGCTCCACGATTCTTGAAGATGGCACGACATTGCTACTTTGCCGCGTTGAGGACCGACGTGGTATCTCGCACCTTTGCGCCGCCCGAAGCAAAAACGGGATCGACGGCTGGGTGATTGATACCGAGCCGACCTTTGCCCCCGACCCGACCAACCATCCCGAGGAAATGTGGGGAATCGAGGATCCGCGCATTACGTTTGTTCCCGAGGTCGGCGAATACTTCATCACCTACACCGCATTTGGTAAGTCTGGTCCGGGCGTGGCCATTGCCTCCACGAAGGACTTTCACAAGTTTGAGCGGCTTGGCCTGGTCATGCAGCCCGACGACAAGGACGCGGCCCTGTTCCCGAGCCGGTTTCACGGGGAGTACGCGCTTATCCACCGGCCGACGACGGAGATGGGGTCGCACATGTGGCTCTCGTTCTCGCCCGACCTTCGAAACTGGGGCGGCCACATCGTTTTGCTTCCGGCGCGACGGGGTGCTTGGTGGGACGCCAACAAGATTGGCCTTTCGCCCCCTCCCATCGACACGCCTCGCGGCTGGCTGGTGATTTATCACGGCGTGCGTCGCCATGCTTCGGGCTCGATTTACCGACTGGGTCTGGCCCTGTTTGATAAGGAGCATCCGGAGAACTGCCTTACCCGCGGTCAGTCCTGGATTTTTGGACCGGAAGAACGGTACGAGGTTCAGGGCGACGTTGGCGGAGCGGTCTTCCCCGGCGGCTACACGATCTTGCCGGACGGCGACACGTTGCACATGTATTACGGAGCTGCCGACACGAGCATCTGTCTCGCCGTCGGTAGCATTTCGAAGATGCTGGACTGGCTGGATCGCGACGGCACCGAATTCACCGGGGTCGCGGGTCAGTTGGCCGAGCGGATCCAGCTTTCGAATCCGGGCTAAGATTGGGGCGTGGTGATCTCGGCGCTTCTGGTCTTCGCGGTCACGCGCCCGAAGTTGCTGGCGCACGTGATGCCGTGGTTTGAGGCCCCGCCACTTAGCAAGGAATACGGCTACCACTGGACGATGCGGCACTTTAAGCCGCCTGCCGAGATCGCTTCGAAGTTCCGCCCGCTGATCGGGCTGTACGATTCGGGCGATCCGGACGTGGTGGAGTGCCAGGTGTTGCAGATGAAATTGGCCGGATTCGACGGCGTGCTCGCCGACTGGTACGGCCCGGCCGACTTTTGGGATTACGCGATGATCCACCGGAATACGATCCGGTTGTTTGCCGCCGCGAAGCGCGCCGGGCTGTCGTTTGGGGTCGTTTACGAGGACCAGTCCGTGAAGCACCAGGTGACGAACGGCAAGCTGACCGCCGAGGCCGGGCCGGGGCAGGTGGCCGCCGCGCTGCGCTGGCTGGATGAGAATTGGATCTCGGACCGGCAGTACTTGCGGCTGGCTGGCAAGCCGGCCGTCTTCGTTTTTGGACCGCAGTATCTATCGGATGAGCAGTGGTCGGCGGCGCTGAAGACCTTCCGGAAGCCGGTGACGTTCTTGACGCTGCACGACCGGCGGGGGTCGGCGGAAGGTGCGTACGACTGGCCGATTCCCAGCCTGGGCCTTTCGCAAATCGACCGTTTTGAGCGGAGTTCCCGCGATTGGCCGGTTCGGGTGGCCTCGGCTTACCCCCGGTTCGAGGACGTATACGAGCAAGCCGGCGCGCAGAAAAGCTTCCCGGTGATTCCGGATGGCAATGGAAAAACCTATCGCGAGACGCTGGCGCGGGGGCTCCGGTCCGGGGCGGCGGCGGTTCAGGTCGCCACCTGGAACGACTGGGGCGAAGGCACCCAGATTGAGCCTTCTTCGGAGTTTGGGTACCGCGATTTGGAGGAAACGCAGCGCCAGGCGAAAGTGGCATTCACGCCGAGCGACCTCCGTCTGCCGCTTCGGCTTTATCAGCTGCGCAAGAAGCGCGCCAATAGGGCGGAACTCGACCGGATTGCAGCCTTGCTGTACGCAGGCAAAACCCGCGCCGCCGCCACGTCTATGGCAAAACTGGAACGTTAACGGGCGCTCCATTCCTAGCCAAGGTATCAAGACGCGTCTTTGGTTATTATGTTAAAGGTAGCAGCGCAGACTCTATGTTAAGACTCCGTTAAGTTATCTAAGGATAGCTGATCTGTAACTTGACGTAATTGGCGAACAGTGATAGAAATTGCTTGTCGGAAATAAAACCATGGCATTTACACTTGAAGGCCTCCGCGCCGAGTATCAGACCCTCTTCTCTTCGATTGTGATTTCACCTGGAAAACTGCCAGAAGTGGATCGACATATCGACAAAATCATTGCGAACAAAGGTGCTTACACGTCCGTTTCGCAGCGTACCGGTGTTCCCTGGCATGTGATCGCTTGCATTCACTTGCTCGAAGCTTCCCTCCGCTTCGACCGTCACTTGCACAACGGCGACCCGTTAACCGCCAAGACAGTTCATGTGCCGTCCGGTCGGCCCGCAGGAAATCCGCCGTTCACTTGGGAGTCTAGTGCTATCGACGCGCTGCAATTTGACGGTCTATCGGGTCTCACCGAGTGGAGCATCGAAGCGACGTTGTTCGTTTTTGAGAAATTCAATGGTTTCGGTTACCGCAGAGTCGCCGAACCAATCCATAGCCCTTACCTGTGGAGCGGATCGAACCATTACACCAGAGGGAAGTTCATCGGAGATGGTGTTTACAGCGTAAATACTGTCAGCCAGCAAATTGGCGCGGCAGTAATCTTGAAGCGGCTAGCAGAACGCGGTGCAGTGGAACTTTCGGCACCCACCTTGGAACAGTTGTCCGTTCTAATTGACGGTGACCAGAGCGACGTGCCAGCCTTCTTGGAGAAAGGAAACTCTTGGATTGGTGTGCGTAACCTGATTCCCCATCTATCGGGCGCGGAGTTGGTGGGAGTCAAGAACGTCCCCAAATTCGAGATCACAATTGCCCGGCGGACACCTGGTTCTCTTGATCCTGCTTCGAATGATCTTCGAGACTTTGACGCCCGCAATATCGGCGGTGTCGGCTTTGTTGACGCCTCCGACTTGATTCGTGGCTTTCTGAAACTGGGACTAGACTTTGACGGCACTTCCGAGCCAGGCCGACTCATGATTACCTCGCCGACTGGCAACTCGGACGACATTTTTGATGACCGACTTGCGGGTGGCGAGCGTGTCGGAGAGCTCAGGAACGCTAGCGTAAGGGCGCCAAAGGCTCTCGAGCCAGCAGATGGACAAGCGGTGCTGACGCGCGAAGACGTCGATGAAGTTGCCGATCCTGTAGCGGATGTGGTTCTGCCGCCGGCAATTGTCGCTGCTGCTGTTGCTCCTGACTTTCCCAGACGACTGATTGCCATCGCCGTGAGAGAGCGAAAGGAGTGGCAGGAGAACGCCTTGCACGAGTGCAGTAGCGATCGGAGAGGTTCAAAGGCTGTAGCCGAGTACTGGGCGACTGGTCTGAGGAGAACTGATACCGATGGTTGTGATCGCGATGTCTTCTGGTCAGCTGCGTTCATCTGCTATTGCATGCGAGAGGCGGGTATGCCGGACACCGAATTTCCGTACAGCGAAGCCCACCATCGCTATATCCGTTGGGCGATCCAGAATACGCTCCACAACAAGCCGAACAAGACTTACTATGGGCGAAAAGTAGACTCGCACCGGCCAAAGCCCGGCGACCTGATCGCGGCTTGGCGAAGTGACCATCCCGTTCAATTCGACTCTGTCCCGGATGGTTTCTTCCCCTCGCATACAGACATTGTCGTTGCCGTTTCGGACAACGCAATTACGACGATTGGCGGAAACGTAGACCAGCGGGTGATGACAAAATCATGGCCGGCAAACGACGGCCTGCTATTGCCGAATAGAACGTTGATCTGCGTGATGGAATGCCGAAAGGTCTAACGATAGCCTGATCAACGAAACTGCTTCGATGGTCGGCGGTGTCGGCCATCGAATCCCAACTTCCTCCGAGTCCACCCCAACGGCAGATGGACGTCTCCCACGGCTCACTTGCCGAGCGGGCGAATCGTGAACGCGGTGATTAACGGCTGTTCGGTGGGCGACAGGAACGAGAATTTCACGAAAGTGCCCGGCGAAGGAGTGAGTTCTTTCGACTCCGGAACGACGAGCTCCGGGTTCCATCCAAAAGCGTCCTGGAACGAGGTGCTATAGGAAAACAGGTAGTCATCGAAGTTAGAGCTGCCATCCAAAAGCAAATCCAAAAACGGCTTTGTGACAATCCCGCACGTGATCGAAGTCGCCAGCACATCCTGAAAAGACTGCTTTTGCGGCAGCGTCAAACTGGTGTAGATCAAACCGTCGCCCTGGGCCAACTTGCCTTGCGTTGGGCTGAGCCGGGCGAGAAACCGGAGGTGGGCGATGTGCTGGCGCAGCGGCACCGTTGGAAACGCAACAAGGCAATTTCTTCTCGCTTCAAAGAATTCGCGTTGGCGGTCGTTGATCGTCGTTGCAATGCGAATGTAGGATTGAAGGGAAGGGGCACCGTTTTTTGAGGCCTCGGCCTCCATGGGCTCCAAAAGGTGCTCCGGGATTTCGGTTTCCTGCAAGGCCAGTTCGTCGTCGTGGCGGATCTGGAGAAACCCTTTGTGCATCTTCCAGCCCAGAATCGGGGCGAAAGGATACGATTTCGATGTCTGGCGCAGGCGGGCCAGGTATTCCGAAAGCGGCACGTTCGCCGGAAACTGGGTGCTGCTCACGGCGACGCGGTACCCATCCGCGATGACGGGAACTTCGTAGGCCTTGAAAATGCGCGACGCATGTTCGGCAAGGCTCATGGCTTGACCGCCGAACGGCACCGCCGTTTTCTCCGGTAAGTCGGTTTTCGGACGGTAGACACTCAGAGCCGACGGGTCGCTGGCTACCGACTCAAGCGCATCGGCACCATCCTTCGGGGCCGGCAGCGTAAGAATCGCGGCGAGAGGAATGATGTCATCGACATTCGATGTATTACTCTCGGCGCAGACAAATCGCAACTCTCTCGCGCCGGCGCTGAAGCGAACGAGGGAAAAAGCGGTCGGCGCGTCGGTCGGCCCGGTCTCCCTGGTTGGCGGCACGTCCCGAAAGGTGAGCAGGCGTCCGGCAAGAAGCTCGTCGAGCGACGCGTTCAGCCGCGTACAAGCTTGCGAGGCCACTCGAAACGCGAGGCGTTCTCCCAGAAGCTTATTGCGTTCCTCGGCGGCAGGGCTTGTTAGCTTAGGTCCGGTGTACTTGCGGTCTCCAGATTGCACCAGCCGGATAGTTTTTTCGTCTTGAGTCGCCGCCCAATCCAACAAGCGAAGCGTTTCGCTCAACATCAGGCGAATCGCCGACCGCCGCTCCGCGCGTCTTTCAGCCTCTTTTCTCTTTGTATCTTTGGTCAGCTGCAGAGTGAGGGAGTTCTTTGTGTCAAGCCATTCACCGCCGAGGTAATCGGCGATATGCTCCCGAACCGTTTCCGTCGGCAGGGGACCGCACTGCATACTGAGTTTGCGGTCCGCTAGGGCAGCCTCTACCCGCAAGGGTTTAGCGCTGGTTCGCGCCAACCTCTCGCAAACGCTCGTGAGACTAGCGGAGCGAAAGTCAATCGGTTCCAGTTGCGTAGCCTGGCTTGCGAGCAAAAGTGTAAGTAGCATTGTCCCCAGCTTGCTCGCACTATATCAGCAACGCCTTCATTTTGGGTGCGGCGCCGCTCCCAAGTTAGCGAATTCCGGCCCAGTCGGTGTCGATGCCGTGGCCCATCAGGATCTCTTGCAGTTGGCCAACGTGGGTGCCGAGGTGCCGAACGTTCACCAGCTGGTGGTCCAGCTTCGGAATCGGATACCACGGGAAGCCCGATTCGACGGAATCCAGGTCCAGCGCGTCCACCCAGGCGTCGACGTTGGCCGCAACGAAGTCCGCGTAAGCCAGCAGGTCCGCCTGGGAATACGTGGTTTCGACCGGCGGCACGCCCGATTCGTCGTCCTCCCACAGCACCACCGCGTGGCGATGGTGGCGATCCCACGGGGTCATCGCCTGGTGGCTCGGCATCATGTAGAAGTGCGTGTAGAACAGGGCGTGGTAGGCGATGCGCCAAAACGTGCGCGGGTGGATCCCGGCGGACCACACGTCCTCCGGGCAGACCTCGATGCACTGCCGCAACATGGCAAGCCCAGCCCGGTACTGACCCTTCAACGCCGCTTGAACGTTCATGGCAGGGACTTTACCTCTCGCGAACAATCCGGCGGGATTGCTGCCGAGTCTCTGGAGGAACCAACAGAATGCTGAAGTCCAGGCGACTTAGAACGGTGAAAAAAATGGGGAGTAAAATAGACATATGTCTACATGTTCGGAGCGTTACTTGTGAGTGAAGCCAATTTCATACTTTACAACGAGGGCGACAAGGGGCCGAGGCTCCTGGTTCGATTGGAGGACGAGACGGTTTGGCTCACCCAATCGCAGATGGTCGCGCTCTTCCAGACCACAAAGCAGAACATTTCGCTGCACATCAAGAACGTGTTTGCCGAAGGCGAGTTGGAACCCGATTCAGTTGTCAAGGAATACTTGACAACTGCCGCCGATGGAAAGCAATATCGGACGAACTACTACAACCTGGACGTCATCATTTCGGTCGGATACAGGGTGAAGTCGCACGTTGGCACCCAGTTCCGAATCTGGGCAACACAGCGGTTGCGCGAATTCTTGGTGAAGGGTTTTACCCTGGACGACCAACGCTTGAAAGATCAAGCCACGGTTGCGGATTACTTTGACGAGCTGCTGGAGCGCATCCGCGACATACGGAGCTCCGAGAAGCTTCTGTACAAACGGGTTCGCGATATTTGCGCTTTGAGCGTGGATTACGATCCGAAGCTTGAGCCGGAAACGCGGTTCTTTGCGATCACCCAAAACAAGCTTCATTTCGCGGTGACCGGGATGACCGCCGCCGAGATCGTCCGTACTCGCGCGGATGCCGCCAAGCCGAACATGGGGGCGCAAACATGGAGCGGCGAGGTCGTTCGCAAGAAGGATGTGACGACGGCCAAGAACTACCTTTTGCATGAGGAAATCGACACCCTAAATCGGTTAGTGGCTCAGTTCCTGGAGTTCGCCGAGCTTCAAGCGAAGCGCAAGCTGGAGATTCGAATGGCCGATTGGCTCGGAAAACTAGATCAAATATTGCAACTTAACGGGTTCTCGGTTTTGCAGGACGCAGGCCGGATTTCGGCCCGAGTTTCAGAAGAACACGCCCACGAGCAATACGAGTTGTTCGAAGCGCGTCGCCGGTCCGAGAAAGTGAGGGAACTGGAAGCTCGGCCAGACGGCGTGGCCGAGCTTGAAGAAGAAACGAAGGGACTTGAGATTCGCCGGAAGAAGCGTGGAAGCGAGCCGAGCCCCTCGTAGGCATGTCCAAAATTTCGGGTTTCGAGGGAACGTCTTTATGAACTCTCAGCCGCCAGTTGTTTCGTAAAGATCAGGCACCCGGCTTCGCCGGGGGCCGAGCCCTCGCTGGGGATGAAGAGCGTTTGCACGAGGCCAGGTTTCCCGTTCGGCAGGGTCAGAAACCGCACGTTCGGGTTGGCAAACGAGTTCGATCCACCGTGAGTCCGAACCACCAGGCGCGAGATCGTGCCGGCCCCCAGGTCGTGCAGAAACACGCGCCAGGAGTACCAGTCGTATTTGCCAAACTGCACTTCCTGCAGCTCATAGCGCTTCCCGCGATACGTAAACGGTGTGCGGTCGCCAAAATTTCCTCTCGCGCCGACGCGTTCCAGCGCCGAGTTCAGGTCGGTCCGGGGCTTTGATTTCCAGTTCGACCAGTTCGTCAGCGTCCCTTCGGAGGTCCGGTCGACACCGGTCTCAGACAGAAAATGGAAGTGCAGCGCGATGTTCCCGGTGGCGACGTCGGCCGAAACAAAGCTCGGCGTGCCCTCGGCCAGTTGCGAAAGCTGCGCCGGAAGATCCACCTGCCGCTCGTGATTCCCAGCCTCCAATGCCGCTCGCGACGGATAAAGCCGCAGCCGTATGAAGTTGCCCGGGGTGCGATCGACTTCGTACGCCAGCAAGAACTTTCCGCCAACTTGCTGCAAGGATCCTTGCGAGGCGCGGTCGTCAATCTTCACCCTTGGCCGCCAATCTAGCAGGTCCTTCGACTGGGCAACGTACAGCCGAAAGAAGCCGCCTTCCAGCGAGTGGTACACGCCCAGGTAGTCGCGCGCGCCGGCGGCTTGGCTCACTTCCAGGCAGTCCATGCCGCGACCGTCGGCGTCCTTCAGGTTGTAGCGATAGCTGGTCGCGGACGTCACATTACCCAGCAGGTCTTTCAGCGGCGTCGGGAGAAGCAGGGCGGCGAGCAGGGAAAGCATGGTTAGGCAGTATCCCCGTTAAGCGCAGAAGGCGGCCCAGCGGCCCCGCTGATCTTCGCCGAGCTGAGCCAAACCGCCGTCCGCCAGCTCACCGGTGATGTATGGAAGGTCGGTCGGAAAGCCGTCCTGCGACGGGTAGTCGGCGTGGAAAAAGTGATACGCCAGCCCGGCGCGGTCGGTGCCGGTAGAGTTCCCCTTGGTGCAATGCGGCGTGCCGTAGGCAAAGAAGACGACCCCGCCGGCGGCCAGCTCGCAAGCGATTTCGTTCGTGGTATCCGGAAAGCAGCGGATGTGGTGGTCGCTATCCGGGTCGCGCTGATGCTCTAGCTGCTCATGCTGCAGGCCCGGAAGCAGGTGCATCGTTCCGTTCGAGATCGTTGCGTCGTGCACGGCAATCCACATCGCAACGCCGCGCATTGGGTCGGCGACGCGGAAGTAGGCGTTGTCTTGGTGCCAATTCGTCCCCGCGCCGTCGCCCGCAGGCTTCAAAAACACCTGGTCGAGCCGAATGCGCGCCGGATCGCCGATGAGTTGCGAGATGGCGGCGACCACTTTCTCGGCGAAGGGCAACGCCCGAAACGGCGCGGAGTGCGGGGTCGCCGGGCAAAGCTGCAGGTTCCGCTTCGTCGCGGAGTAAGTCACGCCGTCGCCTTCGGTGGCCACATTTCGCAGCAGGCCTTCTGTTTTTAGGCGCTCGATTTCGGATTGGAGCACCCGGACTTCGGCGGCATCGAAGAAGTGCGGGACGGCGAAGAAGCCATCCTTGGCGAAGGCGGCGAGCTGATCGGCGGTGAACATCGCCCTATTTTCGCAGATTGCCGGTCGGACAGAATAGGCAATGGCCGCCGCCGACATCACCCAATTCACGCAACCACTCTCCCTCACGCCCAACTTGCTTCGAGCGGTCGTGGCGGGGCGGCCGGACGACTGGCTGGATCGCCGCCACTCCTCAGATGTTTTTAGCCCCCGCGAGGCGGTGGCCCACCTTGTGCTCTGCGAGGGCTATGGGACGTGGATCGACCGCTCCCGCAAGATTCTTGATCCTAACTATGCGGCAGACACGGACGAAAGCGTTTCGGAAGCGACGCTACTGGCTAGCCGAACATTCGAGACGCTGCTTGACGAATTTGAAGCTCTCCGGGCGACCGCCCTTCAGCAATTACATGCACTAAGCCTGACGGAAGCTGACTTGCAGACCGTGAACGCCGCCGGAACCTGCACCGTGGGGCAACTGCTTTCCACTTGGGTAGCCCACGACCTCTACCACCTCGGGCAAATGTTCAAATCTTTTGCCGCGACGTACGAATCGGAGATCGGTCCATACCAGCGGTATCTGAATCTCCCGCATTTCAACTAATCCAGGCCCGCGAGGCTTATCATAAGCCTATGTTAGCGGTGCTGCTTGCGTTGAACCCGATCACGATTTACATTTCTCCGAATGGACGGGATGCGAACCCGGGGACGTCGCGGGCGCCGATCCAGACGTTTTCGAGGTTGCAGGCGCGGCTGAAAGAGATTCCGACCGGAGCCCAGCGGCCCGAGATCGTCGTTCGCCTGCGCGGCACGTTTCGCATCGACCAGACGATTGATCTTGGGCCGGAAGCAAGCGGCGTTCGGTTCGTTGGCCCGGCAACCATCAGCGGCGCAAAGGAACTAACGGGTTGGCGTCCCACCAAGTTTAATGGTCGCGACGTTTGGGCGACCGAGGTTCCCACTGGTTGGAATTTCCGGCAGCTTTTCGTGGGCAAGAGCGAGGTCCGCGCGCCGCGAACACGTCTGCCGAAGACGGGGTTTTTGGAGCTTGCCGGGTTTGCTTCCGAATCGGATGCCAAGGCCGGGTGGGACTCTGGTCAAGACGCGGCGCGCTTCAAGCCGGGTGACCTCAAGGCGAACTGGCGCAACTTGGGCGATGTCGAGCTGGTCGCCCACCATCTTTGGGTCACGTCGCGCTTACCGCTTGCGAGCGTGGATGAATCCAGCAACCTAGTGAAGTTCACGAAGCGGAGCGTCTTCAAGCTAACTAACGACTACAATCCCGGCGCGAGCGCGTACGTTGTCGAGAACGTGGCGGAGGCATTGGATACGCCCGGTCAGTGGTACCCTGACCGTGCTAGTAGCACGCTTTACTACCTTCCGAAGCCGGGCGAGCGGCCGGAGGGTTTCGTAGCGTTGGCGTCCCAGTTGCCGGTGCTCCTTAAGGTTCGGGGGGCGAAGAACGTGACTTTCGAGAACTTGCGATTTGCGCATTCGGAATACACCCTGCCGGATGGTAAGTCAGGTGATATTCAGGCCGCCTTCGGGGTTCCGGGCGCGGTGCAGTTTGCGGATTGCGAAGCCGCGGCGCTGAAACGCTGCCAAATCAATGGCATTGGCAACTACGGTGTCGAAATCCTGGGGGCGTCGCGAAACTGCCGAATCGAGCGATCGCGGCTGACCGATCTTGGTGCCGGGGGCGTAAAACTCGGCGACGGCACGCTGGGCACGGTGGTCACCGACAACGTCATCGAGGGTGGCGGGCGGCTGTTCGCCGCTGGCGAAGGGGTTTGGGCCGGCCTCAGCGGTGACAACCGGATTATTCATAACCGAATCCGCGATTTCTTCTACACCGGAATTTCGATGGGCTGGGATTGGGGCTTCAAGGACACGGCGGCCAAGAACAACGAGATCGCCTTCAACGACATTCGCGACATTGGCCAAGGCCAGCTGTCCGATATGGGCGGCATCTACGTTCTGGGCAAGCAGCCCGGCAGCAGCATCTACAACAACCGGATTGACAACGTTCAGGCGCGCGGCTATGGTGGCTGGGGAGTCTATCTGGACGAAGGTTCGACCGGCTGGACGGTCGAAAACAACGTGGTGACGAACACGAAAACCGGTGGCTTCCACATTCACTACGGCGGGAATAATCTGATTCGAAACAACATCTTTGCCTTCGCGAAGCGCGAGGGGCAACTGATTCGGCAGCGAGACGACCAGCAGGGGCCGATCCAGTTCGAGCGAAACCTGGTGGTGGTTGGCCCTGGCGATGCGCCGATCGTTGTCGGTAACTGGCTTAAACGGGCGGTCTCGATGACCGGGATGTTTTACGCGGCTCCGGCGACGGACCTTCCGTTTGGCGATGACGGCACGGGTCGGTTTGTCTCGGTGAAGCTGACGAAAGATGGCCTCCCGCCGAAAAACTCCGAGGTCTTCCGTCTCGGCTTCCGCCCGATCGACCTGCGTTCGGTCGGCCCGCGCCGGTAACGGTTTGGCAGCCAGAACCGTTACCGACTCCGGAAGATGGTTCCCCATGAAAGGGGGAACCATCTCGGCTATCTAAACCCTCTTCAACTCCGGAAGATGGTTCCCCCTAAAAGGGGGAACCGTGGGGGAGGGGGTTCTTAAATCCGTGAAAACTAACAATTTGCGAGGCTGAAGTAAGCCAAAATTTCGAAGATGAGCGTCCGAAACGATTCACCATCGGCAGTTAATCGGGCGAGAAAACTGCGACGGGAAATGACCGCGATGGAGCGCGCCCTCTGGCACCGGATTCGTAGGGAGCAGCTCGGGTACAAGTTTCGACGCCAGTATCCGGCCGGGCCCTTTATCCTGGACTTCTTTTCGCCAGAACTTCGGCTCTGCGTCGAGGTCGATGGTCCATTTCACGATGCCCGAAAGGACGAAATCCGCGATGCGTATCTGCTGAAACGAGGCATCGTCACGTGGCGGGTTTCGTCGTTTGACGTCTTCCAAGAGACGGATGCAATGGTAGAAGCGCTCCTGCTTCGGTGCAAGATGCGGGACTCAGAATTGGCTGGATCTGAAACGAATTTGGACTAAAGTCCGCCCCCTCCCCCACGGTTCCCCCGCTGCGCAGGGGCACCATCTCGGATAGCTCAGTCGGCACACTCCGGAAGATGGTTCCCCCGTTGCGCAGGGGCACCATCTCGGAGAGAGCGGCTCCTCGTTTCTCCCGCTTCGCAGGGGCACCACCTTGCGTCATAGCGATGCCATGGTTCCATCGCTTCGCAGGGGCACCATCTCCTAGAGGTGTGATTGCAGACTGTTCGCCAGCAGGAAAGCCCGAGAAAACTTTACGAAAAAAGCCGGAACATCTTTTCGTAGGTGTCGTTTATAATTATAACCGGGCTTGCCGTCCTTCCCGAAAGGGTGTCAACGGGCGAGCTGCGGAAAAACGAAAGGGTGAAATTGGATGAACCTCAATCTATCGACCTCCTTGTCACTTAGGTTATTGCTTGGCTGTTGCGCTTTGCTTTGCACGCGAATTTCGGTGGCTCAGACTCCCGTAAACGTGATCGAGGCGGTTGCCTCAAGCGCGCAGGCCGGATACCTCGGACCACAAAACATCATCTCGAACGACGGGTTGGTGGAAGATCCCCCCGGAAGCGGCAAGTTTCGTCTCACGACGGACGCCCTTTCGTACAACTCGGGTTACGGAAGCCCGAATGATGAGGCTCCACTCGTCCACTTCGATTTCGGCGTGCCGCGAACCATCGATCGGTTCCGAATCTGGAACCCAAACGGTACGAGCTACACGTTCCGTGGTGCAAAGGACATCACGATCCAGTGGTCGAACAACGCTGAGCGCTGGACAACCGTCCCCGAGCGCGTTACCGTGGCGCGTGGACCGGGAACGGACAGCTACTACGGTGAACTGAAAACCCTGGCGCGACCGATTTCGGCTCGTTACATTCGCTTCTGCATCAACTCGACCCACCGCGATTTCCCGCAGGCAGACATTGCCTCATTGGGTAAGGTTCGGTTCTACGCAGGCGGACGATGGACGCCGTTTACGGATACCGGAGAGTATCCGCGCGGTGCCGGCCTCATCGACGTGAAGGCGGCTCCGTACAACGCGAAGGGCGACGGCATTGCCGATGACACGGCCGCGATTCAGCAAGCCATTCTCGACTGGGAAGGCCGAGATCGTATCGTATATCTGCCGGCCGGAACTTACCGGGTTACGGCGCCCATCCGATTCCGGTCGAACAGTAGTTCCGACCGCAACTGGTACTTCGGCCGAAACCACCTTCTTGGCGCGGGCAGCACGAGGACGACCATCCGTTTGGATAACAACACGCTTACGAACACCAGCAACCCGCAGCCGGTCATCGGTTACGGCGTCATTTCGTTCTGGAACGGTTCGTGGGAAGAAACCACCGCCGACTGGTTTAACAACACGCTGAAGGGCCTGACGGTAGATACCGGATCTGGCAACCCCGGCGCGAAGGGCGTGGAGTTCTACTCGAACAACACCGGCAGCATGCGCGACGTGCGCATTATCTCTCAAGACGGCCAGGGCGCGGTTGGCCTTGATCTCGGCCATGCGGATAAGAACGGTCCTCTCCTGGTAAAGGGGCTAACTGTTCAGGGCTTTGATATCGGCGTCAGCACCGGCGCAACGGTCAACAGCCAGACGCTTGAGAACATTCGACTGAACGGACAGCGAACCGTTGCCTTCCAGAACAACGGCCAGTGCGTCTCCGTTCGCAACCTGACGACGACCGGAACGGTTCCGGCTTTTAAGAACCTGTACGGCTTTGCCTACGTGATGAACAGCAACTTCACCGGAACCGGCCCGGCGTCGACGGTTGCCGCCGTGAGCAACGGCGAGTTTCTTGTGGGACGGGACTTGGCCAGCGCCGGGTTTGGCTCGCTGATCCAGAACAATCATGGCGGCGCCGCTTCGGTGGCGGCGGCCACTTCGTCACAGTTCTTGTCGCATTCGCCGACCCTGACGCTGTTCCCCAACCCGACCGCGTTCCTGCGCTTGAGAGTGGAAGAAACGCCGGTGCCCGCGACGATCCTTTCGAAGGATTGGGGCAACGTGCGCACCTTCCGAAAGACCGACGAGCCGGATGACACGCTCGCCTTCCAGCGCGCCCTGGACTTCGGCTATGCCGTCGTCTATCTCCCCAGCGACGCTGCCATCGTCCTTCGCGGCGATGTGTTCGTCGAGGGTCGAACTCGACATATCGTCGGCTTCCACGCAAACGTTCAAACGGCAAACGGAGCCAAGATTCGGCTGCAGGACGGTACCGCGCCGTTCGTTCTGTTCGAGCGGTTCAAGGGCGTTGACTTCGTCAACGAGTCTTCGCGAACTCTGGCCGTTGTGGACAGCGAAAGCAGCGTCTCCACGGAGTTCGAGGAGGGCGGCATTGCCGGAAAGACGTTCCTCGATAACGTAGGTGGAACCTTCCGGTTCGGTCGCGGCTCGGTTTGGGGCCGCCAGGTCAATAGTGAGCCCGAAGGACTGAAGATTCAAAACGACGGCGGTCGCCTGTGGATCCTCGGCTTGAAGACGGAGCGAGCCGGAACTCTGGTCAACACAATCAATGGCGGAAAGTCGGAGATGCTGGGTGGCCTAAGCTACACCACCACGTCTGGCACCGACCCGATGTTCACCGTGCTCAACGGTTCCATCGGTGCGACGATTGCGGAGGTCGCCTACGGCCCACCACCCTACGGAACGTTGGTTCAGGAGACGAAGGGCGGCGTCACGCGAAGCCTCCTTCGCGGTCAGGCTCCTTTCCGGTTCTCGTTCATGAACGGAAGCGCGATTCCGCTCTTCCGCGGCGGACTCTAAGCCAGCCGGGCTAATCTAGCCCGGCTAATCCATCCACGGCAGGAGGCAGACTTTGGTCGCCTCCTGCCGTTCTAGCATGTCGATGGCCTCGCGGTAGGCGGCCATCGGCATCACATGGCTGATCACCGGCATCAAGTCGAGTTTGCCGTCGGTCATAAGTTGCACGGCATACTCAGCGGCCGGTCGGTTATGCGGCGGATATCCGCACAGGCGCAGGCCAATGTAGTGCGGGACGCCAAACTTCACCTCGCAGCGCAAAACGCCGAAAATCGAGATCGTATCGGCGACACGGTCCATCAGGAATTGCACGCTTCGCTCGGCACCAACGCAATCAATCGCCGAGTCGAGAATGGCGGCATTTCGGAGTGGAATGGCGGCGGCGGCTTCCTCCGGCGAGTAGGTGACGTCGGCCCCTAACTGAATTGCGATCTCGCGTCGCTTTTCTACGGGATCAATTCCTGTGATATGCGCCGCACCTTCCGCTTTCAGCATCTGGATCGCTATGAGGCCGGCCGGGCCAAGACCGGCGACGGCGATTCGCTTGCCGTCGATGGCATGCATAGAGTCCATCTGCATGATGGAGCAGGCAACGCACATCGCGAGCTCGACGGGTGCGGTCGCGACCGGCGAAAGGCCCTCTGGAACCTGAATGACCTCTGAGGTTTCGCGGACGACGTATTGGGCAAAGCAACCCTGAACATCGTGGCCCGGGTCGCGCCATAGGCTGACGCGGTCACCTTCCTTGAGCTCCGCGACGTTGGCACCGACCGCATCCACCACGCCCGACCCTTCGTGGCCCGGCTGCCCAACCGTGTATGGGTAATGGAACTGATGGCCAGGAAACATCGGCGAGTTATGCCGGAGGTGCAAGTCCCACTGGGTGCAAATCGTCACGGCGTCGATCCGAACTCGGACCTCGCCCGGCCCAGGCTGGGGAATCGGCAAATCGACGACGGCGACATCGGCACCAGAGAGAATTTGAAGGGCTTTCATGATGGATCTTTTTGTTGGTTAAGGTCGAATCCGGTGCTTGCCCGGGCCGAACGATTCCGTCTTTCCGCCGTAGGTGAACTCGGTGGGAACGGGCGTGTCGATGTCAAAAGCTTGATCTTCCCAGCGAACGGAAATGCAGCCCAGCGGGTGAACGACTTCGGCGTTGAAGCGCGAGAGAGCCCCGGGGTTGGGGGCGATCTTCGCCTTTCGCCAGCCGGCGGACGTGCTGGTGATTCCCGCGACGATCTGGAAAAAGCCGAGAACCGGGTGGGCCGACCAGGCATGGCAGTCGCTGCGGGCAGGTTCGGGAGTCTCGGCGAAGGTCGTCAAGCCATCCTCTATCATCTGCTGCCAAGGCCCAAGCTCGGCCAAGTAGTTTTCTGGCCGCATCGCGAGATGCTTGTAGTAGCTGAAGTACAGCGTCGTCTGGGCGGCGTTCGCGGCCCGGAGTTCGGCGGCGGGCCAGGCGGATGGTTCGTGGCCGCGCGCCACCTGAAGCAGGCGAAACAGGGCTTCGGCGTGCTCGGAAGGCCGCCAATCCCTATCCAGATCGGACGAAATCAGTCCGCCGACGGTGGAGAAGTAACCCGGTGGCGGGGGCTGCTGCCCGGAGATGTCGCAAGGCGCGACGCTGGCGAGTTCCCTCGTGAGGTGATGCACGGTGGCATTCGCGCCTCCGGGCGGGACGCCCGCGTCCCAGCCCGGAACCCAGTCGGCAAACATCCAATGTTGGGTCGTTTCCGCACGCTGTAAATCCGTGAACGTGTCGATCGCGAGGCGGGCTAACCGTTGTTGATGCTCCTCGACGTGGGCTTCGCCGTCGTATAGCATCTGATCGTGGAGCATCATCACCCACCACAGGCTGAACGGCGGAATGAACTGCGTCGTTCGGTTCGGGAACCGGCTTTGGGTTAATCCATTCGCCTGCATGGAATCACCCAGTTGAGTGATCGCATTGCGCGCCAGTTGGCGGTCGGACGATATGTAGTAGTGCGCGAGCACCTGGAGGCGTGTGTCCCCCGCGTACTGGAGCTGCTCATAGTACGGGCAGTCGAAGTAGGTCTCGCCGGCGCATCGCTCCAAAGTGCGAATCGCCGTCGACCAGATGGGTTGGATGCTCGCCTCGTCGGCTTCGAAGCTTGAATAAATTTGGTAGGGATAGCCCGTTTCCACCGCATCGAAAGAGATCAGACTCGCCGGGCCGTCGGATTCCAGCGTGACGTAGCGAAACGTCCGCCACCATAGTGGCTCGAACGAGCACGGGACGTCGCCCAAAATCACCTTGTCTTGGTACCCACGGGCTTCCTTATCTTCAACCTCGTCGCGATGCCCCTTCACGGCCTGCGAACCGTAGGCTCCGGTGGCTTCCGTAGTCTCCCAAAGTCCTTCGTCGTACGTGAGGGTGACGGTTGTGCCCGGATCGCCGGTAAGGACGACCACCGGATACGCGCAGAGCAGCTCTTCGAAATCGAGCAAAAGCCCGCCGCTCAAGAAGTTACCGGAACCGCGCCGGACCGCCGGCGGCTTGGTCCGGAGGTCGCGGCGCATCGGCGGAATCGATCGCGGCGTCATCGCCCAAATGGATTCGTATCGGCTGCCCCGGTCTCGCCAGTCTGCGATCAGTTTTGGCTTCTTCCACCCGGTAGAAGCGGGCAGACGGAAATCATATATCTCGCCGGGACCGACTTCCATGTAGAAGCTGACCGGCTGGGCCGTCATACGTTCAAAACCCCAGTGCTCTAGCCGCGCGTATTCCCACTCGCCCGGCGTGGTCAGGTTCGGCCACTCGCTCCGGCACAAGAATCCGGTGCGAAGGCCCATCTGGGCAACCGGGGCAAGCCAGCCGAAGTTCCAAACCACCGCCCGGATCTCGTTTTCGCCTTGTCGAAGGTACGGCGCCAGATCGACGGAGTCGTAAAACCACCGGTTCAGGTCGCCACGTTGCGGGCCGTGGGCGACCAATTCGCCGTTTACATAGAGCTTGTAGCGCTGGTCCGCCGAGACATCCACGCACAACGCTTCGGGCCGCTCGGCCAAATCCAGCAAACAACGAAAGACAAACACCCCAACGTCCTCGGAAGGGTGGTTCGGACCGATCCAAAACGTGGTCATATGCCTCGTCAATCCGGGTAGCGGACCGACAGTTTGATGCTCTCGTGCGGATTACCGACGACGCGCTCGTAGGCTTCGCGCAAGTCCGCATACGGAATCGGGTCATCCACGATCGGTTCGCCGTTTAGCTTGCCGGCGAGAATCGCCTGCCAAGCGGCTTTGCGGATGCGGTGCCAATCCCAGCGCGGATGGTCGCGCAACGGATGGCTGCACGCCCGTGTGAACACGATGTTCAGCTGGTTCGCGTGCGACTCGCGGCCGAAGTCCACCAACGCCTGAGTTGCGTCGGGATACGCGCCGAGAACCAACGTTCCTAATGGAGCCAGAGCACGGAACGCGCTTTGCATGGCCGGGACCGAGCCGCTGAAGTCGATCGCCACGTCGATGCCTTCGCGTCGAGAGGTCCGCCGGATCTGCCAGCCGATGTCTTCCGGATTCTCGCCAAGGACGACATCGGCTCCGCACGCCAGCGCCGCCGCGCGGCGGGAAGCAAGCGGATCGATACCGATAACGCATTCGGCACCGGCCGCCTTCGCCAACTGAACCGCGGTCAGGCCAATGGCACCCAGGCTAAAAACCGCCACGTGGTCACCAAACCGGACGTTGCCGTCACGCAGCGCGCCGATGGCAAACTCCGCCGGATCCTGAAGAAAAGCTGTTTTCCAGCCCAGGCCGTCCGGAACCCGAAAGCAGTCGGAGATGGAGGCCACAGACTCGGTTTCGAAGCGGCCACTGGCCGCAACGGTTTGGCCAACCGTGAACTCTTCCACGCCCGGCCCGACCTCGGTGATCTCGCCAAAATTCATGTTGCCAAGCGAAATGGGATAGCCCCAGGCGACGCCGGTGCCAAAGTACAGGCCCAATTCCTCGTCCCATTTGCCGCGATCTTCGCCGAAGCCCTTCACGATGGCCTTCATCGTCCCGTGCTTCTCGGTGCCGAATCGGTTCTTAATTCGAACCTGATTTGCGGCTAGGTCGCGGCGCGAAACCTCCTGCCAGGCGATCTCGTTTTTCCCTACGGCCATCAAGGCGTTGTGCACCATGGTTTATAATGATAACCGGATTGACCGGTAACGCGGGGCATGGGAGTAGGATTAATTTAGTGAGGAAAAGACCTAGCAGCATCGATGTGGCTCGACTCGCCGAGGTCTCCCAGGCGACCGTCTCCTATGTCCTTAGCAACCGAACGGACAAGGTGATCAGCGAAGTCACGCGATCAAAGGTCTTGGCGGCCGCAGAGAAGCTCAGCTACATGCCGAACCGGCTGGCCGACGGTATTTTGCGCGGTAAAACCCTTACGGTCGGGGTGTTGATGCCCGACTTCGGGCACTCCTTTAACTCGAAAATTCTCATCGGCCTGGAGAGCGAATTCGCCGACGCGGGCTACAGCATCCTCATCGCCCACAACCGAAATGAGCCGGAATTGGAGCGTCATCAGGTTCGAATGTTGATGGAGCACCGCGTTGCCGGCATCATCGCGGTTGGCGACGAAGCAACCATCGCCGAGCTTCCGGCGTGGGTCGAACAGGCAATTAAGCTGGACGTTGATGTTTGCGTCGTGGACGACTCGTCGCTGGATGGCATTGTGGATACCGTGGTGTCAGACGACATCGCCGGGGCAAACCTCGCGGTCGGGCACCTCATTTCCCAGGGGCATGAGCGCATCGCTTTCTTGGGAGGAAGCGAGTTGACCACGACCTCGCGAGATCGACGGATTGGCTATGAGCAGGCGCTGCAACGGCATGGAATAGACGTAGACCCTGCCCTTCAACTTGGGCATCACTACCGAACGGACGTTGATCCGGATCTCAGCCCGCTTATTGTCGGGCCCCACCGCGCAACGGCGGTCTTTGGCGTCAGTGATGGCTTGGTGGGGCAGGCGATGATGCGCCTGGAATCGGAAGGTATCTACCGACGCGATATCTTGGCCTTCGTTGGCTACGGAAACTTGGAGTTTTCGCGCTACCTTTGGCTAACCACCATCGAACAGCATCCGATTGAGATGGGACGCCGTGCCGCAAGCCGAATGATTGCCCGACTTTCGGGCAAAGTGTCCGATCCGGTCACCGATCGGGTGCCCCCGGAGCTGGTTGTCCGCCGCTCTTCCTTCCCCGCAAAAGAATTTTAAGAAAATTCTTGGCAAACCCGGAAACCTTTGGTATATTGAGCGAGTTATAACTATAACTCGGTGGTTTTCCACCGAAATTCTGTCCGAAGGTGAAATATGCAACGAAGCGATAGAGCATTCACGCTCATCGAACTCCTAGTCGTCATCGCAATTATTGCGATCCTCGCCGCAATTCTCTTTCCTGTCTTCGCTCAGGCCAAGCTGGCCGCCAAGAAGACCTCCGACCTCAGCAACGTCAAGCAGATCGGCCTCGGCACGATCATGTACTCGGCAGACAGCGATGATGTCTTCCCGATGGCTAGCTCGAACCCGGGCTGGTCGAACTGGACCCCATGGCACGTTACGGTCAATCCGTACATCAAGTCCGGATCGGTTCCGCTCGCTCAGGGCGACTTCATCACGGGTCTTGACTTCTCGGTCAACCCTCCTCGCCGAATCAGCCTCGGACTGTGGCGCAGCCCGGTCGCACGAGAAGTTGGCTTCACGGCCGGCTGGGCTCGTGGAACCTACGGACCGAGCTACGGTGCGAACGCGCTTGTTATGGGCGAATCGAACCCGAACGGCACGATCAACAGCCTCAGCGGAACGGAAGCCGCTCGCCCGGCAGAAATGCTGATGATGGGCCTCACCGAGAACTTCACTTGGAGCGGCGGCGCACGCGAAGCGTGGGAGGTGCCGGTTGAGTGGACGCGACCGGAGCAGGTATCCGGTGGCAGCTCCAGCGGAGCCGGCCTCGCCGTGGCCGCTCAGTGGTACAAGGACAACTGGATCAAGGCTGACCTCTCGTGGGAGAACAGAAATGGTCCGGGCGCCCTTGGCACCTGGTTCTGCACTTGGGGACCCTACATGTGCAAAGGCATCCGATGGGCTTACACCCAGTCGGCACCCGTCACCTACGTAGACGGACACTCGAAAGTCATCAAGCTCGGTAGCCTGAAGGTAGAGAACATCTTCCCGCAGGACTCGATCCCGGGCGTTTACTAAGAGACCACGCGGTGCGGTCTGCCTTGGGGTGGGCCGCACCCGTTTTGATGCATACAGCCATGAAAAATCGACTCCTCCTCGCCATTTTCGCGTCGCTTTTCCTGTTCGGTTGCGGCGAGCAGTACGATCCGAACCTCGCCCAGAACCCACCGAAGACGGAAATGGACGCTGCGCGCGCCCGTCGCGATGAAGCGGTTGCGATCTTCAAACGTGCCGAAGGTGACTGGAACAAATTGACGCCAGAAGACAAGAAACGCATCGTCGAGTTTTCGAATAACGACGAAATGCTTGCGCAGAAGGGCTGGCCGGCGCTCGGCAGCATGTCGAACTAGCCTCGACTTGTGTCCCGCCAAGTATTTGCTTCGCCAAAAGGTGCCCAGCGTTGTTGCGTAAAGAAATCGAGAAAGGAAGAAAGATTGTGAGTGTGATGGAATCGGTTAGGAACACCGAGTTGCGTCCGGACGCACTGGCCTCCGAGCGTGATCGTGCCTGGTTCCAAGAGGCTCGCTACGGACTCTTCTTGCACTGGGGTCTTTATTCCATTCTCGGTCGCGGGGAGTGGGCGCGAAACCGGGAGCAAATTCCCGCCGACGAATACCATACGCTCGCTGACAGATTTACCGGTGCCGGGTTCAATGCTCGCGATTGGGCGGCTTTTGCCGCCGCGAGCGGAATGCGCTACGCGGTCTTAACGACCAAGCACCACGACGGTTTCTGCCTCTGGAACTCAAAGGTTTGTGCGTTTAACTCGGTGAGCTCGGCGGCGAAGCGAGACTTCGTAGCGGAGTTTGTGGAAGCATTTCGCGCTGAAGGGCTTCGTGTTGGTTTGTACTACTCATTAGGTGATTGGGACCAGCCCGATTGGTCTCGCGCCGTACACGGTGACGTGGCCGCTCAGGTTCGGTTCGCCGAGACAACCCGGGCGATGGTCGAAGAGTTAGTAACCCAGTACGGGAAGATCGACGTGATGTGGTACGACCTTCCGCAGGGTCTTTCTGCCGCCCAGTGGCGCGCAAAAGAGCTGAACGCGATGGTTCGGCAGCATCAGCCGGGCATCCTCATCAACAACCGCTCCATGCTCGCCGAGGACTTTTCGATCTCCGAGCAGAACAGCAACTCGCCTCATATGGGCCGCATGTGGGAAGCTTGCATGACGCTGAACGAGTCGTGGGCGTACGTGGACGGCGATAAAGATTTCAAAACTCCACGGCAGGTCGCGCGGACCCTGGCGAAGATTTCGAGTAACGGAGGCAATCTGTTGCTAAACGTTGGGCCGGATGCGGCCGGAAGAATTCCGGATGAAAGCCGCCAGATTGTCGAGCGTGTCGGCGCATGGTTAGAAACTAATCGCGAGGCTATCGAAGCAAAGCCGGTAGACCGGTTGCCGTTTAACCTCTGGGGATCTACCCTTGCCGCCGAAAACCGGATGTACCTTTTCTTGGAGCGATACTTCGGCTCCGAACTGCATATCGGTGGTTTGGTGCCGAATGTGACCGACGCCAAGCTCCTCGGCTACCCTGCCAACCTAACCTGGGAGCGACGCGGCGACCAAACGATTATCCGCGGACTGCCTGCCGACGACCCGGACGACATTCTCACCGTGCTGCGGCTAGATTTGGACGGGACGCCAGACCAAGAAATTAGCCGCGTGATCTCCGGAGCCGACATCATGGCAAGGTTTCCGGATTAGGAATGCGCGCCCTTTTTTCTGCGATTCTCGTCGTCCTTGTCGGCTGGACGCTTTTCATGCTGCCGACTTCGCGCGATCCGGTGCCCGCAGGAAAGACCATCGTGACGTGGGCGACCGACGACACGCCGATTCGTCGCGAGCAGATTGCGCTTTTTAACAAACTGAATCCTGACCTCGACCTGCGCATCGATCCCACGAACAACGACCCGAACAAGGTTGTCGTGCAGTCGATCGGCGGCGTGGGTCCGGACGTTTTCGATATGCCCGGTACGACGCTGAAGGTGTTCGTAGATTCTGGAATCGCGCTCGATCTCACTGAAGAGTTGCCGAAGCTGGGCTACGACCCTCTCGCAGAAATCTGGCCAGCCGCGAAGCCGCTGTTCGCCATCGAAGACCGAACCTACGGCGTCCCGGCGAACCTGGACACGCTCGCGATTTACTACAACCGCGAGGTGTTTGGCGAGATGAAGTTGCCCTATCCATCGGCAAATCCAACCTGGGACGAGATCATCGCCATCGGCAAAAAGCTCACCGTGAAAGACGCTTCCGGACGGACAACCCGGTACGGCCTTCTGTTCTGGTGGGATTGGCGCGACTTCTTTGCGATGTGTGGAGCCAGACTTTTCACCGATGACGGGCGAAAGCTGACGATCGACACCCCGGAGGCGCTGGAGGCGGTTAACCTCATGTCGTCTCCCATCTACGTCCATAAGCTTGCGCCAACCGCATCCGAGTCGAATTCGATGGCCTCCGTCGGGGGCTGGGGTTCCGGCAATGAAAGCCGATTCGTGGGACGCCGGGCGGCTATGGTCGTTGGACCGCGCTACTTCACCGGCAACTTTCGCCGTGCACCGGACCTGAAGGTTGGCGTCGTCAAGTTGCCACTCTCGGCCACCGGCTCGACTCGCCTGAAGGGAAGAACGATCGCGGTGAACTCCCGAAGCCCGCGCCGCGCCGCGGCGCTTCGCTTCATCAAGTTTGTCACGGACGGGGGCTACAACCGGCTCAACAACGACCTAGCGGACGGAGTTGGCCCTTCACTGAAGTACACCGAGGAGCCGAAGTTTCAGTTCAACCCGGACTTTCCGGAGGAAAAGTACAACCCGATCTGGCGGCAGTCGATGCTCGCGGCACAGCCGGACGAAAGCAGCCCGTATATTTCCAATGGGCAAGTGGATGAAGCCGTTGGCTTCCAGCTCGACTTGGTGAATCAAGGAATTAAGGATTCGAAGGCGGCCCTTGCAGCGGCCCAGGCGGCGGGCGAAAAGCTCCTGCAGGAAAATCTGGCGGCAAACGCCGCCCTGGCAAAACGGTACGCGGAGGGCTCGAAATGACGGCAAAGAACAAAAAACGAGCGATGCGAATCGCGACCATTCTCGGCTTGGCCTACTTGCTGCCGAACTTGCTTGGCTTTTTGGTGTTCACCGCCGGACCGGTGATTTTCTCGTTTGGCGCAAGCCTCACCAACTGGAACATCATGAACTCGCCCCCGCTCGAGTTCGTGGGTTTTCGGAACTACCAGCAGGTCGGCCAGAGCTCACAGTTTTGGACGTTCTTCATCAACACCGTCTACTTTATGGCGTTCAGCCCGGTCGGCATTGTTGGCTCGTTGGTGGTAGCGTTGCTGCTGGACAGCCGCCTTCGCGGGATGACGCTGTTCCGGACGTTGCTTTATCTGCCGTCGTTCACGGCCGGCGTCGCGATCATGATCATGTGGAAGGGGCTGTATAACCCGGATCACGGACTCATCAATGCGTGCCTGCGCGGAGTTTTTGACCTTTTTTCGCTGCCGTTCCAAGGGCCGGGATGGCTTCAATCGACGCAAAACCTGATGGGCTTGCACCCCGAGAAGATCGCGTTCGCGGTAAAGGATATCGGCTTGGGAGCCAGGGAAGCGCTGGTCTTCATGGGATTCTGGGCCGGGCTGGGCGGCGGCAACATGCTCTTGTATCTGGCGGCGCTCACCAACATGCCGGATGAATTGATCGAAGCGGCGTCGCTAGACGGCGCCGGACCGTGGGCGGTTTTCCGCCACGTGAAGTGGCCGCAGCTTGCCCCGACGACGTTCTTCATCGTCATCATGTCGGTCATCGGCGGCTTCCAGGGTGGCGTTGATTCCGCGCAGGTCATGACGGGTGGCGGCCCGGCCGGAACCACGACGACGTTGGCCTATCACATCTTCCGGAAGTCGTTCGTGGAATACCAGTTTGGCTACGCCTCGGCGGTTGCCTGGGTGCTTTTCGCCATTGTCTTCGCCTTCAGCGGCTTGCTGTGGAAGTTTGGCAATAAGGAGACAAACTACTGATGAAAGGTTCGATAGCCAAGGGCGCATTCGTCTACACGGCCCTGGTCGGGCTGGCGATCATGTCGCTGGTCCCGTTCTTCTGGATGCTTTTCACGAGCCTCAAGCCGCTCTCCGAAGTCGAGTCCGGTAGCTTTCTGCCGAAGGATTGGCGGCCCGGCAACTTCCAGGAAGTGTTCGCGCAGATCCGGTTTGGCCGGTACTACCTCAACAGCATTTTTGTGGCGTCGTGGGTCACTTACTTAACGTGTTTAACCAGCGCGTTGGCCGCCTACTCCTTCACGCGGTTGGAGTGGAAGTCGCGCGACTTCCTATTCCGCGTTTACTTGGCAACGATGATGATCCCGGGCGTCGTCACGCAGATTCCTGGCTTCGCGATCATCGTCAACTTGGGAATGCCGGATACCTATGCCGCACTCATCGTGCCAAGCGCCTTCACTGCGTTCGGCGTTTTCTTGTTGCGGCAGGTGATGCTCGGAGTTCCGAAGGCACTCGACGAGGCCGCCCGCATCGACGGCGCGAACAGCTGGCAAATCCTGTGGGAAATCGTTCTACCGCTTTCGCGCTCTGGCATCATCACCCTCGCGATTTTTTCCTTCATGGGCAACTATGGCAGCCTCATCGGCCCGCTAATCATGCTGAAAAGCGACGGATTGCGGACGCTGCCGGTTGGCCTCACGTTCTTCGACAGTAAGTACGGCAGCCAGACGAACCTGCTGATGGCCGCTTCGGTCATGAGCATCATCCCGCGGCTGATCCTCTTCATCGTGGGCCAGAAGCACCTCGTGAAGGGAATTCAGCTAGGCGCGGTTAAGGGTTAATCAGAGCGAGTTCCGTCGCCAGGGCTTCGCCCCAATTGGCGTAGGCTGCTGCCGATAGGTGGCAGAAGTCGGGCATGGTGCTGGCAAGGATCGTCCCATCCGGCTCCAAGAACAGGCTGCCGAAGTCAACGTATCGCACTTTCTCGCCAAAATCCTTTGCTTCCAACGCCGAGTTGATGTCGCGAATGATCGCCCGCAACGGGTGGTCGGCGGCTTCGCCGGTGGGCAAAATGCCCTGCAAGAGGATATTCGCGTTCGGCAAGCGGTGCTGAATCTCAGCGACGACGGCGAAGACGCCGGCCGCAACTTCGTCGGCCGAATGGCTCATCGACCAAAGGTTGTTCACGCCAATAAGCAGAACCACGATCTCCGGCTCGATGCCGTCCAGGGTTCCGTGCTGCAGCCGCCAAAGGATCTGTTGCGTGCGGTCGCCACCAATGCCAAAGTTCGCCGCGCCAAGCGGGGCAAAGTGCTTCGCCCAAGTGTCGGTGCCTTCGCCGCCCCAACCTTCGGTGATCGAGTCGCCGATGAAGAGCAATCGGACACCGCCTGCGGCGGCAACCGCCGAATACCGGTTGTGACGCGACATCCACTCCTCCGCGTCTTCGGGGAAGAACCCGGGAAGCGGATCTAAGGGACCCTGAAGCCCCCAATCGCCGCTCGCTTTCTCCTGAATATCGGCCGGAAAATCGGTGAATTTCATGGTCGGGTTAGCTCGATGATCCAGATGGGCAGCGTGCTCGGAATCTTGATCACGCCGTCGGAACCAATCGTACCGCTACCAATTCGCTTCATGCTCCAATCGAAGTATGCGTAGCGCATGCCGGCAAGCGCTTTGCCCCGCACCGTCGCAGCGACTTGCGCCTCTAGGACGGGAAGCGTTCCGCCTTCCGACAGGTTGCCGTCCTTCCAAAGCATCTTGAAACCGGTGTTGAAGCTCGTGCTCTTGATGGCCAAAGTAGCCCGCTTCGTCAACGCGAGCGGAAGGCCGTCCTCGGAGCAGAGCACGAAGCCGATGTAGCGCTCTTGCGCGACGCCTTCTGGGTACGGCATTTTCGCGGGAACCGTGATCTTGACGTCGCTGAGAGTGACGCCGCTGGAGAAGACCATCTTCTCGCCGAATCGGCTGAAAAAGCCGGTGAATGCGGCCGCGCCGGGCGCATCCATCTTCAATCCGCCCCGGCCAACGTCCCACGTGATCTGCTCGGTCGACTTGACGATGTTCGGCAGCGCGTTGCCAAGCGGGTCTTGGGTCGGGCCCTCCACCGCGTCGTCCTCCCGAGTCGGGTCAATCAGCATGCGAACGCCGTGCTTGTAGGTCGTCGGCAAAAGGCGTCGTCCAATCGCGCCGTACGACCCGCCGTAATCCATCGAGGCCGGATCGTAGAGGCTCTTTTTTCCGAAGATAAACTTCGTAGGAGTCGGGGCCGGCTTCAGCAATCCGCCGCGAAACATGTGGGCGGCGGCGCGCATCATCGCGTTCTGAACGGCGTCATAGGTGTAGTGGTAACCCTGCGGGTGCCATCCGGTGGTGTTGTCCATCGGCCGATCCCAGGGATTCGGGCTGGTCGTAATGTCGCCCACGCTTCCCCAGTAGTGCCAGCAGATGGCATCCCAATCTTGGATCGCCGCAAGGGCCAGAATGCGTAGCGGGAACTCGGCCCGGTACTTGGCCGGCTGCATGATTTGGGTCTCGTAGCAGAGATACGGCTTGCCTTCGACCCGGTTATGCTCCAGCCAAGGCACGTCCTGCGAGATCTTCGGCCACTCTTCCACCCCGGCAAACCATGGGTAGCGAGGGTTCTTATTGTCGGCGGTGAAGCCCGTAATGTACGCGTCGTGCGCAACCGCGTCGGCATTCTGGTGGATGAACTGCGATTGCGCCTCGTAGCCTATTCCGGTATCAAAAACCGTTGGGCCGAGCCGGGTGCTCTTCCCCATCCCTTTCAGCGCGGTTTGCAATCTCTTTTTGTGCGCAAGCTGGATCTGCAGGAAAAACTCCAGCACGTCGGCACCGCGCTGCCGAACGAAGTCATCGCGCGTCCACTTTTGCTTGCCGGAAGACATGGCCGCTTCCACCTGAAGCCGCGCCTGCGGATCCATACCGGAGAGGTCTCGCGCCACTCCGCTGGCGATCGGCGCAATCTGGATCGTTCCCTTATCGAGGTTCTCGCCGGGCAAAAGGAACGACCAGGCGGTGACCAGCTTCGACTCGGATGCGTACTTCTGCTTTAGGTACTCGTGCCACTGGCGCGAGAGCGACTCGCGGAAAAACGCCGGTAGCTTTTGCCACTCGCCGCCGACCATTTTCATCATCCACCACTCCTCGTTGGTGAGCTCCCAGATGCCAAAAACCGGGTCATCGCCCCATCGAAGTCCGGTGTGCTGGTTCACATGATCGGCGAGCTTCTGCATGCCCTGAATCTGGGCTTTCTCGAGTCGAGCGTCCCAAACCCGCGCGATGCCGTTTCCGCCCTGGGCAAGGCCGGCCTTCCATGCGGCCTCGGTCGCCGGATCATCGACCAGCTTGGCGTCGGCATCAACCGCCGGGGTCGTAGAAATCGACGGCACCCAGATTCGGAAGCCTTTGGCCTTCGCGACGGATACGAAGTAATCCACAACGTCGCTCTCGGAGCCATCTCCTTTCACGTAGTTGCCGTTGGGTCGGGCCCACATGCGCATGCCGTTAAAGCCCAGGTCGATGAAGCGTGCGATGATGGCCTCCGCATCGCGGTAGGCGCGATCGCGCTTCTTCTTTTTTTCTTCCGCTGGATCGGTCGCCTGGATATAGCTAGGGTTGGGGAAGCCACCGATGGCGCACCAAAGGCGAATCCGCTCCCCGCCAACGGTCAGGCGTCCGTTCTGAACCATCACGTACTGGTCGTCGGGCGGAAGCGCCGATTGCGAGAGCGCCATGCCCGGCAATCCGGCGGCCAGAAGCAAAAGAAGGGTGGCTTTTACGGGGAGGTTTCTCATTGGCTAACCGGTAAGGCGTCTTGGCGTGGGCAACTGCGAAGCAAAGTTCCGCTGAATTTTGCAGGCCTTCCCACTTCTTGGATCGATCTCGTTATAATTATAAACGACCCGACTAGGATCGACCATGGAATTTTGGACTGACATATCTCACCCCTCCGCCAGCGACGCCGGACCCGGTTCAAAAGACCAGCCAACCAAGACGATCAACGCCGCGTTGAAGCTGGCCGGACCCGGCGACACGGTGAACGTTGCCCCCGGGATCTACCGAGAAACCGTCACTCCGCCGAAGAGCGGAGCCGAAGGCAAGCCGATCACGATTCGGTCGGCGATCCCGCACGCGGCCATCGTGCGCGGCTCCGAAATCTTGCAGGAAACGCCGCTTGCGCCGGGAAGGCACGTTCTCGTTCTGCCGCCCGCGCTCATCGCGGCGAGAAATCCGTTCGCCATGCGCCTCGACGGAAGCCGAATCGGCGGAACCCTCGGCCAGGTTTTCATCGGCGACCAGATGATGCGCGAGGTGAATGGCGAGGCTCTGCAGCCCGGCACTTGGGCCGCCCTAGAGAACGGCACCAAAATCGAGATCCACGTCTCGTCCGATTCGACGCCCGGACAGGTCGAAGTCACCCTGCGCGACCGGCTCTTTGCCCCGCTCAATCGAGGAATGGGCTACTTCAACGTTGAGGGCTTCGTTTTCGAGCGATGCGCCAACCAATCGGCCGCGGCATTCTGGGAAGTCCAGCGACGCCAGTGCGGAGCGGTAGGTTTCCGCGCCGGTCACCACATCCGGTTTGCCGGCAACGTCGTGCGCTATGCGAAAACGATCGGCATCGACTCGGGAATCGGCGGCGGAGCCGAGCGCGGCGACGGCATCATTCCGCACGACAACCTGATTGAGGACAACCATCTTTGCGATAACGGCGAGGTCGGCGCGTGCGGCCAGCGGTCCAAGCGGACCGTCGTCCGCAACAACATCGTCGAACGAAATTCCTGCCTCTCGCTGGCAACCGTTGAAGAGGGCGGCCTCAAGTTTCATGAGTTTATCGATGGTGTCATTGAAGGCAATATCATCCGCGACAATGAGGCCGCCGGAATCTGGCTTGATGCCGTTTGGACCGGCGCGCGCGTTTCACGAAATTTTGTGGTGAACAATGTTGGCTGCGGAATTTTCATCGAGCTGGGTGCGGACAAAGCAACCGTCGACCACAACATTGTTGCCTACACGCGTCTCGGCGACGGAATCTACAGCCACGACGCCAACGACGTCCTGATTGCGCACAACCTGGTTTTTGGCAACGCGCACTTCGGCATCTACATGCGCTACGTCACCGACCGCCCATTTCCGCACAAGGACGGGGTCGAGCGTCCGGCGGGATGCTCGAAGAACCAGTTGCTGAACAACCTCTTCATCGATAACTACCGCGGCCACATTTGCCTGCCGGCCGTCGCCGAGCGCTCCAGCGGCAACCTAAGCGAACACAACCACTTCATCAACGGCACGCAGTGGCAGTGGGAGGGCTTGGGCTTCCACCGCTTCTGCTTGGGCGATAACGATGGCAACCTCCCGCGCGCGGTGCTGGACAAGCAGCTCACGGACGCCGGCGTGACCCCGGACTCGAACAGCGGCAACGCCTACCTGAAGCTTGAAGAGTGGCAAAAGCTCGGCTTCGACCGGCACAGCTTCGCGCCCGGCGCGTTCCGAATCACCTCCGAAAACGGCGCCGTGGTGAAAGGGACCACCACCCTTGCCGCGCGGGATACCTACTTCGAGCTTCGGCTCTCGAAGGAGGCGGTCAGCCCGGTCGTTCCGACCCCTACCGAATGCCCGCGCGACTATTTTGGCAACCTTCGCGGGCCGAACAGCGCTCCCGGCCCGTTTGCCACCCTTGGCGAGGGGCAAAACCGCTTCGACGTGAATCCAAGAATCTCCAAACCGCAAGGATCGTAGAAATGCATAAGTTCATCTGGCTCCATATGACCACCACCGACCTCGAGACCGAGCTTCAACAGCTCGGCGACGAGGGCCGGGATCTCAGTTCCGTCGAGGCGGAAATTGCCGCGCTCAAGGCGGCCGACTTCGATCTCCCGGAGACCCAAGCGAGATTCCGCAAGTTCATGGATGACGTTCAGTCGCTTCCGACCAATGATGGACTTGCGGCCCGAGAACCGGATGAACTGGATGCGATTCGCGCGCTGCGACCTTCCGACCGCGTTGAACTGGGACCCGTTCCCCAGGACATCGACGAGCGATTGAAGGGAGCCTGGTGCGGCCGCGCCGCGGGATGCCTTCTCGGCAAGCCGATCGAAGGCTATCGAAGCAAGCTAGTCGATCCAATCCTAGCGGGCTCGGGCAATTTGCCGATGCACCGGTATCTGCGGTCCGACGACGTGGCACCCGGAACCTGGGACGCGGCGTTCGGCGAAAACGTGTGGTCCGGCGCGTTCCTCATCGACCGCTGCCACGGCATGCCCGAAGATGACGACATGAACTACACCGTCACCGGTTTGGCGACTGTCGAGAAATATGGTCGCGACTTCACCAGTGGCGACGTGGTGACGTTCTGGCTTGAAAATATCCCCATTCTCCACACCTGCACCGCCGAGCGAATTGCCTACCGCAACTTTGTGAACGGCATCGCGCCGCATGAGTCAGCAACGTATCAGAACCCGTACCGAGAGTGGATCGGCGCGCAGATTCGAGCCGACTATTTTGGCTATGTCAATCCGGGTAACCCCGAGCTTGCCGCTGAGATGGCCTGGCGGGACGCCCGAATCTCCCACATCCGAAATGGAATTTACGGCGAAATGTGGGCGGCCGCGTGTATCGCCGCCGCCTTCACAACAACCGACGTTCGCAAGATCATTGCCGCGGGGCTCGGCGAGATTCCTGCCGAGTGCCGGCTTGCCGACGCCATCAAGGAAGCGATCGTTTGGCGTGATTCCGGCATCTCGTTGCGAGAGGTCATCGAGGTCGTACGCGCCAAGTATGACGAGGACAGCTGGCACGTTTGGACCCACACGATTACCAACGCGGTCGTGGTCGCCATTGGTCTGCTTTGGGGTGAGGATGACTTCGAGAAGACCATCTGCGCCGCCGTTGAGCCACTGTACGATACGGACTGCAACGGAGCCACTGCCGGCTCCATCTTTGGCACGGCGCACGGCCTGTCGTCCATCCCGGCGAAGTGGCTCGACCCGCTCCAAGACTCGCTCGAGACCGGCGTGAAGGGATACGAAAAAGTGAGCTTGACCGGCCTCGCCGAAAAGACCGCAAAACATCTGCCCGCCTAGCGCAAGATCATGAGCATGTCACCGTACTTCTCGTTAATTGGCCAAACGGCCCTCGTCACCGGCGCTGCAAAAGGTCTTGGGCGCGAATGCGCCCTGGCGCTGGCCCAGGCCGGTGCAGATGTCGCGATCGGCGTTCGGGATGTGAACGCCGCCGCCGAGCTTGTTGCCGAAATCGAAGCGACCGGTCGGCGCGCCGTGATGATCGAAATGGATGTTCACAACCTGGCGCGCGTTCGCGAGGGCGTCGCCGAGGCGGCGGCCGCGCTGGGGCGGCTCGATATCCTCGTGAATAATGTCGGCGGTGCCTGCGGAAGCGATCTGCTCGACGTTACGGAAGACCAGTTCGACTACGTGATGAGTCAAAACGTGAAGGGCTCGTTTTTTGCTTCGCAGGTGGCGGCAAAAATCATGCGCGAGCAGGCTTACGGCCGCATCATCAACATGAGTTCGCAGGCCGGCACCATCGTTTTGCCGGGCGACGGAACCTACTGCATGGCAAAGGCCGCGCTAAACCATCTGACGAGGTGCATGGCCATCGAGTGGGGCGGCTTCGGAATCACCGTCAACGCCGTCTCTCCGACCTTCGTTTGGACTCCCGGAACCACCCCTTACCTCGCTGATCCCGCACGCCGCGCGGACGTGGAGGAGCGCATCGCCGCCCTTCATCGCATCGGTGAGCCGCGCGAAGTCGCGGCCGCCGTGCTGTTCCTCGCCTCACGCGAGTCGTCGCTGGTCACCGGCACGACGATGTTGGTAGACGGAGGCTGGACGATCCGATGAGCCTGACGCCCGCCGTAGTTTTTGAGTCACTTGGGCAGGTCGCCGTCCGCGAGGTCTCGGTCCCGCCCCCGGCCCCGGGCGAAGTACAGGTGAAGACTGAGTTCAGCGTGATCAGCCCCGGTACAGAAGGCTGGGTATTGCAGGATGTCTTCACTTGGCAGCCTACGCAGTATCCATGCGTTCCGGGCTACCAGCGCGTCGGCAGGGTCACCGCCCTTGGCGACGGCGTTAGCGGCTGGGCCATCGGAGAGCGCGTGGCGGCGACGTGGGCTTCGGCGCCGGAAGGCGTCGCTTCGATGTGGGGTTCGCACATCGGGTTGGCCAATACGAGCGAAGGCGAGATCTATCGCCTTCCGGAAGGGGTGGATCCGGTCGATGCGGCCAGTTTTGTCGTCGCGCAGGTTGGGTTTAATGCGGCCTCCCGCGCGACCATCACGCCCGGCGACTGGGTGGCGGTCTTTGGGGATGGTGTCATCGGCCAATGCGCCGCGCAGGCGGCCCGGGCACGCGGGGCGAAAGTCGTGTTGGTTGGCCATCGTGCCGAGCGACTTGAGATTGCCCGGAAAGCGGGCATCGATGCGACGGTGAACGGCAAAGAGTCCGATCTCGTCGGGGCGGTGCGAAGCGAAACTGGCCTCGAGTCAGTTTTCTCGATCATCGACACGATCCAGGGCGAGGCGGTTCAGTCGCGATACATGGATCTTTTGCCGCCGCGCGGCGGCGAAATCGTCTATGCCGGATTCAGCTCGGGCGACACCTGGGCGAACATGGCCCATTTGCAGCAACGCGAGGTGACCGCGCACTTCGTCTCCGGTTGGACGCGCGCGCGGCTCGGGGCCACTTTAGACCTGATGGCGGCAGGCAAAATGCGTTTTCGCGACATCGTCTCGCACCACGTGCCGTTCGCGCAGGCACCCGAAATGTTGTCGCTGATCCAGCAAAAGCAGCCTTCGCTTGGCATTGTTCTCGATTGGACGCAACATGAATAACCTCTCCGATTCCGTTGGCCTGAACCACGTGCGACCGGACGTCGGTCGTCCTGGCTTCCATACGTTCGTCCATGACAGCGAGTGGATCGTCGATCAGTTTGTCGAGCTGGGCTGCAAGTGGAACCGTCTCGCCTTCTCGTGGCCGCTGGTTCAGCCGGAGGCGGACGTTTTTGATTGGGAATTGTACGACCGGATCGTCGATGACTGCGCCGCGAAGGGCGTCCAGATCGTTGCGACGCTTGGCGGCCACTTTGATGATCCGGCCGTTCCCGCCTGGGCGGGAACGTCGCTCAAGGACGTCGTCAATCACCACCCCGAGCACCAAGATCGGTTCGTCGAGGCCTGGGTGAAGCGATACAAAGATCGCATCACGTATTGGGAAATCCTCAATGAACCAAAGGTTCACCACAAGGGTCTAACCGTTGTTGAGTATTGCGAGAAGGTGCTGCGGCCTGCCAACGCCATCGTGAAGAGCCTCGATTCGAATGCCAAAACCTTGGCCTGCGCCTATAACAACCTGCCGGTCGTCGGCGAGCGCATCGAGTTTTGGGATGCCGCACGTGGGCACTACGACATCCTGAATCATCACCAATACGACAGTTGGGGAATGTTCCGGACCGAGGTTTTGCCGAACGCCGACGTCGCCGAGACTCAGGCTTTTCGCGACATTGCCGACGCAAACGGCGAGGCCGACAAGCCAATCTGGATCACCGAAATGGGTTGGTGGGGCACCGGCAGCCTGACCGACACCGTGTTCGACACCTACAAGCAGTTCCCCGGGCTTTGGACTCCGGTGCTGGCGGCCTACACCGGTCGCGAGTTGATGGAGCACCCGATTCTGGTGCGCGAGGACGAGCATCGCGCGCGCTGGATGGAGGCCGTTTGCCCCGAGTTGCTCAAGATTCGCGGGTGCGAGAAGATCTTCCTTTGGGTGTCCATGGACGAGTTCGAGGGCGGGTTCGAGCCGGATCAGCTGTACGGCCGTCCGATCCCGAGCCATGACGTGAGACCGGTTGACCTCTGGGGCATCATCGGTGGCGACAAAAAGTGGAAGGAAACCGCCCACGCGTTGCAGCGCATGCTAGCGAATTAGGCGATCAACGAGCTCATCTGCTGCGGCTCGAATGTCTTCGTCGCCGCGGTACCCGGCGCCATAAAATAGAAACGGCGTCTGGTATTCGGCCCGGCAGAAGGCCGCAGTCCGCTCGAACGGACGCAGGAATTCCTCTACCGAATACCGGCGCGAGCCACCCGGCTCGTACTCCTCGGCACCCGCGCCCACCGAGATCGCGTGCCTCCACGGCTTTCCGGCTAAGCGATCCGGCCCGCCGTAGGCCCAGCCGCCGGTCAAAACTTGATCAATCCACTGCTTCAGCGGCCACGGCGCGCTGTACCAATGGAACGGATGGACGAAGAGGAGCCGGTCGGCTGACTCGCACGCGGCTCGCTCGGCGGCGTGGTCCAGAGGCTCGCCGGTGTGACGGCGAACCTCAACTCCCGCCGCTTCGAGCGCGTCCGCCCAAAGCCGGATGACGCGCGACTCCGCGAGTCCGGGGTGAAACACATTCGCCAAAACCTTCATGACGGATCCTTTTCCAAAATGCAGCGCGCAGCGTTGTGGCCCGGAATCCCGCTCACCGCGCCGCCCCGCAAGGCCGACGACCCCGCCCGGTAGATGCGCGGGAACTCGGTCTCGACGCCCCAGGTGCCAACGTCTTCCGCGCGGTCGGCAAAAAACCACGAGAGCGAGTTGTGGAAAATATTGCCTTGGTCCAGGTCGACTTCTTGCTCCAAATCCTGGGGCGTTTTGATCTCGACGCATGGGCGGCCGTCCTTGTCAAGCGCAAGACAATCCCGGAAAGAGCCATCGCAAACGCCATCAAGTGCGTCCAAATAGCCCTCCAGCACCTGGTCGCGCCGGGCATCGTGGTCTTGCTGGAACAGTCGATAGGGCATATCGAGCCCAAACAACGTGAGGGTGTGGTACCCGGCGGCCTGCAAATCCGGGCTCAAAATGGAGGGATCGGTGAGCGTATGGCAATACATTTCGCCGGGTGCCGGACTCGGAAGGACGCCGTCTCGCGCGCTTTCGTACGAAGCCTGCATCTGGGCGTAGCCCTCGTCGATGTGGAACGAACCGGCAAACGCCTCCTCCGAACCGACCCCCTTCGCCCGCACCTTCGGCAACCGCCGCAGCAGCATATTGATCTTGATGACGGAGCCCTCGTCGGTCGGAATCGGGTTCCACGTCGTCCCGGTGATCTTGGCAAACGTCTTCGGCCCGGCATTAATCAAAACGTGCTCGGCCTCGACTTCGCGCTGCACCCCTTCGACTCCAAAACTCACCGTGTGCGGGTTGCCCTGCGCCACGTTCGTCACCGGCGCGGAAGTCAAAAACTCTACGCCGGCGGCGCGGCACGAATCCAGCAAAGCGTTCACGAGAGACCGCATGCCGCCGACCGGCACGCGCCACTCGCCGGTCCCGCCGCCGATGATGTGATACAAAAAGCAGCGATTCTGGATGAGGCTCGGGTCGTGTGGGTGGGTGAAGACTCCGATCTTCGCGTCCGTCAGCAGCAGTCCACGCAGCACATCGTTCGGAATCAACCGTTCGATGACCTCGCCCAACGGCTCCTCGACGAAGGACTTCCACGCCTCCTTCTCGTCCGCGGTTTCCATTTGCGCACGGAATGCCTCGCGTGACAATAGCGGCTCCAACATGGTCGGCCATGCCTTGGCGGCGATCGCGCCTTCCAGCTCCATCAGCCGCGAATAGCTCTCCCAAAGCCCGGCTCCAAGCTCATCCATCGACTGCCGCGAGCGCGCCGGATCGACGTTCGACATCACCAGCCCCTGCGAATCGCCGTACGGCGTGAAGGAAGCCGTCGTCCGGCGCCGGGTCTCGAAGGTGAGTCCCAGGTCGTCGATGATCTTTTGCGGAAAGAGCGAAACGAGGTACGAGTAGCGCGAAAGGTATGCCTCGTAGTCGGGAAACACCCGCTGCGAAGCCGTCGCGCCGCCTAGGGTCGCATTGCGCTCGAGCACCAACACCGACTTTCCGGCCCGGGCCAGGTAGGCCGCCGCGACCAGGCCGTTGTGGCCACTCCCCACGACCACCGCGTCGTACCGTGTCTTCGATGCCGCCGGAGCCATGGGCAAAGTCTAGTCGAATCGCCCGCAACCTGGCGTCGCTTCCTTGCGAGAGGGTGCCCGTTGAAAGGGGAAACCTGGAGCCGTTTCTCTCCAAAATGGTGCCCATGCGAAGCGGTGACCGTGGGGGAGAGCTCTGAAAGTCCTTCTCCCTCGGGAGAAGGATTAGGATGAGGCGGAGACGGCCACTATTGGGAGGAAAGGGTACTCTCTACGTGGCTAAAATGGGTGATTTAGCCCTCATCCCTGCCCTTCTCCCGCAGACGGGAGAAGGGTTCAGATGGCAAGTATCACGTCCGAAAGTTCATTTTCCGCGGACGGGAGAAGGGTTCAGAGTCGGTTCGAGTGCGGCTTGCGGGTGGCGGCGTGGCCTCTGGTTTCTATTCGGCCGGGAGGGAGAGCCGCGCGACCAGTTCCTCGGAGGCACCAATTCTGTCTGAGAAGTATTCCGCGTACTGCGTCTGGCCGCCCGCTTCGATAACCTCCCACGCCCCGCGAAATGCGTCCGCCGCTTCGTCAGCGAAGTCAGGCTTTGCATCATTTCTCGCAAGGATCAGCAGAACTGTGCCGAGATTGTTTTGCGTCTGCGCCCAGTATGCAGGCAATGCCTCCCGGGTATGGACCTCTAGGGCACTGCGGTACGCCGCCACCGCCTGCTGCAACAGCTCCGGGACGTTCGTCCGCTCACCCAGCGTTCGCAGCACGAGCCCCAGGTTGTCTTGCGTCATCGCCCAAAACGCGGGCAATGACTCCCGGGTGTAAACCTCCAGAGCGCTCCGGCACGCGGCCACCGCCTGCTGCAACAGTTCCGCGTCGTTCGTCCTATCGCCCAACGTTCCGAGAACGGACCCCAGGTTGTTCTGCGTCAACGCCCAGTTCGCGGGCAGGGAAACCCGGGTGTAAACCTCCAGGGCACTCCGGCACGCCGCCACCGCCTCTTGCAATAGCTCCGCGTCGTTCGTCCGCTCACCCAACGTTCCCAGAACGATCCCCAGGTTGTTCTGCGTCATCGCCCAATCTGCGGGAAACGCCTCCCGGGTACGTACCTCCAGGGCGCTCCGGAACGCCGCCACCGCCTGCTGCAATAGCTCCGCGTCGTTCGTCCACTCGCCCAGCGTTTTCAGAACGTTCCCCAGGTTGTTCTGCGTCGCCGCCCAGTCCGAGGGGAATGACTCCCGGGTGTAAACTGCCAGGGCGTTCCGGCACGCCGCCGCCCCCTCTTTCATTTGGTCCGCGTCGTTCGTCCGCTCGCCCAACGTCCAAAGAACGCCCCCGAGGTTGTTCTGCGTCATCGCCCAATCCGCGGGCAATGCCTCCCGGGTGTGCACCTCCAGGGCACTCCGGTACGCCGCTACAGCCTGCTGCAATAGCTCCGCGTCGTTCGAACGCTCACCCAAAGTAGACAGAACGTTCCCTAGGTTGTTCTGCGTCATCGCCCAGTTCGCGGGCCATGACTCCCGGGTGTGCACCTCTAGGGCACTGCGGTACGCCGCCACCGCCTGCTGCGATACCTCCTCTTCGTTCGTCCGGTCACCCAACTTTCTCAGAACTTCCCCCAGGTTGTTCTGCGCCGTCGCCCAGTCCGTGGGCATTGATTCCCGGGTGCTCATCGCCAGAGCATTCCGGCAGGCCCGAGCGGCGGCCCGTAGACGATCACGCCCAACCGTGACTTCTTGCGCTTCATAACCAAACCACGAGCACGCCAACGCCCAGGCCTGCTCATCCGCTGCCGCGTTCATCGCATCCAGGTGCGACTCCAATCGGTCAACTAGGGCGGCATGGTCTTGCATCCGCAAGGACAAGCGGCGTGCTTTCGTGACTTCTGCCCAGACGTTGATCCCTTTCGACATCAGCAACCGGTGGTGCCAGTACGGCTCGCTCGTTCCGCCGTCCTCCTCACCGGACCGCTCACGCCAGTACTTCGCCCACTCGGCGTGCCAGCGGGCGACATCCTGCGGGTCGTTCGTGGCCAGCAAACACCTTCTGATCGCCCCGTGCATCACCGAGGTTCCGTCGGACCGCCGGGTGATGAAGCTGAACGGAGCGAGCCAGTCGAGGATATCCTCGCGCTGGTCCGGCGAGTTGCGCTCAAACGCAAACCCGACCGCGTCGTCGTCCCACACCGGCGTGAGGGCCAGCCGCCGCATATACCGCCGCCTAAGCGGTTCCGCAATAGCGCGCATAAAGCGGTTCACCACCGCCAATTCCCGTGTGTACCCCTCCTTGAGTTCATCCTCGGACAACTGGCCAGCCGTCCCAAGATCGTTCAGGTTCGTGGAAGGGTCCAGCAAGACCGTGTCGCAGGACAGGCCAAGCGAAAACACGTGGTAGCGCACCGGCTCGCCGCTCTCCACAGACGCCTCCAAAATCTCCCCAGTGCGGGCAGGGTCGATCCGTCGTTTCTCTTCGATGTACTGCCGAGCATCCGAATCGAGAAAGCCGTCAAGGAAAACCGTATCAACAAAATTCGCCGCTGCCGGAGGCAACTCGGGCACGGTTTGCCCGGCCCCCAAAACCAAAAGCCGGGGCACCCCGTTCGCATCGGCGAAGTTTTGGTAGATATCCCAAATCCAATCATGGGAACCGGACGCCTTTTCCAGAGAATCGATGAGCAGGGCGGCTCTAACCGCCCGGTTCTGCCGCTCGCCCGCCGGATGATCCTGAAAATCGAGCCCAAGCCGACGAAACAGGTCCTCACGAATCTTTTCCGCCGTCGGATTCCCACGAAAAAACAGCTCGTCCGCTTTGCCTTCCTCCGACCGCAGGAACGTCTGCAGCGGGCTGCGCCACTCTCTCGCCGCGCCGATCGCCGTCTTGAAGCCGGCCGCGACAAACCCACCGATGGAGAACGAGTCCCAATTCTCCAGCAGAATGTCACTGCTAACTCCCGCCGCCTGGCTACCAAGCTCCTTCGCCAGCTCGCTCTGGCTCCACAGCGCCTGCGACTCAATGAGCGCAATGCGCATGAGCGCATGCCGGGTGCGCGGCGCCGATAGCTCCCAGGCGTGCACCAGGCGCGCCGCCAACGCGGCCTGGTCGATTGTCGGCGTGCCCTGCCGCTCCGGGTCCAGGTCAAGGCGCAACACGCCGACCGACTGTTCCCGACAGAGCTTCTCAAACTTCGTCAACAGGTGCGACTTGCCCGCGCCGGTGACGCCCCGGAAGAAGTGAATCTTCACCAGCTCTGTCTCGGGCAGATTGAGCAGATCTAGGAAGTGGCGAATCTCCCCGACACGGTTCGTGAATCGCTCCTCAAAGAGGTCGGTGGGCGGGGTGCGACTTGGGCCGAGCATGGGTGGAAACCTGCCGCCCGATTATACGTTAGCCACGGCCCATTTGCCCTAACGGTGATTTTGTCGCCGCCTCAAATCCCACCCAATCGAAAGCCCGTTGGGTACCCTTATGAGTTCATGAGCGTGTTCTACTGGGTCCTGCTAACCGTGGCCATCATTGTCGCCATCGTTTTCTCCGGCCTCATTCTGCTAACCGGGAAAGGCGACGCGATGTCGGGGGGCGGCAGTGTCCGCACGTCGTTCAAGGGCAAGGCCAGCTTTGACGACCAGATCTCGCGCTGGACGCTGTACCTGGGCGTGGGCTTCATGGCCCTCATGCTCGGCATCGACATGCTGAGCCACTACCTTAAGCTTGGCAACTAAAGACCGAAGCTTACGCTTCGGTCTTAATGGCTAGCTCCGCGAGGTATTCCTCGCCCATCAGATCCTTCACGATCTTGTTCTGATTGATCCGATACTTTCGCGCGCGGGGAGCGATGTATCGGCAGTCGATCGCTTCCAGCCGGAACGTCGGTCCGGTCGGTGTCCAAGTGGCCAGAGTCGACTTCAGCCAGTTGGTGTCGTCTCGGTCTGGCGTATCCATCTTGAAGTGCGCGCCGCGCGACTCGTCGCGGGCCATCGCGCCGCCGACAATCGCCTTGCCCTGCTCGATCATGTTCTGAACGGCACGAGCAAAAGGCACGGCCTGGTTGTTCCAGCCGGAGTCGTCGATCAGGTTCACCTGGCGGGCGCGTTGCGAAAGCTCGTCCAGCTTGGCCTGCGCGGCGATCAGATCCTTCTGAACGCGCCAGATGCCGCAGTTATTCCACATCACATCTGCGAGCTCGGCGTGCAGCTTGTACGGATTTTCCGAACCGTTGCTCTGCCGAAGCTTCGTGTACTCGTCGGCCTTCTCGCGACGGGCGTCTTCCACGACGGCCGGGTTGACCTCGCCGATCTTGGTCTGCTTTAGGTACGCCATCACGCCCTGCGCGGCGATCTCGCCGCCGACCAGACAGGAAAGAAGGGCG
This sequence comes from Fimbriimonas ginsengisoli Gsoil 348, assembly GCA_945881865.1. Classification (GTDB taxonomy): domain Bacteria; phylum Armatimonadota; class Fimbriimonadia; order Fimbriimonadales; family Fimbriimonadaceae; genus Fimbriimonas; species Fimbriimonas ginsengisoli_A. The sequence goes on along the minus strand of CAMCVK010000003.1, from coordinate 61,887 downwards.
TTCGCGCCGAGGCGGTTCGCGCCGTGATACTGGAAGTCGGCTTCGCCCGCGGCATACAGCCCGGCGATGTTGGTCATCTGGTTACGCGGTTCGTCTACGTTCCACGAGCCGTCGCCGTTCAGCGCATAATCCACCCAGAGGCCGCCCATCGTGTAGTGGACGGCAGGGTAAATGCGCATCGGGACCGTGATCGGGTCCTCGCGCATGAACTTCTCGTAAATCTCCAACACGCCTTCGAGCTTGTCGTTGATCTGCTCGCGGGTGAAGGGGCCGCCGCGATCTTTGTGCAACTGCGTGATGTCCAGGTAGACCTGTTGCTGGCCACGGATGCCCTTGCCCATTCGGCAAACGCAGTACATGATGAAGCTAACGATGTCGCGGCTGAGCAGGTTGCCGTAAACCGGGTCCATTTCTTCGCAAACGTACCAGCGGTCGGCTTCTGGGATGTCGGCGGCAGGCCGTGCATCATACGGATCGCGGGGAACCCAAACCCGGCCGCCTTCGCCACGAACCGATTCCGAGATGAGGCGACACTTGTCCTCGCCGGGAATCGCCGTCGGGTGAATCTGCACCATCTCGGGGTTGCCGTAGTGCACGCCCTGCTGGTAGCAAATGCTCACCGGCGAGCCGGTATTGATGATGGAGTTGGTGGATCGGCCGAAAATGACGCCGTTTCCACCGGTACACATCACGACGGCGTCAGCGGGAAATGCCGTAATTTCCATCGAACGCAGGTTCTGCGCGACGATGCCGCGACAGGTGCCGTCGTTGTCTTTGATGACGCTGAGGAATTCCCAACCTTCGTACTTCTCAACGCGGTTCATCGATTCCCATCGCCGAACCTGCTCATCCAGCGCGTAGAGGAGCTGCTGGCCGGTGGTGGCACCGGCGTAGGCGGTGCGGTGCTTCAGCGTCCCGCCAAACCGCCGGAAGCTGAGTAGTCCCTCGGAGGTCCGGTTGAACGGAACGCCCATTCGGTCCAGAAGATAAATGATTGCGGGCGCGCGCTCGGCCATACGCATGACCGGGGGCTGGTGGTTGAGGAAGTCGCCGCCGGTAATGGTGTCTTCAAAGTGCAGGTAAGGCGAGTCGCCTTCGCCCCGCAGGTTCACCGCACCGTTGATGCCGCCCTGCGCGCAAACGCTGTGCGAGCGCTTCACGGGGACGACGCTGAAGAGTTGGACCTTGTGGCCCGCCTCGGCGAGCTTCATGGTGGTCATCAGTCCGGCAAGACCTCCGCCCACGACGATTACGTTTCGGTGCGCTGACATAGCTTTCCCCTATTCTACGCGGCGAAGCCCTTTCAGTTTTGCTTGAAACGATTGGAATGCGACTCGCAGCCGCTTACCTTGTGGCCGTGCTCGTGAACCCAGCCGGCTAGGCTATCCAGCGGGCCACGGAGCGACTCGCCCAGCGGGGTGAGGCTGTATTCCACGCGCGGCGGAACCTCGGCATAAACCTTCCGCAGACAGAATCCACGGGCTTCAAACTCTCGCAACGTCTTGGTGAGTTCCTTCTGGGTGACGCGACCGACGCTGCGCTGCAGCTGACCAAAGCGAACCGGGCCTTTTGCCTGATGCAACGTAAACAGCACCGGAAGGGCCCACCGGGTGGAAAGCAAGCCCAACAGATAGACGATCGGGCACTCATTCTCTGTGACCGCTCCGGCGTGCTCAATAGTATCCATAAGAATAGTATCGCACTTTCGGGTGCCTACTTGCAAATTGATCGTTAGGCGCGGAAGAATCCTTATACGATGTCCACTCTCCTCCGAATCGACTCCAGTCCCCGCTCTAACAGCATTTCGCGCGAGCTCACCGATGTCTTCGTCGCCGAATACGCGGCCAATAACCCAGGCACCAAGGTCATCATCCGCGACCTCGTGGCTACCCCGCCGCCGTTCGTCACCGAGGAATGGATCAGCAACTCGTTTGCGCCGGCAGATCAGCAAGATCTGAAGGTGCTCGCGCTGTCCAACGAACTCACCGACGAGTTTCTGGCCGCCGACATCATCGTCATCGGCATGCCGATGTATAACTTTGGCGTTCCGGCGAACGTGAAGGCCTGGATCGACCAGATCGTTCGCGCCGGGCGCACGTTCGGCTTTGGCGAGAACGGCATAGTTGGCCTTGCCGGCGGACGAAAGATCGTCTCGCTCATCTCACGGAACGGCGCATTCAAGGAAGGCGAGCCAGCCGGACCGTGGAATCACCAGGAGGTCTACCTTTCGCATCTCGCCGGACTATTGGGAATCACCGAGACGTATGCGGTCGCGGTGCAATCGCGAAGCCAATACGACCGCCTGCCGGAGTTCAAGCAGGAGGCATTTGCCGAGATCAAAGCATTGGTGGAGCGACTGTCTGGGTCAGCCATCGCCGCCGTGGCGTAAGATGCTGCCGAGAGCCCCTAGTTTGGATTCACCGACACTTCAACGTCTCGCCCCATCATGTCGAAGAAGAGCTGCTCGAATCCAAGTTTTCCACGGGCGGGTGCTTTCCGAGTCCGGGTATATATGGAACCATCCATTCGAACGGTTAAAATTGTCCCGGCCAAGTTGAACGCCGGTTGCCCAAGAGAGATCTCCGGACGATCCTTGCCGTAGCCGCATCCCGGCACGGTGGGCTCGCTGGCGCACTGAAAGAGTCCCAGACCGGCAACGATTCCAACTCGCGGATTTTGCCTGAATTCCTCCCAAGTGCGGCCGGCCGGAAACCGCGCGGAAAATGGTTTTAGGTAGGCGTAGCTGTTCATGTGCGGCGTCCTCCGTTGCGAGACAGCCGGTGGATCCACGATCCAGGAATCGACCCAGGGGTTAGCCGGCCAATCAGTCAGGTTTAAGGAGTTCCGCGCATCCGAGGGATTCCGCAACACCGAAGCCGGTAGGTGGCGCGGAACGAGATCAACGAGCGAGATGGGGGATTGGCGATCGTTGTCCTCCTCGTAGAGAGCGATGGCGACAAAGATTTGGCGCAACCGGCCCGCCTCGTCGGCACGGTTCGCGGCGGCTCTACTTGCTGAGGACACCCCGAAAAGTATGCCTGCGAGTAAGACGATGATTCCCACCACGGCGAGCAACTCAATCGTCGAAAAGCCTTTACTGCTTCGGACTCTTTTCATACTTCGATAGAAGAAAGTCGAGGGCAAAGCAGAGGGCTGTCGCTAAACCCAGCGCACTCAGCCTCCACGCGATCTGTTCCCAAAAAATAGGTGTGCCAGCAAAGGTGACAGTAGATACGTAATAAATCATATACACAAAGTAAATGATAAATAAAGCAATTGAAGCTACATAAATATACCGACTAATCTTTCCGTAAGAGAAGCAGATTGAGGTCAAGGTGAGAAGGATAAAAACCGGGAAACCCCCACCTTGCCACGACAGTGCGTGGTCCCAAAACAAGACAAAGACAGCCGTCATCAACTCGTTGGCCGAAGGCAAAGGTTCTCCGCTCCTCGACAAAAAAGATATCGAAAATGCGGCGAAAATCAATTTTTGACCAAAAAGACTTAGGACGATTTTCAGAAGTAGGTTTAGTAGCTGGTTCATGGCATAGTTGGCGTTGTTCGAATTTGGCTCGGCCAACCCCATGGTGTGATTCAGTGGCCTAATTTATGCCCGCCCCCGGGGCTTGTAGCTACTGTCTCATGACGCCACTATATCACAATGTGAGAGATTTGGGATGAGATCTATCAGCTTCTTATGTCACGGAATACTCACCGGATGGGCTTGCTTCTGCTTGTCATGAGGATTGGATTGGGACTCGACTTGTTCACGGTACGCATGCGTGGTGGGCTGCCTTGCCCTGTGCTTCAGTCCGCGGTTTTTACCTAAACTTCCCCCTGTTGCCACCAGCGGGGCTGGTGGCGAACGTTGTGAATGTTAGCCAAAGCGGTTCATGTGCAGTTCGCGGAGCCGCGGTACAGTCGGTGGAGCCAATCGATGCTCGAGGAAATCAACGAGATAGAGAGGCCGCCGTGGCGTAATCTCATCGTATGGGCGTTTGGTTTATCACCGGTAGTTCGACGGGTTTTGGGCGAGTTTTGGCGGATGAGCTTCTGGCAGAAGGCCAGCTTGTCGTTGCCACCGCACGCCGACCGGAGGTCCTCCAGTCGCTCTCCGACGAGTTCGGCGAGCGGGTTCTGACCACGGCGCTGGACGTTACGGATGAGGCGAGCATTGCGGCGGCGGTCGCGGCGGCCATCTCCACCTTCGGGCGCATCGATGTGGTGGTGAACAACGCCGGTTTTGGCGCGGTTGGAGCCATCGAAGAGTTCACCGATGCCGAGGTTCGCCACCAATACGACACGAACGTGTTCGGCGCGCTGAACGTCATTCGGCACACGATGCCGGTTCTGCGTGCGCAGGGTTCCGGGCACATTCTGAACATCACGAGCGTGGCCGGACATCGGTCGCGTCCGGGGTTTGGGCTCTATTCCTCGACCAAGTTCGCGCTGGAGGCCATCGGAGAAGCCCTCTACCATGAGCTCCAGCCAATGGGAATCCACGTGACCAACGTCGAGCCGGGCGGATTTCGAACCGACTTCGCGGGCCGTTCGCTTCTGCGAGCTGCCGCCGAGAACCCGGCCTACGTCGAAACGGCCCACGCCAACATCGCCTGGATCAACGACGTGAACGGCAAACAGCCGGGCGACCCGGCAAAGGCCGCCCGCGCGATGATCGACCTCGTCACGATGGTCAATCCGCCGTTGCGGCTTCCGTTGGGCAAAGACTCCCTCGCGGGAATCCGCGCTAAGTTGGCCGAGGTGACCGCCGACCTCGATCGGATGGAAGCGGTCGCCTCGTCAACCGACTTTTAGTCTTTGTCGCCGCCCCGAGTTCGAAGCCACTCGATGAACTTCGGATCGTCCATCTTGGTTGGACGCTCGCTTCGGCGTCGCTTGAAGTCCGGATCCTGCGGATCGAACGTGTCCGCCGGCTTGAAGACTCGGGGGTCAACCGGCACGTGCGTGTACGGGGTGAAGTCCGGCTTGTCCGTGAACATGTCGTGCAGCGGCGTCGCGACGCCGTCGAACATGTTGTTCGGCCCGATTCCAAACAGCAAGTAGATCGACTTGATGATCGAAATGATGCTGCTGTGGTCGTGGCTCACGTAGCCGCGCTTCGCGTAGGGGCTGATCGCCAAGACAAAGCTGCGGTGTCGGTCGACGCTGTCCGCGTCTCCGCCCGAGTCGTCTTGCGTCACGAAGATGGCCATGTTCTTCCACTCCGGCTGGCGCGATAGGTACTCGACCATGCGGCCCAGCGCAAGGTCGTTGTCCGCCATGTAGCTGGCAACGTACGGATAGCCGCGATTCGGCTTCGGTGAGTCGCCGTGGTCGTTGCAGATGGCGGCGTTGATGAATTGCGGGAATTTTCCGCCGTTCGCCTTCCGATATTTCTCGAGGTCTTCCTTGAACCAGTCGGCCCGAGCGATATCCGGAATGGCCGTATTGTAGGCCGGGAAGTTAAAGTCCGTGTTGTCGAATAGCACCTTCGGCATCGGGTGGTTGATGCTGTATAGCGTTCCGGTTCGGCCCGAATACTCACCCGGTTCGTCGGTGCCGGGCAGCTCATAGCCTTCGCCGTAGTTGCGGAAGGTGATACCGTGGCGATCCAGGTGCTCCCAAAGCGAGCCGTTCTCGAGGTAGTCCTCGGGAATCTGGCTGCCGTTCGAGCTGAAGCTCACCATGCGGCCGCGGGCGTTGTTGTTCGCGGCAAAGTCCCATCCGGCGTAGAACACGCGGGTCGTCCACAGGCTGGGATAGACGCCGACGAGCCATCGGTGGCCATCGCCGCTGGCCTGCGGCTCCATGTAGAAGTTGTCGCTAATCGAGAACTGCTCGGCCAAGCGAATGTGGTTCGGCATGATCGGCAGCCGCTCGGTTCGGCCCTTTTCCGAGATCCAGCCGTTCATGCCAAATTCGGCGTAGTCGGCCTCGCTTCGCGAGCCTTTCAGGCCGCCGAAAATGCCGTCAAACGTGTGGTTCTCCTTCGTGATGAAGACGACGTGCTTAATCTGGTCGCTTGCCTTGCCGGGAATCAGAGGCATAACGCTCTGCTGGGTCTTCGGCTTTCGAACCACCAGACCGTTGTTACGGAGGACTTCTTGGTTCAGTGTCTTCAGTTGCTCGTCGGTCGGGGTTGGGGTCAGATCGACCATGCCCGGCATCGCGACGTAGCCGAATCGCTCATCCGTGGTCGGCCGGGCGTGCTTCGATCCCTGCGGACCGCGTCCGATCCCCTTCTGGGTGGCAATCGCGAGCTGCTGCTCATCGGCGCTCAGCAATACTTTCGTTGGGAACCAGCCCGTCGGGATTCGCCCCAGGGTTTTGCCGTTCTTCGGATCAATGACTGCCACGGAGTTCAGGCCACTCTCGCAAACATAGAGCCGCGTTCCCGCTCGGTTCATTGTCATCCCGCTTGGGATGACGCCGCGTAGCTTCGATGCCTGGGCCAGCGGCCGAAGCTTGATGGTGCGTCGCAGTTTCAGCGTTTTCTCGTCGAAAACGGAGATCGTGTCGTTGTTCGCGTTGGCGACGTAAAGCAAGCCGCGATCAATGAGCAGAGCGTTCGGCGCGCTAGATCCGACAGCCTTACCGGCGTCCGCGACGCCTTGAATCAGAATGCCCGACTTCGCGGATTTCTGGAACTTCGGCATGCCGTCGCTGCCAACGGCGTAGGTCCAAACCGATTGTGCGTCTGGCACAAACGGCGAGCCAAGCCCGGCGATGTCTCGCCCCTCCAGCCTCACGCCGTCGGTGGCTTCCTTCGAAGGGAAACCGAACGGCGGAATGGTGATGCCGCGCTTGTTCGGGCTGCTCTCGGTTGCGGCCGGCACGGCGGTGTAGTCAAAAACGCCGATATTGGCGACGTGGACCCGCTTGCCGTCCGGGCTCATCGCGATGGCGTAAGGCTGGCGACCGGCGGCCGCGACGTTCGTAACCTTCAGGGTCGCAAAGTCGATCGTTACGAGCTTTTGGGTCGCCACATCAACGCTATAAAGTTTCTTCCCGTCGCGCGAGAAGGCAAAGTCGTTGAGGTAACCGGCCGTTAGTCCGTTGTCTTTAAGTGCAAGCGCACCCTCTTCCGTCCAGGTGCGCGTGCTGAAAACCTTCAGGCCGCCTGCGTCGCCGGTGCTCACGACGAGCTTCTGGCCGTCTGGGCTGAAGACCGCCGCCGGTGCGATAGTATCCATGGTGACGAGCTTTCGGCTCGGCGTTTTAAGCGAGAGGTTCCAAAAAACCGTGAATCCTGGCTTGCGGTTACCGGGGGCCGAATCGTCGGTGTGCAGCGCGATCAGTGTTTGCGCGTCCGGCGACATCGTGGCGTGCCAGAGGGTTTGGCCGGTGTAGAGCCGCTTGCCTTTGGGGGTTAGAAATCGTCCGTTGGGCAAAACGGTCGTTCCGCCGGGAACGACCTGCGCGAACATGTCTCCCGCGGGGGCCTCAAAATAGGCCGGTGGCGCAGCCGCGATCAACGAAAGGCATAATGCGAGCATCGTCGCCAGTTTAATGTTGCGGAAGACCGCCTTGCGACGGTCTTAACCTAATCTTAACCCTTCACCCGAAAGTCAGCCCCAAATCAGGTCTGGGCGAACGATGATCGTCTCGTCGCGGTCCGGCCCAATGCTGACAATGGCGACCGGGGTCTTGGTGTACTCCTCGATGAACGCGAGGTAGTGCCGCACCGAACTTGGCAGGTCTTCGAACTTTCGGCAGGGCCGAAGGTCTTCGTCCCAGCCTTCCAATTCCTCGTATTCGGCCTGCACTTTTGCCAGGTCCCAAACGTTTGCCGGGAGCGTGCGAACCGGATTGCCGTCGACGCGGTACCCGGTCGCCACCTTCAGGCGGCCGATGCCCTGCAGTACGTCCAGCCGCGTCACGACCAAGCCGCTCAGGCTGTTGAGCCGTGCGGAATGTCGCAGCGCAACCAGATCGAGCCAGCCGCATCGGCGGCCACGGCCCGTCACCGTGCCGTACTCTTGACCCTGCTCGCGAATCCGCGCGCCAATCTCGTCGTCGAGTTCGGTCGGGAACGGACCAGAACCGACCCGGGTGGTGTAGGCCTTGCAAACGCCAAGAACGTTGTTGATATCGCGCGGTCCGACGCCGGTACCGAGGCACGCGCCGCCCGCGACGGGGTGCGAAGAAGTCACGTACGGATATGTCCCGCTGTCGAGGTCCAGGTAGGTTCCCTGGGCGCCTTCAAACAACACTCGGTGGCCGGCCGCGACCGCATCCTGCGCCAAAATCTCGGTGTCTTCCACGAACGGCTTCAGCCGCTCCGCGTACTTGAGGTACCGCTCAAAGGTCGGCGCGAATTCCAATGGCTTCGAGCCAAACATCTCCAGCAACCGGTTCTTGTAAGCCAAAACCTCTGCAAAGCGTCGCTCGAAGATCGCCGGTTCGACGAACTCGCCCATTCGGATGCCGGTGCGGGCGACCTTGTCTTGGTAGGCCGGCCCGATTCCGCGCGAGGTCGTGCCGATTTTGTTTTCGCCACGCGCTTCTTCTTCCAGCGCGTCGAGCATCCGGTGATAAGGGAAAACCACGTGGGCAGCGCTGGAAATCTTGAGCGTGCCGAGGTCGGACTTCTGGCTTTGGGTGCGCTCCAGTTCATCGAGCAGGCCCTCGGGGCAAACCACCATCCCACTTCCGATGACGGCCACGGTGTTGGGGTGCAGGATTCCCGCCGGAATCAGCTGGAACTTATAGGTTTTTCCGCCGGTGATGACGGTGTGGCCCGCGTTGTTCCCGCCGGCATAGCGAACGACCAGGTTCGCCTGGCCGCCCAGGACGTCGATCATTTTGCCCTTGGCTTCGTCGCCCCACTGGGCACCGACAATTACGAGTGTTGGCATCTATTTCTCCTTCGAATCGGACGCACAAAAAAACCGGCACCCTCCTCGGTCGAGGATCCGCCGGCTTACGCCGTTGAGCCTTATCTCAACAGTAGTTGAGTATAGCGGAGAAAAGCGGTTTTAGACGACCTGAGTGAGGATTCTGGGACCATCTTCGGTTACGGCCACCGTGTGCTCGAAGTGCGCGCCCAAGGAGCCGTCCTTCGTGAGAACCGCCCACACGTCGTCTTTGCGATGCTTCATGTCGCCGCGACCGGCCGCGACCATCGGTTCGACGCAGAACGTCATGCCGATTTGCAGTTTCTGACCCGCCCCGGGGCGACCAAAGTTGGCCACATCCAAGCCCGGCTCGTGGACTTGCTGGCCGATTCCGTGGCCGCACATGTTCTTGAGCACGCTGAAACCGCCGCGCTCGACGTGGCGCTGGATAGCGGCACCGATGTCGCCGAGCGTGTTGCCGTTCCGGGCTTTTTCGATCCCCAGCCACATCGACTCTTCGGTCACCTTGAGAAGCTTGGCCGCGCGGGGCGAGACCTGGCCAATGGGCACGGTGATGGCCGAGTCGGCGTGCCAGCCGTCGATATTAGCGGTGAGGTCGATGCCGAGGATGTCGCCGTCACGAAGCAGCTTTTTACGCGGGGTGCCGTGGATGACTTCGTCGTTGACCGAAAGGCAGGTCGCCCAGGCGTAGGGAACCTGCGAAAACGCCGGATGGTAGCCAAGGAGCGAAGGTTTCGCCTGGAATTCGGCCAGGCTTTCGAGAGCGAGGGCTTCGAGGTCCAGGAGGTTCACGCCGACGGCGGCGGCCGCCTTGAGGCGCTGAAGGGTTGTGCCCACGGCAAGCCCGGCGCGGGCCATCGCGTCGATTTCTCCGCTGGATTTGAGGCGAATTTCGGGCTTTGGCCGGGTTCGCAGAAGCATCCCATCATGGTGACACAACACCGCCCACGCCTACGGTAGCCTCTTTGCGCGGATGCAATGAACCCAAATTCGTGGCGAGACGGGAGCCTCCGATTGCTGAAAGTAAGTGCGGTCGCGCTGCTAGTCGGGGCGTTTACCGGTCTGGCTTCGGCTTTATTCTTGGCCTTGCTAGATTTGGCGACGGAAAATTTTGCCGCGTATCCGTATTTGCTGTTTGGGCTTCCGCTGGCAGGGGGCCTGATCGGCTGGATTTACACCCGATGCGGAAGCGACGTCGCGGCGGGAACTAACATGCTGCTCGACGAAATTCACGAGCCGCGCGCGCCGGTCCCGTTCGTCATGTCGCCGTTGATTCTGTTTTCCACCATCGGCACGCACGTGTTTGGCGGCTCGGCCGGGCGCGAAGGCACGGCGGTTCAGATGGGCGGTGCGATTGCGGACGTCTTTGTTCGGCCACTTTCGTTGGGGGACGAGGAGCGGAAGCTACTCCTGATGGCCGGACTGGCGGCCGGGTTTGGCGCGGTTTTCGGGACGCCGTTTGCCGGTGCGATTTTTGGCATCGAGGTCCTTGCGATCGGCGCGCTGCGATTCCAAGGTCTGCTGCCGTGCCTGGTGGCGAGCTTCGTCGGAGACTGGGTCTGCCGGGCCGTCGGCATCCATCACTTTGAGTATCCGACCGTGAGCCCGGTTTGGTCGGGGCTGTTTCCCTTGCTTGCGGTGCCATTTGCCTTGGCGGCGGGGGGCTTCACGTGGGTGGTCCACGCGGTGAAGAGTTTGGCCGAGAAACTGACGGTCCCGGATTGGGTTCGACCGGTGATCGGCGGGCTGGTGGTGATCGCGATGACGCTCTGGGTCGGCACGCGCGATTACAACGGGCTCAGCCTTGGGCTGATCGAGCGAGCGTTTGAACCCGGCGGGGTTGCGCCGTGGACATTTTTGCTGAAGCTGCTCTTTACGGCGGTGACTTTGGGGTTCGGTTTTCGGGGTGGGGAAGTAACGCCGCTGTTCTGCGTCGGGGCGACGCTGGGTTCGGCGATTGCGATGGTCACCCATCAAGACCCGGTGTTCTTTGCCGCGCTCGGATTCTGCGCGGTCTTCGCGGGAGCGGCAAACGTTCCGCTTTGCTGCACGGTGCTGGCCGCCGAGCTTTTTGGTCCGGCGATGTTCCTTCCGGCGCTGCTGGTTTGTTTCCTGACTTATTGCATTACCGGCCACCGGGGAATCTACGCTTCGCAGCGGTTAAGCCACCGCAAACCCCGCCCGAGAAAGCGGTTTGCAGAAAAGCGCGAACCAGGCCTATAGTGGTGCCAAGCAAATGACAAAGAAGGAATTCCGCGAGATCGAACTGCTGGCGATGGAGGGCCTCAAGGAGACCGCAAAGACGGACCCGGCAAAGGTTCCGGAGATCCTGAAGTCGCTGAAAGAAGCGGCTCCACAAAGTTGGCTTGCCCGGTTTGTAGCGGCAAACCTAGCGATTATCGTTACTCTGATCATTTCGGGCACGACGCTGTTCTTTCAGGAACAAGAGAAGAAGCGCACCACCGAATTCGACCAGCGCAAGTACGCCAATGAAGAGAAAAAGCGGTCCGAGGAGTTCATTGAAAAACACCGGGCAACGATCTTTGCCGGAGATGACGAAGAATTCAAGCTCGCGATGATGTACTACGTCGCGGTCACCGACGAGAAAATCCAGAAGGCGTTTACCGACTACCTCGCCCAGTCCAGACAGCTTTCTGCCGTGAGAGCACGGATTCTGGCGGATGCGACCAACTCGGCCACAAGCCAGAAAAATGTGGAAACACTCGCAAAGGCAATGAAGGGCCAGCCGGTCTCGGAAAGTCTTGCCGACCCAGTTCCGGACCCGAGCATCAAGCCGATGGGAGCGACTGCGCCCGCCACAGGCGCGATTCCAAATGTGCCGGTTGAAAAACTTACCGGCACCGTCTATTGCCAGGCAAATTCGTCCCTAGATGAAGGCGTGCGGAAGAAGATTTCCGATCAACTCGCGGCGACCGGGCTAACGGTGCCGGTCTGGCAGGTGTCCGATAAGCTTCGCATGCCGGATCAGTTTGAAGTTCGGTTCTACCGGAATCAGGACAAGGAGCTTGTGCAACGAATCTCCGAAATCGTTAAGGTAGTCATCGGTAAGCCCGTCGGCGTGAAGCAGCTGCGCGGGGTGAAGTCAAAGTCCGCGGTGTTGGAACTATGGGCCGAAAAATAGCGATCAAGGCGAGGGCGTCCGGGCGTCGAAGCTCACGCCCGTGACGTACCCACTGTCGTCAAAGTCCACGTAGGCGTCCTCCTCGGTGAAATTGGAAGCCTCCGGGTTCCAGCGGCTGCGCTGGTAGCGATAGAAAAACCCGCCCGTATCGCGCGGAACGCTTGCCTTAGGCTGCCCCGCAACCGAGAGAACCTCCGCCTCGCGCATCCCGGGCTTCACCTTCCCGGTCCTCAGAACCTCCATCGCGTTCGGCCGGGGCGTCGGACCAAGAAACGCCATCACGCCGCTGACCGCCAGCAAAATGAAGATCAGCGGGCCGCCCACCATGACGGCCCACTCGAGCGGCGAAAGCGGAGTACGTCTTTTCAAGGCAACATGTGGTCCATCTTGTCGCGCTTCGTCGCCATGTATCGCTCCCGTTCGGGGTTCGGCTTTGCAACGATCGGCACGTGGTCCACGATCTCGAGCCCGTAGCCTTGCAGTGCGCTCACCTTCTTCGGGTTGTTCGTCATCAGCCGAAGCCGACGAAGTCCCAAGTCGGCCAGCACCTGTGCCCCGAGGCCGTAGTCGCGCAGATCGGCCTGGAAGCCAAGCGCCAGGTTCGCCTCGACGGTGTCCATGCCGCGATCCTGCAACTCGTACGCCCGAAGCTTGTTCACGATGCCGATCCCGCGCCCCTCCTGCGAGATATAGAGCACCACGCCCCGGCCCTCTTCTTCAATCATCCGAAGGGCCATTTCGAGTTGGTCACCGCAGTCGCACCGAAGCGAGCCGAGGAGATCGCCGGTGAGGCAGCTGCTGTGGGTCCGCACCAAAACCGGCTCGTCGGTGCAAACGTCGCCCTTCACGATGGCGATGTACGGGTCTTTTTCCACCTTCGTCTCATAGCAGTAGAGCTGGAAGTGGCCGAACTTGGTAGGGAAGTCAATCGGTCCGGCGGCGAGTTCTACCAATCTTTCGTGTACGCGGCGATAGGCGATGAGGTCGGCAATGGTGATTAGCCGGAGGTCGTGCTCCGCGCAAAATTCGGTCAAGCCATCGAGGCGCATCATCGTGCCGTCCTCGTTCAGAATCTCGCAACCCACGCCGGTTGGCTGGAATCCGGCGAGCATACAAAGGTCCACGATGGCTTCCGTGTGTCCCGCCCGAACCAGCACCCCGCCTTTCTCGGCGCGGAGGGGAATGATGTGGCCTGGCCGCCCGAGGTCGGTCGGCTTCGCCTCGGGATCGACAAATACGGCAACCGTCCGGGCTCGATCCTGCGCGGAAACGCCGGTCGTCGCACCGTGCAGGGCGTCCACCGTCTCGGCCATCGCGGTTCCGTGGCGCGCGGTGTTCTGCTTCGTCATCATCGGCACGCCGAGTTCGGCCAGCCGCTCGGCCGAAGTCGGAATGAACGGCACGCCGCGCCCGTAGCGGATCATGAAATTCATGATCTCGGGCGTGCAAGCTTCGGCGGCACAAACCAGATCGCCCTCGTTCTCGCGGTCCGGGTCATCCACAACGACGATCATCTTTCCGCGCCGAAGATCTTCCAGCGCTTCCGGGATGGTGGAAAAGGTCATGCCCTATTCTACGTAGGCGGCGGGACCGGCGGATGGTCGAAAGTACACTCCAGAAATGAAACTCAAGCTCGGGCTTCCGAAGGGCAGCCTCCAGGAAGCGACATTCAGCCTCTTCGAACGGGCGGGTTACTCGTTCAAGGTGTCGTCGCGGTCCTATCAGCCGATCGTGGACGACGAGACGCTGGAGCCGATCTTGTTGCGTCCGCAAGAGATTCCGCTCTACGTGCAGAACGGCGTTATCGATGCCGGGTTAACCGGCAAGGATTGGATTGAGGACGCCGGTGCGAACGTGCAAGAGGTCTGCGAGCTTCGGTACAGCAAGCTCACGAACAATCCGATCCAGATCGTGCTTGCGGTTCACAAGGACAGCGGCATCGAGTCGGTCCAGCAACTTGCCGGAAAACGGATCGCCACCGAATACGTCCGCCTCGCCACGCGATACTTCGCCGACAACAACGTCCACGCAAACATCGAGTTCTCGTGGGGTGCCGATGAGGTGAAAGTGCCCGAGCTAGTCGATGCGATCGTCGTGAACACCGAAACGGGCAATTCGCTGCGCGCCCACAACTTGGTCATCATCGACCGGTTGCTTACTTCGACGACGCGATTCATCGCGTCGCCCGCCGCCTGGGTGGACGGCTGGAAGCGGGAGCGGATTCAATCGCTGGAGATTCTCCTCACCGGGGCGATGAACGCCGCGAAGCTGGTGGGGCTAAAGATGAATATGCCGCGCGAACAACAGGCCGAAATTTTGAGCCTACTTCCGGCGTTGCAGAACCCAACGCTCAGCCCATTGGCCGACGACCGCTGGATTGCCGCCGAGGTCATCCTGAGCGAAAAAGACGTGCGTGACTTGATCCCGCGATTGAAAAGAGCGGGCGCGACCGGTTTGGTCGAGTACCCGCTCAATAAGGTCATTTACTGAAGCTTTTAGCTTCAGGCTTTCTTGTTGCGTCGTCGGAGCAGGAGGGCGCCCAGACCGAGAACGGCCATGCTTGCCGGCTCCGGAACCGGCTCGCCGGCACCCGGGCCAAGGATGCCCTGATACAGGTTGTTGTTCGGGCCGTGGCTGTCGGCGGCGTAGTAGGTGACGTCGGTCGAAGCGCCGCTCAGCGGGTCCGAAAGGAACGACGTCAGGTAAGTGGAGATACCCGCCGTGAGGCCGCCGGTGACCTGGAAGTTACCGGCTGCAGCGCCGTCGCCGTTGTCATAAATGACGTCCCAGATCGCGAGCTGAAGGGCGGCACCTTGGTCTGCGGTCGAAACGGCCGAAGCGAAGGTGTTGTAAAGCTTGGCAACTCGCGCGCCATTGCCTAGCGTAAGTGCACTGGTCGGAGTAGCAGCGTAAGCAACCGGGAGGTTGTTCGCGAAGCCAAAGTCGGTGCAGTAACCGTCGAAGAACGATCCTCCGTTGTACTGAGCGTTCTGCGGACCACTATAAAAAGTGCTTCCGTTACCAAAAAGGCTTGCCGAAACGATCTGAGACTTTCCGGCGACCATGTTGGTGATGTTCAAAACGCCGGCATTGGCAGTGCTTGCCGAAGCAAGGGCGAGGCCGAGGATTACAAGATGACTGGTTTTCATGATATTCACGGGTTGGCAAAAGTCGCCGTCCAAACGAATCCAGTCTGCGACGGGTGACACGGGCACGGGTGCCAAGTCTTTCGGGGTCACCTTTTAGCGTGTCACCTAAACATTCGATGCCCCATAATGAGCATCGATGGATCTCAACCTTCGCTCCGACCTCGTTGCCCTTGATCCCAAAAACATGTTGGGTCTGATCGAAGGATTTCCTCAGCAGTGCCGAACGGCGCTCTCCATCGCACAAGCGTTCGAGTTTGAGCCGGCCATGCAGGCGCCAAACGTGGTGGTCTTGTGCGGAATGGGTGGCTCGGCGGCAGGCGGTGACTTCGTGCGCGCCATCTACGAAGCCGAAGCCAGCGTGCCGTTCCAGGTAGTCCGCGACTACGACCTTCCGAATTTTGTGGATGCCCGCAGCCTGGTCTTCATCGCGAGCTACTCCGGCAACACTGAAGAAACCCTGAGCGCTTACCATCAGGCACAAGCCCGCGGAGCCACGATCATCACGGTCACCAGCGGCGGCGAAATCGGTCGGTTGAGCCACGAGCATGGGCACCGTGTGATCACCGTTCCGGGCGGCCAACCGCCGCGCTCAGCGCTAGGGCTGATGTTGATCCCGGTTCTATGGGCAAGCCAAGGACTCGGATTGATCTCGCAGCAAGATTATGAAGCCGCCTTCGCCGGGCTGGACCGCGTTGGCGCAGAGCTAGGGCCGGACGCCGCCGACAACGCCGCGATGAAGTTGGCGAAAGACGTCGTCGGAAAGGTGACGGTTTGTTATGGTCTCGGTGGCTACCGAGGCTACATCGCGAACCGCTGGCGCTGCCAGTTCAACGAAAACGCAAAGTTTCTGCTTTTCGCTAACGCGTTCCCCGAGCTCTGCCACAACGAGATCATGGGTTGGGTCGCGGCCGAGAAGCAGGCGGGCAACTATGCCGCCATCGTCCTCGAAGATGGACACGAAAGCGTTCGTATGTCGACGCGCGCTGCGGTGACCGCAGATGTCATCGGTGCCGAGAAAGTAACGTTCCACCACGTGCGTGGTTCCGGCGAGCGCCTGCTGGAAAAGATGCTGACCCTTACCTTCATTGGCGACTGGGTTTCCATCTACCTCGCGCGGCTCAACGAAGTCGATCCGACGCAAATCGAGAACATCGACCGACTCAAAGACGCCCTGGCCGCCCTGGACAAATAGGAGGAAAAACGTAGAGCGTCGTAGAATAATTGGGCTACACTACGAGTGGTCGAATGGGAGACGCATCTAGATGAACTGCACCGGACGAACTTTCAATCTTTTCAGAAATAATGAATTGATTGAAAATTTAGCATCTTCGGTCCCGGAGGTGAAATGAACCGGCGTTTCTCTACGTACTCACTTTCCCTCCTCATCTACGCGCTACTGTCCGTTGCCTGGGGTGTCTTCGTGCGGGCATCGGGAAGCGGAGACGGCTGTGGTACCAACTGGCCGCTGTGCGACGGTGATCACATTCCGCTGAACGGCATGTTTGCCAAGTTCGTGGAGTCTTCGCACCGTCTCACGACTTCTGCGATTGGCCTCTTCGCGCTCATCCTCGTTTACTGGGCGTTTCGGACGTTTCCGAAGGGAAGCGTGGTGCGCAAGGCTTCGGTTGTCACCCTCGGGCTGACAATCTTCGAAGGCCTGATCGGATTTCTTCTCGTCAGGTACCAGCTAGTCGTTCACGACGACAGCGCCCTTCGCGCGGGCGTCATGGGCCTCCACGTTGTTTCCACGTTCTTCCTGCTCGGGGCGATGGCGCTTGCATGGCTCGGCTCGAAGCAGGAGATTGACCTTCGGCTTCGCGGGCAAGGCTTGGTCGGCTGGATGCTGGCGATGGCGTTCGCCGGAGTCTGCTTCCTCGGCGTCAGCGGGGCAATATCGGCTCTCGGGCATCAGCTTCAACCCACCAAAGACGTAATCGCCGCGGCAATGAATCCAGCGACGTTCTGGATGGTTCGGCTACAGCCGCTTCACCCGATCATCGCCGTTTCGGTCGGCGTGTACTTGGTGCTGGTTGCCGGAATGGTATGCCATCTTCGACCCGACCCACGGGTTCGCATCGCGGCCGGCTGGATGGTTGGGCTGTACTTTGCCCAGAGTCTCGTGGGCGTGGTGAATATTCTCGCGAACGCACCCATCGCGCTCCAGATGATCCACCTCGTCTGGGCTGACATCAATTTCATCACCGTCGTCGTACTCTCGGCGTACGCCCTGCAGGCTGGGGTTGAACGAGTTGAGCTACGCCCGCCGCCAGAAACGGCCCCGGCGGCCGAGCCTCTGCGCGGTCGCGCCTTGGTCAACGCCTATATCGCGCTCACAAAGCCGCGGATCATCAGTCTGCTTCTGTTTACGACGCTGACGGCAATGATCGCCGCGCAAAAGGGCTTCCCGCCGCTTTGGCAGTTCCTTGCCGTCGCGATTGGCGGCTACATGTCCGCCGGTGCCGCCAACGCGATCAACATGGTGATCGACCGCGACATCGACCTCACCATGAAGCGCACGGCGACCCGGCCGACGGTCACCCAGTCGATCTCGTCGCCACACGTGCTGACATTCGCCTTCACGCTGACGCTTCTCTCGTTTATCATCCTCTGGGTAGCCGGCGGACCGCTCGCTGCGGTTCTCTCCTTCAGCGGATTAGTGTTCTACGTCGTGATCTACACGATGCTGCTGAAGCGGCGAACCTGGCAGAACATCGTCATCGGTGGCGCGGCCGGAGCATTCCCGCCGCTCGTCGGCTGGGCCGCCGTAACAAATGACATTCCGCCGTTGGCCCTCTATCTGTTCGCCATCATCTTCGTTTGGACGCCGGTTCACTTCTGGGCGCTGGCGCTATTGCTGAAGGACGAATACGCGGCGGCTGGCGTGCCGATGCTGCCCGTGGTCAAGGGCGACCGCGTCACGGTGAACCAGATCCTTATCTATGCCGTGATTACGGTCATCGTCACGATGATTCCGTTCCTCATGCCCCAGGTCGGATGGATCTACGGCGGCGCAGCATTGGTGCTAAACGCGCTCCTCATTAAAAAATGTTTTGACCTTTCCAAGCAGATTGACCGGCCCCACGCCAGTTCGCTCTTCCACTACTCCATGATCTACCTCGCACTTCTCTTCCTCTCTTTTGCGGTCAGCCGCTCGGTGACTTTTTGAAAAATTGCGGAGCCGGGCGAGCAGTCCAGAAGAATGAGTCGGTAAGATTCAATCTCGGTCGTCATCGGAGTCAAGAATTCGTCAGATTTGAGCGGTGCTTGAGGCCGACCCCGTTTCCGTTTCATATGGTGAATAGATAGTCATGGCACAGATTTTTAAGCCAAGCGCAAACCACATTACGACCGCCGCACTCTACGGCGTGGTTTTGGGTGTTCCCACGGTGTGGCTCGCCATTGCCGCCCTCAGTCGGTCGCCGGCGAACACGAAAGTGAACGTGCCGATCAATCAGCCGGTCCCATTCTCGCACCAGCACCATGCCTGGGAGCTTGGTATCGACTGTCGCTACTGCCACGCGAACGTCGAAAAGTCTTCGTATGCCGGTGTGCCGTCCACCGAGACGTGCATGAGCTGCCACTCGCAGATTTGGAAGAACTCGCCGCTGCTCGAGCCCGTGCGCCAGAGCTACGAAACCGGCACGCCACTCAAGTGGAACCTGGTCAACCAGCTGCCGCACTTCGTTCACTTTAACCACAGCATTCACGTGGCCCGAGGCATCAACTGTAACACCTGCCACGGCCCTGTTCAGCACATGCACATCACGTATAAGGGCAACCCGTTCCAGATGAAGTGGTGCCTTGAGTGCCACCGCGCCCCGGATCGACACATTTACAAGGATGAATCACGGCCCGACCTAGAGCCGCGCCAGCAGGTCTTCAACCTTTACTGGAAGTACCAGAAAGACGGCCTGAAGGGGCTCAACCTGCGGGAGCGCTCGTTGATGGTGGGCACGTTCGACGGCACGAACGACGGAAAGGAGCGAGCGAAAGGGAAGGAGCTCGTGAAGTATTACGGCATTAAGGTTCAGCAGCTGGCCGACTGCTCGGTTTGCCACTACTAAGCGGCGCGCAAGAGAATTGAGGGGAAAGAATGGCATTTGACGAGAAGAATTTAGAGCCGATTACCGGCGGGCCCACGAAGCCAAAGCTGGATCTAGCGGCCGTGCGCGAAAAGCTGGCCGGGAAGTCAGGCCGTGGCTACTGGCGCAGCTTGGAAGAGGTGGCCGACACGGCCGAATTCCAGGATTGGGTGGAAGATGAATTCCCCAATCGAAAGAGCCTACTGCAGCTGAATCGACGCGACCTGCTTAAGTTCATGGGTGCCTCGATGGCCCTCGCCGGACTCTCGGGCTGCCGAAGCGTTTTCCTCGGACAGAGCAAGGTCATCCCTTACGTGAAGCAGCCGGAAGAGCTGGTACTTGGCGTGCCGTTGTTCTATGCCTCGACGATCCCGCTTGCCGGGTTCGCCCAAGGCGTTCTCGTCGAGCAGCACGAGGGCCGACCTACCAAGCTGGAAGGAAATCCGGAGCACCCGTCGTCGCTTGGCGCGATTGACGCAATCACGCAGGCAGCCGTGCTTTCGCTCTACGACCCAGAGCGTGCCGCCAACGTGATGGATTCCGGCGATATCTCCACTTGGGAGCTTTTCGACGTAGCCCTGAAGGAGATCATGAAGGGGGCTAAGGGTATTCGCCTGCTCACCGGCGCGGTCACTTCACCGGTCCTGCTCGACCAGATCCAGACGTTCCTTCAGAAAAATCCCGGCGCCAAGTGGCACGCCTACGAGCCGGTCTCCCGGGCCAACATTTACGGCGGCTCGCAAATCGCGTTCGGTAAGCCGATGGAGACGTTGTACGACTTCAGCAAGGCGGATGTCGTTCTCACCCTCGACGGCGACTTCCTCGCCACGGAGCAGACGCCCGGTGCGGTTCGATACGCCCGCGACTTCGCCTCGCTCCGACGCGTTGCCGGCAAGCAAGGCACGATGAATCGGCTCTACGCCGTGGAAAGCACGCCTTCGCTTTCGGGCATGCTGGCCGACCACCGCTGGGCTCTTCGAAGCAGCGAGATTCCTTCCTTCGCGCAGGCTTTGGCGAGCGCGCTCGGCGTCGCCGGAGCCTCCGGCGGTTCCTTCGCTCCGCTTTCGGCGGATCACTTCCAGGCAATGGTCGACGATCTTCGCGGTGCCAACGGCCGTGCGGTCGTGTTCCCTGGTCTCCACCAGAGCGCAGAAGTCCATGCTCTCGTCCACGCGATCAACGAGGCTCTCAGCGCCCCCGGCAACACGGTCAGCCACATTCCCGCGGTTGACGGCTCGCCGAACGCCCTGGGACTGAAGGAGCTTGTCAGCGATATGGACTCCGGCGCTGCCGACACGGTCTTTATCCTCGGCGGAAACCCGGTCTACGACGCACCGGCGGATTACAAGTTTGCCGATGCATTGCGAAAGGTGCCAAACGTCATCTACCTTGCTCAGGAAACGACGGAGACCACCGAATACGCAAAGTGGACGCTTCCGCAGACCCATGCGCTGGAAGAGTGGGGCGACGCCCTTGCTCATGACGGCACGCCAAGCATGGTGCAGCCGCTGATCGCGCCGCTGTTCGACGGGCGCTGCGCCCTCCAGGTGATGGCCGCCCTCAACGGCAAGCCCCAGGCCAGCTACGACATTGTTAAGAACTTCTGGAAGAAGAAGATTGGCGGAACCGGCGACTTCGAAGCCACTTGGCGCGATTTCGTTCACGACGGCGTGTTGCCTTCGCAGACCCCGACGCCAACCGTGGCGCGTGTCCAGTCGGCAAACATGGCCACCATGTCTTTCGACCCGCCGGTTTCCGGCATCGAGCTCAACTTCCGGCCCGACCCGAAGATTTATGACGGTCGATTTGCCAACAACGGATGGCTCCAAGAGCTTCCGAGCCCGATCAGCAAGATCACCTGGGATAACGCCGCGATCATGAGCCTTAAGATGGCTGAAGAGCTTGGCGTTACCAATGATTCGGTCATCGCGCTGAATGCGAACGGCCAAACCGTTGAAGCCGGCGTCTACATCCAGCCGGGCATGGCCCAAAACGCCATCACGGTGCACCTCGGGTATGGCCGAACCAGGGGCGGCTCGGTGGCCACGGCAACCGGACGCGATGGAGGCGGATTCAACGCCTACGCGCTTCGAACCTCCAACCAAATGGCGGCAACTTCGGTCACCGCGAAGGCAACCGGCAAGACGATGGACCTTGCCAGCACCCAAGGGCACAACCCGTTGGGCGGCGACCGGATCGGCGACGAGCGCGACATTCTCCGCGAGGCCACTCTCCAGCAGTTCAACCGAGACTACACGGAACTCGTGCCGTACAGCGCGTTCCCGCAGGATGAGATTAAGAAGAACAATATGTACGTTGAGGAGGTTTTCGAATGGAATGGTGCCCAGTGGGGCATGACCATCGACCTCAACGTTTGCACCGGCTGCAACGCCTGCGTTACCGCCTGCCAGGCCGAGAACAACATCCCGGTCGTAGGTAAGGTCCAGGTCAACGTCAACCGCGAAATGCATTGGATTCGAATTGACCGCTACTACAAGGGCGACGAAGCGAACCCGCAGCTCACGTGGCAGCCGATCATGTGCGTTCACTGCGAGAAAGCACCCTGCGAGCCGGTTTGCCCGGTTGCCGCGACGGTTCACAGCCACGAGGGACTCAACCAGATGGTTTACAACCGCTGCGTTGGAACCCGCTACTGCTCAAACAACTGCCCCTACAAGGTGCGACGGTTTAACTATCTGAACTACACGGATAACCAGCCGAACTTCGCGGACAAGGTTTTCGAGGACGAAAACATAAAGGGGCCGATCCACTCGGCGAAGCAGAACGGCATCGCGTTGCTCAAGATGATCAACAACCCAAGCGTCACGGTTCGAAGCCGTGGTGTCATGGAGAAGTGTTCGTACTGTGTCCAGCGAATCAATGCCGCACGAATAGAAGGCAAAAAACAAGGCACCGACCCGAAGGACGGCGACATCGTCACCGCCTGCCAGCAAGCCTGTCCGACCCAAGCTATCGTGTTCGGCAACATAGCGGATAAGGAAAGCAAAGTCGCGAAGCTGCGGAACGATCCCCGCGCCTGGCTTCTGCTGGAGGAACTGCAGACCCGACCGCGAACTTCGCACCTTGCCAAGCTGCGCAACCCGAATCCGGCCATCACGCCGATTCCCGAGCCAGACAAGCGCAAGAAGGACCATCACCACGGTGAAGAGGGTCACGGCGAAGATCACGCGTCGCGCGAAAACGTTTTGGACAACAACGATCGAAACACCCAGGTGGTGCTGAATGGCTAAGCAAGAAGTACTGAACGACGTCCTAATCACAAAGCCGCACAATTACGAATCCCTAGAGGATTCGATTGGTCGGCTGATTCTGAAGCCGCAGCTCCACAAGAAAGCTTGGTGGATCTTCTTCTTGGTCGGCCTCGCCGGAACCGGGATGCTGGGGATTTCCATCACCTGGTTGCTCTACCAGGGCATCGGAATCTGGGGCAACAACGTTCCCGTCAGCTGGGCGTTCGACATCGTTAACTTCGTTTGGTGGATCGGTATCGGCCACGCCGGCACCCTGATCTCGGCAATTCTTCTGCTCTTCAAGCAGCAATGGCGTAATTCGATTAACCGCTTCGCGGAAGCGATGACGATTTTTGCCGTTATGTGCGCGGGAATGTATCCGCTGCTGCACACCGGGCGACCCTGGAACGCCTACTGGCTGTTCCCGTATCCCAACATTCTCGGCATGTTGCCGCAGTTCCGCTCCGCTCTGGAATGGGACGTTTTCGCGGTTTCCACCTACTTCACGATCTCGCTGGTCTTCTGGTTCATGGGGCTCATCCCCGACTTCGCGTCGATGCGAGACCGGTCGACCAATAAGTTCGGCAAAGTCGCCTTCGCGCTCCTCTCGATGGGCTGGCGCGGAAGCAACCAACACTGGCACCGATACGAGCAAGCGAACCTGCTGCTGGCCGGACTTTCTACTCCGCTGGTTCTCTCGGTTCACACGATCGTTAGCTACGACTTTGCGATTTCCATCGTGCCGGGCTGGAACGTCACCGTCTTCCCGCCGTACTTCGTTGCCGGAGCCGTCTTTGCCGGCTTCGCGATGGTGCTTAACTTCCTCATTCCGGTGCGGGCGTTCTACGGCCTAAAGGACCTCATCACGATGCGGCACATCGACTGGATGTGCAAGATCATGCTGGCGACCGGCCTCATCGTTCTCTACGGCTACATCTTGGAAGTCTTCTACGCCGTCTACAGCGCGAACTTTTACGAGTACAAGCTGCTAATGGATCGATTCCAAGGCCCCTACGCCTGGAGCTACTGGTTGCTCATCCTCTGTAACGGCGTGATTCCACAGCTGATGTGGTCGCAAAAGATGCGGCAAAACCTGATTGTCGTCTGGGGTGTCTCCGCAGTCGTTGGCCTCGGAATGTGGCTGGAGCGGTTTGTCATCATCCCGGTCTCGCTCACCAATAACTATTTGCCGAGCTCGAACAAGATGTACATCCCGACGTTCTGGGACTTCGCGATGTTCTTCGGCACGATGGGCTTCTTCCTGATGCTGATGATGCTCTTCATCCGCTTCCTGCCGGCGATTAACGTCTTCGAAATGAAGGACCTCCTCCATAAGGTTCTGAATAACGACTCGAAGGTCGAGCCGAATGCGGAAAGGACCCCATACGGCAACGCCCCCAAGGAAGCCTTGCCGACGGTTGAGAAGGAGGTGGCCAAGTGAGCCACGGATACGCAGACGACAGCCCGAAAAGCTTTGGATTGGTTGCCGAGTTCGACACGCCCGAAAAACTGATCAGCGCCGCCGAGAAGGCACGACAGGCCGGCTTCAAGAAGCTTGATGCTTACTCGCCGTTCCCCATCCACGGACTATCGGATGCCATCGGCTTCCGAGACGTCAAGGTGCCGTACCTGGTCTTCGCCGGCGGATTGGTTGGAGCCTTCGTTGGCTACGGGCTGCAGTTCTATGCGCACGTCTTGGACTATCCGATGAACGTCGGCGGTAAGCCGCTGGTTTCGATTCCGTCCATGATCCCGATCACCTTCGAAATGACGATTCTGGTAGCCGGCCTCACCGCCTTCTTTAGCATGATCGCCCTCAACGGTCTGCCGAAGCCGTACCACTCCATCTTCAACACACCCGGCTTCAACCGGGCAAGTCAAGATCGGTTCTTCCTGGCCATCGAAAGCGGCGATCCGCAATTCGACTCCGACAAGACCCGCCAATTCCTCGCCGAAATGGCCCCGCTCAGCGTTCACGAGGTGGAAGCATGAACCGAAACGTAATCTTCTTCGCCGTGGCTTCGGTGCTTTTGGCCGGTTGCCACACTGATATGTGGCGGCAGAACAAGAGCGCGCCGCTTTCGCAGAACGACTTCTTTCCCGATGGCCAGGCCAGCCGCCCGCTGCTTGCCGGAACCATTGCCAAGGGCCACGAGCGAAAGGACGATGCCTTCTTCACCGGCGCGAAAGGCGGAAAGTGGGTCAACGAGCTTCCGGTTCCGCTCAGCAAAAAACTTCTTCTGCGCGGCCAAGAGCGATACAACATCTTCTGCTCGCCGTGCCACGGCCAGGTGGGAGACGGCAACGGCATGATCGCTAACCGAGGTTTCACCCTGAAGCGCCCGGTAGGCAACTATCACACGGACCGGCTTCGGAACATGCCCGTCGGCCACTTCTACGACGTCATCACAAACGGCTACGGAACGATGTACTCCTACGCCTCTCGAATCGAACCCTCAGACCGGTGGGCGATCGTCGCCTATGTCAAGGCGCTCCAGCTAAGCCAAAACGCGCCGCTGGCCGATGCCGATCCGGTCGCTTTAGAAGAGTCCCTCAAGCCTAAAGAGGACAAAGCACACGCCGAAGGAGCGAAACACTAAATGAGCGACGCAACAACGCATCATCCGGAATCGGATGCAAAAGCTGGGCTGGGAGCGTTCTCCTTCGCCCGACTCGTCTCGCCCATGGGGCTTGTTGGCTTCATTGGTTTACTCGTCAGCGTCGGTCTTATGCTCAATCCGGGCACCGCTACCGGCATGTCCGGCGCGTGGATGTTCGGCTGGTTCTTCTGGGTCAGCATCACGCTGGGCATGTTTGCTCTCACCGCACTCCACCACGCCGTTCGCGGCCAGTGGACGCTCGGCGTGCTTCGCATGCTCGAAGCCGGAGCGGGTTGGATCAACTTTGTCGTCCTTGCGGTGCTTTTCAGCCCGATCCTGCTCAACTTCCCCAAGGTGTACGAATGGGCCGACCCATCGCACGTCATCGGCGACCGCATTCTCGAATGGAAGGCGCCCTACTTGAACCTACCGTTCTTTGGGGTTCGGTTCATCGCCTACTTCGCCATCTGGGCTCTCATTGCCTACATCTTCCGCCGGAGCACGATGGAGCAGGAACGGACTAAGGAATTCAAGCTTGAGACCAAGCGAATGACCACGGGTGCGGTTGCCATCGTCATCTTCATGCTCACGTCGTTCCTCGCACTCACCGACTTTGTCATGAGCATGGAGCCGCACTGGAGCTCAACGATGTACGGACCTTGGCAGATCGTCGCCGGAGTCGGCGGCGCGTTCGCTCTCTGCCTCGGCCTCGTATGCATCAACGCAAAGCGTGCGCCGTTCAAAGACATTGTCCATCCCGGCCTAACGCGAGACATGGGCAACATGCTCTTCGCCTTCACCATGCTCTGGGGCTACACGTCCATCTCGCAGTTTCTCATTATCTGGAACGGAAACATCCCGGAAATGACGTCCTACTTCGTTAAACGAAGCAGCTCAATGCACCCGGCCGGAATGGAAGCCAACAGCTGGGGCGCGCTCGGACTCTTGCTCATCGTGGGGCGCTTCTTCGTTCCCTTCTTCCTCCTGCTTGCGCCGAGAACCCGACGCTATACCGACAACCTGCAGAAGGTTTGCGGCTGGGTCTTCGTCATGCACATCTTCGACATGTATATGCTCGTGATTCCGGCGGTGCCCGGCCGGGCCGCCCTCGGACCGATTTCGGTGAACCTGGGCTACGACATCCTGGCGTGGGTTTCGGTCGGTGCCCTGTGGCTCGCCACCTTTGCCCACCAAACGAAACAGACTCCGCTCCTCGTTAGCTACGACAACCGAATCCAGGAGGCCAAGGCACATGCACACTGAGAAGAGAGAAGACCCGCTAGTCGAGATGGGCTATGAAGTCCGCGACGTCAACTACAAGACGCTGCGGAAAGTCATCATCGGGTTTTTCGTCTTTGCAGCGATCAGCGCCGTCTTCGGCTGGATCTACCTGTTTGGATTGTTTGGGTACAAGGGCGTGAATCCGCAGTACGCCTCCGGCAAATGGGGATTCGAAACGGTGCGTAAGGTGCCCGCCGCGCCCAATCCGCTCGTTCAAAGCGGCGTCAGCGCAAAAATCGAGATCAGCGAGATGCGTTACGCCGAAGACGAGGCACTCAAATCAACCGGCTACGTTGGACCCAATAAGGCTATGGCGCACATCCCGATCGATCAGGCGATGGACCTGCTTGCCGAGCGGGGAATTCCCAAGGGAAGCGAAACCAACGCCGTTAGCAAAGGCAACGTGGACAACAAGATTCGAATCGATGAGACCGTGGACGCGGGTGCGGCCGCCGCCGAAATGCAGCGCAGAGAAGCGGAAGCCGAGGCGAAAAATGGAAGCTTCCGCGTTTCGCCAAGCGAAATGGATAAAGCAAAGACAATGCCCGCAACCGAGGAAGCGCCGAACCCATGATGAACCCTTGTCGGCAAGTACAAAAGCTGGCGGTGCTCGTTGCCGCTTTGCTGTCCGCGGGAGCGACTTCTGCGCAAGAGTCAGCGGAGGCAAAGCCGTTCGACATCGTCGCCGGAATGGGAATCACGCAGAACCTCGGGAAGTACGTTCCGGCAGATGCTACGTTTAAGGATGAGAAAGGGGCCACGGTGAAAATCGGCGACATCATGTCGGCTCGGCCAACGCTTCTCATTCCGACCTACTTCAACGCCAAGGACGGCTGCAACTCGCTGCTCGATGGCGTGGCGAAAGCGATCGCCAAGCTCAATCCGAGCGGCCGAAGCAATCGAATCAACGTGGGGAATCCCACGGACCTCGCGGCCGGCAAAGACTTCGACGTCATTCTCCTAAGCCTTAACCCGACGGAAACGCCGAAGCTTGCCGCCGCTCGCGAGAAGCTCGTCCTGGAAGGGCTAAACAACACCGCGTTCGAAAAAGGGTGGCACTTCCTCACCGGCGATATGGCGAACATCCGAAAGGTCTCGGACGCAATCGGCCTCAAGTTCTATTACAGCGCCGAGAAGAAAATCCTGAACTACCCCACGATGACGGCTGTGATTTCTAAGCAGCGAAAAATCTGCGGATACACCATCGCAAACGATTTCGCCACGAAAGTATTCGAGACGAATCTTGCTGCCGCCCAGGAAGACACGCCGACCGAGCCCGCTGATCAGAGCCAAATGTTTGGCTGCATCACCCCCGACGCCTCCGCCGGTAAGTACACGCCGATCATCAAGCTTTCTCTCCTCATCACCGGAATTGGAACCACCCTCGTCGTTGCCGCCTCGATCTTCAACCTTGCCGTGAAAAACAAACGCACTCCGATCTACCGAAACTCGGTGCTCGCTTCGAAAGAAGCACCGAAGTCCGACCAGGAAGGAGGGTCCCAGGCCTAGGCGCCAGGAGTTCACCCCATGCTAACGAACACTCCGTTCTCTCCGCCTTCCGCGTCGAACTTCGCCGCCGAGTATGACTTCGTCTTCTTCCTGTTACTTGGGTTGACGATCTTCTTCTCTGTGGTCGTCGGCATTGCCGTCATCTTCTTCACCGTTCGATACCGGCAAGGAAGCAAAGCCGACCGGTCCCGCCCGATTTATGAAGACCTAAGGCTGGAAACCACTTGGTCCGTCATTCCGCTGCTGCTGGGATTGGTGATGTTCTTCCTTGGCGCCAAGGTGTTCGTCGATATGAAGGTTCCGCCGAAGGATGCGCAAGAGATCTTCATCATCGGTAAGCAGTGGATGTGGCACGTTCAACACTCGAACGGGGTCCGCGAGAACAATACGCTCCACGTGCCGGTTGGCAAGCCGGTCAAGCTCACGATGATCTCGCAAGACGTCATCCACGCGTTCTACATTCCTGCGTTCCGCGTGCAGATGCACGTGGTTCCGGGCCGCTACACAAGCATGTGGTTCACGCCGACGAAGGCCGGCAAGTACCACCTGTTCTGCTCGATGTACTGCGGAACTCAGCACAGCGAAATGGGCGGAACCGTCGTGGCAATGGAGCCGAAAGCCTGGGCGAACTGGATCGCGAACGGCGGCGAAAGCGTGCCGCCGATGACCCTCGAGCAAGCGGGCCAAAAGCTATACAACAACATCAGCTGCAATAACTGCCACGGAGCCGACGACAACCTGCGTGCACCATCGCTGTACGGAATCTGGGGCAAGCAACGAAAGCTTTCCAACGGAACCAGCGTGGTCGCGGACGAAACCTACATTCGAGAATCCATTCTAAGACCGCACAATCGGCTCAGCTCCGGTTACGGCCCAACGATGCCGATTTACGAAGGCAAGATCACCGAGCAAGACATTCCGAAGCTACTTACGTATATCAAAGCAATCGGAACGCCCGGCGGAGTACCCGCCAGCAGCCCGACTAGCCTCGATGCGGCGGCCCTAAACGGCACCGGCGGAACAATGACGCCATTCGCATCGAACGCAATTCAGTATCAAGAAAATCTTAAGAAGCGCCTTGACGCAACTCCCACGACCCGACGCGGCAATCCTGCCGTGAACGCGATCGCCGCCCAAGAGGAGGGGAGACAGTAAACAACATGAGTTCAATACCCATCGAAAAAGGACTGGAGAATAGCTCGCCGCACCAGCGCGAGCAGGCCAACTACCTAACCGTAGACTGGTCGCTGAAATCTTGGCTTACCACGGGTGACCACAAACGAATTGGGATCATGTATCTCATTTCGATCTCCTTCTTCTTCTTGCTAGGTGGGATCTCCGCCGGTCTCATCCGGTACGAGCTCACCTCACCGGCTGGTCGGGTTCTGGAATCGGAGACCTATAACAAGATCTTCAGTGCCCACGGAATCCTGATGATCTTCACGTTCCTCGTTGTCGCCATTCCGGCGGTCTTCGGGAACTTCCTGCTTCCGCTCATGATCGGAGCGCGCGACCTTGCCTTCCCTCGGCTCAACTTGATGAGCTGGTACCTGTACATGATCGGCGGAACGCTGATCCTCGGCGGGATGATCAACGGCGGCGTCGACTCTGGGTGGACGTTCTACGTTCCGTACAGCAGCATGTACGCGAACTCAAACATCGCGCTCGTAATCGTCGGCATCTTCTTTGGCGGATTTAGCAGCATCACCACCGGTATTAACTTCATTGTTACGACCCATAAGATGAGGGCACCGGGAATGACCTGGTTCCGACTGCCGTTGTTCGTCTGGGCGATGTACGCGACCTCCGTCGTCATCATCTTGGGAACGCCGGTCGTTGCCATCACGCTTCTGCTCATCGTCTTCGAGAGGGTCTTCCAGCTACCGATCTTCAGCCCCGAGCTTGGCGGAGACCCGGTTCTGTTCCAGCACCTTTTCTGGTTCTATAGCCACCCGGCCGTTTACATCATGATTCTGCCGGCCTTTGGGATTCAAAGCGAGCTCATCGCGAACTTTGCCCGAAAGAGGATCTTCGGTTACCACTTCGTTGCGTTCTCGACGCTGGCGATTGCCGGACTTGGCTTCCTCGTGTGGGGCCACCACATGTTCATCTCCAGCCAGTCGATGTACCAAGGCATCGTCTTCTCGCTCATCAGCTTCTTGGTCGCCGTACCCTCGGCGGTCAAGATCTTCAACTGGACGGCAACGCTCTACAAGGGCAACATCCGGCTGACGTCGCCGATGATCTATGCGCTGAGCTTCATCGGCCTCTTCACGGTCGGCGGCCTCACCGGTCTGTTCCTCGGCTCGCTGGGAACCAACGTTCACCTTACGAACACCTACTTCATCGTCGCTCACTTCCACTACGTGATGGTCGGTGGTTCGCTCACCGCCTTCCTAGGTGCCCTGCACTACTGGTGGCCCAAGATGACCGGCCGACTCTATAGCGAGAGCCTGGCCAAGTGGAACGCAGTTTTGGTCTTCGTCGGCTTCAACCTCACCTTCTTCCCTCAGTTCGTGATGGGTTGGATGGGAATGCCGCGACGCTACCACTACTACTACTTCGCACCGGAGTATCAGCCGTACCATCTCATGTCGACAGCCGGAGCGTCGGTCCTCGCCCTTGGCCTGATCATCCCCGGCTTCTACTTGCTGAAGTCGCTGGCAAATGGTCCTAAGGCAAGCGCGAATCCTTGGGGCGCCCATGGCCTCGAATGGGAAACCGCCTCGCCGCCTGTCACGACCAACTTCGAGCAGACCCCGATCGTCATGGACGAGGTCTACGACTTCGACCCGGTTCTTGAGCACGAGCAGGCCCAGGCCCGCAAGGCCCTAGAGCCGACCGGCTACGAAGGTTACGAGCCCGGCGCCCTCGCCGAGCCGAAGAAGGACGAATCTGACCTCGGAGGTAAATCCTAATGGCGGCCATCGCCGACGCCCACGGCCACGGTCACGACGAGGCCCTCCATCACCAGTTCGAGGACATGGACCAGCAGAACGAGGCCTACCTCGTTGGCATGTGGACATTCCTCGTCACCGAAGTGATGTTCTTCGGAACCCTGTTCATCATCTACACGCTGTACCGCAGCATGTATCAGATGGACTGGTACCTCGCCCACGAGGCCCTGAACATCCCGATGGGTGGCGTCAACACGATCATTCTCTTGATCAGCTCGTTCACCGTCGCTGTCGCCGTGCGAAGTGCGCAGCGAAGGGAGCGAAACCTGGTTCTCTGGAACCTCGGCATCACACTGGTCTGTGCGGTCGGCTTCCTCGGCATCAAGAGCGTTGAGTACATGGAGAAGTTCCAGCACAACCTCTACCCGGGACCGGAGTTTGGCCGACACCCGGAGTATCTGCACGGTGCGGCACCGAACTTCGCGCAGCTCTATTACGGCCTGTACTTCGGCATGACCGGACTCCACGCGGTGCACGTCATCGTCGGCATCATCGTCATCGCCTACCTGTGGGTGAAGTGGTTCCTAAACGCGAAGAACGTCACCCTCGATTACGTCCCGACCGAAATGGTTGGGCTCTACTGGCATTTCGTCGACCTCGTCTGGATCTTCTTGTTCCCGCTGATGTACTTGATGCCGAAACCCTGAGAGAATCATGGCTACCACCCCACTTTCTAAGGCCGCCGGACACGGCGGCCACCACGAAGTCAAGTTCAACCATTTGTTCGGCAACTTGCTCGCCCTCATGGCTCTCATGGGAATCACCATATGGGCTTCCTATGTCAACTTCGGCAACTCGACGATTAACAATCTCATCGCGCTGCTGATCGCGAGCGTCAAGGCTTGCCTCGTCATCTGGATCTTCATGGGTGTGAAGTTCGCAACGCCTCTCACGCGACTTTGGGTCGCGGTCGGCTTCATCGTCTTCATTCTCATGTTCGGCATTTTGGGTGACTATGCAACCCGACGCTTCGAGCCAACTGCCGGATGGGAACTGAACCGTCCGAACGGCGGCGGGACCGCGCTCCCGCGCGAGTGGCCCCCAGCCAAGCGACCTGAGCAGGGCGCCGAGAACTTCCGGCCCCGCCTCTAAAAACTGCTCTCCCGGGGCGACTTCCCCGGGAGAATCCTTCTCAACGGCCCAGAATTTGCCTAAACTGGAGCCAGTGTTCACGCTCCTCGCAATGGCCTCCCTTTTCCTCGCGAACGGCCCCTCGCGCGTTGTCCCGACATCAAGCCAACTCGCTTGGCAGAAGATGCGTTACAACGCCTTCATCCACTTCGGGCCCAACACGTTCACCGACCGGGAATGGGGCGATGGCAAGGAAGACGCCGGGATCTTCAACCCAACGAAGCTCGATTGCCGGCAATGGGCCCGGACCTTCCGCGAAGCCGGAATGAAGGGCGTCGTCCTCACCGCGAAGCATCACGACGGCTTCTGCCTGTGGCCTAGCAAGTTTTCGACGCATACCGTCGCACAGTCGCCGTTTAAGCGCGACATCGTAAAGGAGCTCGCGGAAGCCTGCCGCGCCGAGGGCCTCAAGTTTGGGATTTACGTTTCGCCGTGGGACCGCAATCACCCCGCATACGGCACCCCGGCCTACAACCAGGTTTTCGCCGACACCCTAAAGGAACTGCTCACCGGCTACGGCCCAATCTTCGAAGTTTGGTTCGACGGCGCAAACGGCGAGGGTCCAAACGGCAAGAAGCAGGTCTACGACTGGAAGCTGTTTCACTCGGTCGTTCGAAAGCACCAGCCGAAGGCCGTGATCTTTTCGGATGCCGGGCCAGACATCCGCTGGGTCGGCAACGAATCGGGCATTGCCGCCGAAACCAACTGGAACACGATCAACCGAGACCGCTACCAGCCAGGCACGCCGCTGTACCAAGAGCTGGCCGAAGGCCAGGAGAACGGAACGCACTGGGTTCCGAGCGAGTGCGACGTATCGATCCGGCCGGGCTGGTTCTATCACAAGAGCCAAGACGACCAGGTCAAGAGCGGCGAGCAGCTGTTTGATCTCTACCTAAAGTCGGTCGGTCGCGGATCGGTGCTGCTGCTCAACGTTCCACCGACGCCGGAAGGGCTTATCCATCCGAACGACGTGAAGGCCCTCATGGACTTTCGCCGACTGCGCGATGAGCGCCTTGGCAAAGCGGTTGACCTGAAAGGCAATCCGATCATCGACCACGTTGAGCTTCGCGAAGACCTGCGGCAAGGTCAGCGTATCAAATGGTTCCGCGTCGAGGCGAACGTAGCTGGAGTGTGGCGGGAGGTTGCCAAAGGCACCACGGTCGGCCTGCAGAGACTCCTGCCCATCGTTCCCACCCGGGCGACCGGCCTGCGCGTCGTCACGAGCGGCGAGCCCGCCAGCGTCCGCGCCTACCGAACCCCACGCGGGCCGAAGTCCTTCCTTCAAGAGACCGCACTAGAAAAAGATCGCCGCATGGCGTGGTGGCGAGAAGCCCGCTTTGGCATGTTCATCCATTGGGGCCTGTACGCGATTCCCGCCGGCCGATGGAACGGCAAGGAAGTCGGCGGCGCCGGCGAGTGGCTGATGGAGACTGCCCAGGTAAAGCCGACCGACTGGGAGAAGCTGCTGCCGCAGTTCAACCCAACGGAGTTCGACGCCAAGCGCTGGGTGGAAATCGCGAAAAACGCCGGGATGAAGTACATCGTCATCACGAGCAAGCACCACGAGGGCTTTGCGCTTTGGCCCAGCAAAATCGGAACCTGGAACGTTGGGAACACGCCGTTCAAACGCAATCCGTTGCGCGAGCTCGCCGACGAGTGCCACCTGCAGGGACTGAAGTTCGGGCTCTATCACAGCATCATGGACTGGCACCACCCGGACTACCTCCCCAAGCGAGCCTGGGACGACCGCAAGCTGAAGCCGGACTACGACCGCTACGTGAAGGTCCTGAAGGGCCAGCTCAAGGAGATTCTCACCCAACTGGGACCGATTGACGTCGTTTGGTTCGACG
Source organism: Fimbriimonas ginsengisoli Gsoil 348 (assembly GCA_945881865.1). Lineage (GTDB taxonomy): Bacteria > Armatimonadota > Fimbriimonadia > Fimbriimonadales > Fimbriimonadaceae > Fimbriimonas > Fimbriimonas ginsengisoli_A. Next base: position 28,077 of record CAMCVK010000003.1, on the reverse strand, counting down.
GCGAATGGGAAGCCACCTGGACGCACGAGCGCGGGCTGGACCTGTACCAGACCGTCCGGGACCTGCAGCCGCATACGATCGTCAACAACCGCGTCGACGTCGGCCGGGCCGGAATGCAAGGGATGTCTGGCGCGGAGTTCGCCGGGGACTACGGGACGCCGGAGCAGGAGATTCCACCGAGCGGCCTGCCGGGCGTGGACTGGGAGTCGTGCATGACGATGAACGATACCTGGGGCTTCAAAACCAGCGACGAAAATTGGAAATCGGCCCGGGTGTTGATCGAGAACTTGGTTGACTGCGCCAGCAAGGGCGGAAACTATCTGCTGAATGTCGGCCCAACGGCGTCCGGGATCATCCCTTCGGCTTCGGTTGAGCGGCTGGCGGTGGTTGGCGATTGGCTAAAAACTAATGGCGAAGCAATCTACGGCACGCACCCCGGACCGTTCCTTCGCCCGTTGCCATGGGGGCGCGTCTCGCGGAACGGGGCGAAGCTGTTCCTGACGGTGTTCGATAACTCGGCGACGTCGATCGATCTTGAGGGCCTCCAGGCAAAGGTCGTTAAGGTGACTCCGATCGGGGAGCCCGGCCGTCGTCTTACGGTTAACGGAACCAAGATTGAACTCCCGGCGGCGGCTCCCGACGCCCTGCCGCGCGTGTTCGTTTGCGAGACCGAGGGCGACCTCCGGGTGGTTCGTCCGCGTCCGGTGCTTCGTTCCGGCGCGGCATTCGAATTGGTGGCAAACCAGGCGGAGGTCGCTGGGAACAGCGCGCGCTTCGAGCGCGAGACGAACGCGATTGGCTTCTGGACCAACCCAGCCGATACGGTTTCGTGGCCGCTGATGATTGAAGATCGCGGCGATCGTACGGTTGAGATCGAATTCGCTTGCGATCCGGAGTCGGCCGGGGCAACGGTGGCGGTGGAGATCGGGGGCAACACGCTCTCGTTCACGGTGCCATCGACCGGCTCTTGGAAGAAGTTCGTTCGGACCAAGATCGGTTCGGTCAGCTTGGTGACCCCTGGCGAAGCCAACCTAACGGTGCGAGTGAAGATGCCGTCGAAAATGGCACCGTTCAATCTGAAGGCGGTCCGGCTTTTGCCGTAACGGGTTTTGGAGTTTTGGAGTGCGTGCGGCTCTGCCGCCGCTTTTCCGGAGGCAGGCTCTGCTTGCCTTGCGCCGGTGAGAGCAACCATTCGGCCAGGAAGTGTAATTGCATAATTAATCGACCCATCCTCCACGGTTCCCCCTACCGCTTCGCGGCAAGGGGAACCATCTTGGAATCCGGCATCTGGATATTGGAGTGCGTACGGCTCTGCCGCCGCTTTTACGGAGGCAAGCTCCGCTTGCCTTGCGCCGGTAAGAGCCAACCGGCGGCTACCCTACCGGGCCAAGCAAGTCCAAATTCACCCAAACAAAACCGGTGCAACAAAAAACCCGCAAAACCCGCACGCGTTCGGCCAAACGTAGTGTTAAATCTTTGCCATGCCCGCTCGCGATCACGAATGCACAAAATGGGGTGCCCATGCTTTCTAGGCATGCCGACGCGGCGTTCTGGATCGGCCGATACATCGAGCGCGCCGAAGCCACCGCCCGAATGATCGACGTCCACTACCACTTCGGACTGGAAAGTCCGCTGGTGGGTGAGGCCCTTCGCTGGTCGTCCATCTTGGCAATCACCGATCAGAAGGAGGAGTTCGCGAAGCGGTACGAGAAGATGGATGAGCGCAACGTGCTCAACTTTTTCGCATTCGATGAGAAGAATTACAGTTCGATCTACAACTGCTTGCTCTCCGCACGCGAAAACGGACGATCCATCCGCGATCAGATTTCCAGCGAGATGTGGGAGTCCATCAATAAGTTCTATTTGGAGTACCGAACGTGGAATCTGGATAAGGTTCTTAACGGCTCACCGTTTGCGTTTTTCGAGTTCGTGAAGCGTGGGTCGCATCTATTCCAAGGAATCACGAGCCGGACGCTGATGACCGGCGAAACCCAGAACTTTTACGATATCGGCCGCTACCTTGAGCGTGCCGACCAAACGGCCCGGATTCTGGACGTGAAATATCACGACCTCCTGCCAAAGTTTGCCGGACGAAAGAGGTCTGGGGCGGGCGCGGCGGCAGTTGTCACCGCCGGTGACCCCGAGCTTGGCTCCGTCGGCGGTCCGGTAGACCTGCACGGCTGGATGGCGGTGCTCAAGTCCGTCGGCGCCTACGAAGCGTTTCGAAAAACCTACCGAAAAGGCGTCACCCCGTCGCGCGTTGCCGAGTTCCTGATTCTCAACCCGCAGTTTCCCGCGTCAGTGCGCTACTCGGTCGGAAGGGTCGCCAAGTGCCTGCGCCGGGTGAGCGGGAACCAGGACCTGAGCCCGATCAACTCTGCCGAGCGATCGGTGGGCATCCTGTACAACGATCTTAACTACCTACGGGCGGAGGACATCATCAAATCTGGCCTGCACGAATTTTTGGTCCAAACACAAGAGCGGTGCGCCGAGGTCGGCAATTCCGTCATAGAATCTTATCTCTCATATTGATGACGATGAAGTCACCAACCCCGCTGGGGCAACGCCGCGACGAGCGACGTTGCATCAACGGGTCGTACGACATCGTCTGTTAACCACATCACCTTGTTACTTCGCCTCGCCCATCGCACGAAATACGTTTATCGCGGCAACTCGCATACGAGCCATAACGAGGTTCGGCTTATGCCAATGTCCGATGCAACCCAGACCTGTCTGGACTTCCGGCTGGAAACAACGCCGTACGCCAAAGTTTCGGTACACCGGGAGCAAGGCGGGTTCGTGCACCATTTCAGCCTTCGAGAACCCCACGACCACCTTCAGATACTCGCGACGTCGTTGGTCGAAACGCACCTTGCTAACCCTTTCGCGATGCTGAACCTCGTTTGGCCCGATTGGGAGTTCTACTCCGAACCCAGCCTGGCCTCGCAATATTACGAGTATGTCTGTGAAAGTCGCTACGTCGACTTCCTACCCGAAGTTCGCTACCGCTCCAACACCCTGCGAAACCCAAAAGCTCCGGTCGCCGAGTTCCTCATCGGGATGAACCGCCACATCCATGAGTCGTTTGAATACGATCAAGATGCGACGCACGTGAATAGCCGGTTGGACGAGGTGTTGGCAAAGCGGGGCGGGGTGTGCCAAGACTTCGCGCATCTCTTCATCGCCTGCGCCAGGGTGGCGGGCATTCCCGCGCGCTACGTGAGCGGATATCTCTACGTTGGCAACGACGCTTCGATGCGGGGCGAGCAAGCGACGCACGCCTGGGCAGAGTGCCTCATGCCGAACGGGAAGTGGATGGGATTCGACCCAACCAATAACCTCTTGGCCAACGATCGCTACGTCAAGGCGCATGTTGGTCTGGATTACAGCGAGATCACACCGACAAAGGGAATCTACACCGGCTATCGGACCGAACGGCTGGAGGTCTCGGTTTCTGTATCCGAGGTCTCCAGCCAAACCGACGCGGTCCCAACGCGGGCGTGAGCTACGAGACGCCGAGTGTCTTGAAGTAGGCGTAGCTGGCTCGAACAGCGTCAATCGGCGCGCCCGGCGACTCGTCGAGCTCGATCGCGATGAATTCGGTACCAGCGGCCTCGGCGGCGGCGAAAACTCCCGGCAGGTCCATCGTGCCTTCACCGGCCGGAGTCCATCGCGGGGTCTTCGAGAGGTCGAAGTCCTTTCCGTGCACCAGCGGCACTCGACCGGCAAGGGAGCCGATGACGGCAATCGGGTCGTGACCGCCAATCTTCACCCAAGCCGCGTCAATCTCGGCCACCAGGTTCTCCGGCCCGGCAGCGCCGTAAAGCTCGGCCAGGCCGTCACCGTTCGCATACTCGAAGTCGTGGTTGTGATAGGCGAGCGTAAGGCCCTCGGCGGCAAGCTTGGCACCGATGACGTTCAGCTTCTCGCCGAACGCCGCCCAGCCGCCAACCTTCGAGGCATCGACCCATGGGATGATGATGAACTTCATGCCGAGCGTCTTCGCGTCGGCGACGGTGGCGTCGAAGTCGTTCTCAAGAGCCTCAACGCCGATATGGGCGCCGGAGGCTTTCAGCCCAAGCTCATCCAGGGCGGACTTCCAGTCGGCGGCGGTTTGGCCGTAGAAGCCGGCGAGCTCCACGTATTCCAGTCCGATCTCCCGGACGGCGGCGAGAGTGCCTTTCCAGTCGGCTTCGAGGGCGTCGCGAAGGGTGTAGAGCTGTACGGTAGCGCGCATAGTCCTTGGATTATGGTCCGTTTCCGGTGCCAGGATTTGGGGACGTTTCTGTGCCGGGGCTTGGCGGAATTTCATTTGATCCCGGCCCCGGGCTGCCTGGTCCCGGGCTCGTTGGTCCTGGGTTGCCGGGCATGGCGTTCGCTCCCGCGCTCGGCTCAACAGGAGGTGCCGTCGAGCCGTCGGAACTTACCGGAGCGTCCGGATTCGGGGCGGCGGTCGGCCACTCGCCTTCCAAAATTGCGTTGGATAGGGCGTCCACCCCGGGGTTTGCTTCCGCCCATCCAGCGACCTCGGTCGACGAAAGTCGGGTCCGTTCGACGGTCGCAACGTGGGCTAATTTGCCGTTCCGAACTCCGCGCAGCGTCACCCTCGAAACGTTTGCGAATTGGCCAAGCGTCATCCGGGCAATCTCGGCCGCCGCCTCGCGCTCTCTGCCTTCTGGCCGGAGCGAGTAGGTCAAGGTAATTTCGCGGGTTCGCGGGTCCTGAATCGCTCCAAGCAAAACCGTGCCTTCGGGCAGTCGGCCGGCAAGGGCCTGCAGCAGCGTTCGGTCCTCTTCGCTGGCGACGGTAATCGTGTTCACCGGTGTTTCCGTCACTGGCTCACTCCGTCCTGCCGTCGTCGCGGATTCAAGGGGAGCCGAAATCGCGACGGTGCGCGTCTGCGGCGTGTTTCCCGTCGTCTCGGTTCGCTGGCCCAGCATATAAGCGCCGATCCCGATAATCAGGGCCAGAACGGTCATGATGCCCACGTAGAGCCAGGGCGACGGCCGATCGGCCGGCAGCCCAAGTTGCTGAACCGCGCTGGCCGCATCGCGCTCCTTCATGCGTTGCTGAACGGCCTCCAGCTTGGCGCGATCGCTCTCCGACTTTGGGTTGAGATCAAGCGCGAGTTCGTACCATTGCACGGACTGGCCGAGGTCACCTTGCTCCGCGTAAATGTCGGCGATGAGTGTGTGCGCATCGCTATCGTCTGGATAGCGCTTCAGGATCGACAGGCACTGGGCAATCGCGCCCTTGTAGTCGCCACGCATGCGAAGGAGGTTCGCTTTTGCGATTTGTGGGTAGATCTCCCCCTTCTCGACCGCGTCCTGATGATTCTCGATGATGCTCACTCTTGTTCCTGTCCGGAAGGTCTGACGGTCAACGTCCGGTGCTACCAAATCCGCCGGTGCCGCGCTCCGTTTCCGGCAGGTCTGCCACGACGTCCCAGGCAATCCGGGCGACTGGGCAAAGCACAAGCTGACCGATCCGATCTCCTTCGTGAAATTCGACGTCGGTTTCCCCGAAATTGATCAGTAAAACGCCGATTTCTCCGCGATAATCGGAGTCAATCGTGCCAGGAGTATTCACCATCGAGATTCCGTGGCGATTCGCCAGGCCAGAGCGAGGGCGAATTTGCGCCTCATAGCCATCTGGGATGGCAACGTGCAGCCCCGTTTGCACTTGTCGGCGTTGCATCGGGGCAAGAACGAAGGACTCGCGCGTTCGCAGATCCAAGCCTGCCGCTCCGGGCGTGGCGTACTCCGGTGGGACCGCTTCGCGGGAGAGCATAATCGGCACGTGAACCTCGTGGGCTGGCATTTCTCCGAGAGTATAAGCGAGAAGCAGCAGGGGGCCCGGTGAAAGTGAAGCCGTTTGGCGAAACGGGCTGGCTGATTGAGCCTGCGGATTGTCGACCGTCGGGTCTGGCGGCGGCGATTCGGCAACTCGGCCGCTCCGATATTGAAGACGTCGTTGCGTCGTACGAGACGGTTGCCGTCTTCGGGCCGATCGCGGAAGATGCCATTCAAAAGGTGCTCGCCGACGCGATTTTGAACGGCGAAGTGAGCGGAGAGCACAAGCTCATTCAGGTCCCCGTTTGCTATGAGTTGGGCCTGGATTGGCCGCAGCTTGCCGGCGAGTCCAGCAGAGAAGATTGGATTGCCGCCCACCTTTCGCTGGCCTACGATTGCTTCGCCGTCGGGTTCCAGCCTGGCTTCGCCTACCTTGGCTACCTGCCCGACGAAATTGCGCAAACCACTCGGTTGTCGAGTCCGCGCACGGCGGTGCCGGTTGGCTCGGTTGCCATCGCGGGGCGGCAAACCGCTGTTTACCCCTCGGCATCGCCCGGCGGATGGAACCTGATCGGCCGAACTCCACTGACCCTGGTAGACGTTGACGACGACTTTTTCCCAATTGCCGCGGGAGATCGCGTGCAGTTCTACCGGATCGACGACGCTGAGTTCGCCCGACTGGAAGGGGTCCGGCTGTGATGAAGACGATCGACCTCAACGTTGACATCGCGGAAGGCTTTCCGTTCGACGATGATTTGCTGCAGTTCGCGAGTTCAGGCAATGTCTGCTGCGGCGCGCATGCCGGGAGCCAAGACCTGACGTTTTCGACGCTTGAGAAGTGGCTTTCCGCCGGGAAGCAGGTTGGCCTGCACCCAGGATATCCCGACCGCGCTTCGATGGGGCGAAGCCCGATCACGCCCGAACTGGCACGCACGTATCTCGATAGCATTTTCGCCCAGGTGCGGGCAGTCCAGCGGTTTTCCGAGGTCGCCTACCTGAAACCTCACGGCGCCTTCTACAACGACACCGCGATCATCCTGCCGCCGAATTGGAACCGCCCCGGTTTTGGCTATGTGCCCGGCCAGGATCCGGCGTCGTTCTTCCTCTCCCGTTTCCCGGGTGTGAACTCGCTGTCGATGCTGCTCCGGATTTACCGCCTACGGTTGCTGGGGTTGCCCGGCACCGCTCATCCCGTTATCGCCGAACGGGCCAGCCAGCCGTTCGTACGCGAAGGATTTGCCGACCGCCGATATGCGGCCGACGGCACCCTCGTGCCGCGTTCCGACCCGACCGCTTTGCTGGAAGATCCGGCGGAGATTGCAACCCAGGTCGTGCGTTTGGCGCCTCAGGTGGATAGTATCTGCCTGCACGGCGACCGCGCCGATTCCTTGGAGCTTGCCGAACTTACCGCGCGTGCACTGCACGATGCCGGGTACGGGATCGCCCCGTGGGCCTAAGGCTACTCACGGGGAACGCGCGGCAGGTGCGTCCGTCGCAGCCGGGACGCCGACACTTTGGCGTGCCAAACGGCGGGCCATTCGATGGGTTCTTGTTTGAAATCGCGCGGGTGCTGAATGACGGCGTTTGGGAAGTCGCTCCGGGTCAAACCACGTTTATCGCCGAAGCCGACGGCAAAGTTGCGATTCTTCGACCTGAGAGCGGGGAAGCAACCCAGGGCTCCCGGTTCTTCCCGGTTCGCGCGGGCGACCGGGTTTCGCTCGCCGTCGGCTGGGGGATAGCGGCGGTTGGGGCGCGGGCTTATGTTTCCTTTTGCGGAGGAGCTGCCAACCGAGACATGCGGTTAGCCCTGCCGGTCCCCGGTGAAGGGCCGCTCCGGGCAGTCGCGTTCTCGGGGCCGATGGAAATGCACCAACGCTGCGTACTGCCCCAGAGCGACCGCCGGGGAGTTCGGCTCTCCGCGCACGGCAACCCGGCCCCGGCAGACGGCCGCCCGAGCCAACCGACCTTCTTCGGTCAAATTCAGCAAACACCCGACGGCGGCGCGATCATTCTCGGGCCGGACGGCCCCACGATTGGCGGCTATCCGTCGCCGGGCTGGATCATTCGGGCCGACCTCGACCGCGTGGCCCAGCTGCTCCCCGGAGACCAAGTCTCCGTCGAGTGGGTCACACGCAAAACAGCGATCCAACTTTGGCAAGCACGGCAAGACCTTCTCGACCGCTTTCTCAAGGAGCTGAGGGTCACCCTTGAACTTCAGTGAAACATTGTCATACTCGGGCATGGGCACCATCGCACTCATCGCGCACGACGGGAAAAAGGACGAGATACAGGTTTTTGCCCACACGCACCGGGATGCGCTAAAGGCCTGGAACCTCATCGGTACGGGAACGACGGCCCGAATCCTATCCGAGCACGTCGGCTTGCCGGTTCGAGGAGTCCTCAGCGGTCCGCTCGGTGGCGACGTCCAGATTGCGGCCGAGGTTTTGGCCGGCCAAGTGCGGGCGGTGATCTTTTTTGTCGAGCCAATGGACGTGCACCCTCACGACCCGGACATTCAAACTCTCCAGCGGATCTGCAACATCACGAACACGCCGATTGCGACGAATCCCGCGACGGCCGAGCTATTGATCCACGCGCTGACCGTCTGAAGGCAGCGGCTCGAAGGGATTGGGCAAGGCTTCCTCCCCGATGCGGGCTGGGTTCTGTTCCCGGTCGAGTTCCTCTTTGCCGACCGTGGTGGAAGTTCGCACCAGTTTTCGTTGCGCCTCGATCTGCTTCTTGAAAGCGTCCTCGAGCAGAGGCGCTTCGGCGGCGCGTGCCTCCTTCTCCTGATACATGCCGCCAATCGCGTCTCGACTGAAGTAGACGCCCACAAGGGCAGATGCAAGCATCACCGTGATCACCGGTCCGACCACTTTCCGGACCTGCCCGTTCTTCTTCTTACGCATTAACGACTTTCCTCACTTTCACGAGCTCAATCAGGTTCGTGTTGCCGGGCTCCCCGGGCGGGGTTCCCGCCGTCACTACAACCGTACAGTCCATTTTGAGGAGGCCATGGGCCAAAAATGTTTCCACCGCAAGTTGCACGGTTTCTTGCGTGGTGGTGGGATGAGCCATTTCTGCCGCCGAAACTCCCCAGACAACCGAGAGTTGGCGTTGGGTTTGCTTGCGATGGGTCGCGCAGTAGATCGGCTTGTTCGGTCGAAACTTGCTGACGAGACGGGGAGTTTGGCCGCTCGTCGAAGTGCAAACGATGGCGGTGACATCCGGCAGGTTCGCGATGCGGGACGCCGCCAGGGCGATCGCGTCGGTTCGGTCGTTCTCGGGATTGAAATCGAAATCCGGCACGGGATGCGCCACCCCGAAAGACTCGGCTTGTGCCGCGATTCGGCGCATGGTGGCAACGCACTCCACCGGATAGACACCGGTCGCGGTTTCACCGGAGAGCATGATGGCGTCGGTTCCATCCAGGATCGCATTGAAGACATCGGTCACCTCGGCGCGCGTTGGGCGCGGGTTCACGATCATGCTTTCCAGCATCTGAGTTGCCGTGATCACCGGCTTTCCGGCGGCGCGTGCCAAGTGGATGATGTCCTTTTGGTGACGCGGGACGCTTTCGAGGTCCACCTGTAGCCCCATGTCCCCGCGGGCAACCATGACCAGATCGGCTTTTGCCAGAATGGCGTCCAGGTGGGCAATTGCCTCTCCCGTCTCGATCTTCGCGCAGACGCCGATGCCGTGCGGGTGGGCAAGGGCGCAGATCTCGTCAAGATCAATTGCCTCGCGGACGTAGCTGAGCGCAATGAAGTCCACTCCAGCGGCGATGGCCTCCTGAGCGTCTTCGGCGTCCTTCGCGGTGAAGGCGTCCACCGCAAAAACCTTATCGACGAGGGTGACCCCTTTATGGCTGCGCAAGTAGCCGCCCGTGATGACGCGGATCTGGAATTGCGCCCCGACTTTGGCTTCCACGGCGAACTCGATTTCGCCGTCGCCAAGCAAGAGCCGGTCGCCCGCAGCCATCGCGGCAAGGATTTCCGGTTGGTTAATCGGGATTTCCGCCTCGGGTCCAACGAAACGGGACTCCCCGGCCGTAAGCAAGATTCCGTCGCCGATGGAGCCAATCCTAAACTTTGGGCCCTGAAGGTCGGCGAGAATTCCAACCGGGGACAGGGCTTTTTCCTCCGCCCGGATCCACTCAATCCATTGCCGTTTCTGCTCCCAATCCCCGTGAGAACAGTTCAGCCGCGCCACGTTCATTCCGGCCGCCATCAGGGCCCGAATCTTCTCCCGCGTTCCCACTGCGGGGCCCAGAGTGCAGACGATCTTGGTGCGGGTCGGCCCGATCATGCCTATCATTATGGAGGTCCCAGCGGGCCAGATTTTGGAAGTGATCGGACGGATGCCGTGGGCCCAGAAGATCTGCCGCATCCCACCGAGTCTTGCGATACGGTGGTGGTCGGGATGACCCTCCAGGATTCTGACCGGGGTCTAGCGAAGGATGCCGGGTTCGAGATCTTGAGCCACCGCGCTCATACGTTTCCAGCTAACTTGGAGGCTGCATGCCGAACCCGTTTGCAGAGCAGCTCTGCATTGAGCCCGGCGTCCCGGCCTCAGTCTGGTTCGCTTACTTGATCACGAACTTTGTTTTCTGCGCGTCGCGTGTTGTCAGTGCCGTCACCGTCACGGTTCCAGGTTTTATGCATTTAAACTGGAACGAGGCGGTCCGTGCACCGGCCGGAACATGGATCGTCGTTGGCAGGTTTGATGTGCCGGTTGGAACGGCCGATAGGTTCACGACCGTCCCGTTTCCAAAGGCCGGAGCCGTTAGGTGAACGGTGAAGTTTCCGCCACCCCCGACAAGGTACTCAGGCTTGTCGGTTTCCACGGCGGCTACTTGGGCGGCGCGAATACCGAGGGTTGCATAGAGGACCCCTTTATCCTGCGAAACGGCTTTGAGGATCATAGTCACGTCCTTCTCTGCTGGTGACGTTTCTACATCGAAGGCGAGCGATTGGACGCCCTTTCCGAAAGTGAGAGTCGACGGAAACTTCACTCCGGGCGTCGTGGAAGATAACTGAACCACGTAGTCCGTTGCCGGGACGCCTTGCAAGGCAATGCGAGCTCGAATGATTTCGCCGGCCCAGACATAACGGTTTGCGAACTCGAGGACGGAGAGTCTCGGCGGGCGGACTTGGACAGTGAGTTGCTTGGTCGATTGGCCGATTTCTGCGGTGATCGTGGCAGGAGTTTGCGCGGTCACCTCGCTCGGGCGCACGCGAAACGTGACGGACCGAGAGCCGCCGGCTACCCGAACGCTCGCCGGTCCACGGACGGGGCCGCTATATCGTATTTGAACGTCCTGGTGCGGGAAAGAGGCGAGCCTTCCAAGGGTGACCGTCACCGGAAACTCAACTCCTTGGTATTGCGTGCTCGTCACGGCTGTGACATAGGAAACGGTTTGAATATCAAACGTCAGCGGGAGACGCCACATGCCGCGACCGAAGGTGGCCACATTTAGGAACTTTGTGGCCGTTACGGCTTCCATATCTGTGATGGGCACGTTAGGCAATTGTAGCGACGCGGTCGCGTTGTACCAGTCGTCGCCCGCATTCAGGGTCACAAAAACCCCAATGTCGGTTCCGACGTACCAAATGTTGACCGGGTCACGCGGATCGCGGGCGATCGCGCCCGTCAGAATGTCTGGCAGGGCGGTGTTTGCCGCCAAGGTTCCGCCACTCACCTGTCGCCATGACCGTTGCTGCGCCAAGACGTTTGAACACCGATAAACATGAGCGCTGCCACTTCCTCCCAGGGTAACAGTGAGGTCGTTTGCGTTGAACGGGTTAACGCTCATGTCCATCACGAGTCGATTTGGCAAGCTTGGCTGACCGGTTTGAATCTCAAGCCAACTTGAGCCGCGGTTGATGGTCATGTAGACTCTGCCAGCGGCACCACAATAGATTTTGTTGGGATCATCTTTTGCGATCTCAATTGACCGAATCATCGTGGGCGAGTTGGGGCCGTTGAGCGCGGTTGTTGCGCCCAAGAAGACATTATCGATTCTGTAGAGACGTTGCCCTGCAATGTACAGCCGGTCGAGACTCGTTGGGTCCGGTTCCAGAATTGGGGTGAACGTTCTTGCTTCGTTTGGCATCCAAGGAATGCCCTGTACGCCAGACAAAAACCAACTCGTGTCCGTTTTCATGACCGAATTTTGGCTACTGGAGAACATCACGGCTCTGTTTCGTGGGTCGATCCAGCCGTCACCGCCGTCGCCTCCGACGGCGTTTCTCCAAACTCCGTTGTCGAGCCAGGGGGATCCGTTATCTTGCGTGCCGCCGATTGCGTCGGTCGCACTCACGTCGCTCCAGTCAGCCGAGTAGAACTGCGCGATACCCAGATTTCGGTTAAGATTCGCAAAATTGTCGATTGACTGGTTGTATTGGTAGATACCACCATCGTTTGATACAAGAACTCTTGCGGGATCTCGGAGGCTGGCGGTCACGCCGTGCTGGTCGGTATGGATCTTGGCTGACACCAAGGAGCTTGTGTCTCCAATCGATCTCCAGGAGTCTCCACCGTTAAAAGAGGCATAGATATCCTTCTGGCCAACATAAATGACATCAAAAACTTTAGAATTATCGACTCTAGAGGACGAGTCCATCGAATAGTTGTACCAAGACTGATCCCAATTCGAGTCGTCGTTTGGAATTCCGCTCCCTGTGGCAAACCAGGTTGTGCCTGCATTAGTGGATTTATAGACGCGACGATCTTGGGGAAAAAGTGCGTAGACGATTTCCGGAAAAACTTTCGAAGCGGCCACGAGCACCGGATTCATCTGGACGGCCGCGCTTGGGCGCGTGAGGATGGTCCAGGTCAGTCCGCCGTTGGATGACCTCAACGTGTAAGACGAGCGAGCCGCGTCTCCCGGGGAGGCCGTGTACAAGTAGCCGGTGGCGAGGCCAGATCTGGGTGCTGAGTAGGAAAGATTTACGTAAAGGGGTCCAACACTGGTCCGTTGGGACCAAGTTTCCCCGCCGTCCGTGCTCCGGTATATTGCGCCGGCGCAGGCTACAACAGTGTTCGGGCTAGTGGGGTCAACCCAAAGCGCCGTGATTGAATTGGTGCCAAAGGTGCTTGCTCCCTTCGGAGTCCAGGTCAGTCCGCCATCGATTGACTTCATTACCCCCATTCCGCCAAAAAGGACACCGCTTAGTCCAAGGTTAAATGCGGCTCGTTGGTCTTGCGTTAGGTCGCCCGTTCCGGCATAGACTATGTTCGGCCTCGTCGGATCAATTGCGATCGATGCAGCGTGCAGGTCGGGCCACGATTGGCTCAAAAACAGCCAAGAGGCTCCAGCGTTAACGCTTTTCCAGATGCCACCACAGGCGGCTGCGAGGTACATGATGTCGGAGTTAGTTGGATCGAACGCGGCGGCGTTCACGCGGCCAGAAACTGGCGCGGACCCGAAGTACTGAAGCTGGGGGGTCTGCAGGTTAATCGGCCCCATAAACTGCCAGTTTCCGTTGATGTCGCGCTTCGAAACTTGACTCGGCTCCCAAGACATCATTCGGTCGCGTTTTTGAATGGCTCGCTGGGTCTGATTTGGATCCGGCATGACGAACGGGTAGGCGCGTTCGAAGAGCATTTGCTCTCTGGCCCGCCGGAACTCGAGTTTGCCTTTCTTTATGCGGCTAGCGACGTTAGGATCAATCTGGAGTCGCTCTCCCTTAGGCTCAAAAACGGCGACGCCCGATAGTCCGAGGTTTCTTAACTTGCTCTTCGCGGAGGACAAGCTGGTCCCAGTGTGAGGTAGCAGAACGAATTCTGATTCGCGAGACGCAAAGAGCACGGTCCCGATAGATTTCACCCGCTCCACGAGAGCTGGCGATTCCTTGGCTACGAAGCGGATCGCATTTGGCTTCGGATTTATTGGAACTTGGGCAAACGAAAAGGTGGATAGCAGGGCTAAGCAAAAAACAAGAAAGCATCGCATGTCGCAATTGTATCATCGCCACGGAGATTTGGCAACTCGTAAGGAGTCTGTGACCGCAAATCCTTCGGGTGCGCCGAGCGTTCCAGTCTGACTGCTTCGCCGCAAAAACAGGGCGAGATCTGAATTCAACTGGAAATCTTGTTGGAAGAGAATCACCGATTGGTTAAGGCGCTGTTTTCCTACGCGGACTGACTCAGGGGTTCAAACAATAATGGAAATTCGGTTGGGCCAACATTGCGCTGATCCGGCCGCGATGAGCGCCCGAATCTTCTCGCGGGTTCCCACTGCGGGGCCCAGAGTGCAGACGATCTTGGTGCGGGTCGGCCCGATCATGCCTATCATTATGGTGGTCCTAGCCGACGGTTTTTGCGGCGGTGGCCGGGAATCATAATGGGTTCATGCCCGATCTTACTTGCGACTTGACCAGCTTCCTGGGGCAGGATGTTCGCGAGAAGGCGTCGGTAATTGACGAATGGACCACCCCCCTCGGCGAGATCATCGACACGATGTGCGAGCGGGGCTGGATGGCCCTTCGCCTTGGACCGGAATGGGGCGGCCCGGGCCTCTCCGACAATGATTTTCGCGACTTCCAAATGGAGGCGGCGCGGTACTCCGGTGCGTTTGCATTCCTCCAAACCCAGCATCAGAGCGCGGCGGTAATGATCGCTCGGAGCGAGAACGAAGTCCTCAAGGCCGACATTTTGCCGAAGATGGTGGATGGCCGACGCTTGGTCGGAGTCGGTTTTTCCCAGCTGCGGCGTTCCGGCCCTCCGATCATGCGTGCCACCGCCGTTGACGGTGGGTACCTTCTTGAGGGCCACGTTCCGTGGGTAACCGGATACGGTTACTACCCGGAGTTTTTGATCGGCGCGCAACTGCCAGATGGCCGCGCCGTGTTCGGGCTCGTTCCGCTGGCCCTGCGCGACCAGAATGACATTGTGCGAGCGGGTAACTACTCGCCGGTTTCGAAAGAAGTCCAAACCACCGCGCCCATGCAGCTTGCCGCAATGGGAACCGCGAACACCGTCACCCTCGACATCGACGGTTTCTTCCTGCCGGCGAGCCACGTTGCAATGATCCGGCCGGAAGGCTGGATACAGCGCAACGACCGCTTGAACATCACGTTGCAGGCCAACTTTGCCATCGGGTGCGCGCGGGCTGGACTTGACGTTCTCGAGCGGAACGCGAAAAAGAAAGATGAAAAGTTTGTATGGGCGGCGTTTGAGGCCCTCAATGCCGAGCATGTGCGTTGCCACGCCGCGCTCGCCGTCGCTTCCGGAACCACGGACGACGCCACGATTCCGCAGCGTTTGGCAGCACGCGCCTGGGCGATCGACGTGATGCAACGCTGCGCCTGGGCGGCGGTAACCAGCAGCAGCGGGGCGGCGAACTCGCTCC
This sequence comes from Fimbriimonas ginsengisoli Gsoil 348, assembly GCA_945881865.1. GTDB lineage: Bacteria > Armatimonadota > Fimbriimonadia > Fimbriimonadales > Fimbriimonadaceae > Fimbriimonas > Fimbriimonas ginsengisoli_A. The sequence continues at coordinate 12,930 of CAMCVK010000003.1, read as the reverse complement.
AGCATCCTGCCCAGCGGATTCTGCGCGAAGCCCTCGTCTTTACGGTTAGCGCCCAAACCGGGCCGGTGATGGAAGCCACCCTATCGCGCTTGACGGAAAGCCCTATCTAGCCAGCGGGTGCAAGTCATCTTAGAATTGAACTATCCTTAATGGGCATGTCCACGGCCCCGCGGATTACCGGTACGTTCCTCGACGAAATCACCCACGATATCCCTTCACAAAACTGGGGGAGAAAAGAGTGGGATCGAGAATTTGGGCTCTACAAGTCGATTGGACTCGATACCGTCATCATAATCCGCGCCGGATACGGTTCAAAGTGCATTTTCCCTTCGCGAGTGATTCCCGGTTTGTTGCCGGTGTACGAGGACCTAGGTGAAGTTTTCTTTGAACTTGCTGATCAGCATGGGCTAAACGTTTTCTTTGGCACTTACGACTCGGGATTCCACTGGATGCGGGGCGCCTGGTGGGACGAGGTGGACCTGAACAAGGCGTTCATCGACGAGGCGGTTGAGCGATACGGGCATCATGCCAGTTTCAAGGGCTGGTACCTGTGCCACGAGACGAGCCGAAACGGCAGCAACATCATCGAGCTCTTTAACCACCTTGGGCGTCATTGCCGGGCGGCGAAAGACCTTCCGGTTTTGATCTCACCGTTCCCGCAAGGAGCGAAGCAGTTCTCGGGCGGCGACGTGATGTCCCTGCAGGAGTCGCTGAACCACTGGAACCGAATTTTTTCCGAGACCGAAGGAGCGTTTACGACCTGCGCATTCCAGGACGGTCAGGTTCACTACGAGGAGCTCCCCAACTTCCACGCGGGAATTCTTGAACTTGGCCAGCGATACGGGGTCGAGATTTGGTCGAACGTCGAGACGTTTGACCGGGATATGCCGATCAAGTTTCCGCCGGCGGACTGGCGCTACTTACGGTTGAAGCTAGAAGCCGCCGCTGCCAGCGTCTCGAAGATCATCACGTTCGAGTTTCCGCATTTCGTCTCGCCTTATTCGGCCTACCCGGCGGCGCACAACCTGTTCAATCGGTATCGCGACTATCTGGGGGAGACGTGGGATCCGAGTTGACCGGCGAACCCACCATCTCGATGAGGTCGGCGACAGTTCGGTGTGACTCGATCGGATGACGTAGCGGCTTCGCCAAGTCCAAAACGTAGGCATTTCGGCGCCCGTCTCGCTCCCGCCGGATGGCACCAAAGTCTTCTAGCTCGGAGACGATGCGCTGTACGGCACGTTCGGTGATCCCGACTTCCAGCGCCACTTCACGCAATCGGACGGCCGGGTCGCGGTAGAGGCAAACGAGCACGTGGGCGTGATTCGTGAGAAACGTCCAGGTGTGCTTTTCCTTTGGAGGGTTCATGATCGCGTTTTCATGGTTTCCAATTCGAGAAACCATCTTCAGTTTGCACGATGCCCTTCCGGAATCGTGAGATTTATCACAGGTGATTCCAGCCAGCCCGGTCATTCTGATTATCCAGAAGCCGATGCTCAACCATTTCGTCAATCCAGACTCACGTTTCCGCGCCCTCAGGCGTGCGTTCATGGTCGCTGGCGTTGCCGTAGCTGTCGTTGGCTGCGGCCAGAAAGAGGTTGCATCTTCCGCCGTGGATACCGTGAAGCCGAGTGTGTTGAGCCCTCTCATTGGACGAAACGTCTCGGTGAGAGGCATCATCGGCACCCGTCGCGAAGCAAAGGGCGACTACCGCTTCCAATCCGATGATGGGAGTAGCATTTGGGTCTACGGAAAGTATCCTGCGCAGGGCCGTGTTTACTACCGGCTGGTGGCAAGGGTGGCGGAAGAAGACGGCAGCCTGTACCTGGAAGAAATTAAGAAGGAACGCCTTCTCGAAGAGGACCCAAGAAAAGTGATTTGGTTGTTTATCGGAGGCTTTCTCGTTATTGCCGGCATCGTGGGTTGGCGCATCGCTACCGGGCCAAGCCGGCCGGCCGACCCAGCGCCTAGCCTTCCGCTGGATCCAGCTCCCGCCGAGCCAGCGGTATTTGTCCCCCCAGTTTTTGTCCCTCCGGTTTTTGAGCCGGTGGTCGCGGCGAGACCACATGATGAGTTTCTCAACCCCGCTCCTCGGGAATCCACGATTGTCCCCGGAATGCGGCCTCCAACGTTGGTGCCGGGTGCAGTTTTGCGGGCGGTTGAAGGGCCGCACAAGGGTGAATCGTTCCGCCTCCACCTCGGGGAGAACACCGTTGGCCGAGACCCACAGAACAGCGTCAAATTGACCAAAGATATGGAAGTTTCCTCTTCCCATGCCGTGATCGATCTTCACGCGGGCGGTTCGAACTATCGAGACCAAAGTCGAAACGGTTCCATCGTAGACGGCCTGAAGGTCCACCACGAGGGCGTTGTCTTGGCGCCGCAGCTAAAGATTGTCGTCGGCCAAACGACGCTGGAATTTGAGCGCGAACTCGAAGTGGTGACCCTAAATGAGGCCGAGCGGCGAGCCCCAACGCTTGTCGGCGCGGCATCGCCTTCCGGATTTACGCCGGTCCTGAAGATCATCAAGGGCCCCGACGCCGGACGAGAGTTTCCAATGACCGGCGAGCAACTGACCATCGGTCGCGAGGCCGGCGATGTCGTTCTCAATGATCCAACGATCTCCCGCAACCACGCGGTGATCGTCCGAAGCTCCGAGATTTTTCTCATCAAAGATGCTTCCAGCACTTACGGCACGTTGGCGGATTCGCTGGCGGTCATGAGTGAAGGCGTTGAGATCGCGCACAACTCGCTCATCACCTTCGGTCGCGGCGAAACGGTCGCCGTCTTCAAGACCTTGCCGCCGGGCACGACGAACCCTGGTTTGTATTCCGGAGGCACACCTTGGTGAAGCTTCCGACCGGGCTGTTTCGAACGGATGTTGGCCGGCAGCGCAGTAACAACGAAGACAACGGTTGGAGCCACGTCTTCGAGACGCCCCATCCATCCGGCATCGTCGCGATTGCGGTGGTCGCGGATGGCGTTGGCGGCCACGCTTCGGGTGAGGTGGCGAGCCAAATCGCCGTTAACGCCGTTAAACACGTTTTTCTTGGCGATCCGACAACGTACGGGACGGACGAGTCCACATTGATCCGAGAGGCGGTGTCGCTGGCAAATACTGGCATCCAAGAATGGGCCCGTGGGAACGCGGCGTCTAGTCCGGCCACCACCATCGTCATTTGTGCGGTCACAGAATCCACGATGTTCATGGCGAGCGTGGGAGACAGCCGCGGCTACGTCGTGACGCCGCACGCCGCGGAGCAGATCACCGAAGACGACACCTATGTCGCCACCGCAGTTCGCAAAGGGGAGCTGACTGCAGAAGCGGCAGAGTCGTCGCCGCTGCGGAACCGGCTGGAGCGCGCGCTCGGCCTGGTGACGGAGCCGACGGTCGAAGTCAAGATTTTCACCCGGCTCTGGGAGCCGAAAGAATTGATCCTTCTCTGCAGCGATGGCCTGTACGAGTACGTTAAGTCGGCCGACATGGTCCAGATTTGGCGGAGCTACCCAGACCTAAACGAGCTTGCGCAAGTTCTGATTGGCATGGCGAATGATCGGGGCGGCTCCGACAATATTTCCGTTTCTTTGCTTCGGCATCCGAACTTTCGGGCGGCGGTCGTCCCTTACAGCTCGGCCCGGGGCCCGAGCACCATCGACACCACGATCCAGCTTCACGAGGCGGTCACGATCGGCCAATCCAAGATTCCCGAAGCACCGCCAGCCGAGAAGAAACGGGGCTTTCCGTTGACCCTTTTGGGATACGGCGCGGCGGCGATCGGGGTCGGGATCCTCATCGGGATCCAGAGCTATCTGATCACCAAACAGTTTGTTCGACCGGTCCGGCGTGCAGAAGTTCGCCAGGCCGTTCCAGAGCCCGCCCGACTTGGCGTGGAAGCGACCGCGTCGTCCGTGACGATTTCGGTTCCGTCTGGCTACACGATCAACCCTCCGAAAGTGGCCAAAGAGGTCCCGCCGAAGCCGAGCGCTGTGACGTTCGCGCTTGGCAAATCTGGAACGGAATATAAGGCGGGCGTTCTGGATGCGGCCGCACAAGCGAGCGTGAATAGCGGGCTTCGCGTTGTGGTCGGCAAGGCCGAAAGCTTGGACTCGTTCCCGATGAAGCAGCTTAAGGAGAGAAACCTGCAAGCGCTGGTCGGCCAACGCATCAGCATCACCACGGCCGCAGACATCAACGGAGACACTCCGTTGGTTACTTTTTCTGTCACGCCAAACGAACCTAAACCACAATCAAGTCAGCAATAAGCAAGTTTTATTAAGGAAATTTTATGATCCAAATTCCAGGTTATGACGGGGGGGAGCCACTTGGCAGCGGCGGGGTCGCCGACGTCTATCGGGTTTACAACCGCCAGCTTCAGCGGCACGAGGCTCTTAAGGTGTTGCAGAAGCAGCATTTAGGCAACCAAGACCTTCGGCAGCGCTTCCTAAGTGGTGCGCGGAAGCTTGCGGCGGTGCAGCACCCGAATGTAGTGCCCGTCTATACAATTTCGCCAGACACGGCGGACGTGCCGTACTTTACGATGCGGTACGTGCCGGGCGGCGACCTGCTCGATCTGTTGCGCACCTATCCGCACATCGATAAGTCGGTCATTCTCGACCTCCTGCGGCAGGTGAGCGAAGGCGTAGAAGCGGCGCACCGGGCAGGAATCTTGCACCGTGACCTGAAGCCAGCAAACATCCTGATCGAAAACGTCACTGAGTCCAGCCTGCATGCGTTCGTGGCAGATTTCGATATTGCCCGAACCATCGTTCGCTCCGGAAATACGGTGGTAACGCAGGACGGTCTGCCCATCGGAACGCCGCAGTATATGGCCCCGGAGCAGATTGATTCCAAGCTGGCGGAACCGAGTCAACGTACCGACGGATACGGGTTTGCGTGCGTGGCGTGGGAATTGCTTGCCGGGCAACCACCGTTCGACGATCGAAATCCGGTCTCGGTGATGCACGCGCACCTGCAAACGCCGGTGCCGTCAATCTCTGCACGAAAGTCCACTATTCCAAAGGCCGCTGATGCGGTTTTCTACCGAGCTCTTTCTAAGGTGCCAGCGAATCGATTCGCTTCAACCACCGAGTTCGTGCAGGCCCTGGAAGGCGCGCTCGCCCCGCGTACGGCCAGCCTCCCCAAGTTTCTCGTGGGATCCGTCATCGCCGCCGGGTTACTTGCCGTGGGCTACGGCCTGTACGAAACGACGTCGCCGAAGGCAACGGAACCGCAGACGCCGTACGAAAACATCAACCCGACAAACCCTTCCACGACCGGCGCAACGGGCTACGTCGATCCGAAGAACGAGCCGACGGATCCCGAAGCGGGAACGACCGGAAATCCGTATCCGCCGGACAACACAACGGCAGCAACGCCAGGGCCGACGGAACCGGCAAAGCAGCCTGATCCGCCGCCCGTGACGGAGAACTTCCCGGGCGGATCTTGGGAATCTGCTGGAACCGGCAATACGCCGAAAGTACGGCTATCTCGCTTTGAGGCCATCCCTAAAAAGGTGCGGGTCGGCAGCTCGTTCGTAGTGGACGTTACCGCCGATCTGATGCAAGATGGCGACCGGAAGCTGAAAGGCAGCGTGACGGTGGAGCTGGCGAATCCGGACGGCACTAGCGTCGAAGACCTCGTGGCGGTTTCCACGGCGAGCCCGAACGTCGCGATGTTCGCCCCACCTTCCGAAGTTTCTGTTTTTGCGGATGGGGTCTGGAGCAAGTCAGCCCTGCCGCAGGGTTATCTGATTTACGAAACCAATTCCGATCTCTGGCCGATAGCGCAGAAGCGAAGAATTCGGCTCACAATCACGCCCAAGAAGCCGGGCCGTCTGCTTGTCCGGTGCCGCGCCACTGTAAACGAGCCGAAGTTGTCGCCGTATTCCGTGCCAACGTCAGACGAAGCTACCATCCTGACCTTTCAGCGGTTGCCGGCCTTCGAGTACCAGATCGAGGTTACGTCTTGACGCCGCCCCGTCCACAGCCGAAGTTTAGAATAACCGACCGCTGGGTCGGTGGATTGCTGTGCGTTTTGCTGTTGCTTTTGTCGCAAGGAGCTACGCTCGCGATTCTACTGCAGGCTTTTCCTTTGGCGAAAACGTCTGCAGTTGCCGAGGGCCAAAAGCCGACCGCGCCCAAGAAAGTGGGGGCCGTCGATGCCCAAAACGACAAGAACCCGGTGGAAGAGCCAGTCGTACTTGCTGGAGCGGACCTGAAACAGGCAGTCGGCGCTTGTATCGTGGTCGGGTTGCCGGGCACCAAGCTAGATCAGCGGACGTCCGCCGCCCTTCGTGAAGGCGAGATTACGGGCGTAATTTTGATGGGCGCGAACCTAAAGTCGGATGGCCAGATACGCCAGCTTACGGCGGACATCCGAGCGGCGGCGAACGAAGGCGGCAAGCCCGCGCCGCTCATCTGCATTGACCAGGAAGGCGGTAGCGTGCAGCGCATCAAGATGGGCCTACCCAGCGCCGAAGAGATGGCCCGAACGCCGGAAAAAGTCCGCGACTACGGTGCCGAAGTCGGGAAGAAACTCGCCGAGCTTGGCATCAACGTGAACTTCGCGCCGGTGCTTGACCTCAGCATGCCCGGGTCAAAAGTGCTGGCGGGCCGGACGTTCTCGGCTGACCCCGTCGAAGCCGCAACGCTAGGAGGCGATTTCGCTCGCGGGCTGAAGGAGGCGGGGGTTCTGGCGATCGGCAAGCATTTCCCTGGCCACGGTTTGGTGAAAGACGACACCCATACGCAAATTGCCGTGAGTAACGCCGGTAAGAACGAGCTCAACCGGCACTTGCGGGCGTTCAAGCTCGCCGCATCCAGCCTCGATGGCCTGATGCTGTCGCACATCATTTACACCGGCTGGGACAAAGACCTGCCGGCTTCACTCTCACCGAAGCTTTCCGCGATCGCAACCGAGATGGTTCCGAACCGGATCACGTTTACCGATGCGGCGGACATGCAAGCGCTCCAGAAATACGGCACCGATGCCGAGCGGGCTTCCCTCGCGTTGGGCAACGGCACCAATGTGTTCTTGACCATCAAGCCGCTCTCGACGTTGGGCAAGAACTTTACGGCCCGCGTCGCCGAGCAGATCAGTGCCCGTAAGTTCGACGCAGGCAATCTTCGCGCCTCGGCGACGGCCGTTGGCCGAATCAGAGCCTCGCTTGGGACCTCAACCGAAAATCCAATACCGTAGGATGGGGAAGAATCTGGGCGGCGGCGACTAAGTGGTTGCCGCCCGTCCTAAAGTTTAACCGTTGAACTCTTTGGCTTCTTCGATGTCGATTCGCGTTGGGATGCGGAACAGGAACGTCGAGCCCTTGCCGACTTCCGAATCTGCCCAGATCTTGCCCATGTGAACCTGCTCGACCAAGTGCTTCACCAAGAATAGGCCGAGGCCGGTTCCATAGATCTTTCGGTTGTCGTCGTTGTTCACGCGGTGGAACTTCTCGAACACCTTGGCAAGGTGATCCTTCGGAATTCCGAGGCCCTGGTCTTGAATTCCAAACAACAGCGTCTCGCCCTCGTTTCGGGCATGTACCGTCACGTCACCGCCGTTCGGCGAGTACTTGATCGCGTTGTTCAGCAGGTTGGTAAAGATCTGGTCGAGCTTGTCTTCGTCGCCGATGATTGTCGCCGGCAGTTCGCCCTGGATGTTGAGCTTGACCGTGTGGCGATTGGTCGCTTGCTGCTGCACCCGAACCGTCTTCTCGAGAAGCGGAACAAGTTCGAACTCGGTGTAGTTGGGCGTTAGGCTTTCACCGGCCTCGATACGCGAGGTGTTGAGGAGGTCGTCGATCAGCCTTCGCAGACGGTCGCACTCGCTGACCACGATGCCGAGGAATTCGCGCTGGTCTTCCTTCGAATAAATGTCGTCGTTGATGCCTTCGAGCAGCGTGCTCGAAAAGCCCTTGATCGCCGTCAACGGCGTTCGAAGCTCGTGAGAGGCCATGGCGACGAAGCTCGACTTCATGCGGTCGATGTTCTTCATCTCGGTCACGTCGTTGAGAATCGCGACGATTCCGAGGTTCTTGCCGTCTTCGCCGTGGACCTGCGCCGCCTGGACTTCATAGATGCGATCCGACCCATTGATGACGATGTTGATTTCGCACTTCGTCCCCTCGACGCCTTCGCTTGCACCGGTGATCACGCTCCACAGTTCGTCGTTCTTCAGCTGGTCGCGGGCGCTCATGCCAACGACTTCCGGTCCGAGGCCGAAGATGGCGCGTGCCGAGGAGTTCACCTGGCTGAGGCGACCCTCCGGCGAAACCAGGATAAGGCCGGCGCTGAGCGACTCGAAAGTCTGTGCGAGCTCTTCTTTCTTCTGGACGACCTCACGGAACATCTGAAGGTTGGCGATGATGGAGCCAACGTTCTTCGCCATGCGTTCCAGCAGCCGAACGTCTTCGTCGTTAAAGTCTTCGCCGTGCTTCTTGTTGAAGGCATGGAGAACGCCAATCGTGTTTCGCTCGACGATGCGGTTCTCGTCGTCTCGCTTCTCGATGACGAGCGGAACGGTGACGCCGTTCTGGGCACCCAGCAGGCCAAACGGATCGGCTTTGGCGCGCGGATCGTTTGCGATGTCGTGGAAAAGAATCGGTTCGCTTTCGCGGAAAACCTGACCCGAGATGCCGGTGGTGGCCCGAACGCGGAAGAGCTTCAGTCGCTCGTCATCCACGCCGAAAGCGGGCGGAATGCCGACTAGCTCGCCCAGCTCCGACTGGTAGAACATGATGACAATCTTCTCGGCCTGCAGGATCATGGAGATTCGCTGAACAAGCCGACGAAGCGTAACGTCCGCCTCGCTCAGCGGCGCGACTTCGGCATCAGAAAGCCGAGGTGCCGGAAGGTTCTGGTCCGTTTCCAACTCGGAGATCCGCTGCTGAAGAGCCTCTAGCTGCCGCTGCAGAGCTACTTTTTCGTCTCCGCCGTCATGTCCGTTCGCCATCATCGCCACGAAATGAACTTTACCCGCCTGACGTCGCGCCGAAGGAGGAGAAAATGGCGATGCGACGACGGCCGCCGGGCCAAACGCTATACTCTGGGTGGCATGGCCCGAGAGCTTGAGGAGTTGCCGTTGTTTCCGCTCAACACGGTGCTGTTTCCGCATGCCGCGTTGCAACTTCACGTCTTCGAAGACCGGTATCGCGAGATGATTCAACTCTGCGTCCGCGATGACCGTCCGTTCGGGGTCGTACTCATTCGCTCGGGCGACGAAGCGGGAGGTCTTGCCGACCCGTACCTCGTCGGAACGGTAGTGCGCATCAAGGAGGTTTCCACCTATGACGATGGCCGTATGGATATCTTGGTGCAGGGCGAGCGTCGCTTCCGGGTTCGTCGCCTGGACGATACGCGCGCATTCTTAGTAGGCTTCGTTGAGCCGGTCATCGAAAGCCCCATCGAGGAGCAATCCAAAGTGGAGACGCTTTTGCTATCAGCGCGCCGCGAGTTCGAAATCTTGGTTCAGCGGTTGTTCGAAAGGCAGGAGTTCTCGGTTCAGGTCGTTTTTCCGACCGATCCGGTCGCGCTTAGCTTCACTATCGCGAACCTTCTAAGCATGGAGAACATCCAGAAGCAACGCCTGCTGGAGATGACCGACACCGTGGAACGCATCGAAGAGCTTTTGCCGATTCTCCAGTGGCACATTCTCGAGGCCAACCAACCCGCCTACTATAAGGTTCAAAGCCAGGACCTGCAGGAGTGGATCACCCCTAACTGAGGAACAAACATGGCGATCGATCGAAAAGGAATTATTCTTGCCGGCGGAGCCGGAACGCGTCTTCACCCGTTAACGATCTCGGTAAGTAAGCAGCTCATGCCGGTTTACAACAAGCCGATGATCTATTATCCGCTGACGACGCTGATGCTGGCGGGAATGCGAGAGATTTTGCTCATCACGACGCCGGAAGATCAGCCGCAGTTTCGGCGGCTTCTGGGCGATGGCTCGCAATGGGGACTCGACCTGCGGTACGAAGTCCAGCCGGAGCCGAAAGGGCTTGCGCAAGCCTTCACCATCGGCGCGGAGTTCATCGGCGGCTCGCCGTCGGCGCTGATTCTTGGCGACAACATCTACTATGGCCACGGCCTGCCGGAGCATCTGCGCGCGGCCGACGCGCAGGAAGAAGGAGCGACCGTGTTCGCCTATCGCGTTCAGGACGCGTCGTCCTACGGCGTTGTTGAGTTCGACGACCAGCTTCGCGCGGTGAGCATTGAGGAAAAGCCGAAGGTTCCAAAGTCGAACTACGCGGTGACGGGCTTGTATTTCTATGACAACCAGGCGGTCGAGTTCGCACGGGCGCAGGTTCCGAGCGCTCGTGGCGAATTGGAGATTACTGACCTCAACCGAACCTATCTGGAAGCGGGCGGTCTTTCGGTAGAGATTCTTGGCCGTGGGTTTGCCTGGCTCGACACCGGTACGCACGAGAGCTTGCTTGAGGCGGCGAACTTTGTGGAGACGATTGAGAAGCGACAGGGCCTGATGATTTCTTGCCCCGAAGAGGTGGCGTTTTCGATGGGCCTGATCGACGCCGAGCAAGTACTCCGGCTCGCCGCCCCTCTGGCAAAAACCGAATACGGCCGCTACCTGCAGAAGTTGGTTGGTTGACGAGCGGCTCACCAAACAGAGCTGAAACTTCGTAGTAGACTAGATTCCACGTATGTCGGACGGTTGGCTGGTTATTCGCAACGCGAGGGGAAACAACCTCAAGGGCGTTGATGTCGCGATTCCCCTCGGGCTCTTTGTTTGCGTAACGGGCGTCTCGGGGAGCGGCAAGTCGACCCTCATCCAAGACACGCTTTTCCCCCGTTTGATGTTCGAGGTTTATGGCACCCGTTCTGTTTGGGAAGCCCACGACAGCATCGAAGGCTTGGAGCACTTCGATAAAGTTATCGACATCGACCAGTCGCCGATCGGTCGAACGCCCCGGTCGAACCCGGCTACCTACACCGGCACTTTCGACATGATTCGGGAGTTGTTTGCGCAAACTCCCGACGCCAAGATTCGCGGCTACTCGAACGGACGCTTCAGCTTCAACGTGAAGGGCGGACGCTGCGAGGCCTGCAAAGGTGATGGCGTGCTCAAGATCGAAATGGTCTTTCTGCCGGACGTCTACGTTCCGTGCGAGGTCTGTAAGGGCAAGCGGTACAACCGCGAAACGCTGGAAGTCCGCTATAAGGGCAAGAACATTTCGGAGGTGCTCGGCCTCACCATTGATGACGCGTGCGAATTCTTCCGCCCGATTCCCAAGATTTTCCGAAAGCTGGAGACCTTGCAGGAAGTTGGCCTGGGCTACGTTCGGATGGGTCAGCCGGCAACCACGCTCTCGGGCGGCGAAGCCCAGCGCATCAAGCTCGCGTCGGAACTGTCAAAACGTTCAACCGGCCGCACGATCTACATTCTTGACGAGCCGACCACGGGCCTTCACTTCGAGGATGTGAACCGACTTTTGAAGGTTCTTCATCGTCTGGTGGATACGGGGAATACGGTGCTCGTAATCGAACACAACCTCGACGTGATCAAAACCGCCGACTGGTTGGTTGATATGGGCCCCGAAGGCGGAAACGCCGGCGGCCGCGTCGTGGCCTTCGGGACCCCGGAGGATGTGGCGAAAGTGCCGGAGTCGTACACCGGCCAATTTCTCAAAGACATTTTTGAGAAACTGGCCGCGTGAAGGCTTGCTAGCCCAATCGCTCCCATCGCATGGATCATTCAGATGAACTTCGCGGTAGGGCCGACCGCACATCCGTGTGAAGAAAGTCGTTCCCTTTATAGAGCAAGGGTTCTCGCAAATCTTTTGCCAGCGCGTACGTAAAACAGTCGCCAAAGTTCAACTTCGCCTTGCTTCCGCTTCCTCGTCCGAAAATTTGCATCGCTCGACGTGCAAGCCTGGCCTGATTCTCCGTAACTGGTTCAATGATCACTTCCGTCTCGCCAATGAAATCATCCAGCGCCATACCAACGCGTTGGTTTGGATCGGAATCTAGCACGGCCGCTGACTCAAGATAGCTCGCTGCCGACATCCGGAGGGGCTCGTTAGACAGGAAGAGCGCATTCAGAAATGTCTCCGCTTCGGGTTCGTTTTTGATGATCGCAACTACGGCAGAGGTGTCAAGGATCACTTTGGCAACCCGTCTTCGTCATACAGCAATTCGCCGTGATCTAGCAACTTGGTCTCGGGAGACATTAGAGCACTTGTCTCACTGATCATTTCGCGTAGACGCTCGTAACGGGCCTGGCGGTTAACCTCCAGACGATCAAGCTGGTCCACAAGTGCTTTTGTTACCGCTTCGGTGATGCTGACTCCCGTCAGCCGGGCTAGCTCAGTCGCCAGCCGATGCGTCTCCTCATTCTTGATGTTCAATGCCATGGTGGAAGGATACACCAAAAAGGTGGAAATCTACCGTAGAAGCTTCGCCGTCCGCCAATGGCGGTAGGCGAACAGAGCCCTAAGCCCCAGCACCGCCATTCCCGCCAAGAACGGCTTCGGCTGGTAGGTGATGATGTCCTCCAAAACAGAGGACGTTTCGTCGCCAGAAATCCGATGTCGATGCTGCCACGTGCTGAAGGCGCCCACGTTTGTGGCCGAATCGATGAAACCGTCCGGCAAAACCTCATCAATCTGCCCCTTCCACACCGTCAAACCAAGTAGGGAGGCAGAAACTGCCATCCCGGGCACCATCTCGCCGGTCGGCGGCTGCAAACGAAGGGCCCACGCTCCGGGCGTGATCTTTGCCAAAGCCCCGGCGTCCCGATGAAACTCAAGCAGGCGAGAAGCCGGAACCGGAAGTCGAAGGGTGAAGGTAACGGTCGGCATGTCCCTTTCTACGGTAGATTCGCCCCGTCATTCCGGCAACCGCAAAACCAGATCGGCCATAATGTTCTCGGAGAGATCGCATAGTGGTCTAGTGCGCCGCACTCGAAATGCGGTA